>NZ_SWDB01000021.1 GCF_005116735.1 Thalassotalea mangrovi | reverse complement strand
TTTTGCGTTTGCGGGAGACTACGTCGGTGAGGAAAGAAAGGTATTTCTTTCGGTGAGGACGTTGTCGCTGAGGACTCCGTCGTAAGAGCAAAAATTCAATTAATTCCGTTTTTTACTCAATGTAGCCAATCATTGTTTACTGAGAACACCTTTAACCGTCATATCCTGCTACGACAGGATATCTCAGAAAAGCAAATGGTAAGTGTATTTCGACGCAGTCCTCGCCGACATGGTCGTCACCGACAACGTCCTCAGCGACGCAGTCCTCACCCTTAAGATGATCTTCAGCCTCAACGAGACGACGTTTCCCGTCTATACTTGCAGTTAAATACCCTACCAACAGGTGGCATATGACTTCTCATCACACTTATAAAAAAGTAGAACTTGTCGGATCCTCGCCGAACAGTATCGAAGAGGCGATAGAGAATGCGTTAGATGAAGCGTCGAAAACGATTCGTAATATGAATTGGTTTGAGGTGGTGGAGACCCGTGGCCATATAGTCGATGGAAAGGTAGCCCACTATCAGGTCACGATAAAAGTGGGCTTTAGAATTCAATACAGTTAGTTTTCGTGTCTCAGGAAAAGTCTCGACATGACCTGGCCAGCCGATTTCTCTTTAATAAGTTGCCAGTTATCTGGAAGTTTGGCCGAATCGAACTGAGTCTCCGTCTCTACATAGATGATTGCATCTGGCGTTAATAAGCCCATATGTTCCAGGTAATTAGATATATCACTTGCCAGACCCTTATTAAAAGGTGGGTCAATAAATACAAGATCAAAACATCTGTTAGATGCTAAGTTGAGGATAGTCTGATTTAATACTTCACTATTCTCATCCTGTAAGCGCTTTATATTGTCTTTTATCTGCTTTGCTGCGAGCTTTTCTAATTCCACAAATGTCACATGTTGAGCGCCACGGGAAAGCGCTTCAAACCCGAGGCTGCCAGAGCCTGCACAGCTATCGAGGCAGACGGCATTAGCAACATAGGGCATTAACCAGTTAAATACGGTTTCTTTGATTCGGTCTGTGGTAGGGCGTAATCCCTGGGCATCGATAACGGGAAGCTTTCTACCTCGATATTTACCGGCAATAACACGTACCTGCCCAGCAGCCTTTGCCTGCTGGTTTTTGCTTTGAGGTTTGTCTTTGTGCCTGTGATTTCGTTGAGTAGGTTTTTGCGATGCCATTGTTTTATCTCATTAACTGTATCTGTCCGCGTTGTGACAGGGAATCCTGCCTGCGCCTGATATATGCGCGGATTTTAGCCTCTTCAGGTTTTTAAACACCGGCGGAGATGCTACTATACTGACCTTAATTTCAGGCGCAGGTTTATCAGGAAAAGCTGGTTGTATTCAAAACACAATTTTATCCTTGATTGACCTCTTTACCAATGCCTGCCAGCACCTAATTTAACGATCATCAAGTGTAACTTATTTATTATGGCTAAAAAGAAAGGCTTATTTTCCTGGTTTAAAAAGTCAGAAGAGACTGCAGATTCAAAAATTGAGACCGAAGCTCAGGTCCCGGACCGGGGAAATGACGCATCTGACGAGCAGTTACAGCAGCACGTCGAGCAAGAAAATCAAGACGCAGGAATTCAGGAAAGTGAGGCGGCAGAAGTTTCTTCAGTAACTCCGCAAGATGAGTCGCAAGTATCAGAGCAAAAAGAAGATTCCGAACTTGATTTGGAATCCGAACAGGTCCAGCAAGCTGAACAAGAAAAGTTCGATACAGAAGAGCAGTCAATACCCGAGGACGATAACAGGGCACCTGCAGGTGAAAGTCAAAAACTTGGTTTTTTCCAACGACTGAAATCTGGCTTAACCAAAACCCGGCAGAATATTGGTAGCGGCTTATTTGATCTGTTTCGTGATAAGAAAATCGATGATGAGTTATTTGAAGAATTGGAAACCCAACTGCTTCTTGCTGACGTTGGTGTTGAAACCACGACGAAAATCATCGATTCATTAACCCAGGCGGCCAGCCGAAGCCAGTTAAAAGATGCCGAAGCTCTGTACGAGCTGTTAAAGCAGGAACTGCATCAGGTGCTCGATGGTGTAACATCGACGGAGGAACCGGCTGTTAGCGGACCTAGAGTGATCCTGATGGTGGGTGTCAACGGCGTTGGTAAAACCACGACCATAGGTAAACTGGCTAAACAGTTTCAAGCCCAGGGCAAGTCAGTCATGTTGGCAGCGGGGGATACCTTTCGTGCTGCAGCGGTTGAACAATTACAAGTTTGGGGCGAGCGAAATGATATTCAGGTTGTTGCCCAGCATACTGGAGCCGATAGCGCATCCGTGATTTTTGATGCATTGAATTCAGCAAAAAGCAAAAATGTCGACATTCTCATCGCTGATACCGCTGGGCGGCTACAAAATAAAGCCCATTTGATGGAAGAGCTGAAAAAAGTCGTGCGGGTAATGAAAAAGATAGATGCCGACGCGCCCCATGAAATTATGCTAACCATTGATGCCGGTACAGGCCAGAATGCGATAAGTCAGACGCAGCTATTTGATGATGCGGTTGGCCTGACGTCACTGGCGGTGACTAAGCTTGATGGCACGGCTAAAGGTGGCGTTATTTTTGCCGTAGCTGACAAATTCAAGATTCCAATTAAGTATCTTGGAGTTGGCGAAGGTATCGATGACTTGCGACAATTTGATGCCAAAGACTTTATTGAAGCACTGTTCGAAAAATAGTGCTCGTGATAGTCTAAAGCACTGAGTAGCAACTGAACAATAAGAACAATAGTCGTCGATGATACAGTTTAAAAACGTAAATAAGACTTACCCTGGCGGTTTTCAGGCCTTAAAAGGTATTAATTTTTCTTTGGAAGCCGGGGAAATGGCGTTTTTGACCGGTCACTCAGGAGCCGGAAAAAGTACGCTTTTGAAGTTGATTACCCTGATGGAAAAACCAACATCCGGTCAGGTCATCATTGATAACAATGAGTTAAGTAAGATACGCTACTCCCAGATACCATTTGTGCGCCGAAACATCGGCATGATCTTTCAGAATCATAACCTGCTAATGGATCGCACGGTATTTGATAATGTCGCTTTGCCCCTGGTTATCGAAGGCTTAAGCTCCCGCCAGATTCGTAAGCGGGTAGAAGCGGCCCTCGATAAGGTTGGCCTTGCCACGAAAGTGAAGTGCCTGCCTTATATGTTGTCAGGTGGCGAACAGCAACGAGTTGGAATTGCCCGGGCAATCGTCAACAAACCACCCATTATCCTTGCCGATGAGCCAACCGGTAATCTTGATCCAAAGTTATCGTTGGATATCATTCAGTTGTTCGAAGATTTTAATGCGGTTGGTGTCTGTGTTCTGATCGCAACCCATGATCTGGGCTTAATCGCGAGAATGAAATACCGCACCCTGACTCTGAAACAGGGGCAGATGATTACCGATGGTCTGGCCCATGCTGAGGCAGTGTAATGAACAGTAATAGCAAGCAAAAAAAGCCGTCCCTGCTGACTCGAGTGATGTCTCCTGTGCATCTAGGACAACAGTTTGTTGCATCATTTCATGATCTGTGGCGCACGCCGATGGCATCATTAATGACGATTCTCGTTCTTGGCATTAGCCTTGCGCTCCCGGCGACCCTGCATTTATTTAGCAAGAATGCAGAGCGAGTCAGTGCTCAATGGCAAACGGCGGCGGAAATCTCTGTTTTTCTGAAAAGCTCGGTAACAGAAGCCAGCGCTCAAAATCTGCTGCAGCGCATTAAACTATATCCGGAAGTGCAGCAGGTGCGCTATATCTCAGCAGACGACGCATTAGAGCAATTTAAACAGCTGTCGGGATTTGGTAATGCATTAGCGTATCTTGATTCAAATCCATTGCCGATAACCTTGCTGGTAACGCCGACGCAGCGCCATTCGCAGCCAATGGCTGCTAAAGCCCTGTTAGAAAAAATACAGGGCGAGCGTGAAGTTGAGCAAGGCAAACTGGATGTAGAGTGGTTAACCCGCTTACAGGCGATTATGGTCTTGATTAAAGATATCGTGTTTGCCCTGGCTGCGTTACTCAGTTTTTCTGTGGTATTAATCATCGGCAATACAATTCGCCTGGCGATATTGAATCAAAAAGACGCCATTGCAGTAATGAAACTGGTCGGTGCGACAGACGGATTTATTCAACGTCCCTATTTATTTACCGGCTTTTGGTATGGTGTCCTTGGTGGGTTGTTTGCCAGTATTACCGTGAGCTTTTTAGGTAAGTTCCTCGGTGCTGCCATCAGTGATTTGGCACAGCTGTATGAAAATCAATTTTATATGCAGGGCCTGAACCTTCCTGAATTGGGGCTGTTATTGTCTATTGCGGTATTCCTGGGTCTTATGGGCAGCTTTATATCGGTCCGCAAACATATAAGAAGTATTGAACCAAACGCCGATTAAGCGGTCAAAGTCAGGGTGGAAATGAAAATCCTCCCTTGAAAAAATAGCAATCAGGCTATACTAAACTAGATATAAATCATATTAATCAACCAGTTATATTTCATTATAGAATGTTCAATTTTTTTGAACTTTGAATCCGGTTTTTTGGGTTAGCGATCTTGAAAAAGCTGTGTTAGTATCCAAAATCCATCTAATAACGAGGTATTGAATGAGTAATACTATGCAATCAATGGCATTGACTGTTCCCCAGAGTGGTAGCATCGAAGCGTACGTGCAATCTGCTTACAGTATTCCTATGCTCAGTGCCGAACGTGAGCAAGAACTGGCATCGCGACTTTATCATGAAGATGATTTAAACGCGGCTCAGGAGCTGATCATGTCTCATCTACGATTCGTGATCCATATTGCCAAAGGTTACTCCGGTTATGGCTTAGCTCAGGCTGATCTGATCCAGGAAGGAAACGTAGGTTTGATGAAAGCAGTAAAACGCTTCAATCCTGATGTTGGTGTTCGCCTGGTTTCATTTGCGGTTCATTGGATTAAAGCGGAAATTCACGAATTTGTTTTACGCAACTGGCGTATCGTGAAAATTGCTACAACCAAGGCGCAACGAAAGCTGTTCTTCAATTTACGCAAGAACAAAAAGCGCTTGGGGTGGTTCAACCAGGAAGAGATTAACACCGTCGCTGAAACACTGGGTGTTACCAGTAAAGATGTGATCGAAATGGAATCTCGAATGGCTAACAGTGACCAGGCGTTTGACATGACAGACTCTGACGATGATAGCGGTAGTGCAACACACTTCGCGCCAGCTCAGTATCTGGAAGATAAATCGTCCGAGTTATCGACTCAGGTTGAGTCTGACAACTGGGATGATCATGTTAACAGCCAGCTAGTTGAAGCGCTGTCGTCACTGGATGATCGCAGCCAGCATATCATTAAAGCGCGCTGGCTGGACGAAGACAAAGCAACACTTCAGGATTTAGCTCAAACTTATGACATCTCGGCTGAACGGGTTCGTCAACTTGAGAAAAACGCCCTTAACAAGCTTAAGCTGGGTATCACCGATATCTGAGTAAACTAGCGCTGAAGATTTTGATGAAAAGCCAGAGTATCCTCTGGCTTTTTTGTTTGTAAACTTTGTTGGCGGTCAATCCAGATTCCTTTCCCCGTTCCCATTATCCTTGCCTCAACCTCGACTGAGCAACCATATATGGAGTCAAACTCTAGACGATAATATTCGTATGTTGGTACGAGGTTTTTAGTATGTTTTTCAGACGGTTTAAGTGCACAAAAATCAGACAAATATTTCTGTTAATCAACAAAAACTCTGATAAACTTGTTGATCTAACGTGATTTTTTAGGGTGCCTTTCATGGATTCGAGAGGAAACAAACTGATCAATACGGGGCCAGTTATGGATACCTCCCGAACAGTACCTAAGCTGCGGTCGCTTTTGAAAAAATATAAGAATATTAAAACGATCCAAACCGGCCTGTTAAAATTATCGGAACTTTGCAGTACCGAGACGGACTTGGTTTGCTTTTACAACAAGCTGCAAAAAATCATTCAACGCTATTTTCCGGCCGACAATCTTTACATTGAGCATTTTGACAATAGTGGCCGTGATCCCTACTTCATTAACGAACTTTTTTGCGCACCCATCAAACCTCAGCTAAATGCGGATATCCTCGACTTCGTTGCAGCAACGGCAAAACCGATTTACCTGAATCACGACCAGATAGTCATTCTCGAAAACGAAAATGAACTGATAAAGCGACCGTTTCCAGTGCGGAACGATCACACCAAGCTCGTTGATGTATGGTTAATTGCCCCTTTGACTATGGCGGAAAAGGCGTTTGGATTGGTGGCGATAAAGGGCTTTGCCAGTCAAAGCAAAAACTGCCTTGCCGATTTGCAGTTAATCCGCTACATCGCCAGTCAGATTTCCGCCTGTATTCAACGACATCATGCATTAAACCAGCTCAAAGCCTATTCGCAGGATATTAATCAGATAATCGGTGAGCGAACCGCCGATTTACAGCAAAAAAACTTACGCTTGCGTAAACAGGTTGAAGAGCGACGTGAGATTGAACAACAGCTGTACTTTGCCGCTCATCACGATACCCTGACTAAATTGCCCAACCGTGCGATGTTCTCCGAGCGGCTCGAGCATTCACTGAAGCATGTGAAGCGCCATCCAGATCATCGTTTTGCGGTGCTGTTCATTGATCTCGATCGTTTCAAAGTTATCAATGACACATTGGGACATCATATTGGCGATCTGTTGTTAGTTGAAATCTCTGAACGCATTGCCGATTGCATTCGTGGCAACGATATTCTGGCTCGACTCGGAGGCGATGAATTCGTCATTTTGCTTGATACTCTGGTGCAACATGAAGACGCTGAAGATATCGCCCTGCGGATCATTGAAACCATTGAAAAACCCTTTGTTATTGACGGGCAGGAGCTTTATTCCAGCGCCAGCATTGGCATTACTGTCTGTGATCGTCACTATGAAAATGCTGCGCAAGTGTTAAGAGATGCAGATGCTGCCATGTATCAGGCGAAAGCGCTCGGAAAGGGCCGATTTATCTTCTTCGATGATTCCATGCGTCAGCAATTAATGGCAAATCTCAACCTTGAGCATGAATTACGCAAAGCTTTGAGAGAAGAGCAATTTGTCCTGCACTTCCAGAAAATCACCGATTTGCATAGTGAGAAAATTGAACAGGGAGAAACCCTGGGGTTTGAAACTTTATTAAGGTGGCAGCATCCACAGCGAGGCTTGCTAAGCCCCGGAGATTTTCTAGAAGTCGCGGAAGAATCCGGTTTAATCATTGATATTGAGTGCTGGGTATTGGCGACGGTTGCCAAACAGCTGCAAAGCTGGGACCAGCAGGGCGATTATCCGAACACTTTTGTCAGCGTGAATTTATCGCCAAGACAACTACAGCAAAAGAATCAGGTGAATCAGCTTATCGGTATTATTCATAAGCATTTCCTGCAACCAGAGCGGTTGATTCTTGAGTTCAATGAAAGGGCATTCGTGCAGAGTCCGGAACAATCCTTACAGGCTCTGAAAATGCTCAAGTCAGCGGGAGTAAAACTTGCGCTGGATGATTATGGTTATGGCTTATCGTCATTGAATTACCTGAGTAATTACCCTTTCGCATTTATCAAGTTGCACCAGTCATTTGTTAAGTCACTTAAAAATAATGAGCGCAACTTAACCCTGGCCAGAAGTTTACATGAATTGGGTGACAGCTTTGGATTCCGCCTGGTCGCCGAAGGCGTGGAAACTCAGGCACAGCTTGAGCTGGTCAAACAGGCCGGTTGTGATTATGCCCAGGGCTATTTCATTTCCCGTCCACAAGCGGCTGATTTATCCGAGGATGTAGATGACAACGGCGATGACGATGTCATTGATTGTGCCTAGACTAAACCTAAGCGTTTAGGTTTCAGGTTTCAGAGATATTGGGCAACAGCTACTACTTCTTAACCTGCAATATCACCCAAAATCCCTTAATCGGCGTCAATTTGTAAAAGCCGTATTAATTATTCGTTTCGGCCTTTTTCGCCGCAAGCATGGCTCGCAGCCCGGCAACACCTGCCTGGCCTTTACGTTGTTTTTCTTCTGCCGACTGACGTTTCTCACCACCTTGGTCCCAGACAAGATCATCCTGCGGCATTTCATATAAAAATCTCGATGGCTCGGTCTGAATCAATTCGCCAAACTGGCGACGTTCTTTGGCATAGGTAAAGATAAGCTCCCGCTGAGCGCGGGTAACGCCTACATAGGCTAGACGGCGTTCTTCTTCAACGTTGTCTTCATCAATACTTGTCTGGTGCGGCAACATGCCTTCTTCCATGCCAATAAGGTAGACGTAAGGAAATTCCAGCCCTTTGGAAGCGTGCAAGGTCATCAGTTGTACCTGATCTGCTTCTTCTTCTTCCTCATTACGCTCCATCATGTCACGCAATGTCAGGCGAGTAACCACCTGAGGTAAGGTCATCGGCTCGTCCATATCCGTGCCTTCCAGCATGTCGGTCACCCAGGAAAATAACTGGGTCACATTTTTCATCCGCATCTCTGCAGCTTTGGCGCTAGGTGACGTGTCGTATAACCAGTCTTCATAATTAATGGTCTGGATAAACTTTCGCAACACCGCTGAGGTATCGCCACGCATGGCATTATCTTCGGTTTCCACCATCATCCGGGTGAAGCGCTGCACATTAGCCAGGCCTCGTCCGGTTAAATGCTGTTCCAGGCCAAGTTCGAAACTTGCCGCAAACATACTAATTTGCCGCATATTGGCATAGGTACCTAATTTTTCCAGGGTTGCTGGACCAATTTCCCGGCGCGGTACATTGACTACCCGTAAAAAGGCATTATCGTCATCAGGATTAACCAGCAAGCGCAGATAGGCCATGATATCTTTAATCTCTGAACGGGAGAAAAAAGACGTGCCGCCACTGATTTTGTAAGGAATGCGGTTTTGCATTAAAACTTTTTCAATCAGCCGCGACTGATGGTTACCACGATACAGAATCGCGTAATCCTTAAACTGACTTTTATTCAAAAAGCGGTGACCCAATAATTCACCAGCTACCCGCTCCGCTTCATGATCTTCATTTTTGGTGCGAATCACCCTGAGCTCGGTACCGTATTGCAGCTCAGAAAACAGCTGTTTATCGTAAACGTGCGGATTATTGGCAATGAGAATATTAGCGCATTTCAGGATACGTCCTGATGAACGATAGTTTTGTTCGAGCTTGATAAGTTTTAACTGCGGGAAGTCCTTACCCAACAGCACAAGGTTTTGTGGTTTTGCGCCGCGCCAGGAGTAAATCGACTGATCGTCATCGCCAACCACAGTGAACCGTGCACGCTCACCGGCAAGTAATTTTACCATCTCATACTGACTGGCATTGGTATCCTGATACTCATCAACCAACAGATATTGAATCTTCTTCTGCCAGCGCAGGCGCACTTCTTCAAAGTTGCGCAGTAATAATGTTGGTATAAGAATCAAATCATCAAAATCCAGCGCATTAAACGCTCGCATATGCTGATGATATTCTTTGTAAAAATGCGCAAACAATGAGGCTTCTTCCCCTTTCGCCTGCTTTATCGCTGCATCCGGTAGCAGCAGGTCATTTTTCCAGTTGGAAATGCTATTCTGTAGCCTTGAAAGTAGCTCTTTATCACCATCCAGCTGCTTTTCGGTCAGCTCTTTTAATAGCGCCAGGGTGTCCTGATCATCAAACAAGGTGAAGCCCGGCTTAAAGCCCAACGTTTTCAATTCACGACGCACGATATCCAGACCGAGAGAGTGGAAGGTCGACACCATCAGGCCCCGGGTCAGGTCCCGGCCCAGCATTTTGCTGACCCGTTCTTTCATTTCCCGGGCCGCTTTATTGGTAAAGGTAACCGCGGCAATATTACGAGCTTTATAACCGCACTCCTGAATCAAATAGGAAATTTTCTGACAGATCACCCCCGTCTTTCCTGATCCCGCTCCGGCAAGCACCAGGCACGGACCACTGACGTAGTTCTTTGCTTCATTTTGACGAGGGTTGAGCTTCATTAATGTATTATTTGATCAGATAAGTTGAATGCAGGCAATTTTACCCAATTAATAACGCTGTCGAAAGACTGAAGTGAACAAATAGGACGTAATCACTACGCTAATAGGCTTATAACTGCTAGGATATGAACACATTAACGGCTTAAAAAATATTGCGAGAGCTTTATGATAAATCCAAAGAAAATTGAAGAAATTGCCAAACAGATCACTGAATCGATTCCACCGGGCGTGAAAAACGTCGCCACCGATATAGAAGCGAAAACTAAAGAGGTGTTGCAACGCAAACTGGCGCAGCTGGATGTGGTCACTCGCGAAGAGTTTGATGTACAGACTCAGGTACTGGCAAAAACCCGCGCCAAACTGGATGCAATGGAAGCGAAACTGGCCGAACTGGAAGCCTTGCTTGCAGATAAAACAGACAGTGAATAGCGCCAGGCAATTTTTACAAGCTCTGGCGAGAATCCATTGAGTGTTCTCGGCATTTGCTCCCTGCATTGCTCTACTAAATTACGTCCTTGTAACGTCAGACATAATCAATTTACCAGCATCCATGCAGGTATAAAAAAGCCGGAATAAATACCGGCTTTTTTTGTAACCTGTTTATTCGCTTTTCTGGCTTAGAAACGCTTGGTACGCCGGATTTTCCGTTTCTTCATGCCATTCGTAACCGAGGGCCTGCAGGTGGGCAAAGAATTCTGCCTGCTCGTCTTCGGCAACTTCAAAGCCCGCCAACACCTGACCAAATGCGGCGCCATGATTACGATAATGGAACAAGGTAATATTCCAAAGCTCGCCTAAAGTATTAAGAAAGTTTTCTAATGCGCCTGGGTATTCCGGGAACTCAAATCGAAATAGTCTCTCTTTGACCATAGGTTTGCTGGCTCCACCTATCATGTAGCGAACATGCAGTTTTGCCAGTTCATTATCAGTAAGGTCCTGTACCTGATAACCGCTGGATTCGAGAATATTTACCAGCTCTTGGCGTTCCTGGGCACCATGAGACAAACGGATACCGACAAAGATATTTGCCTTGTTGGCATCAGAATAACGGTAATTGAACTCGGTAATCGCCCGACCACCTAAGGTCTGACAGAACTGACGAAAACTACCTTTTTGTTCAGGAATGGTAACGGAAAATACTGCTTCTTTTTGTTCACCCAGCTCGCAACGCTCGGAAACATAACGCAGGCTATGAAAATTCATATTGGCACCGGATAAAATAGCGACCAGCTTTTCATTACCTTTTGAGGTTTTCACATATTTGTTGATGCCGGCCAGTGACAGAGCACCAGCGGGTTCGGCAATCACTCGGGTTTGCTCGAAGGTTTCTTTGATCGCCGCACAAATTTCATCCGAACTGACGGTGATCACCTCGTCACAATATTTGTAGATTAAATCAAAGGTGTGCTCGCCGATACGTTTTACCGCAACGCCATCTGCAAATAAACCGACATTGTCTAAATCCACTGGCTTACCGGCATCCATTGCTGCTTTTAAACAGGCTGAATCTTCTGCTTCAACACCAATGACTTTCACATTTGGCGCGATTTGTTTTACATAAACGGCGATACCGGCAAGTAATCCGCCTCCGCCACAAGGAACAAAAATAACATCGACATCCGCAAGCTGCTGCAGAATTTCCTTACCTACGGTGCCTTGTCCGACGATAACATCCGGATCATCAAACGGTGGGATAAAGGTTTTTTGTTCGCTCTCTACAAACTCGATTGCAGCCTGTTGTGCCTCATTAAAGCTCTTACCAATGAGTCGCACCTCGGCGCCATAATGCCGCACATTGTTCACCTTGATCTCGGGTGTGGTGATTGGCATCACAATGGTGGCGTTAACGCCTAAACTCTTTGCCGCCAGCGCCAGGCCCTGGGCATGATTACCGGCAGACGCAGCAATGACGCCATTTTTACGTTGCTCATCTGTCAGTCCTTGCAGCTTGTTGTAGGCACCCCTGAGCTTAAATGAATGAACCGGCTGCTGGTCTTCACGCTTTAAAAACACCTGATTATTCAGCTGCGCAGAAATCTTCGGCAGATAACTTAAATCCGTTTCCCTGGCGATGTCATAGACAGGTGCCATCATAATCCGACGCAAGTAAGCTAGCGCCAGATCCTGTTCCTTATTTTCTGCAGATAACTTTGTTTGCTGAGCTACCATGGCGTCCTCTATGACTGATATTTATCGAGTAATTCGTTATTTCTGACTGCACCTTTGTCGGCGCTTGTCGCCAACATGGCATAGGTTTTTAATGCATAGCTGATCGGACGCTGGCGATCGACGGGTTTCCAGGCTTTATCGCCTCGGCCTTGCATTGCTTCGCGACGATGTGTCAATTCCTCATCGCTGATCAATAGCTCGATCTTGCGGCTCGGAATATCAATATCAATACCGTCGCCATCTTCAATCAAGGCGATGACTCCACCAGAAGCCGCTTCTGGTGAAACATGACCAATTGACAATCCTGACGTTCCACCTGAGAACCTGCCATCGGTAATTAGGGCGCATTTGGTGCCCAAGCCCATGGATTTTAGATAAGTCGTCGGGTAGAGCATTTCCTGCATTCCCGGCCCGCCTTTAGGTCCTTCGTAACGAATCACGACAACATCGCCTTCGACAACTTTACCGCCTAAGATGCCTTCGACTGCTGCATCCTGGGATTCAAAAATCCGCGCCTTGCCGTTAAACACTAAGTTCTCCTGGGCAACACCCGCGGTCTTTACAATGCAACCATGTTCCGCAATATTTCCGAACAATACCGCTAAACCACCATCCTGGGAAAATGCATGGTCTTTAGAGCGAATACACCCCTGCTCGCGATCATCATCTAGGGTTGGATAACGACAGTCCTGACTGAATGCCTTGGTGGTACGAATGCCGGCAGGTCCGGCGCGGAAAAATTCTTTTACCGACCCATCGCGGGTTTGCTTAATGTCATACTGTGCCAACAATTTTTCCAGGGAAACGCCGAGCACATTAGTCACGGTTAAATCCAGCAAATCAGCTCGGCTCAGTTCACCCAGTATTGCCATTACCCCACCGGCGCGATGCACATCTTCCATATGATATTGCTGCGTCGATGGTGCCACTTTACAAAGATGCGGAACATGCCGGGATAAGCGGTCGATATCCGCCATGGTAAAGTCCACTTGTGCTTCCTGGGCTGCGGCTAATAAATGTAATACGGTATTGGTGGAACCACCCATGGCAATATCCAGGCACATGGCATTTTCAAAGGCTGCTTTGGTCGCAATTGAGCGGGGCAGGGCAGTCTCGTCATCATCCTGATAATAACGACGGGCTAATTCCACCACGCGCCTGCCGGCGGATAGAAATAGTTGCTCACGGTCGGCGTGGGTCGCCAACATCGAGCCATTGCCTGGTTGCGCCAGGCCCAGGGCCTCCGCCAGGCAGTTCATTGAATTAGCGGTAAACATGCCAGAGCAGCTACCACAGGTAGGACAGGCAGAACGTTCAACCTGCGCCGCTTGCTCATCGGAGACGTTAGGATCTGCACCCTGAATCATAGCATCAACCAGATCGAGTTTGATGATTTGATCGGAAAGCTTGGTTTTTCCCGCTTCCATTGGTCCACCGGATACGAATACCACCGGAATATTCAAGCGCAATGCCGCCATTAACATGCCCGGAGTGATTTTGTCGCAGTTGGAGATACATACCATCGCGTCCACACAATGAGCATTTATCATATATTCAACGGAATCGGCGATCAACTCGCGAGAAGGCAAGGAGTAAAGCATGCCAGAGTGACCCATGGCAATACCGTCATCGACGGCAATAGAATTGAATTCTTTCGCCACGCCACCTGCTTCTTCGATGGCACCAGCAACCAGCTGTCCCATGTCCTTAAGATGCACGTGACCGGGCACAAACTGGGTAAATGAATTGACGACTGCAATAATCGGCTTACCAAAGTCATCATCGGTCATGCCGGTGGCGCGCCATAATGCACGCGCACCTGCCATGTTACGACCCTGGGTAGAAGTTGCAGACCTTAATTTCGGCATAATACATCCTTAATAAACCATTAAATTTAGAAAACAGCCGACCTCTGCGCGACGCAGAAAAGTCAGCAGTTTAAACTGGCGGCTAAAAACCGATGGCTTATGTATTAATACCAAACCCTGCCCGTCACGAGGGACAGGAAGGGTTTACAACGATGCTAAATCGCCAGTTATTTTACCGGAGCTAACCAGCCCCATTTATCTTCCGTTTCACCAGTGAAGATGCCAAAGAACGCATCCTGAATTTTACGGGTGATTTCGCCGCGGGTGCCACTACCAACTTTGATACCGTCTACGGTGCTTACCGGCACGATTTCAGTTGCCGTGCCACACATAAAGAATTCATCAGCCAGATACAGTGCTTCGCGGGCAATGAGTTCTTCACGAACTTCCAGGCCCATTTCTTTTGCTAACGTGATAATCGTGTCACGGGTTAAGCCAGGTAAGATGGAACAAGTAGAAGGTGGTGTATAAAGCACGCCTTTACGTACTAAAAACAGGTTTTGACCGGCACCTTCACTGACGTAATTGTTTACGTCTAACGCAATACCTTCGGTATAACCATGGCGAGCCGCTTCGTTAGAAATCAGCTGTGAAGACAAATAGTTACCACCAGCTTTTGCACCCGTAGGCATAGTGTTCGGGGCTAACCGGTTCCAGGAAGAAACGCCAACATCGACGCCTTTTTCCATTGCATCGGCACCTAAGTATGCATCCCATGAAAACGCTGCGATCATCAGTTCAGCATCGGCATCAACAGGTGGACGTAAACCCATGCCTACATCACCTAAGAATGCCAGTGGACGTAAATAAGCGGATTCCAGATTGTTTTCAGCGACCGAGTCTTTACAGGCCTGCATCACTTGTTCGCGGGTAAATGGAATATTCAAACGATAGATTTTCGCAGAATCAAATAAACGATCAACGTGCTCTTCCAAACGGAAAATACAGGTACCGCGATGAGTTTTATAAGCACGGATACCTTCAAAGACACTGGTACCATAGTGCAAGCCATGGCTCATCACATGAACCGTAGCATTTGCCCAGGGCATTAACTCACCATTAAACCAAATTTGATCAGCGTTAACTTTTGCCATTTTATTATTCCTAAATATTCATTGAGAGGTCAGTTTAATACTTCACTGACTGGATATGTCTGCAAGCCCTGATCTTCGACTTTTATTTGTTCAATGTCGATTATTTTAAGTAATTGCTTTGTTAGATTTTCGACCGATCTGTCACTTTCTACTGACAGTTGAATGTCCAAAAGATTATCCTGCTGTGCCGGAAGCATGGATAAGCCGCACAATCGAAATCCGCGGTAACGGGTCACCTGAAGTAATCGCTCAACAACCATGACGTGATCGAAAGCGGTAATTTTTAAATGATGTAAGGTCATTACGGGCACTCCAGGGTAAACGGAACAAATAAGACCTGACCACGCCAATCTGGGTGTTGCTGCTGTTTTCCTGCAGTGACTAGGCGATGACTACTTTGCATTGCCAGCCTCCAACATCCCATGATTGGCCGTTTCAGGTGGTACTAAAGGCCAGACATTTTCCATCTCATCTATGTGTACCTGTAATAGATAAGGGCCTTGATGCGCGAGCATTTCAGTAAGTGCAGCGTTAACCTGCTGCCGGGTGTTAATTCGTTTCGCCTTGATATCAAAAGCCATCGCCAGTGCGACAAAGTCTGGATTATCGCTTAAGTCGGTTTCGCTGTATCGCTCCTGAAAAAACAACTCCTGCCACTGGCGAACCATGCCTAACCTGGCATTATCGATAAGCACGATTTTTACCGGAATCTGATAACGCTTTAACGTCGATAGTTCCTGAATATTCATCATTAACGAGCCATCTCCGCAAACTGCAATCACCAAGTCTTCTGGTCTGGATACCTGTGCTCCTATTGCTGCTGGCAGACCAAATCCCATGGTGCCAAGGCCGCCGCTGGATAAGAAATTCTTCGGATCATGCATCCGCATATGCTGGGCCGCCCACATCTGATGTTGACCGACATCGGTTGTAGTCACCGCATTTGCAGATAACATGTTACTTAATTCGGATAACACCCATGGCGCATAGATGCCTTGCCCCTGGTGATCATAACGCCACGGAAATTTACTTAACCATTGCTGGCAGCGCTGTTGCCAGGATTCAATCTGTAACCGGGGGCGTAAGCCAATTAATAGTTGCTTAAATATCGGCATTGAATCTTTTAAATCGGCAACGATTGCTAAATCCACGCCCCGACGTTTGTTTATTTCACAGTTATCGATATCCAGTTGAATGACTTTGGCATTTGGTGCAAATTCAGCGAGCTTGCCGGTCACCCGGTCATCAAAACGTGCGCCGAGTGCGATGAGCAAATCAGATTCCTGAACGGCCAGGTTTGCCGGTTTGCTGCCATGCATACCAAGCATGCCCAGAAAATAATCCGTGTCTGGATCGATGGCACCAATACCTTTTAAGGTCGTTACACTGGGAATCTTTACGACCGCCATGAGTTCGCGCAACTGTGCTACCGCGTCGGCCATGCCAACACCGCCGCCGACATAAAAAATCGGCGCCCGGGACTCTTCTAACAAAGTCTGCAACTTTTGCTGATCGGGTAAGGAAATTACCGGATTTGAAGGAGCAACGGTTTGCGGGTTCAATGTCGAATCTGACAATAATTGCTCAGCTTGTTCACAATCAAGCTGCTGAACCTGGACATCTTTGGGGATATCGATCAATACCGGTCCGTGACGGCCTTGATAAGCAATGCTAATCGCCCGGGTAACGGCTTCAGGAATTTCACGGGCACACTGCACCTGATGACAATATTTGGTGCAGGCCAGGCTTAAGCCAAGAATATCAACTTCCTGAAACGCATCTGATCCCATGGCTTTTTTCGCAACCTGACCGGTGATTGCTAACATTGGTACGGAATCCGAGAAGGCATCGGCAATGGCAGTGATCAGGTTTGTTGCCCCCGGACCTGAGGTTGCAAGACAAACGCCTAACTTGTTACTGGCCCGGGAATAGCCAACGGCAGCAAAACCGGCACCTTGTTCGTGGCGACAGAGAAAATGTTTGATTGGACTGTCATACAAAGCGTCATAGACAGGCATAATCGCACCACCGGGATAGCCAAACAGACTATCCACGCCGTGTTGTTGCAATGTTTTTAACAGTAACTCTGCACCTGTCATGGGATACCTTATTTAGTAGCTGTAAGCTTTAAGCGGCAAGCTATAAGTTAAGAGCAAAACTCGTATGCTCATTTTGTTTGGTAGCTGTAAGCTTTAAGCGGCAAGCTATAAGCTAAAAATCGTTTTTCGGTTCGATTCAATGAAATCTCAGTTGCTGATGACTCCGGAGCCCGACTCCTACAACACGTTATTTCACTGCACCCTAAAAAAACAAACCCCCCGGTTCTTTCGAAGCGGGGGGCTGATGGTGTTAGTGTTTATCTAACTCAACAACAATCCCGCAATGATTTAATAATCACCACGACGAGGACGTTAATCTGAATTAGAAAAAATTTGTTCATCTTAAATTTCGAATGTTAGTTATTTGCGTACAATTAATTGTCAAGCTTGTTACTAGCAATTAATTATAGACAACTTATCAATTTTGTAACGTATTTTTAACACAGGGTTTTAAAGCTCACAACCGTTTTTTTGAAAAAACTTAAAATAATTGCTCTATTTTTCTTTTCTATCGTAAGGCGTTTGTCTAACAAACTGATTTTATTGAACTAAAGCCTTGAGGGAGGGGTATGGGGATTGCAACCGTGTTATCCCGGGCCAGAATAGGCCTGGAAGCACCGCAGGTGTATATCGAAGTTCACATTGCCAACGGCTTACCCGCATTTAATATTGTTGGCCTGCCGGAAGCAACAGTTAAAGAATCGAAAGACCGGGTGCGATCGGCCATTCTAAACTGCGGCTATGACTTCCCCAATCGTCGTTTAACGGTGAACCTGGCGCCAGCGGATTTGCCCAAAGAGGGAGGCCGCTTTGACCTGCCTATAGCCATCGGAATATTGTTGGCATCACAACAATTGCCAATGTTTGATACACAGCGATGTGAGTTTTCTGGCGAACTCTCTTTGTCCGGCGAGTTAAGGCCAATACTGGGTGAGATTTCGCTGGCGATGAATTGTGCACGCGCCGGGAGAGAATTATTTGTACCTGAAAGTAATAGTGAACAGGCTGCCTGGGTGGATGGGGTACGGATTTATCCGCTGCGGCATTTGAATCAACTTTACCCGCATTTTCAAGGGCTGAGTCCTATCGCGCCGATTGCCAGCAGTCAGCCACAGGCGTCAAAGGCAGAACATGCGATTGATCTAAGCGATATCATTGGCCAGGGAGCCGCAAAAAGAGGCCTGGAGATTGCGGCAGGCGGTGGCCATAACCTGCTGTTAATCGGTCCGCCGGGTACCGGCAAAACCATGCTGGCTTCGCGATTTGTTACTCTGTTGCCGGATATGGAGCCTTCCCAAGCACTGGAAACCGCAGCGGTGCGATCGATCAGTGGGCAGCAAATAAATCATCATAACTGGTTATTGCGTCCCTTTCGGGCGCCGCATCATAACGCTTCCTCGGCGGCCTTGGTGGGAGGGGGCAGTTATCCGGTACCGGGCGAGATCACCCTTGCTCATAACGGTGTATTGTTCCTGGATGAACTGGTCGAATTTGACCGAAAAGTTCTCGATGTATTGCGGGAACCGTTGGAAAGCGGCGAGGTTACCATTTCCCGGGTTAAACAAAAGACCACCTATCCGGCCAATTTCCAGCTTATTGCCGCCATGAACCCCTCACCGACAGGGTTTTATAATGATAACCGTTCAACACCAGAGCAGGTCATGCGATACCTGAACCGCCTGTCAGGTCCATTACTGGAACGCATTGATATGCAGATGGAAGTGCCACTGCTACCGAAAGGCTATTGGCGTAAAGGAAACAATACCGAAACCGCGGAAACTAGTGAGGTGGTGAGAGAGCGGGTGATCCAATGCCGGCAACGGCAGCTCGATCGTCAGGGTAAAGCCAATCACAGATTAACGGCGGCAGAATTGAATCAGTACTGTGCGCTGGCCGAGGAAAATCACGAATTTTTCGAGCTGGCGGTAGAAAAGCTCGGGCTCTCGACCCGGGTTCACCATAACCTGTTGAAAATCGCCCGCACAATCGCCGATATGGCGGGCGCAACGCAGATAGACAAACTGCATTTGACTGAAGCCTTATCTTATCGCGCCATGGACCGGATATTGAATTACCTGGCCAGTAACCTGCGACGTTAATCACTTAGTTCGCGGACAGCAAGGTTGAGCAATCCAAGCTTGGGCCGGGAACTCGGAATTGTTTTAAGTTAGAGATTTCCTGTCGTAGCAGGAAATGACGGAGCTATAGGTGCCTTTATCTAGGCGTAAAATCTTTGATTTTGCATGTTAGGAATACAGTGTGCCAGGAGCTGACCTGTCAGCGTGCTCGTAGCTTAAAGCAAAGGCCGTTCGCCACCCGAGACCTGAAACCTGAAACCTAATTTTTCATTGAAAATTTCCCGTCATCCTCACGTAAGTGGGGATCTGTTTCTTAATAACTATGCATAGATTCCCAGATGTGGCAGGTTATTACGGAGCTATTGGTGTGCCAGGAGCTGACCTGTCAGCGTGCTCGTACCTTAGCTTAAAGCAAAGGCCGTTCGCCATCCGAGACCTGAAACCTGAGACCCGAAACCTAAAACTTGAGACCCGAAACCTAAAACCTGCTTCGTTTAGCACAAAGAAGCAGGGTTAGTGGTTTATTGCTTTTCCAGACAGTCGATAAATGCCTCCAATAACGGCTGCGTAGCTCGATTGCTTAGTCCACAAACTCCTAAAGTGAAATCCGGTATCGGGTGGTCGGTAACCAGGGGCCGGATCCGGTCTTGCACCGGGCTGTTATCAATCACCACCTGTGGCGCAATACCAATACCACATCCCAACGCGACCATAGATACCAGGGCTTCATGACCTGAGACGCGGGCATAAATATTTGGCTTTTGCTTCACCTCATCGCCGGTTTGTTGTTGATACCAACGGTCAAAGCGCCTGCGTATTGGCCCATGATCCGGCAATATCACCGGCAAGGATTGCCAGTCGATGTGCTGTTGCTGTGCAAATTGCTCGAGCAGGCTTGTTACATGACATGGAATGGTGGGGGCGATGATGGCGACAGGGATGCTGGCGATAGGGTGGAAGAAGCAACTGGCTGGCAGGCTATCATCATGGGCGGCGATGGCAAGATCGACATCTTTTTGATGCACTTTCTGAAACGCGTCAGCGGCATTGCCGGTTTCCAGGGTAATTTCCACCTGAGGATATTTTTCCCGAAATTTATCTAACATTGCCGGTAGGTGCGAATACGCTGCTGTTACTGAACAATACAGGGATAATGTACCGCTTAGCGTTCCCTGCTGTTGTTGAATACGAGCCTGGAGATTCTGCCATTCGAGGATTTGCGCTTTACAGTATTGATGAAAAACCTCACCGGATGGAGTCAGCGCTACCGTGCGGTTGTCCCGATATAATAACTGGCTATCGAGTTCTACCTCCAGACGCTGAACCCAGCGACTTAAAGTCGACGGACTCATATGGAAGGTGCTGGCGGTCTGTGAAAAGTGCAAATGTTCCGCCAAATGAGCAAACACCTGGCACGACTTAATATCCATAGCGAAACTTATCCTATGCGCTGTTAACAATCGGACGCTTTTGAATGTTGCATAATATGCAATACATTATTGCAAATATATCATTTTAAGCAATATAGATTATCCACTATCCTTGCTTCCATACATAAATTGATGCAATTCATACCGATACAGGAGTCGTTCCAGGTGGCCAATTATTTTAATACCTTGAGTTTGCGTGACAAATTAGCGCAATTGGGCAAATGCCGTTTTATGAAACGTGAAGAATTCAGCGATGGCTGTAATGCCATTAAAGGTTGGAAGATCGTTATCGTTGGTTGTGGCGCTCAAGGCCTGAACCAGGGGCTGAATATGCGTGATTCCGGTTTAGATATCTCCTATGCCCTGCGTGAATCAGCAATTAAAGAGAAGCGTCAGTCCTGGCAATGGGCGACGGAAAATGGTTTTACCGTTGGTACCTATGAAGAGCTGATCCCTCAGGCCGATATGGTGTTAAACCTGACCCCGGATAAACAGCACACCAATGTGGTTGAATCGGTAATGCCGTTGATGAAGCATGGTGCGACACTATCTTACTCCCATGGGTTCAATATTGTTGAGGAAGGCATGCAGGTGCGTGATGACATTACTGTCATTATGGTTGCGCCTAAGTGTCCGGGTACCGAGGTTCGTGAAGAATACAAACGCGGCTTTGGCGTGCCGACACTGATCGCCGTGCATCCGGAGAATGATCCGAACGGCCAGGGCCTTACCATAGCGAAAGCATATGCCAGTGCCACCGGTGGCGATCGTGCTGGTGTGCTTGAGTCATCATTTATCGCCGAAGTGAAATCTGACCTGATGGGTGAGCAAACTATCCTCTGCGGGATGTTACAAACTGGGGCGATTCTAGGTCACCAGCAAATGGTCGCGAATGGCATGAATAGCGCCTACGCGGCAAAACTGATTCAATATGGCTGGGAGACGGTTACTGAAGGTTTAAAACATGGCGGTATTACCAACATGATGGATCGACTGTCGAATCCGGCAAAAATCCGTGCCTTTGAGATGGCAGAGGAATTAAAAGCCATCTTGCGACCATTATTTGAAAAGCACATGGATGATATTATCGAAGGTGAGTTTTCAAAAACCATGATGCAGGACTGGGCTAATGGCGATGACAACCTGTTAACCTGGCGTGAGCAGACGTCGAAAACGTCGTTTGAACAGGCAGCAGAATGTGATGTTCAAATCAGTGAACAGGAATATTACGACAAAGGTATCTTCCTGGTAGCTATGGTGAAAGCCGGGGTAGAGCTGGCGTTTGAAACCATGGTAGCGGCGGGTATTATCGAAGAGTCGGCTTATTATGAGTCGTTGCACGAGACGCCACTTATCGCCAACTGTATCGCCCGTAAGAAACTGTATGAAATGAATGTGGTAATCTCAGATACGGCAGAATACGGTAACTATCTGTTCTCCCATGCGGCAGTACCTCTGTTACAGGATTACGTTAACCAGTTATCCTTGCAGGATCTGGGTGAAGGTTTAGCGGATAAGAGCAACCAGGTGGACAATGTTCGTTTGATTGAAGTCAATGAATCGATTCGCAGCCACAGCGTGGAGCAGGTAGGTAAAACCCTACGCGGTTATATGACGGATATGAAGAAGATCGCGCTTTAATAGAACGAACGCTTTTTATGCAGGCTGTCGTCTTTTGACTTAAAAAGGGTTAAATCCAAGTAGGATTTAATCCTTTTTTTACGTCTACAATTAATTCCATAAGCTCCTAAATTTATGGAAGAACCATGCCCGGCATCTATGACAATATTCTGCAAACCATTGGCAACACCCCCATCGTAAGGCTTAACAAGATGGCACCGCCGGGCGTTAATGTGTTTGTTAAAGTCGAATCCTTTAATCCGATGGCATCGGTGAAAGACCGACTGGCACTCGGCGTTATTGAGGATGCAGAAAAAAGAGGTTTGCTTAAACCGGGACAAACGGTAATCGAGGCGACCAGTGGTAATACCGGAATTGGCCTGGCCATGGTATGCGCGCAAAAAGGCTACCCATTAGTGGTAACCATGGCAGAAAATTTCAGTGTTGAGCGTCGTAAAATGATGCGTTTTCTCGGTGCCAAAGTGGTTCTGACACCAGCGCATTTAAAAGGCTCTGGCATGGTAAACAAGGCGGCGGAACTCGCCGAAAAGCATGGTTGGTTTTTGGCTCGCCAATTTGAAAATCCGGCCAATGCTGAGATTCATTATCGAACCACGGCCGAAGAAATTCTCCGTGATTTTCGCGACATGAATCTGGATTACTGGGTTAGCGGCTTTGGTACCGGCGGTACCTTAAATGGTGTTTCCCGCAAGCTTAAGGAAGTCAGTCCTAACACCCGTATTATCGTATGTGAACCAGATAATTCACAAATCCTCGCCAGCGGCATTAGCCAGCCTGAAAATGAAAGTCATCCAAAATTCCGTCCCCATATGATGCAGGGCTGGTCACCGGATTTTATTCCCGCTCTCGCCAGTCAGGCATTAGAGGCGAATCATATTGATAATTTTATGCCGATTGATGGCGAAGATTCACTGCGTTGTGCCAAAGAGCTGGCGCAGAAGGAGGGCATTTTCGTGGGTATTTCCGGGGGCGCGACGCTAGCCGGTGCCCTCAACCTGGCCCGGCTTGTGGCCAAAGGCAGTAATATCCTTTGTATGCTGCCGGATACCGGTGAACGCTATTTATCGACCCAGTTGTTTGCCGATGTTAATGCCGATATGAATGAGGAAGAATTGGCGATATCGAAATCAACCGATAACTATCGGTTTGATAGTGGTGGTGGCTCGACCGTCGAAGCACCACTGGAGCAAGCGGATCCCGAAATGGTAAAAGAAATCGATGATTACATTCATCGTTCAGATCCGAAAGTAGTGATGTTTGCCCTGCAATGGTGTGAGTTTTGTGATTCGGTTCGAAATGCCCTGAATCATTATGATATTGCGTTTAAAAGTATCGATCTCGACAGTGTCGCCTTTGCCGAACAAAATCATGGCGGTAAGTTACGAATTGCCCTACGCCATAAAACAGGTTGCAACACGTTTCCACAGATTTTCGTCAATGGTGAATTTATCGGGGGATGCACCGAGCTGTTTGATAAAGTGAAAGATGGTAGCCTTGAAACCACTTTAGAAAAGGCTGGTATCAAACACAATCAAACCATGAGCGGCGACAACAAAAAAGATCCCTATGATTATCTACCGAGCTGGCTCCACGCCCGCTAGATAGCCATAACGGCGAAACACAGGGAAAATATTCGCTACGTTAACGACGAACCTGGCCATCACCAAAAACGATGAACTTTTCTGTTGTGAGTGCTTGCAAACCCATGGGGCCATAGGCATGGAGCCGTGAAGTGGAGATGCCGATTTCAGAGCCGAGGCCGAGCTCACCACCATCGGAAAATCGTGATGAAGCATTTACCATCACCACCGAAGAGTTGATACGACCAACAAATTCCCGTGCGCGCTGATAATTCTGGGTAACAATGACTTCGGTATGATCGGAACTATAGGTCTGGATGTGGCTTATCGCCTGGTCGAAATCCGCTACTACCCTGACCGCAACTTCCTGGGCCAGGTATTCCGCATGATAGTCGTCTTCCGTGGCGAGTTGGGCATTGGCAAAGAAGGTGGCACTGTTCTCACAACAATGAACCTTCACCCCAAAAGGTGCCAGCGCCTGCGCTGCGTTTGGTAAAAACGTATCGGCAATTTCGCTATGCACCAACAAGGTTTCGATGGCATTACAGGCACTTGGGCGCTGCGTCTTACCATTAACCAGGATTTCAATTGCCTGGCCCAAATCCGCATCATTATCGATATACAGGTGACAGACCCCTTTGTAATGTTGAATGACCGGAATGCGGGAATTATCGCTGACGTAACGGATCAGAGCCTCACCACCGCGGGGGATAACTAAATCAATGTACTTATTTAGAGTAAGTAATTCACTGATAACGCTGCGATCGGTGTTAGGGACTATGGTGATAATTTCTGTCGGTATCGAAAAATCCTGCAGCACCTGATGCCATAAATCCGATATCGCCCGGTTACTGTGAACCGCTTCGGAGCCTCCCCGTAAAATCACTGCATTCCCGGATTTTAAACAAAGCGCCGCGGCTTCAGCGGTAACGTTGGGGCGGGCTTCATAGATCATAGCAATCACCCCTAATGGAATACGCATCTTGCCAACTTCAATCCCATTAGGGCGCTTATTTAAGCCACTGACACTGCCCACCGGATCTGCCAGGGCCGCAATGTCCTCAATCGCACTGGCTATGTCTTCAATTCGTTCATCGGTCAATAACAAGCGATCTAGCATGGCATCAGTTAATCCTTTGGCTCGACCTGCGTCGATATCTAACTGATTTTCAGCGATCAACCTGGTTTTTTCATTGCGAACTTTAGCGGCCATCGCCATTAATATTTTATTCTTTTGCGTCGTGGTTAACTGAGCAACCACCGGGCACGCCTGACGCGCTTTTTTGGCTAAACTGGCGATATCAAATTGGGAAGCGTCATTCATAATCGTGCTCACAGGTTCCTGACTATTTGTTACTTAATACTAAATCATCTCGATGGATGACTTCTTGGCTTGGGCAATAGCCAAGAATGGTTTCGATATTGTGACTGCCTTGCCCCTGGATTCGGGCGAGATCGCTACTGGAATATTGTGAGATCCCTTTGCCAATGATTTTCGGGGCTTGCTCGTCAAAATAGATAATGTCGACGGCAGCACCTTTGGCAAAATCTCCGGTTAGTCCTTTCACCCCGATAGCCAATAACGACGCGCCGGTTTTCTGCAGAGCGCGCACCGCACCCTGGTCAACATGCACGGCGCCTGAGCTTTTCAGGGTATTTTTCAGCCACTGTTTTTTCGCGGTTAACGTATTACCCTGGGCGCGAAAATGGGTACCTGGGTTTGCGCCTTGCAACAATTGCTCAAATGCTTTAGGTTTTGTGCCATTGACGATGAAGGTTTCAATGCCTTGTTCGCAAGCCTTTTCTGCAGCCTGAATTTTGGTAGCCATACCGCCGGTTGCCAGATGATTAGTGGTGCCGCCAGCCAGATCATAAATATCCTGAGTAATTTCTTCGATGTTAGGGATCAAAGTGGCATCGGAAAACTTGCGCGGATCCTTGTCAAACACGCCATCCACATCACTCAGTATCAACAGCGCATCGGCTTCAACAACCATAGCGACTAACGCTGCAAGATTGTCATTATCACCGACTTTAAGTTCCTGAGTGGCGACCGTGTCATTTTCATTGATAATTGGCAGTACCCGATTTTCCAATAACACTCGCACGGTATTTTTAATATTCAGGTAGCGTTTCCTGTCTTTTAAATCGCCATGGGTTATCAGTAGTTGTGAACAGGAAAAATCGAAAAAACGCTGCCAGTTTGCCATCATCTGCATCTGCCCAACCGCCGCCATGGCTTGTTTTGCAGCTATCGACGGCGTATTGGAGCCGTGCGCAATGGAAGAGCGACCCGCGGCAACACTTCCCGAGGATACCAGAATGACTTCGATATCCTGCTGATGACATGCACTGATAAATCCGGCAATGGCCAGTACATGTTTACCCGAGCACCCCTGTCCATCGGGAGATACCAGGGCACTGCCCACTTTTACCACGATACGTTTAAACTGCATTACCTTGCCACCCAGAGTAGAAATTACTGCCTTGCGGATTGAGAAAACTCGCGAAACTGGTTGTCATCGGCCCTACGGAACTGAAGCTATGCACGATTGCGAGTATAAAAAACAACCATTTCAGGATAAAAAAAACACCAATGTTAAGCAAGTTTAAATTGTTTAAAAACCTTGTTTTTACAGGCTTTTCAAAGAGTAAGTAGTAACTGGACTCATCAGTCGACAACATCTGGCGCTAACAACCGACAATAACCGTGATAGTCTGATATGAGTTGAGATCAATTGACACGAGGACGTCCCATGCAGCCATCAGCACCGGTACCGGCTGAAAGTAAAAACACCGCAGGTACGCAATTTTCCTGGGGAAACCGCATCGACCCCAATGGCATGGTGGCCCGCACCTTACTGGCGTTTTTAGCTTCAGCGGGATTGTTTTATGTCAATATCATGCCGGCGTTGGTCTCGGGATTGATAGAGGCCTTACAGTTCAGTAAAGAGGACGCTGGCCTGGTAGCCTCATTTAATGTTTATGGGGCTGCCCTGGGTGCTTTGGCAGCAGTTTTCGTGGTAAAAACCTGGTCCTGGCGGAAAACATCAGTGGTCCTGTTAATTGCGTTGATTGCTTGTGATCTGATATCGATATTGCTTAGCGAACCGTTGACCCTGATGGTAGTTCGTTTTATTCATGGTTCGATAGGTGGCTTATTGGTTGGTGTTGGCTTTTCCATCATCGCTAGAACCAAAGAGGCCGATAAAACCTTTGGTGTATTATTGCTGGTCCAGTTTGGCCTGGGTGGTGTGGGTGTGATTTATATTCCACCACTGGTACCTGAGTATGGGACCAGTGTGCTGTTTGCGTCGTTGATCGCGTTTTCGGTATGTACGCTGTTAATGCTGCCATTCATACCGCACTATCAAAATAATGCAAACCCGCGCAAAGGGGTCCAACAGTCTGTTAAACGGTTACCACTGGCTGCAGCGTTACTGGCGTTATTTTTGTTTCAGGCAGCCAACATGGGCTTGTATGCTTACATTATCGATTTGGGAGTGGTTGCTGGCTTACAAACGGAGCAGGTATCGACCATTGTTGGTATCTCAGCCTGGTTCGGCATATTGGGCTCGGTATTGGTCGTCTGGCTATCGACCCGGGTCGGTCGGGGCTTCCCGTTGGTAATCGGCATTGTGTTCACTGCGATTAATACATTTGTGTTGCATTATGCGCAGCAGGAGTGGCTATTCTGGCTGGCTAATATCAATATTGCCATCGCCTGGGCATTTGTGATCCCCTATATTCTTGGCCTTTGTTCGGAGTTTGACCGCCAGGGACAAATGGCAGCACTCGGTGGTTTTGCATCGAAAATGGGACTGGCTTCGGGGCCGTTAGCAGCTGCATTAATGGTCGGTGGTTTTAGCTACTCGGTGCTGATTAACATCGCCGTGCTGGTGCTACTGCTATCACTAATTGTGACCTGGTGGCCTGCACGGATGCTGGACCGGGAATCCTGATACCAGTGCCCGGGACAATTTACCGACGATGCTGCGTGGTGATATCAGGCTGGGTATTGGCTTTTCTGACCGCCTGTGGATTGCAGCAAGACCAGGTACCGGTAGGAGAGCAAATTACCTTACAGCAACTCAATGAACAATCCATTTCTCAGCCGGTATTATTGCCTGTTCTATCTCCGCCTCCCGAAGTGGGCGAAGCGCAATATCAATTTTCTGGTACTCTGACGTTAAAGGTGCAGCAGGCTGCAAGATATTTTAACGTTATCACTGATCACTACGGGTATTCACAAAATGCAGGTTTACGCAGTCACTGGTTACCATCAATATCGCTGCAATTTGTCGAGGACAACGGTGTATTATTTCCGGTTACCCGCGGCACGATAACCACAGAGCATCCTCACTGGGATTATATTTTTGAGCCCGGACAGGTATGGCAGCAATCAAGCGATCAGGGCTACAGCAGGGCGCTTATTCCTTTTGCTTTACAGGAAAAAAATGCCAATTGCCTGCACAATGGCTTACTCACGTTTTTATTTGATTCAAAAGGATTTATCAGTAATACCTATTATCAAATCAGCAATGAGAGTTGTCATTATTTCCAATTTGATGCCAGTGGATTTATGGCAACCAAGTATACACCTGAGGCTGTGACGACCTCAGCGGATATGCAAAGCCAACAGCATCGTTATCGACACGTTCAGGCGGAAACCCAGGATTTACAGCAATTACTTGCGGCCTTTCCCAACGCGGATATCGCGGCCCTGGCGGGTAAAAGGGATATGGCAGCTGCTGATATTAGTGTGGCCGGGTTAATCATTGCCGATCAACACTATCGCTCTTCATGCCCGACCCGATATGGCGATCATCCTCTATGCCAGAGCCTGAGTTTACCTTCCTACTCGCTGGCTAAATCTTACTTTGCCGCATTCGCCTTACATGCAATGGCCAGGGAAATCGCTAATCTGGAGCAGCAATTGGTGAGCGACTGGGTTAATGAATGTGCGGGTGACGAATGGCGAGGCGTAACCTTAGCCAACCTCGTGAATATGAATACCGGTTTATATCACTCAAAAGTCTACATGGCCGATGAGGATGCCAAGGCGACAGAGGCACTTTTTTTTGATGCGACAACGCATCAAAGCAAAATAACCTATGCCTGCAGCGGTTATTCGCGAAAACAACGACCTGGCAGTCAGTTTATCTATCACACCTCAGATACTTACATTCTGGGAACGGCGCTGGCCCGTATGTATCAACAACACATAGCATCATCTAAGGACTGGTTTGCTGATTATGTGGTGCCAAGAATTTTCAGGCCAATTGGCCTGAGCCCATCTAACTGGGTAACTCGACGTACCCAGGATGCGTTAGCACAACCCTTTACCGGCTGGGGATTAACCCTGTTGCCAGAGGACATCGTCGCCCTAAGTGGTGCTGTCGTTGGTAATAAAACAACTGCAACGGGATTAGAGGCTGATGAGACTATCATCGATAAGGCACTAGCACGCATTACCAGAGCCAATGCGCCAGAGCGGATTAATAAGTACCTGGCTTACGCGGAAGGATTCTGGTTTCGTGATATTGCCGCCGATCTTAACTGTAAGCAGCCGGTCTGGGTACCTTTTATGTCGGGTTATGGCGGCATTACCGTGGCATTTTTGCCAGGCAAGGTTACCTATTATGTGTTTGCCGATGGCCAGAGTTATCAATGGCAGCAGGCACTACGGGCAATACATAAGTTCAATAAACTGTGCTAATCATTAACCGATTGATTTATCAATAGTTGCGCTGGCAGAAGAAGTTCAGTAGTCTGTTTTTTAAACAGTTTTGTGAATCGATTATGCTCCAGCATCTATTAGTTCTCGAAGCCGATACCAATATCAGCTTACAACAACAGATAAAGCAAAAACTTATCGAAGCTATCAATCACGGTTACTTTCCCGCCGGTTGTAAGATGCCATCGTCCCGCAAGCTGGCCGAGCAATTAGATGTTGCCCGGAATACCGTAGTCTTTGCCTATCAGCAACTCACCGATGAAGGTTACCTGAAATCACGCGAGCGCAGTGGTATTTATGTTAGTGAGTCGCTGCAACCTCAGTTCGACTGCAGTGCAGCAATTACCCCTAGTGAACAGCAGTGTTTATGGAGCCAACGCATTAATCAGCCTGCGCCTGATAAATTACCACCACCATATCCGGATAACTGGCAGGAATACCCATATCCGTTTATCGCCGGGCAATTTGATTTAAGCCTGTTTCCGGTAAATCCGTGGCGAGAATGTTCGCGCCTGACGATGAATGTTAATGAAATTACCACCTGGGCCAGTGATAGCGGCTCAATGGATGATTTATTTCTGATTGACGAAATTCGCACCAAAGTATTGCCAAGGCGTGGCATTTTCGCCCAGCCGGATGAAATCCTGATCACCATTGGGTCGCAGCAGGGCCTGTATTTACTGAGTGAACTTTTGCTTGATGAACAAACCCTGCTGGCAATGGAGGAGCCAGGATATGCGGGAATGAGAAAACTGGCCGAGCATCGTCGCGCCGTTGTCGATTTGGTCGATGTCGATAATAATGGCATTCAAATCGATGCCATCAATCACCATATCGATGCGGTTTATGTAACCCCGAGTCACCAGGTGCCAACTGCGGTGACCTTGTCCCAGGCTCGGCGAGAACAGCTGATCAGCAAAGCCAATGAACATGATTTTATTATTATTGAAGACGATTATGAGTGTGAGGCAAATTTTATTAGCAATCCGCATCCTGCCATTAAGAGTCTTGATTGCCAGGGGCGGGTTATCTATTTATCCAGTTTTTCAAACGTATTGGCACCCGGGTTACGGCTCGGATACATGGTCGCCCCGGCGGAATTTATCAAAGCGGCCCGTGAGCTACGTTCTTTGTGTGTGCGCCATCCGCCAGCCAATAACCAACGTACCATGGCTCTGTTTATCTCGTTAGGTTACTACGACACCGTGATGCGCAAGCTTAATCAAACCCTGCAACAGCGCTGGCAGGAACTGCGTGAAGCATTAAATCACTATCTACCCACTGCGATTGTCACCTCCCATAGTGTGGGCGGCAGTGCCTGCTGGATTAAAGGTCCTAAGCACCTGAACAGTCAGCAATTCGCCACTCAGGCCGCCAAAAAAGGCATATTAATCGAGTCGGTCACTCGCTATTACGGCCGCGATAACAAACCGGAATATTATTTTCGACTCGGGGTCAGCAGTATTGAAGTGGAGAAAATTCGTGCCGGCGTGCAGTTGCTGGCACAGATTTTCTGGCAAAACCATGAAAACGATGATGAACACCTGCCGGCAGATGCGGTTTCATTGAGCAATGAGCAATTGCCTGATTTTATGGCGGATTGCGAATTTATCGGCCGCACCGTGTTTGGTGAGCCCTACCGTATTAAATTGTTCGCTGACGGCACCATGCAGGGCTGGGAAGGGCACCATAATGAGAAAACCGACACCGGCCAGTGGTGGCTGGAAGGCGATACCTGGTTTCGCCAATGGCAAAAATGGTCATATGGCGAGGTACTGGGTTTCAATATTGCTGTGCACAGTAAACAAATATTCTGGCTACGGGACGGCAAACTGGTCGACTCGGCGTTTTTCACTAAAAAATCTCCTCTTTCGTCTACTGTTATCGCGGTTGGCTTAAACAAAAAGTCGTAACTGGCTCTACCGCTAATTTTTCACTTCTCATAATCTGGTAACGGCTGTTCTTCGACAGCACGATGTTTTTCCATTTTCCCCGAAAGACAAGGAGATGCTTCAACATGTCGACATTTATGATTGCCGGGTTACAACTGAACCTTGTCAATAATGAAGATAATTTTTATCGTATCCAGCAACAGGTAGTACTGGCGAAAAAACGATTCCTGCAACTGGATATGGTGGTGTTGTCGGAACTGGCAACCTTTGGCAGTGCGCCACGATTTGCCCAGTCCCTGCCCGGCGATGCTGAACAACGTTATTGTCAGCTTGCCATGGAGAATGAAATTTATCTGGTGACCGGCTCCTTATACCAAAGGATTAATGATCAGATATACAATACCTGCTCAGTCATTTCCCCCCACGGAGAAGTGATCTGCCGTTATCAAAAGATTTATCCATTCCTGCCCTATGAAACTGGCATTTCCAGCGGCAATGAGTTTACTACCTTCAATATTCCTGGTGTTGGCTGTTTTGGCCTGTCTATCTGTTACGACATGTGGTTTCCGGAAACCGTTCGTGCTCTTTGCTACCAGGGCGCCGAAGTCATTATTCATCCAACCCTCACCAATACCATTGACAGGGATGTGGAACTATCGATTAGCCGTGCTAATGCTGCGATGAATCAGTGCTATATGGTTGATATCAATGCTACTGGCGAGCTGGCCGTTGGTAAGTCGATTGTTGTTGGTCCAGGAGGTGAAGTTATTCATCAGGCCCAGACCAATCAGGAACTGATTTTATTTGAAGTCGACTTCGATTATCTACGACGAGTGCGGGAGCAGGGCTGGCAGGGCTTAGGACAGCCTCTGAAAAGCTTTCGCGATAAAACCATTGAGTTTCCACAGTACCAGAAAAAACTGAGTACCAGTGCGCTGAATAAGCTGGGACCGTTGCAAAAACCAACGTCGCCCAATCTGGACTCATCACAAGGTTAATTCTGGTACTAACGCAAAGCAACCTAAACCAATACATTGATAAGATAACAACGAGCGAGATAATACCCATGAAGATCAACAATAAACCTTTGAGTTTCAGACTTTCGCAAGTAGCGTTAGCAATCAGTTCGGCAGGGCTTTACGCCGCTGTGCCTTTGGCCGTTGCCGAGGAAAGTGCGCAGCAATCCGGCATGGAAGTTATCGAAGTTACTGCCAACCGGCGTACCCAGAACATTAAGGAAGTGCCTTATAATATCTCTGCCGTTTCGGGGCAAGAGCTGGAAAACAATCAGATCATTGATGCCAGTGAGCTGCTTCGGAATGTTCCGGGTATAACCGTTGTTGATCGGGGCTATCGCAATTCCGGAACCGTAAATTCGATCATTATCCGCGGTATCAATGTCGACAGTGGTGCCGCTGGCGATGTGCCTCGCTCTGCGGTCCCAACCGTTTCAACCTATGTCAATGACACGCCAATCTATGCCAATTTTATCCTGAAAGACATTGAACAGGTGGAAGTACTGCGGGGTCCGCAGGGTACCCTATACGGTTCTGGCTCACTGGCCGGTACGGTGAAATACCGAATGAATCGTCCGGATACAGATGATTTTAGTGGTAGTGTTAATTTCACCTACAGCCAGACTGAAGGCTCCGAAGGTGACAACCTGTCCGGTGATGTCATCGTCAATGTACCGCTTGGTGACAGCCTGGCATTTCGGGCAAACTTTGGCAAAATCGACAATGACGGTATTGTTGATTACACGACACTTTACGAGTTACAGCCGGTTGTGTATGGCGCTGGCAGTGTCTATGCAAATGATGAGGGACAATTGACCCCGGTACCAGCCAACGGCGATATTGCCACTGGTGAACCGGTATTCACCAGCAAAGAAGATGCCGATACGGTGGATATCGATTACGGTCGTGTTGCCCTTGCCTTTGACCTCACCGATAACCTTAACTTTCTATTGTCCTATCAGTACCAAAGTGATGAAACGGGTGGTCGTCGCCAGGTCACCCGGGGCGTTCACTGGACCGAATCAGTTGACGATGCTCGGGTACCGACTGAATACGGCGAATACGAAAATGGTGCGGTAGTGCTTGAGCCCTCTGAGCGGGACGTGTCATTGACCGCGCTGGAAATTGAGTGGAATTTGGGGTTTGCCACCCTGACATCATCGTCATCCAGTTATAACAACGATGGTGAAGCATTGAGTGATAATTCCGGTTTTTATGCCCAGCAAAAATGGTTTACCGGCTTGTATTACGGGGCACCACGTCCTATCGCGATTGCTACCCGGGGTTACGAAGAAGAAGCGTTTGTGCAGGAATTGCGCCTGGTGTCCAATGAACCGGTCGCGAATATGGACTGGGTGGTAGGTTTTTATTACATGGATCAGGATCGCAAGGTTTATCAGGATAGCTTTATGCCTGGCTATCAGCAGTGGGCCAATGCCGCATTCCCCTGGTGGGGCATCATGGGCGATTTTGGCATGGTATATACCGACAATGACTTTCACTACGTCCGCGATGAAAGCTTTAAAGACACCGCGTTATTTGGTGAGGTGACTTATCACTTTAGCGACGATTTTCGCGCCACGGTTGGACTGCGAACTTTTGATAATGAATCGGATAACGACACGGTCCTGTCATTACCTATCTGGCCATTCCTGGGCGATTCTCCAAGTTTTGGTGAAGATGACAACGATACTTTATTTAAAGCCAATGTATCCTGGGATCTCGGGCAGAGTACTATGCTCTACGGTACTGTTTCGGAAGGCTATCGTCGCGGTGGTGCCAATGCGGTACCGCTTGATGGCAGCCTCGAAGAGCGTCCTGAGTGGCAGCAGTATTTCTCGGACTCTATCACCAACTACGAAGTGGGTCTCAAAGGCTATCTTGGTGACAATAACCATGGCTATACCGCATCACTATTTCTGATGGACTGGCAGGATCCGCAACTGAATACCGCATCCTACTGGGGATTTTTTACCGTTGCCAATGGCGACAGTGCTGAAAGTCAGGGTCTGGAATTAGATTTACATGGATACCTGGGTGACGATTTACGCTACGTAATCGGCTATGCCTATGTCCAGGCAGAATTGACCGATGATTTTTATGCGCCATCATCCGTGTTTGCGGAAAACCCAGAGTATCTGGTTGCCGAAGACGGCGATGAACTACCATTGACACCAGAACACACTTTAAGTTTTTCGCTGGATTATACCTTTAGCCTCGACAACGGTTGGTACTGGATAACCAATGCCAATATGTACTATCAGTCAGAATCCCTGAACTGGTATGGCGATGCCAGCGGCCCGGATGCCCATCCGCGGCAGATGGAGATCGACGCATTTACCCTGTTCAATGCCAGCACCCGCTTGAGCTCTGAGAATTGGGATGTCAGCCTGTATGTGAAGAACATCACCAACGAGGAAGGAGTGACAGGGGCGGTGACTCAGGGGCATATGGGTACCGATCCCAGCGAAAGCTTCTATGGAAACTCCTCGAAACAATATATCAGCCTGCCACGTACCATTGGCGTATCAGCGACCTATCGCTTTTAAGCTGGTATCGCAGCATGAAAAAGAGCCAGTTTGCACTGGCTCTTTTTTTATCGGTTTCCATTGCCGAAAAACTTGGTTAAGGTAGATGAAAAAACAGCAAATATTGATGAACTTCAGTAACAGTAAGCCACAGCCGAATATCACGGCAGATATAAACGAGCAGCGTGAAGCCTTGCTCGATGATATCTGGGCGCTTATCAATCAACGCGCCGCCAGGGTGGCCGAACAAGCCTGCGAACAGTTTACTAAACAATATCCTGAATACGATCATGGCTGGTACGCCTATAGCTTTTTACTGTTTCAGTTAAAACAAGCTGAGCGAGCCCTGCATTGTATCGATAAGGCAGTGGCATTGGCACCGGACACTGCCGGATGGCGCATTCATAAAGCCCATATTTTGTGGCTGTTAAATCGCTTTGATGATGGTATCTGTCAATTGCAATGGATAAAAAAGCTACCCGATAGTACATCACAGCTGATTGAACTTGCCTCGGTCAGTAATAAGCTTGGCGATTACCAGGTGGCGGAACAAGCCTACCAGGCGTTGCTGGCGCAAAACGACGATCAGCTAACCCGGGCACAGTTGTATTTCAATCTCGGTTCTGTGCAACGTTACTTGGGTAAAATTGCCCCCGCAGAGCAGAGCCTTGATAAGGCGCTGCAGTTGCAGCCGACGGATACCGAGGCGCAATTACTGCGCTCGAGTTTGAGAAAACAAACGCTAACCGACAATCATTTGCCGCAACTGCAAGCATTGCTTGATAACCCAGCACTGAACCCGTTGCAGACGGCGCAGGTATGCTACAGCCTTGCTAAAGAGCTTGAGGATATTGGCGATTATCCTGACAGTTTTTATTATCTGCAACGGGGGGCAAAAAGCCGGCGGCGGACGATGAAATATGATGTCGGCGCTGATGTGAATGCACTTACAACTATTCGCCGCACCTTCACTCAATCTAATGTCGATGGTTGGCGTCAAACTGCAGCAACGCCAGGGCAAGCCATCCCGGTTTTTATATTTGGCCTGCCACGCACTGGCTCTACGTTGGTGGAGAGAATTCTTAGTAGTCATTCTGAGGTTACCAGTGCGGGTGAACTTAATCTTTTCCCGTGGCACTTACACCAGCATATATGCGCCCATCTAAACCGTAATCCTGCTGATAAACGTGAAGCCGTGGAGTGTAGCACCGAACTGGATTTAGGGACGTTAGGCCAGGCGTATTTGCAATCCACTCGCGCTTATTGGCAAAACAAATCACGCTTTATCGATAAGCTACCGCTTAACTCGTTAAATGCTGCCTTGATCAAAGGAGCGTTACCCCAGGCAAAAATGATTTTGGTGAAGCGCAATCCAATGGACACCTGTTACGCCATCTATAAACATTTGTTCACTCAAGGCTACCCGTTTTCCTATGACCTGCACGAGCTGGGGGCCTATTACATTGCTCATCATCAGTTGATGCAACACTGGCAACAGATATTGGGCGAGTCGATACATATCGTTCGTTACGAAGAATTGGTGCAGGCGCCGCAATTGCAGATTGAGGCGTTGCTTGGACATTGCGACCTGGCCTTTGAGCCACAATGTTTAGCGTTTGATAAAAATTCACAGGCAAGTACCACCGCCAGTGCGACTCAGGTGAGGCAGGGCATTTATCAGCATTCATTACAGAAATGGCGGCACTTCGAAACTCAGCTTTTACCATTACGCCAACAACTCGAAGATGCCGGCATCGATCCGGATTTTGCTTAGGGGCTGTTGAACTTTGCCGGCCAACTTTTGTTCAACAAGGGTTGGTTAATTGATTAAGCGAATAAAGTAATGGAGAATATGTTGGATACAGAAGACAGTTGAATTCTTCGAACAGCGTTTGTTTTGAATCTGAACTGCAGTTTTTCGAATTAACGTACATTAAGTACGCTAAACCGAAATAACCTTGTTCATATCCCAAACAAATCACTGCAAAAATGACCTTGAAAGAACAACAACCCCTAACGAATCGAAATTCAATATCATGGTCGCAATTTTTCGTTAGGGTATTTAGGGAAGGCGCAAATTTTGATTACTGAAGTACAATCCTGGATGGTAGAGCAGGGCTTGCCAATGCATTATGTGGAACCTGTTTCATTGGGCATAGGCCTGACCGTATTGCTGGTTTTGTGTTGGATCGGCTTTTACGTAGCTAAGCATCAGGTACTCAATTTTGTTCATAAAATGGTGAGCAAGTCGGCTAATACCTGGGACGATTTATTGGTCCAGCATAATGTATTCAGTCGCGCCGCCTGGTTAGTGCCGCTCACCGTATTGCTGGTGTTTAGCCCGATATTGATTCGCCAGTATCCATTATTACTCGATGGCATTCTGATTTTCGCCAAAGTCGGCCTGGCCCTGCAGTTTGCCCGCAGCGTAAGCGCTTTGCTCAATGTCACCAATTCCGCGTTTCAGGAATCCAGTAAAGAGAAATACCTACCATTAAATGCAACGATTCAGGTATTGAAATTAGCGGTTTACCTGGTCGCTATCATCCTGGCAATTTCGGAAGTCGTCAATAAATCACCAATTTATTTGCTTAGCGGCTTGGGTGCATTAACGGCAGTATTGTTATTAGTATTTCAGGATACGATCAAAGGACTGGTGGCCAGTATCCAAATCTCTGCCAATAAGATGGTAGCGCCGGGGGATTGGATTGAAATGCCGCAGTATGGCGCTGATGGAGATGTGCTGGAGATAGCCTTAAACACCGTAAAAGTGCAGAACTGGGACAACACGGTTACGACTATTCCGACCTATGCCCTGATCAGTGAATCTTTTAAGAACTGGCGTGGCATGACTGCATCCGGCGGCCGCCGCATTAAACGTTGTATCCAAATCGACTTAAGCAGTATTCATTTTTGTTCGGCCGAATTACTAGAGCAATTGTCGAAATTTGAACTGCTGCAACCCTATTTGCAGCAAAAACATGAAGAGGTCAGGGCATACAATTCACAAAAAGGCGACCAGGATGAAAGCAATCCCAACTTGCGCAAGTTGACCAATATTGGCACCTTCCGCGCTTATATTACCGCCTACTTACAGAATCACCCTAAGGTGCACCCTGATATGACCTGCATGGTCAGACAGCTGAAACCGAGTGAAACAGGTGTCTCGCTGGAACTGTATTTTTTCAGTAATGACATTAATTGGGTAAACTATGAAGCCATTCAGGCAGACATTTTTGACCACCTGTTCGCGATTGCGCCGTTATTCGAGTTGCGCCTGTTCCAGAATCCAACCGGTTACGACTGGCAACAAGCGCGCCGATGATAATACCAATGTGAATTGGTTTTAGTATTGGCGAATGACCCCTTCCTGAATCGTCGAGGCTACCAGCCGGCCTTGACGGTCAAAGATTTTGCCTCTGACCAGGCCCCGGCCGCCGCTGGCTGAAGGGCTGTCGATATCGTATAACAACCAATCATCAAAGCGAAACGAACGATGAAACCACATGGCATGATCGATAGTGGCGATTTGAAAATCCTTTGACCAGATATTCTTGCCGTGAGGGTGAACCGCGGTTGGCAGGAAGTTATAATCCGATGCGTAGCCCAACAGGTAACGATGAATGCGCTGATCGTCACCCAAATCCCCTTTAGCTCGCATCCAGACCTGGTTTCTCGGCTCGGATATTTTTGGATTTAACCAGTCATATTCCTTAACCGGTCGAAATTCGATTGGGCGTTCGGCAAAAATAGTCGCATGTAAGTGTTCTGGAATATGCGGCTTATATTTTAACTGTAATTCATGCAGGCTAGGCAGCTCTTCCGGGCCCGGTACATCAGGCATGATATCCTGATGATCAAAGCCGTCTTCGTCTTTTTGAAACGAGGCCATCATGTTGTAGATGATTTTGCCGTTTTGCATCGCCTGTACGCGACGGGTGCTGAAGCTTTTACCATCCCGAGTGATATCAACCAGATAAGAGATAGGCTTCTGCGCATCGCCAGGACGCAGGAAGTAACAATGAAAAGAGTGCAGGTGGCGTTCATCACCGAGAGTTTGTTTTGCCGCCGATAACGCCTGACCAATAACCTGACCACCGAAGACGGCCTTAAAACCAAGATCCTGACTCTGGCCTAAAAATAAATTCGTGTCTAATTCTTCCAGGCTCAACAGCCCCAATAACTCAGTTAACACCTTACTCATTCAATTATCCTTATAGGATTGCTGCGATAAATTAAATTCTACCACCCACTTTCCGCTTTTTTTAGATATAAGTGAGTACAGTTCGATTACATATATTTACAAACTATCAACATAACGATGGATTTATCGGTAAAAATCAAATTTTCGACTGATTTTATTTACTATAAAATCAATGGCTTGAGAATTATTTATTATATTTGTTAAAAAAAAATTGCATAAAGGGGTTTACACGAAGAATTGGATCCATATAATAACAATCAAGGGCTGACAAGCTCGTCCAAGGCAAACCTAGCGAAAGCTAGGGACGCAAAGTTACCGGTCTAAGGGTAATTGGTTTATATAGGTTCATGGTATAAATCAGTTGCTTATGACAGCGGGACCGCCGAGTAAGAAATAGTGGGGGCTTTTCCTATAAAGCGTAACCTGTCTATTGATTGTGTAACTTTGCGCGCCTTGTCTTACCTTTTATTCAGTACATTCTCTTCTTCCGTAATTCTTTATTCTATCCAAAATCTTAATCTTAACAGAGATAAATTGTCTTGGTGGATCAACTGTAAGCTTTAAGCCGTAAGTCGTAAGCTTTAAGTCGTAGGCTATATTTGGCGGGCGATTATAGCACTCCTTCAATACGTATAGTAAATGCTCGTTTGAGCACGTATCGCAAGCGATACTCCTGGCACGTGACGGAATACGTCACTCCGAGCACACAATCAAAGATTGTTCCGAGTACGCGACTCAAAGCATCGCTCCGAGTGAAAAGCAAAAACCTTGAGTCATTCCCTGCCACGACAGGGAATCTTGGCCAACCTTGAATGACCGAATTGTGCCATTCAGAGACGGTCTAGGGTAACCTTAATTTTGGACCAAATACAGGTTTCCAAAGGGTTCATATTTCAGGCCTGGTATATCGTTTAAAGCTTTATTAAACTGATTCACACTCAACAAAGCACTAGTGCCAATTTTTCGATATTCGCCATTCTCATAGTTTTTAAGCCAACTTAAATTCTGAAAATTTATCTCGACGCTGAGACTGCCAAACAACCCTTTTCGTAATTTTGTTTCGGTGGTTGGGTTAATGTCATCATTGAATTCAACCTCATACCCGCATGTAAAACGGATAGATTTATCTAATGTTTCAGCGACTTCTTTCAAATGAACATCGAATTCTTCAGATTTATACCAAATGACAAGTTCAGCATACTCAATACCTTCAAGGTGGCACTCAAGCGAAATATCAAATCCAAACCTATTGTTCGTATTTCCTGACAACGCATAATATTTGTCGTGTCCTTTGGAATTTAATTTCTTCTCAAATGACTTAATGCCTACAGCACCGCCCTTTGGTATACCGTATGGGCCATGAATAACAAAGTCTTTTGGTAGTTCTAGGAATTTTGATTCAAAAATATCGATTATGTCATTTACTAACAATTGCCTATTCGTGAATTCTAGATCGGAACCTATCGAATATAGTTTTATGGCAGTTATTTTTGCTTTCTTTTTAAAGAACACTAATGAAATCCATGTTAAAGATTTTTGATTTTAAGGAAGGTTACCAATGACTGCTGTTCGCTCTTAAGAGCCGTTGATGTTCAATACGTTACGCTTGATTGAGCCGACTGGCAAGGTGGTTCCATTAGCCAACCTAATAGGTAACTGAAGGATTCAACCCTGACAACGTGAAGGGAATTTGCGAACGGACCCAAGGCTATTGAGCAGGTACGTTCGCGTTGTGCAAGGATTGGCAATTATTGAAAACGCTTACGCTGATTTCTTCGCTTCAATATATTCATCAATCAAAGTTTCTAACAGTGACAAGGGTACTGAGCCATTTTTTAATATCTCGTCATGAAACTCGCGAATATCAAAATCGGCACCAAGTTCCTGTTCCGCTTTGGCTCTAAGTGATTTGATTTTAATCTCGCCGAGCTTGTAGGAAAGAGCCTGTGCTGGCCACGAAATGTAGCGATCGATCTCAGTTCTTACATTGTGAAGCGACAAGGCGGTATTGCTGGCGAGAAAATCCATCGCTTTGTCACGCGACCAGCCCATGCTGTGCATGCCGGTATCAACCACGAGGCGGGCGGCCCGCCACATTTCGTAAGTCAAACGACCAAAGTCGGAGTACGGATCCTGATAAAATCCAGCCTCGATGCCCAGGTATTCGCTATACAGACCCCAGCCCTCACCAAATGCAGAAATATAGGTGCGCTGCCGGAACTTAGGAACATTTTCCATTTCCCTGGCAATTGAACCCTGCAGATGATGACCCGGTACGGCTTCATGTAGCGTCAGTGCTTCCAATACATATAAGGGGCGGCGATCGAGCGCATAGGTGTTTACCCAATATTCACCGGGTTGGTCATCGCGGCTTGGGCCCGAGTAACGACCGGTGGTGTACTTAGGTGCGATGCTAGCGGGAACTGGTACCACGCCATAAGGCGTACGCGGTAAAGTCTTGAATAATGCCGGCAGTTTGGCATCCATTTTCTTGGCGATAAAAGAGGCTTCTTTAAGTAACTCTTCGGCACTTTTGGCATAAAACTGCGGATCGGTTCTGAGGAATTCGACAAATTCGGCAAAACTTCCGTCAAACTTTACGGCTTTAATAATCTCTTCCATTTGTGCGCGAATTCGCGCCACTTCATCGAGGCCGATTTGATGTATTTCCGCCGCTGTCAGGTCCAGCGTGGTGTAATACTCGATACGGTTCTGGTAAAAGTCGTCGCCGTCAGGCAGTGACGTGGCGGCAATATTATCACGGGCGTTGGGGATATAATCCTGCACCATAAAATCATAAAATGCCTGGTAGCTAGGATTTATCTTTTCAACAATAGCGGTACGACCCTGTTCGGTCAGTTGCTCGCGGGTTTGTTGATCGAAATGATCGGGAAATTGTTTGAATGGACGATAAAACGGGCTGGTGCTGGGATCATCGACGATAAAGGCACTAATGCTATCCTCAAATCCGGCTAACACCACCTTAGGTTGGGTGCGTCCGGTTTCCAGGCCCAGTTTCATCCAGTCCATTTGTTGCTGGAAATAGGTGGGCAAATAGTCGAGACGAGCCAGGTAGGTTTGATAATCTTCTACTGTTTTCAGCGATGAGCGATCGACCATGTAGGGTAGGTAGGCGTGAAACCCAGCCTCAGCGGTTAGCGGCATATAATGTTCTTTAAACCGGTAGTTATCGATCTGGTTATTCAACTTGTACAATAAGATTTCGTGGTTGATGCGATGATTAGCTGACAAGGCATTAGTATCGATTTGCTCTAATCGATTGCGCAGTTTCAGCTGCTGTTGATGCTGGGCCGCAAGTGCCTCGGGGGAAACATCGTAATAAAGTGAATCGCTTTTTTGTGCAAATGGGTTAAGGCTGTCCGTATATGCCTGTTCGTCGGCGATGATGCGCTCAAGTAGCTGATCGGCCTGGCCTGGCTTTTGCCCATCGTTATCAGAATGGGTCGACGTGGAGCAGGCGGTTAAGCTGATCACCAGCAATGTGGTGACAAGAGGTTTTAATAACTTCACGATGTTTGCTTTTCCTGTAGATTTATTAGGTTGATTAATTGTTCGAGTGTTTGTTCACTAAATACCTGGATTTTGTGTTCGCTTAATAGTTTTGCGGTGACACCCATGCCAGCAATCCTGGTGCCGGAAAACGTGCCGTCATAAATCATGTTGGCACCGCAGGATGGGGAGTATTCCTTTAATAATGCCAAGCGAATCCCCTGTTGCTGACACAGGGCCAGTGCCTTGGCTGCGCCCTGGGTAAAGGCCCGGGTAACATCGTTGCCAAATTCATCAATCACCTTATCGCCGCTTTGTTCGGCCCGGGGCCGGGGTACCGGAAGATCTCCGGCCACTTCCGGGCAGATGACTACCAGTCTGCCCTGTTGCTGCCAGGTTTGTAGCTGAGGATGTAACAGGCTTTTCGCCTGCCCGTCATAGCGCACTTTGTTACCAAGAAAACAGCTGCTGATAAGAATTTTTTGCATCGCTGCTAGTCCAATTTGTCGCTGTTAAACAGCGATTCCAGCTCTTCCCGACCTTTGCGGTTGATTTTCAGCACTTCATTAAAATCGTAGCGGTCGTTGGCACGATACGCTTGTTCCAGCATTTCTTCATCATGGCGACGAAATACATTAACCAGAAATTCTGCTCGCCCTTCATCGACACCGTATTCTTCAAGGACAATTTGTGCTGCCTTTAAGCTGCCATCAAACATTTCCCGAATGGTGGTTTCAACCCCCATTTCCCGGTATTTGAGCACACTGAGACGGCTCTTGGCACGGGCGACAATCTTTAAATTTGGATAGTGTTCACGCACTGTTTTGGCGATAGCAAATCCATGCTTATCGCTGTCTGCGGCGATAAACATAACCTTGGCATGTTCGAGCCCCGCGGCTTTGAGCAGTTTTAAATTGGTGGCATCGCCAAAAAATACTTTATTGCCAAACTGGCGAACAAACTCGATATGCTCGGCATTGTAATCGAGTGCGGTAAAGCGAATGTGGTTAGCGGTCAGAATACGGCCGGTGATCTGGCCAAAGCGTCCAAATCCGGCAATGATCACTTCCGGCTCATGGCTGACATTTTCCTGATCATAATTTTGTACCACGCCGCTTTGTTGCAACACTTTATCGACCAGGAGGATCAGTGGCGAGGTCAATGCCATCGACAAACTGACGATAATGGTGACCATATTATTGATGTCGCGTTCTATCACTCCTTGGCTAAGTGCAAAGCTCATGATCACAAAGGCAAATTCACCACCTTGCGATAACATCAGGGCGAGCTTGAATTTCTTGCGCCGAAGGCCGGTCGTATTGCGGATCAGCAGGTAAATAATTGCCATCTTTACCGCCATCAGGGCAATCGCGCCTGAGACAATGACAACCGGATCGGATACCAGTAAGGCTAAGTCCAGTTTCATTCCGACCGCAATAAAAAACAGGCCCAGTAACAAGCCTTTAAATGGCGATATTTCGACTTCCATTTGATGGCGAAAACTGGAGTTCGCTAACAAAATACCGGCGGTAAATGCGCCCATGCCCATCGATAAACCAACATTGTGCATCAGCAATGCGGTGGCCATAACAATCAGCAATGCCGAGGCGGTAATCACTTCACTGCTACCATATCTGGACATAGTGCGCAGAAATGGGTTTACAAAGTACCTGCCCGACAATAACACCAGTACGATAGCGGCAATCGACACCCACCAGGCGGGGGCATCCGGGTTTGAGCGCCCGGCCAGGGCCTCGACCAGTAGTAGGATTGGGATCACCGCAATATCCTGCATCAGCAGGATGGAGAACCCTTTTTGGCCAAGGTCGGTATTTAAAATCCGCTTTTCAGTCATCAGTTGAATGGCAAAGGCGGTAGATGACAAAGCCAGTGCCATACCAACAATAAGCGGTACTTTAAAGCCGTCGTTAAGCAGCCAGAAAACTGCCGCGAAAATAACCACTGTACTGAGTAGTAACTGTCCGCCACCAATGAATAAAATGTCATTGCGCATCCGCCACAGTTTTTGTGGATCGAGCTCAAGGCCAATGATGAATAATAAAAATACCACCCCATATTCAGCAAAATGCAGGATCTGATCCGGATCACTAATTAATCCCAGTACCGACGGACCAATAATAATACCGGCGGCCAGGTAGCCAAGGATGGAACCGAGTTTTAAACGGGTGAAAATAGGTACGGCGATCACCGCGGCGGTAAGAAATACGATCGCTAAGCCAAGATTACTCATAAGAAGCGCAAAGGAAAAAAATATGTGAAGCTAGTGTAAAGGAAAACCGCTAAAGATTAAAATATCGAGCTGGCAGTACCCATAGCCAGATGCCAGGGTTCGTGTCTTAGACGATCAATTATCCACAAAAACTTTTTCAATGGCTGAGATGGCAATGCCTTGCTTTTTCGCTTCCCTGGGCTGCTTGTGATACACCAGCGACAGGGTGAAATCATAGTTGATGGAATTGGGACGTAACAATCGCATGGTGCCGGAGTTTAATTCCCGCTGAATATGCCCTTGCGGCATAAAGCCCAGGTATTGACCGGAATTAATCAGGATCTTGCGCATATGAAACTGATAGGATTTTGCCGTCAGGTTGAATTTTTCCAGTTGTGCCTTACCTTCGCCGGTTATATCAATACCGGGATGAATGGTCTCGGCATTAGCAAAATCCTGATCACTGATTTGATGATCGGTTTTATGGAAAAACGGGTGACGGTTGGAGCAACATAAAAACACCTGTTCCTGATGAATTGGCAGATACTCCAGGCCATCGACTTTATGATAGGCGGGATAGATGCCGACATGCACTTTACCCTGCAATAACCCTTTCTCTATCTGATCGATGGACATCGCATCAAGCTCGATTTGCAAGCCGGAATGTTGCTGATGGATTTGTTCAATCACTTGGGCGAACTGAAGTTGCTTGGCCTGGTCCAATTGCTCAGAGCACCATATCACCAGTTCGCCGCTAAGCTCGGCACCGAGGCTGCCAACCAGCAGGGAAAAGTCCCGAACCGACTCAAATAAATTCAAAGTCGCATGGTAGATACTCTGGCCTTCGTGAGTCAGGGTGAAACCACTGCGGCCACGTTGACATAAGGTAAAGCCCATTCGTTGTTCAAGGTTACTGATATGAATACTAATGGTGCTTTTGGTGATACCCAGATGTGCTTCTGCCGCCGCAAAACCACCGTGTTCAACAACCGCTTGAAAGACTTTCAGCAGGCGCAGATCATAATCACTGAGCTGTCGTGGGTTCTGCAATGGAAATGCCATACTCGATACTCAAATGGTTTTATTTTTATCAAACTAAACATTGATAAGTTTGTATTTATAAAATTAAACAATTGTCCTTTAATGTCCATAACTTTTTAACAGGGAATGAAATTATGATGACTCTGACTGACAATGAACTTTTGCGAAAATTTTCATATATCAATGGCAGCTGGCATAGCAGCGTCAACGATATTGCGGTAAACAATCCGGCCACTGGCGAGGAGATTGCCCGGGTTAGCGACAGTACGGCGGAAGAAACCAAACTGGCGGTTAAAGCGGCGAAAGACGCGTTGCCGTCCTGGTCGGCAAAGTCGGCCAATGAGCGAGCGTCGATATTGCGCAAGTGGTTTGAGTTAATGATGGCAAACCAGGAAGATCTGGGACGTATCCTGACGCTTGAACAGGGCAAACCTTTAGCCGAAGCAAAAGGCGAAATTGCCTACGGTGCCGCATTTATCGAGTGGTTTGCCGAAGAAGGCAAGCGCATATACGGTGATACCATTCCCGCGCCCTCGAAAGATAAAAAAATTGTTGTCATCAAGCAGCCCGTCGGTGTTGTTGCAGCGATTACCCCGTGGAACTTTCCGAATGCGATGATAGCCCGTAAAGCTGCGGCCGCATTGGCCGCCGGTTGTACTTTTGTGGTTCGCCCGGCAACCCAGACCCCCTTGTCGGCGCTGGCGATGGCTGAGTTGGCAGAGCGTGCCGGGATACCCGCCGGTGTTTTCAATGTCGTGGTCGGTTCCGATGCGCAAGGCATGGGAGAGGTACTGACTCAGCACCCGGACATCGCTAAGTTTACCTTTACCGGCTCAACGGCGATCGGTAAAAAACTCATTGCCCAGTGTGCGACGACGGTGAAAAAGGTCTCGATGGAGCTCGGTGGCAACGCGCCGTTTATCGTCTTTGATGATGCGGATATTGATGCCGCCGTTCAGGGGGCACTGATTTCCAAATACCGTAACGCCGGTCAAACCTGTGTCTGTACCAACCGTATCCTGGTTCAACAGGGCGTGGCTGAGCAATTTACTGAAAAGTTTGCCAAAGCCGTAGCGGCACTGAAAGTGGGGAATGGCCTGGAGCAGGGCATTGATATTGGTCCGTTGATCTCCAGCAAAGCCGCATCCGATGTCCAGGCCCTGGTAAGTAAATCCATCGCCCAGGGGGCAACCCTGGTCACCGGTAGCGAACAGGCGGATGGTGATGGTCAGTTTCTGACACCTATGGTGTTAACCAATGTCACCAATGAGATGGCCATAGCCAGCAACGAAATTTTCGGGCCGGTATCGCCGATTATCACCTTCGCCAGTGAAGAAGACGCGATTGCCATCGCCAATGATACCGAGTATGGCTTAGCGGCTTATTTCTATGCCCGTGATATCGGCCGGGTCTGGCGCGTAGCTGAAGCGTTGGAATATGGCATGGTCGGTATCAATGAAGGCATTATCTCTAATGCGGCGGCACCGTTTGGCGGGGTAAAACAATCGGGCAATGGTCGAGAAGGCTCTCATTACGGCCTCGACGATTACCTGGAAATTAAGTATTTATGCATGGGTGGCCTGTAAGGCTCCAAAGGAAACAACAATGACTAACCAACAATTACAACAACGTAAATCACAGGTGATTGCCCGCGGTCAGGGTAACGTCTATCCGGTCTATATTGAGCGTGGTGAAAATGCCGAGCTGTGGGATGTCGACGGTAATCGTTACATTGATTTTGCTACTGGGATTGCCGTGTGCAACACCGGCCACTCGCATCCCAAAATCGTCGCTGCGGTCAAACAGCAGCTGGATCGCTTTTCCCATACCTGTGTGATGGTAAATCCCTATGAAAGCGCAGTAGAGCTGGCGGAAAAACTTACCGATGCAGCGCCTGGCGATAGCGATAAAAAAGCGATTTTTGTCACGACCGGTGCGGAAGCGGTAGAAAACTGCGTCAAGATCGCCAGGGCATATACTGGCCGCCGTGGGGTGATAGCCTTTAATGGCGGATTCCATGGCCGTACCAACCTGGCCATGGCACTGACTGGAAAAATTACCCCTTATAAACACTTATTCGGTCCGTTTCCTGGCGATATTTTCCACGCGCCGTTTCCGATTGCCTGCCACGATATTTCAGTGCAGGACTCGCTAAAAGCTCTGGATACCTTATTTAAAGTAGACATCGCACCATCAGATGTCGCCGCCATTATCGTCGAGCCTGTTCAGGGCGAAGGAGGTTTTTATCCTGCTCCTGCCGAATTCCTGCAGGCGTTGCGTGAGCGCTGTGATCAACATGGTATCGTCTTAATTGCCGATGAGATTCAAACCGGCTTTGCCAGAACCGGTAAAATGTTCAGCTTCGAACATGCCGGTGTTGAAGCGGATTTAATGACTATGGCCAAGGGTATCGCCGGTGGCTTTCCGATTGCGGCGGTGGTTGGTAAAAGTGAAATCATGGATGCGCCACTGCCCGGAGGCCTCGGTGGTACCTATGGCGGTTCACCGGTTGCCTGTACCGCTGCCCTGGCAGTGCTGGATATCATTGCCGAGGAGAACCTGGTAACCCGCGCCGTTGAGCTTGGTCAGTTATTTAACGAACACTTGCAGTCGTTACAGCAAAAGTTTCCACAGCTCATTTTTGATGTCCGTAACCAGGGAGCGATGATCGCCCTTGAACTGGGTAAATCGACGGACGAGTTTATTCCGAACCCGGAACTGACCCAGGCGCTGATCAGCAAAGCCGCTGACTACGGCCTGGTATTACTGGCCTGTGGTTTTTATGGCAATGTGATTCGCTTTTTACCGGCGTTAACCATGAGTGATGCCATTGCCGAGGAAGGGTTGGATAAGTTTGAGCAACTGTTTATCGAACAAAGCCAAGCCTAAATCAAGCAAAGCAATTTGTAGGGCGGAACGCTGTTTCCGCCCCCTTTTTATCTCTCCAGAATCTGGCTTGTTGTGTCGATTCAGCCAAACTCTTTGGCAAGATTTATTTCCGTTTGCGACTTTATTACGTTTATAATCAAGGCATAATTTTTAAGTATATAAAGATAAGAATGCTAGCCCGTACTTGGCAATTACCTTTACATGATGCTCTGCCACTGCACGCCGATGATATAGATGTGCTTCTTAGTGCACAGGCGTTTCGTCAGCGTTTACTGCAGTTGATTAAGCAGGCCAAATCGCGTATCTACCTGACCGCACTGTATTTACAGGACGACGAAGCAGGCCGACAGATTGTCGATGCCCTGATCGCTGCAAAACAGAAAAACCCGCAACTCATTATTCGTATTTTTGTTGATTTTCACCGTGCCCAGCGGGGCCTGATTGGTGAAAAAAAGTCGTTAGGCAATCGCCAGTTGTACCTGGATCTGCAACAACAATATCCGGATTTGCTGGAAATTTACGGCGTACCGGTTAAACAAAAAGAGCTCCTTGGCGTGTTACACCTCAAGGGATTTGTCATTGATGACACGGTATTGTATAGCGGTGCCAGTTTAAATAATGTTTATCTGCACGTCGGCGATAAGTATCGTTGCGATCGTTATCATCAAATTCATCAGCCGGGACTTGCTAATAGTTTTGTCGATTATCTGCAGACTAACTTTATCCAGTCCGGACTGGCGCCGCGTCTTGATAAACCAGGAAACCTGGATAAAAAGCAACAGAAAAACTCGGTAAAACAGTTAAAAAGCCTGTTACGCCGCTCTCGATATCATGTCGAGAGCCCGAATACGGAAACGGCGCCAATCCAGGTTCAACCGTTAATTGGATTTGGTAAACAGGGTAATAGTCTCAACCTGGCAGCCCGCAACATGGTAAAAGCGGCTGAACAGCAATTAGTTATATTCACCCCGTATTTCAATTTTCCTAAGCCATTGGCAGCAGATTTACGCCGTGCCCTGAAGCGAGGCATAGAGGTTACTATCGTTGTCGGCGATAAAAAGGCCAATGACTTTTACATTGCCGATGAAGATAAATTTTCCACCATTGGTATCGTCCCATACCTATACGAAGTCTTGCTGTCGCGCTTTACCAGGCGCAATCAAAAATATATCGATAACGGCCAGCTAAATATTCAGCTGTGGTATCACGACGCCAACAGTTTTCACCTAAAAGGCATGGTTAGTGACGATAAATATCATCTGTTGACGGGCAGTAATATGAATCCAAGGGCCTGGAACCTGGATATTGAGAATGGCTTGTTCATTACCGATGAGCATCAGCAACTGCAGGAAAAATGGCACCAGGAGCTGGAAGCTATTTTGACTAATACCACCCGGGTGCGTCACTTTCAGGAGATTGAAACCAGTAAAGATTATCCACCCAAGGTGCGGGAATTACTGCGTCGAATTCAGTTGACCAGCTTTGATCGCCTGCTTAAGCGGTTCCTTTAATTGGGTTGGTGATAAGTTTTGAGGTTTAAGCAGTCGTAACAATATGATTGATATTAAATCAGGGAAGATTGAAAGCTGGAGCGAGGCGTTAGCCAGAGTTATCAATAAAGACTACAGTGCTGATGCAATCGCCGACCTGTTAAGGTCTGTCGAGTCACTGCTAGCGGGTAAAAGTGGGATGATTACGCTTTACTCGAAATCAAACCGACCAAAAACCACGCATCATCGCCTGTTGGCGGATGAAGACCCGGATTTCCACATTCATACCTACGAAAATGGCGCCTACCTGCTTGACCCGTTTTATCGAAAAGCTATGGAAGACCGCCTCGAAGGCGCTTTCACCCTCAAGGATGTGGCACCTGAGGGATTTGAACATTCGGAGTATTATTCGGTCTTTTATAAAAACTGTGGCTTTGAAAATGAGCTGTGCCTGATTTTTCAATTAGAGCAGGATTATTTTGTTAGCCTTTCTGTGGTTAAACATAACAAAGGGGAGCTGTTTGCGGCGCCGGATATCGCCCTGATTCGCTGTATTTTCCCAATCCTGAAAAGCGTTATTAATCGCTTTGTCATCAACTATGTCAATGCCATTGATACCAGCTTTGAAAATCACCTGGATAACGCCCTCGAAGCCTTTGGTACCTCGTTATTGACGCCAAAAGAATGTGAAATCCTGCACTTTGTGCTGCGTGGCTATGCCAATAAATGCATTGCCGGGAAGATGGATAACAGTGCCGAAACGATCAAACATCATCGTAAAAACATTTATCTGAAATTAGACGTATCTTCTCAGTCGGAATTATTTTATTTATTTATCGCTGCCCTCAAAGCCCTGCCGGAGGGGAGTAAACAGGATCCGTTGATTTATATCTGATATCCTTTTAACTAATATCCCCTGTTAAGGGGATGTAAATCCACAGCAAACTTTGAAATATTGTCATTACCGATATTTACAGTTGCCCGTAAGAGGGGAAAGCTCCCCTTCATAATCAATACTAACAAGCGGGCAATGTTAAGGAACATGGTATGCAATCCTTTTCAAAGCTTTTCATTAACGGTCAGTGGCTCGGTTCCCGTTCCGATGCCACTATCGAGGTCATCAATCCAGCAACCGGCGAAATCTGCGCTTGTGTTCCCGCGGCCAATGGCGAGGACGTAAACCTGGCAGTGAGTGCCGCAAAACAAGCTTTTCCTGACTGGTCTGCAACCAGTGCCGGACAGCGGCGTGAATATATCCTGGCGATTGCCGATGAAATGCAACGCCGTTTCGATGACCTGGTGATCGCGATTTCCGATACTATGGGTTGTCCTCGCGAACTAGCCAAAGACATTCAGGTTCAGGGTTCCATTGATGCCTTTCGCGCATTTGCCGATTACACCGATTTTGTCGACGCTGTCAGCGAAGAAAACGGCATCGTCCAATGCCGTGCAGCGATTGGTGTCTGCGTATTGATCAATCCCTGGAATTATCCATTATCGCAACTGGTGGGGAAATTAGGGCCGGCACTGGCAACCGGCTGCACCGTGGTTGTTAAACCAGCCGAGCAAACGCCATTACAAGACTTGATCATGGCCGAAATAATCGAAAAAGTCGGTTTGCCCAACGGGGTGTTTAACCTGATCACCGGCTATGGTCATAAAATTGGTGAAATCCTGTGCGCGCATCCCCTGGTTGATATGGTTTCTTTTACGGGCTCGACCGCTGCCGGCATCAAAGTCGCGGAAGCGGCAGCGGGCACAGTGAAACGCGTCTGCCAGGAATTAGGCGGAAAATCACCCTATATCATCACTGAAGACGCCGATTTAGAGGCGGCGGTCCGCTATGGTGTAGAAGATGTGATGTTAAACAGCGGCCAGACCTGCTGTGCCCTGACCCGAATGCTGGTACAGAAAAATCTATATCAGCAGGCTGTTGCCCTGGCAAAACAAGTGGCAGAGGAGAATGTGGTGGGTAGTCCTATTGCCATCGATACTAGTATCGGACCACTAAGTTCGCATCTGCAACAACAGCGTGTCCGCGACTATATTCAGATGGGTATCGACGAAGGCGCTACCCTGGTTACTGGCGGGAACGAGGTACCACAAGAGTTGTCTCAAGGCGCTTATGTCATGCCAACCATATTTGCGGATGTCAGCAATGATATGCGGATCGCCCAGGAAGAAATCTTTGGTCCGGTACTTTGTTTGATCGCTTATGACGATATTAATGATGCCATCGCCATTGCCAACGATACGCCTTATGGTTTGTCTTCGGCGGTGTACGCTAAAGATGCGACAGGAGCGATAAAAATAGCCAGGCAAATCCGCGCCGGGCAGTGTTATATTCAGGGTAGCTACTTCAATACATCAGCACCGTTTGGCGGCTTTAAACAGTCAGGCAATGGTCGCGAATGGGGCGAGGAAGGGCTACGCGAATTTATTGAAATTCAATCCATTATTGCTGAGTAGGAGAAGGGAATGGCTACTCAACATCGTCACGAAAAGACGCTGGGCAAGCGTGATATCTTTTTATTCTGTGTATCAGCGGTATTGCTGTTGGATACGCTGGCTGCCGGCGCCGTTATGGGCCCAACCGTCATATTCTGGTGGATTTTACTGACCATCATTTTTTTGTTGCCGTTTGGGGCTATAAGCACTGAACTAGGGTCTGCGTACCCAGAGCAGGGCGGAATTTACGCTTGGGTGAAAAGGGCCTATGGACAACGCATGGCCTCCAGGATCAGCTGGTACTACTGGGCTAACGTAGCGGTGTGGGTACCAGCGATTTTTATCCTGTTCGCCGGCATCTTCTCGCAACTGTTTTTCCCAGAATTGGCCCTCAAGTATCAGATTGCCATTGGCCTGTTGTTAATCTGGTTAACGGTGCTGGTCAATGTGGTCGCCCTGAACATAGGTAAATGGATACCCAATATCGGTGCCAGCTTTAAAATTATTATTTTCGCCATCTTAATCATAGGTGGCATCTCCTATGGGCTTGAACATGGTGTTGCCAATGAATTTTCGTGGTCGACTATTATTCCAAGCCGTGAGAATGGCGGCTTCAGCCTGCAATATTTGCCCGCTGTTGTGTATGGCATGCTCGGGTTCGAGCTGGCAAGTGCCAGTAGTGCCGAAATGAAAAACCCTAGCCGGGACTTACCCAAAGCGGTGTTTAGCTCCATTGCCGTGGTCGTTACTGCCTATGTGCTTGCCACATCGGCAATATTGATCGCAATGCCAGCCGAAAACGTTGATGTCGTCGATGGACTCATTGTCACCCTGTCGCAGTTTTTTGGCGGTACGCCTGCCGGCGATGCATTGGTGCTCGCCCTGGGTATCGGTGCCTTATATACGTTTTTCTCTAACGGTACGACCTGGTCCATGGGGGCTAACCGTGCGGCGGCCGAGGCGGCAATTGATCACGAATTGCCAAAAGTGTTTGCCCGTGAATCTAAGCACGGCACGCCGTTAGGAGCGGCGGTTTTACTGGGTATTGCTGCCTCGGTGTTACTACTGTTATATGGCATGCTAGCGGCAAGCAATGAAGATTTGTTCTGGTCGTTGTTTGCGTTTAGTGGGGTCATCTTTATCTTGCCTTATGTGGCGATGTGTACTGCCTTTATTAAAATCCGCGAAACCCATATTGGTACCACCGGCCGAATCGCCGAGGACGGTACCTTTCGATTCCCGGGTAGTCCGGGTTTCGTAAAAGCCTGTGCGTATCTGTGTGCCACCGTACTATCGCTGACCATTTTACTGTTCATTTACGTGCCCGGTGAAGGCATGGTCTGGGAGGTGTTATGGGGTTCCATCGCGGTAATTGTTATTGGCGAAGTGATCATTAGCCGTAATCACAAGGCAGCCAACACCGACACCCTGAAGAGTAATGGTTAATCATCATGCTCGCGGTAACCCCTTATCACTGCAGGTTAGCAGGCAATAGCGATACTGCGGTGATAAGGGTGAGTTACCCGTTTATCAACCCAGAACTTACATGGGCTGGGTAGAGACCGCTTGCGGCTCACTTTTAAAATGAATTAAAAATCGTTACGCCAATGTCAAAGGTACAGCAAAAGTCCCTCCGGGTAAGCCTCTGATATAGTTGACGAAACTGAACAATATAATGGAGTGTAAGAATGCCGAATAATGCAGAGCAGGCTTTACAGCAGACCCGTTTTTTTCCTTATTGGCTGGATAACCCTGACCGCCCGGCGGCAGAACCAGCACTGACCAGCGATCTTGATACGGATCTGTTGATTGTTGGTAGTGGCTTTACCGGACTTTGGACGGCAATACAGGCAAAAGAGCAAAATTCGCAACGCCAGGTGGTAGTGATTGAAGCAAACACCGCGGCTATTGGTGCGTCTGGGCGTCCGGGGGCGATCTTATCAACGTCACTGATGCATGGCATGGAAAATTCGAATCGCTTGTTTGCCAGCGAGATGGAAGAGTTGGAACGATTAGGTAAAGAGAACATGGATCAGTTCCGGGAAACCATCGAGAAATACAACATCGATTGCGATATCGAGTGGAGCGGCGAGCTGACGGTTGCGGTTGGCAAACATGGTATCCAGGACATCGAAACCGAACATGAGTTGTATGTAAAGTTTGGTCACGATGCTCATTTGCTGTCACAACAGCAAGTGAAGGCGGAAATCAATTCCCCGCTGTTTGCAGGTGGCTTGTGGTCGAAGCAGCGCTCCGGAACAGTACATCCAGCCAAGTTAGCCTGGGGCCTGAAACGCGTTGCGCAACAACTTGGCGTTACCTTTTATGAACATACGCCGATGCAACACAGTAAATTAAAAGCCGGCAAGGTAGTAGTGCAAACTCCAAAAGCGAATATCAGGGCAAACAAGGTGATCCTGGCGACCAATGCCTTTACCAAACATAAGAAAAAAATCGCCTCCCGGGTAGCGGCGATTCGCGATCGTATTGTGGTAACGGAGCCCTTATCGGATGCACAACTGCAAGCGCTGGGCTGGCGTAACCGACAGGGCATTTACGATACCAGGACGCAACTCAACTACATGCGCTTGACTGCTGACAACCGGGTCCTGTTCGGTGGCCGTTTGGGTTACTTTTTTAACAATAATACCGATCCGCAATATGACAAAACTGCAGAGCCTTATGTGCGATTGGTGCAAGCCTTATACCGTACCCTGCCCGTATTGCAGGGGATTAAAATTTCCCATGCCTGGAGTGGCCCCATTGCCTTGACAACCCGTATGGCGGTGCATTATCAGCACTATCATGGTGGCAAAATGTTATTTGCCGGTGGCTATTCAGGTTTTGGAGTAACCGCCAGTCGGTTTGCCGCGCGGGTGGCGTTAGCGATTGTCGATGATGTCGATATTCCTGAACGCCAGCTGGAATTTGCCAAAACCCTACCGAGCTGGTTACCGCCAGAGCCATTTCGCTGGATCGGCGCGAAAATCACTATGTATGCACTGGATACCTGTGATGAAAAAGGCGGCTGGCGCATTCCTTGGCTAAATATGGTGGAAGCCATGGGTTTCCCGTTAAAACCTTAATTTATTTTATGTTGCCGATAAACCTAGTACTCAATTTGAGTTGCTCGGCGACCTGTTAAAAATCGGAGAATAATAATGAAATCATTTAGTTACCAGAGGCGTAAGGAAGGTGGTGGTACAAGTCGCCTGGATCGCTGGGGAATGAATTCAGAGTACGGCGTATTAAAAGATGTCTTAATAGGCCCGATGGATAATTACAGTTGGCAGACAGGGAATGCCATGTCCCGGCGGTCGATGCGCCTTGGCCGCCAGTTTGATAAAAATATCGCCAGGCAACAGTACAACGAAATGCTGGATGCATACCGCACTGCAGGGGTTACCCCGCATTTATTAAATCAGGACCCAAACTTGCCGTATCAGTTGTATGCTCGCGATTCATCGGTGATGACCCCCTGGGGACCCGTTGTTACCCAAATGTATAGCCCGTGGCGACGTGGCGAGTGGGCAGAAATTGTTAAGTTTTATCAGGGCATGGATATTCCGTTATATGACATCATCACGGCCGGTACGTTTGAAGGCGGCGATTTCATGGTGTTGGAGCCGGGCGCGATTCTCTGCGGTTATAGTGGTGAGCGCACCAGCGAAGCAGGTTTGAAGCAAATGCAGGCCTGGGTTGAGGCAGAAGGTTGGGAGTTTAAAAGCTACCAGTTTGATCCTTATTTTCTTCACCTCGACGTCAAGGTTGCCATGCTCTCGGAAAAACTGGCGGCGGTATGTACTCAGGCAGTTGAAGATGAACTGCTTGACTGGATTAAGGCCAGAAACATTGAAATCATCGATATTTCTTATCGCAGCGTCCTCGAACTCGGGGTAAATGTCGTTGCCCTTGGCAATGACAGGGTGCTGATTCCCGCACAAAGTACTGAGTTAATCGATAAATGCAGGGCCCATGGCCTCGAGGTGTTCGCGCCGGATATGTCGATGTTTACCTCAGGTGGTGGCGGGGTTCACTGTATGTGCCAGCCGTTAAGCCGGGAAGATGCGTAATGAGTACTTCGATAAGCCAGGATCCTATTGAAGATAACCAGTCAAGGCTCTCGATTAATGGCGAGCGTTTGTGGCAATCGCTAATGCTGATGGCAAAAATCGGTGCGACCGACAAAGGAGGTTGTAATCGTCAGGCCCTGACCGAGTTGGATAAACAAGGCCGCGAGCTGTTTATTACCTGGTGTGAACAGGCCGGTTGTGAGACTCGATACGATGAGATGGGCAATTTATTTGTCCGGCGCCCGGGACGTGAAAACACCTTGCCGCCGGTACTGACCGGCAGCCATCTTGATACCCAGCCTACTGGCGGAAAATTTGATGGGGTATACGGGGTACTTGCTGGATTGGAAGTGATTCGCACCTTAAATGACTTAAACATTGAGACGCTACATCCTTTGGAGGTGGTTGCCTGGACTAATGAGGAAGGGGCGCGGTTTTCACCGGCGATGATTGGCTCCGGCGTCTGGAGTGGTGAATTTACCTTGGATTACGGTTGGAGCCGAACCGATAAGCAGGGCATTTCCATTAAAGATGAGCTAGTTAATCACAATATGCTCGGCGCCGCTAAGTGCCAGGCATTTGCGGTAAAAGCCGCATTTGAATTGCACATCGAACAGGGGCCGATCCTGGAAAATGAAGCGTTACAGATTGGCATTGTCCAGGGTGTACAGGGGATGCGCTGGTATGATTTAACCATTACTGGTAAACCGGTGCATGCCGGGCCGACACCGATGGAACAACGCCAGGATCCATTTATGGGATTGGCGGACATTAGTAAACGCCTGTATCAGCTTGCTGAGCAATATGCTCCCTGGTCGCGAGTGACATTTGGCGATATTAAAGCACTGCCTGGTTCTCGAAATACGGTGCCAGAACAACTGGTTCTGGCGGTTGACCTGCGCCACCCGGAACAGGCGGTATTGGAGCAAATGGATCTCCAGTTCCGGCAAATCGTTGCTGAGGTTTGCGAGCAGTATCAACTGATTGGCGAGATTCGCGATGAATGGAACTCCCCGGCGGTGAGCTTTGATAAGGCCTGCGTCAATGCCGTAACCAATGCGGTTGCCCAACTGGGTTACTCAGCAAAAACTATGTTCAGTGGTGCCGGCCATGATTCGGTATATGTGTCGAGAGTTGCACCGACGTCTATGATATTTATCCCCTGTGAAGGTGGTATTAGTCACAATGAAGCGGAAAATGCCACACCTCAAGATATTACTGCGGGCGCCAATGTGTTGTTAGCGGCGATGGTTGAGATGGCGGAAATTTAAGTCGGGTTGAGGGTGAGGACTGCGTCCAACACCCTCAGCACGTATCGCAAGCGATAATCTGAGTACGTATCGCAAGCGATACTTCGAGCACGTGACGGAAAACCTCACTCCGAGCACACAATCAAAGATTGTTCCTAGCACGCGACAAAAACGTCGCTCCGAGTTAAAAGCAAATCAAAATCGTCATACCGTGAAACTACACGGTATCTTGAACGAAGTCCGAGTGACTCTTAAGTGCCACTTACAGCCCGTTAGCAATTGCTAATGTACGCTGATTGACGCGTTTGTTAAATGCTTACTTCGCAGCACTATTTAACACCCAGAAACCAATTGGCCAAGCGGCTAATAAAGAGTAAGTAATTAGGTTTGCGTTGCGCACCTTACCCCTGACGCTAAGCGATGGTAGTGTTTTATTGAGTTTTTTTGAAACAAAATACTCTGACCACCATGACGTGAAGAAGAACGGGATTAACAACACGATACCTGCAGCAGGAATCATCCAGCTCAAATCTTCTTCATACGGTATCAACCAAGGAGCCTGCCATGTAACTGCTAACACTTTACCCATGACCGAGTTAATTCCGTATGCGCCACCGCCGCCAGTGAGCACTTGAACCACAACAAGTAGAAACCACGTAAGAGGAATACCAATAATGGTTGAGACTACATTAGAAATGCTTGCCGTTTTTAAAGATTGACCAAGGGGCAGCTCCAAGCCCTTTGATATATAAAGTGTTTCGATAGCTATTATCGGCACTAGCGACATTAAAAATGCAGGCATAGCCAAAAACAGCATTGGTACACCTGCATTAGCGTAGGCAATACACGGAACTACCAATGCAAAAGTAGTTAATATAACTTTTTTGGATATATGCACGATTCCCTCTTGGCATTTAACGAGCTAATTGCACGTTTTTCTAACTATGCAAGCAAATCACTTTAAGTGGATAGATAAAAAAGTGGATGAGCGTCCGTTGCTCGCTCTAAAAAGACATTAATCTTTTCAATCTATTACCGTCAAATTTGTTCCACGAGCACCCTACAAGCATTGCTCATATACGCTTATTCCTGGGTTGTTGACACTCACACCTAAACGCTGATAACACTTGGCTATACCTTTAGCCAGGTAAGCTTTAGCAGTCCCTTCACCTTATGGGTTTGTTATGCACAATTACGATTTTTGATATCCCGTTACCTTGACTAGTTTGTCATTTGAATCAAATAGGTAGGTGACAATTATTCCCTCTTCAGTTTCATACAAAAAGACATAACGACCATCGGGATTAAAATCCTCATGATTCGGTTTACCCATACAGCCTTTTATCTGCATCGATGTAGCAACCCCGACCTCAAATTTTGTGATGTTTTTAGGGCAATTGAAACTAGTTTGCTTTATTTCAAAATCAGCGCCCCCTAAACCAGCTTCACGAAATGTTATTAAAAACTCCTGTTTCTTTTCAGGTGATTTCACGATCCACATTTCTCGCCATGAGCGCGAACCAATCTCACCAACAGGTTGCTGAATTACAAATTTTAAAACTTCACTATCAGAGATAGATTCTCCAATTAAATCCTCTAGACCAGATGTAGTATCTGCAATTAACTTTTGATTTGCTAAAGAGCCTTCTGCTGCTGCTCCTGGTTTTATTTGCGAAACAGGTTTCAACACATCATGGGATTTAAAACCCGTACACAGCAAAACAGCAATGGTTAAGATTAATTTGTAATTCATTTTTAACTCCTTTTAACGTGACAAATTTGATATTGAAGTTAACTGTTATTTCTTTTATCGGCAATTGAGTGACCGCTGCTCGCTCTCCACGGCCGCATGACCTCTCTTCTTGATGATTTCATTAAACTATTTTCGAGTGCTCATCTTACCCAATGCGATTAAGATAAAGCCCAAGGTTAATGCGGGAAACTTTAAATCAGATATGCTAAATGCCTCAGCAGGCACTGTTTTAATATAATAATCACCTGGAGCTGAGAATATCCAAAATAAAGGGATATAATTAATGAGAAACATTATCATAGAAAAAGCAATAAATAGGCTTCCTAAAATTAACCAACCCCTTTTCAATTGTTTAACCCTCAGCGCTGTGTAGTTGAACGCTCTGTATGCGTCTCAGTGAGCTCCATCTTATGGAAATCTGAACGACCGTAGATCGACTTAGCGGCCTGCCATGATTTGTTTATTTAATTGTTCAAACTGTTCCATCAACTTATCACAGGGCTCTTTTTCTGCCTGGCATAACGCGCTCATCCTTACATAGATGTGCTTGTCTTTTTCCAAAATAGTTCTTTTGACTGCCGCAGGGTGCGCTTCGTGACTTTCGGGAGTAAATGACCAGAGCACAAAATTACCATCTTCTTTGTCCTCAATGATAGTCCAGCCCCCTTGAACGCTGAGCTTCGTATCGGGCTTTTCTTTCAATGCTGTTAGCGCTGCATCCACAGTGCCGTATCCTATTGCACTTTCCTCTTTTGCATGTGATGAAGTAGCAATAATCAATAACAGTAGAAAAGATTTAATTCTCATTATTTTATCGTCCTTGAATTAATTTTGAATGACTGTAGCTCGCTCTTAACCGCCAGTGAGCCCCAAAAATATGCTCAATGGTTTAACTCTGATTCTTAATTTTCGGCATTTGTATTTGAACGATAATAAATGCAATCATTAGAGGGAGAAATGCTAACCAAGACAATTGCTCAATAACCCAAAACCAAATAAACCAGCTTTGACAAATAAGCATCATCACTAGTTTTGTACTTCGATTGAACAACATTAAGCTACCCATGGCGCCCAATGGTAACCCAAATCCAAGCATCCCAAAAAGCACAAAGAAGCGGGGTAGAGTTTCGAAAGTGATTCCTTTGAATGAGTAATAGAATTCGAGACCGTAGCTAAACAACAAAGGGCTTAGGAACAGAACAGTCCAAACGGTATTCCATCTTGCATTACTATCGTGCAGTTCGTGTGCTTTATTTTTCTCTTGAAGCTTGCTCAACACATCCATATTTTTATTCATTCTTCTCAAGTAAATGAACGTCTCTAGATCGCTCACAGCAACCTGTGAGCGATAAGCAATCATCTGTTATTTTTCAGCAGCCTGTTTTGCTTCAGCGACGATTTCACGTACATCGGCAAGTAACTGTTTTGCATCATAAACGATACCGTCTTTGACGGTATACACCACACCGCCAACGCGAGTTGGTTGGTTTTCATCGTTCAGGCGGAAATGGCCGGTACCGTATAGCACCTTAAAGTTACGTAACGGGTTTTCTTTAACGATGACCATATCGGCTTTTTTACCGACCCGCAGCGAGCCAATCTCTTGTTCCATACCCAGGGCCTCAGCGCCGTTATAGGAGGCGCTTTTTATCACTTCCAACGCGTTAAAACCGGCTTCACGTAACAGTTCTAACTCACGAATATAACCAAAACCATAGATTTTGAAGATATAGCCGGAGTCGGAACCTGTGGTGACGCGACCGCCATGATTTTTATAATCATTGAGAAAGGTCATCCAATGTCGGAAGTTTTGTTTCCAGGCGATTTCATCATCGGTGGTCCAGTCAAACCAGTAACTGCCATGAGCGTAACGGGAAGGTTGGAAAAAGTCCCACAGGGTCGGCAAGGTATATTGCTGATGCCAGTCGGCGTTCATCTCACGCATCAAATCACGACTGGCTTCATAAATGGTCATGGTTGGATTGAGGGTAAAATCCAGTTCGATTAATTCATCACGAACCGCATTCCAGTGTTCACTGCCAGGTTTTGCTGCCTGCGCCCACAAGCGGCCAGCTTCACCAAACCGATCCATTTCATTATTGTAGTTATATTCCGGTGAGTAATTTTGGATAGTCTGGTTTTCAAAAAGCGCTTCCGGCAAACCATACCAATGCTCCATGGTGGTCAGGCCCATGCGCGCTGAATCGAGCACATTCATTCTCGCGACTTCAAGCTGAGCGTGATGCATCATGCTACCGAGCCCTGATTTTTCCGCCTGACTTAATGCCGCTTCCATGATTGCCGGTTCTGCACCAAAGAACTTAATTCCCTTGGCACCATCGCGGGCAATCTTTTTAACCCACTTGGTTGCCTGCTGCGGGGTGGAAATAGGCTCGTCATTACCCATGCCAAACCCGACGTAAGGAATAATTCTCGGTGCGGCAATGGTATTTTCCTGCGATCGTTTAACGTGATCTAATACCCAGTCCAGGCCATTAAAGCTGCCGGGTTCACGCACCGTGGTTATGCCATGAGCCAGCCATAATTTAAATACATATTCGGCGGGAATCTCATCGGCGCTGCCACCGATGTGACCGTGCATATCGACAAAACCCGGGAGAATATAATGTCCGCTGACATCCAGTTCTTTATCGCCGGGCTTTGCCTCCGGTCGACGTTCAGGCTTGATTGGCACCCCCGGATTACCAACACTTACCATGGATACGATGCGATCATTTTCGATAACAATATCCATCGGTCCCTGAGCTGGTGCGCCTTCACCGGTAATCACATTGGCGCCGCGTAAAATCAGACGCTTATATGGACCTTCGCCCCGGTCTCGCTCTGGAGCCTTCTCTGGAGCAGCGATGGTCGGCAAACTCAGGACACTACACAAGAATGCACAGAGTATGGAGTATGTTGCGAATAATGTTCTTATTTTCATTGCCTTGCTTTCTTATTGTTGGGTATAGATGCGTTCCGCCGGGTTAAACAGCATCCAAGAAGTTAATACATATTTATCATTGGATACCGGGATGTTGCCTCTGTGAGTATGGGTAAAGCCACAGGGGGCGATGACCATAGTGCCGGCCTTAGGTCGAATGCTTTTATTCTGATAGTAAAAATCGGTCTCACCACCTTCTTCTACATCATTAAGATAAATCAGGAACAATAAGGTGCGATGCAGAGCCATATTGCCATTGAGTTGTGGATAAATTTCCGAATGCCAGTAGCCATAGTTACCAACGCCTTTGTCATACTTTTGCGCATTGATCGGGGCTAGCTGGAATAAGTAGCGAATCAGGTTCATCAGATTCGGTTTACCCACTTCGTCAAAATTATCAGCGGTTAACTGCACCGGTTTGCCGGTTGCCGGATGATTAACGGTAAGCGATATACCGCTAATCAGGGCAAAGAAATATTTTTCCAGATAGGTGTGAATGTGGCTGGTGGTTGTCTGTAAAATAGTCTGCAGCGAATCCTTAAACTCAGGATGTTTATTCAGGTAAATATCAGAGCTGATTTTTTTGCTGGTATCTACGCCACCACCGGTAATGCCGGCTACCTGATGCGGGCTTTGTTCAAATTGCTGGATAAATTGCTGGCAGAATTCTTTCGACAGGGCGTTTTCATATACTTCAATAAAATCGGTCACGGTTATTTTTTTACTTGGCAAATCGTAGCCCTACTATGCAATAATTTCGCTCATAATGCCTTACTAATTTGAGAAATAAATCATGTTCAGTGATGAATTCTATCCTCGCTTCAGCGATACCGATGCCTTGGGGCACATCAACAATACCTGTATCCCGGTATGGTTCGAAGGTGCCCGGGAAGGGGTTTTTAAATTATTTACCCCGGACCTTGACCTGCAAAACTGGCCGCTCATCCTGGCCAAAATCGATGTCCACTTTCATGCGCAAATATACTACGGCGAGAAAGTCGAGATCCGCACCTTTGTGTCCCGGATTGGAAATTCGTCATTTGATGTCTATCAGGAGGTCTGGCAACAAGGCGAATGCAAAGCCAGTGGCACCGCAGTGATGGTGCACTTTTGTTATCAGAAACAAGGTGCTGTGGCAATCGACGACAATTTAAAGCAAATCTTGTTAAGTCATGCCCCAACTCATCAGAAAAACTCCTGATAAGCAGGTGATTCTGATAAGCCTGGCATGTTAAACTAGCTTCTTTTTGTGAGGTGAGGTGGTATTACTTTGCCTCAGGTATCATCAATTAGAAAAATCCGTACCCAGTATATGAATCAAGATGCACTAAATCCTGTTGAGAAAAAAGCGGCGTTGTCATTGGCGGGTGTTTTTGGCCTGCGGATGATTGGCCTGTTTATGATTCTGCCAATTTTTGCCATATACGGTGCTGAGCTGCAGGGCTTTAACGCCTTATGGCTTGGACTCGCCATCGGTGCATACGGATTCACTCAGGCTTTACTACAGATCCCGATGGGTATCTTGTCCGATAAATTTGGTCGTAAGCCGGTTATCTACATGGGACTGGCGATTTTCTGTATTGGCAGTGTGGTCGCTGCTATGTCTGATACAGTGTATGGCGTAGTCCTGGGTCGGGCCTTACAGGGCATGGGAGCAATAGCCAGTGCGGTGATGGCATTGGCTGCTGATTTATCCCGGGAGGATCAGCGACCAAAAGTGATGGCGACGATTGGCATGTTTATCGGTGTGTCGTTTGCACTGGCCATGGTACTTGGCCCGGTTATTGCCGATAGTTTTGCACTGTCCGGCGTATTTTGGGTAACCGCGATACTCGCGCTGCTGGGTATGTTAGTGATTAAGTTTATCGTTCCGGATGCCATTAATGTTGCTCCTAAAGGGGATAATGTTGCGGTACCCGCCAAGCTGAAAATGATGCTGGCAAACCCACAGCTGATGCGCCTGAACGTTGGCGTATTCAGTCTGCACCTGGCCTTAACGGCGATGTTTGTGTCATTACCGGCAATGTTGGTCAATTTAGACTTTGCCGCCGAAAAACACTGGCAACTGTATTTACCATCGATGTTAGGTGCTTTTGTTCTTATGGTGCCATTTATGATCTGGGCCATTAAGAAGGACAAAGAAAAACTGGTTTTTTGTGCTGCCATTATCCTGTTAACGGCTAGTGCCCTGGCACTATGGGGCTTTCAACAAAGCCTTAGCGCATTAGTAATCACCGTGGTTCTGTTTTTCGTGGCGTTTAACTACCTGGAAGCGACGATGCCATCGACCCTGTCTCGCATTGCCCCTGCCGGAGAGAAGGGCAGTGCTATGGGCATTTTCTCTACCAGTCAGTTTTTCGGTGCTTTTGTCGGTGGCCTTGCCGGCGGTGCGGTGCAAATGTATTACTCGAAATCCGGGGTGTTCTTGTTTGCCGCAGCAGTGTTGTTCGTTTGGTTTTTGCTGGCATTGACCATGAAAATGCCTGCTAAGGCGAAGAACGTCAGCTTTAATATCCGTTTTTCTGATGAAGAGCATGCCCGTGAAGTGGCCCAGAAACTTATGGCAACACCAGGCGTGCTTGAGTCTACGATTGTCTATTCGGAATCGGTGGCGTATCTGAAAATTGATGAGAAGCTTGCGGATGTGAGTGCCATTAAAGCCCAGTTCTCATAACGCCATTATTCGAGGGCGATTATTTCAAAACTCTGCTGGCGATTAGGTAATTGAACCGTATCGCCAACTCCCAACTCAAGTAGTTCTTCGCCAAGCGGGCTTTGCGGACTGATGGCGATAATCGTTTTGTTACCGGCAGACAGGGTTTCACCACCACTGAATGGACACAGGAAATACAATGTCGGTGTGCCATCGAGTTGCACGATTGCTCCCGCGCCAATCTCATCGTCTTCTTTAAAATGTGCTGGCGAGAAAGCTTTTAGCCCCTGAACTTTGCTTTTCAGTTCAGCAATTCGTTTGGATTGCCCTAAAGCCAGATATGAAGCTTCTAAGCCCAGGGTGTCGTACTGATTCTCAGCAACACTTTGGTCATCAATTGCCGCGGCATGGGCAGCCTGAAGGGCTTGTTCTGCTTCTTCTAAGTTGTTTTCGGCTAAGGCAATAAGCTTATCTATCAGGACCTGTTTGTTCATTCTCAATGGATTTCATTACATAGGGAATTGGTAAATTTTACAGGAAATTAGCAAAGCTTGTTGTTAAAATGCTAGCCCTTCAAGGGTAAGCCTATTTTAGTGATTGCTTTCAACTATCCTTATTAGACTTACTCATCATCGACATATGCCGTTCCCGCTGGGATTTGAGGAAATGATAAATGCAGGCAGCCTTAGAAATTGCAGGCTTAAAAAAAACCTATAAAGGTGGTTTTCAGGCGCTTAAAGGTATCGATTTACAGGTACAGCAAGGTGACTTTTTCGCATTACTGGGGCCTAACGGCGCAGGAAAATCGACCACTATCGGCGTGATTACCTCCCTGGTCAATAAAACCGAAGGTAAGGTCCGGGTGTTTGGCCACGACATCGATGTGGAACTGGATAAAGCGAAAAGCTATCTCGGCCTGGTACCCCAGGAATTTAATTTCAATCAGTTTGAAGCACCGATGAAAATTCTCGTCAATCAGGCTGGTTATTATGGTGTTGAACGCAAAGTTGCTAAGCAACGGGCTGAGAAATATTTAAAGCAACTGGATCTATGGGAAAAGGCAGAGCAGCCATCGCGAAACCTGTCCGGGGGCATGAAACGCCGGTTAATGATTGCCCGGGCGCTGATGCATGAGCCGAAGGTACTGATCCTCGATGAACCGACCGCCGGTGTTGATATCGAACTGCGTCGCCACATGTGGAATTATCTGCGTGAGTTAAATGCCCAGGGCATCACCATTATTCTTACCACCCATTACCTGGAAGAAGCCGAAATGCTGTGCCGCAATATCGCCATTATTGATAAGGGCACGATCGTTGAAAATACCGATATGAAAACCCTGCTGGCTAAGTTGCACATTGAAACCTTTGTGCTTGATCTAAAGCCCGGCGCCGCCACGCCTGAACTGCAGGGGGTTGAATATCGTGTCGTCGATGACCATACCCTGGAAGTCGATATTGCCAAGTCCCAGAGCGTTAATGATGTCTTCACCCAACTTACCGAGCAGGGCATTGCGGTGCAGAGTATGCGAAACAAAGCAAACCGTCTGGAAGAGCTGTTTGTGACCTTAGTGTCCAATAATGACAAGGGAGCGCAATAATATGTCGATTTCTACTACGCGCATTGCATTAAGCAGTATTCTCCATAAAGAAATTCATCGATTTATGCGGATTTGGGTGCAAACCCTAGTTCCACCGGCCATTACCATTAGTCTGTATTTTGTTATTTTCGGTTCGTTAATCGGCAAGCGTATTGGCGAAATGGGCGGCTTTGATTATATGTCGTTTATCGTACCGGGCCTGATTATGATGTCGGTCATTACCAATTCCTATTCGAATGTGGCCTCATCGTTTTTTAGCGCTAAATGGCAGCGTAATGTTGAAGAAATGTTGGTGGCACCAGTACCGAACTGGGTGATTGTCGCCGGTTATGTTGGTGGCGGTATGGCGCGGGGCATCCTGGTAGGTTTAATCGTTACCATCATTGCTTTGTTTTTTGTCGATATACAAATTCATAATATCTGGGTGATCATCGCGACGGTCATGTTGACCTCGGCGGTGTTTGCCTTAGGTGGATTGATCAACGCCGTCTTTGCTGGCAGTTTCGATGATATTTCGATAATTCCGACCTTTGTATTAACGCCACTGACCTATTTAGGTGGGGTATTCTATTCAATTTCGCTATTACCGGATTTCTGGCAGGGTGTATCTAAGATCAATCCCATTGTTTACATGGTAAATGCCTTCCGGTATGGATTTTTAGGAATAAGTGATGTCAGCCTGGGCGTTGCCTTTGGTGTTATTGGCGTATTTATTATTACCTTATACGCTATCGCTATGTATCTGATTTCCAAAGGTATAGGTTTGAGAAGCTAATGAGTTTTGGTGATTCAAAAGCGATTGTAAGCAATCAGGATGGGTTGCATGAGCACCTTGACGAGGTGGTTCGTAAGCATCTCAGCCATGAATTTTTAAAACCCATATCGGATCATACTCAGCAGGCGTTTGATCAGGTTCATCAGCAGGTCGCAAAGTTTGCTGGTAATATCATTCTCGATTCCTGCTGTGGGGTTGGGCAAAGTACCCGTATTCTGGCCGGCCGCTACCCAGATGCGCTGGTTATTGGCGTCGACAAATCTTTGCATCGTATTAAGCGCAATGTCGAGGATGCCACCGAAGCAGAAAACTTTATCCTGGTTCGCGCCGATCTTAATGATTTTTACCGGCTGGTGGTACAACACCAATGGAACGTCAGTGAGCACTATCTTTTGTATCCAAACCCTTGGCCAAAGGCTAAGCACTTGCAACGGCGCTGGCATGGTAGTGCGGTATTTCCGTACATCTTACAGATAGGTAACGCATTGACACTACGTTCTAACTGGCTGTTGTATTTGCAGGAGTTCCAACGGGCTGCGGAGCTTGCCGGCAAAAAGGGCAGTATCTCGCAAATCAACGACAACCAGCCATTGACCCCGTTTGAAGCAAAATATCAGGCCAGTGGACAAAGCTGCTGGCAACTTAAATTCGAGCGTTTATAATACCAATCCACATTAATTACTGATCCCTCAGCAAATTTTCGAAAGAGTATATTTCAAGAATTAGTGGATCGAATATTACTGATATAAAACTGGGTTGTTTGAATGGGGTGTTTATTCAAATTTGCCCATGCGGGAATGCCCGCGAGGCAATTCTACTGCGTACTCGCTATTTGAAATGGAATGACCATTCCTAAATAACGACGCCTTGTAGAGTTCCCTCGGCTGACATTCTGAGTAGCTCACCTATTTAAGTGGATTGGTATAAAAACCTGTAGGCAGGAAAAAATACCTGCGAGTGAAGAATATATGGCGAATGAAAAGCGTTATGCGCAGGCAAATAATGAGTCCCTGCACCGGATTTTTACCATTCCCGAGGCGCCAGACTCGACCTTAAGTCAAATCGAAAGCGAAATTTCAAAAAACCTGAATGGCTTTTTGAGTCATCACATTGTTGCCACCGACAAGCCGCTATCTGAGATTGAGCAGGACTTTGCCAGTTCCGAGTTACCGGAGCGACCTGAATATGTCTCAGATCACACCCGCCAGCTGTTGGAAAAACTAATAGCTCAGTCGGTGCACACGTCAGCCCCAAGTTTTATTGGCCATATGACGTCGGCCCTGCCGTATTTCCTATTACCCTTATCGAAATTAATGGTTGGCCTGAACCAGAACCTGGTGAAAATAGAGACCTCCAAAGCCTTTACGCCGATGGAGCGTCAAGTTCTGGGAATGATGCACCGCCTGGTTTATGCCAATAATGACGACTTTTATCAAGACTGGATGCATTCCGCAGACTCATCGCTTGGCGCCTTCTGCTCAGGTGGTACCGTTGCCAACATTACCGCCTTATGGGTGGCTCGCAACAGTTTATTGGTGGCTAAGCCTGGGTTTAAGGGGGTTAGCGAAGAGGGCCTGTTTAAAGGCCTGAAAGCCTACGGCTATGACGATCTGGCCATTCTCGTTTCCGAACGCGGCCACTATTCGTTGAAAAAAGCCGCTAATCTTCTTGGTCTTGGCCATGACAGTATTATTGCCATCCCCACCGATGCAGAGCATCGCATGGATTGTAAGTTACTGAGAGAGAAATGCGCTGAACTTGAAGCAAAAAATATTAAAGTGATGGCGATTGTCGGCATTGCCGGTACTACCGAAACCGGTACCTTAGATCCATTAAACGACATGGCCGATATCGCCGCTGAATATAACGCTCATTTTCATGTTGATGCAGCGTGGGGCGGGGCGACGCTATTTTCCAATAAATATCGTTATCTGCTTAGTGGCATTGAACGGGCGGATTCAGTGACTATTGATGCCCACAAACAGATGTACGTACCGATGGGCGCTGGTCTGGTCTTATTTAAAAACCCGGAAGCGGTCGCTGCGATTGAACATCACGCGGAGTATATTCTTCGTAAAGGCTCGAAAGATTTAGGCAGTCACACGCTGGAGGGTTCAAGACCTGGAATGGCGATGTTGCTGTATGCCAGCTTACATATTATTTCCCGCCCTGGCTTTGAATTACTGATTAATCAAAGCATTGAAAAAGCGAAATATTTTGCTTCTTTAATTACTGCCCATGAAGATTTTCAGCTGGTAAGCGAGCCGAAGTTGTGCCTGCTGACATATCGTTACGTGCCCAAACATGTCCAGGAATTATTGCAATCCTGTACTTTACAGCAGCGCCGGAACATTAATGAACTCCTCGATCAGTTAACCATAACCATGCAAAAACTGCAGCGCGAAGCGGGTAAATCGTTTGTGTCTCGAACCCGAATTCCGGAACAAGGGCAAGGTACAGATGCGATTAGTGTATTTCGCGTGGTGCTGGCAAATCCGCTGACCACAGAAGATATCTTGCAGCAGGTATTGGTGGAACAGGAAGCAATTGCAACTGAGCAAACGCCATTGCTGGCTCAGTTACAGTCGATTATTGACGCTTAATACCAATCACATTAAATTATTGCTCACTCAGAGAGAATTTAAAGGCGTTTAGACAAGGCTTTGATTGCAGAGAATGGTCGTTCCATTGTCAAAATCAGTAACGCCGGATAAACGCCTTTAAAACTCACCCATAGGGAGTTTATCAGAGGCTCATTTACGGCCCTATATTTCATTAATATAGAATGACTATATCAATTAAATCTATGTTGTAAATGAACCTCTGCCCTAACTCTGAGTTGTGCACAAACTTAATGTGATTGGTATAAGGTCAGCTCAAGCTGACCTGGATATTATCGATAAGGCGGGCTTTGCCGCAGTGGGCGGCAGCCAACACGACCAGGTCGGTATCCTCTGCGGTCGCCGGTTCTAACGTTTTGGCATTGCAGATATCGATGTAATCGGTGCGCATACCGCCATGATCGATTTTAGAGCGGGCGATCATGGTTATTTTCTGAAAATCCTGGTGCTGTTCAAGTTCTGACTTTACCCATAACAGAGTCTGATAAAGCTGGCTCGCCTGAGTTTTTTCCGCTTCAGACAAGTAAGAGTTTCTCGAACTCATTGCCAGGCCGCTGGTTTCGCGCATGGTTGCTACCGGAATAATATCAATTGGCATCGATAAATCATCAACCATCGTCTGAATCATTTGTACCTGCTGGTAATCTTTCAGGCCAAAACAGGCAATATCTGGTTGCACCAGGTTGAACAGTTTGCAAACAATGGTGGTAACGCCGCGAAAATGTCCCTTACGGCTTTCACCGCAATAGCTGGCCGACAGGCCGGGTACTTCCACAAACGTCTGTTTATCGAGGCCTTTCGGGTAAATCATCTCTGGTGTCGGGGTAAACAGCAGCTTAACGCCAGCAGCGACTAACTTTTCTTTGTCCTGCTGCAAGGTGCGCGGATAATTATCGATATCTTCGTTTACCCCAAATTGCATCGGGTTAACGAAGATACTGGCAATAACGACATCAGCCTTTTTTATGGCGGTATCTACCAGCGACAGGTGGCCTGCATGCAGATTGCCCATGGTAGGGACAAAGCCAATGCTAAGGCCACGGGCTTTATAGGATTGTATTTCTGAGCGCAGCTCAGCGATGGAATCTACGGTTTTCATGACTACTTAAAGCTGTGCTCTTCGCCGGGAAAACGTCCGTGTGTTACTTCGTCAATGTACAAGGCAATGGCATCGCTGATATTGCCGGTTTCCGCGAGGAAATTGCGGGAAAATTTTGGAATCTTGCTAAACGAGATACCCAGGGCATCATGCATTACCAGGATTTGACCATCGGTATCTTTACCTGCGCCAATGCCAATTACCGGAATTGTTAATGTTTGCGATATGGTTTTGGCAAGCTCCGCCGGGATACACTCGAGCACCAGTAACTGAATACCTGCCTGCTCAAGTTTAACTGCCTGATCGATAATTTGCTGGGCCTGTTCTGAATCGCGCCCCTGGACTTTAAAACCACCAAATACATTAACTGCCTGTGGCGTGAGACCAAGGTGTCCGCATACAGGAACACTACGTTGTACCAAGCCTTCAATGGTTTCATAAAGCCATTCGCCGCCTTCGACTTTCACCATATTGGCGCCAGCGCGCATTAATTTTGCGGCATTGTCATAGGCTTGCTCAGGCGAAGCATAGGTCATAAATGGCATATCACCAATGATAAGTGCTTTTGAAGCACCACTGCGTACACAGCGTGTATGATAGGCAACATCATCAATGGTTACCGGCAGGGTATCACTTTGTCCCTGCAATACCATGCCAAGGGAATCGCCAATCAGCATCACATGCATACCGGCTTCGTCAAACAGACGTGCGAAACTCGCATCATATGCTGTGATCGAGGAAATTTTTTCGCCTGCAGATTTCATTGCCTGCAATTTACTGATGGTGATTCTACTCATAACTTCATACTTATTTGATGATTGCCGTACCTTGGCACAGAAACAATTCTAGCGCAAATTCCCCTGTATTTTTATTCCGTTAGGTTCGACGCCTGCAACCAGTTGTTGCAGTGTCTGGCCATCCGGTAATACCAGGTCTTTGGCTATTTCAGCCAAAGGATAGAGCACAAATTCACGTTTTTTCATCCCATAATGGGGTACTTCAAGGCGCGGTAGATTAATGATCTGTTGTCCAAAAAGCAAGATATCTATATCCAGGACCCGGGCTCCCCAGCGCTCGTCTTTACGGATTCGGCCGGCATCCAGTTCAATCTGCTGGGTCACATCCAAAAGTGCTAGTGGTGCCAGGTCGGTATTGATAGCTATGACGGCGTTCAGGTAATCGGGTTGATCCTGAGGTCCCATCGGGCGACTTTGATAAATACTCGATAAAGCCGTGACATTGATCTGCGGATGGCCAGCCAGCTGGCTTACTGCCCAGCGCAATTGTTGATCAGGTTGTTCAAGATTGCTACCCAGGCCAAGGTACACCTCAGTCATCAGGCTAATCCTTGGCCACGGTCTGACTACGTTTCCTTGGAGAACGTCGACGTTTTCGTGTGGTTTTAAAACTTTTTATCATTTGCTGCTGGGTGTCCGGAGTCGCGTCCTGGAAGGTAGTCCACCAGTGTGCCAGTTGTGCTAACTCTCCTCCCTCGACTTTGCCACGATAAAGAAGAAAGTCGTAACCAGCTCTGAATCTTGGGTGTTCCAGTGTCTTAAATGCCCGGTTTCCTTCACGGCGGGTCAGACGATGTTGCAGGGCAAAAATATCTTTCATCGGTAGCTGGAAGCGTTTAGGAATGGCAATGCTACGCTGCTGCTCTTGTAACACCTGCGTCATGGCAACGAAAAATGCATCCTGCGGTGGCATCAGCGACTTTTCCTGCAACTGCTGGATTTGTTGCTCTATTTCGTACCAAAGCACGGCGGCAAGTAAAAATGCCGGGGTCACGCGTTTACCGTCATTAATTCGATTGTCGGTATTGATTAACACCTGACGCACGAATTGTACGCTTAAGCTATTTGGATCCTTGGCATAATCTTTACTGATATGCGGGAATAAATATTCCAATAGGTGGTATTCGGCCAATAGATCAAAGTTTGCCTGTGCTTTACCGGACAGGAATAACTTCATGTATTCCTCAAACATCCGCGCCGCCGGAATATTAGCCATTAGCGGTGCCAATTCGCGTATTGGTGTTGCCGTATCGCGGGCAATTTCCATATCCAGTTTAGTGGCAAAGCGAATTGCCCGTAACATGCGCACCGGATCTTCCCGATAGCGGGTTTCTGGATCGCCTATTAAACGAATTTTACGTTTTTTAATGTCGTCCAGACCGTTGGCAAAATCATAAACTTTAAAATCTTTGGTTGAGTAATACAGGGCATTGATGGTGAAATCACGACGTTCAGCATCTTCTTCGATAGTGCCATAGATGTTATCGCGCAATAACATGCCATGCTCACTTTGCTTGGAGTGATGTTGTTTTGCGCTCTGTTTACTGGCGTTATCGCTACCGTGATGGCCACGAAAAGTTGCGACTTCGATGATATCCCGACCAAAAACAATATGGGCAAGGCGAAATCTGCGGCCGATCAACCGGCAATTGCGAAACAGTTTTTTAATCTGTTCCGGAGTTGCATTGGTGGCGATATCAAAATCTTTCGGGTGTTCACCCAGTAATATATCGCGCACACCACCGCCAACCAGGTAAGCATCGTATCCACCTTTATTCAGGCGATATAATACCTTCAGGGCATTGTCACTGATGTCTTTGCGGGAAATGTTGTGCTCATCGCGCGACAGGACATGAGGAGATAGTTTATCCTCTGTCCGATTTTTATCCATGTTCTGCGTCTTTCCTAGTATTTTTTTTACCAGCTTTTTCAATGCGTTAATCTTACTTACCTCAGCTACCAATCGACTTTACAACGGAACTGAATATTGCTCGTCTTAAATTTGCCGGCCATTATACCCGTTTACCGCTGACGATGCACAGAGATGCGTTGATTTAATTGATAATTTGACGAAAGGTTATTCTCCAGGAGTTGAGAATGATTTTCCGTGCTGCTGGTGCCTTCAGTATAGTCAATTTGTATCAATTGATTGGCTTAAGCAGTGCGGGATTGGTATAAATGATTTGCTCGTCCTTGGGGATTCGATTTAACTGCCAATGCTGCACTGCATAGTCGATCACTTCGTCAATGCTGGCATCAACCAGTTCTGTTGGTGGTTGTTGGCCGAGAAACCTTAATGCCTGATACAAAAGTTCCTGGGGGCGGTGTCCGTCGATCGCCGGGGCGCCGTTTTGTTTACTCAGCTTAAAGCCTTGCTCTGTTACCGCCAGCGGTACATGGGCATAATGTGGGGCATTAATATCCAGGGTCTTAAACAGAGTCAGCTGCCTGCAGGTCGGTTGCAGCAAGTCACAGCCGCGGACAATCTCGGTGATTCCCTGATAGATATCATCAACCACCACGGCCAACTGGTAGGCGAACAGACCGTCGCGACGATGGATAATAAAATCTTCATGCGCTAAATCCGCGGGCTGTGTTACGCGTCCCTGGACGTTATCGTTAAATTCATCAAACGGGTAATGATTTACCAGTCGGGTACCAAGATTATTTCCCGAGAGTTGCAGATCACGACAAAGACCCTGGTAAATACCCCCCATTTTTTTGATTGTTGCCCGGCTGCAGTTGCAGCCATAACTCAAACCTTGTCGTTTGAGATAATCCAGGGTATCGAGATATAACTCATGTTGCTGGCTTTGGTACAGCACCTCTTCATCCCAGTGCAGTCCGAAGGTCTGTAATGTGTCGAGAATGGCTTTGTCCGCACCCGGTTGTTCCCGTGGTGGGTCAATATCTTCGATGCGCACCAGCCATTTTCCTGCGGCGCTTTTTGCCTGGCAATAACTTGCCAAGGCGGCGATTAAAGAGCCAAAGTGCAGAGGGCCGGAAGGGGAGGGAGCAAAACGCCCTCGGTATTCAACCTGAGGGCGTTTCTCAATAAAAGGCTTAAGTGGATTGGAGAGGGTCACGTCAGACGTTAGCCTGCCATTTGACGCTCTTTTATCTCAGCAAGAGTCTTACATTCAATGCAAAGGTCTGCCGTTGGACGCGCTTCCAGGCGCTTGATACCGATTTCGATACCGCAGGAATCGCAGAAACCAAACTCGCCGTCTTCAATCAACTGTAAGGTTTTTTCAATTTTTTTGATCAGTTTTCGCTCACGGTCACGAGTGCGTAATTCTAAACTGAATTCTTCTTCCTGAGCTGCGCGGTCAACCGGGTCCGGGTAATTTGCAGCTTCATCTTTCATGTGACTTACGGTGCCGTCAACATTGTTGCGTAACTCTGCACGCCAGGCTTCAAGAATTTTGCGAAAGTGCGCTTCCTGAGCCGGGTTCATATATTCTTCGCCTGCCGATTCCTGGTAAGGCTGTACGCCCGCTTTGGCTAAAAAGCCTGTCGGATTATTCATTATATTCGTTGGCATGCCGAATCTCCTAAAAACAACGTCATTCGTAGAGCGATTTAAAATAATTGTGTATCTATAACAGAATGTAGAAACACTGGCAATGCCTGAATTTCATTACTGTCAACGATATTGCATCGCTATATGAGGGCACCAAGTTTGCAGTTCAAGCCTAAGGTAAAGCAAATTTTAACTTTTTTACCAACTTTATCTGCGTATTGTCGATATCACAGCCGTAACAAACAATTTCCACCCCGGCGGCGACTGCCTGTTTTAATAACGCGGCATAGTCAGCATCGATAAAATCCGCAACGCTGACGTTTTCGATGCCGGTATGCTGCACACAAAAGAACAGCATTGCGCGGTTGCCCTGACGTTTTACTGCCATTAACTCGCGGATATGTTTCTGGCCGCGAGTCGTGATTGCATCGGGAAAATACCCCGTTCCTTCGATAAGCAAGGTGGTCGATTTCACTTCAACGTAACAATCAGACCGGCCCGGGCCGGTTAACATTACATCAATGCGGGAACCTTCTTCACCGTACTTCACCTCTGTTTGACAGTGTTGATAACCAGTTAGTTCACTGATTACCTCGTCATTAATGGCTTCTACCACCAGCTTATTGGCGTTGCCAGTGTTCACTCCTATCCAGTGATTTTGATTATTTTGCGCTAATTCAAAGGTTTGCGGATACTTTCGGTTTTTATTCGCTGACGTTGAGTACCACACCTTAAAACCCGGGTCGGCACATCCGGTCATTGCTCCGGTATTGGGGCAGTGAATCGTCAGTACGTTGCCATCATCTAATTCAATATCGGCTAGGAAACGTTTATATCGCTTGATTAGAGTGGCGGATTTCAATGGCGGTGAAAACTTCATCGGCTGCGGGATTATTCATTAATGTTGCGCAAATTTAACACGTTAAATAACCAATGAAAACGACAAGACTTGCGAGAGGTATGGTAAGTCACCCTATAATGTAGGCATCTTTTATAAATAGGGAAACAGATTATGAGTAACACAGCGATTATCGAGCTATCGCAACAGAACGATTTTTCAGGATGGCAACAAAGTAACCCGATCGTCATTAAAGATGACAAAATTTTTGTGCGGGTATCTGATCCATCGAATCCTGATTTACGGGAAATTCAGCAGGCCGGTCGAAAAGTAGAATCCTTAGGGGTGGAAACTGCCCAGCTTGCGGGAGTCCACTGGAGCGAAAATGCCCAGTGGGCATTCGCGCAGGGCTTTACTAAGGTCGGTAAACTTGAAGCGGTTCAGTTTTGTGGCGATGCCGATACGGTTAGCCGTTTACAGCAAAAACAGGCGGTTTATGCCTGGGCTCGTGATTTGATTAACCAGACGCCATCACAACTGGTGCCGGTTTCTCTGGCGAACCAGGCGGCCGATTACTTAAAAAACCTGGCGCCTGAAGCGATTCACATCGATACAATTATCGGTGACGAGTTAGAAAATCAGGGTTGGACCGGTATTTATAATGTTGGTAAAGGGAGCGTAAACCCGCCGGCGATGTTGACCGTGGACTACAATCCAGGTGGCGATGCCAACACTCCGGTTTATGCGGTGTTAGTGGGTAAAGGTATCACCTTTGATAGTGGTGGTTATTCGATTAAACCCAGCGCTGGAATGTTTTCGATGAAGTGTGACATGGGCGGAGCTGCAACCGCTGCCGGGGCATTAGCGCTTGCCATTCAATGGGGTTTGAAAAAACGCGTTAAATTGATTCTGTGCTGTGCGGAAAACATGGTCAGTGACCATGCTTACAAGCTTGGCGATATCCTGACCTATAAAAATGGCACCACTGTTGAGATTGCCAATACCGATGCGGAAGGTCGTCTGGTACTGGCTGATGGCCTGATCGCTGCCAGTGAAATGAATCCTGAGATGATCATTGATTCTGCGACCCTGACTGGCGCTGCGATGCTGGCTACTGGTGGTGAATACAATGCCTTGTTCGCCATGGATAAACATATGGTTGCCAATGCGCTGGCTGTCGCCGGTGAAGTTAATGATCCAGCCTGGCCATTGCCGCTGGAAGCATTCCACCAAAGTAAATGTCCGTCAGCGTTTGCCGATACGGCCAACTCAACCACACAAAAAGGTGGCGGTGCTGGTGGCGCAAGCAATGCTGCAGGGTTCCTGGCACGATTTGTAAATCCAGGCGGTAAAGGCTGGTTACATATCGATTTAGCCGCCTGTTACCACGAGAGCAGCAATAGCATGTGGGCCGCTGGCGCAACCGGTAGTGGAATTGCGACGATCACCAGCTTGATTCTCTAGCAACAAGAAACAAGAAACGAAGGCTGACACTCACAGTCAGCCTTCGCATAACCGGGGTCAGATCATACCGCTTAAAGCTTACAGCTTACAGCTTACAGCTACGAAACTAGCATCTTGATGCTAGTTTCGCTCACCACATCAACCCAATCACAAACAGCACCCAGTATGAAAAACTGGCAATACCGGTTTTGGTAAGCTGGCTTTGTGCGGTGTCAAAATCCGGAAGGTGGCGAGTGGTGATAATGGTTGCCGCCAGCGATGGAATCGCAAAAATAAATGCGAAAGTCAGAATTGGTAGCTGAGCAATGATGATCAAGGTCAGGGTCAACAACACGGCTACGATTAATGAAATCATTTGTGCATTGAGTAAATTGTTGATCGCCGGTTGTGATTGCACCAGTGGTGTGGCATCAGCATCGATTTGAGAGACATTTTGTGTTGCGAACCGTAACATGATTTGTTCGCTAAACCAGGTCATTAGCGCCAGGCAACCCGCCGCAATGGCAATTAATAGGTCAATCGATTGCAAACTGGCAGTATACAGGTAATGGCTGAGTAAAAACGGCAGGGATGCGCTGAGCAGGGCCATGACCAATAACGATAAAATCTGGCCAAAGCGATCGGTAGGTAATCCTCTTCGGGTTTTATGGCGTAAAACTGACAGCAACAGCAAACAACACAGGATCAGTAAGGTCAGGCTTACGGGAGCCACACCCGTACTGGTTAAGGTCAGGCTACCAATAGCGATACAAAACAGCACAAATAAGCCAAGGATAAGTTTTAGCATGCTTGCCTGCAGCTGCTGGTGTTTGTTTGCCTGTCCCGATTGTTCTGAATTGCGGGCATGAATAATAAAAGCACGTTGATAGTCACCCGCCAGGTTTACGATTATCTGCGCAAACATAGTGACAAACAATAAACTCGCAAACAACGCACCATCCACATATCCCTCAAATGCGGCAAGGCCGCTGCCTAAGATAATGGCACTACAGGGGAGAAATAAACTACGGGGACGAATCGCGCCAAGTAGAAGCTGCAGGTATAGGGACATGAATCATTCTCAACTGGAAAAACTGGGTGAGATTCTACCGTGTCAGCAGAACCAATGCGAATGGGCAAATAAAAAACGACCAAATTAATTTACACGGCTTTGTATCAATCATATGCGATGTATTAATTATAGAAATATACCGTTTCGAAAATTTGCTGAGTGATCAGAAATTAATGTTGATTGGTATTAGCCAAGGCTCCATGATTTTAACTCATTGTAGACTACACCGCTGTCGGTCGACACTGATTCAAACAGGGAATATTTGTTGATCGCCAGGGGGAGGTTAAATGTCGCAGGTGAAGGGAAAATTGGCTTAATGACCTTGCGAGCCAGAGTGATGTGTGGCGTAAATTTATGGCTATCACTGGGATGGTTTAATGCCAGCGTGTTATCAACCATCGCGCTGATGTCGCGCGCCAAAATCTTCAGTGAATCCGGCACTTTGCTAGTTCCGAGATACAAAACTTTCGGCTTTTTGAAATGACCAATGATATCCAGGTTTAATTGCAGTGGCGTGCTTCGGATATTCACCGCGGCCAATTCCAGCTTGTTCTGCGCATCAGCGGGGCAATTGCCAATGTAACGCAAGGTCAGATGAAAATTACTGGCATTGACTGGCTTATGCAGAGAAGGTAAATGCGCAGAGCGCCAGGTTTGCACAATCGATTTTTGTTCTGACGTTAACGGTAGAGCAAAAAATAGGCGCTTACTTTGCTGTGTTTGGTCAATATTACTCATGATATCAGGTTACCGAAAACCTGCCTTTTTGTCGAAAAAACACCATCCCAGCTTCCTGTATTGCCCGTCAGTTCTTGTCTTTATCGATTCTTGAACAATACTTGTAGCAGGTTTTCTTGCCGTTGGGCCTTTTATTTCGTCACAGTTGACGCAGTTTTCTTCAGGTGGTGTTGTTATGAATCCTGTAAAACCTCATCCGTTTTCGTATTATTCACTTTCTCCTTTACTTGCTTCTTTTCTGGTGTTTTCGCCTCTGATTCAGGCAGAAGAGGACGAAAATGATCTGTTTATGGCCGATTTTCGTCTTCGTTATGAATCCGTCGATCAGGATAACCTGCTTAACGATGCAGAAGCGTTGACCCTGCGCACCACAATAGGTTTGCGCACCCCAGAGATTTTAGGATTTTCTGTGTATGTAGAAGGCGAGGACTCTAGACCGGTTTTTGGTATCGATAATTATAACGATACCCTGGGTATGAATCCGGATTACTCGGTAATCGCCGATCCGGAAACGACCGAATTAGATCAGGGGTATCTGCAATTCAGTAGCAAGAACATTACCGCCCGGTTAGGCCGACAGGTGATAAACCTGGATAACCAACGATTTGTCGGCAGTGTTGGCTGGCGTCAGGACAAACAAACATTCGATGCGTTTAGCTTTGCCTGGGAACTGTTTGACAGCTTCACCGTCAACTATATCTATATCGACCAGCGCAACCGAATTTTTGCCGATGAACAGGATCTCGACAGCGAAGATCACCTGGTTAATCTTGCCTGGGATACGGGTTTTGGTACCTTGATTGGTTATGCCTACATGCTTGAGGAAGATGAGGGAATTCTCAATGACAATGATACCTATGGTATTCGTTATCAAGGACAACTTCAGGCATTAGGCCAACAGTGGGTTATTAATGCCGAATACGCCGAACAAACTTTAGATACTGAAGCCGGTGAATTTGAACCTCATTATTATTTACTCGAAGCAGGTATTAATTTTAGTGTCCTGACATTTTTACTGGGTTACGAATCCCTTGGCAGTGATGACGGTCAGGCGGGTTTTGCGACGCCATTAGCAACCCTGCACAAATTTAACGGCTTTACCGATCAGTTCTTATCGACGCCTGCCCAGGGGTTAAACGACTGGTACGCAACCTTAGGCGGCAGTATTTTCTCCGGTAAATGGAGTGTAGGCTATCATGACTTTGAGGCCGATGATTCTGCGCCTCTGATTGACGACTTTGGTAAAGAATATAACGCTCAGTATACCCGTGCGTTTGGTGATCACTTTTCAGTCGGCGTCAAATATGCGAATTATGAACGCGGTGATCTAGCCACCGAAAAAGTCGACACTGATAAGCTATGGGTCTGGGTTGGTGCGACGTTTTAAGCGTCCTTATCATTGAAAAAAATCAAGGGGTCAGGGTTGTTGAAATTCAACAACCCTGACCCCTTGATTTTTTATTGCGATAGAGGGTTGTTAGCGTCGGTGAATAATTTCAGATTGAGGGTGGTTTTATGGTATAAATTCGCAAAGTAATTTCGACCTTAATCTATCCAGATTACCGAGTAGCCATTGACCTTTGATTCATACCAATCACCAGTACCTGATCTACCCATTGATTCGATAAAGCCGGAGTTTATTGCCGCGCTTGCCAGCCATAACACCATCTTGCTGAGTGCGCCTCCCGGGGCAGGTAAATCCACACAATTACCTTTGTGGTTATTGCAACAACAACAAGATCGAGCGGCCTCGCTGGATGGCACTATCATTATGTTGCAACCCAGAAGGCTGGCGGCAAAGTCAGTAGCCATGCGCCTGGCCAGGCAACTGGGCGAATCGGTCGGTGAAACCGTCGGTTATCGCATTCGCAATGAATCAAAAGTGGGGAAAAATACCCGGCTGCAGGTGGTAACTGAAGGGATCTTGGCTCGCATGTTGCAGCACGATCCTGAGCTTGAAGGGGTCGCCATGGTCATTTTTGATGAATTCCATGAGCGTAATCTGCATGCGGATTTGGCCTTTGCGTTAAGCCGTGACAGCCAGCAGGCTCTCAGAGATGATCTAATCATGCTGATCATGTCGGCAACCCTGGATGTGGAGGATCTGCAGCGTGCGTTGCCAGACGCCATTACCCTGAGTAGCCCCGGGAGAAGTTATCCAGTTGACATTGACTATCAACCGCTAAAACCGGGATTTGATTTTCGCCAACATGCATTAGCCGTCGCAAAAAATGCTTTGTTAACGGAAACCGGTTCTATCCTGGTGTTCCTGCCTGGAGCCGGAGATATCCGCTTTTTGCAGGCGCATCTTGAAGAGTTTATTAGCAGTCAAAAGTTAGACGCCATCGACGTTTTGCCATTGTATAGTGATTTATCCATGCAGGCGCAACAACAGGCCATTAAAACGCCAGGAGAAGGACTACGAAAAATTGTGTTGGCGACCAATATTGCCGAGACGTCAATCACCATCGATGGTATTTCCCTGGTAATAGATTCTGGGTTGGCAAATATGGCCAGCTTTAATCAAGATACCCTGAGCAATGAATTAAGGCGTCAGCCTGTCGCTAAATCGTCAGCCATTCAGCGTAGTGGTCGCGCCGGCCGCACCGGGCCGGGTAAAGCGATTCGCTTATATGGTAATGAAGAATTCGCTCGGCGACCCGAACAGAGCCCTCCCGATATCCTGCAATTGGATTTATTGCCCGCAACCATGGAAGTTGCTACCTGGGGAGCCCACGAATTTAAGCAATTGCCATTTCTCGACTGCCCGGACGAGGTTACCGAATCTCGCAACTGGCATACCCTGGAGCAACTGGATATCGTTAACGAAAAACGCCAGTTAACCCCTCATGGTAAAGCGGTCAGCGCGTTTGCGGCACATCCTCGATTTGCTCATATGTTGCTGCGGGCTAAGTATATTGAAGATCATGAAGGCGTCGATCACCTGACTGATTTGGCGTGCCTGGTAGCGGCATTATTAGAAGAGCGGGATTTGCTGCCATATAACCGGGAATTTTATGACAGCGACCTAGCACTTAGAGTTCATCATTTAGTTGCCAGGCAATACTCAGATAACAAACCTAATCAGGCCATTAAACAACGAATACTGGCTCAGGCGAAACAACTAGCGAGGAAGTTAAGCTTTGATTCGTTGATGTTAGCCGATGATAAACTGCCGTTCGATTATCTCGGTGTGTTAATCGCCTTGGCCTATCCTGAACGCATTGCCGGTCGTCGGCCACAGGGGCAGGGATATTTATGCGCGAATGGCAAAGGCGCGAGGCTGCACCCCCAGGATAAATTTGTCGGTGAAGCATTTTTAGCTATTGCCAACCTTCATGGCACCGCTCAGGAAGTTCGCCTCAGTGCAGCAATTTCAAAACAACAGATTGAAACCTATTTTGCCGAACATATTATTACAAAAGTAAAGTTGCAGTTTGATGAACAACGTCAGAAAATCAGCGCCGAGCGTCAGGTCTGTATTGAACAGCTGGTATTGGCACGTGAAGATGCGCCAGATTTAATCAGTGCCGATACCCTGGTGGAGATGTGGTGTGAACATATCGAGAAGAAGGGATTAGCGATATTACAGTTTTCCGATTCTGCCAATGAGCTTCTGGCGCGCAGTCGCTGGCTGGCTAGTCGGACATTGACCCTGGATAGCCTGGAGTTACCCGATTGGAGCGAGGAGGCGTTAATTACGTCGTTAGCGGATTGGTTAGGACCTTATCTACATGATGTTCGTAATGTGAAAGCGCTCAAGGCGCTAAATATTACGGACATATTGTGGAATAGTCTGAGTTATCAGCAGCAAACGGTCTTGCAGGAATGGGCACCGCAATATTATAGTAGTGCCACAGGTAACCGACGGCGTTTACACTATACCATTGACCAGCCCCCCAAAGTGTCATTACCCATGCAGGAAGTCTACGGACTGACTGAATCTCCGACCGTCGCCAATGGTCAAGTCGCTGTCACCCTGGAGCTATTATCGCCAGCTGGAAGACCGATACAGGTCACTCAGGATCTGGCTGGCTTCTGGCAGGGAAGTTATCGCGAAGTACAAAAAGAAATGAAGGGCCGATATCCCAAACATTTCTGGCCTGACGATCCACAGAACGCCCAGGCAACCAACAAAACCAAGAAGCGAATGCAAAATGAGCGCTAAAACGAAAGCCACTAGCAAAGCCAAAAAAAATGCCCCGAAAAAATCGACCAATTCGGCTGTTGGGGGCCCTGTATCACGCTACGTCCTGGCAACAGGGCTGAAGCTGGGACTCGCCATATTAGTGATCGTCATCTTTTACGGTATCTATCTCGATGGTAAAGTCCGTCACAAATTTGAGGGCCAGCGTTGGCAGGTGCCGGCTCAGGTATATGGCGCAGTACCGACCCTGACGCTAGAGCAGAACGTCGATTTTAATAATATTGAATTGCAGCTGTTACAGTTGAATTACCAGCGTGTTTCTCGTGTTGTCGAGCCCGGCCAGTTCACCCGCAAAGGACCAAGACTGATTATCTACCGTCGCGAGTTTGATTTTGGCCTGGGGCTGGAAGCGCCAGCGAAAATCGAAATCGAGCAACAGGCAGGGGAAGTCTATCGTCTGTCGTTTAACGATGTGGAAACTTACAAAGTTCAGTTAGAGCCATTATTGCTGGAGCGTATTTTATCCGCTGAAGGTGAGGACAGGGTATTTGTGCCGTTGGAACAGGTGCCTCAGTCCATGGTAGAGGCATTATTGTTTGTCGAAGATAAGGACTTTTACCATCACCATGGCCTCTCGTTTACCGGTATTGCTCGCGCGTTCTGGCAAAACCTTAAAGCCGGCGCCCGGGTACAGGGCGGCAGTACCCTGACCCAACAGCTTGCCAAAAATATGTACCTGAACCGGGATAAAACGCTGTGGCGAAAAGTTAATGAAGCCTTGATAGCAGTGATACTTGAATGGCGTTATTCAAAAGACCAGATACTCGAAGCTTATGTTAACGAAGTCTATTTAGGCCAGCATTATGGCCATGGTGTATATGGCCTTGGCCTGGCTTCAAAATTTTACTTTGGTAAACCACTGTCATTGCTATCCGATGAACAGGTGGCGTTACTCATCGGCGTGGTTAAAGGGCCATCTTACTATGATCCCTGGAAGAATCCCGAGCGTGCACTAGAGCGCCGTGATCTGGTGCTAAGAGTCATGTTTGAAAATCATCTACTCGACCGCGATAGTTATCAACAGGCAATAGCCACACCTCTTAATATTCGTCCGAATCGACGGTTTGCCCAGCGCTCATTTCCGGCATACAGTCAGCAGGTACGACGTGAGCTTAAGCAGTTTGGTGCGACCCAGGCATTACAGTCTGGTCTGCGTATATTTACTGGCTTTGATTTTGTTAAGCAAATCAATGCCGAGCGCAGCATTCGCAATCAACTTGATGCACTAGAGCAACGCCAGGGCGTGAATGAGCTGCAGGCGGCGATGGTGGTAACCAATATAAAGGATGCTTCTATCGCCGCGATCGTTGGCGATCGTAACGTTAAGTTTTCTGGATTTAACCGTGCCCTGGATGCTAAGCGTCCAATTGGCTCTTTGATTAAACCGGCGGTCTATGCGTCAGCGTTGGAGCGCTTTGAGCATTATAACCTGGCAACACCGCTCACCGATGAGCCACTGACCATGCATAATAATCAGGGCCAGACCTGGGAGCCAAAAAATTATGATGGTAAATATCGTGGTAAGGTGACCTTGCTTGAAGGTTTGAGTCGATCATTAAATATTCCAACGGTTAACCTGGGAATGGCGTTGGGCCTGGAAAACGTTGCGAATATGCTAAAAACCCTTGGTTATGACGGTAACGTCTCGTTGGTGCCGAGTACCTTGCTCGGATCGGTAAGCATGTCGCCGTTACAAGTGAGTCAGTGGTATTCGACGCTGGCTAATAATGGCATGTACAACAAGTCGCGAGCCATTACCGCCATTTATACCAGCAGTGGCAAAGTGGTTTGGCAAAAACCGCAGGTTGCCGACCAGCGCTTATCATTACAAGGTTCTTACCTGATTGATTACGCGATGAAAACCGTCACCAAAACCGGTACCGCGAAAACGTTAAAATGGCAGTTTCCGGGGCTGACATTGGCGGGCAAAACCGGTACCAGTAATGATCTTCGGGATTCCTGGTTTGTTGGTTATGACCAGGATACCCTGGTAACCAGCTGGATTGGACGCGATGATAATCAGTCAACCGGCCTGACAGGAAGTTCTGGGGCACTGAGCTTATACAGTGAATTTTTAAGTGCCCAGGGCGGACACAGTCGTTTCGATTTGTTACCCGAAGGGGTGGAAATGACCAACTTTGAAATCGCCACCGGCAATGCGGTTACCAGTGAATGTATGGAAATGGCACGTTATCCGGCAGTACGAGACGGACTTTTCCATACGGATACCTGTTTACAACCTAAGCCTAAGGTTAAGTCATGGTTTGAAAAGCTATTTGGTCGTAATGATGATCAGGATGATGCCGTGTCTACCGGGCACTAATCTGGACCGTACTTATCAACTATGGCTATCGGAAAACTTTAACGGGCAGACTCAATGACATTCTCACAGGGTTTGCCGTTGAGGAGCTGCTCCAGGTTTTCAATCGTGGTTTGGCCTATGGTTATCAGTGCTTCCTCGGTAAAGAAGCCCTGGTGACCAGTAATAAATACATTGGGAAAGGTTAGCAATCGGGTAAATACATCGTCCTGAATAATCGCATCGGACAGATCTTCAAAGAATAGTTCGCTTTCCAGTTCATAAACATCAAGTCCGAGAAAGCCGATTTTCTGCGACTTAAGTCCCTCGATAATGGCCTTGCTGTCAATGACGCCGCCACGGGAGGTATTAATGATGGTCACACCTGGCTTCATTAGTTCAATGGCGCTGCGATTAATAATGTGTTTGGTGCCGTGATTGAGTGGACAATGCAAAGAAATAATATCGGCATTGGCAAATAACTCGTTGAGTGGCACGAATTTGATATCAAGTTGCTTTGCTTCCGGGTTGGGGGAGGGATCGTAACAAAGTACCTTGCAGCCAAAACCGAGAAGAATTTTTATTGTCGCCGAACCTATCTTGCCAACGCCAATGATCCCAGCCGTTTTACCATACAGGTTAAATCCCATCAGGCCATCGAGGCTAAAGTTGTTTTCGCGGACCCGTAAATACGCCTTATGATATTTTCGGCTTAACGTCAGTAACAGGCCTATGGTGTGCTCCGCCACCGCCTGCGGTGAATACTCCGGAACCCGACATACCTGTATCCCCAGTGAATGAGCCGTCTTTAAATCGAGATTATTAAAACCAGCACACCGCAATGCTACGACTTTGACGCCAAATTTATGCAGTTGCCTGAGCACATGATGGTCAACGACATCATTGACAAAGACACAAACCGCCTGATAGCCCTGAACTAACTCAACGGTTTGCTGGTCGAGGTGACTGGCAAAGAAATCTAATTGCAACTGCCCGGATTGATTGGACTGACTAAGAAATACTTCGTCATATTTTTTGCTGGAGAAAACGGCAACTTTAAACATAACTGACCTGTTCTATCAGGGTCGATGAGATTTAGTTTTTGCTTAATTAGGATAATTTCCTAGAATTTAATTCTGTGTATAGCTGAAAATGCGCTCATTTTCAACAGCTTAAAATGGGAATTATGATGAGTTTCAGAAGGCTAAGCTGCGCTAAACGCTATAAAATTAAGATGTATCAACAAGGATTTGTATATGGAAATTAATGTAACTGTGGTTATTCCGTTTTTTGTAAAAAACGAGGTGTTTGTTCAAGTCTTAGAATCAGTATTTACGCAATCAGTTAAACCAAAACAATTAATCATGCCGCGTGGAGTGTATGAATCACCGGAATTTCGTCCATTCAAGTCGCACTGGCAGCAACAGAATATCCAAGTATTTGATAATGAGTTGAGTACGGCTGACGCTATGAGTTTCGCGGTGAAGGTCGCCACCGGCAGGTATATCACGTTTGTCGAACGCCAGGAATATTGGTTACCCGACAAACTCAAAGACCAATATCAATTTCTGCAAGATCATCCTTCGGCAGGTTCTGTTTATTCTGGTGCTAGCTCGTTAACCGATATTCTGTATAAAAGTAAACCCCAATGCCTTGCTGCTAGTGACATGTTAATTAATAATGTGAGTGCACCTGAAAATATTATGCTAAGAACCTCTTTGTTTGATAAGGTCTGTCGAATAGAGCCTAATTCTGAACACTTTATCATCTGGGATCTGGGCTTACAGATGATGGCTGCAAATATTGAGCAGTATAGTTTGCGCCACCTGTGCATGCCGCTAAAGGTGTATGATGATGGCATAAGCAAGAGAAACTGGTGTGAGTATCGACGGGTTTTGTTGAAAAATCAACGTGTAATAGAGAATCTGCTGGGAGTCTATGAGTTTCAGTATTACTGGTATTGGGGGCTGAAATTGACTGCCAAATCAGAAGATAAAATTAAAGCAAGAATTGTCACAACATATGCAACAGCGATGATGTATTTTTATAAATTGAGAATCTGGATTGACAGGGAAAATGAAGAACCGGTTAAAACGGTTGGTCCTGTTGAAAGGTAAGCTAAAACGACCTGTTGAACTTAATTGCTCTACAGGTCTTCATATCTTCAACTTGTAAGGATGTCAGTTATTAAAGCTTTTCGAAACAACGCTTAGCGGCGGCGATAGTTGCATCGATATCGTCATCACTATGGGCCGTTGACAAAAATCCGGCTTCGAAGGCACTTGGAGCCAGATAGACCCCCTCATCTAGCATTAGATGGAAGAATTTATTGAAGCGCTCACCATCACATGCGGTTGCCTGGCTAAAGGATGTTACCTTCTCCTGTTCGGTAAAAAAGAAACCGAACATAGCACCCACATAATTGATCGCCATTGGAATACCTGATTCATCGGCGGCTTGCTTGAAGCCCTCCGCCAGGCGCTTGGTTTTTGCCGCTAACTCACTGTGGTGATCTGCTGCGCTCAACAGGTTTAATGCGGTCAAGCCAGCGGCCATGGCAATTGGATTTCCTGATAGGGTACCCGCCTGATAAACCGGGCCAACCGGGGCAATGTAGTCCATGATTTCTGTTTTACCACCAAATGCTCCGACAGGCATACCACCACCGATGACTTTGCCTAATGTGGTCAGGTCCGGCTTGATGTTGTAATGCTGTTGCGCGCCACCTAAGGCAACCCGAAAGCCAGTCATTACTTCATCGAAAATCAGCACTGACTTATATTCATCACAAATAGCACGTAAGCCTTCCAGGAAACCTGGCAGCGGCGGGATGCAGTTCATATTGCCGGCAACCGGTTCAACGATGATACAGGCAATGTCGCTGCCAAATTCAGCAAAAATTTGTTTTACCGAATCAAGGTCGTTGAAGGTTACGGTTAATGTATGTTTGGCAAAATCGGCGGGAATACCAGGTGAGTTTGGTACGCCCAGAGTCAGGGCTCCAGAGCCTGCTTTTACCAGCAGAGAGTCGGCATGGCCATGATAACAACCTTCAAATTTAAGGATCTTGTCACGACCGGTGTAGCCGCGCGCCAGACGAATGGCACTCATGGTCGCTTCTGTGCCTGAACTTACCATGCGCAGCTTTTCCATTGACGGTACCAGTTCCCGCACTTTTTCCGCCATGGTAATTTCTAATTCGGTTGGTGCACCAAAACTCAGGCCATTTTCTGCTGTTTTAATGACCGCAGCCCGAATCTCTGGATGGTTGTGACCTAATATCATCGGCCCCCAGGAACCAACATAATCAATATATTTCTTATCGTCGGCATCGAAAATATAAGGGCCTTCGGCTCGCTTAATAAAGCAAGGTGTACCACCAACGCTATTAAATGCACGGACTGGAGAGTTTACGCCACCAGGGATGGTTTTTTGCGCTTGCTGAAATAATTGTTCGGAATGAGACATGCTTACTCACTTAATTGTTTGTTGGAAAACCAGGTCACCGGTTTTTCGTGTTTGTGAAGAATCTCGTCTACCCCTAATGTCAGGGCAAACAGAGCCATACGCACTAATACGCCATTTTGTGCCTGACGGAAAATGGCCAGGTTGTTGTGATCATTGAGATCCACATCCAATTCGTTCGCTTCCGGACGTGAATCGCGCGGCAGTGGGTGCATAATCACGGTATGTTGCTGACAGTATTGCTCGTAAACTTGTTTATTAAGGCTGAAATGACCGCGGTACTGATCGGCTTCTTCCTTGCTACTGAAACGTTCCTGCTGGATTCGGGTCTGATAGACCACATCACTTTGCAAATTGCCAGCCATCTTGTCGGTGATGGTAATTTTGTGCCCGGCATTTTCCAGGCTGTCGATCACCGACGTTGGCATTTGCAATGCCTCGGGCGATAACAGGGTGATGTTAAGATTGTCGTATAAACTCAACAGCTTCGATAGCGAATGCACCGTACGGCCATGTTTTAAATCGCCCATCAGGACGATATTAAGATCATCAATACCTTTACCAAAACGAGCCATTTCTGCACGGATGGTAAATAAATCCAGCAGAGCCTGGGTCGGATGTTCATTGGCGCCGTCGCCGCCATTAATAACCGGTACGGTAGACCCTTCGGCAAATTCACTGACCGAATGCATGGTCGGATGGCGCATGGCGATAACATCCGCATAACCAGAGATAACCCGGGCGGTATCAAATAAACTCTCGCCTTTTGAAAGGCTTGAACTCTCCTGGCCGACGGTTTCATGAACAAATCCACCTAACAACTGAAAAGCCGTACCAAAAGATACCCGCGTGCGGGTTGATGGTTCGAAGAACAGATTATTTAGTATCGCACCTTCCAGCACATGACAGCGTTTCTGACGACTGGCATAGGGGATCATTAATTTGGCAACATCGAGAATTCGTGACACCGCTTCCCGATCAAACTGAGCCACCGATAATATGTGACTGCCTTGAAATTGCATCATAAAGCAAAACCTGAATTAACCTGATGACCCCATGCCCGATATTGAGCAATAGAACGGGGCAAAACTGGCGGCAACTTTAGCATAATTCCGCTCAAGATAGTAATCCTTAGGTGGATTACTGATAGAAGGGTTTAATGACCGCCAGCAGGATAATCGCGAACAGGAAAAGTACCGGGACTTCATTGAAAACCCGGTAAAAAAATCCGGAGCGTTGATTAATGTCATCTCGAAAGCGTTTCAGCAATACAAAGCAGTAACCATGGTAGATGTAGAGTATGGCCACCAACACCAGTTTAATATGCAGCCAAACAGAGAGTCGAAGCCAATCTAGCCCCTGCATGGTGATTAACACGACACCAAATATCAGGGTAAGCAATGCGAATGGGGTGATAAAGTAGAGCAGGCGTTTCGCCATAATTGCGAGTTGCTGGCGAACCTCTTTGCTGTCGCTTTCAGCATGGTAAACGAAGATCCGCGGCAGATAAAAAATACCGGCAAACCAGGCCACCATGAAAATAATGTGTAACGCTTTGACCAGCAAATACCAGCTCATCCTATATTGCTCCCTTGGTTAATAATCCGCGAATCTTATTAAACGATACGATGCCAATGATATTGGCCGGGTCCTTGTGATACACATAAACCGCACCCTGGCGCATTTCTACCAGGGCAAAATAGGCCTCTGATAAGGTCGCCTGGCTGTCAACAGCTGGCATCGTTGATAAACGATACGCGGGTCCTTCGTGCTCCAGTGGATGTTGATTTAAATCGTACTGTACCAGTTTAAACTGTTCTGGTTCGTCGTCTTCTGCAGGACAATGAACGATGATTTGTTCATCACCGGGCGCGGCGCGGATAATTTCACTGAGGTTAGCTTCTTCGGTATCTTTGATGATCTGATATTTATCTTCCAGATAAGCCAGCACCCCATATTTTTGTAAAATATTTTCCACCGGCGAGGGTTGATAACTCAGGTTTTGAAATTCCAGCTGTTGCAAAAATATCGAGCGATTCTTTAAAAACTGACTGGAAGTGAGATAGGCACTGGTGATCACAACCATAGCCGGCAACGCCAGTTGTAGCTGGTCGGCAAGTTCTATTATCGTCAACAGTGCTGCTAAAGGTGCATTCAAGGTGGCCGCAAGCATGCCTGCCATGCCTAACAGGGCATAATCTCCGGCAAATCTCATATCATTAAAAAATATACCGACCAATAATGACATCAGTGCGCCGGCAATCGCGCCGATGCCTAATGTCGGGCCGATAATGCCACCTGGAATACCCAATCCCAGTACCCCAATGGTGGCGATCATTTTGGCACATAACAGGCTGATAATCAGGGTGAAAACCATCTCTTCTTCTAAGATAAGGTCAATGGCGCTAACACTTGACCCCATGCTTTCCGGTACCCAGTAGCCCATAGTCCCCATAATTAGTGCCGCAACCAATAAGCGTACCGTCATATGCTGGTGTTGGCTGACACGAATGACGGCTAACATGCCAACATTAAATAGTTTGGCGAGACATCCAAGTAACACGCCAAATAAAATCAGCCAGGGATAATGGGCATAGTCGATCACCAGGTAGGCAAAAAACTCGTACTCATGATAAGAGCCAAATACCGCGTGGGTCATTAAAGAGCCAACAATGGAGGCAAGAATGACCGGTACGAACATATGCAGTTTATATTCGCGTAAAATGACTTCCATGACAAAAATGACTGCCGCAAGAGGCGTATTGAAACTGGCCGAAATGCCCGCGGCAACGCCGCATGCACATAATGTGCGCATCGAGTTTTGTGGCAGGGAAAAACGTTTAGCGAGGATGGTACTACAGGCGGCACCGATATGTACCGCTGGCCCCTCTCTACCAATCGAAAAGCCTCCTGCCAGCGCAAAAATACTGCCAAAAAACTGATTGATGGTATTCAGGAATGGGATCGCACCGTATGCCGTTTTTAACCGGTGAATAACGAAGGGGATGCCGCTTCGTGAATATTTAAAACCTGTCACCCAGGCAACCAGGAGGATGCCAAGCGTGGCAATGATTGGGGTTATAAAGCGTTGGATTTCTGTTAAGCTAGTGTAATCGTCAACGTTTTGTAGATAAATTAGTTGAATTGATTCAAACGCCAGACGGAAAAGAATAATAAAAATCGCTGCGATGGTAGCCCCGATAACCCCTAATAGGCAGAGTTGCCATGATGGTTCGGGCTTTGCGAGTTTTATTCTTAAATTGGCTAATGCCATTCTTCCCTCAAGGTGCGTTTTTGTGATAGTTTCTGTTTGACCAATGCAAAGCAGTTTAACATAAGTGCAGTAAAAATACGTTAATAATGAACTGGTTAAAAAAAATAACTTTAACAGGGCTACATCAGAGGTTTGGCGCTTTTAAACTCTGGATTTTTACCCTGATCTCACTCCTGATAATCAGTCAGATTGCCTATCGTATTGGTAATTTTTATCAGGGCCATCAGGAAAAAATCATCGCGACGCAAAATGAGCGTCTCGATCGCTTGTATCGTCTTAATGATGAGCAGCAGAGCAAAATTAATATTCTTAATGTAGAACTGGAAATTGAACGCCTCGCCAATCAACAGGCACTGGCAAATATCAGTGAATTAGAAACTCAGCAATTCGAACTGAAAAAACAATTGGCATTTTATGAAAAAATTATGGCGCCAGAAAAACAGGCGCAGGGTTTTGTTATTGATGAAGTGTCGGTTTCTTCCAGTGTCAGTAAAAATCACTACCGCTTAAAAGTCGTGTTAGTGCAGCAGTTAAAATCGAAACGATTTGCATCAGGTCATATCGAAGTGGATTTTGTCGGCAGCCTCAATAACCGCCCTGCAACCATTAAGTTAGCCAATGTATCCGAACTGGACACTGATAAACGTTCTTTTAACTTTCGTTATTTCCAGGTAATTGAGGGTGATTTTAATTTGCCGGAAGATTTTGTACCTGAAAAAATCCAGGTTGCGGCGATATTGCCTGCCAAAGGGACGCAAAAATATCGACGACTTGAAGAAACGTATCCCTGGCCGGAACCCGAGTCTGCGGTTGGTAACTAATCAATTGATTAACCCGACATTGCCGAATCGTTACCAAATTGTTCTATTTGCACGCTAATACTTGATTAAACTTGTCGGGTTTAAGATAATTTGCGCTACTGGGCGTGGGCTCAGGTAAATAGTTTTTCAAATGCGAAGCAAGTAGAGATTTATGTCAACTCCAGAAATGCCAATTCAATTCAGCGATGCTGCTGCCAATAAAGTCAAAGTATTGATCAGCGAAGAAGAAAATCCTGAGTTAAAACTCCGAGTTTACGTCACGGGTGGCGGTTGTTCGGGCTTTCAGTATGGCTTTACCTTTGATGAGAAGGTAAATGAGGGCGACATGACCATCGAAAAACAAGGCGTGACCATGGTGGTCGACCCGATGAGTTTACAATATTTAGTCGGTGGCACCGTTGATTATGTCGAAGGTCTGGAAGGCTCACGTTTTCTGGTAGATAACCCGAATGCCGAAACGACCTGCGGCTGTGGTTCATCATTTTCCATCTAATTGTCATAAGTTCGCCAATTTAAAGCGAAAATAGCCGCATTTTTTAGCATCAACCGGGAAAAAGTTGATGCTTATTCAAACAGAATTTTTTACACTGGTTAAAAATATTATTGCAAGGCTTTGAATGCAAACCAGTTCACCCAACTCGTCGGCAGCGAGTAAGAATCCTTATACGATTGCAATCGTGATCAGCATCCTGCTGATTCTCTGGCTTGCCAGTGGATTTATATTTAAAAGCTCGGCGCCTACGGAGCAGGAGGAGCAACAGCTGCCTCTTCCTCAGGTTAAGGTGGAAACGTTTCAAAGCAAGCCCATTACCAATACCATTCAGCTTTATGGCCGCACCGAGCCGGATCGCATCGTTACCTTGCGGGCTCAGGTTAAAGGCGCAATTATCCACGTATTCGCCGAGCGCGGCAGCTTTGTCAATAAAGGCGATGTGATTGCCAAAATCGCCCTCAATGATTTGCCGGCCAAACTGGAACATTATCAAACCTTGTTGAAGCAACGTCGGATTGAATACTATGGTGCGAAAAAGCTCTTTACGGGTGGCTTTCAGGGCGAGTCGGCACTGGCACAGAAGCTTGCCGATGTGACCGATGCCAAAGCGATGCTGGCGCAAATCGAAACCGATATTGCTAATACTACCGTGGTTGCGCCATTTTCCGGTGTATTGAATGAGCGCATGGTGGAAGTTGGTGATTATTTATCACCCGGTGACGAAATTGCCATTATTGCCGATCTTGACCCTTTGGTGATTCGTGCCCACTTGACTGAGAACCAGGTATTGCAGGTCAGGGAACGACAGTCGGCCAACATTCATTTGCTCAGCCACCGTAATTTAACCGGTACGCTGCGCTATCTGGCCAGTGTGGCCAATGAACAAACCAATACCTTTAAAGCGGAAATTACTATTGCTAATCCGGATTACCGTTACCGGGCGGGAATCAGCTCAGAGGTGGAATTACCGTTACAGCAAGTTAATGCCATTAAAGTATCCCCGGCAATCCTGACCCTGGATGAACAAGGCAACATCGGCGTTAAAACCGTGAGCGAAGATATCGTTCACTTCACCCCAATCCAGATGGTAAAAAGTGAAGAAGACGGTGTCTGGCTAACCGGCCTTGATGACACGGTGCAGGTAATTACATTGGGGCAGGGATTTGTCCGCCCTGGTGATAAAGTGCAGGCAGTTAACAGCAATATCATGGAGCCATAAGCGCATGCTTGCGATGATCGATGCCGCGTTATTTCGTACTCGCTCCGTGGTACTGATTTTCGTTCTCCTGCTGCTTGCCGGCGGCGCTACCTATTATTCTATTCCCAAAGAATCTAACCCCGATATCACCATTCCTGTCATTTACGTTTCCATGGTACATGACGGAATTTCCCCGGAAGATGCTGAGCGGATGCTGGTCCGGCCGATGGAAAATGAGCTGAAAGCAATTGAAGGCGTTGATGAGATGCGCGCCAATGCCAGTGAAGGGCACGCCAGCGTAACCCTGGAGTTCGTTGCCGGACTGGATCCGAAAGAGGCACTCGCCGATGTACGCGATAAAGTAACCCTGGCCAAGGCCAAATTGCCTGATGAAACGGAAGAGCCGGTGGTCAGTGAAGTGACCATGGCGAACCAGCAACCGGCGGTTATTGTGTTTTTATCCGGACCAGTGTCAGAGCGCGGGCTGATCACCATCGCCCGGGATTTACAGGACAAAATTGCCGCCATGCCGCAGGTGCTGGAGGTAGATATTGGCGGTGATCGTGAAGATATGCTGGAAATCATCGTCGATCCCCTGCTGATGGAAAGCTACGGGTTAGATCAAAACGATATTTTCAATCTGGTGACCCGCAATAATCGCCTGGTGCCTGCCGGGACCATGGATACCGGTAAAGGACGATTTGCGATTAAGGTGCCGTCCGTTTTCGAATCGGTAAAAGACTTGTATGAGTTACCGGTTAAAGTCGAAGGCGATCGGGTGATCCGCTTCCAGGATGTCGCCGCAGTGCGCCGCTCTTACAAGGACCCGACCTCCTTTGCCCGCTTAAATGGCCAACGAGCGATTTCCATTGAGGTGAAAAAACGGCCGGGACAAAACATTATTGAAACCGTCAACCAGGTCAAAACCCTGATTGAAAAAGAGCGAGAGCTGTGGCCAAAACATATTCGCGTTGACTATGTAGGTGATCAATCGAAATTTGTAAAAGACATGCTGACGGATTTACAAAACAACGTGATTTCAGCCGTGCTTCTGGTGGTCATCGTTATCATTGCCGCACTGGGCGCAAGAACGGCGTTATTGGTTGGTTTATCCATTCCAGGATCGTTTTTAACCGGCATTATGGTGTTATCGGTATTTGGCCTGACTGTGAATATCGTCGTCTTGTTTGCCCTGATCATGGCGGTCGGCATGCTGGTCGATGGTGCTATCGTGGTGACCGAATTTGCCGATCGGGAAATGGGCGAAGGATTGGAGAAAAAGCAGGCTTATGCCCTTGCCGCTAAGCGCATGGCCTGGCCAATAATCGCCTCGACGGCCACCACCCTGGCAGCCTTTGCCCCCTTGTTGTTCTGGCCGGGAATGATGGGCGAGTTTATGAAATACATGCCGATTACCCTGATTGCCGTGTTATCGGCATCCTTGTTAATGGCATTGATATTCGTTCCCACCATGGGTGCCCTGTTTGGTAAAAGCCGAGCAATCAGCGAACAGCAAAAACAGCAGTTGCTGCAGGCAGAAAGTGGTGATTTAACGTCACTTTCCGGCTTACAGGGGCGTTATGTGCGAACCCTGGATAAAGCGATAGCTTATCCCAAAACCGTACTGGCAATTACCTTATTATTTGCGGTTACGGTATTTGCTAATTACGCCAATTCGAATCTGGGAGCGCAGTTTTTTCCGGAGGTAGAGCCGGATGGCATGAATATGACGGTCCGTTCCTATGGGGATCTGTCGATACACGAGAAAGACGAAATTATGCGGGAAATCGAGCGCCGGACCCTCGACCTGGATGATATTGAATCTCTGTATACCCGTACCGGCGGCAATGACCTGGTCGGTACCTTTCGAATTAACCTGAAAAACTGGCAACACCGACGCCCTGCCGATGATATTGTCGAAGATTTGCATCAGCGATTTGTTGATTACGCCGGCGTTGAGGTAGAGGTTCGCAAAGATGAAAGCGGCCCGCAGCAGGGTAAAGACTTAAAGATCGAATTTGCGTCCCGTAGCCCTCAACTATTGCAGGAGAGTGTGCGCACTGCACGTAGATTGCTGGAAGCCAATGGTAATTTCACTAACATCGAAGATGCGTCGTCAAAACCAGGTATTGAGTGGCAATTGCTAGTCGACAGGGCTCTGGCAGCGACGTTTAGTGCCGATGCAACATTGGTCGGCACCACCGTGCAAATGGTCACGAATGGCTTAAAACTTGGCGAGTATCGCCCCGATGATGTTGACGATGAACTCGATATCCGGGTACGTTTCCCGGTTGAAAAACGCAATATTGCCCGTCTCGATGACCTACGCTTAAAAACTTTCGATGGCTTGGTACCGGTAACCAACTTTGTCGAACGCAAAGCTGCGCAAAAGGTTGATACCATTCGCCGGGTCGATTCCAAACGTGTGGTGATTGTGCAGGCTGATTTAAAGCCCGGTGCCCAGCTGGTTAAGGAATTACCCAAGCTGCAACGGCAAATGCAGAACTCCGATATCAACTGGTTGCAGGTAAGCATGGAGGTGAAAGGGCAGAACGAAGATCAGATGGAATCCCAGACCTTCTTAATCAATGCATTTTTCATCGCTTTATTTGTGATGGCAATTATCCTGGTGACGCAGTTTAATAGTTTTTATCAGGCATTCTTGATTCTCTCCGCCGTGTTGTTTTCGACAGTGGGCGTGTTCCTGGCCCTTTACCTGGCAGGCAAGCCATTTGGTATTGTTATGTCAGGACTGGGAGTCATCTCCCTGGCAGGCATCGTGGTGAATAATAATATTGTCTTGATTGATACCTATAATGTGCTGCGGCAACAAGGACTGGTAGCCAAAGAGGCCATTCTTCGCACCGGTGCCCAGCGTTTGCGCCCGGTAATGTTGACCACCATCACTACCATTTTGGGATTAATGCCAATGGTATTGCAGATGAATATTGATTTTATTAGCCGTGAAATTACGTTTGGAGCACCATCAACCCAATGGTGGTCGCAACTGGCGACGGCGGTTGCTGGTGGCTTAGCATTTGCAACACTACTGACCTTAATTCTCACTCCCTGCTTGCTGGCAATCCGCGATGTTAAGCAGAACTCAAAAATTACAATCATTCCCACCAAAGGTGCTAATTACCAGGGTTCGCAACGCCTGGTGAATGCCTATGAAGAAGTATAAATAAGGAACCTTATGTCTATCCGAAACCTCCGTTTTGCCTTGTTGGCATTACTCTCTATGAGTGCGTTTGTCGCTCGCGCTGAGTTTCTCAATAAAGAACAGCAACAACAACTGACGTCGTTGCAGGAAACTGCCATTCAATCTGACCTGGCTTACGATATTCTTGAGTCGTTGACCACGGAAGTCGGTGCCCGGATGATCGGCACAAAAGGGGATCAGCGAGCCATTGCCTGGTCGCAGGCGAAAATGAAAGCGCTGGAGTTTGATAAAGTCTGGACCGAGGAAGTGACCCATTATCAATGGATTCGTGGTGATGTTGAAGCAAAAGTACTGGCGCCGTTTCCGCAACCTGTGGTTGCTATCGCCTTGGGTGAAAGTGTCGGTACCGGTGAGCAGGGTATTCAGGCTGAAGTGGTACACTTTAACGATTTTGATGCCTTAAAAGCTGCTGAAGCCGGAAGCCTTACAGGAAAGATTGCCTTTGTTTCTTATCGGATGGAACGTCATATTACCGGCAAAGGCTATGGTAAGGCAGTAGGTGCTCGTGTTTCAGGGGCTCAGGTTGCTGCCGAAAAAGGGGCTATTGCATTTATGATGCGCTCGGTAGGCACTGATGATAATCGTGCCGGCCACACCGGCATCACTCGCTATAAAGATGGCGTCAAACGTATCGCCGCGGTTGCATTGTCGAACCCGGATGCGGATATGCTGGTTAATCAGTTTAAACGCAATAAGCCGGTTGAATTCTTTTTAAAAGTTACTGCGGTTCGTAATGAAAAGGTTGCCGTTAAGGGAGCCAATGTTATTGGTGAAATTACCGGTTCTCAATACCCTGAACAAATCGTTGCCTTAGGAGCTCATTTGGATAGCTGGGATGTAGGTACGGGCGCCGTCGATGATGGACTAGGTATGGCAATGATGATGGCAGCGACTTCACACATTTCAAATTTGCCAGAACGGCCAAAACGAACGATTCGGGTGATATTATTCGCTGGCGAAGAAGTCGGGCTGTTGGGTGCTAAAGAATATGTCAACGTGCATAAAGACAAGCTGAAAAACCATGTGATTGCGGCGGAGTGGGACTTTGGCCTTGGCCGTATTTATGAGTTTAAAACCGGTGTCGGCGCAGAAGCGCTCGCTGGAGTAAGGGAATTTGCGCAACAGTTAGCACCGCTAGGTGTTTCATTTAATCCGGTAAACAATGCCCAGGGGCAGTCAGACATGAGCCTGGTGACGAAAGAAGGGGTGCCTGCAGCCCGCTTTGCACCGGATGGTTCAACCTATTTTGATGTACATCACACGATGAATGATACCTTAGATAAAGTAAATCCGGATGATCTGCGTCAAAATACTGCGGTGTATACCATGTTCGCCTACTTCGCTGCGCAAACGGGCATTGATTTTCGTAAATAGTTCTTTATCCGAATTTGGCTGCGAGGAGGCAACCTCCTTGCAGCCAGGTATCCGCAAAACTTGCTATTCATTCCTTGGTTAAACTCCGTCGCAATGCCTGCGTCTGCGAGTATGGCATTACCAATTCCACCCCTCCCTCCAATATGACGTATTGTTATATTTATATAACATTGATCTTTTAGCGCGATATGTTTAATGTGGATTTACAGCGAGTTGCTGTAGATAAATATAATTGCGAGGAAGATTAATGAAAAAAATAACAATGTTAATCGCAGTAGTGAGTCTGGCTTTGAGTGGTGTGGTTTCAGCCGGTGGCCAGGGAACCGTTATGGATGAAGCCTGGGATGCGATGAAAGATAATAACAAGGTTAATGTTAATGACCGTTGGAACTATATTCGCTTTCGTCCGCAATCGGGTATCGCTACCAAAGGAGTGTGTTTTGTTTTCTATCCGGGCGGTTTAATAAGTCCATACGCCTATGCACCTTATGGTCAGAAAATCACTGAACAGGGCTATTTGAGCTTTATTTTGAAAGTCCCGGTAGGTCTGGCAGTTCTTGAGCCTAACGCTGCGAATGATGCAAAATGGGATTATTACGCGAGACAATCGTGTTCAAGTTACGTGATTGCTGGTCATTCATTAGGTGGTGCCATGGCCGCACAATATGTGGCTGGTAATCCGCAGGATGGCCTGGTGTTACTTGGTGCCTATCCGGATGAATCCGAAGATTTGACCCATGTTACAGCACCCGTTGCCTCGGTTTATGGTAGCAATGATTGCCAAACGACCCTGGACGATATCAATAACAGCATGGATAACCTGCCATCGACCACCAATTATGTGGAAATCAATGGTGGTAATCATCCTCAATTTGGCTGGTATGGCGATGATACCACTGGAAATTGTGCCGCCACGGTCAGCCTTGAAGAGCAAAGTAATATATCGGTTGCAACCATTCTCGCAACGCTGGCTGCGATGGAGTAATGCTGGCTTGATGTAATGTTACTGATATAAAGGCCTGTTGTTGCTCATCAGGCCTTTTTTATTTGCTATTACCCATTCCTGATTTTCTCTCAAAAAATTAATAACCTTATGATTATTCGTAAATAACTTTGCCAGTGAAGACTGCTTTTGGAGTTTCGGAACTTCTGCCTTAGATATTTCCATGCTATGTTGGAAAGGAATTTATCTGAACAGTGCTAAAGGAATGATGATGAAAATATGGAATCTGGGATTAGGAATTGGCTTGTCGCTGGTTATGGCAGTAGCGGGAGCAAAGTCGTCGGTTTGGGAAGTCAGCAAAGGTGGGCAGAAAGTATACCTCGGCGGAACCGTGCATGTATTAGCGCAAAGCGATTATCCGCTGCCCGAAGAATTTGACCTGGCTTATAAAGACTCGCAGGTTCTGGTCTTTGAAATGGACATGAATGCGGCTCAGACACCGCAGTTTGAGCAGACCTTGATGCAAAAAATGATGTATCTCGATGGCCGTACTTACGCTGATGAATTACAACCGAATACTGTTGAGCGACTTAATAGTTATATCAAAGAGCGCGGATTACCTCTGGATAACCTGAAAATTTTAAAACCGTCGCTGCTTTCTATCACCCTGACAATGAAGGAACTGCAACGGTTAGGTATTATGGGTGCCGGTGTCGACCAGTTCTATACGATGCTGGGAAGCCAGGATAAGAAATCCTTTCAATACCTTGAACTGCCAGAAGAGCAATTAGAGTTTCTAGCGGGTATGGGCAAAGGTTATGAAGATGAGTTTATTAACTACACTCTCGACGATATAAATCGCCTTGGCGATATGATGGCTGATATGAAGCAGGCGTGGCGTAGTGGTGACAGCCAGGCCCTGGTCGACTTATCGATGATAGAATGGCAGGAAAAATTTCCTCAGTCCTATCAATCGCTAATCGTGGATAGAAACAATAACTGGATGGACGACATCGAAGGGTATTTTGCAACTGAGGATGTCGAATTTGTTTTGGTTGGTGCATTGCATCTGGTTGGCGAAGATGGTGTGATTAAAGCATTGCGGGACAAAGGCTATAAAGTGAAGCAATTGTAATTAAGCCAATGAACAAAGCTCAGCTAAGCCTGAGTGCAGCGCTGAGCTTTATTCTAAATCATTAGATGTTGCGGTGTTTATTTCGAGTTTTACTCGATATCCAAGGGATCAGGAGATAATACGACCCCAGTATTGTCGGCATAAATGTGATCTTCTGGCAGTATGGTTACGCCAGCAAAATTAACCGCTACGTCAATTTCACCATCGTCATTGTCGACGGCACCAACCGGAATGGATACCATCGCCTGAATACCAATATCGATCTCTTCTAAGGCATCGACATCGCGGACACTGCCGTAACAAATGATACCTTCCCATCCATTCTTCGCAGCAGCCTCGGCAATATAGGAATCGACTAGCGCCTTGCGGGCAGAACCGCCGCCGTCGATGACCAACACCTTACCAGTACCGTCATTTTCGACCATTTGTGAAATCAGGCCATTGGCTTCAAAGCATTTGATGGTTACCACTTGCCCACCAAATGAACTGCGGCCACCATAGTTGCTTAGCATGGGCTCAAGCACATCGACCAGATCAGTGTATAGATTGCATAATTCCGAGGTGTTGTATTCCATGGATATCTCCAGTTTAAACAGGGGCTTTTGGCTTAAACTACCCACAGTATAACTCGCTAATGGTCAGGTACAAGGGTTGTTTATACCAATTACACTAAGTTTTTTCACAACTCATAGTTAGGGCAGAGGTTCATTTACTACAAAGAATTCATTGGGATAGTCATTCTATATTAATGAGGGTATTAGCAGATACAAAAAAAGCGCCAACAGGCGCTTTTTCCGATTTTGCTAGTTCGGCAATTATTTTTTGCCCAACATACCAAAACGTTTGTTGAATTTGTCAACACGACCACCGGTCTCAGCAGCTTTTTGCTTACCAGTGTAGAATGGGTGACACTCAGAACAAACGTCCAGGTAAATATCTTTGCCCAACGTTGAGCGAGTTTCGATTACGTTACCACAAGAACAAGTTGCCTTGATAGCTGTGTAATTAGGGTGAATACCGTCTTTCATGGAAAACCTCTGTTTTAAGGCCGTATCGCCACCTGATCCATTGCCAGATACCATACGAGTTATCAATAAGGGGGCGAATAATACGGGATCATTGGTCCGTGATCAACTAAAAACGTTAAAAAATTAACCAATTTTCCTGCCTTTCAGAAAAATTAAACGTTGCCTGAATGAGCAATTTACCGTTGCGACTAATTCGAGGATTGCCAAGCTTATGTAGACAGGTCAAAATACACTGTAATAACAGGACGTAAGTGAATAAAAATGACTTGCAGCTTATCGCTTGCCGCTTACAGCTCAATCCGATAACTTGCCGCCTGTCGCCTGAGGCTTGCGGCTATCTGAAAAGGACACTTTTTGAGTCAATTGCCACGCTTTTTTGATATCGCCATTCCTGTGCCGATGCGCCAGACTTTCACCTATCGCCTGCCAGAGCGTTTGTCTGGACAGGATGTTGAGGTTGGTCGCCGGGTACAGGTGCCATTTGGCAATCGTACCTTAATCGGCGTGGTCCTGTCAGAGCCGGTTGACCCAGAGCTTGATCCGGAAAAAATCAAAGACATTCAGGCGTTATTGCCACAAGAAAGCCAACTGGATGAGCAGCAGGTAAAATTTCTGCTCACCTGCGCCCGCTATTATCATCATCCGGTTGGCGATGTGTTTTCCCAGGCACTGCCGGTGCTGCTGCGCCAGGCAAATGACATTGATTTACGCCAACCTCTGTGCTGGCAGGTCGAACCATCACTAAGTGACGATGATCTGGCTGAAAAACTTGCCTCGATAGCCAAAACCGCTGTTAAACAGCAGGCATTATTTGCGTTGCTGAAAAAACAGGGGGCGATGACCTGGCCGCAAATTCGCTTGTCGGGTTTTAGCAAAGCACAACTCAACGCATTGCTTAAAAAAGAGCTGTTACTGGAATCGCGATTACCGAGCAAGGTGTTTCGCTTCGAACCTAAGCTTGTCGCGACCGAAAACAAATTACAGCTCACCACAGAACAGGCCCTGGTGGTTAGCCAGATAAGTCAGCACCTCAATCAATTTTCCTGCCATCTCATCGATGGCATTACCGGCAGTGGCAAAACCGAAGTCTATTTGCAGGTGATGGAGAAGGTGTTGCAACAACATCAACAGGTATTGGTGATCGTGCCGGAAATCGGCCTGACGCCACAAACCCTGCATCGTTTTGAGCAACGTTTTAATGTACCTATCATGCTGCATCATAGTGGCTTGAATGATGGCGAGCGCTTGCAGACCTGGCAGTCTGCGCGGCTGGGTAGCGCCGCGATTGTTCTGGCTACCCGCTCCGGGGTGTTCACACCCATGCCAAACCTGGGGTTGATCATCGTCGATGAAGAACACGACTCCTCATTAAAACAGCAGGAGGGCTTTCGTTACCACAGCCGTGATTTGGCAATTTTACGAGCCCGGCAACAGCAACTTCCGGTTATTCTTGGCAGCGCCACGCCATCATTGGAATCATTGCATAATGCACAACTGCAACGGTATCACTATCATCGATTAACGCAGCGCCCTGGCAACAGTAAACTTGCCAGTATGCAGTTAGTCGATATATCGACTCAACCTCTGGTCTATGGGCTTTCCGGTCTGGTTCAACAAGCGATGAGAACAACGCTGGAAAAAGGTGAGCAGGTATTGCTGTTTTTAAACCGGCGCGGCTTTGCACCAGCGATTGCCTGTCAGGAATGTCACTGGGTGTGTGAGTGTCAACGCTGTAATCGCCCTTATACATTCCACCATAATCAGCAACTGCTCGTGTGTCATCATTGTGGTAGTCAACGTCGGGTGCAAAAACAGTGTCAACAATGTGGCAGTGTGCGCTTGTCGCCGATGGGGCAAGGAACGGAACAACTTGAGCAACGCCTCGCCGAGTTATTTACCCACTATAAAGCGGTGCGCATCGATCGTGACAGTACCCGCCGCAAAGGCGAATTAGAAAAGCGCCTCGAAGCAATTGCTGACAACGAATATCAAATTCTGGTTGGCACCCAGATGCTTGCCAAAGGTCATCATTTTCCCAACGTTACCCTGGTTGTCATGCTCGATGTTGATGGCGCATTATTCAGTTACGATTTTCGCGCCCCAGAAAAAATGGCGCAGTTGCTGGTGCAGGTTGCCGGCCGCGCGGGACGCGCCAGTAAGCCCGGTAAGGTATTGATCCAGACACATTATCCGCAGCATCCTTTACTACAGGATTTGGTGAATAACGGCTACGAACATTTCGCCCGCTTTGCGTTAATGGAACGGCAACAGGCAATGATGCCTCCCTATAGCTTTCAGGGACTAGTCAGGGCCGAAGCCAATAATGCTTATTTACCTGAGCAGTTTCTTAGGGATATCAGCAGCCAGCTCAATAACTCCGAATGTGCATTGTGCGGACCTGTTGCGGCGCCAATGGAAAAAAAGGCCGGTAAATTTCGCTTTCACCTGACGATACTCGGTAAAGACCGCAAAAGCTTACATCAAACCACCCAATTACTGATCCAGCTGGCGGAGCATCACCCGAATAAAAACAAGGTGCGCTGGCATGTCGATATTGATCCCCAGGACATGAGTTGGTAACCGGAAATTGACCGGATGGCTTCGGCTTTCTTAGTGTTGGTTCGATCGGATCTGCGCCATGACCGAGAGTTTTGAATCAATATATTGAAAGCGTTGCTAGACGCAATTTCTCAGGTTTTTCAATATGGTCGGACAGAATGCAACATATTTACGAGATATATGCATTTTGCACAATTCTTCATTGGTATAAGTCGATTAACGCTGTACATTCAAATCAGGTTCGATAAAATTGCGGTTAGGATCACCCTCAGATCAAACATAAAAACAGAACAATGGCTCACAAAGATTATATTTCCAAGACTCGTCCGAAAAAGAAAAACAGCCCTTATCGAGCTAAGCGCCCGGTAAAAAAGCAAGCGCCTGCGGATTGGAAATTTAGGATCATCAGCATCGCGGCACTGATCATTGTCGTTGGAGTCGTTTATTTTTTAAATTTTATTGATGAAAATCCAGGCCCTCTGGCCGATCAGGGACAGTCTATCGAATCGCAAATAGCCCAGGTTCAGCAACAGGCGCAACAACCTGAGGAAAACGATGATCCATTGCCGGAAAAGCCAAAAGAAGAACTGGCTTTCTGGACCACCTTGCCGGAGAAAAAAGTAAAGGTAAGCGGTGGCTATGAAGTTGCCGATCCACAACGACGTAAACTGCAGTGCGCGTCTTTGCGCTCAAGAGCAAAAGCAGAAGAGTTAAAAGCGAAGATTGCCTTTACCACCGGACAACCATCTGATGTTCGTCGCAGTGAAGGCTCTAATGGTGTCTGGTATAAAGTGGTACTGGGCCCATTTGAAAATAAACGCTCGGCAGAGCGAATCAAACACGAACTGCGCAGTAACCAAATAAATGGCTGCATAATTTACCCCTGGTCTTGAAATCCAACCTGATCATTCCCACATAACCTACTATGTTTCTAACAGTCGTTGCCGGTTGACCTGGCAGCGACTCTCGTATTTTTGGGATTTGCGTTTACTCAGTTGAGCAAAAACGTGCCCAACCATATCAACAAAGGGGTCAATAGTGACAACGATTGTTTCTGTGCGCCGTGACGGCAAGGTATGTATTGGTGGTGATGGCCAGGTTTCCCTGGGCAACACGGTAATGAAGGGCAATGCCCGCAAGGTTCGCCGTCTGTATCACGATAAAGTATTAGCCGGATTCGCAGGCGGTACCGCCGATGCTTTTACGTTATTTGAACGGTTCGAAAATAAGCTGGAAATGCACCAGGGACATTTGACCAAAGCAGCGGTTGAGTTGGCAAAAGACTGGCGCAGCGATCGCGCATTACGTCGACTGGAAGCCATGCTGGTGGTTGCCGATCACACGGCATCACTAATCATCACTGGTAATGGTGATGTGGTGCAGCCGGAAAATGATCTGATTGCCATCGGCAGTGGTGGCAACTACGCCCAGGCTGCTGCCACAGCACTCTACGAAAACACTGAGTTAAGTGCCCGGGAAATTGTCGAAAAGTCCCTGAAGATCGCTGGTGATATTTGTGTATTCACCAACCAGAATTTAACCATCGATGAATTATAGGTTAAGGAATTAGTTAAATGTCGAATATGACTCCTCGTGAAATTGTTCATGAACTTGATCAACATATTATTGGCCAGATGGATGCGAAGAAGGCGGTTGCCATCGCCCTGAGAAATCGCTGGCGCCGGATGCAACTTGACGATGAGTTGCGTGCCGAAGTGACCCCGAAAAATATCCTGATGATTGGCCCGACTGGGGTCGGTAAAACCGAGATCGCCCGCCGCCTGGCAAAACTGGCAAAAGCGCCTTTTATCAAAGTCGAAGCGACTAAGTTCACCGAAGTTGGCTATGTCGGCAAAGAGGTTGAGACGATTATCCGTGACCTGACCGATATGGCGATGAAAATGACCAAAGAACAGGAAATGATGCGGGTACGCCATCTCGCTGAAGAAGCTGCGGAAGAGCGTATTCTTGACGTCCTGATCCCAAATCCACGCAACAGCTTTGGCGAAGAGCAGGAAACTGACAATAGTTCAACCCGCCAGGTATTTCGTAAGAAACTGCGGGAAGGCAAGCTAGATGACAAAGAGATTGAGATTGACGTCATGCAACCCCAGGTTGGCCTTGAAATCATGGCCCCTCCGGGCATGGAAGACATGACCTCACAGTTGCAAAGCATGTTTCAGAACCTGTCTCAGGACAAGAGCAAAAAACGTAAACTGAAAATTAAAGATGCGTTTAAAGCCTTGCAGGAAGAAGAGGCGTCGAAACTGTTAAACCCGGATGAGTTGAAAGAAAAAGCGCTGGAAGCGGTTGAACAGCACGGCATTGTATTTCTGGATGAAATCGACAAAATTTGTAAACGCGGTGATACCTCGGGACCCGATGTATCTCGTGAAGGCGTGCAACGCGATTTACTGCCATTGGTTGAAGGTTCGACGGTATCGACCAAACACGGTATGGTAAAAACCGATCATATTCTGTTTATTGCCTCTGGTGCTTTCCAGATGGCCAAGCCTTCTGACCTGATCCCTGAATTACAGGGTCGATTACCGATTCGGGTTGAACTTAAGGCGCTGACTACAGAAGATTTTGTCCGTATATTAACAGAACCGAATGCGTCACTCACCGAACAATATATCGCCTTAATGGCGACGGAAGGCGTGAAAATCGAGTTCTCTGAAGATGGTATCCAAGCGCTCGCGAACGCAGCCTGGCAGGTGAACGAGACCACGGAAAATATCGGTGCCCGCCGTCTGCATACTGTGATGGAGCGGTTGATGGAAGATTTATCATTCCATGCCGATGACCATAGTGGTAATCTGGTTACCATAGACAAGGCCTACGTACACAATAAACTGGATATACTGGTACAGGATGAAGATTTAAGTCGCTTTATTCTATAGTACAGTAGTATGACAAAAGGGCCGGGTGGCCCTTTTTTTTCAGGAGAAAACATCATGACCGTCAGTGATATCGTATGGAATAAGCGCGAGCGTCAATTACAACTGACATTTGCTGACGATTTCGTGGCTACACTGAGCGCTGAATTTTTGCGGGTCTATTCGCCGATGGAGAAAACTTCGGCGCAGGGTAAAGCGAAACCGCCGGTGAGCAATAAAAAGCTGGTGCAGATCACTGGCATCGATAATGTTGGTAAACATGGCCTGCGACTGCAATTTGATGATGGCCACCAGGCGGTTTATCGTCAGTTATTACTGAGTGAACTGGCCCATAACCAACATCGGCTTTGGCAGGAATACCTGGATGCGCTGGCTCTAACTGGCTCTACCCGGGAAGCGAATATCGAGATCAAACAACTGTAGCTAAAGGTCAAGTGATGCTGTCTCGTTACCTGTTTTTAATCCTCGGCCTGGTCATGGTTGGACTGGCAACCCTGGGAGCGATTTTACCCGGACTACCAACCACGCCCTTTGTCCTGGTAGCAGCGGCATGTTTCGCAAAATCCTCGCCCAGGTTACATACCTGGCTGCGTCAGAATCCGGTTTTTGGCCCGTTGATTATTAATTGGCAACAACATCGTTGCGTGAGTTTGCGCGCCAAAGTATTGGCGGTTGCCATGATCATCGGCTTTGGCGGCTACAGTCTGTTTTTTGCCATTACAAATCTATGGTTGCAAATCACCGTTGCGATATTTCTCGGCATCGGTTTAACAGTCGTATTAAGCCTGAAAACCTGCCCCACGTCTGATTCATAGTGCCACTGTCTGCTCATTACCTATTGCTAAAATAGACAACTAATGATCGATTGATGGTCATCTCTGCGTTTTTCATGTGTTGGCAGAAATTCTTTTATATTTATTTCATTTCCCTTTAAACCTTTTTCACGGATACTGCATCATAACTAACAAATCAATCAGTAAGTGTGGAATTCAGTGACCTTACAAGGACAACAAACCGTGATTGATGCCAAGCAGTTATTTGCTTCCAAGCAAGAGCAGGAGTGGATAGAGCTGGCCCAAAACGGTGACAGACAAGCGTTTCAGCAACTGTATCAACTGCATATCGGCAGAGTCTATGCACTTTGCGTGCGGATGATTGCGGACCGGGAGCAAGCCGAAGATGTCGCTCAGGAAGTCTTTGTCCAGGTGTGGTTAAAACTCGATAAATTTCGTGGTGACAGTAAGTTTTCTACCTGGTTACATTCGGTAGCGACCAACACTGCACTGAGTCATTTGCGGAAACAGAAAAACTGGCTGCAACGCGTGTTTAGCCTCGAAGAGGCAGCAAACAGTGAACCTGTTATCAATGACCATCCCGAGTTGTCTGATTTGGATAAAACCATTTTACGCTTGCCGGAAAAGGCCCGCCTGGTTTTCGTATTGTTCGCCGTCGAGGGCTACCGCCATGAAGAAATTGCCAACATGCTGGATATGGCCGTGGGATCGAGTAAGTCCCATTATCATAGAGCTAAAAAACTATTACAGGAGTGGTTGTGATCATGAAACAAACAATGAATGAACAGCAGCTGCAACAGCGAGTCGATGAGTTGCCTTCCGAAATCAAGCCAAAGCGTGATTTATGGCAGGGCATTGAACGTGCCATTGAGCTTAAAGCTCAGCAACAGCAAAAGCCTGAGGCAGGCAACAGTAAAACCCGCGTGATCAATTTTCAGCCGTTGGCGCTGGCTGCGTCGGTGGTATTGGCGGTGATCGTATTCTTTAACTATCCCGACGCTCAGCAACCGGTGCCTGAGCAACTAACCGCGGTGGAGATGATTGAGCAGCAGTACTTGCAGGAAAAGCAGAATATGCTGGTGAGTTTCGGTAAGCCGGATTTAACAAAATTACCGAACAATATTCGTCAACAGTTTGACGAAATCCAGTCTGCACGAGCCTCATTGCTGGAGGCATTGGAAGATGATCCGCAAAATCCAGATTTATTGAATCTGCTGAAATGGACGCAAAATCAGGAGTTAAGCCTCCTGGAGCAATTATATAGCCCGAAATGGCAAACAATTTAAGAGGTTACAACCATGCGCTTGATTCTTTTGTCAGTATTCTTTACCGCCTTTTCGACTTCAGTTCAGGCTGCGGATGCGCGCCAGGTTGATCAGCGATTACCTGCAGCATCAGACATCAATGTCGTGATCGAAAATATGCGAGGCAAGGTTACGATCACCGGCACCGACAAAGACGAAGTCTGGGTTAACGGGGTGATTGATGAAATGGCTACCGATTTTATTTTTGAGCAGAAAGGCAACACCATCTACGTTCAGGTAAAAATGCCGGCCAAAATCGATCAGAGCTTCTGGAGTTCGAAACAACAGGAGAGTGACTTTTCGGTCCAGGTGCCAATGGCCGCGGAGGTAAAATTTGCCGGCGTATCATCGGCGGTCAGCGTTGCCGACCTTAGCCAGTCATTGCATGTAAAAACCGTAAGCGGAAATATCGATGTCAGTAATATTGCAGATAAAGTTCGTATCGAGTCCGTTAGCGGTGATATCGACAGCGTCGACCTGAAAGGCAAGGTGATGTTATCCACGGTAAGTGGTGATATTGATGATAAAAATTCAGTTGGCCTGATCGAGCTTAATGCGGTCAGTGGCAATATTGCAGCCAATGGTGAAGCGAAAGAGCTAAATGCCAATGTCGTGTCGGGAAACCTTGATGTGAATTATCGCAACCTGTCGAAATTATCCCTGTCCAGTGTTAGTGGAGATGTCGATGCGAATATGGTTATCCTAGATGATGCCATTGTCAAAATGTCATCGGTGAGTGGCAATATTGCCCTGGTGATGCAGGAGCAGGCCAATGTTAGTGTTCGCATTGACAGTAATGCCGGCGGCAAGATCATCAATCGGATCAGTGATGATAAAGTGGTAAAAGCTAAATATGGTCCGAGCAGCCGACTCGATACTCAATTAGGCAGTGGCGCAGCCTCACTTAAAGCCAGTACCGTTAGCGGCACCATTCGTTTAAGTCACTAACCCATATTCCAGCCCTTGGCCCCTAAGGGCTGGAAACTTAACATCTTTTTTAAAATATCCCGCGCTATTTATCACCCCTCACAAGTGCTTGAGCTAGCACCTTTTTTCGAAAATTCAAGTTCAACATTTATTGCTTCTAAAAAAGGCGATAGTTAATTTTTGAGTTTATATTTAAGTAAAACGGCCAATTTCACGGTCTAAATTAATAACGGAATGAATTTTGTGGGGGCAACTATGAGTATTTTCCAACAGTTCCAGAGCCGCTACGAACAAGCCCAGGAAGAGGAGTATACTCTGGCGCAGTTTCTTGAGCTTTGTCGTGACGACAAAATGGCGTATGCCAATGCTGCCGAACGCCTGTTGGCCGCTATCGGTGAACCAGAGATGATTGATACATCCCAAGAGCCGATATTGAGTCGCATCTTCTCTAACCGGGTCATCGCCAGGTACCCGGCATTTTCAGAATTTTATGGGATGGAAGAGGCAATTGAGCAAATCGTCTCATACCTGATGCACGCGTCGCAGGGATTAGAAGAAAAGAAACAGGTACTTTACCTGCTCGGTCCGGTTGGTGGCGGTAAATCATCACTGGCAGAAAAGCTGAAAACCCTGATGCAGTCACAACCCATTTATGTGCTCAGTGCCAATGGCCAGCGAAGTCCGGTTAATGATCATCCCCTGGCCCTGTTTGATGCTGAAAATGATGGAAAAATACTCGAACAGGAATATGCCATTCCCAGTAGATACCTGAACGGTATTATGTCTCCCTGGGCTGCGAAACGCTTGCATGAATTTAAAGGTGATATTGCCCAGTTCAAAGTCAGCAAAATATACCCGTCCATTCTCGACCAGATCGCCATCGCTAAAACCGAACCTGGTGACGACAACAATCAGGATATCTCCTCTTTGGTTGGTAAGGTAGATATTCGCCAGCTTGAACATTTCGCTCAAAACGATGCCGATGCCTATGGCTATTCCGGTGCCTTGTGTCGGGCAAACCAGGGGTTGATGGAATTTGTCGAGATGTTCAAAGCGCCGATAAAAGTGTTACATCCATTGCTTACCGCCACTCAGGAAGGTAATTACAATCCGACCGAAGGCCTGTCGGCATTACCATTTGACGGCATTATACTTGCTCACTCGAATGAATCCGAATGGTTGAGTTTCAAAAACAATAAAAATAACGAGGCGTTTCTCGACCGGGTTTATATCGTCAAGGTACCGTATTGCATGCGGGTTACCGAAGAAATCAAAATTTATCAGAAACTATTGAGAAACTCGGAACTGGTCGATGCCCAGTGCGCACCGGGAACTCTCGATATCCTGGCCCAATTCAGCGTCTTGTCGCGCCTGGCAGTGCCGGAAAATTCCAGTATTTATTCGAAAATGCGGGTTTACAACGGGGAAACCCTGAAAGACACCGATCCGAAAGCTAAATCCTATCAGGAGTACCGGGACTATGCTGGCGTTGATGAAGGGATGTCAGGCTTGTCGACCCGTTTCGCCTTTAAAATTCTATCCCGGGTGTTTAATTTCGACCATAAGGAAGTGGCGGCCAATCCGGTGCACTTATTTTATGTGCTCGAACAACAAATAGAGCGCGAGCAATTACCCAAAGAGACCGCCGACCGCTACCTTGAATTTATTAAAGGCTACCTGATCCCGCAATATATCGAGTTTATCGGTAAAGAGATCCAGACCGCTTACCTCGAATCCTACTCGGAATATGGACAGAACATTTTTGACCGTTATGTCGTCTATGCCGATTTCTGGATTCAGGATCAGGAATACCGGGATGCAGAGACTGGTCAGATCCTCGACCGTAGTGCCCTGAATAACGAGTTAGAGAAAATCGAAAAGCCAGCAGGTATTTCGAATCCGAAAGATTTTCGCAATGAAATCGTCAATTTCGTGTTACGGGCGAAGGCGAATAACAATGGCAACAACCCAATCTGGACCAGTTACGAAAAACTGCGCACTGTGATTGAGAAAAAAATGTTCTCAAATACCGAGGATCTGTTGCCGGTGATTTCATTTAATACCAAGACCTCTTCCGATGATCAGAAAAAACACGACGAATTTGTCGAGCGTATGGTCGCCAAAGGCTACACACGCAAACAGGTACGTTTGTTGAGTGAGTGGTATCTGAGAGTCAGAAAGTCTTCTTAATTTCCAGCGTTTCCAATCAGGAGAAAAGGTAATGTAGTTTCCTGCCAGGGATTGGTTCAACAAAGGCATATAAGGCATGGCTAATTTTATTGACCGACGATTGAACAGTAAAAACAAATCTATGGTGAATCGCCAGAGATTTTTTCGTCGTCATAAAAACCAGATTAAGCGTTCTCTGGCCGACAGCATTAATGATCGTAAGGTGACTGACTTAACCACAGGTCAGGACGTATCAATTGCCAAGAAAGATTTGCTCGAGCCGGTATTTCGACAAGGTGATGGTGGCAGTAAAAACCGGGTATTTGCAGGTAATGACCAGTTTGCAGAGGGCGATAAAATTCCGCGTCCGAAAGCGCAGGGCGGGCAGGGCAGTGGCGCTGGCAATGCCAGCGACCGGGGCCAGGGACAGGATGACTTCGTATTTTCAATTTCCCATGATGAATATCTCAATTTGTTGTTCGATGATTTAGAACTCCCCAACCTGCAAAAAAGTCAACTCGACAAATTAGTGGAATACAAAACCGTCCGCTCCGGTTATTGCGCCGAAGGCGTTCCCGCCAATATCGATATCGTTAAATCGTTACAGGGATCGATTGCCAGGCGCATCGCGATGACCAGTGGCAAGCGACGGGAATTAAAAGCTTGCGAGCAGGAGCTTGAGCAGGTGCTGGCGAGTGAAAACCATGACCCCAATATCGTCGCCCAATTGCAGGCACAGATTGATATGCTCAAAGAGCGGATTAGTGCGGTACCCTTTATCGACAGCTTTGATATGCATTATCGCAATTACGATAAACAGGCGGTTCCCACATCTAAAGCGGTGATGTTTTGTCTGATGGACGTTTCCGGATCGATGGTGCAGGCCACCAAAGACATTGCTAAGCGGTTTTATATTTTGCTGTATCTGTTTTTAAGCCGTACTTACCAGACAATTGATGTGGTCTACATCATCCATCATACCCAGGCGAAAGAAGTGGATGAGCAGGACTTTTTTTACTCCCGGGAAACCGGCGGTACCATTGTTTCCAGCGCACTTGAGTTGATGCAGGAAATTGTCGCAGAACGTTATAGCTCGGGCGACTGGAATATATATGCGGCCCAGGCTTCTGATGGTGATAACTGGCAGGACGATACCGAAAAGTGTTATGAGTTGTTGAAAAACCAGATCCTGCCGGCGGTACGGTTCTATGCCTATATAGAAATCACCCAGGATTTACATAAATCTCTGTGGCAACGGTATCGGGCATTAGCCAATAGCGAAAGTCATTTTGCCATGCGTCGAATCCGCGAAATAAGCGATATTTATCCGGTGTTTCGCGATCTCTTTAAAAAATCGACCAATGGTGTCAGTGCGGGAGTGGTTAATGTCAAAGAATAACCAACATATCGCTGAGGCAAATGCTACCTATCGGGGGTGCCTGCCGGATTGCGCAGACTGGACCTTTGCCGATTTGCAGGTCTATGAGCAGGAGCTGGCCCGGGTTGCAGAACATTATCGACTGGATACCTATCCTAATCAAATTGAAATGATTACCTCGGAGCAGATGATGGATGCCTACGCCAGCGTGGGTATGCCTATTGGCTACCATCACTGGTCTTTTGGCAAGAAGTTCATCCAGACCCAACAAACCTATAAGCGTGGTCATATGGGACTGGCGTATGAAATTGTCATTAATTCAAACCCCTGTATCGCCTACCTGATGGAAGAAAATACCTTGACCATGCAGGCGTTGGTCATGGCACATGCCTGTTATGGCCATAATTCCTTTTTTAAAGGCAATTATCTGTTCAAGTCCTGGACCGATGCCAGCTCCATTATCGACTATCTGTTGTTTGCCAAAAATTACATTGCCCGTTGCGAGGAGCTGCATGGTGTCGATGAGGTGGAATCTACGCTGGATGCCTGCCATGCGCTGATGACCCATGGTGTCGACCGGTATAAGCGACCGCAGCGAATCTCTCTGAAAGAGGAGCGGAAACGACAAAAACAACGTCAGGAGTATTTGCAGTCTCAGGTTAACAGTTTGTGGCAAAAATTTGCCAGGCAGGAGCCGTCGGCAACGCGTGATAAAGCCAGGTTTCCTGAGCAACCGCAGGAAAACCTGCTCTATTTTATTGAAAAAAACTCTCCTCTGTTAAAATCCTGGCAACGGGAAATTGTCCGTATCGTTCGTAAGCTGGCACAGTACTTTTATCCACAAAAGCAAACTCAGGTGATGAACGAAGGCTGGGCCTGCTTCTGGCATTACACACTATTGAATCATCTATACGATGAAGGCAAACTCAGCGACAAATTTATGCTTGAATTTGTCCATCATCATTCCAATGTGATTGGTCAGCCGGCATACAACAGCAAGGGCTATTCCGGCATCAACCCCTATGCCCTCGGCTTTCATATGTTTACCGACATTCGACGGATCTGCGAGCAACCGACCGATGAGGATCGCGAATGGTTTCCTGAACTGGCCGGCACTGACTGGCTGGATGCGGTGCATTTTGCCATGCAAAACTTCAAGGATGAGAGTTTTATCAGTCAGTATTTGTCACCAAAACTGATACGTGACTTCAAGTTGTTCCATATCAAAGATGATGCGACCAGCCCTTATATCCGGGTCGAGTCGATTCATAATGAATCCGGCTACCGACGTATTCGCCAGGCGTTATCGAATCAGTATAACCTCAGTGAAATTGAACCTAATATCCAGATTATCAATGCCGATATTGACGGTGACAGAACCTTAACGCTGGAATACGTCCCCCATCAGAAGGTACCATTGCATCCGTCTTATCAGGAGGTTCTTAAACATCTTTATTATTTGTGGAAGTTTGACGTTAAACTGGTGCAACGAGAAGAAAAAGGCAATGAGCGGGTCATCGGTACCTGCCCTCCGAAACTGGATAACAGCTAAAATGGCTGCCAGCAAGCACTGGCAATCCTCCCGAAATTGTTGCCAAGCTGTAATTTTCACTTCAATTCTTAGCCGCAATGACTTATCTTGGAGAGTCAAATCAGCGATAATAGCTGAATTCATTCACTCTCGAGCAGGATCTTAAATTCATGGCGCAAAAGCAGGCCGCGCAGACGCAATTTAATAAAGCAGACCGTGACAAGCAGGTAGAACAATTAAAAGTTGCCCCGCATTCGATGGAGGCGGAGCAGTCCGTCCTGGGTGGCTTGTTGTTAGACAATGAAGCCTGGGATAATGTTGCCGAGCGTGTTGTTGCCCAGGATTTTTATTCCCGTTCCCATCGCATTATTTTTAATACCATTGGTGACCTGATTGAAAAGGGCAATCCGGTAGATTTGATCACCCTGTCCGAAGCTCTGGAAAACCAGCAGCAAATCGATGATGTGGGTGGCTTCGTGTATCTTGCAGAAATGATGAAAAACACGCCAAGTGCGTCTAACATCTATGCTTATGCGGCTATCGTCCGTGAACGTGCAGTAACCCGTGAATTGATTGCGGTAGCCAATGAGATTGCCGATGCTGGTTATGATCCCCAGGGCCGGGAAAGTAGTGAGCTACTGGACTTTGCTGAGTCGAAGGTCTTCCAGATAGCGGAGCAACGAGCCAATAAATCGGAAGGTCCGGAAAATATTCATTCGGTGTTGGAAAAGACGGTTGATAAGATTGAAAAACTTTACGGACAACCGCACGATGGGGTAACCGGGGTAAGCACCGGTTTTCAGGATCTTGATAAGATGACCGCCGGCCTGCAGCCGTCAGATTTGATTATCGTTGCCGCCCGTCCGTCGATGGGTAAAACCACGTTTGCAATGAACCTGGCAGAAAATGCGGCGATGATGCAGGACAAACCGGCTTTGATCTTCTCACTAGAGATGCCGTCCGAACAAATCATGATGAGGATGCTGGCATCCTTAGGACGCATCGATCAAACCAAAATTCGTACCGGCCAGCTCGGTGATGAGGATTGGGCCAGGCTCTCCTCGACCATGGGCCTGTTGATTGAAAAAGGTAAGATGTTTGTTGACGATGCCTCGGGATTGACTCCTACCGAAGTGCGCTCCCGTGCCCGTCGAATTCATCGTGACCACGGTGGCCTGTCATTAATCATGGTGGATTACCTGCAGTTAATGCGGGTGCCGGCGTTTAGTGATAACCGGACCCTGGAAATTGCCGAAATCTCCCGTTCACTAAAAGCACTGGCGAAGGAGTTGCAGGTACCTGTTATTGCCCTGTCGCAGCTAAACCGTAGTTTGGAGCAACGTGCCGATAAACGTCCGGTAAACTCCGATTTACGTGAATCCGGCTCTATCGAGCAGGATGCCGATTTGATCATGTTTATTTATCGTGACGAGGTATATCACGATGATTCGCCCGATAAGGGCACGGCAGAAATCATTATCGGTAAACAACGTAACGGCCCGATAGGCCGGGTGCGCCTGACCTTCCAGGGACAGTTTTCACGTTTTGATAACTATGCCGGTCCGGCGTTCGAAGAAGATTAGCCATACAGTTATACGGGACGCTGATATGCAGGCTATTGCTACCGCCGATATTCACCTTGATGCACTGGATCATAACCTGGCAACGATAAAACGCCTGGCACCGAACAGTAAGGTTGTGGCAATGCTTAAAGCAAATGCCTACGGCCATGGCGCTTTCACGGTTGCGCATCACCTCAATGGCGCTGTAGATGCATATGGCGTCGCCAGAATCGATGAAGCTATTGCGCTGCGAGAAGCGGGTATTAATACCGAACTGGTGTTAATGGAAGGCTTTTTCAGTGCTGATGACCTGCCCTTAATCGTCGCACACAATCTGCAAATCGTGGTTCACAGCGAATTCCAGTTATCTGCCCTCGAGGCCATGGCGGCGCTAACAGGACAGATTCAATTGCCGCTCAAGGTCTGGTTAAAAGTGGATACTGGGATGAATCGCCTTGGCATTGAACCGCAACAATTTCAGAGTTTTTACCAAAGATTACGCACTTGTCCTGTGGTTGATCGTGAGATTGTTGTGCTGAGCCATCTGAGCAGCTCAGATCAACTGAACAGCGATATCACCCCTCGACAAATCGCGCTGTTTGAACGTACCTGTACAGATGGCAGCTTCCCTCGCTCACTGGCCAATTCCGGAGCAATTCTCGCCTGGCCTGAATGTCATTACCAGTGGGTTCGTCCCGGGGTGATGCTATATGGGGTAAATCCATTGCATCCGGCTAACGTCGATGATGTGCAGTTAAAGCCGGTGATGACGCTACATTCCTCCCTGATTGCGGTTAAATCGATTCAGGAAGGCGACAGTGTCGGTTATGGAGCCACTTACACCGCCAGCCGCAATACCCGTATTGGTGTTGTTGCTATTGGTTATGGTGATGGCTACCCGCGTCATGCCAGGATCGGAACTCCGGTTTTGGTAAACGGTGTACGGGTTCCTTTGGTTGGACGCGTGTCGATGGATATGATTACCGTCGATTTGGGGCCTGAAAGCAATGCTCAGGTTGGCGATTATGTGGAGCTCTGGGGGCAAAACCTGGCCATCGAAGACGTAGCGGCCGATGCCGAAACGATTCCATACGAACTCCTCTGTAATATCACCGCCCGAGTCAAAATAGACGTTTTATCAAACTAAGACTATAGTGATTATATCCTCGGTTTCGAAGTCCTTGGCAGCAGAAGACAATGGAACCTGGCTAATTTAGAGGCTATAACATGGATACTAACAACGCCATCACTGTGCTGTATTACGATCAAACCGATATGACTTCGATTTGTGCGGAAGTGTTAACCGGGCTGGAAGTCGAAAAAAACCAGCGTGTCATTCTACCTCAGGGATATCGGGATGATAAAATTATCGTTGCCGTACTGGATGGCGATTGTCACGTTCGCAATTCACTTGGAGACCGTCAGGTCTACTCCTAATGTAATGTATTGAATTGATTGCCCGTGTTACTGGCAGTTATGGCAGGTGCCGTGGGCTTCAACAATCTGGTGACTGATGGTAAAACCACTGGCATCAGCCATCGCCCGCATTGCTAAATCCAGGTTGCCGGACTGAATTTCTTCTACGTGACCACAATGATCGCAAATCAGTAATTGGACCGGATGGGCGCAGTCACTGAAGTGATGGCACAGTACAAACGCATTTATCGATTCGATTTTGTGAACAAACCCCTGTTTGGACAGAAAATCCAAAGCTCGATAAACGGTTGCCGGCTTGGCGCCAGGGTCGATGGCTTGTAGCTTTTCCAGAAGATCATAGGCACCGATTGCCTGTTCACTTTCAGCCATTAATAAGAATACCTGCTCGCGGGCACTGGTTAGTCTGGCGCCTCGCTGTTTACAGGCCTGTTGTGCTTGTTTGAGAAGTTGTTCTGCCTTCATAGATAGAGAAATACATTACTTTTCAGCCAGTGTATCACAGTAATTTCATTTCGGGTAAGTTGCTGAAGAATTCCGGATTGTCAGTGAAATTGTGCGATCTCCCGGGAATTAATCGCTGCTGAAATTTTATCCATTGGCAAAGCTGTACTAACATATAGTCAGAGAATACTAATCTAACACTAAGCACCAGAGCGATTTGATTGAGCAGTTCAAAGATGCTGGCATTGAGATTTGTTTATGAACTTTCGCTTTCCATTATCAATATTATTGATAATGGTTTTTGCATTGGCAATTTTTGACAGTAAGGCGCAATCCCGGCCAACCATGTATATGGATGGCAAAGTATGGGATCCGGCGCTTGGCTTTGTTAAAAAAGATCTGTGCGTATACCAGCAAAAGCTTGTTGTTCTCAGTAAATGTTTTCGTTCCAGTAAGAAAATATCCTTTGACGGTTTCTTCTTGGTGCCGCCCTTAGCGGATGCTCAGCATTATGTCGCGGCTGTCGACCGTACCCGCAGCGATAGGTTACTGCGCAGTGGGGTTTTTTACGCCATGAATGCCAATGCATCCAGTACCGAATTGCCCCGCTTGCAATCCTTTTTTCGCAGCCCTACCACATACGATATGGCATTAATGCAGGGGGCGATTACTGCCGATTTTGCCCGATTCGATAATAGCCTCGCCGGCCTGGCGCCGATTCCCTATGAGCTTAATAAAAGCGCGAATAACGAGGTTTATCGCATTAAAGATAAGTTTGATATTCCCAAAACTGCAAAGCAATTGCAGGAGCAGGGTAGTAAACTGGTGAAAATTTTCCTGTATTACTCGGAGCGGCATCATTCTCGCAAGAATCGCCTTGATGTTGAAACCGTTTATGGTGTTGACCCGGAATTGGTCGCCGATTTGGTGGAAACCTTGCATTATCATAATATTCAGGTGATGGCTCAGGTTGAAACCGACTATGATACCCTGGTGGCGGCCGAGGCTGGTGTCGACTTTATTACCCAACTGCCGGGACACAGTATTAGTCGCGATCAATCCATTCAGCCCTCGGCTAAGTTATCGATCAAATCCATTCAGGCAATGCAGAAGAATCAGGTTAAAGTAATTCCTGTCTACCATCTGGCCCGCACGGTTTCCAGGCAAGCTGGTAAATCTGCGGTGACCGATTCACACCTGCAACAGCACTATCAGCTGCAACGCAATAACCTGCAAATGTTAAAGGCTTACAATATTCCGATACTGACCGGTAGTGGCGGGTACGCCAGGTTGTTTGATGAAGGCAAGCATTATTACCTGATTGGCGCTTTTTCTCGCCAGGAAGTATTAAATACCTTATTTGCTACGTCCCAGTATTTGTTTCCCAATCGAAAGCTCGCCTGCTTTGAGGTTGGTTGTGATGCCAGTTTTCTGGTGCTGGGCAAAGATCCCGGCCAGGGATTGGAAACCCTTAACCACATAGAGTATTCAATGAAACAGGGGCAGGTGATTGTGCCCCCTTCGAAACGGTTGTCTGCAAGGTTTCGCAGCAATCATTAGTCACCTTCGGTTAATTACGAATTAACTTAAGTGACCCGTCGACATGAATATCCCGTTGTGGAAATGCGATAACAATGCCGGCCTGATTAAACTGTCTGTCTATTTCATAGCGAATTTCACTACTTACTGCTCTGAGACCACCATCAACCGTTGAGTTTATCCAGAAAAACACCTCAAATATTAATGCGTTATCACCAAAGTCCTGAAAAAATACTGCAGGCTCAGGAGTCTGTAACACATTGGCTTGTGCTTTGCTCGCATCCAGCATTAATTGACTGACTTGCTGGCAATCGCTCCCGTAGGCAACGCCGATGCGCACGGTACCGCGGACTAAGCGATCACGCAATGTCCAGTTAACCACGGTATTTTCCAGTAATTTACTGTTAGGTATCAGTAAGTGCACGCCATCGGTACGACGAATTCGGGTAGAGCGTGTATTAATCTCTTCAACAATCCCCTTAACACCTTCAACCTCGAGAAAGTCACCGATACGAATCGGCTTTTCGCCAATTAATATCCAGCCACTGATAAAGTTATTAATAATGTTCTGCGCACCAAAGCCAAAGCCAATGGCAATGGCACCCGATAAAAAGGCAAAGGCGGCAATGGGCACGTTTAGCATTGACAGAGTTGTCATAAAGACAATCGCAATGGCGATGACCACGATGACCCGCTCAATAAGTTGAATAATGTTCGGGTCTTTTTCGCGGCGCGATAATGCCCCGGTGACGGCCTTTATGATTAATCGCACCCCCCAGAAACTCAAGGCGAGCCAGACCGGGATAATCAGAACTTCACCTACCGTCAAAGGTTCTTCATTAAAGGTTAACAGCGTGTAGTTTAAAATTGCTTCCAGCTTTTCTAACATTGGGTCCTGACTCATTGTTCACTGTTACTGATAATAAATGCCTCGGAGGCATCAATGTAAAATTTAGCCCCCAGAGCCTGTCGACCGATCAACATCAGATAGGTCATATCTGAGCGGTCTGTTAAGGTGATTTCGATTGGCCAGGTCAGGCTCCCTAGGGTTGCCATGGTCTCAATCACAAACCGTTGTTCGCTGGCACCATTGGATGATTTCACCTGACGAACGTCGTGAATCACCGCCTGACAGCGTTTCACCTTATCAATATCATAAAAATCCGGATGCAAATCAAATTCGATTCCCTGTTTCCCACCGATTTTTATTTTTTTAATATTATCAACATGTAATGAAGAAGTCTGTGCCCCGGAATCGACACGGGCAGTCAGCTGTCCGATGCCCAGTTCCGGTAATGCGATTTCTTCTAACCTACCAATAATTAACCTGTCCATTACAGTAATACTTCCCTTAATGGTTGCTCACCGACAAAATCCTCAGTCACCGATTCAATATGTTCGGCAACCTTGTCTTCGTCTTCCTGAAAGTAGGCAATGTGATACATGGCTTCGCCTTCCTGTACCAACGGAATATTTTGCTTACCGATGATCACACCGCTGTTAGCGGCAACAACAGAGCCTAACACTTCTCCGTAAGGACTGCCGATATGGGCCAGCACGTCACCTTTCTCGACACTGTCGCCGAGATCAAATTTGTGGCTGACAATGCCGCTGACACTGGCTCTTACCCAACCACTGTGATCGGCAACAAAGGGTTTCCTGACACTCTTACTGCGTTTGCCTTTGGCAATCATGCCCAGGTGCCTGAGAATGTTAATAATGCCCTTGAGGCCAATGCGGATTGACAATTCATCAAAGCGCAATGCTTCTCCGGCTTCATAAAGCAACACTTTGGTTTTCATTTCTACCGCAGCTTCCCGTAACGAACCGTCGAGAACCTCGGAGTGCAAAATCACTGGCGCGGCAAACACGTTCGCTAACAAACGTGTTTCCTCATCGTTCAGATCGGCGCGGATTTGCGGTAGGTTCGAGCGATGAATAGCGCCAGTATGTAAATCGATACCATAGTCACAATGGGCGACAACCTGTTGCAAAAACGTGTTCGCCACTCGCGCCGCCAGAGAACCTTTCGATGAACCTGGAAAGCTGCGATTAAGGTCACGGCGATCTGGCATATAGCGACTCTGGTTTACCACTCCATAGACATTAACCATTGGCACAGCGATAACGGTACCGCGACTTACCTTAAAGCTTTTCAGGTTAACCAGGCGGCGAATGATCTCAATGCCATTAAGCTCATCACCATGCACCGCGGCGCTGATAAACACGGTTGGCCCTGGTCGCTTGCCGCGGACAATGTAGACCGGTAAATCCACTTCCGCATCGGTATACAGTCGCGCAACGGGTAAAGCGATTTTCTTACTTTCACCCGGTAATATGCTTTGACCGCCGATCACAAATTCGCTCATTTATCCTTTTCCTCGGGTACGGTTAGCGTTTTGTTTGGCATTTTTTTCAATAAACTCAATGATTTTACCAGCAACATCCAAGTTGGTTGCCGTTTCAATACCTTCCAGTCCTGGTGATGAGTTTACTTCCATCACCATAGGTCCGGAGTGAGAGCGCAACAGGTCAACACCACAGACATTAAGGCCCATTGCTTTGGCGGCGTTGATCGCGGTTTCGCGCTCTTCTTTTGATAGTTTAACGATCTCCGCCGAACCACCACGATGCAAGTTGGAACGAAACTCGCCTTCCGCCCCCTGACGCTTCATCGCCGCAACAACCCGGTTACCGACGACCAGGCAGCGAATGTCGGCACCACCAGCTTCTTTGATAAATTCCTGCACCAGGATATTGGCTTTTAAATCCATAAAGGCTTCGATAATGCTCTCCGCTGCTTTGGCGGTATCGGCTAACACCACACCAATGCCTTGGGTACCTTCCAACAGTTTAATGACCAGCGGTGCACCACCAACATTTTTTATCAAGTCTTTGATATTGTCTGCTTTGCTGGCAAAACCGGTACGCGGCAAGCCAATACCTTTACGAGACAGCAATTGCAACGAGCGTAATTTGTCGCGAGAACGACTGATCGCTACGGATTCATTGACATTAAAGGTACCCATCATTTCAAACTGACGCGCCACGGCGGTACCGTAAAAGGTAATCGAGGCACCGATACGTGGAATGATGGCATCATAACGGGGCAACTCTTCACCATGATAACGAACCGTTGGGCGGCTACTGGTTATATCCATGTAGCAATGTAAGGTATCGATAACATCCACCTCATGACCTCGTTCACGGCCGGCTTCAACCAGGCGACGGGTAGAGTAGAGGTTTGGCTCACGGGAGAGAATCGCAATTTTCATCGTATTTATTTCCAATAGGGTTGCTGGCAAACAGCGAATAATTAAGTTGTGGTAAATGTAGTCGTGAATAAGTGAAAATAAAAACTAAATAAACTATGATGGTTTAACAAAAAAAATTTATTGATTGTGGCAAATGAAGATCGAACTGCTATCAACTTTTTTAGAAGTCAGCCATACCCTGCATGTGCGGGTGGCGGCGGAAAACCTGTTCCTGACCCAGGCTGCAGTAAGCGCTCGCATTAAGCAACTGGAGGAGGATCTTGGCGTCCAACTCTTTGATCGGTCGCAAAAACGCTTAAAGCTGACGCCTGAAGGACACCGTCTGACCAGGCATGCCAAAGAAATGCTTACCCTGTGGCAGAAAATTAAACTCGACGTCGGGATAGCACAGGATAATTCAATCCAACTGTTTGTCGGCTCTATTACCTCAATCTGGGACGTTGTATTACAAGACTGGCTACAAAAAATTCATCGTAACCTCGACGATGTCTGCTTACATACCAGTACCTACTCGTCGCTGGAGTTACGTAAACAAATTCAGACCCGGTTGTTGGATATTGCCTTTTTATTTGAACCTACCTACAGCGAAGATGTGATCACCGAAAAAGTGGCAACGGTACCGTTGCAACTGGTGTCGACCACAGACAACCTGAGCGTCAGTGACATCGAGAATTTTATCTCGGTCGACTATGGTGAATCGGTAAATTCCCAGTTTCGACGACATTTCAATGAGTTAATTACACCCAGGCATCATATGAGTCAGCCCCGGGTAGCATTAAATTTTATTCTGGATGCCGGCGGGTCGGCGTATTTGCCGAGGCAGTTATGTTTTGAATATATCCGCAAAAAAAAGTTGTTTCTGGTGGACAGCACGCCGGTTTTTGAGCGGGAAATATTTGCCGTCTACCTGGCCCAAAACCAGAAACTGGCTACCATCGAAGATGCATTGCAAATTTTTCCGCATATTCGCAGCTAACAAATAATATTTATCAAGTTACCGGGCTATGAAAAAATAATTTTGTTAAAAGAGAAAAAGGCTTATTAAAGCCATTTATTTTTTTTCAGTAACAGCGTCAGTAATACCGTTATCAACAACATAATAAATGAGACCAGATAGAAAGCATTTGGGTCATCAGCACCAGGCATGCCACCGACATTGATACCAAGCAGGCCAGTGAGAAATCCCAGGGGCAAAAAGATCGCCGCAACGATGGATAACACATACATACGGTTATTCATGGTTTGCCCGAGGTTAACATTAATTTCTTCCTGCAATACGTTGGCACGCTCTTTACATAAATCCAGCTCTTCAATATATAGCTGCAGGTGGTTCAGTGATTCGCGTATTTCAATTTTCTGTTCCGCGTCAATAAACGGGTTTTTATCGCTTAATAAGGTAAGCAGGGCGTCGCGTTGTGGCCCGAGATATCGACGAATCGCGATAATTTGCCGGCGCAGGTTTGCCAGTTCTGACTGAAATGTCAGTTCTTTGCTTTCAATGGCCGTCTCCTCAAAGGCGGACAAGGTTTCTTCGATAAAGTGAACGGTGCCTGCCATGTTGTCAGTCAGGTTTTCAATTAAGTCTGCCAGCCACGCGGATGGCGTTTTCGGACCAGCCTGGCTGGTGATACTGTGCGCAACTTTATCCAGAGATAGCAGCTTGCGACGGCCGGTGGAGAGAATAAAATCCTGAGCCAGGAATATTCGTACCGATACCATATCCTCTGGTTTGGAATCCTGAGCCAGATTGATACCACGCAGGGACAGTAAGATGCCTCCCTCGAGTAATTGCGCCCGCGGCCGAGTTTCTTCGGAGAGCAGGGCATCCGTAATCACATTATCGAGAGGGAAATCTTTGAGCTGTTCTCTGTTTTTAAGGTTGGTGTAATTTAAATGCAACCAGCGATCCTGGTGCGGTTGGGTGGAGATACCAGGTTCCCGGCCTGCCTGGGTACGCAAATCAAAATCGTATTCTTCTACCAGCAGCATGGTCATTACCCTTTCCTTGTTTTTGTGATTTAACAGACAGTTAAGTCTACTTTACCGGGGAATGTGACGGATTGAAACCAGGCATAATATCTTCATATACCGCTTTTATCAGATTTTGTGCCCTGGGATCGCCATTTAATGCCGACCCCATGCGCCGGGTGATATATGCCATACTAATTCCTGATTGCGGATCGGCACAGGCAAAACTGCCACCCCAGCCGCTATGACCAAATGCGCCTCGATTCGGTCCGTAAAGTCCATTGCTGTTTAGCGCAACACCGGCGCCCCAATAACGATCGCCGAGCATCTCATCTTTGCCGGCATTGTAGGCGGTGGTCATTTGTTGCAACGTACTTTTCCTGAATAAGGCTTTTTTCCGGTCGTTGGAAATAGTGGCTGCATACACTTTCGCCAGTGCATCTGCGGTTGCATGGATATTGACGGCAGGAATCTGAGCTTGCTGCCAGGCATCGCAATTTGCCAGTAATGCATCAGGCACTGGGTTTTGTATCGTATGCCGGGCAATGTCATTGAGGTAAATCGGCTGTTTATCCGGTTCTGGCGGAATAATAAGCGCGACGTTAGGTTTGCGTGGCACCGGCAGGCCAATATGTAAATCCGCTGCAAGTGGTTCGGCTATCTGTGTTCGGATGTAGTCGGCTGGCATTAATCCAGTGCTACGTCGAATAATTTCGCCCGCCAGCCAGCCAAACGTCATACCATGATAGGAAGCGGTCGAACCAGGACTCCACAACGGAGCCTGTTGCGCTAAACGTTGGGTGATCAGTGACCAGTCATATAAATCATCTGGTGAGGTAGGCTCTTTAAACCCGTTTAAACCCGCTTGGTGCGATAATAATTGTGCCAGGGTGATCTCGGCTTTACCGTTGGCAGCAAACTCGGGCCACCAGTGCCTGACCGGTAACTGATAATTCAGTTCGCCGGAATCAACGAGCTGGGCAATGGCTATTGCGATGATTCCCTTACTGGTCGACCATACATTTGTCAGGGTTTGTGGCTGCCAGGGAATATCGGCATTGTCCTGTTGCAAGCCGCCGATTAATTCAAGACGCTTTACACCATGTTGATATACGCTAAAGCTGGCGCCAACGTCCTGAAATTCATCATCACGGTTGAAATGCTCGGCAAATGTTTGGGTAACTCGCTGAAATTCAGGTGATGAGGTTAATACACGAATCATGATTTAGCTCAGCTATCTCTGTTATTAACGTTTGCTTGCGCTCAGGGGCAGTCTGGAGTTCCATCATGGCTGGGCGGCATCGCATTTTAATGGGTAAAAATTTCCGAGTGTTTTTCCAGGTTGACCCGGGTACGCCTGATATGCTCCTTTAGGATCCGGGCAGCACCTTCTGCATCCCGACGCCTGATTGCTTCGACCATTAACGTGTGCTCAGCATGAATAATCCATGTGCCGTCCTGACCGATTAACTTGGTAAAGGCCCGGCGATAATGCTGTGTTGTGTTCCAGAATCGTTCAATCATTGGATTCAGCTGATTCATACCCGATGCCTGATAACTGCTCAGGTGAAATAACCGATCGAGCTTTAAAAACTCTTCAGTGTCTTCCACCTGTTTCATATCTTCTACCATGCCTTGTAACTGGGCAATTTGTTCGTCGGACATCTTCGGGATAGCCTCGGCAAGCGCCAGGGGCTCAAGTTGTTCTCGAATCTTGTAGCTTTCGATGCATTCGTTCAGATCGAGTTTGGCAACCCAGGCGCCACTGTTCGGCTTTAGGATCACCAGACCATCGTTTTCTAATCGTGCTAAGGCATCTCGCACCGGAATGCGGCTGGTACCACAATGTTCTGCCAAAGATTCCTGCGAAATCCGACATCCCGGTGCCAGGGTACCGGATAAAATCAACTCTCTGATTTGTTCCGTAACCCGGTGCTTTTTGTCTTTCACTGTGCCGCTGTTTCGCCGCTCGGTTTTGCTCGTATTGGATTGCAAATTCAATTCCTCTGTCATAGTTGCCAGTACCGATACCAGGTCACTTATTTTTCTGGAAATCGTGGATGCCACAACCGGTCAGTACAGGTTGTTTCATAGCCTTTGCCATCGGGATAACTGACCAGCTCAAATTGCATCCCCCAGGGAGATAAAAAATATACCCAGGTTTGCCCCGCACTAGGGCCACTATCCCGGATCACCGGTGAACCTAAAATGGTAATGTCATGCTGCTGCAGGTGAGCTAAGGCTTTATCGAAATCATCCACGTAAAAGGCGATATGATGACCGCCAACATCGCAATTGCGCGGTACCTGCACATTCTGGTCATCGGCCTGATATTCGAATACTTCAAAATTACTGCCATTTTTACAACGAAAAAATCGTAGCTTTTTTATAACCGTACTGTTTGGCACGTTTAACTGCTGTTGCATCCAATCTCCGTTTGGATCGCTGATTGGACCGATATCATAAAACTGTTCACAGCCGATAATGTCAACGAAAAAGTGCGTCGCCTGTTCAAGGTCGGGGACAGTAAAGCCAATGTGTTCGGCGCCTCTCAAGCCAGGTAACCCGGTTGTTTTGGTCGTTGTATTACTCACGCGCCACTCCTTAATTGTATACATTGAGTTCTATATTATCGCTATAATCGCGGTTTTCAAGTGTTAATTTTGTGTCAATGTATACAATTTGTTGACAATCATCAGGCGCTATGCCATTTATATTGATAATTCGAAAAATCGTATACAGTTTCAACTAAGTGGTTAAGCTGGTCAAAGATTATCGACAAATTAATTTAATCCAGAGTACGAGTGTAAGGCTTTGATTAATATGCAGGATATTAAAACGTCTGACCCGATCACGGTGCCAGAGCAACCAATAAAATCTGTCCAGGGAGCGACAATGCTCGGTTTACTGGTATTGATTTATACCAGTAACTTTATAGACCGCACCATTCTTGCCACCCTGGGGCAAGCAATAAAAGAAGATTTGCAAATCAGTGACAGCCAGTTAGGCCTATTGCAGGGGCTCGCATTTGCGCTGTTCTATTCCATTCTTGGTATACCGCTGGCGCGATTATCTGAGCGGGTAAACCGGGTCACATTAATTTCTTCCTGTCTGGCATTGTGGTCGTTGATGACGGCGTTATGTGGTGCCGCACAAAACTTTTTCCAGTTGTTCCTGATACGGATGGGCGTTGGCATCGGCGAGGCCGGATGTACCCCGCCAGCGCACTCGTTAATTGCCGATATTTATAAACCAGAACAACGAGCTACGGCGTTAGGCATATACTCAATCGGCATCCCGTTAGGGGTCATGCTTGGTGCCGTAAGCGGCGGTTGGTTAACCGACAACTTTAGTTGGCGGGTCGCCATGGTTGTGGTTGGCTTGCCAGGTATCTTGCTGGCGATAGTCTTTAAACTTATGGTGAAAGAGCCGGTGCGAGGCGCTGCAGATAATCAGCCTGAAGCCATGTTGCAAACTCCGCCATCGATTAGCGCAACGTTCCAGCATTTATTTTCAAATAAAGCATTTCTTCATATCACCATCGGTGCCACCTTGGTTGCCTTCGTCGGCTACGGCACCGGCACGTTTTCACAGGCGTATTTTATTCGCATGTTCGACTTGACCTACACCGAAGTCGGGATGATGTTTGGCCTGATCGGTGGCTTGTCGGCGGGTGTTGGCACCTTTTTAGGCGGATTTCTGAGTGATTGGGCGGGTAAAAAACATGCCCGCTGGTATGCAATTTTACCGGGTATCGGTTTATTGTTAGCGGCACCAGCTTATATGTATGCCTTTACCCGCAACGAATGGTTGCTAGGGGTGTGGATGATGTTATTGCCCGGCATATTTCATTATGCCTATATCGGCCCGACTCTTGGGGTCATGCATAACACGGCCACCGCGAGAATGCGGGCAACCGCCACCGCATTATTCTTCTTCGCCGTTAACCTGATTGGCCTTGGATTAGGTCCCTGGGTCACCGGTCTGGTGATTGATGCCTTCACTCAGTGGCAATTTAGTGCCTCCGGCGCCGTTAATTTTATCGACTCCTGTCCCGGTGGTATAGCTGCCGCCGACGCCTCGGCCAGCATGCAACAACAATGTTCCAGTGCCAGTGCCCTAGGTACCCGCTATGGCATAGTCGCCATGTTATTTGTCTTTGTCTGGGCCGCCGGGCACTACTTTATCGCCGCCCGGTTCTTAAAAAAGTCAGTCACTGAAGGCAGTTCGAATTAAAAGGAAACCATTATGCCTACCATTACAGATTTATCACCAGCTACTCCCTGGGTAGCATTTTCGACCACCGAGCAGGACTGGCAGCAGGCTCCGCAATCGTTACTTTCGACCATGTATATGTCAATGTTGTTAATCCGTTGCTTTGAAGAAAAAGTTCTGGATCTGGCAGGGCAGGGACTGATCCATGGTCCGGCACATTCCGCAATAGGTCAGGAAGGAGGAGCCACAGGCTCAGTACTGGCAATGGTTGCTGAGGATACTATTAATGGTTCCCATCGTGCCCATCATCAGTTTCTTGCTAAGGCTCTTCATTATGTCAGTCCAGATGGCATCGAGCTGAATTCAAAATTCAATGGCGATATTGTCGAGGTGATGCGCAAAACGTTGGCGGAAATCATGGGATTATCCCAAGGCTACTGTAAAGGGCGAGGTGGTTCGATGCATCTGCGCTGGCAGGAGTCAGGTAACCTCGGCACCAACGCGATTGTTGGCGGAGGTGTGCCGTTTGCGGCAGGGTCGGCGTTTTGTCATCAACGTGCCAGCACCGAGCATGTCGCCTTCAGTTATTTTGGTGATGGTGCCAGTAGTATAGGTTCGGTACTGGAATCAATGAATCTGGCTGCGGCTTGGAAGCTGCCACTTTGTTTCTTTGTTGAAAACAATATGTATGCGGTAGCGACACATATTGATGAAGTTACGGCCGAAAACCGGTTATCCGCGCGAGGGCTCGGATTTGCGATTCCCGCCTGGAAAGTGGATGGTATGGACCCATTAGCGGTTTACCTGGCTACCCAGCAGGCTGTTGAACATATGCGCGCTGGCGGTGGTCCGACGTTGATCGAAGCTGATGTCTATCGATATTTTCACCAGAGTGGTCCGTTACCGGGCAGTGTGTTTGGTTATCGTAATAAACAGGAAGAAAGCGAATGGCGTGAGCGGGATCCGATTCAACGAGTCTATCGTGAACTGGAGCGCCGGGAGGTTATCGACCCGGCAAAAATGAAGTCGATTAAAACGGCGATTAATCAAACATTGGATGCGATTGTCGATGAGTTTACCGTGGTCAAAGACGGCGAACGAGAAATCAAAGCTGAACTATGGCCGTCGATCGATTTTGTTGATTTTGGCGTCAAAGGTGACATGTCAGAATTCGATGACACCCCATTCATTGAGCAGGAAACCTGCTCAAGTCCCCTTGTCGATAAACGCTTTATTGACACCGTGGCAAACACCATGCGAACGCAAATGGAAAACGATGAGCGAATTATCCTGATGGGGGAAGACATCCACCGTTTAAACGGTGGTACCAATGGTGCAACCAAAGACCTTGCAAAGTTACATCCGCAGCGAGTGATCGGCACTCCCATTTGTGAAAATGCGTTTGTTGGCCTGGCCGGGGGAATGGCGTTTGATGGTCGTTACAAACCCATTGTCGAGTTTATGTATCCGGATTTTATGTGGGTAGCAGCGGACCAGGTGTTTAACCAGATTGCCAAAGCCAGGCACATGTTTGGCGGTGATACCGCGATGCCACTGGTGCTACGAACGAAAGTAGCGATGGGAACCGGTTATGGTTCCCAGCATAGCATGGATCCGGCAGGCATTTTTGCGACTTCAGCAGGCTGGCGGGTACTTGCACCTTCAACACCATTTGATTATGCCGGGCTTATGAATAGCGCATTACGCTGTCAGGACCCGGTATTAATCATCGAACACATGGACTTGTACAACAGTTCAGGGCCGGTACCGGAACAGGATCTTGATTATTTTATCGAGATAGGTAAAGCCAAAGTGGTTCGCAGCGGCACAAAAATGACCATTTTAACCTATTCATCCATGGTTCAAATCACCCAAAAGGTTGCTGATGAACTTAACCTGGATGTGGATATTATCGACTTGCGGACGCTCGATCGCAGTGGCCTGGATTTTGACTGCATCGAACAGTCACTAACCAAAACCGGGAATTTACTTATTGTCGAACAAGGCGCGCTTGGCACCTCAATCGGCGGCATGATTGCCGATGAATGTCAGCGTCGCTTTTTCGATTTACTGGATGCGCCAATAATGCGTGTCCATGGCAAAGAGGCAAGCCCAAGTGTGTCAAAAGTGTTGGAACGAGCGGCCAATGCTGGTGAACAGGACGTTGTTGAAGGTATTCGTAGCCTGTTAATTGAAATGGGGATCGCCGCATAAGCCTGAGGTTAAGGTATCACCGGATAATCTCTCGTCTGTATACAAAATTTAATTATGTATACAAAAATGGATTTTATTTGGTGTTAAATTAATTATGTGTGGCTAATTGTATACAAAATCTTGACTTGGTTATGATGATGTGCAAATTTTATAACCACTGGCTTTGTCACAAGATGCTGGCGTGAAAAGCAAAAATTGTTTTTTGGTAGGTGGGACAATCATGAATAAAAACTATAAAAAGAATAAACTCACAATCAACATTGCATTGGCCTTATCCCTGGGGACGACCCCATTGGTAATGGCACAGCAACAAGACAATGGTGACAATGATATCGAAACTATCATGGTCACCGGTTCATACATCAAGGGTACGCCTGAAGATGCCGCACTTCCTGTTGAAGTCATTGATATGGCGGAACTGCAGGACCGGGGCAACCCAACGGTGTTAGATATCATCAAATCCCTGGCGATCACCGGTCCGGTTTTGGGCGATTCCAACCAGTTTGTCACGGCAGCGCAAAACCGGATTGGTGGTGGCAGTATTAACTTACGTGGATTAGGGCCACAACGTACTTTAGTCCTGTTAAATGGTCAGCGTATCCAATACGGTCAGGTAGATACCAACATGATCCCGATGGCGGCCATCGCCCGCATCGAAATATTAAAAGATGGTGCCGCTGCCACCTATGGTTCTGATGCCATTGGGGGTGTGGTGAACATTATTACTCGCGATGATTTCAATGGCTTTGAAATCGCCGCCGATCATCGTTTTGTCGATGGTTCTGATGGCGATAGCACATTGCAATTTACTTATGGTTGGAGCGGCGAAAATAATAACCTGTTGTTATCCGCTGGCTATCAGCATCGTTCAGATTTACCTGTAGTAGAAAGGGACTGGGCCGATACCCCCCGCGATGTGAATCCAACCAGCTATTCGGTATTTGGTAATCCGGGAAGCCTGTATACACTCGGTGCAGATTTTAGCGGTACTGGCCCTTACTTTGGTTACACCGCCGATGCTAACTGTGAGCCGCTTGGCGGCGAGAACGGCTTTATCTATGGCGTGCCACTATGTTACTGGTCTTATGCGAAAGTGCTTAACCTGGTTGAGGAGGAAAACCGCTATCAGGTATATGCCGAATACAATCACGCATTAACCGATTCAACTAATCTCAAATTTGACGCATTATATGCGGTGAACGAAACGCCTGAGTTACGTTCCTCTCCCTCTTACTTTCCATTACAGGGTCCGAATGGGCCGGGAAGCTTTGGCGTATTTTACACCTTAATGAATAACCCGGGTGCTGTAACTGCACTGCAACAGGCGGGATATACCCAGGAGCAAATAGACGCGACGGCATTCATTAACCTGAATATCTGGCGTCCATTTGCCTTGTCGGGTAACCCTACCGATGGTGGACTTGGCGGTGCGGCCTCAGAACGTGAGTATACCTTGCAGCGATATTCACTTGGCCTAGACGGGGATTTTGGTAATAGCATGCAATGGCAACTCAGCGCCATGTATTCGCGTGACGAAGCCTTTGCCAGAACCCCGGATATCTTAATTAATCGCTTACAATCAGCTTTGTTAGGTTTTGGTGGCTCTGATTGTAGCGGGATGACGCCAGGTGAAAATGGCTGTGAATTCTTTAACCCATTTTCTAATGCGATTGCCTCGAACCCGGTTACCGGTAACAGCAATCCAGGCTTTGTTGCCGACTTAGCGAACAGTGATAGCCTCAATGCCTGGCTGTTTGACGATATTCTGCAGGAAGCGATTTCGGATTACTTAGTCCTGGAAGGTGTGATCACCGGTGAACTGGACTGGGGAATGTCCGGTGGTATGCCGGAATATGCAGTTGGTTTGCAATACCGCTCTCTGGATTATGACTACCAGCCGTTAAATGCTAATTCAAACGCCGAAATCAATCCCTGCCCGGTGGAAGGGCAAACTGATTGTGCCTTTAAAACTGGCCCATTCATCTTCCAGGGACAAACTGTGCCGGCAATGTTATCGGAAACCGTACGTGCCGTATTTGCTGAGTTAAACTTGCCGATTACCGAAGATTTTAACCTGCAAGCAGCGATTCGTTACGAGGATTACGGCGGGCAGACAGGCTCAACCACCAATCCAAAACTATCGCTTAAATGGCAACCAGCAGAATGGCTGACATTACGAAGTTCTGTCGGTACGACCTTCCGCGGTCCCACACCTGGCAATCGCGCATCGAGCGGACAAACGTTGCTAACCGGTATTGCTGCGGTGGGTAATGCCTACAAGGCCGTCGACATGTACGGTAATCCGGACGTTGGTCCGGAAGAAGCATTTACCTATAACCTGGGTACGGTATTCAACTGGGGGAATTTCTCAGCCAGTGTTGATTACTGGAGTTATGAACTGGAAGACCAGATCGTCACGGTTCCCGCCAATATTATCGCTACATCGGTTGCTGGGGTTGGCGACGGTTCGCAATTGGTAAACTGTGACAGCAGTCTGCGCGATCTGATTGTTTTTGCCAACAATGATACCTGTACCCCAGGTGTTACCATTGCCAATGATATTACCCGCGTTCGCTCTGATACCACCAATGGTCCAACCGTTGATACCAGTGGCGTTGATATGACGGTTAACTATTTGCTTGAAGGTGTTGGTGCTGGCGATTTACGCTTTAATTTAGTGGTCAGCCACGTCGCTGAATACGAACAGGAAGCCTTTATCTACAATGATGTGCTGGTTTCTGAGGGTTATGATGCGGTCGGTTATGCCAATTATGACAGGCTTCCAGGCACCATTTCTGAGTGGCGCGGTACTGCCTATGCCCAGTATGAAATGAACGCACATACGGCCCGGGTATCGTTGAACTACATTGGTAGTGTCGAAGATAACCGTGGTCCTACGGTAGCCCAGACCGATTTCAACCTGGCCGGCTGTACATTGGTGAATGCCAGTGACCCGGGCTGTAAATTGATCGATTTTGGTTTGCAGGTTGATTCATTCCAGTCAGTGGATTTCAATTACACCTACGATTGGTCGGATTTAAATACCCAGTTCAGTGTTGCAGTGCTCAACGCATTTGACGAAGACCCATCTGCAGCTCGTCTGGAATTAAGCTATGACCCTTCCATTGGTACGCCATACGGCCGTACTTTCAAACTGGGCTTCAGAACCCAGTTCTAATCGTAATCCAGGGAGAGAGTCTCTTCTCTCCCTTCTCATTTAACCTATTTCGGAGTCGTTATGGCCCAGGAAGTCAAACTTATTCAAACCGGTGCCAATAAATCTGAATGCCGTATCGCACAATGGCTGGTTGCCGATGGTCAACAAGTAAAAGAAGGGGATGTCATTTTTACCATGGAAACCGATAAGGTCTCGGTCGACGTGGAAGCCAATGCAGATGGTACTTTGCAGCATTTAATCGCGGTTGGTGAAGAGCGGATGTCCGGTGATATCGCCGCTTATATTTATCAGCAAGGCGAGGAGATTCGGGAGCCGGTAGAATCGGCCACGCAATCCTCTGCGAACAATTTAGTCAGCGACGAACAAGTAGAAACGGCGCGACAGGTGTCGTCGGGTGAACCATCAGCGCGAATTAAGGCATCGCCTAAAGCGCGCAAACTGGCAGAGCGGCATGCCATCGATTTACATACTGTGACCGGCAGCGGCGGAAACCAGCGTATTATTGCCCGCGATGTTGAGCGTGCTTTAGAGCAGAGTCAGCATAGCAAACCGGTTTTTGCCAGCCCGTTGGCCAAACGCATCGCCAAGCAGCAACAGGTAACATTGGATGATGTCACAGGCTCGGGAGTCAATGGCAAGATCATGAAAGATGATGTCATCAAGCACCGCCAGCCGTCTGCGACTGACTCACCAGAATACATCAGCAAGCCTCACACTGGGATGCGTAAGGTAATTGCCAGCCGTATGCAGGACAGTTTATTAAATAGCGCCCAGTTAACCATGAACCGTGAAGTATTGATGGCAGAGACGATTAAACTGCGTCAATCGCTAAATCAGGAATGGCAGGCCGAAGGCATCAAAATTTCTTACAACGATATCCTGGTTAAAACGCTGGCCAAGGCCCTGGCTGCGCATCCGTTGATGAACAGCTCATACACGGATACGGAAATTCGCATGTGGCAACAGGTCAATATTGGCATCGCAGTAGCTGTGGATGAGGGATTACTGGTGCCGGTCATTAAAGGTGCGGAACAACTGACCTTAAAAGAAATAGCCGTTGAATCCCAGCGCCTGATTCAGGCGGCCCGGAATCAGAATCTGACTCCCCAGGATTTGCAGGGGGGTACTTTCACCATCAGTACCTTAGGTATGTATGATATCGATTCATTCACCCCAATCGTCAACCAGCCGCAGTGTGGAATTCTCGGCGTCAACCGAATTTACGATGGAGTAGAGTGGCAGGGTGATAAACCGGTAAAAACGGCAAAAATGAACCTGAGTTTAAGCTGGGATCATCGCATCCTTGATGGTGCCCCGGCAGCCAGTTTCCTGGTCACGGTTAATGAACTATTAACCCAACCATATCGACTGTTGGTGTAATCATGGCAAAGCAATCAGATGTGTTAATCATTGGTGGTGGTCCGGGTGGCTACACGGCGGCGATTCGGGCTGCACAATTAGGGCTGTCAGTGACCTTGGTGGAAAAAGAAAAACTCGGTGGTGTGTGTCTGAACTGGGGGTGTATTCCTACCAAGGCATTATTGCATGCCGCTGATAACCTGCGGGAAATTCGTCAGGCAGATGTGTTTGGAATCGAAGTCAATGAGCCGAAAATCGATCTGGCGAAAATGATTGGTTATTCTCGTAATGTTGCCGCAAAGCTGAATCAGGGGATCACCTACCTGATGAATAAAAATACCGTGGATGTGGTTTACGGAGAAGCCCGGTTTATTGACGCCCATACGGTGCAGGTTGATGACCAGCAATTCAGTGCCCGGCATTTCATTATCGCCACTGGAGCACGCGCCCGATGTTTGCCAAATCTGCAATTTGACGGCAAGCAGGTTTGGAGTGCCCGACATGCATTGACGCCGACCGAGATCCCAGGTCGCTTGTTGGTTGTCGGTGCGGGTGCTATCGGTGTTGAATTTGCGAGTTTTTATAACGCCTTGGGTACAAAGGTAACTTTAGTCGAAACACAGTCGCAATTATTACCAGCGGAAGATAAATCGATCGCAGATTGCGTTCAGGACGCATTTACCAAACAAGGCATCGAGGTATATACCGAGTCGGTATTGGCTAATGTCCGCACCGGCGCAAACAGCGTCACCGTGCAAATCAATGAGCAAACGCAGGAATTCGATGCCGTCCTACTGTCAGTGGGCGTTATTGCCAATACGGAACAGCTAAACTTGCCCGCGGCAGGTGTCAACGTCTCACAGGGCTTCATTAATACCAATGCGACAATGCAAAGCGAGGTTGCTCATATTTATGCGATTGGTGATGTCGCCGGGGCTCCATGCCTGGCCCACAAAGCATCGCACGAAGCGATTTTAGCCGTTGAACATATTGCCGGTTTGCCGGTGCACGCGGTAAATCATCAGCAAATACCCAGATGTACATACAGTCATCCTCAGGTAGCCAGTGTTGGATTAACCGAAGCACAAGCCAGTGAAATTGCTGATATCAGGGTTGGTACTTTCCCGCTTTCCGCCAATGGCAAGGCGATCGCCATTAATCATACCGACGGGTTCGTGAAAACCATATTTGATAAGCATACCGGTGAGCTATATGGTGCTCACATGGTCGGTAGTAATGTTACGGAAATGCTGCAGGGATATGTTGCCTCGATGGCGTTAGAGGCGACAGATGAAGAACTGAGTAAGATGATCATTGCCCATCCGACGGTGTCAGAAGCGATGCATGAATCGGTACTGGCTTCGATGGCAAAAGCCATTAATATGTAAGCATCGGCGAGGCGTATTGGCTTAGCAATCGACTGAGAAGACTTTCCACGGTTTAAGGACAGAAAATGCGATTTAACAAGCGATTGATTTGTGCCCTTGGGTTATTGGTAACGCCTTGGGTTTACGCTCAGGACAAACTAACCGAGGTGGTGGACTTTGGTGCGAACCCTGGCAACTTGCAGCTGTTTCATTACTTGCCCAAAGCGCTACCTGAACAGGCTCCGTTGGTGGTTGCTGTGCATGGCTGTATGGAAACGGCACAAAATTTTGCCCGCAATACGGGCTGGCTGGAACTCGCAGAAAAATACCAGTTCGCTGTATTACTGCCACAGACTTCCAAAAGTAATGAACCTAAGGGAGGGTGTTACCGGACCTGGGAACCGGCACATCAGCAACAAGGAAGTGGCGAGCCTGCATCGGTGCAACAGATGATTTCTTACATGCTGGAAACACATAAGCTTGACCGGCAACAGGTATTTATTACCGGTATGTCATCCGGTGCACACTTTGCCCAGGTTATGTTGGCGGCTTATCCGCAAACCTTTGCCGGCGGGGCCCTGCAATCCAGCTTTCCGTATAAGTGTGCCAACGATATCAGTGAACTCGGTCCCTGTGCATTTGGCAAGAAAACCGCGTCTGCAAAGGAGATGGCAGCGTCGATAAGGCAGGCATCAGGTAGCTTTAACGGCAGTTATCCAAAGTTGCAGATCTGGCATGGCACGGAAGACCCTTATATATACCACCTGAACTTAGAGCAATTGGTGCAACAGTGGGGCACCGTGATGGGGCTTGATCTTAAGCAAGAGACAAAGAACAAATTGTTAGGCTATCCGAGCACGAATTATTATCACGATAACAACCAGCTGCAGTTACAAGCCATTAGTTTAACCTCGATGGGACATGCGATTGCCGTTGATCCAGGAACTGCAGAGCAGCAATGCGGAAGGGAAGATACTTTTGCCAAAGATATGGATATTTGCGCCGCTTATTGGATAGCCGACTTTTTCGGCATTGCCCATTGATGCACAAACCAATAACGCTTTAATCTAAAAAACTGAACAATAAATTAAAAATGATTAATTTTTAAAATGCATGAGTATGCTTCAAACTAGATCACAGATAAACAAAGTAAGGAGATACTCATGTCACAATTTATTAGCACAATACGAAAATTAATCGAATCCGATGATGACTACATCACCATGGCCTGTAATTACCCGGATAACTACTACGGCGATCAGGTATGCGTCCCAGATGCCAAAGATGGGGTCAGGTCTTGATCCGTGCAGCGAGCTTACGCCAACAATGGGGGTCAGGTCTTGAATCGTGCAGCGAGCTTGCTGTTATAAAATAAGGTTATGCGGCAGTTCTGACTAGAAAAGACGCTGTAACCAGTTTACGACGCTATTAGGATGTGTCATTTATCTAGCTGTTCGTTGTTCCGACGACAATCTTTCCTCTACAGGCCAGAATATTGCGAAATTCAAGACCTGACCCCAATTTCGTTTAAAGGGAATATTTTCTTAAATGAAGAATTTAAGAACCCGTTAGAATCGTTTGGGTTACGAGGTTTTTTTGTTTGAGAGATGTGACACGACTTGAAGTGCCAACAATTGGGGGGGCAGGTCTAAAACCTTGCATCGCAGCTACAGAGAAAGTTCGACACAGGGTTGTACACTGCGCGCTGTCGAGGAATAATAATATTATCAGGATGTTAGCTAACGCAGTGGTGCGTGGCATCAAAATAACCATTCAGCCGAAAATCGCTGAATTTCGACATTCAGCGCCTGCTGCAGATACTATCAGTTATAACCTAGGACAAAACACCGATTGTCTTTTTCTACCTGATGACGTTCATCAGATTTTGAAGAACGTTTTTTCACATTCTCCTGGCGATGTTGGTTTCTTAACTCCTGATTTTCTTCGGAGTCAGGTGATAGCTTATTAGCGCTCGCTTCTTGCATAATACGCCCTCAAAATTGCAGACCCAATTTTTAGTGTAATAAAACCTCACAAAGTTGCTCGCCCTTTTCCGTGCATTTACCTGGATTACTATCGATTACGCGTAGCAGTATCATGGTGCGGAAATAGTATTGCTGCTTTTATTTGAATTGAATCATAGGGTTATAGGTAAGGTTGATGCTAAGGTAATTACATTAACTTGAGAAAAATTTATTTGTTTAATTTTGTAACCAGAAATCCTGCATCTTGTTGCCCTACAAGCCACTGAGTTATAATTGCAGCACTTTAGTTGTTGAGAAATTTGTGTGAACGATAGACTTTCTGTAGCGCCAATGCTGGATTGGACCGATCGCCATTGTCGTTATTTCTACCGGGTGATGAGTAAAGAAACCGTGTTGTACACCGAGATGGTGACAACCGGAGCAATATTGTTCGGCAAGGGTGATTACCTGGCGTTTAATGAAGAAGAGCATCCTGTGGTGTTGCAGCTTGGTGGTAGCGACCCAAAAGCTATGACCGAATGTGCCAGGATTGCTGAGCAGCGCGGTTATGATGCCATCAATATCAATGTTGGCTGTCCCTCTGATCGGGTTCAAAATGGTCGTTTTGGCGCCTGCCTTATGGCGGAACCTGAATTAGTCGCGCAATGTGTTGCGGATATGCAGGGGGCGGTTTCAATTCCGGTTACGGTGAAATCCCGCATTGGCATTGATGATCAGGATAGCTATGAGTTCCTGCATAAGTTTATCGAACGTGTTGCTGCGGCGGGGTGCGAGCACTTTATCATTCATGCCCGCAAGGCATGGTTAAGTGGCTTAAGCCCAAAAGAAAATCGCGAGATCCCGCCACTCGACTATTCTCGTGTTTATCAAATCAAGCGGGATTTCGAGGCGCTGAAAATCTCTATTAATGGTGGTATCACCAGTTTTGAGCAGACACTTGAGCATTTACAACACATTGATGGGGTGATGATTGGCCGTGAGGTTTATCAAAATCCCTATTTGCTGGCCAGTGCCGACCAGCGGATATACGGTAAAGATGTGCCGGTTTTGACCCGGGAAGCAATCATCGATGAGATGTGCACTTACATTGATCAGCAAATAACACCGGCGGAACCTGGTCAACATACACCTCGGGTATGGCACATTGTCCGGCATATGCTTGGGCTTTGTAACGGCTTGCCCGGAGCGCGTAAATTCCGCCGCTTTTTATCAGAGAATGCTGGTAAAGAGGGCGCTGATTCGACGGTCCTTCGCGAAGCATTCGCATTAACCGGTCAACCCGTTAGCGAGCAGGTGGTTTAATCCGAACGTAATGTTTATTTAAAAAAGGACGCTTAAAGCGTCCTTTTTGTTAACCGGTTTTTATGCCCCACAAAATGCCGAGTCGTGAGGTGCATTCTTAAACTTCCAGTCAGAATTACCGCGTTATGCATTGTTCAATTCCCGATATGGGAATTCACTTCCTGATTTAGTCAGATTATTGCTGACATGGTATTAGTGCGCCGCAGCGAATTAATGCATAAACACGTTTTGCGCATGTCATCCAGGCGCGGAGCAAAAAAATTCCCACCAAACTAAACCTTTTTCCACCTTGTTGCGACTAAAGAGTAAATTCAAACAGGTTATAGCGATTTATTGGCACATGCTCAATATTTAACGTGTTTAGCTTGCTCACTAAGATTAGGATGGCTGATATGCCCAATTTAATTGTTTTTTTCGCGATATTAATGGTTCCGGCCGCCTGTTTGTTAGGCAGTTCTATCATTGCGTTACTGCTTGAAAAAGAAAGCCTTGAATCTGCACCAAAGTCTTAGATTCGCTCAGCTAACAACAACTAATCCCGGTCTCTGACAAACTTCCATTTCTCTTTCTGTTATCACCGTCACTCGTTGTTCTGCAACGCTATCTTTAACGCTTTCCTCCACTCTCGACCTTAGACTCCCTGTAGTATCAGGGAGTGACGCTTATACAAGCTTCAGTTGTTTCTCAGGTAAGCGCTGCTGGTTATGGTTATGGGTTGGCCGATATGCCGAAAATGCATGGATGCCGGCATGGACGCTGGTATGTCGGAAATGTCTGGAACATATTTCCGATTCAATTTTCAGCGGAAGAAAAAGCCGCTTCCACTCCCGCCTCCCACCAGGCTTTAGGCCCGGATATCCTGTCGTAGCAGGATATGACGCAAACTGAAAAGATATCTTCCACCTCCCACCTACCACTTACACCTTTCCTTGTTGGTCAAATTCACTACACAGTTGGTTAAATTTACCAACTAAGGAATGAAAATATCGCAGGCATTCTTAAAGCTAAAAAATCACCCTGGCTTACAAGCCTTAAATAACAAGGGGTTAACAAAAAATAACAAATTGGCACGGCACTTGTAAGTAGTAATTCAACATTAAGTTATTCGTTAGCAAAACATACATATCAGTATGGTAAGGGTTGAAAATGAACACATTAAGTAAACAAATCGGTATCGCCTCAGTAGTACTAGTTACCAGTACCTTATTTACCACGAGTGCAAAGGCTGAGCAGTTAGTGTCTTTGCAAACCGCCCTGGACATGATGGTTGCCAATCAAGGTCGCATGGTAGCGAACCAGTTAGAGCAACAGTTAAGAAACAGCATTGCCCAGGAAGTTAATAACTTCAAAATTGATGCACATTACGTCACCGATAAGGGTGTACCGACTGTGACAATTACACAAATCAGCGATTTTGATAATGACAATGCTGATTCAGACAAATCTAAAGAAAAAGCAGGAGAATAAAAATGGGTATGTTTTCTCGTCTGACCGACATTATTAATGCCAACATCAACAGCTTGCTGGATAAGGCAGAAGATCCTGAAAAAATGATTCGACTGATCATTCAGGAAATGGAAGAAACTTTGGTAGAAGTGCGCACCTCAGCAGCCAAACAAATTGCCGAAAAGAAAACTCTGACTCGCCAGTTGCGGGTGCAGACCGAGAAGGCAAATCAATGGCAGGAAAAAGCGGAACTGGCTATCAGCAAAGGTCGTGATGACCTGGCACGCCAGGCGCTGCTGGCCAAGCAACAGTGTCAGCCGGTGATTACCGATATTGAAACTCAGCTTGCCCAGGTAGAGGAGTTGCTTGAGTCGATTCAAAACGACAGTAATCGTCTGCAGGAAAAACTACAGGAAGCAAAGCAGCGTCAGGAAGCCTGCCTGAAGCGCCAGCAATCCGCACAAGTACGATTAAAAGTGCGTGAAACCGTGAAGTTTGAGCAAATCGATGATGCAATCCTTCGTTTTGAGAAGTTTCAGCAAAAAGTGGATGGCCTGGAAGCCCAGGTTGAAGCCTACGACATGACCGAGGCAAAAAACCTACAGGCTCAGTTTGATGAGCTCGAAGCCGAAGACTCGATTGAACAAGAGTTACAGGCGATGAAAAAGAAAGTTGCCAACGGCTAGTTGGCAACCATTGATTCGGCATCTAAGAGATTGCTGAATATTAAGGAGAAAGTTATGTTCCCGTTTTCAATTTTGATGACCCTATGGTTAGTACCGGTAGCCACTTTTTTTATCGGTGCTGGAGTATTTGGCTTAACCCGCTATATCCAGGGTTAATTAACCCATCTGTTTAATTGGGGAGGATGTATGAACAAAGTGAAATATAGAATTGAACGTAGCATTGCTAAAGATCAGGTTCATAAAAAAATCTGTGGTGTTTGTGCCGGCCTGGCGCGTCACTTTTCGATGCCACGCATTGTCGTCAGGGTATTGGCAATACTGGCGTTAATTATGATGCCAACCGTGACCTTAGTTGCTTATGGCGTTGCGGCACTAATCATGCCTAACCGCTATTTATAGATAATATGACGTTGAGTTAAGGGAGTTATCATGTCATTCGCCAAATCCTTAATACTGGCCATCCTTGCGACATTATTGCTTACCTATTTATTCGGCAATACGGTATTTTCCTGGCTGGATATGGATATTGTCGTCGATGATCACGTGGTAGAGCCGATCGAAGGTATTGCTATCGCGGCGTTGGTTGGCATTATTTTATTTGTTGTTGGCTTAGCCGTTTTTATCAGCGTGTTTGGCACCCTGATCCTGGTCGTCCTGGGAGCGCTTATTGGCCTGGCGTTTGTCGGATTAACGGTTTTCTGGCCAGTCCTTTTGGTTGGTTTTATTGTCTGGTTATTGTGTAAAGAGCCTGCGCCTGAATAACCCGGGCAATAAGCCGGGAAGATTAAAATCAATATCGCTCCACGCTTGCTGTGCTTTGATAAATAAGAGATTATTATCATATCTCAATTTTTAAAAAGTCTTCCATGGTATCTATTCATGAAAAAAATCATTACCTTAATTAACCTGTTATTACTTGCACCATCGGCGTTTGCTGCAAATGTCGATGTTGACGATGCTTTTATGCGTGAATTGATCCCCGGTACTCAGGTAACATCGGCCTATATGACAATCTCAAATAACAGCGACAAAGACATCACCCTGGTAAGCGTCAGTGGCAATGTCAGTAAACGCATTGAAATTCATGAGCACACCATGAAGGGCGGTATGATGCAAATGGGGAAGCTTGATTCTATTATTATTAAGGCCAACGACGAAGTGATATTACAACCTCATGGTTTGCATTTGATGGTATTTAATCCAAGCTCGCCAGTAAAAGCCGGAGAGCAGGTAGAATTGACACTACATTTTGATAATGACCAGCAAACCAAAGTTATAATTCCGGTCAAAGGCCTGAAGCCGGCCCATAACCACTAAACTAATGGGCTCTGCAAGGGCGGTTTTATCATCTGATATTTATGCCCAAACACGCTAAGGAACTATTTATGGCTTTTTTCACGTCTTTTCGAGCACTCTCAATCACAGCCATTGTGGTCGTGTTTTTGTTTTATTTGTTGGGGGTCTTCTGGAGCTTTGAACCAGAGACGTTTAACATCAAGGAAGTCGCGATACAAGAAGCTAAAGCCAACAACGTCGAACCTGTGGTTGGTTATGCGACAACCACCACGCTGATTAAAGTTGCGGAAAAATTATGGGATAAGCCTGGCGGCTATCTGTCCAATGATATTATGCCGCCCTCAGTGTTCCTCGATAATATTCCCGCCTGGGAGTTTGGTGTCCTGGAAATGACCCGTGATTTATCGCTGGCGATGCGTCAGTCTTTTTCTCGTTCCCAGTCACAATCCTCTGAAAATAAATTTTTAAAAAGCGCCCAGCCGAAATTTAATAATGACGCCCACAAATGGGCATTCCCCAGTGCTGAGAGCATGTATAAAAAAGGCGTTGATGATTTATATAAGTATCGCAATGTCCTTGCCGACCCTGCGCAACAAGGGGCGCAGTTTTACGCTCGTGCGGATAATTTGCATGACTGGTTAAGGGAGGTCGAAAAACGTCTCGGCAGTTATTCACAACGATTAAGTGCCAGCGTAGGCCGTAGCCAGTTAAATACCGATTTGGCCGGTGATCGCAATGCTCGTCAGTCAACTCAGGCAAGCCCGGAATATATGGTGAAAACCAGTTGGTGGAAAATCGACGATGAATTCTATGAAGCTCGCGGCGCCTGCTGGGCACTGCTGCATTTCCTCAAAGCTGTAGAAGTCGATTTTGCCGATGTACTAAAAGACAAGAATGCCAATGTCAGTTTACAGCAAATCATTCGTGAGCTTGAAGCCAGCCAGGCGACTGTGTGGAGCCCTATGGTGCTTAATGGCAGTGGTTTTGGCTTGTCCGCAAACCATTCATTGGTAATGGCCAATTATATTTCCCGGGCTAATGCCGCTCTAATCGACTTACGGGAATTATTAAGCAAAGGTTAATTGGCTCGCCAGATTGCTAATGTATAGCTAATACATTAGGCAATGTTTCAGTGGTTCTCTGTTTCCATCCGCTAATTTGTAATTTGCGTTAATGTATTGTAAGTTTCTTGTAACCGCTTACATCTGAGTTTGTTGATATCCTGAGGTGTAATTTTGTTACTTTAGAAAAAGAATAATAATGAACCTCACCTCACTCGATTTAGGCATTATTGCCCTCTATCTGATTGCCACGCTAGCCGTTGGTTTTTGGATCTCAAAACGTGCTTCAAAAAATATCGAAGGTTATTTTTTAGGGGGCAAGTCATTGCCCTGGTATTACCTGGGTCTATCTAATGCGTCAGGCATGTTTGATATCAGTGGCACCATGTGGCTGGTCTACCTATTGTTTATCTATGGCCTGAAGAGCATCTATATCCCCTGGCTCTGGCCAACCTTTAATCAAATCTTCCTGATGATATTTTTGTCGATATGGTTGCGTCGCTCCGGAGTAATGACTGGCGCTGAGTGGATCACGTTTCGTTTTGGCGAAGGTCGCGGTGCCAAGCTCAGTCACCTCATCGTCGTGGTATTTGCCCTGTTTTCCGTACTTGGATTTCTTGCTTATGGTTTTGTTGGTATTGGTAAGTTTGCCGCTGCATTCCTGCCTTGGCAATTAGCCGCAGACCCTCATCATAATGAAATTGCCTATGGCCTGATTTTTACGGCCATTACTACCATTTATGTGGTCAAAGGCGGCATGTTCTCGGTGGTGATCACCGAAGTGTTACAGTTTTTCATTATGACCATAGCCAGCATTGCCATCGGCATTATCGCAATGATGCAGGTATCTCCCGAGATGCTTGCCGCGGTAACACCGGATGGCTGGTATGATGTCGGGTTTGGTTGGCAACTGGATTTAGACTGGCGTGGGCTCTTAGACTCAGCGAATCAGCGCATTGTCGACGATGGATTTTCTTTATTTACCGTGTTTATGATGCTGGTGCTATTTAAAGGCATCCTTTCCAGCATGGCAGGACCGGCGCCGAATTATGACATGCAACGCATTCTGTCGGCACGAACGCCGGTGGAAGCGGCAAAAATGAGTTGGTTTGTAAACGTCGTATTGATTGTACCGCGCTATATGATGATCACCGGATTAGCGGTGTTGGCCCTGGCGTTCTTCATTCCGGATTTAGCCGCTATGGGTGACGATGTCGACTTCGAACAAATCCTGCCGTTTGCCTTAAGTAATTATATTCCGACGGGCTTACTGGGTATTGTAGTTGCGGGATTGCTGGCCAGCTTTATGTCGACGTTTGCCGCGACAACCAACGCTGCTCCCGCTTATGTGGTCAATGATATTTATAAAAAATACATCAACCCGAAAGCGGAAGATAAAACCTACGTTAAAGTCAGCTATATCGTGTCGTTAATTTTCGTGGTTATCGGCACCGCAATCGGCCTGTTTGTTCCGTCTCTTAATGACATCATCCTTTGGTTAGTGTCGGCATTGTGGGGAGGTTATACCGCCGCCAACATGTTGAAGTGGTATTGGTGGCGATTCAATGGCCACGGATATTTCATTGGTATGCTGACCGGCATGGTAGCGACAGTACCGTTGGCATTTGTCGATTTATCACCACTCGAAGGTTTTCCAATTTTGTTTGCCGCTTCTTTGCTCGGCTGCGTGATTGCCACGTATCTTACACCAGCTGAAGACATGCAAACCTTGATGAACTTCTATCAAAAAACCCGTCCATGGGGTTTTTGGAAACCTGTTATTGAAGAAATTCAGAAACAACAACCGGATTTTGAACCCAATCGTCAGTTCGCTCGAGATATGAGTAATGTTTTGGTGGGTATCATCTGGCATACCTCATTAACAGCAACAGCCATCTTTCTGGTGATTCAGTCCTGGGATGAGCTTTTCATCAGTCTAGGGCTAGTGGCTGCGACGTCAATTTATTTAAAACTGATGTGGTGGGATCGATTATCGAACGAGGACTCAACTGTGCCGCAAGGCCAGAAAATTCTGGCCACGGATTAATCATGCAAATCCTGCCTGAGCAAAATGAGGGTAATATTATCGCAGGGTGATTGCGATGGTTAGCTTGGTTTCAGTCAAGGTCACTGATTGTGAATGTACATACTGACCATAAAAAAGCCGGTAATACCTGAATGGATTACCGGCTTTTTTAAAAGATAGAGCTTATTGTTTTGCTTTATTAATAAACTCTTCCACGACATTTGACATATCAAATGATTTACCGCCTTGTACTGGTGGGTACTCAGCCAGTGATTTTAAATGCTCGCCCATCAGCACGCCCATGGGTTGAATCAGCCATGATACTTTTTGCATCAGGTGACCATAGGAATCACTGTTATCATAAGATTCGAACGGATCCATGCGAATATTGAACACCAGGGGTACCGTTCGTGGGATCACATTGGCGTAATAATCTTCTTTGGTTGAGAAATGAAACTTCCACGGACCTATGCGCACCGCGGTAAGTTTTGACTCATAGTAATGAAAGATATGATTACGCGCCGATTTATCGGAATCGCCCATCCAGTATGGCAGGTTATTAACTCCATCAATATATTGCTTTTTCTCATCCATCATATCTTTGGCAACATCATCAACGCCCGCAGCCGCCGCTAAGCTGGTGAACATATCCTGGTGTCCCTGAATACCGTTTAAGATGGTGCCGGCCTTAAATTTACCCGGCCAGCGAATCATCGATGGCACTCGGACACCGCCTTCGTAGGTAGTCATTTTCTCACCCCGGAACGGCGTGGTGGCACCATGTGGCCAGGAGGCATGTTCGGGACCATTGTCAGTGGAGTACCAGACGATAGTATTTTCATCGAGATCATTATCTTCGAGGAAATCTAATACCAGGCCGATATCGTGATCATGTTGCAGCATGCCAGAGCCGTGATAGTCGGCCTCAGAGGTATATTGTTCTGCAGCGTAACGCCACTCGTCATTCAGGCGGGTGTACAGGTGCATGCGGCTGGTGTTGAGCCAGACAAAGAAAGGTTTGCCATCTTTTTTGGCGTTTTTCATAAAATTAAACGCCTTGGGAATCACTTCGCCTTCATCAAAGTTTTTCATCCGCTCCTGAGTGAGTGGCCCGGTATCTTCAATGGTTTGTTTACCGACCCGGCCAAAACGAGGATCTTCATCATCATCATCCTTGTCGGTAGCAAAAGAGTGGATAACGCCACGGGTACCAAATTTGCTCTCATAGGTTTCCAGATCACCAGAAAACTGTTTACCAAAGTTTTGATAATCTCGCTGCTCAGCTTCTTCCTGGGTGTTCAAGTGATACAGATTTCCGAAAAACTCGTCAAAGCCATGCACCGTCGGTAGGTGTTCGTTACGATCCCCTAGGTGGTTTTTACCAAAGTGCCCGGTAGCATATCCTTCATCTTTAAGAACTTCGGCAAGGCTGGGAGATTCTTTTTTCAAACCTAAAGTGTCGCCTGGCTGACCAACCGTAGTCATGCCTGAGCGAATTGGGTATTGGCCGGTAATAAATGCCGCTCGTCCGGCGGTACAGGAAGGCTGGGCATAATGATCGGTAAAGCGAATCCCCTCGCTGGCAATACGGTCGATATTCGGGGTGGTATAGCCCATGACGCCGAGGCCATAGGAGCTTAAATTCTGCCAGCCAATATCGTCTCCCCAAATCACCAGGATGTTTGGCTTATCGGCAGCCATTAACGGTGAAGAAATCAAGGAAAGGGTAAATATAAGGCAGCTTAAAAAGCGTTTGGTCTTGTACATTAACGTCTCCCAAATGAACAATGAAACGATTAAAAAACCAGATGGTCGTTTGTTGAGTCCATTCAGAAAATGTCCTGATTACTAAGTAGATAAGCTTAGTACAGATAGAAAAAATTGGCGGCGTGTAATGAAATTAATAATTGTTTTTCAGTAGGAAAGGGAAGTATTTGCCAATGCCCGGGAACGGGCATCGGCACAGAAGCGCAGCTGATTATTTGTCACCACGACCCATAAATTTACGCTCTTCGGTATTAACCTTGATCATATCGCCAGTGGAGATATGCTCAGGTACCTGAATTACCAGACCAGTGGATAAGGTAGCCGGTTTATTTCGAGACGTTGCCGACGCACCTTTAATCGATGGTTCTGTTTCTGTTACTTCCAGTTCAACACTGGCAGGTAAATCAATACCTACCGGGGTGTCATCAACAATGATGGCATAAATGCCCTGGGTATTTTCGGTGATGAAAGGTACCTGATCACTGATGTTCTCTTTGTTGATGTTATATGGTGTATAGTCTTCATCGTCCATAAACACATATTCGTTACCATCTACATAAGAGAAAGTTGCCGGACGACGAACCAGATCGGCCAGGTTTAGCATTTCTGCGTCTTTAAAGGTTTCATCAATCTTGTGACCAGTGACCACATTATACATGCGCATCCGGTACAAGCTTCCACCGGCACGTCCCTGGGGAACCGAACGTTCAATATCCTTGATGATATATACGCCATCGTTATATTCGATAGCTGCATTTTTCTTTATTTCACTTGCCTTGGGCATAATTTCAGCTCTTTGCTAATTAAACTAGACGCAAGATAGCAGAGGTCTCGCCTGCTCACAAGTTACTAGCGCTTGCGACGGATTATTCTGTTTTTGGCACAGAATGTTTTGTACACAGTCTTATCTGATATACGCTGTGTAGTTCGGGCTTGTGAAGTCAGAGATAAAAAAGCCCTGTACAGAGAGCAGGGCTTTGTTCGTTGCGAGGCTGCACCTTAAAAATGCAGCATCTATCGGGCGGGGTTAGCGAGCAGAGCCATCGCCGCCATATATTTTGCCGTTATGTGCATTACAGCCGTTGGCTTCGATATAATCAATTGCATCTTTAGCTCGAACTAGTCCCCAACCATACTTATGGTCATAGCCCGCATCACCTAAATCTTCAGCGGATGCTTGCAATGCCAAACGAATTCCTTGTGCCGAACATTGTGGGAAGTGGCTCCAGACAACGGCAGCTACACCTGATACATGTGGTGTTGCCATCGATGTGCCTGACTTAAAGCCGTGGTCCGGATATGGGTGGACATTGATCGTTGTCTCCTTACCGACATTATCCAGTAATGTTTGTCCCTGTTGTTTAGTTACGGTACCAGCAATAATCGAAATATTATCGACGGTTCCTGGAACTGGACCGGCTAAATGATTTCGAATGATAGCACCTACACCGCCATCTTTAGCACATTGCTCAACTTTATCGCCAAATGTAATTGGAATGGGCCAGCCGCCTTCAACTTCAGGTTCTCTGGACCCTCCGCGCTCCATTAAGCAGATTTTCCCGGTCATATCGCCACAACTTTCCGCGCCAATACCGCAATCAGCCAATTCGCCGCTTACGCTGCCTGAGGGCAACTCATTAGTGTATGAGTTCATCCCAAAGCCTTGGAAAATAAGATCGTCTTGAGTGACCGTCATTGTCGGATTGAACCTGGTTCCTTGACCTGAAGGCAGAGTTGAAAACACGTTAACACCAGGAGCCGCTAACTCTACCTGCGTGGTACGCTGTGAGAAGGGCGCATGTTTTTTATGGTCATCAATCGCGGCCACAGAAACGACACTGTCATATGAAGCCGGATAGGAATGTTGCGCATCACCCGAGTTGCCCGCGGCTGCTACCATTAGTATTCCATCACGAGCCATACGGTTGATTGCTCTTTCTTCCAATGGGCTGGAGTAAGGACCACCTAAGCTCATTGATACGATACTTGACCCTGCTTGCTGACAATCTTCTATCGCGCCAGCGATATCTGAGGCATATGCATAATCTCCGCGATTATTGAAAACACGGACGATATGCATTTCAAGGGATTCATCAGAAATAACTCCTACACTTCCTGTGTTATTTTCTAATGCCGCAATGGTTCCCGCAACATGGGTCCCATGACCAAACCGATCCTCATGCCAAGGGCCTGCACCACCGTCTTCTGCACCATCAACACCATTTACCGGCAGGTCTGGGTGACCTAATGAATAGCCACTGTCGATAATACAAACCTTTTTTCCACCTTGATAACTCACCTGATCGCCTTGAACCATAGATAGGCCGTAGGGAATTATTTCGCTTCCTCCTTCTGCCAGAAGCTTACGAGGCACATCCGGGTAGAAAGCGTTAATGCCATCTAAGTTTGCTACGTTTGCAAGCTGGGTGCGATCCAGCGTAATCGCAAAGCTATCCAGCGACGTTAGTTCTTTATTAATATCAATACCAAGTGTTTCTAATTGAGTTTTAATGCTTGGCATTTTGTTCGCTTTCGCCTCCAAGACCATGCGCACTGGATCGGAAGCGGAGGCTGAAAAGCTAACTAGAGCGGCAACACTTGCAGCGATTAGTGTTTTTTTCGAAGTAAAATTCATATCGGCTCCTAGGAATTTTCAGATTTGTCAGAAGGGCAGGCACTTACCTTAACGTTGCCAGACATAGTGCCGGCATTGGTATATCCCTGATATGGGCCGGACTCAATTGCCATCGTTTTAAGGATTCCTGTAGCCCCAAAGCCTGAACTTACGCCGTTGCCAGTATCGATCATGCAGACAAAACCTGCTCCCTCGCCAGGCTTCGCCGGGTTTGTAGATTTATAGATGAAATCAACTTGATACATACCGCCGGTACAAACGTCTTGTCGACAATGCTGAGTTGTGTCTTCTATCCCATCCGGAGACACTGGCTGGTCAGAGCAAAAACCTGCATCATATACTTCTGCATTAAATGCTACGCCGCCGACTTCCTGCCAGTCTATGGCCGTTTTATCTTGATAATTTGCCTGGCCTTTTACTTCATCATCGCAGCGTGAGGCATGAGCAGTTAATACCGCCTGTCCTGCACCGCCTTTGGAATTAAGGGTTCCCCCAACCGTTACTTTACCATCTAGTTTTGCGCATCCGCTTAGCGAAGCGGCGGCAGCTACAAACAGTACCCCTGGTATTTTTATGTACTTCATTGAATATCCTATTCTCTTGTTGTCTTGTTTTTATTTTCAACTATGAAAGGCTTCATAGTCTGTTCATATTAACCACGAAACCAAGTTAAAAACTACACAGTGGGAGCGGGTTTTTTGTACCATTTTGTAGCATGAAAAAGTCAGTTTAATGTGTGGGGGAATAGGCCAGAATAGGATTTTTGTTCACCGTTAAAATACTGCAAACCTGGGGCGAAGACTACTTGCGTCTGGTCATTTTTGGCAGGTTTTTTAGGTACGGTTAGAGACGAAAGATTTGTTAATTTGCATACAGAATTGATCCAAAAAGACAGCAAAGTTGCATTCAAAAGCGAGCCAGATTATGAATACCAACTATTTGAATGAATTCCACAATATTTTGGCTAGACAGAGTCGTTTTTGAATGCAAATCGTGGATCAGTTTTAAGTCCAAATTAACAATTAAAGCTGAGGATCCAGAGTTGCAGGATCAAAGTCCTGCTTTTTTACGTGTATCACTAAAGAATATTCTGCTTTCGGTGCGTATTCGTTTTTAATAACTATGCTATCGTTTGGTGAGCTAATTTCTAATTTGTCTGATATTAATTTAGCTAAAGCGGAAAAATCACTTGGCCGTCCCCATACTCCGCGCTTATCTATCATTGGTTCATCAGAACTTGTAAGCGTCAAATACCAGTGTGGTTCGATGTGAAAATGATCACCGTGAGACTCTTCTTTAAGAGAAAATTGATGAAGTAAATCAGAAAAATTTTTTAAGCCTAGTTTGCTACCAGTTAAAACCCATTCTGATTGGGTTTCATTAATGGTGTAGAAGAAGCCTAACTCTCGCCATTCATTGCTTGTCAGCTCTGCCAATTTACCTGATAACTTATCCATAATTATCTCTGGTTGAACTTTCGATTATCGCTCTTTTAGTCATCCCAATCTGGTTCAGACCATACCTATCTGCTTCGGATCATGCGCCTGTTTCATACGTTTTTTGGGAATTTGTTAAGCACCAGACTTCCATAACCGAATGGTTTCTCGATATTTATTGTCAACATTCTCGTCATCGTCTGGACAGGAAAATAAAACAACTTGGAGGGCATTAAAGGATTCTGGGTATTCAGAAAGTTTATCCATAATCGCTAATGCTTCGTTGTCTGAAAGTTCCATCTTGTTGATATACGAAAGTGAAGCTGGTTCAACAATTTCTTGTACAGGACTAAAAAATGAATTCTTCCAATATTTGTACATTTCCATATGCTTGGCATGTTCGAGTTTTTCTGATGCTGGCAAACGGCATATTTCATGAAGCACGAGAAAAGGAGCGTCTTCACCAATTTCTATCGATTGTGCGACGATTCGCTTCCACTCACTTTCATCATGGTAAGGAAATTTACAATCAATACTGTAATAAAACTCTTCGTAGTTCATTCAATAGTCAATGTATCAATAGATATTTAGCTGAACCTTTCGTCACTAGTTGAATGACTGCAGTTCGCTCGCAACGGCCCTTGACTGTTTTCTCAAGCTACTGTGTTTATTGTATAAAAGCAAACGTAGTGGAAGTTTTAGGGAGAAACTGAAAAGTATTTACTTTGTGATGTTAATGTTTAATATGATTTATAAAGTAAAATCAATGGATTATTGTAATGAAGGGACTGATGTACCGCATAATCGCGGTGATTGTAATCGTTTCAACCGTATTAGTAGGCTGCGGTGGTGAAAAAGCTAAGCCTGCAAAAGTTACCAGTATCACCATTGAAGGATTAGATACGTCCTACCTTGAATTTAAAACACACCCCGTAAAAGTAATAGCGCATTATGAAGACGATACCAGTGGTTCAATAACACCTGTCTGGTCGACTACAGATGATTCGATTGCGTATGTGGATGAATCAAATACATTTCACGCTGTTGCACCAGGTAATGTGACTATTACCGCCGCACATGAAAGCAAATTTGCTAGTGTCAGCTTAAAAGTCACTTCAGCTTTAACGGCAATCGCTATTCAAAACCTGAAAAGTACCTATATAGAAGGGCAGAATGAACAATTAGTGGTTTTAGCAAGCTTCTATGACGACATAACTGAACAAGTTATACCTTCCTGGAACACGACCGATGCCGGTATCGGTTTCGTTAACTCTGATAACGTATTTGTAGCGGTATCGCCGGGAGTGGTGGAGGTAACAGCCAGCTATCGGGAGGTTACCGAAACACTGCAAGTTTCAATCAGTGAAGCTGAAATCGTGAGTATTCAATATGCGGTAGAGCATACGTCCTTTCCGGTTGGTACAAGTTCACAAATCCAGGGTGTCGCCATTTTAAGCAATGAAAAATCCGTTTTGGGCGAAGGTTTTACCTATGAATCACTTTCACCGACCGTCATTTCGGTAGATGAGCAAGGCGTGGCTAAAGCCCTTAGTGAAGGCGAAGCTGAAATTATCATTCGTAACGGTGAATTTGAATTAAGTTTCACGTTAGAGGCCACTCCAGCAGTTTTGGCAACGTTAACTATATCTGCGCCATCGGCTATTCCTGTCGGCTATCCGTTTCCCATTGACGTTATTGGGATTTATACCGACGAGACCGTTCATGATATCAAGCCTACGTGGCACGTAAACAACGAAAGCGTATTGAGAATTGAAGATGGAGAAATCATTGGAATGATTCAAGGCTCCAGTGATATCTATGCAACATTCAATGATATTCAATCCAATACCTTAAACATCACTATAAATGACTCTGTGCCATTGAGATTAGAATTATCGAAAGAAACGTTATCGATTCCTGTAGGCCATTCAGAGCAAATTTCAGGTACTCTGGTCTTTACCGACAACAATGAAGTTGCAGCTTCGCCGATTGTTTTCTGGTCTGATAATAATGAGATTGCAACTGTTGATGAAAATGGGGTTATCAGTGGTAACAGTATCGGGAGTACAGCTATTGTCGCTTCGAGCTATGGACTGACAGATAACGTTTCGGTAGATATCACTGAAGCTTTACCTCGTAGCCTTGTGCTGAGTGTTGATGAAATTAAGGTCCCGCATAGTTTACAGCAAACCTTTACGGTGCTCGGGGAACTGTCTGATGGTACAACGAGGAATGTAACCGAACAGGCCGTTTATACATTAAGCGACCCATCCCTTGGGCAGATATACGTTTTTAAAGGTGAAGCCTACTACACCGCCGATGCTCCAATGCGAGGCACTTTAACAGTTAAGTATGGCGATTTGGAAGTGGAAATTCCGGTTGAAAATACCGACGCTGTGCCAGTAGCGTTCAATCAGCCTAATTCAGAGGGAGAGTTTCCTCTCGGGGTTATTTTTGAATTTGCTAAGGGTGTTGAATTTAGTGATGGATCCATAGTTTATCCTAATGAGGGATTTACCTGGACGGTGGATAACCCAGAAATTCTTAACCAATACTCAGGTGGTGCGGCTGCTATCGTTAAATTTAAAACCTATCAAAAAGGCACCGCTACGATCACATACCAATATGCGGACTTGATAGGAAAGGCTGTTATAACGGTCGGAGATCCCATGCTTACAAACATAAGAATTAATTTTTCAGACGTTAAGCTTTCTGATGGTGATTACCAGTTAACCGCGATAGCACACTATTCTGATGGGACTACTGAAGACGTGACTGACTTGATGACATGGGCCTCAGAGGATACGAGTATTGCAACGGTTTCGAATGAGCCAGGCAAGATTGGTTTATTGACACCGGTGGCTGTGGGGGGCGTCTATATTTCCGCCACCAAAAAGAACTTTTTCAGCAAAGACTGGATCTTGATAGAGTAGGTATTCGAGGCACTCGAAATATTTCAAATAAAGGCTTGGCGGTTAATCCCCGTCGGGCCGAAATGAGCGAACTACGGCCGTTCGAGCATGAATTCGTATATGATTCTCAGTCAGCGAACAAAGGACTAATAAATAGAAAAGCACTATGGAATTGCCAACAACCAATATGCTCAGGCAGGTGCCGTATCGCAAACGATTAAAAGTAGGTGATGTTTTTCGTCTAGCTTACCCTGGGAATAAATTCATTTTTGGGCAAATTATTTCTTTATCAGCCTCTGTCGGTGGATTCGACAACTGTATCAAAATATACGTTTATGATTTCATAACGAGCGACGCTGAATATCTGGTTAATTTAAGTTCTAAAAAGCTAATGTGCGAACCATTATTTGTTAATCTGTTGGGGTTCAGCAGAGGCTATATGCCAATAATTGCAAACATGCATTTGCCTGATTCCTCTTGCGCAGATGAATGGTGTTTTCATGATGTGCCTTTTAAAAAATATTTGGACGAAAACGGAATTGAGCTAACAAAACCAAAACAAAATATAGGTACGTGGGGCTTGAGCAACTACTTGGTTTTAGACGATTTAATAAGCAAGAAACTTGATTTACCACTTGTAGACGATTAATAAATGACATAGTTTTTCAGTTATGTGAACGTCTTTAGTGAGCGATATGCGGAAATAGGGGAAATCGCATGAAAGCTAAGATTTATGGATTACTTTTTCTGGCATTTTTGTGTCAAAAGGTCGCAGCTTTGGAGCAAGTAAAGGTCATAGTTGGCAACGATAACTATCAAATTCCTTCTATCTATTTATTCCCGAATAATGATATCAAACCAAAAATAGAGCGTAGTAACTCAATTGCGGTTGGCTTGTTTTTACCTGACTTTTCTGGTTACACAAAAGGCCGAAATCAATCAACCGTGGGAAAATATGATCCGAACCAATTATCCATTTTATGGACTGGAAAGGGCAAAGGGACGCACTTTAATGCACAGAAAAGGTTCAATAATTCATTAAAATATGGATTGATTGAACCGAAAGGTACTAAGCTAGAAAATTTAGTTGCGCACAATAATTTGTACAATGATGGTGTTACTTATATTTCAAGCAGTCGAGAAGGTGATGAAGTGATTATTAACTGCAATGGAGACGTAAACTACATCTGTCGACTGAGATATTTAAACTCAAAAAGAGAAATAGGAGTTTTCATTCTTTTTGACCAACGTCACCTTTCAAATTGGTCGTCCATAAATGATGAAGTGATCAAAATGATTGATAGCTGGAAAACCTGATATACAAATCTGCGAACGGCAGAAAATGGCACAATTCGGTCATTCAAGGTTGGCCAAGATTCCCTGTAGTATCAGGGAATGACACAAGTGCTTTTGCTTTTTGCTCGGAACAGCGTGTGCTCGGAGCTGATGACATCAGCGTGCTCGGAGTGGCATTTTCTGCCACGTACTCGGAGTATCGTTTACGATACGTGCTCAGGGAGTTTCAACTCCCGTTAATGGCACAAAACGGTCATTCGAGCCCACTCTGAAATCCTTCCTCAGACGCATTAATTCAATTTAGTAACCGACAAACGATTACTGTGCCATTTTAAATTCAGAAAGATAGTAATTTGCTTGGTGAGGGATTAATTACTTAAAGCACGGAAGACTGTTAATTTGCACACAGGATTGATCCGATAAGACGGTAACGTTGCATCCAAGTCTGAGCCAGATAATGTGTACTAATCATCTGACCAAAAGCCAAAAAATAACCATTCAGGAGGATCACTTTACAATGCAAATCGTGGATCAAATTTAAGTGCAAGTTAACATCCTGTCGTTACTTTTTGCATACCAATTTAGATATTTTAAAACGAAAAGAACGTGCCACTTTGAATCGCCACTAGTTCCCTAGACACCTCTAAGTTAGATAAGGTGTTGTTGATTTGCATCCTAAATTGAGCCAGTTTTAACGAAAGATTGCATTAGAAAGTCAGCCATCAATCTTACACCAACAGACTGATTTGTAGGATATAAACTCATCTGGGGTGGGTCAAATTTCAATCCAAATTGTGGTTCAGTTTTAAGTGCAAATTAACACGCATTAATTCAATTTAGTAACCGACAAACGATTACTGTGCCATTTTAAATTCAGAAAGATAGTAATTTGCTTGGTGAGGGATTAATTACTTAAAGCACGGAAGACCTTGTGTTGATTAAAAAAATTTCTATCTTTTTTAAAACTTCTATCTTTTTTAAAAAAAGCCCGATTCGCACCTCTTCACAATGAGGAGGTTGTTACGGGGGAAATTTAGGCAAGAAATTCCTAAAACCATGTAATATTCCTGAAATCGACCGTTTTTGACACAAACCCCAAATCCAAGTCAATACAAGTATGCCATTTTGGAATAAAAAATGGTTATCTATTCTTTTATGTTTTACTTAAGGGTGGTTATCCTTTAGCCATTATTCATCCGTCTCGTTTTTGGACAATGCATGTTGGTTAAAGCAAACAACGATAACGCTGCCAGCTTGAGCGCCGATCAGCTCAAGCAGTTACAGCAGGTTATCCATCAATATTCGCCATTGCAGCTCGCCTGGGCCAGTGGTTATTTAGCGGCGAAAAGTGAAGGTGCTGACGCTGCTGCGCTACCTGCTGTGGCCGCCGAGCCTCAGTCGACCCTTACTATTTTATACGGCTCACAAACCGGTAACGCCAAAGGCGTTGCCGAAAAGGTGCTGCAATCAGCTCAATCCATGGGGATCGCCGCCACGTTGGTAAACATGGGCGAATACAAGCCTAAGAACATCAAGAATGAAACTCATCTGTTGATCGTTACCAGTACCAATGGTGAGGGCGAGCCACCTGATGATGCCATGGCATTGCATGAATTTTTATCGTCAAAACGTGCTCCTACGTTAGACAGCCTGCAATATTCAGTGCTGGCACTGGGTGATTCCAGCTACGAATTTTATTGCCAGACCGGTAAAGATTTTGATCAGTACCTGGAAAAGCTTGGTGCTAACCGTCTGGGCGAGCGAGTGGATTGCGATGTGGATTATCAGGCCGATGCCGAAGCCTGGCAAAATACACAGCTGGAGAAAGTGAAAGCACTTTTTGCCGCGAACACCGCTCAGGTTGTACAACTTCCTGTTGCAGGCAATGAGGCAGCGACTTCTGTTTATAGCAAAGAAAACCCTTTCACGGCGGTTATTTTAGAGAACCAGAAAATCACCGGTCGTGATTCCAATAAAGTGGTACAGCATCTGGAAATTGATTTAGCCGACAGTGGCATTCAATATCAGCCAGGTGATGCCTTGGGTATCTGGCCGAAAAACTCTAATGCGGCAGTAACAAGGATTATCGAAGCTTTATCACTCGCAGCCGATGAGTCTGTTGCCATTGATGGCGTTGAGCTTTCACTGGCAGATGCATTGATCAGCAAACGGGAAATTGGACCTTTGGCAAAAGCGACGCTAATTCACTGGCAACAGTTGTCTGATAGTGAAGAGCTGGCTGAATTGCTAGCCGATGCTGAGCAAACCCGTGCCCTTATCAATCAAAAACAATTCATCGACATTGTTAAACAATACCCTGGCAGCGTATCGGCGCAGGTGTTAGTTGACTTACTACCAGCTTTAACACCGCGCCTGTATTCCATCGCATCTTCACAGCAGGAAGTCGATGAAGAAGTACATTTAACCGTGGGCTTAATGCAGTTTGAAATCGATGGCGATTTGCGTGCAGGAACAGCATCTTCTTACCTGATTGAACAGTTAGAGGCAGACGCTGAAATCGATGTGTTTATCGAACATAACAACAATTTCCGTCTTCCTGACAATGATTCTACCGATGTCATTATGATAGGTCCGGGTACCGGTGTTGCGCCATTCAGGGCGTTTGTCCAGGAACGCAGCGCGCGTGGCGCGGACGGCAAAAACTGGTTGTTCTTTGGCGATCAGACTTTTACTCAGGATTTCCTGTATCAAACCGAATGGCAGGCGTATCTGAAATCGGGTGAATTAACTCGTTTAGATGTGGCGTTTTCTCGTGACCAGCAACAGAAAGTATATGTCCAGCATAAGCTCAAGCAAAACGCTGCAGCAGTGTATCAGTGGCTGGAGCAGGGCGCTCATTTATATATTTGTGGTGATATGTCACGGATGGCCAAAGACGTACATCAGGCACTGGTAGACATTATTGCTGAGCAGGGTGGTAAGAGCCAAGAGCAGGCAGAAGACTATTTGAAGCAAATGCGAATTGAAAAGCGCTATCAAAAGGACGTTTATTAATGAAAGGCAATATTCCAGAAGACGTTATTGTTCAGGGCACTTTAGCGGAAAACGAGCGCATTAAGGGCGAGAGTCAATACCTGCGCGGCACTATTGCCGACGATTTTAACGATGAGATCACCGGCGGCTTTACCGCTGATAATTTTCAGTTAATTCGTTTCCACGGTATGTACCAGCAGGATGATCGTGATATCCGTGCTGAGCGCGCTAAGCAAAAACTCGAGCCGTTACATAATGTGATGCTGCGCGCCCGTATGCCAGGCGGGGTGATTACGCCGGAGCAATGGTTAGCCATCGATACCTTTGCCGATGATCACACCAGCTATGGCAGCATTCGCTTAACCACCCGGCAGACTTTCCAGTTCCACGGGGTGTTAAAACCGAAAATTAAATTAATGCACCAGACGCTTAATAAGATTGGTATTGATTCGATTGCCACTGCTGGCGATGTAAACCGCAACGTGCTTTGTACCTCAAATCCGGTTGAATCAAAGCTGCATCAGGAAGCGTACGAGTGGGCAATTAAAATCAGTGAGCACTTACTGCCTAAAACCAAAGCCTATGCAGAAATCTGGTTGGATGGCGAAAAAGTTGAACAAACAGGTGATAATGTCGAGCCAATTTTAGGTAAGACCTATCTGCCTCGTAAGTTTAAAACTACGGTAGTTATCCCGCCGCAGAATGATGTGGATGTACATGCCAATGATTTAAACTTTGTCGCGATTGGCGATGGTGACAAACTGATTGGTTTTAATGTCCTGGTTGGTGGCGGCCTAGCGATGACCTTCGGTGATGAGTCGACCTATCCACGTCGCGCCGATGACTTTGGCTTTATCCCATTGGAGAAAACCCTGGATGTGGCTGCGGCTGTAGTAACTACCCAGCGTGACTGGGGTAATCGAGTCAATCGTAAAAATGCGAAAACTAAATACACCCTGGATCGTGTAGGTAGTGATCGGTTTAAACAAGAGGTGGAAAACCGCGCCGGTATTAAATTCGAAGCATCAAAACCTTATGAGTTTACTGAACGCGGCGATCGTATTGGCTGGGTTGAAGGTATTGATAACAAGCATCATTTAACCTTATTCATCGAAAATGGTCGTATTAAAGATACTGATGTGGCGCCGCTAAAAACGGGGGTTCGCAAAATTGCCGAAATTCACCAGGGTGATTTTCGCATGACGGCTAACCAGAACCTGATTGTTGCTGGCGTCGATGCGGCGGATAAAGCACGTATTGAAGAAATCGCTGTATCTCATGGCCTGATGGATGCAACGGTGAGTAACCAGCGGAAAAATTCCATGGCCTGTGTGGCGTTTCCAACCTGTCCACTAGCGATGGCAGAAGCTGAACGTTTTCTTCCTGGTTACGTGACACAGATTGAAGGCTTGCTGGCCAAACATGGCATTGTTGATGAGCACATTATTTTCCGCGTTACAGGTTGTCCGAACGGTTGTGGTCGCGCCATGCTGGCGGAGATTGGCCTGGTAGGCCGAGGACCGGATAAGTACAACCTATATTTAGGCGGCAATGTTGCTGGTACTCGTGTCCCTAAGCTCTACAAGGACAATATCAGCTCTACCGAAATTTTAGGTCATCTTGATGAGCTAATTGCTAAGTGGGTCGCCAGTCGAAATGCCAATGAGGCCTTTGGTGACTTCGTAATTCGTGCAGGGATCGTAAAAGAAGTAAAAGTCAGTGCGACTGATTTTTATGGGTAATGATTATGACAAATCTCGCGGTAAATAATCGCTTTCCAGCGTCACTGCCAGAAACTCTGCTTTTGCAGTGGAATCAGCAACTGGAGCAAAAATCTGCCGTTGAACGGGTAGAGTGGGCATTGGAGCATTTGCCTGCACAGTTTGCGCTCACGTCCAGTTTTGGTATTCAGTCTGCGGTCATGCTGCACATGATGACACAAATCCAGCCGGATATTCCGGTGATATTGACGGATACCGGTTATCTATTTGAAGAAACCTATCGTTTTATCGATGAGTTAACCGAGCGCTTCAACCTGAATCTGCATGTGGTACGTGCCGATATTTCTCCGGCCTGGCAACGGGCCCGTTATGGTGAACAATGGCAGCAGGATGAAAAAGCCCTTAAAGAATACAATCTGCGCAACAAAGTTGAACCGTTGGAGCGTGGCCTTGAGCAGTTAAATGTGAATACCTGGTTTTCAGGTGTCCGTCGCAGTCAGACTGATCACCGTAAAAGCCTGTCGGTATTACAGGTCATTCGTGGTCGATTTAAAGTGCACCCAATCATTGACTGGAACAATAAGCAGGTACATGAATACCTGGCGGCTAATAACCTGCCGTATCACCCCTTGTGGGAACAAGGTTATGTATCGGTTGGTGATAAACATTCGAGTTTGCCATTATCGGCACAAATGGAAGAGCAGGATACTCGCTTTAATGGCATGCAACGTGAATGTGGCTTACATATTGATGGGGATGGAATATAACGGGGGCTGAAGCCCCCGTTATAAAGAACGTATCGTGAACGATACTCCGAGCACGTGGCTAAATTCGCCACTTCGAGAACGCTGATGTCATCAGCTCCGAGTACACGCTGTTTCGAGTTGCCTATATGGACATAGGTATGTCGACAGCGTCTGGAACTGGGCTGTCGACTCAAGTGAAACCCCTTGAATCTTTCCTTACAGCGAAAGGAAATCCTAAATTGGCAACAAAAACGAGTTGGAAGCGATATATGCTATTGCTTGTCGCAGTTGGCAGGCCGTTTATAGCTATTGTTAATGATTTTGCTGATATGCCGTTTGTTATTCTTGAAAAATTAACGGGAAATAAAAAGGGAGCATTCATGCTCCCTTTTTTACATATGTTCATGAGGTATTGCTATAACACAGGCGCAATTACCAGGGAAACAATTGCCATTACATTGATTAAGATATTCATTGATGGACCGGATGTGTCCTTGAACGGATCACCGACGGTGTCACCAACTACCGTTGCGGCATGAGTTTCAGAACCCTTACCGCCTAAATTGCCTTTCTCAACGTATTTTTTCGCATTATCCCAGGCACCACCAGCGTTAGCCATCATCAGCGCCATTAACACACAGCCAAGCAGTGCGCCACCTAAGGTTCCACCTAAGGCTTGCGGGCTTATTCCAAAACCGACAATGACAGGCACTGAGACCGCTACCACTCCGGGAAAGATCATTTTCTTTAATGCTGCAGTGGTGGCTATATCTACGCACCTTGCGGTATCAGGTTCGGCCTTACCTTCGAGCAATCCATCAATTTCTCTGAATTGTCGGCGGATTTCATGGATCATTGCAAAAGCGGCATCACCGACAGCGGTCATGGTGATAGAGGCAATAAAGAATGGCACCATACCACCAATAAACAATCCGATTAATACCTGTGGGTCACCCAGATGCAGGCTGAAATTGTCTATTTTATGTCCCATGGTTTCTACATAAGCGGCAATAATCGCTAACGCCGCCAATGCAGCTGCACCAATGGCAAACCCTTTACCGATAGCGGCAGTAGTATTACCTAATTCGTCCAATGAGTCGGTGATATTACGGGTTTCTTCACCGAGCCCCGCCATTTCAGCGATACCACCGGCATTATCGGCGACCGGTCCGTATGCGTCGATTGCCATGGTGATACCGACGGTTGCCAGCATACCAACGGCTGCAATACCTACGCCGTACAATCCAGCGAGATAAGTGGACGTGAAAATGATCGCACAGATGGTGAGAATTGGAACCACAACTGATTCCATCCCTACTGAAAGCCCGGTAATCATCACTGTTGCCGGGCCCGTTTCACCAGCCCGGGCAATTTTTCGAACCGGCGCGGCGGATGTATAAAATTCGGTAACCAGGCCAATAATGATGCCACCAATCGCTCCCACCAACACCGCACCCCAGATAGCCGAGTTAACGCCCATCCACTGCACCAGAAAATAAGATGAGGCAATAAATATTACCGCCGAAGATATGGTACCGGCGCGAAGCGCCAGTTCGGCTTTATTACCGGACATGGTTTTGACGATCAATATGCCTAATATTGAACAGACCAGGCCGAGTGAGGCCAACATTAAAGGTAACGCCATCAAGGCGCTACGATCGCCCAACATATCTACCGCCATGGTAGAAGCGATGGCAATGGATGCGATCATCGAACCACAGTATGATTCAAAAATATCGGATCCCATGCCAGCAACATCGCCGACGTTATCACCAACGTTATCGGCGATAACCCCAGGATTACGCGGATCATCTTCCGGTATTCCTGCTTCTATTTTACCCACCAGGTCGGCACCAACGTCGGCACTTTTTGTATAAATACCACCACCAACACGAGAAAATAGTGCGACCGAAGAAGCGCCCATACCAAATCCGTGGATGTAATGGGTGGTCGTTGGATCGCCACCAAAGTACCAGTACAAAGTACCAAGACCAATAAGGCCGAGCGAAGCGACACATAATCCCATCACCGATCCACCAAAGAAAGCGACAGTGAGGGCAGGGCCTGCCCCTTTTTCATGGGCTGCATTAGTGGTTCTTACATTGGCTTTGGTCGCGGTAAACATTCCTATATAGCCCGCCAACGCGGAAGACACTGCACCAACAAAGAATGCCAGGGCTGTATTAGGGCTGACGAATATATAAAGAAGAATAATTAGCACCAGCGAGAAAAGGGCGAGCATCTTATATTCGCGATGCATAAATACCATGGCACCGAGATGTATTTGTTCGGCAATTTTCTCCAGCGTGGCATTACCCGCACTGTAGGATTTAATAATACTGTAGAGAATAAAAGCGAATATCAGGCCGACCAGGCCCAGGACAGGTGGTAGATAAAGTAGATTATCCATAGAATCCCCATTGTTCTTGTTATCACAGGTTTTGCGAAACGTGTTCTTATAGTTGATCTCTTAAGAGTTACCGATAAGACAACATGGACAGTCGGTGGAACCCCGATAGTAAACAGCGAACCTTGGTTGTATTTCGAAATTCATCGATAATACTGAGACTGCTGACCCCGGTTTTAACTACCTTTGTGTTCTTACATTACTCCTAGTTTTGAAAAAAGTGTAGTTAATCTTAGGTTTTCTTTAGGAAAACTGGTGGGAACTTGTGAAAATGTTGTTTATTTTCACAGCGAATATCTCGAATTTAATTTTTATCCGGGTATAATAATGCCCTTTTAAAATTCAGCCTGAATAGTAGGAAGAGCCATGAGCCTTAACAAAGTACCTGCAGGTAAAAACTTACCTGATGAAATTAATGTAATCATCGAGATCCCGGCTCACGCAGATCCGGTGAAGTATGAAGTTGATAAAGATTCTGGTGCTATTTTCGTAGACCGTTTTATGTCAACGTGCATGCACTACCCAACCAACTATGGTTATGTTCCTCATACTTTGTCATTAGATGGTGATCCAGTTGACGTTTTGGTTCCTACACCATTTCCACTGATGCCTGGTGCAGTTATTCGTTGTCGCCCTATCGGTGTTTTGAATATGACCGATGAGTCTGGTGAAGATGCAAAAGTATTAGCGGTACCAGTTGACAAGTTATCTACTATTTACCGCGGTATCAACGAAGCGACTGAAATGCCAGAGTTGTTACTTAACCAAATCGCTCACTTCTTTGAGCGTTACAAAGATCTTGAGCCAAACAAATGGGTGAAAATCGAAGGTTGGGCTGACGCAAAAGCAGCCAAAGATGAGATTTTATCCAGCGTTAAACGTTACGAAGAAGCAGACGAAAAGCCAGCTTTCTAAACGAACGATAGCGGATTCAATAAAAGCACCTTCGGGTGCTTTTATCGTTTCTGGAATAACGGAACGCTAACTTTCATGTTTATTTCCATTTCTTGTTTATTCCCCACGTATCGCTACCAATTTAATAAAATTTAATGTGATTTTTCCCTTAAACGGCAAATTTAAACGAGTGTTTTAAAAAACTTGCTTTGCTCTGCAGGACAAGGCAAACTCAGACGACTAAAATAAAAACCAATCCGTCTGAGCGAAAGGTTACTCGCTGAGCAATCAGCAAGGTTCAGGCAAGGTGCCAAACCTGGGGTATTGCTGCCTTAGGGGTTTGGACTTGGTAAAGCTTTCTCGTTACAACAAGACAATCCTCATGATCAAAGAAGGAGTTCCGGCATGTTATATCAAGGCGATAGCCTAACTGCCCAGTTGCTTGACGATGGTATCGTTGAGTTGCAATTCAATGCCAAAGGATCAGTAAACGTCCTTAATCTGGCGACTTTACAGGAATACAAAAACGCTATTGAAGCGATCGCTGCATGCGATGCCGCCAAAGGCGTGATCGTCACTTCGGCAAAATCAGCCTTTATCGCGGGCGCTGATATCACTGAATTCACCGAAATGTTCAAAACTCCGGATGAAAAAATTGCCGGCGTCTTTAAAAGCAGCAGTGACATCTTCGACATGTTCGAAGATCTTCCTGTACCGACCGTTGCCGCGATTACCGGTTTTGCCCTTGGCGGTGGTTGTGAAACCGCTTTGGTGTGTGATTACCGTGTCGCAGATACCACGGCAAGAATTGGTTTGCCTGAAGTTAAACTGGGGTTGATGCCAGGATTCGGTGGCACCGTACGTTTACCGCGTATTATTGGTGTTGATAACGCGCTGGAGTGGATGACCACTGGCAAGCCTTATAAGGCTGATGAGGCATTAGCTTTCCATGCCATCGATGCAGTAGTTGCACCGGAAAACCTGCGTGAGTCGGCAATCAAAATGCTACAACAGGCGATTGATGGCAAGCTTGACTGGCAGGCGAAACGCCAGGAAAAACTTGAGCCGGTTCAGCTTTCTGAAATTGAGCACATCATGAGCTTCAATACCGCCAAAGGTATGGTTGCAGCCAAAGCGGGTAAACATTATCCAGCACCAATGGCGATGGTTAAGTTGCTGGAAAAATCGGTCTTGTTAAATCGCACCGAAGCCATGCTAATGGAGAATCAGGCATTCGGTATGTTGGCCAAAACCGATGCTGCAGCTGCTCAGGTTGGACTGTTTTTGTCTGATCAGGTGGTTAAAGGTAAAGCCAAAAAAGCGGCTAAATCCGTTGACAAAAAAGTGGCACGCGCTGCTGTTTTGGGGGCCGGTATTATGGGCGGTGGTATTGCTTACCAATCGGCATATAAAGGTACGCCGATTGTGATGAAGGATATCAATAACAAGGCTCTGGATTTAGGGCTAAGCACCGCCGCTGATATTCTTAATAAGCAGGTCGAACGAGGCCGCCTGAATGCCAAGAAGATGGCATCGGTTTTAAATAATATTACCCCAAGCCTTAACTACGACAGTATTAAAGGCTCAGACATTGTGGTTGAAGCGGTTGTCGAGAATCCGGAAGTCAAAGCGTCAGTGTTAAAAGAAGTAGAAAGCTTTGTCTCTGATAAAGCCATCATTGCTTCCAATACATCCACCATTTCCATCGATTTACTGGCTAAAAGCCTGAATAAGCCGGAACGTTTCTGTGGTATGCATTTCTTTAATCCGGTTCATAAAATGCCGTTGGTTGAAGTAATTCGTGGTAAAGATACCAGCGAAGAAACCATTGCAGCGGTTGTTGCCTATGCTGCGAGTATGGGGAAATCGCCAATTGTCGTAAACGATTGCCCGGGTTTTTACATTAACCGTGTATTGTTCCCTTATCTGGCCGGCTTCAGCCAACTGTTATTAGATGGTGCCGATATTGCCACCGTTGACAAAGTCATGGAGAAAGAATTCGGATGGCCAATGGGACCGGCTTACCTTCTCGACGTGGTAGGTTTGGATACTGCTAACCACTGTACATCAGTCATGGCAGACGGCTTCCCGACCCGCATGGCGCAAATTGATAACGATCCGATCTCTTTGCTTGTCAATGATAGTCGCTATGGCCAGAAAAATGGCGTTGGTTTTTATGAGTACTCAAAGGACAAACGCGGTCGCCCGCAAAAAGTATTAAGTCAGGATAGCCTTGCCATTTTGGCTGCTGTCGCTAAGCAAGGTGCTGAGTTTAGCAATGACGAAATTATCGCTCGATTAATGATCCCTATGGTTAATGAAACCATCCGCTGTCTGGAAGAGGGCATTGTTGCGAGCGCTGCAGAAGCAGACATGGGACTGATTTATGGCCTTGGATTCCCTCCATTCAGAGGCGGACCTATCCGCTATCTGGAAACGATTGGTTTGCAAGAGTTTATCGAAATGGCTGATAAGTATGCGCATCTGGGTGAATACTATCAGGTCACAGAAGGATTACGCGAAATGGCCGCATCAGGTAAGTCATATTTTTCTTCTGATGTGAAAAAAGGTTAAGGGAGCACAAATTATGATGAATGAAGTAGTAATAGTCGATTGCGTACGTTCACCTATGGGTCGCTCTAAGGGCGGCGTATTCAGAAACGTCCGTGCTGAAGAATTATCAGCGCAATTAATGCGTGCTCTGCTTATCCGTAACCCTGCACTGGATCCTGCGGATATCGAAGACGTAATCTGGGGCTGCGTAAAGCAAACCAAAGAGCAGGGTTTTAATATTGCCCGCAATGCTGCCCTGATGGCTGGCATTCCCAAAGATGTCGCAGCGGTTACCGTCAATCGCCTGTGTGGTTCATCAATGCAGGCATTGCATGATGCGTCGACCAGTATCATGGCGGGAATAGGTGATGTTTACCTAATTGGCGGTGTCGAGCACATGGGGCATGTACCCATGATGTACGATATCGATTTTGCTCCGGCAATGGCCAAATATATGGCAAAAGCCGCCGGTAACATGGGGTTAACTGCGGAATTACTGGGTCGTCAACACGGCATTAGCCGTGAAATGCAGGATGCGTTTGCTGCGCGTTCTCACCAAAGAGCATACGCGGCACACCTGGAAGGGCGCTGGGCCAATGAAATCGTACCGATTGCCGGTCATGATCAACAGGGCGCGTTAACCATGGTGGATTACGATGAAGTAGTGCGCCCGGATTGTACGGCTGAAGGTTTGTCTGCATTGCGTCCGGTATTCGATCCGGTAAATGGCACGGTAACGGCAGGTAGCTCTTCGGCCATTTCTGACGGAGCTAGTGCAATGTTGGTCATGTCAGCTGAAAAAGCCAAACAGTTAGGGTTAACACCGCGCGTAAAAATCCGTGGTATGGGTGTGGCAGGTTGTGATCCGGCGACCATGGGCTTCGGTCCGGTTCCTGCGACCAAAAAAGCGCTTAAGCGAGCTGGCTTGAGTATTGCCGATATTGAATTAGCCGAATTCAATGAAGCGTTTTCGGCGCAGGCGCTATCCTGTATTAAGTCTCTGGGTATGTTGGATCAACTCGATGACAAGATAAACCTAAACGGTGGTGCCATTGCGTTAGGTCATCCTTTAGGTTGTTCTGGTTCCCGAATCTCAGGTACCTTGATTAATCTTATGGAAGCAAAAGATGTGAATATTGGCCTTGCAACCATGTGTATAGGTCTTGGCCAGGGCATTGCGACTGTATTTGAAAGAGTCTGATAGCAACGACTAAGACAAAAAAGGCCAGCGATTTGCTGGCCTTTGTATTTTATTACTTATCACTGGTTATTTTTAACCAGGTTATCCTGTTTAGCGCCACCTGCAATCGCAGCTTTGACTGCGGCTTCCTGACTAAGTCCTGCTTGTACAGCCTTATCAACAACCACCCGCGGATCAACTTTATCGGTTGCTGACACGGCGATTTCCACTACCTCTTCCGAGTTTTCCGGAAAATTGGAAAAAGCATTATTGAGGAGGGACATAAACATGCCTGGCAACTCTTCAAATGCCATGGTCATGATTAAATCAAACGCATCCGGATTTTGATCAGCTGCACTGTTAATAATGTTTTCGGCCATAACCGGGTTAGTGTTTATGGCGACGCGCACGATCTGATCCAGTTCATTCGGTCGTAACTGAGTGGCTGTTTTAACGATATCCCCAGCATAACCAGGTTCGGCTTTTATTGCTGTGGCAATAACATCGTAGCATGAAGCAACATCGTAGGTCAGTGCCATAGACACCACGTCGGTACTGGAGTGGGGATCAGCGGACAGGGCACCGCGAATAATCTGTTTATATTTGTGAGGATACTTCTGAAAGCTATAGTCGAGAATGAACTCTTCATGTTGCGGGTAGTGCCTGAGCATGCTGCTGACACTTCGCTTTATCGAATTGGTGCTTGAAAGCTGGGTTTCAAACAAGGATCTTAGTAACTGCTCTTGTTTGTCGGTTTCACTAGCGAAACTAACAGAATTAAGCGCCAGATTACTACATAATATAAAAACTAAGCAAAATACGCGTTTCATAGTTTAATGTTCTTTTTGGTCAATTCATCACACTTTGCCCCTCCTATCTAACTACAAGGACAATATTTAATCAACAAAAAGTCCCTTTTGTTTAATTATTGTTCATACGAATAAATAAATGAAGTTTTCTCAAAAAAACAGTTGACGGCTTCCGGAAAATCCCTAAAATGCGCATCCACTTCCACGGGGCAACCCAACGAAGTGTTTTGATAAGATAACCACTCCAAAGTGAGCGGTTAATCGAAACCGAAACGGCAAGATTTGAAA
>NZ_SWDB01000020.1 GCF_005116735.1 Thalassotalea mangrovi | reverse complement strand
GTCTTACCGTGGTCAACGTGGCCGATTGTACCTACGTTAACGTGCGGTTTGGAACGTTCAAATTTTGCTTTAGCCATCTTCAATTACCTTTAAAGTACAAATTTCTAATTTTTTACGGTAAAGATAAATGATAGATGGTTTTCTTAAGAACCTCCTCAGAATAGAGAAGGAGTGGTGCTAATAGGCAGATTCGAACTGCCGACCTCACCCTTACCAAGGGTGCGCTCTACCAACTGAGCTATATCAGCACTCCTAAAATGGAGCGGGTGGCGGGAATCGAACCCGCTTCTCCAGCTTGGAAGGCTGGGGTAATAGCCAGTATACGACACCCGCATATCTATCAAGCTATCTTTGCGACAAAAAATGGTGGAGGGAGGTGGATTCGAACCACCGAAGGCAGAGCCGTCAGATTTACAGTCTGATCCCTTTGGCCACTCGGGAACCCCTCCAAATTTTGTATTAATGGTGCCGACTGCCGGAGTCGAACTGGCGACCTACTGATTACAAGTCAGTTGCTCTACCAACTGAGCTAAGTCGGCACTGCATTAAGTGGAGCGAATTCTAGAGCAATGTTTTCCGCCATGCAATAGCTAAAACAAAAAAAATTGAGGGTTTTTGATCGTTTGCTGAAATTTTACTCGCATATGTAATAAAAACTTTAACCAGCACTGAAACACATAAATTTATGGTTTGATTTTTGAGCACTTGTTAGCGGTTTAGGTCGATACATTTCGCCATGCCTATAAAAATCAACTTCTCTTCATAATACGCATCTGAGGTGATATGCGGCAGCAAGGCTTCGCCATTGCCCCCGGTCAAAACAATCAGGTCAACCGCAACACCAAGCTGTTGAGCCTGGATCTTAGCAAACTGGATTGCGCCAACCGTCATCGACCAGCAACCATGATTGACGTTATCACTGGTGTTATCAGCAAAACTCAGGCTATCTGGCGTTGTTATCGCGCCACGAACCTGTGTAGTATTGCGGTACAGCGCTGATATCATCATATTGATGCCCGGCGTGATCCAGCCGCCAAGGTGGCGATTGTCCGCACTAAGCAAATCAAAAGTGGTCGCTGTACCTGCATCTACCACCAATAGATTTTTATTTGGGAATAATTCCTGGGCACCAATAACAGCCATCCAGCGATCGACACCGAGCTGTTCGGGTCGTTGATAACCGATCTGAATATTAGTATTACATGATGCTGTGCCCAGGCGACGAAAGATTATTTGCTCAGACTTACAAAGTTGTTGCAGTCGCTCGCAAAATTGTTCATCAGATACCGCAGACACTAAAACCTGCGATGGCTTGCTAACCGAAATAATCCTTAGAGCCGCATCCGCGTCAGCTGTGGTGCTATTGAAGGGGGCATTTATATCTTCGTTATTCAATTCACAAAGCTTGATTCGAGAATTGCCAACATCAACCAGAATGATCAATTTTGTCTCCTTAAACTGACTTCCCCGCCATATATGGGTTTCACTTTACCGTCCACTTCCAGCAAAAGCGCGCCGCTGGCATTGATACCCCGGCAAATTCCCCTATTTGTCTGGCTGCCACTGATTATTTCTACCGCCTGATTCAGGAAAACATCCCGTCGCAGCCAGTCGCTTAGCATTGGGTTTAAACCAAATTGTTGATGCTGTGCAAGGCGACGGTTAAATTGTGTGATTAACTGCGCGACGAGCAAATTACGATCAATAGGGGTACTGACATGTTGTGCCAAATCCGTCCAGGGCTGATCTATGCTGGTTGCCAGGGCTTGCGGCATTTGAATATTAAGGCCAAGGCCTATCACACTGTGTCCGGCTTCTGTCGGCTGTCCTTCCAGCTCCACCAGGATTCCAGCGATTTTCTGACCGTTGATATAGATATCATTAGGCCATTTTAACTGCGCTGATACACGGTAATGCTTTTCCAATACATCAGCTACCGCCAGGCCAATGACTACCGATAATCCCATCGCTGCCGCCACGCCCTGTTCCAGCGAATAGTACATAGACAAATACAAATGGGATGCGAATGGCGAAACCCAGTTTTTACCGCGACGGCCACGACCCGCGGACTGGTATTCGGCGACACAGGCCTGTCCATTTATTACTTGATTAGGTAAACGGCGCATCAAGTAAGAATTGGTTGAGTCGATAATGGTATGGACTTCAACCAGGTTATTGCTACCCAACGATTTGAGGTAGTGTTGAATTTGTGGGGCCTGTAATAAGTTAATAGGGCTGGCTAAACGATAACCCTTGCCATGCACTTTAAAAATATCCAGTCCCATCTCAGTAAGGGTCTGAATATGTTTAGAGATAGCAGTACGGCTTACGCCAAGAGCATCTGCCAGTACCTGGCCAGATACAAAATTGCCGTCGGCCAGACGACGAATAAGTTCTTCGCGTACAACCTTGCCCATCAGACAATTGGCTCCAGGGTTATTTCACCGGTTTGGCCTATTAACCTGACTTCTGGTTCCAGAGTAATAGCAAAGGTTTCATATACCGTAGAACGCACATGATTCGCCAAATCCAGCAAGTCCTGGCCGTTGCAGTTATCGACATTGGTTAATACCAAAGCCTGACGATGGTGAACCGCGGCACCGCCAATCTTTTTGCCTTTCAGACCACATTGATCAATTAGCCAGCCAGCCGCCAGTTTTACCAAACCATCGGGCTGTGGAAAGGCTGGCATCCCCGGATAATCAGTAACCATGCGCTGATATCGTTGCTTATCTACGACCGGGTTTTTAAAAAAGCTGCCAACATTCGGTATCTCGTCAGGGTTAGGTAATTTACTTTGTCGAATGGCGACCACCGTATCGAATACCTGTTTTGGTGTCGGCTGGTGTAACTCGGATAACCCCGGATAGGACAGCTCTGGCTGCCATTGTTTCGGTAACTCCAGGCCAATGGCGACAATAATGCCTTTGTTTTTCAATGCGTGTTTGAAAACACTGTCTCGATAGCCAAACTGGCATTCCTGGAGGGATAGCCTACGAATATTGCCGGTAGCAATCTCGAACCAATCTACATATTGGCAGAACTTTGCCAGCTCGACTCCGTAGGCGCCAATATTTTGAATCGGGGCGGCACCACAATTACCGGGAATTAACGCCAGGTTTTCCAGGCCAGGCATATTGCGCTCAAGGCAATAGCACACCAGTTGATGCCAGTTTTCACCCGCGGCGACATGCAGCATCCAGCTATGCTCCAGCTCGTCAACAACGATTCCTTTAAAATCCGGTTGAATGATAGTGCCTGAGTAATCCTTTAGAAAGATACTGTTGCTGCCACCACCTAATACATAAAAAGCGCCAAGGGATTGAAAGTCGATGGTAGACAATTGTTCGGGTTGGTCTAGATGGATCAACGTATCCGCCATCGCAGGTAGTGCGAATGTGCTTAGCGATTGCAGGGAATTGTTAGTTGCAGTCATTTATTAAAAATCGTCGAAGGTCCTGTCAGCGATAATAAACCAGAACCAATAAGGGTTAAACCTCAAATCACCGGAAAGATAAACGGTAATACCAATCACATTAAATTATTGCTCACTCAGTGAGAATTTAATGTGATTGGTATAATGAATTGTTGGCAGGAAAAGAAAAAATGCAGACGCTTTAACGGTAGCTAAAGCGCCAGAAACTGAATAAGGCTTACTTATGGTAAGGCTTACTTAAACGATGTACCGCGTCAATGAAGTAACCGGCGTGATCAGGATTCACATCAGGGTGAATGCCATGGCCAAGATTGAATACATGACCAGTGTTGTCATGGCCGTAACCAGCCAGAATAGACGCGACTTCCTGTTCAATACGCTCTTTCGGGGCGTATAACATCGAAGGGTCCATATTGCCCTGCAATGCAACTTTGTCACCAACACGTGCCTTAGCATCTTCAATATTGATGGTCCAGTCCAGACCAACCGCATCACATCCCGTTGCGGCGATCGATTCTAACCACATACCACCGTTTTTGGTAAACAGGGTAACCGGCACTTTGCGACCGTCATTTTCACGAGTAAGGCCATCAACGATTTTATGCATGTATTGCAATGAGAATTCTTTATACATCGCCGGAGAAAGAACACCACCCCAGGTATCGAATACCATTACCGATTGCGCGCCTGCAGCGATTTGTGCGTTCAGGTAACTAATGACTGAGTCAGCCAACTTATCCAGCAACAAATGCAGGGTTTGCGGTTCGGCAAACATCATTTTCTTTATTTTGGTAAAGGCTTTTGAACTGCCACCTTCTACCATGTAAGTCGCCAACGTCCAGGGGCTGCCTGAGAAACCAATTAATGGCACATCACCGTTAAGAGCTTTGCGAATGGAACGCACTGCGTTCATCACATACTGTAATTCGCCTTCCGGATCCGGATGACCAATTTTTTCTACATCGGCTTTACAGGTAATTGGGCGCTCAAACTTAGGTCCCTCACCGGTTTCAAAATAAAGCCCCAAGCCCATGGCATCCGGTATGGTTAAAATATCACTAAATAAAATCGCGGCATCCAGCGGAAAACGGCGTAACGGTTGCAATGTTACTTCCGTCGCTAATTCCGTATTACGACACAATGCCATAAAGTCACCAGCGTCTTTGCGCGTTGCCTTATACTCAGGTAAGTACCTGCCCGCCTGGCGCATCATCCAGATCGGCGTGTACTCTACAGGTTGCTTTAATAAAGCGCGAAGATAATTGTCGTTTTTTAATTCAGTCATTTTGATGTCCGCGAAAAAAATTGCCGCCATTTTACCCAAAGTTGTCGACGGATACCACGACCGATTCCGGGATAAAAAGACTTTCTTTGATTATCAATGAATTGGATGGATTTTACGATGGAATATGGCGCTAACCCAGACTACAAACGAGATTTTTCGTACAAATGTACCAGGATTTAGTTCCAAAAATAAATGTAAAAAAGTGTTGCGCTGGTAAAATACCTTTGTTATAAATTTCACACGCTTTACGGAATAACTAATAAGAAGCTAGTAAAAACTAGACCATACAGCGAGCATTTCCGGCCTTATCTTTTGATAAGGCCTTTTTATTTTCTAAGCTATCATTTTCTTTTCTAGAGTCTTTTTCCTGCTGACGCTAACAAGCGCTAATATTAGCGTTAAAGCCAGAAAATTGAATAATTCCCATGTATCTTTCATCTCGCCTGATAACTTTTTTGTCCCTATTTGTCGTTGGGTATTTGCTAATACCCAGCGCTCAGGCACTGGGGCAACAGGGACATCGAATTGTCTGTCAATTAGTGTTTGATAACCTGTCTGATACTCAGCAGCGTACCTTGAACGATTTAGTTACCCTTATTCCCAGGCAACAACAGGCGCAGATCAATCAGCGACTGCATCGAAAAAACAATCACCCACTGACTTTTTCCGACAGCTGCATCTGGGCCGATGTGATTCGTGACCTGAGCTCTTATCAGCGGTATTCAAACTGGCATTTTATCAATGTCGATCGTCAGAAATCCCGGTTAACGCAGATTGAATGTCTGTCAGGCTGTATTACCCGGGCCATGCTTATCCACCACAAACTATGGACGAATTCGAAAAACTCGTCCGATAAATTATCGGCGTTATTGTTTATCAGTCATTGGTTTGCAGATATTCACCAGCCGTTGCATGTAAGCTTCGCTTCCGACCGGGGCGGCAATGATATTCGGGTAACAGATGCACAGGGTCGATGTCAAAACCTGCATCAGGTTTGGGATAGTTGCCTGGTGCGCGACCTGGGTTTAAATCAGCGGCAATGGCAGCAGGCATTTATACAATTGCAGCGCGAGAATGCAATGGCCTGGCACCCTGAAATGCAACAGAATATTTTAATGTTTGCCAATGAATCGCTGCAAATTACCCGCACTCCGTCTCTCGGCTATTGCAAATTGCAACCAAACCAGGCGTGCATTGAACACGATCAAATTGTGGTTTATGACCGTCACTATAAAGCTCAACACCTGCCGATAATTAAACAACGAATTTTACTGTCGGCCTTACGGCTTAAGGCTTATCTGAATGCAACCCTGGGCTGAAAATATTTTCCGTTGCTTTTGGCTAAATCCATCTATAATTGTTTTTATAATCAAAAGAAACAGTTACTGAAGATCAGAAAAAACGTTAACGATCATAAACGTCTTCGGCAACGCAAATGTTAAAACTTTGTTGCATTTTTCTGGTAGTATTCAGTGATAGTCCACTTGCCATTACGATATTTATGTCGGAGGGAAAAATGCTAACACGTCTGGAACAAGCACAACAACAATGGGGTGGTTCATTAAACGCCATTGATAATTGGTTAACCGAACGACAGGATGTACTAGTGGGTTATTGTCGGTTGGCCGGTCTGCCACCATTTGATAAGACAGATCGAGCGCTCCCGAAAAGTTCGGACATCCAGGCCTTCTGTCAGGTCCTGATGGATTACATTTCAGCTGGCCATTTCGAAGTGTTTGATCAGATCGTAAGTAAATGCAAAGAAAATGGTCCCGATAGCCTTGCCTTAGCACAGCGCCTGTACCCGCAAATTTCCCGCTCCACCGATATTGCCCTAACCTTCAATGATAAATACGCCGATTTAAACGATGGCAGTGAACTCGACGGATTTGATGACAGTTTGTCAGCGCTGGGGCAGTTTTTAGAAGAACGGTTTGATCTTGAAGATCAACTTATTGAAGCTTTGTATAAAACCAGCGCCTGACCGATAATCAACGATCCAAGTTGCCATTAAAAAAGCCCATCTGAATAACTCCAGATGGGCTTTTGGATTAACCTTAAATAAGATTACTTATCAGACTCTTCTGCCGCTTCCGGCTTGATGATGTCTAGAAGCTCAACTTCGAAAACCAGAGTTGAGTTTGCAGGAATAGGACCAGTGCCGTTTGCACCGTATGCCAGGTCCGCAGGGATAACAAATTTATATTTAGAACCAACGTTCATCAGCTGTACACCTTCAGTCCAGCCTTTGATTACGCGATTAAGAGCGAATTCAATCGGCTCACCACGAGAGTATGAGCTGTCAAACTCTTCGCCATCAATCAGTGTACCTTTGTAGTGAACTTTTACGGTATCAGTCGCTTCAGGCTTTTCACCTTCACCTGCGGTTAGCACCTGGTACTGAAGACCTGATTCCGTAACCTTAACACCTTCTACTTTGGCGTTTTCAGCCATGAATGCCTGACCGTCAGTTAAGTTTTTCTCCGCTTCTACTTTAGCGACTTCTTCCTGCTTGGCACGTACTTCCTGCTCAAACGCCATCAGCGTCTGCTCAACTTCTTCCTGGGTCAACTGACTCTTATCATTCAGGCTTTCGCTCAAACCTAAAATAATCAGCTCTTTGTCCAGCTCAAAACCATATTCCTGTTGTTGTTCCAGAGTTTTGGTCAGGTAAGTCCCCATTGATGAGCCAATCGCATAAGCCTGTTTCTGAGCCGGCGTTTCCAGTTTCACAGCCTGCGCTTTTTCAGCTTCCTGTTGTTTTTCCTGACAGCCCATCATTGCCATAACGGCAACGGCTACCATAGTCGGTTTTAATAGTTGTTTCATATCGTTCTCCAAAAAGAAACCACATATCGGAGAAGTCCCCAATATATTCAGGTTATTATTATCCGGGTATTAAAGGTTTCTAATACTAGCGTTAATAAAACAAATAAGAAAGCCCCGACCAATATCGCTTTTAATAGCTAATACCAATGATGCAATAGATAATCGCCAAACCGGTTAGTTGTTTGCCAGGTTATCTTTAGCGATAATAGAAAGGTTGTAAGCGTTAACAAAGAGTCGCAGTATGAGTCAATCAAACGAAATGGCGCAATTACTTAAACGTCTGGATAATCTCGAAACACGCCTTGCTTTTCAGGACGATGTTATTGAACAGTTAAATCATGAGATCGGTGTGCATCAACAACACATCCGGGAACTGGAAGAGCAATTGCGGTTAATCGGGCAAAAAGTTAAGGATATAAACACCTCGGTCGTTGCCCGTCAGGAGGATGAAACACCGCCGCCGCATTATTAACACAGCTGCAAGCTGTAAGCGGTAAGCTGCAAGCGGCAAGCTGCAAGCGGTAAGCTCTAAGTTGTATGGGGGGAATCGTTTTTACTTTACGGCCTTAAAGCGTTACAGCCTTATTACAGCTTCAAGCTGTAAGCTGTAAGTCGCTTTGCTTGCAGCTACTCCGGTTTGAAAACTCCGATAACTTGTTCTTGCTGGCGAACATCAGCCGCTACCTGTTCTTCCGGTTGTGTCATTTCCATGCCACAACTGACACAGGTGACCTTTTCTACACCATCCTGTTTGGTCAGGGCCATGGTATCCTGGCTTTTACATTCCGGGCATACGGCGCCAGCAATAAATCGTTTCTTCATTTCACAATCACGGGTAAACTTCAGTGCGCCGTATTATATACCAATTAATACTGATATGTACGCAATTGAGAACGCCTGTCAAAGCTCCAGTTCAGCGTTAATTTAACAGACACATAGGAATGATACCTTGATCAATGCCAGCAACCTTACCCTCGCCCGTGGCGTTAACCTGCTATTTGAAGAGGCCAGCTTTCGAATTCATCCAGGCCACAAAGTCGGCTTAGTTGGTGCAAATGGTTGTGGTAAATCATCTTTTTTTGCGGCACTGACTGGCAGCTTGACCATTGAGCAAGGGATTCTCGAAATGCCAGGTGGTTGGAAAATTGCCACCGTAAAACAGGAAACCCCGGCGTTATCGCAGTCAGCACTCGACTATGTCATCGACGGCGATACTGAGTTTCGCGCCCTGGAACAACAACTGGCAAACGCCCGTGCCGATCAAAATGGCGGTCTGGAAGCGGAACTGTTAAATCAAATAGATGTGATCCAGGGGTATAGCCTCGAAGCCAGGGCAGGAGAATTACTGCATGGCCTGGGGTTCATGCAAGAACAGTTACAAAGCCCGGTTAGCAGTTTTTCCGGTGGCTGGCGGATGCGGTTAAACCTGGCGCAGGCACTGATAAGTCGTGCCGACCTGTTACTATTGGATGAACCCACCAACCACTTAGACCTGGATGCGGTATTGTGGTTACAACGTTGGCTAAAACGATTCACTGGCACACTGGTGTTGATCTCTCACGATCGCGATTTTCTCGATAATGTTATCGAACAGACGCTGCACATTGAACATCGCAAGGCTAGATTATATAGCGGTAACTACTCAAGCTTTGAACGCCAGCGTGCCGAACAATTGGCGCAACAGGAAGCCATGTTCCAAAAACAACAACGAGAGATTAAGCATTTAACCTCTTTCGTTGATCGCTTTCGTGCCAAAGCCAGCAAAGCTAAGCAGGCCCAAAGTCGTTTAAAACGATTACAAAAGCTCCCGGATTTAATGCCTGCCCACGTCGACAGTCAGTTTCAGTTTAACTTTATTAATCCGGAATATATGCCTTACCCATTGCTGACATTAGATGAAAGTGATTGTGGTTATGGCCTCGAACACAATATTTTAAGTCAAGTTAAAATGAATCTGGTTCCTGGCTCCCGCATCGGCCTGCTGGGACGCAATGGCGCTGGTAAATCCACTCTGATTAAATCTCTGGCCGGAGAACTTCCGCTCAATAGCGGCACCCGATTCTGCGCCCAGGAACTAACGATTGGCTATTTCTCTCAACACCAGTTAGAGCAGTTGTCATTAGATTCCACACCGTTAAATCAGTTGTTACTGGCTCACCCGGCAATGACCGATTTAGAAGGGCGAAATCATCTGGGCCGCTTTGGCTTTAGCGGCGACCAGGCCCTGGGGCAAATCCGTACTATGTCTGGTGGTGAAAAAGCGCGACTGGTGCTGGCCCTTATCGTGCTACAAAAGCCACAGTTATTATTACTCGACGAACCGACCAACCATTTGGATATTGAAATGCGTCAGGCGTTAGTTATAGCACTGCAGGAATTCAATGGTGCCATTATTTTGATAGCCCACGACAGATTCCTGCTCGAGTCCTGTGTTGACGAGTTTTACCTGGTTGGTAACGGCAAGGTTGAAGCCTTTAGCGGTGATATCGATGATTATCAGCGCTGGCTTGATGATGATAAAAAGGCGGCTAAACAGGAAGGGAAAACCGAATCGGAACAGCCTAAAGTTGATAAGAAAGAACAACGACGCCAACAGGCTGAGCTTCGCAAGAAAGCGGCGCCGTTAAAGAAAAAAGCCGATAAGCTCGAGCAACAGATTGAAAACTGGCAGGCACAACTGGATACCATCGAACAGGAGTTGGCGTTGAGCGAAACTTACGATGCTGAGAATAAAGCACGTCTGGCAGAACTATTGCAAGAACAGGGAAAGCTAAAACCACAAATTGAAACGGCAGAAGAAGAATGGATGGAGCTGTTGGAGCAGATAGAGGCGATAAGCGAGTAGCGGGAGTTGAAACTCTCAACTCCCTGAGTACGTATCATAAACGATACTCCGGGCACGTGGCAAAATGCACCACTCCGAGCACGCTGATGTCATCAGCTCCTAGCACACACTGTTTCGAGCAAAAAGCAAAAACCCTTGATTTTTAGGCTAATTGGCGGTGGATTGCAGCTTGTCAAAATCTTCTGCGCTGTGACGCTCCGGTAACTGCTCATCCGGTTCGCCCCAGTTTCGATTCACTTTACGCCCCCGAATAACGGCAGGTCTCTCATCGATTGCTTTCGCCCAACGCACAAGGTTGGTGTATTCATCTACCGACAAAAACTCGGCGGCGTCATATAAACGTCCCAATACCAAAGCGCCATACCAGGGCCAGATCGCCATATCCGCAATCGTATATTCATCGCCGCACAGATAAGTATGTTCCGCAAGATGCCTATCCAGCACACTGAGCTGGCGCTTAGCTTCCATCGCATAACGATTAATCGGATATTCATATTTTTCTGGCGCATAGGCATAAAAATGACCAAAACCACCGCCCAAAAACGGGCCACTACCGACCTGCCAGAATAGCCAGGATAAACACTCGGCGCGCTCAGAACCGCTTTCTGGTAAAAATGCACCAAACTTTTCTGCCAAATGCATCAAAATAGCGCCGGACTCAAAAATTCGAACATCCTGTTCACCACTCCTATCCAGCAATGCCGGAATTTTTGAATTTGGATTAACTTCAACAAACCCCGAGCTGAACTGGTCACCCTCACCAATGTCTATCAGATAGGCATCATATTCTGCGCCTTGATGGCCTTTTTCCAACAGCTCTTCAAACATTATCGTGACTTTCACACCATTGGGTGTCGCTAAGGAGTAGAGCTGAAACGGATGCTTGCCAACCGGCAAGTCCTTGTCATGGGTAGGGCCGGCAATCGGTCGGTTGATATTGGCAAATTTACCACCGCTGGCACTATCCCAGGTCCAGACTTTAGGGGGTTGATATACGTCATTCTTCATTAGTTAACGATTCCTTGATTATTATTAATATGGCAGACCAGAAAAGTTATGAAATTCGTTCAGAGCCTAACCATTGATGGCAAAGTTCATTACCTAGCACCTACTCAGATCACATCTTTTTCACATAATCGGAAATAATGACAATACGCGTACCATTGACCCGGCCTTCGATATGCAATGGATTTTGTGAGAGAGAAATATTTCGCACCGCCGTACCACGCTTAGCAGTAAAGTTTGCCCCTTTAACCACCAGGTCTTTAATCAATACCACATTATCACCAACTTGCAGCTGAGCGCCGTTATTGTCCAGCGTCGGCTCATCGGCTTGTGGCGCGTCACCCGCTGCCGACTCGGCCCAGTTTCTTACTGCATCATCAAGATAGATCATATCAAGCAGGTCCTGTGCCCAGCTTTCACTGTCCAGGCGTTTCAGCATTCGATAAGCCATCACCTGGACCGCTGGTACCTGCGACCACATACTATCATTCAGGCAACGCCAGTGATTAACATCATAATTACCATCGGTACTGTCAATATCTCCGAGGCACTGACTGCACACCAAAATGCATTTATCGGAATTTGGTTCGGCAACCGGCGGCACTTCATATACACTCAATGCGTCTTTGCCTGAACACAACTCACATTGGCAACCACTTCGTTCTTTCAGGGTTTGTTCAATCGACATACATACACCAACAAGGATAAATGCCGTTATTATAGAGCGTATTGACCTTTGCTGGCCGAATTTTGTTCAATAAGTGCCTGCACAAACCTTCTTGCAGAATGCATACTTCGCTCATCCAAAGAGCAATCATACCCCCATCTATACGGATAGCGACAATCTGGTTATAATTTGCAGCGATTAATTTACAGGGCAATCATGAGTAAAACCAGCACATTCAAACCCGCCTGGTGGTTGAAGAACCGCCATCTGCAAACCATGGCGGCAAAACTGTTACGACGTAAAGAAACCATCGAGGTTATTAAAGAAACCATTGAACTCAGCGATGGTGACTTTTTAGATCTGGTCTGGACCGAAGATCCATTGCAATCTTTGGAAAAACCCATTGTCGTCGTCTTACATGGTTTAGAAGGCTCCATTGACAGCCACTATGCCAAAGGCATGATGAATGCGATCTCTGCTCGTGGCTGGGTTGGGTTATTAATGCACTTTCGAGGTTGCAGCGGTCGTCCAAACCGGCATGCTCAATCGTACCATTCCGGCGCCACTGACGATGTGCATTTTCTCACTGGTTTGTTACGTGAGCGTTATCCTGAGCGCCAGTTTGGCATTCTCGGCTTTTCTCTCGGTGGCAATGTTTTAGCCAAGTACCTGGCCGAGGATAATGATCCCCTGTATCAAAGCGGTGTGATTATCTGCGCCCCATTACACCTGGCAAGCTGTGCTCAACAGATTAATGTCGGCTTTTCCAAAATCTATCAGAAATACCTGGTCGATATGCTTAAAGACAGTACCTCGCAGAAAGTGTCGATGCAATTGATAAACCATATTGATCATAATGAACTAAAGGCTATCCGCTCTTTATACGATTTTGATCAAAAGGTGACTGCGCCCCTTAATGGCTTTAAAGACGCAAATGATTACTATGAGAAAGCCAGCGGTATCTATGTATTAGGCCAGGTAAACCGCCCAACCCTGATTCTCCACGCTCAGGATGATCCTTTCCTGAGTAATGAACACATTATGGCGTTGGATATGAGTAATCCCAGCATCACCTTTGAGGTTAGTGAATACGGTGGCCATGTCGGTTTCATTGCCGGCACCAACCCGTTCAAACCCATGTATTGGCTTGAAGACCGGGTGCTGGACCATATTGCCCAGCACTTTAAAAGTGAAACTGGCAGAGAGGAAATCCCGCGATGATTATCCCTGTCGACCGGCTCGATGCTGATACCCTGGATGCCATCATTGACGAGTTTATCCTGCGTGAAGGCACCGATTACGGCTTACAGGAATGTTCGCACCAACAAAAAGCCCGGCAAATTAAGGAGCAATTACTGACCGGTCGCCTGGTGGTGGTTTTCTCAGAAGCCCATGAAACCGTCAACATTATGCTGGCCGAACAATTTCAGCAAGGTTATGCCGAATAGTTACTTATTCACCTGCTCCATGGTGAGCACGAACGAGACGGGTACGACACTGGCAATAGCATCCAAACCGGCTACTTCCTGCAATTTCCCAATACCATCGAGTAGCTCAAAGTCCTCTGCCTGAATCAGGGCAGGTTGTGTCGTGGTAACCAGTAATCGGTTATCGTTAAGTTTAATCGCCGCGCAATGTAAGGTAACCACCTGGCTTTGACCATGTAATGCAAGTTTACCTTCCATCTTAAACTGGCGCATTTCACCAACCACAATTGAACCTGGTAAACCATCGGGCAAGGTTGCCGTCAGCACCGCCTTTGGAAACTTGTCGGTCAGGAATAACATTTCCTGCATTCGTGTATCACGAATATCAATTCCAGTAGCGACGGAAGTCAGGTCAATTTCCACGTCAACCTTACCGCTGTCGTTGACCCGAACACTAAACTGCTTAAAATGATGGGTTTCAGCAATCGAATTTTTCTTAATGCTGATAAAGCGGATTGCCGAATCAGAATTTACCGACTGCCAGGCGGACCAGGCCGGAAATGCACATGCTATCGCAAGAAAGGCAGTGATAGATTTAACAGCTTGAGGAAATGGCATTGCTTTTCTCCGTTCAAAAATGTCGCTCGCAGCGAAATGATTTTATTACCTTGTGCCAGGGAATATCTTGATTACCCAAAGCAATAAAGTCCGGATTCATCACGCTTTCCCGTTTATTGTAGCTTAATGGTTTAAACTCACTATCAAGGATAGTGCCTCCAGCCTCTTCAAGAATGATTTGACTGGCACCAGTATCCCATTCACCCGTAGGGCCGGTGCGAATATAAAAGTCAGCGATGCCTTCGGCAATCAGGCAACTCTTTAACGAACAGCTGCCATAGGCGATATGGTGGTAGTTAAACTGTGGGTCCAGGTACTGGGTAACATTCGTCAGCGCCTGACGCCGACTGACGGCAATATTCAGGGTACGATTACCATCGTAACCAGCTACTTTTAATAAGGTTTCCTGTCCCTGAATATCTCGCTTGAAGCATCCCTTGCCTTTTTGAGCATAATGAATGGTTTGATGAAAGGGCGCGTGGATCACACCAAGGTTCGGCCAGCCATCGACAACGAGGGCAATATTAACGGCAAAATCGCCGCTCCCGGCAATGAACTCACCGGTACCGTCAATCGGATCTAGCAACCAATAATGTTGCCATCGACTCCGCTCGGACAGACTCGCCAGTTCACTTTCTTCCGAAACCACGGGAATGTCAGGCGTCAACCTTGTCAGTTCGTCCATAATCACCTGATTAGCGGTTAGATCGGCAGATGTTACGGGGCTCAGATCATCCTTTTGGTACTGGCGAAAATCCCCTTGCTGGTAAATTTCCAGGACCTTTTCGCCGGCCTTGAGGGCGGTGTTGATCGCAATTTGCAACAACTCACTCGTCATCTGGTGCCTCTAGAAAATCCCGCAACAACATTAACGCGGCAATGCTTCTTGCTTCGGTAAAATCCGGTTGTGCCAACAAAGATCTATAGTCATTTATCGGCCAACGCACAACTTCCATCGGCTCCGGTTCGTCACCCTGAAGCTTACTTTCGTATAAATCCCTGGCTACAAAAATATCCATTCTGGCATTAAAGAATGCTGGTGCCATGCAAACCTGATGTAAATGGGTCCAGCGTTTGGCTGCAAAACCAATTTCTTCCTGAAGCTCGCGATTTGCCGCATCCTGCATTGCCTCACCGGGGTCGATCAGGCCTTTGGGAAAACCTAATTGGTAATTGTGGGTACCGGCGCAATATTCACGAATTAACAATAAGGTATTGTCGTCGAGCATCGGGATAACCATCACGGCTCCCTGACCACTGCCTTTGATTTTCTCAAAACAACGTTCGGCACCGTTACTGAATTTCAGGTCTACTTGCTCTACCGCAATCAAGCGGCTTCGCGCCACTTCCTTGCGGGCAACAATTTCAGGTAAGGTCTTTGGTTTCGATTTTTCCATGCATGAATGCCTGATGTTAAATACTCTGGATACCCTTCTGAGGTGAACAGTCGTTCTGGAGAACAGTGGCCATACGATTAAATTCCATCATACCAACTCTCCCGGATATGTGAATGATTGTGCCTGCTCACTTTCATCTATGAACTGGTATAGTATACTGCCAGCACAGGTTTTTATAGGAAAATTCGATGTTTAACTGGGCCGAGATAGATACTGTTCTCCTGGATATGGATGGCACCCTGCTGGACTTACATTACGATAATCATTTTTGGAAGTCCCACCTGCCAACCAGGTATGCACAGCATCATGATATAAGTGAGGAAGACGCTCACAAATTACTGAGTCAGGGCTACCAGGACGTTGCGGGAACCATCGACTGGTATTGTCTCGACTATTGGGCCGACAAAACCCAACTGCCCATCGTCGAGCTGAAAAAGGAAGTGCAACATTTAATCCAGATGCGCGACGATGCCCATGATTTTCTTATCGCCTTAAAAAAAGCAGATAAAGACGTGATCCTGGTAACCAATGCCCATCCTGATGCATTAGCATTAAAAATTGAGCGTACCGGCCTGGACAAATACTTTGATCAGCTAATCTCAACCCATCAATTCGGAGTTACCAAAGAATCGCAGTTGCTTTGGCAGCGCCTGCACGAGCACCTGAAATTTGATAAAAGCCGAACCTTGTTTGTCGATGATAGCCTGCCTATTCTGAAAAGCGCCCAGATGTTTGGGATTGCCCACCTGTTGGCAATCGCCAACCCAGACAGTAAATTACCGAGTAATTCAATCACCGATTTTCCGGCAATCGAACATTATCAGGACGTCATTACGGATATCTGTTAAAGCTAAATAATACCAATCACATTAAATTATTGCTCACTCAGTGAGAATTTAAAGGCGTTTAGACAAGGCTTTGATTGCAGAGAATGGTCGTTCCATTGTCAAAATCAATAACGCAGGATAAACGCCTTTAAAACTCACCCGTAGGGAGTTTATCAGAGGTCCATTTACGGCCCTATATTTCATTAATATAGAATGACTATATCAATGAAATCTATGTTGTAAATGAACCTCTGCCCTAACTCTGAGTTGTGCACAAACTTAATGTGATTGGTATAACTGTCATATACTTATTCAAGTTGTCAAAGGATGACAATCCGGGAAAAAGGATTAAATAGGTAATAATGAGCAGATGCGAATATCAGATATCCAGGTTTCAAAAACAACACATGGCTACCTGTTAACGGGCCAATGCAACGACTTCGAGTTGTACTTTCAATGTCCTGATGCCATTAAACCTCGCTTGTGTGCCGACCCCTTTATCACTGCCAGCCTGCTTAGCGCCATGTATTTAAACGAGGATATCGTCATTGATGACGACTGGCTTGTATCCCCGAAACTGTTGCAGAACCTGGATAAAATCCAGGACATTTTCACCCGCTGGGAAAAATACCTGGGATATAAACTGCATAAAGTTGCAATCCGGGGCGGCATTTTGCAAGAAGCGGAAACTCACTTTGACAAGGTTGTCAGCTTTTTTTCTGGTGGCGTTGACGGCTCACATACCTTCCTCACCAATAAAGATGATATCGATGCTTTGTTGTTTGTAAAAGGTATCGACATGCAGCTCGATAACGATGAGCTTTTCGCCCAGGCAAGTGCCGCGAATCAACAATACCTGCAAAAATATAACAAGCCTTTATTAAACATTGTGTCGAACGTGCGCTTTTTAGGTCACCATTTTGGGGTGAAATGGGGTGCCTGCTGTGGTGGTGGACTTAGCAGTATAGCCCTGGCCGCTGGCGTGAAAAAATGCCTGATAGCGTCCGGCTCCAGCTATGATTACATTTATCCTTCCGGGACCAACTATATCAGTGACCATTTATGGAGCAATGCCGGAACAAAAATCGTTCACGATGGCGCGCAGACGTCCCGGCTGGATAAGATCCGCCTTCTGGCGCAAGACAAAGACAGCTTAAATATTCTGCGTGTATGTTGGCATGACGATGGCTACAACTGCGGTAAATGCGAAAAATGCCTGCGCACCATGGCCAGTCTCAGGGCGCTGGGTTTACGAGTCGATACCTTTCCTGAATTAACCGACGACCTGGCACTACAGCAACTGGCTAAAGTTCGCTTGTACGATATTCATGATTATCAGTTTTTACTGGAAAATATTGAGCAGGCGCAACGCATTGATGACCAGGTGTTGCTTAAAGCATTGCGCAAAATTCAAACCGACTTTGAACGACGTCGATTGCTGCGAGAGATTGATAAAGCCTTGTTTAACGGCCGGATCCAGGCCGTTAAACAAGGGCTGGGCAATTGGCGTAAATCCACTCGGATCAACGCCACTAGCGGTTAACTCAGGCCGTTTTTGCGGGAATGGCGGCTAAAACAGCAACCAATAACTCCCAGTAGCGACCAACGCTGGCGATATCAACCTTTTCATCCGGCGAATGCGGAAACTTAATGGTTGGCCCAATCGACACCATATCCAAATGCGGATATTCCGTTTTAAATAAACCGCATTCCAGTCCGGCATGGATAACCATGATTTTCGGCTCATAATCAAAACGCTCGATAAACACGTCACGTACGGTATTCATAATTTTTGAATCGGTGCTTGGTTTCCAGCCTGGATAGGCGCCAGAGAACGTCACTTCAACACCGGCTAACCCATAAACAGAAGATAAGATTTCTTCCACCTGGTTACGGCCGTCATCATGAAGACTACGAATCAGTGACAATACCACCAATTTGTTACCTTTCATTCTAACCACGCCCAGGTTTATTGACGTTTCGACCACACCAGGTACATCATCAGACATACGGATAACGCCGTTAGGGCTGGCAGTTAATGCATGTAAAATGGTTTGCTGACAGGCTTTAGTCCACATCTGCTCGAAGGTCTCGGGCGAGATTAACAATAAGGACAAATCCGGTTCAACAATGGCAAGATTGGATTTGATCTGTTGTTGATGATCATCTACAAACGCCTTAAACGCCTCAACTTGAGCAACTGGCAGAACCAGGCTGGCGTTGGCTTCGCGCGGAATGGCATTGCGTAGCGAACCACCATTAAGTTCGGTCAGCTGAATATCAAATTTCTGCACCGCAAGGTTTAACAGGCGAACTAATAGTTTGTTGGCATTGGCACGTCCGGTGTGAATATCAACGCCTGAATGGCCACCTTTCAGTCCTGAGATAGATAGGTTGAACGAGTGGTATCCTTCAGGTACCGCTTCCATCTCAAGCGGGAACGTGGCGCTGGCATCGACGCCACCGGCACAACCCATATAAATTTCGCCATCCTGCTCGGAATCGGTATTAATCAGGATTTCGCCATCTAACCAACCGGCTTTGAGGCCAAAAGCGCCAGACATGCCCGCTTCTTCATCAATGGTAATTAATACTTCCAAAGGACCATGAGCGACATCATTACTGGCTAATACTGCCATCGCTGATGCCAGGCCAATACCATTATCCGCTCCCAGTGTCGTTCCTTTTGCCGTTACCCAATCGCCATCCACATAGGCCTGAATCGGATCGTTGAGAAAGTCATGATCATTATCGGCATTCTTCTGTGGCACCATATCCATATGCGCCTGCAGGATCACTCCGGGTCTGTCTTCCATGCCTGCCGTGGCCGGCTTTTTGATAAACAGGTTGCCCACTTCATCCTCTTTAATCGCCAGGCCAAGGTCTTTGGCCCACTGTTGGATCCAGGCAGAAATTTTCTGCTCGTGCTTGGAGGGGTGAGGGATTTCACATATGTTGGCGAATATTTGCCATAGGGGTTGTGGAGACAACTGCGCTAATGTCTTCATACTTGCTCTCATTTAATCGGTTGAATGATGATCGACTTATCGATCCTGCATTAAAAACTGCCATTGTTCAGCAAAGCTGTCGCTCGGCTTTTTCTCAAACCCAGAACGCACATACTGGTTAATTTTGCCTTCACAATAGGCGAGTAAAATATTAGCCAGGGCTGATTCATTAATCGCAAAGGCTTTACCTTCGCGTAGCTTACGTTCGCGAATAATCTGTTTAAACTGAGTTTCCAGTTTTTCAAAAAGCTGATGCACCCGAACTCGCAGACGCTCATTTTCGCCAACCAGGGCATCACCGGCGAGAATGCGGCACATTCCAGGATTGCGTTCTGCGAAGACCAGCACCACGTGCATGATATGTTGACATCGAGTCAATGTTTCTTTTTGTTCGCTGAGAATCATATTAATGCGAGAAAATACCGACTCTTCGATGTACTCAATCAAACCCTCAAACATTCTCGCTTTCGACGGAAAGTGACGATATAAAGCCGCTTCAGAGAAACCAACCTCAGCGGCAAGCTTGGCGGTGGTAATTCTCTGCCCCGGACTGGTTTCCAGCATATGAGCCAGACACTCTAAAATTTGTTGTCTGCGGTTTGATTTTGGATTTTGCGACATAGTTATTCTTATTTAGGTTAGGTTAAACACAATGCACCGATTACTTAGATGCAGGTTGGGGGCATTCTTTTAAGACGCTGGCAATATGTTGCACCAATTGACGAGCCAGCTCCTGTTTGCTGGTTAGTGGCAATTTCAGGTTCCCACCTCGCCAATACAACGACAGGGCATTGGTATCGCTATTAAAACCATGGCCTGGTGTCGACACATTATTGGCACAAATCATTTGTAAATTCTTTCTCTGCAACTTTTGCTGAGCATAGGTTTCGACATTTTCTGTTTCTGCCGCGAAACCAACAGTAAATGGGGCATTATCCAGTGCCGCTACGCTGGCAACGATGTCCGGATTTTTTTCCAGCAATAATTGTAATTGCTGCGAAGACTTCTTAATTTTTTGTTCCGCGACTTGCGCTACCCGATAATCGGCAACGGCGGCGCAGGCGACAAATACATCTGTCTTTAACGCCAGTTGCAATGCCTGTGTTTGCATGTCGATGGCCGTTTCGACATCGATTCGTTCCACCCCTGCCGGCGTCGCTAATTGCACCGGACCACAAATCAGGTAGACCTTAGCGCCCGCCTGTTGTGCCGCGCGAGCTATGGCAAAGCCCATTTTCCCGGAGCTATGATTAGAAATAAAGCGTACCGGATCCATAGGTTCGCGAGTAGGACCTGCAGTAATAACCCAGGTTTGCCCGGCAAGATAATCGCTATCCCCGTCAGAGAGAAAATAATCCAGACAATGCTGACATAATTGCAGGGGCTCCAGCATGCGGCCAAATCCGATATCGCCACACGCTTGCTCGCCCTGGCCGGGACCCCAGACCAGAACACCGCGATTCTTCAAAGATTCGACATTTTCCTGGGTAACGGATGTATGCCACATTTGTTGATTCATTGCCGGCGCAATAGCGATCGGCGCGGATGTTGCCAGGCAAATGGTAGTCAATAAATCATTGGCCATGCCGGCATTGATCCTGGCGATGATATCGGCACTGGCTGGAGCGATGAGGATCAAGTCGGCCCATTTGGCTAACTCTATGTGTCCCATGCCCGCTTCCGCCTCCGGATCCAACAAACTATCTGAAACCGGATTGCCGGAAACCGCCTGCAATGTCAGTGGCGTGATAAACGCTTTACCGCCCTCACTCATCACTACTCGTACATTGGCTCCCTGCTCTTTCAGGCGGCGAATTAAATCCGCACTCTTATAAGCAGCAATGCCGCCACTCACCCCAATGACAATGTTTTTTTCCGATAATTGCATCGCAACCTGCTAATTTTAGCGTTAAGGAGAAACCCTCGGGTTTCGTATTTGATGGAGTATTCTAATCTTCTCTGTTAGATGTTAGCAAGTACCAACATACGATGCGAAATTAACCAGTAATCAGAGGTTACGGATAACAATCAGTGATTAAACAACTGCCAAACGACGAAAGACCACGTGAAAAACTGTTAACACAAGGCGCAGAGCATCTTAGTAACAGCGAATTAATCGCATTACTGTTTCAAACCGGTAGTCGTGGCACCGATGTCATGGCCTTATCACGAAATCTGTTAAAGCAGTTTGGCAGCCTGCAGGCGCTATTTGCCGCAGATGCGCAAAGTTTCTGTCAGTCGCAGGGAGCCGGGTTAGCGAAATATGCTCAGCTTCAGGCCTGCCTGGTGCTAACCAGACGCTTGTTGCAGGAGCCGCTATCGCAACGACAAGCCCTGCAAAGCTCAACCCAGACCAAGCATTTCCTTATCGGCGCCCTGAAACTCGAACCGCACGAAGTCTTCGCGGTGCTATTTCTCGATAACCAACATCGCGTCATCAGTTTTAAGAAGTTATTTTACGGCACCATAGATGCGGCGACCGTATACCCCAGGGTGATTGTTGAGCAGGCATTAAAACTCGGAAGTTGTGCGGTCATCCTTAGCCATAATCATCCTTCCGGGGTAGTAAAACCCAGCCTTGCTGATAAACAAATCACCAAACGCCTGGTACAGGCATTAGCGCTAATCGATGTGCGGGTTCTGGATCACATCATTGTTGCTGGGCACCTGACATACTCGTTCGCGGAATGTGGTGACATGTGATGTCAGCCTGTTATTCATTAACATTGAATTTACCAACATTCAGAAAATCAGCAGTTATTCACGATTAATTCAGCAAAATCACAGATTTTAATTTTTGTTTTCAACAAAAGATCAGTATAATCGCGCCACCAGCAACAAACGTCTATTTTATAGGCGATAAAGCTTGATCAATAGAAAACGCGCCTGTATAATCTGCGGCCTTTTTCAGGATCCCGTAGGCGACGGCCTGGGGAGAAAATAGCTCGAGCTGAAATATTTTTTGGAGTGACTCAAATGTCTAAAGTTTGCCAAGTAACCGGCAAAAAACCGATGGTAGGTAACAACCGCTCTCACGCGTTGAATGCTACTCGTCGTCGTTTTTTACCAAACCTACAAACTCACCGTTTCTGGGTTGAAAGCGAAAACCGCTTTGTAAAATTACGCGTAACCCCTAAAGGTATGCGCATTATCGATAAAAATGGTATCGATGCTGTATTAGCAGACATCCGTGCCCGTGGTGAAAAAATCTAAGGAATTAAACCATGCGTGATAAAATCCGTTTAGTTTCATCTGCAGGTACCGGTCATTTTTATACGACTGACAAAAATAAAAAGACCATGCCTGAAAAGATGGAAATCAAAAAATTTGATCCTAAAGTTCGCAAGCATGTGATCTACAAGGAAGCAAAAATCAAGTAATTGATATTTGCTACAAAAAAACCCGGCCCTGCCGGGTTTTTTTATGCATGGATATATATCGTCGTGATATTACCTCCCTGATATCCCGACATTCCAGGTTCAGGTGTGGTGGGTAACAGGGAACAGTTCTCTTGCAATTTATTTTCACATTCTGACCTGCCCTTCTATCCAACAGTCACTGAATGAACATTGGTATTGGCACTACATTCATATAAGATTGGTCAACCTGCAGTAAATACATCCGAACGCAAATTATGCCTGAATTACCTGAAGTCGAAGTCTGTCGCCAGGGTATCGAACCCCATGTTCTGAACCAGAATGTCGCCGATGTCATTGTGCGTAATAAACAGATGCGCTGGCCCGTTTCTGAAGATATTGCGGAAATACGCGGACTGAAAATACTCGCGGTTGAACGACGAGCCAAGTACCTGCTTCTGAAAACTGAAAAAGGCACCCTGTTATTGCACCTGGGCATGTCTGGCACCATAAGGGTGATTGACGCTAACCTGGCGGTAAAAAAGCATGATCATTTCGATTTGCTGTTAGCCTCAGGAAAAGCGTTACGGCTGAATGACCCAAGGCGATTTGGTGCCATTTTATGGCTGAAAGACGATGTTAATGCTCATCCGCTATTCCAGTCATTAGGGCCTGAACCTTTAACCGATGAATTTCCGACCGGTTATTTATATGAAAAATCACGCAATAAAGCTGTACCAATAAAAACATTTATTATGAACAACCAGATCGTGGTCGGTGTTGGCAACATCTATGCGAATGAATCTTTGTTTCAGGCCGGTATCCGGCCAACGACGCCGGCTGGCAAGGTTAGTCGTAAACGATACGATACCCTGACCCAGATCATCAAAACCGTCCTCGCCAAGGCCATTACCCAGGGAGGCACCACCCTGAAAGATTTCACCCAATCCGATGGTAAACCAGGTTATTTTGCTCAGGAATTGCAGGTTTATGGTCGCGGCGGCCAACCCTGTGTTAGCTGTAAAACTACACTGAAAGAAATCAAACAGGGGGGGCGGGCCACGGTCTACTGCCCCAAGTGCCAGGCAAGGTAGAAGGCGAACTGGGAGGTGGAAGTGTGAGGTGGTAGGTGGAAGACGCTTTCACCCACCAGAGCTAGCTTACCTCTCCCACCAGCGCCTTGACTGTATAATATTTACTCGATAAATTAATGATACCAATCACATTAAGTTTGTGCACAACTCAGAGTTAGGGCCGTAAATGGGCCTCTGACAAACTCCCTACGGGTGAGTTTTAATTTAACGGGATTGGCATTAATGTTTCAGATTCCAGGGATAGTTATGCCGAAATCAATTTTAGTGATCACCGATGTACATGAAACCGATCACTGTTCTTTAAAGAAGGCTCACCAAATTGCCGCGCCCCTGGGTGCTGAAATCGATGTAGTGCGTTTTATAAAAACCAATGGTATCGATTCTCCTGATAGTGTTGGTGTAGAACAACAAAGCGAGGCGCTAACAGCGTCTTTAGAAAACATCTTTGCAGATTCCGAACAAAAAAGAACAATCACCAGCCAGGTCATTGTGACCGATGATATCGTTACCTGGGTAGTCAATTATTGTCATGATAAGTCCTTTGATTTAGTGATAAAAGCGGGCCATCGTTCAGAAACATTATTCCACACACCATGCGACTGGGAATTGATTAGAAACTTGCGAGTCCCCGTTCTAATCGCCAGCCAGCAGTGCTGGAAACACAAACCAGCTGTGTTAGCCGCCGTTGACCCGGAAGCCAAAGATGACATTCATCACGAATTAAATCACGCGATCTTAGAATGGGCAGGGAAATGGGCCAGAACCTTTGATTGCACTATACATCTGGTATATAGCCTTCCTGTATCCAACATTATGAAAGAACTGGATATTATTGACCTTGAGGAGTACGCACGCGAACATCGTGCTGAAGGGGAAGACAAACTCGCAACCTTGCTTAATGGCCATAACCTAAAAAACGTCAATTTCCATGTTACTGCAGGAGCACCCGAACGAACAATTCCTCATTGTGCCAATGAACTCAAAGCGGAACTGGTAATCATGGGAAGTATGGGACGAAGTGGAATACAAGGTATGTTGATTGGCAACGTTGCCGAAAAAGTCATGCATCATTTAAGAACAGACTCTCTGATTATTGAACGTCAAAAATAGATGCGTTGCCAGATATTAAATATAAAGTAGCTTGTGACTATAGCGAATCTATTTATAGTCATCAGGTTGTTGATACCAGGACTTACCGCACCGGTTAAGCAGCCAAACCACTCTGCTGCTACAAACCTTTCACGTCCATGTTCAGCAGTCATCTAAATTCGGCGTTACAACGAGCTTGCGAAGGTGAAGGTTCGCATACTACTAAGCATTACTATTGTTATCAGAGGGTTACTTTAAAAGTGCCAAAATGATGAGCACGTCTGCCTGGCAACCGTGTTTAATACTTTAAACACACAGGTAAACGTAACATACAGTTTTTCTAAGGTGGTTCAGTAAAGGTTGTAACCGGCGATATAACGAATTAGGCTAGAAATTCCTATACCGCTGAAATAACGATTAATCAAAGTAAAAAATAGCGCAATGTCTCACTAATTGAGGTTTCTTAAAAGTCGGCTATGGACAGAAAAACAATAATATATTTAGTAACATGGACATTAATACTGGCAGTATTCTGGCTACTGTTGTCAGGATTCTTTAAGCCATTGCTACTCAGCTTTGGTCTGGCATCTGTGGTACTGGTGGTGGTTTTAGTCCGGCGCATGGATAACACAGACAATCAACCTCAAAAGCCTTCGTTAAGCCTGCCTTTTTTCCGCTACATTGCCTGGCTTTTGGGACAAATCGTGTTGTCCAGCTCACAGGTTGCCAAACTTGTTTGGGGAAGTTCCAAACGGCTATCTCCTACCACCACTAAATTACCTGTCGCTCACATCCCTGAAGACTCTCGCGTCCTTTATGCCAATTCAATCACCATGACACCGGGCACGCTTAGCGTCGATATTGATGACAATTACGTGACCGTACATGCCCTACGTGAGGATTCTATCAAGTCGCTACAAGGTGGAAAGATGGCAAATAGCGTTGCAAATATTAGTGGAGATAAAAACTAATGTTGGTTTTAACGGCAACCTCTGTAGCTATTCTCTCGGTAATGGCATTGGCGTTAGCCCGGGCGCTGAAAGCAGATACCGTTTACGACCGTATCCTAGGGGTTAATATGGTTGGCACTAAAACCGCCTTGTTCATTGCCGTAATGGGCTTTCTCGGTGGTCGACCTGATTTTCTCGACATCGCCATCGTTTACGCCCTAATCAATTTCATCGGCATGATTGCGGTCCTGCGTTTTTTTGAATATACGGCAACAGACGGTGAACCAGGCGACAAGGAGCAGTCTTCATGATTTTGGAAACCCTGAGTACCATATTACTAATATCCGGTGCCTTTTTCAGTCTCACGGGGGCCATTGGCTTATTCAAGTTCCCGGATTTTTTTACCCGGGTACACGCCGCCAGTGTGACCGATTCCATCGCCACCATACTGATAATTTCTGGCCTGATTCTGCGCACAGATTTTGACTTGGTTGCCATCAAACTTTTGTTTATCCTGGTTTTCTTATTACTTACCAGCCCAACAGCTTCACATGCCCTTGCTAAATCCGCCAGACATGGTGGCCTGCTGACCTTAGCGGAAATCCGAGACACCCAAAACAAGGATAACGGCTAATGGCAGAGTTAATCGACTTGGTATTACTCGGTATGCTTGCGATAACTGCCTTGCGGATTATCTTTCTCAAAGATCTTTTCGCTGTGGTCATGCTTTTTGGCATATATAGCTTTTTATCGGCGCTGATATTCGTCAACCTCGATGCGGTTGATGTCGCGTTTACCGAAGCGGCAGTGGGCGCTGGCATCGCCACGGTACTGATGCTCGGCACATTGGCATTAACCGGACGCAAAGAAAAGGCTAATAGTCATACGGCTTTGCTGCCATTGCTGGTGGTAATTGTGACCGGTGCGGCACTCATTTACGGCACCTTAGATATGCCACCGTTCGGCGACCCTGAAAATCCTGCCAATCAACATGTTGCACCTCGCTATATTGAAGAATCACCACAGGAAGTGGGGTTGCCCAATATGGTTACCTCGGTATTGGCAAGTTATCGTGCCTTCGATACGTTGGGCGAAACTGCCGTTGTATTCGCCGCCGCTATCGGTGTGTTAAGTTTGTTAGGATTACCCAAACAAAGCCAAGCTACGATTGAATCCGGACTGAAGTCACATCTGGTCCTCAGGGTGGTAGCCAAACTCATTATTCCTCTGATATTAGTGTTTGCCTTATATGTTCAATTCCACGGTGATTATGGACCCGGAGGCGGTTTTCAGGCAGGTGTCATCGCAGCAGCGGCGATCATTCTTTACGCCTTAGTGTTTGGCCTGCCGCTGGCAACTCAAGTGATACAACCAAAATTGTTGAAAATACTGGCATCCATGGGAGTACTGATTTACGCAGCTACCGGTGTGGCAGGTTTATTCTTCGGTGGTAATTTCCTGGATTACAACGTTCTCGCCAGTGATCCCGTTGCTGGACAGCATATCGGCATCATAGTCATCGAGTTTGGTATTGGCGTGACGGTTTTTGCCGCCATCCTTAGTATTTTTTATGGTTTTGCCAGTCAGGCAGAGAGGGCGAACATTCAATGAGTTTTATCGTTGACTATTACAACTACTGGATTGTCGTATTTTTGATGATGGCAGGGTTTTACATTGTTATTTCTGCTAATAACCTGGTAAAGAAAGTGGTTGGACTTAATATTTTTCAAACCTCGGTATTTATCATGTACATCTCCATCGGCAAGGTTTCGGGGGGGAGTGCACCAATCCTGGCAGACGGTATAACCAGCTATTCAAATCCTTTACCCCACGTACTCATCCTTACCGCGATTGTGGTGGGGGTTGCAACTACCGCAGTCGGCCTGGCTCTTATTGTCAGAATCAAGCGCGCTTACGGAACGGTTGAGGAAAATGAGTTCAAAGACAAGGATGCTCTAATCTGATGTTTGCACAGCACTTTCCTGTTTTACCGATTGTTCTGCCACTGATTGGTGCACCGGTATGTATGTTATTGGCAAGGAGCCAGTTAGCCTGGTTATTTGCCACTTTGATTAGTGGATTCAGTTTTTTTATTTCGATTGTTTTACTGCTGACAACCCTGGATCAAGGTGTTTTGAGCTACGCACTCGGTGGTTGGGAGCCTCCCTGGGGCATTGAAATGAGAGTCGATGTCGCTAACGCTCTGGTTCTTAGTGTAGTAACCGGGCTTTCAACCCTGGTATTAGTCTATGCGAAACAAAGTATCGACAAAGAAATCGATCGCAATCAGCACACACTGTTCTATACCGCACACCTGCTTTGCCTGGCCGGGTTATCGGGTATTTTGAGTACCGGTGATGCCTTCAATCTATTCGTATTTCTGGAGATTTCCTCACTCGCGACTTATACGCTGGTCAGCCTGGCATCCGACCGGCGAGCCCTTACTGCAGCATTTCGCTACCTGGTAATGGGCACCATTGGTGCCACATTCATACTCATCGGTGTTGGCATGATGTATATGAAAACCGGTACCTTAAATATGTTGGACTTGGCGGCTAGAATTGCCGAGTACGACAGTAATCGCACCCTCAACACTGGCCTTGCCTTCATTCTAATCGGGGTCAGTATCAAACTAGCTCTGTTTCCTCTACATATGTGGTTACCGCCGGCCTACACCCACGCACCTTCGGCAGTAAGCGCCTTTTTGGCAGGTACCGCCACTAAGGTAGCTGTGTATGTCATGGTGCGCTTTATCTTCACCATCTATGGTGCAGAGTACGTCTTCCACGAGATGGGGATGGACGTGATTTTACTGGTGCTGGCGATTGTCGCTATCTTTAACTGCTCGTTCGTGGCAACGGTGCAAAGTAACGTAAAAACCATGCTGGCCTACAGTAGTGTGGCGCAAATAGGCTATATGATACTCGGTATCAGCCTGGTCACCAGTGCCGGCCTCATGGCGGGATTACTGCATATCTTCAACCACGCATTAATGAAGGGCGCGCTGTTCATGGCGGTCGGTGCGGTATTATTTCGCACCGGTTCTGCCGATATCAAAGCGTATTATGGGCTTGGCAAACGCATGCCACTGACCATGGCGGCCTTCACCATTGCCGGATTAAGCATTATCGGTGTACCGCTTACCGCTGGCTTTGTCAGCAAGTGGTATTTAGTCACCGCCGCCCTTGAGCAACAGCATTGGCTAATTGCCTTCCTGATACTCACAGGTTCTTTGTTGGCGATTGTTTATATTGGCCGAGTTCTTGAGGTGGCTTATTTCAAAGAGCCTGCTGATCCGACGGACACGACTATTAAAGAAGCCCCAGTGCTGATGTTAATTCCAATGTGGATTTTGGTTCTCGCCAACATATATTTCGGGATAGATACCTCACTGAGCGTTAGCGCAGCCGATGCGGCCTCAAAATGGCTGTTTCAACCTGCTGCCGACCTGGGGGCAGTGCGATGAATATCTGGTCTGCTTTAGAGCCTTCCCAGCTCATCAACCTTAGTATTATCGTGCCAGTCATTGGTGCAGCGCTACTCGTGTTCGCGGGTAAACGCCCTAACTTAAGGGAAACCGTCTCCATTGCCACGGCGGTTATTCTTTTTACCCTGGTTCTAGGCATCGCAGATAACACCTTTAATCAGGTGCCGATGGCGACGACCTGGGTCGTGCTTCTGTCAGGATTGAACATTGCATTCTCGGTCGAGCCATTGGGTGTCCTGTTTGCCCTGGTTGCCAGCTTTTTATGGATCATCACCACCATCTATGCCATCGGTTACATGCGTGGTCATCATGAGCAAAACCAGACGCGTTTTTTCTGCTGTTTCGCCCTGGCGATCAGTACGGTGATGGCGATTTGTTTTTCCGCTAACCTGTTAACCCTGTTTATTTTTTATGAACTGTTAACACTATCAACCTATCCCCTGGTGACCCATGCAGGCAATGAAGAAGCGAAACGCGGTGGGCGGGTATACCTGGGGATTCTGCTAACTACGTCGATAGCATTTTTACTGTTTGCTGTGCTTGGCACCTGGGTGAGTGCCCAAACCCTGGAATTTACACCCGGAGGCGTATTTAACGACGTATCGTCAAGTGGTTTGATTGCCGTGTTACTGGTGCTGTTCTGTTATGGCATCGGCAAAGCGGCGCTAATGCCTTTTCACCGTTGGCTTCCTGCGGCTATGGTAGCACCAACTCCGGTTAGCGCATTACTTCATGCGGTAGCGGTAGTTAAAGCGGGTGTTTTCAGTATTCTCAAAATCGCCATCTATATCTTTGGCATAGATAACCTGAGCGAAATCGCCACCACTGATCTGATGCTGTATATCGGCGCGGCTACCGTTTTGCTCTCGTCTTTTGTCGCAACGACTAAAGATAACTTAAAAGCGCGATTAGCATATTCAACCGTCAGCCAGCTAAGTTATATCGTGGTTGGTGCACTATTGGCCTCCTCCATTGCTGCAGCGGGTGCAACCCTGCATATCGTCACCCATGCGTTTGGTAAAATTACCTTATTCTTTTGTGCCGGTGCGATTATGGTCGCAACCCATAAAAAGAATATCAGTGAGATGGTCGGCCTGGGCCATAAAATGCCGTTAACCATGATTGCCTTTGCCATTGGTGCACTCAGTATTATCGGCTTGCCACCCATGGCCGGAACCTGGAGTAAATGGTATTTGCTGGTCGGCGCCCTGGAACAAGATAAGTTGATCATCGTTGCAGTGCTGACATTGAGCTCGTTACTGAACGTAGCTTACCTGCTGCCGATTCCAATCAAAGCCTTCTTTACTCCGGCGGAGCCAAATCAACAACCGGAATCATGGACAGAAACCCAACACACGCCATTGCCTAGCTTGATCGCCATTGCCGTGACCGCATCCGCATGCCTGCTGTTGTTCTTTTTCCCACAACCCATTATCGATTTAATTAATCTGATACCTGGCGTGTCTACGGAATTTTAAGGAAAGCCTTACATGAGTGATGAGCAAAACAAACCGGACTTTTTTGATAAGCCAGAAAATATCGACAAGATACTCAAGGTGTTTTACCTGATATGTACGCTATTGGTAGTGGCCGATTTTATTGTCCATCGTCACATTTATCACGATTGGGAAAACATTCCGGCATTTTACGCAATTTACGGCTTCATTGGCTGTGTGCTGCTAGTGCTCATCGCCAAAGCGATGCGTAAAGTCCTGATGAGAGGGGACGACTACTATGATAAGTAGCCTGCCATTTTTGCCACCATTCCTGCCACTGTTACTCGGTTCCATTGCTGCCATCTTTCTTCGCGGCCATTTGCGTAGCGTCGTTATGCTTTTGACCCCAGTATGGGGCGCATTGCAACTGGCGAGCCTGGAGCCCGGCATTTATTGGACCATTGAGTTCCTCGGCTATCACCTTGAGCCTGTGCGGGCAGACAAACTCAGCATGATGTTTGGCTATCTTTTCCACTTAGCGGCATTCATTGCCGTGGTTTATGCCCTGCATCTTAAAGATACGGTTCAGCATGTGGCGGGACTGAGTTATGCGGCCAGTGCGGTCGGGGCGGTGTTTGCTGGCGACTTACTCACCTTATTCGTATTCTGGGAACTGCTGGCGTTAACCTCAGTATTTTTAATCTGGGCCCGGCGCACGGATCGTGCGTACCGTTCCGGGATGCGCTACATCATCATTAAGGTGCTATCAGGCGTGTTATTACTCGCCGGGGCAACCATCTTCGTGAAACAGACCGGTAGCGCCAGGTTTGCCGAAATTGGCTTAGGACATGACGGTATTTTAAATCTCGGCACCTGGTTAATATTCCTGGCCTTTGGTATCAAATGTGCATTTCCTTTTATGCACAACTGGTTAACCGATGCTTATCCGGAAGCAACACCAACCGGTACAATATTCCTTGCCTCTTTTACCACCAAGGTAGCGGTTTATGCACTCGCCAGGGGGTTCCCTGGCGAGGAATTGTTGGTCTGGATTGGCGTCACTATGGCCTGTTTCCCAATCTTTTATGCGGTTATTGAAAACGACCTACGCCGGGTACTGGCATACAGCATGATCAACCAGGTTGGATTTATGGTGGTCGGTGTTGGCATTGGCACGTCACTGGCCCTTAATGGTGCCGTTGCCCATGCCTTTAATGACGTTATTTTTAAAGGCTTGCTGATGATGACCATGGGTGCCGTACTGCATATGACCGGACGCATTAATGGCTCAGAGTTAGGCGGCCTGTACAAAACCATGCCGAAAACGACGATTCTCTGTATCGTCGGTGCCGCATCGATTTCCGCATTTCCCTTATTCAGCGGGTTTGTGTCGAAGTCGATGATCATGAGCGCTGCGGTGGCAGAAGGATATGATATTGTCTGGCTAGCACTATTGTTCGCCGCCGCCGGGGTGTTCCACCATGCCGGTATCAAGATCCCCTATTTTGCATTTTTTGCTCATGATTCTGGTATTCGCACCACAGAGCCGCCAAAAAATATGCTAACCGCTATGGCAATTGCGGCGCTACTTTGTATCGTTATCGGGACCTTCCCGGCACAAACCGTTTATGCATTGCTTCCCTGGGAGGTGGATTATCAACCCTATGACGTGACCCATGTACTAACCCAGCTTCAGCTGTTGTTCTTCTCGGCACTGGCGTTTGTATGGTTGAATCTGAAGAATTTATATCCGCCAGAGCTGCCGTCTACGAATCTGGATTCTGATTGGTTTTATCGCAAACTGGCGCCAGGGTTTATGGTGCCGATTTACTATTCCATTACCGAGGCAATGAATCGACTGGAAAGGCTATCGAAAGTCGGGGTGAGACGGCTAATTAATAGCTCTTATGACAATGAAAAAGAGCAACCCAAAGGCTATTTTGCCCGGCTTTGGCCCATTGAGACTATGGTATTCTGGGTTGCCCTGTTGCTTGCCGGGATATTGATACTCTACTACATCTAGCGAGCGTAGCTGCGATCAGGATTCCCTGTCGGCGCAGGGAATCACCAGCCAACTTACCACTTACCGCTTATGGCTTATGGCTTATGGCTTAAAGCTAAGTAGCTCCAGCTTTATTAAACAAAGTCTTATCCAGCGCTTCTTTCACATAAGGGTGAACAAAGCCACTGACATCACCGCCATGCAATGAGACTTCTTTGACCAGGGTTGAAGAGATAAATGAATTTTCCTCTGCCGGGGTCAGAAATACGCTTTCCAAATCCGGTAATAACCGACGATTCATATTTGCCAGTTGAAATTCGTACTCGAAATCCGATACCGCCCGCAGGCCACGGATCAACACTTTTGCATCAACCGATTTCGCAAAATCAACCAACAGGCCACTAAAGCCTTTAACCGTGACGTTGTCCAGATGCTCGGTGATCTTTTCGATCATTTCGACCCGTTGAGCCAGCTCAAATTTCGGCTTTTTACTCGGACTGGCGGCAACACCAACAATCACATGGTCGAAGAGGTCTGCGGCACGCTCTATCAGATCAAGGTGACCATTAGTAACCGGATCAAAGGTGCCTGGATATATTGCTTTATTTTTCATGGTGCTGGTTCAACAGGAAGTTTTCGTCATTGTAACTATGGATGTACGCAATGCAAAGCTCTGGCTAAAATTTGCTTAAAGTAAATACTCAAAAAGTTTCACTTTTGCCCGGTTTAGCGTGTATGATGTCAAAATTCATCCAATTTTGAGTATAGCAAGTCGCTTTATCATTCAGGGTTTTGAAGGGAATGAAAACAAGAGAAAAAATCATCCTCGCCAGTATTGAATTGTTCAATGAACAGGGCGAGCGCAATATCACGACTAACCACATAGCAGCGCACCTGGGAATTAGCCCGGGCAACCTTTATTACCATTTCCGTAATAAAGAAGACATTATCTCTGCCATTTATGCCGAATATGCCGATGATTTGATCTCTCAGTTCCAACGCCTGTCGGATACAGAAAACCCGCTCGATTCCATTTTAAAGTATATGGATATCGTCTTTCAGCTAATCTCAAAGTTCCGTTTTTTCTATTCAAACCTGCCAGTTTTACTAAGCAAAAACCCATCGCTAAAGAAGCGCTATTCCGAAATTCAACGGGAAATCATTAAGAAAGTTTCCAGCATGCTGGTTTCGCTAAAAGATGCTGACATTCTCAACATCAAAGAAGAAGAATTGGATGATTTGACCTGTTTACTGCGGATCACAACAACCTTCTGGTTAAGCTACCTGCAAACTCAGCACGATGAGCCAAAAATTGATGATTCTGCCCTGTATCAGGGACTGCTGAAAATTTTCGCCCTGCTAAGTCCGTATGTAACCGACAATGCTCGCGAAGAGTTTGAAAAAGCCCGTAACCATTACCTGCAGCTGGAACAACAGGCCAGCGAAGTGGAAATGAGCGCGTAAGCCACTTAACGTTCAGTTTCCAGGCGTTGATAACCTGACATCAGCGCCTGCCAGTCACTTTCCTGCCATTGAAAGCCGTGCAAACGATCAAGTTCTTTTCGAAACGAACGTAACAATCTATCCAGGTTTTGCTGGCACCAGCTACCTAAGGGTGCTTCAACCTTGCCCTGATCAAAGTCAATCAGCCACACCTTGCCTGCGTTATCTAACATAATATTGTGACAATTAAGATCGTGATGAAAGATACCATAGCGATGAAATTCGTAGATGGTGGCGCCAATGTTTTGCCATTGCTCTGCCGTCAGGGGCTTTTCCTGCAAACAGCCAACCAGATCCCGGGCATTATGGATCAGCCCGGTAAGAATATCAGCGGAGTAAGTTAAGCCGTGGCGATGCACGGCAAAGCCGATCGGCTCTGGAGCAGGAAGCTTTAATTCCCTTAAATGCATTAACAATTGAAACTCTTTCACCGCCCGGGTGTTCATCATGCCGGTATAAAAATAACGGTCATTGATAAATTTACCGACCATGCCACCACGATAGTAATGCCTGAGCACGAACTGACCGCCCTGATGCTCAACGAAATAGGTGGTACCTCGCCCGGTAGCGGAACCAAGCACGGCTTGTTTTTTCTGCCAGTAAGCGGCGGCGAACATGCCTGGCTCAAAATCCTCTAAAATATGTCCATGATAGACACAGGTAATTGAGCCTTGCTGGAAAAGATTTAATGCGGATTGTTTTACAAATCTCTGCAGGTTCAAGATAATAACCCTTTTCATTGATCAGTTGGCCGGCACAGCCAGGCCCGGAGCGGACCTTCATTTATGACAGCCCAGTTTTCCAACCTGAAATCCCTGTGTATTCTTAGGTTATCTGCGATTGGTGATGTTTGTCATGCCGTGGCTATGGTACAACAAATCCAAAAACAGTATCCAGAAATAAAAATTACCTGGGTACTTGGCAAAGTCGAATATCGCCTGTTACAGGATCTTCCCGGTGTCGAGTTTATCATCTTCGATAAATCCAAAGGCTGGCGCGGATACCAGGAATTACGCCAACACATGCAACATCGGGCATTTGATGTCCTGCTGCATATGCAGGTTGCCTTGCGCGCCAGCATCGCCAGTTTATTTATTCCGGCGTCAGTAAAAATCGGTTTCGATAAAGCCCGGGCGAAGGAAGGACAATGGCTGTTTACCAACCGTACGGTGGAAGCCCAACAAAATCCACATGTTCTCGATGGCTTTCTCGCATTCGCCCGGGCGATTGGGGTGAAAACCGAAGATCCGCACTGGTTAATGCCGCATGGCGAGCAGGATACGGAGTTTGTAAAAGCGAATATTGATCATCCTCGATACGCAGTGATTTCACCCGCGGCGAGCAAAGCCGAACGGAACTGGCATGCTGAGGGTTATGCAAAATCCGCGGATTACCTGGCCAGCCTCGGCTACCAGGTCGTACTTTGTGGAGGCCCGGCTCCGTTGGAGGTCGATTTAGCGAAACAAATTGAGCAAAGATGCGAGCAAAAAACCTTAAACCTGGTTGGCAAAACATCGTTGAAACAGATGCTAGCCGTTTTGGAAAATGCCAAACTGGTGATCGCACCCGATACCGGACCTGCGCACATGGCGGTTACCGTCAATACGCCGGTTATTGGTTTGTACGCACATTCAAATCCTGCCCGCACCGGACCCTATCTGTACCAGGATAATGTGGTTAGCGTTTATCAACAGGCCATTGAACAACAACAGGGAAAACCGTTAAACGACATACCATTTGGTACCCGGGCCAAAGGTGAACTGATGCATTTAATCACCTTTGACATGGTAAAAGAGCAAATCGATAAACTGGTTAAAGATCAACGTCACTTGCTTCAATAATCGGCCTGATACCAGCCATTCTCATAAGCCAGGCTCCCCCACAGTGCGTGCGCTAATGCAGCTTCGTCGAGCTGAGGATTTGCCTGGCCGGGTGACAGGGTCCGATTTTGAGTATCAAAAATAAAATGCCTGGGCTCCTTACTGGGCTGCAAAATCGTTACCTGATTGCCGCTCATATAAGCAAAATTGTCCGCATATTGCATCATCGCCCGCTGCTCAACATTGATGTCATTTAAATCATGTCCCAACATCGGTGATACGTTGTTAATCCCCATCAGGGAAAGTAATGTCGGCGCTAGATCAATCTGGCTAATAATCCTGTCGTCCAGCACCGCAGCTTTGCCACTGTTTAAAATCACCCCGGGAATATGAAAATTATTGACCGGTACCAAATCGCGACCCAGCACCCTGGCATCATGATCGGCCACCACCAAAAATATGGTATCTTGCCAGTAAGCTTGAGATTTGGCGGTGGCAATAAACTTGCCAAGGGCATAATCCGCATATTGTATTGCCTGGTGTCGCAAGCGCTCTTTGCTATCATAAGTGTCAAGTTGTGCAGGTGTATAATCGATGGGCTGCACAATACCAGGAGGAAACTCAAACGGATCATGGTTGCTCGATGAGAAAATCAAACTGAAAAACGGCTTACCCGTATCATGTAATTGATTTAATTCGGTATTCGCCTGAGCAAATAAATCTTCATCGCTGGCCCCCCAGGATCCCACAAATTGCGGCTCGGCAATATCATCAAAATCGACAATCTGCGCAAAACCATTGCCCAGGAAGAAGCTTTTCATGTTATCAAAATGGCTTTCACCGCCATAAACGAATTGCGTCGTGTAGCCGTTGTGTTGCAGCAGTGAAGCAATGGTGAAAAAACCTTGCTGTGATTTATCGAGTTTAACCACAGACCGCGCCGGGGTTGGCGTAAAACCGGTTACCACTGCCTCAATGCCCCGCACCGAACGCGTTCCTGTTGCATATAAATGGCTAAATCCCCAGCCTTGTTGATACAACGCATTCAAATGGGGGGTCAGATTTAAACCACCCAGCGCCGACACATACTGGGCACCAAGGCTTTCTTCGAGAACGATCACCAGGTTTTTAGGCTTGCCCCGATACACTGGCTGCCGCTCTGACAGGCTTGGATATTGAGACGATTTAAACGCCTGGCTATCTACACCCGAACTCTTACGGACAATGTCGATAACCTTGTCCCTGTCCATCCGCCCATACATTTTCGCCGCATCTTTTTCATTGCCGAGTTGCTTGTAGGCATGGGCGACACTGTAAATTGAATTCAGCGCTAATGAATTCACTAACGGATCAGCAGAAAAATATACAAAAGCAGGGTTGATTGGCCGATGTCCCAACGTACCTCTGGCACAAAGCAGCAACACCGCAGTAAGTAACAACGATGTGGCACAGCGACTCGGTATCGAATGGCGCTGATGTTCTAGTTGCAGGTGCGCCAGACTAAACCACAAACCAATTGCCAGTAACACTAATAATCCCACCACCGTTACTAATGTGAACAGGTGGCCATGGAGCAACATGTTGAATACTTCCTGCGGGTAAGTCAGATACTCAATAAACAGGCGGTTAGGACGTACGCCATATTCAAGGATAAAGGTCGGCGTCGATAGCTCGAAAAATATGACCAGCAAAGCAAAAGTAAGAAACAGAATTTTGATTGATTTCTGCCACAGCGGCGAAACCCTGCGACTGGAAATCGCGAATGGATGAATCATCGCGGGAATCAGCAACAGGTAGCCGAGTGTACTTAGGTCGATTCTCAAGCCATTAAACAGCAGGGTCATTAGCGATTCGTTACCGACCGCCCTTTCAAAGTGCCAGAATGCCAGCCCCAGTCGGAATAACGATAGCAGGGCTAGCATGCCCAGGGAGAATAATAAAAAAGGCAAAAACAAAGAGATGAAGCGTTGCATTATTGCTCTTGTTGTAAAGGTGTCTGGTGAATGTACCTCCAGTTTATGTAGCCAACCTTAAGGAAAACTTAACCGCTTCAAAAAAATATTCAGGCCTTAAGTTTACGTTAAGAATCGCTGTTTACACTCATCTTAAAACGAGACCAATGAGACAGATTATGAATGAGTTAGCGCTTCAACCCCATCACAACAAGTCCATCAGTGCCGGGCATCCTGGTTTCGATATTGATGTGTTTTCTCAAGCCGATCCTGATCGCGGCCGACTTGAACGCTTCATTAAAGGTGGCTTTTATCAGCATTACCAGGCGGACATTGCCATCACCATGCCGCACCTATTAGCCATACAGGACGGCGGCGTTAAGGCAGCATTGGGAATACGCAGCGGCCTAAACCCGCTGTTTATCGAACAATACCTGCCCTGTGCAATTGAAAACATGCCATGTTTTAGTGCCAAGGCCTCGAAGCGGAGTGAGATTGTCGAAATCGGTAGCCTCTACAGTAACTCGCAGCAATTAACTATTCCTTTATTTCTGGTAACTGCCACTACTCTGTATTTGCTTAATAAAAAACACATGGTGTTTTGTGGTACCAGCCATATTCTCAACCTGGTTTCCCGAGCGGGCGTATCGACTACCTTTCTTGCTGATGCCCGCCAGGATCGTTTATTTGCAAGTGAAGATAACTGGGGTTGCTATTATCTGACCCAGCCAAAAGTCGTAAGTGCCGAATTAGACAGCATCATGGCCATCATCGAAGGCAATGTTTTCTATAACAAACAACTGCTCAGGTTAAGTGAAAAAATTGCCCGCGTTTGTCAGAAAATGGAGGGCGAGTTTTGATTCTGGAAGAAATTAACCAACAACCGGGCGATCGCGTCGCCCTGGTCAGTATCGATAAAATTGTAACCTACCGCCAGTTACAAACCTGGGTGCAAGACATGGCAGCCTGGCTTCGTCACACCGATGTGCGCTGTGTGGCGATGCAAAGTGATAACAGTGTTGAATGGGTGATTATCGATTTAGCCTGTCAGGCAGCGGGTATCGTATTTATTCCGGTTCCACCGTTTTTCAGTCAATCTCAGTTCCTGGCTTTGCTGCAATCGGCGCAACCTGATCTGGTGATCTTCGAACAGGCAGACTTTTTAAATTTTCAGGCCATCGACTTCCCTCTTACTGGATTAACCGCTTATAAAACCCATTTCAGGCAACGGGCCTTGCTACCTGAAAATACCAGTAAAATTACCTTCACATCAGGCTCAACGGGTGAACCAAAAGGCGTATGTTTAAGTCTTGAAAATCAATATCGGGTGGCAAAGTCACTAACCAAAGCTGTGGCTGTCGATGCTCCTAATCACTTCTGCCTGCTTTCCTTATCCACTTTGTTGGAGAATATTGCCGGCGTTTATGCGCCACTGATGTGCGGTGGTTCGGTAGTTCTGGCCAGGGAGGAAACCCGGGGATTTAGTGGCTCCAGGGTAACAAGTGTGCAAAACATGGTTCACTCCATTTCATCCACGGAGCCAAATACCCTGATACTGGTACCTGAATTGTTACAGTTACTGATCCACGCCATTGATTGTGGCTGGGTACCGCCCAAATCCCTCTCGTTTATTGCGGTAGGAGGTAGCAAGGTTGCCCCTCAACTACTGCGACGAGCCAGGCAGCTTGGCCTGCCGGTTTTTCAGGGTTATGGGCTTTCTGAATGTGGTTCTGTGGTTTGCCTGAATCATGCTTCGGCCGCGAACGATCATCTTGTCGGAGCCCCCCTTGAACACGTTAGTGTCGATATTGAGGACGGTGAGCTGATTGTTAACGGTAATGCATTTCTTGGTTATTTAAATCGCCCGCAAACCTGGGGGCAAAATCAGGTACGAACCGGCGATTTAGCGCGAATCAAGGCCGGACAAATTGAAATTCTCGGCCGCAAAAGCAACCTCATCATTAACTCATACGGTCGCAATATTTCTCCGGAATGGATAGAAGCCGAACTATTAGCGACCGGGATGTTTCAGCAGGCCGTTGTGTTTGGTGACGCTCAAGCCTATTGCACGGCAATAGTGGTACCACTTAACTCACATGTCACGCCGCAACAGATTACAACAACGTTGCAAACCATTAATCAGTCATTGCCCGACTATGCACAGGTTAAGGCTCACCTTAGCTTATCCTCGCCGATGACCTGCGAGAGTGGCTTATATACGTCAAATGGCAGACCTCGACGGGGGCGAATCGAAGCCCTGTACTTAAGTGAGCTGCAACAATTATATCCTTCCACTGGCCGAAAAGAGTATCACCATGAATTTATATGAACGATTAAATCAGGAAACAACAGAACAACGAAATTATCTTTTAACCAGTGAGATTATCCGCCAGGGATTGGCCGGTGATATTAACACGGAACAGTATGTTGCCTTTCTGACCCAGGCATATCATCACGTTAAACATACGGTGCCATTATTAATGTCGACCGGCGCTCACTTACCACAGGATAAAGAGTGGTTGCGCGAAGCCGTGGCTGAATACATTGAAGAAGAAATGGGTCATCAGGAATGGATACTCAACGATATCGCTGCCTGCGGTTATGATAAAGAGCAGGTGCGCGCCAGCACACCCGAACTGGCAACAGAAATCATGGTCGCCTTCGCTTACGACAGTATCTCACGGATCAGCCCCCTGACTTTTTTCGGCATGGTACATGTGTTGGAAGGCACTAGTATTGCGATGGCGGACCAGGCGGCAAGCGCCATTCAGCAATCTCTGAAGCTTCCCGATAAGGCCTTTTCCTATCTGCGCTCCCATGGCGCTCTCGATATTGAACACGTTAAATTCTTCGCCGATTTAATGAATCGTATCACCGATAGTGATGAACAGGATCTGATCGTATCCAGTACCAAAAAGTTCTATCTGCTCTATGCCAACATATTTCGCAGCCTGGAAGGCATTCAACCGGCACAAGTCACGGAGATTCGCCATGTCATCTAAACCAACCTGCCTGTTAACGGGCGCTACTGGCGGCATCGGCAAGGCAATCGCGATGCAACTCGCCCAACATGGTTATACGTTAATGTTACAGGGAAGGGATTTGGCTGCATTAAAGGCGCTGAATGATGAACTCACGGGGCAGCATCATATCCTAATCGGAGATATAAATGAAAAAGCAGCCCGGCAAGACATCATCAACCAGGCTTTTACACTGCGAAATCCAACGATACTGATCAATAATGCCGGGGTCTCGGCCTTTAAGCATTTCACTAGCATGCAAGATGCTGACATCGACAACATCCTGGTAACAAACCTGGTCAGTACCATGCAGCTGACTCGTCTGTTCCTCAGTCGTGTTGATAAATCCAATGCGCAAATCATCAATGTAGGGTCTGTGCTAGGTGCCATTGGCTTTCCCGGTTACGCCAGTTATTGCGCCAGTAAATTTGGATTAAAAGGCTTCACCGAAGCCCTGCAACGGGAGTTAGTCCATACCGGAACCCAGGTGCGTTACTTCGCCCCCAGGGCGACCAATACCAGCATCAATTCATCCGATGCCAAAACCATGAACGAGTCATTGGGCACCCAGGTTGACGATCCAGAAACGGTCGCCCGGGAATTTATCGCGTTTCTTCACGGCAACAGCGTCCGCTATGTGGTCGGCTGGCCGGAAAAATTTCTGGTCCGCCTTAATGGTGTACTACCAGAACTGGTCGATAAATCCATCGCCAGGCAATCGAAGAAAATATTAACCTTTATAACAGGAGAGCAAAAATGAAATCTCGCATTCTAACAATGTTCGTCCTTGCTTTGTTGTACTGCAACACAAGCCTGGCGGCACCAACAATGACCTCTGAGCAATTAACGCAACTTCAGCACCAGTGGGCAAAAGTTAATTATGAACTGGACGATAAAGCGCAAATCAAAGGATTTGAAGAGCTACTTGAAACCGCCACGGCACTGACTCAAGCCGAGCCAGACAACGCCGAATACTGGGTCTGGCGGGGCATTATAGAGTCCAGCTTTGCAGGTGCCAAAGGAGGGCTCGGCGCTCTGTCCCTGGCTAAAAGTGCAAAGCACTCACTGACCAAAGCCATTCGAATTGATGGTAGTGCCTTAATGGGCTCGGCCTATACCAGTTTAGGTACCTTGTATCATAAAGTTCCGGGCTGGCCGATCAGTTTTGGTGACGATAAAGACGCACGCATGTACCTGGAAAAAGCATTAATCATCAACCCCGAAGGCATAGATCCCAACTATTTTTTCGGTGAGTTCCTGTATGACGATCATCAATACCAGCAGGCAAAAAAATACCTGCTAATTGCCCAACAGGCACCAGCGCGAGAAGACCGCCCTTTAGCGGATAAATATCGACAACAGGAAATAACTGACTTAATCTCAAAGGTAGACAAAAAACTTAATAAAAAATAAACACTAAGCTTCGGGCTAATGATACTTCAATAAAGACTGTCTCGCCTTGATTGCGGGTGCTTTTACCTGAAGCGAAACAAAACGTTGCGGTTTTCAAAAAATTACCGCTGATAACAATAATGAGAATACTATTAGTAGAAGATGATCAACAACTGGCGTCCGGCTTAAAAGAGTCACTGCGCTATGCCGGCTATAGTATCGATATGGTAGCTTGTGGTGGACAAGCGTTGCTGGCAATCAATAGCGCTGTTTATGAGGTGATCATTTTGGATCTCGGCTTGCCGGACATGGATGGTCTGGAAGTGTTGAAACGAATCCGGCAAAAAAATAAACAGGTGCTGTTTCTTATCCTGACTGCCCGCGATGGTATCGACAGTAAAATTGAAGGGCTGGATAAAGGTGCCGATGACTATTTGTCAAAACCTTTTAACATCGAAGAACTATTGGCACGATTGCGGGTATTTGAGCGTCGCCTGGGGACAAATACCTCATCTTTAATCACCCACAAACAAGTCAGCGTCGACACCAAAGGCCATACAGTCAGTGTCGACGGTGAAGTGCTGGCGTTTTCACGACGTGAATACATGATAATCAAATCGTTACTGGAAAATATCGGCCGTATCCTTTCCAAACAACAACTTGAAAATAAGCTCTACGAATGGGGCGAAGAGGTTTCGTCGAATACCATCGAAGTGCATGTTCACAATATTCGCAAAAAGCTTCCCAAAGATTTTATCAAAACGGTTCGTGGTGTCGGATATGTTGTGAGTAAGTCCTGATGAGCATACAACGGTACCTGCTCATTGTAATTATCTCAATCGTCACTCTGGCGTCTTTCAGCGCTGCCATCAAAGGCTACAAGGCGAGCGTCAACGAAATTACTTTTGTATTTGACGATGAGATGAAAGCATTTGCCTATGCGTTACTGCAAGGAAATTTTAACACCAGCACGGCACAACAAGACCGGCACTCAATATTTGCCTACCAACTCTGGCAACAGCAAAATTTGATATTGCGCAGCAATAATGCGCCGGCAGATTTAATGTCGAAAGCCAAAGACGGCTTTTCAGAGTCGACATTTCTTAGTAATCGATGGCGGGTTTTTACCTTAACAGAAAACCAGCGTACCGCCATGGTGGCACAACCGTTAAAACAGCGGGTGGAGTCCGCAGAACAAGTGCTGCTTGAAGCGATCATTCCCATTGTCTATTCGATACCCTTAATCGGTGTTCTTGTTTATTTGGCCATTCGCAAAAGCCTGCGGCCACTGGTGAGCTTATCAGAACAGTTGCAACAAAAGAGCGCCAGTGATTTCACGCCAGTTAACGTTACCGAGGATGTCAGCGAATTAAAACCGGTCGAACAAACCCTCAATCATTTATTTGCTCGCCTGGCGAAGTCATTTGAACGGGAACAGCGATTGGCATCGGACGCAGCCCATGAGCTCAGAACCCCAATAAGCGTATTAAAAATTTCTGGTCACAATTTAAAAAAGGCGATCCAGAAAAAGCAGGTCAGCGAACAACAAATCGATGAACTTAATCAAAACATCGATCGCATGGCGCATGTCATCGAGCAGATTATTGCCCTGCACAGAACCTCTGAGGAAAAATTCGAAACCCAAAAGAAAACGGTGGATTTAGAACAAACCCTGCAATCGGTAATTGCTGAAAATTATGCAAATATTGATCAGTTAAAACAAACTATCGAGCTTCGCGCCTATCCAGTTGAGCTGATTGGCGATGCATTTTCTTTAACCGTGCTATTTGATAACTTATTAAAAAACGCCAATAAGTACAGTGGTGCCAACAGCCATATCCTGGTTACCCTTGAGCGGGAAAATAATAACGCGTTAGTGACCATTGAAGATTCAGGACCAGGCATCAAGGAAGAGTTATTGGACAAAGTTTTTGAACGATTTTATCGAACCAGGCACCATGATCAGCAAGGTAGCGGCTTAGGGCTGTCTATTGTTCGTCATATCGTTGATTTACACCATGGTCAGATTCAACTGGAGCAATCCGAATTAGGTGGCCTTCAGGTTAAAGTCACTATGCCATTGGCCCTGGAAGCCTGACCGATGAATTCCTCTAAGCCTGGCGTAATTAATACCATATCGTTGCTGCTATTAATCTTTACCTTTGAGCTGTTTGCCAAATCCAGCATTAAAGAGTTTCACTTATCCCTGGAGCAACACGTGTTTTCGCCGGCGGAACTGACCATCCCGGCGGATGAGAAAGTGAAATTAATCATTCATAACCTGGATAACGAAGCAGAGGAATTCGACAGCTTTGATTTAAACCGTGAAAAGGTGATCTTTCCTAGAAAGTCCGCGGTGATATATGTTGGCCCGCTGCCTCCCGGGCGCTATGAATATTTTGGTGAATATAACCCCACATCCGCCAAAGGGGTAATCGTCGTCGAGGTGCAAAATGCTCGTTAACACTATTATTTTGTTCTTACGTGACCTACTGCCGATATTTATCTTACTGGGTATTATTGCTGTGGTTTTTAAACACCTAACGTTTTCATTGACCTTTGTTGTTATCACTTTATGTTGCGCCAGTGCGGGGGTCATCGGCTATTTTCACCTATTACCGGCATTAAGCGATGCGTATATGGGTAGTGGTATTGAATTAAGCCAGGTCATATTGATCTTAATCAGCATGGTGTCATTACTGACGGCTTACGTGTTATCCAGGATTGAGTCTCACTCCCGGATTCAAAAAGTATTCTTGCTGTTTGCTATCACAGCCTTTGTCATCGTCAGGGCCAGTGCATTTATTATTTTTCTCGACGGCTATCTGATGAAACAGGAGTTTACCTCGAACATCATCGTCGGTATCGCCCTTGGTACAGGAATTTGCCTGAGTTTAGTCGCACTGCTGTATTTCCTGTTGTTGTGGTTACAAGCTTCAAAACTGGCTTTCACAGTCACCTTATTATTCGCGTTGTTTATCGCCGGTCAGGTAGCTCATAGTTCAATCATATTGCACCAGATCAACCTGATTGATTCGTCAATCAGATTATGGGACAGCTCACCGGTCATTCGCGATGCCTCCGAGTACGGGCATTTTTTCAAGGCTCTGCTGGGTTATGAGGCTCGACCTACCCTGGTTTTTGCACTCAGTTATCTGCTTACAGTGTTGCTGATTCTGATCTTACACTGGCGATGCCGCCGCCCCGCCCCATCAATCCCAATGGCCACAGGAGGGACTAAAAATGCCGGGTAGATTTGTTCTCGTCCTGTTAATTGCCGTTCAGGCGCTGTGCTGTACTTCTGCCGTTGCCGATGGCATTGTCGTCGACAAGGTTTATCATCCTTATGTATTGCCGAATGAACGAGAAATTGAGTGGCGATTGATGTCCGGACAGACCGAGGAAAGGAATGTACTGGGACAACGAATTGCCTATGGACATGCCTTAAGTGAAACCCTCATGGTTGAAGCTTACATTGTCGGCGAGAAAGAGCAGGATGGTGATTTTGGTTTGCAGGGATACGAACTGGAATTACGCTGGATGCTGACCGAGCAGGGAGAAAAATGGGCCGATTATGGTGCCCTGTTCGAGATTGAGAAGCAACACCGGGAAGACGCCTGGGAGGCAACTGCGGGCCTGTTGTTTGAAAAAGAATTTGGAAAAACCAGTCTAACCATGAATGCCTTTGCCATTTACGAGTGGGGCGAAAATATTGCTGATGAGTGGGAGTCTGAATTTCGCCTACAATACCGCTATCGATGGATCCCGCAGTTACAACCGGCGTTGGAATTATATAGTGGCGAAGAGTTTTTCGGTCTTGGTCCTGCGTTTCTTGGCATACAAAGATTTTCAGGCCAGAAACAACTTAAATGGGAAGCGGGGTTTATTACCGAACTCTCTCATCCGGGAAAAAATCACACCCTGAGAATTGCCCTTGAATTTGAGTTTTAGCTACGCACTGTTGCTGTTACTGCGCCAGAATTTGCTCAATCTCGGTTTTTGTGCGTTGCGCTGCGCCCTGGTTTTTTGCCAGCAAGGCCTGGGCATGTTGTCCCAGCGATTTTGCCTCATCACGCGCGCCAAGCAAGTGTTGTAACTGTTGCTGCAGCTGTTGATTTTCCTTCAATTGCACAATCCCTTCAGCTCTTAACAGCTGCTCACAAACATCCTGAAAGTTAGCCATGTTTGGCCCGACAACAATAGGTTTGGCGAACAGAGCCGGCTCCAGTGGATTGTGACCACCAACGTCAAAAAAACTGCCGGCAACGATACAGATATCGGCTATCCCATAAAACGCTAATAGCTCCCCTAAGGTATCAACCAGCCAGACATCCGTTTGTTCAGTAATATCATCGCCACTGGCGCGACGAACCACGGATAAACCGTGTTGTTGACACAAGTCCTGCACCTTGGCAAAACGCTCCGGGTGCCTGGGTACCAGGACCAGCAATAAATCCGGATACAATTGTTTCACTTCGAAAAACGCTTTCACAATCAGGGTTTCTTCCCCCTGATGGGTACTGCCAGCAACAATTACCCGGTGATTGGCGATATGTAACTCACGCAATTGCTCGACTTTAGCTTCCAGTGCATCGGTCAGGTGAATGTCATATTTGAGATTACCACTATGACTAACCCGCTCCGGTGCCGCACCCAGAGCAATAAATCGCTCCCGGTTTTCTTCACTCTGGGCGAGTATACGATGGAATTTATTCAACGCTGGCGCAATCAACCAACGTAATTTTTGATAACTCGCTAACGATTTTACCGACAGGCGGGCGTTGATTAACAATAAAGGGATATTGCGCTTGTAGCTGCTATGGATAAGCTGCGGCCACAATTCCGTTTCCATCAGGATCAGTATTCTGGGTTTCAGCTTAGTCAGAAACAGACTGACGCTAAGGATATTATCCAGCGGTATATAGCAATGTTGAACCTTGTCACCAAATTGCTTTTTCACCTGCGCTGAACCAGTTGGCGTAAACGTGGTTACCGTCAGGGGCAATTGTGGATATTGTGCTAACAATTCCTCGACCACAGGCTTAATGGCCAGCACCTCACCGACGCTGGCAGCGTGAAGGACAATGCCACCTTTATCTAACTTGCCAACCAAGCCGAGACGTTCGCCCAGTCGCTGCCGATAAGCGATTTGCTTACGGGAACGAATAAATAGCGCCAGGATAAACAGCGGTACTAAAATCAGTGAAACAAACTGGTAAAGCAACAATGACAGCAAAAGGCGATCACAATAGGTTATTGAGCAATAATGAAATTATACGTGCAAGGCGGTAAATCACCAAATTGCAATCTGACCCTTAATTAACGTAAGGTGAGCATCAATACGAGCAACATTAGGTGTCGATTTTTTATCGTCTTCTGTCTTCGACACTGATGCTGCTATAATTTTTTAATCCCGTTCAGGAGCTCAATATGATCAAATCTCGCGCCGCTGTCGCCTGGGGCCCAGGCCAGCCACTTAGCATTGAAGAAGTAAACGTCGCACCGCCCAAAGCCGGTGAAGTATTGGTTCGAATTGTCGCCAGCGGGGTCTGCCATACCGACGCATTTACCTTAAGCGGCGATGATCCGGAGGGAATTTTCCCCAGTATTCTCGGTCACGAAGGCGGCGGTATCGTCGAGGAGGTCGGAGAAGGCGTTACCAGTGTGCAGGTTGGTGATCATGTGATCCCACTCTACACGCCGGAATGTGGCCAATGTAAATTTTGTTTGTCGGGAAAAACCAATCTGTGCCAGAAAATTCGAGCCACCCAAGGCCAGGGCTTGATGCCTGATGGCACCACTCGATTTTCCCTGCATGGCAGCGATATTTATCATTATATGGGCACTTCGACATTTTCTGAATATACAGTGTTGCCGGAAATTGCCCTGGCAAAAATTAATAAGCAGGCGCCGCTCCATGAAGTCTGCCTGCTAGGTTGCGGGGTCACCACGGGAATGGGGGCTGTGGTCAATGCGGCAAAGGTCAAACCGGGAGATACGGTTGCGGTATTTGGTCTGGGTGGCATAGGTTTATCTGTAGTCATTGGCGCGGTAATGGCTGGCGCCGAGCGCATTATTGGCATTGATATCAATACCGATAAATTTCCCTTAGCCAAAAAACTCGGGGTTACCGATTGTATCAACCCCAAGGATTATGACGCGCCGATACAAGATGTCATTGTTGATCTCACCGATGGTGGTGTCGATTACTCATTCGAATGCATCGGCAATGTTCATACCATGCGTTCTGCGCTTGAATGTTGTCACAAAGGTTGGGGCGAGTCGGTTATTATCGGCGTTGCCGGTTCGGGACAGGAAATCAGTACCCGGCCATTCCAACTGGTTACCGGACGTGTGTGGCGTGGCACTGCCTTTGGCGGCGTTAAAGGTCGTTCCCAGTTGCCCGGCTACGTAGAAGACTACCTGGCGGGGAAATTTCGACTCGACGATTTTATTACCCATACCATGGGACTTAAAGACATCAATCATGCCTTTGAGTTAATGCATGAAGGCAAAAGCATACGCTCAGTCATTCACTTCGATATGTAACCATTAACTTACTGACGCAGGACCCCTATGAGTACAACATTGCACCGTATCAGCAGTCAGCGCATGTTTTCTGGCAACCATCAACGGTTCAGCCATTATTCACAGGTAAACCAATGTGATATGACATTCGCCGTTTACCATCCGGAACTCGCCACCGGCCAACATTTACCGGTGCTCTACTGGTTATCCGGCCTTACCTGTAATGATGAGAACTTCAGTACTAAAGCAGGAGCGCAGCGCATCGCCGATGAGCTTGGTCTGGTTTTGGTTATGCCCGATACCAGCCCACGTGGTGATGATGTTGCTGACGACCCTGACGGGGCTTACGATTTTGGTCTTGGTGCTGGTTTTTACGTGAATGCGACACAAACGCCGTATGCCAAAAACTATCAGATGTTTGATTACGTGACCAAAGAGCTGCCCGCCATTATCGAAGATAATTTTAACGTCACCGACAAAAAGTCCATATCAGGGCATTCGATGGGCGGCCATGGGGCCATTATCTGCGCCCTGAAAAACCCGGGAATGTATCAATCGGTCAGTGCGTTTGCCCCGATCACCAATCCAACACAATGCCCCTGGGGACAAAAAGCCTTCACCGGCTATCTGGGAGCCGATACGGATACCTGGTTTGAGTGGGACAGTTGCGAAATGATCAAAGTGTTGGAGGCTGGCGATCCATTTTTTACCCTGCCATTAAAAGTGACCCAGGGCCTTGCCGATAATTTTCTCGAACAACAACTGAAACCAGAGGCACTTACTGAAGCTTGTCAACGACGAGGCAAAGAGTTGGATTACCAGGGCGCTGCGGGGTTTGATCATAGTTACTTTTTCATCGCGACCTTTATTGAAGAGCACTTGCGCTTTCATCGTAAATATTTATGAACACTTATACCCTGAGTAAAAGCCTGACCAGTGCAATCTTCAGGTGTTCCACCGCTCAGTTAAAGTACAATGTTGCTCTTTTATTCAATAAACATCGCAACCCCTTTATTTCAGCAAGGATGAGCGTACAATAACGGCCAATTTTTTCGGCTGTTCCATTATGTTATTTGAGGCGCATATGTCATCAAACTTTTTACAACACCTTCAACAACAAATCGATCAAGTCAAAGACGAAGGTCTTTATAAAGCAGAACGAGTCATTACTTCGGCACAACAGGCAGAAATCGCCGTTAGCAGTGGTGAAGAAGTCATTAACTTTTGCGCCAACAATTACCTGGGACTGGCTAACCACCCAGATTTAATCGCAGCGGCAAAAGCCGGTCTTGATGATCATGGTTTTGGCATGGCGTCGGTACGTTTTATCTGCGGTACTCAGGATATTCACAAGACGTTGGAACAGAAACTGAGTAGCTTCCTGGGGATGGAAGATACGATTCTTTACTCTTCCTGTTTTGACGCCAACGCCGGTTTATTTGAAACCATTTTAGGTCCGGAAGATGCCATCATCTCCGATGCTTTAAACCATGCTTCGATTATCGACGGCGTGCGCCTGTGTAAGGCCAAACGTTTTCGCTATGCCAATAACGACATGCAGGAACTGGAAGCACAGTTAATTGCTGCCGACGAAGCTGGCGCCCGTTACAAGTTAATTGCCACCGATGGCGTGTTCTCAATGGATGGTGTTATTGCCAACTTAAAAGGCATTTGTGACCTGGCAGATAAATACAATGCCCTGGTGATGGTCGATGATTCCCATGCGGTGGGATTTGTTGGCGAAGATGGCCGTGGTTCCCATGAATACTGTGATGTCATCGATCGTATCGACATTATTACCGGTACCCTGGGCAAAGCCATGGGCGGTGCGTCGGGTGGTTACACCTCGGGTAAGAAAGAAATCATCGAGTGGTTACGTCAGCGTTCTCGTCCTTATTTATTCTCAAACTCGTTGGCACCAGCCATTGTCAGTGCGTCAATCAAAGTATTGGATATGCTGGCGGAAGGTGGCGAGTTACGCCAGACCCTGAAGTCAAACGCTGCATATTTCAGGGAAAAAATGGAAGCTGCAGGGTTTACCTGTGCTGGCGCAGACCATGCCATTGTTCCGGTGATGTTAGGAGATGCCAAAATTGCTGCCGAGATGGCAGACAGATTATTAGCTGAAGGCATCTATGTGATTGGCTTCTCGTTCCCGGTCGTTCCAAAAGGGCAGGCACGCATCCGTACCCAAATTTCTGCTGCACACAGTAAAGCTCAACTGGATAAAGCCATTGATGCATTTATTCGTATCGGCCAAGAAATGGGCGTTATTCAAGGGTAGTAAACAATGAAATCGTTAGCGAAATTAAAAGCCGAACCTGGCATCTGGATGACCGATTCTGAGAAGCCGGAAATGGGTCCGAATGATCTATTGATCAAAATTAAGAAAACCGCAATTTGTGGTACCGACATACATATTTACAACTGGGATGAATGGTCGCAAAAAACCATTCCAGTACCTATGGTGGTTGGTCATGAATACGCTGGCGAAGTGGTAGGTATAGGCCAGGAAGTACGTGGTTTTAACATTGGTGACAGGGTATCTGGTGAAGGCCATATTACCTGTGGTCACTGTCGTAACTGTCGCGCCGGCCGCCGTCACCTGTGTAATAACACCTTTGGTGTTGGCGTTGACCGTGCAGGTAGCTTCGCTGAATACCTGGTCATTCCAGCCTACAATGCGTTTAAACTGCCGGATGAAGTCAGCGATGAATTAGCGGCTATCTTCGACCCGTTTGGTAATGCGGTACATACCGCCTTATCGTTTGATTTGGTTGGAGAAGATGTGTTGATCACCGGCGCAGGCCCTATTGGTATCATGGCCGCGGCCGTTGCCAAACATGTTGGTGCCCGCCATGTAGTGATTACCGACATCAATGAATACCGACTCGATCTGGCTCGCAAGATGGGAGCAACCCGCGCGGTAAATGTAAGCAAAGAAAACCTTAAGGACGTGATGAACGACCTTGGCATGACCGAAGGTTTCGATGTCGGCCTGGAAATGTCAGGGGTTCCGATGGCGTTCCGCGATATGCTGGAAAATATGAACAATGGCGGCAAAATTGCGATGCTGGGTATTCCGGGACAAGACATGGCCATTGACTGGAGTAAAGTGATATTCAAGGGATTAACCATCAAGGGCATTTACGGTCGCGAGATGTTTGAAACCTGGTACAAAATGGCGTCACTGATTCAGTCAGGCCTGGACTTATCACCGATCATCACCCATCACTTCCCGATTGATGATTTTCAACAGGGCTTCGATGCGATGCTATCGGGTAATTCCGGTAAAGTGATCCTGCACTGGGATTAATACCAGAAACTGATATGTGATACAGATTTGTAAGCCGTTATCGCTAATCGCGATAGCGGCTTTTTTATTCCATTAACTTATTTGCGAAGGTTTGCTAGGATCGAGGCCTAGCAATTACCTGGCAGAGATTATTCCGTGCAAAATAATGAAGTAACCTTTCAACATATAAATGCCCAGCAAGTGGCAGAAGGCCTAAGTGATGACAAATTTGTCATTGTCGATATCCGCGATGGCAATTCCTTCAATAACAGCCATATCCCTGGTGCTGTGCACCTGACCAACGACAACTTAACGGATTTTCTGCATCAGGCGGATTTTGATGCGCCAACGGTAGTGTATTGTTATCATGGTATTTCTTCACAGCAGGCAGCACAGTTCTTAATCAGCCAGGATTTTACCGACGTATATTCACTCGATGGTGGATTTGAACAATGGGCACTGCTGCATCCGGACAAAATAGAACGATAAGCAAGGGTATTGTATGAACGAACTGGTTCCTCTGGTGAAAGTAAAGCAGGCCGGAATGGCGAAGATATTTGTCCGTTATCTGCAAAGCCAGGGAATCGATGCCGACAGCGGGCCGTCACCGTCAGATTCAGCGACCTCAGATTCGTTTCCATACATTATTTATTGCCAGGCGGATAAGCAGGAACAGGCGAAATCGGAATTTTCTGACTTTGTCCGTAACCCTAACCAGGCGAAGTTTCAGGAGTCGGCCTGGCAAAGTGGTTCCAGTGTTAATATTCGCCCGGCGAGCAAGCTATCAAGGGAAATCCAGCAAAATCTAAAGGCTCGTGCCGGCTGGTTTACGCTTTCCATTTTCGCTTTATGCTGGGTCGTTTATGTCTATTCCCTGGTTGCCTTTGACCCCGCCTTTGCCGCATTGAAATTTAATGTCTGGGGCGATCTTCAACAGACCATGGATGAGCCCTGGCGTTGGCTCACCCCGGCACTATTTCACTTCTCGTTTTTGCACATAGCCTTCAACACCCTCTGGTGGTGGCAGTTAGGCGGACAAATAGAACAACACCTTGGTGTCAGTCGCATTATTTTGCTGTTTCTCGCCTCCGCTATTATTTCCAATACCGCGCAATTTTATGTATCCGGGCCAAACTTTGGCGGTCTTTCCGGTGTCGTATATGCGACCGTTGGATTTGTCTGGTGGTTTGGCTATCTGAATCCAGGCCATCGGGTGCACCTGGAAAAGCCGGTAATTGGTTTTCTATTGTTTTGGTTGGTGCTTGGCTTTACCGACTTTATGCCCATAAACGTTGCTAATACGGCACACCTTACCGGATTGCTGACCGGGATCGGTTACGCATTTATCGTCCATGCCAGACAACGGGGTGGAAGCCGCAGCGATGCCTGATTTACAGCAACTGAAACAACAATTCCCGGTCGGACTCGATGTTAACTGGGTCGATGCGTCGTTAGCCCCTGAACAACAGCCACTGAGAGACTGGTTATTAGATCCCATGTCGTTAACCGCCAGATTAAAACGTCACAGTAATGACTTTCGGGTACTGTTGCTCGGCCAGGTCATACAGCCATGCCCTGCCCATGAAGCCATTAGTGGCAATCACACCAATAATGGCATATCGGAAGGGGAAGAGGTGCTGGTGCGGGAAGTATTGCTTTATTGCGATGGCATACCCGTGGTTTTTGCGAGGTCATTGTTGCCCACAAATTCCCTGACCGGAGAGCAAAAAGCGCTCGCCGAGCTGGGTGAACAACCCTTAGGGCAAGTATTATTCAATAACCCGAAATTATCCCGGGAAATTCTTCAGGTTGCGAAAATCGCGCCATCTCTGCGGGTATGCGAACTGGCACACATGGCCAATGTTGACGTCAATCACCCGCTCTGGGGACGACGTTCCTTATTCCATATCGAGGACAAACCCTTGATGGTTGCAGAAGTGTTTCTGCCGGAGAGTTTGGCGTACCGGGAAAAGAAGCTGTAAAGCTGTAAGCTGTAAGGCTGTAAGCTGTAAGGCTGTAAGGCTGTAAGCTGTATGCTGTAAGCTGTAAGCTGTATGCTGTAAGCTGTAAGTAGCTTGATACTGAAGCCGGAATTTTGGTGGAAGGTGGCAGTGTCTAGCTTCGCTGAGGAAAGGCAAGATAAGCCGTCTTCCACCTCACACTTCCACCATAACTCATGCATTTTGCTAGGCACAATCTTCGATTGCATGCCAGTAGCAATAGCGTGCTAGAAACAAAGTGTGCTATGAACAAAATGTGCTCATAACTGTAAGTTCAGTTGTCATCCCGGTGACGACCGGGATCTCGCTTTTTAATTCTCGTTTAGATTTCCTATCAAGTAGGAAATGACGGGAAACTGAATTCAGGTGGCGGAGTCTAGCTTCGCTGAGGAAAGGTAAGGGAAGCTGTCTTCCACCTCACACTTCCACCATAACTCATGCATTTAGCTAGGCGCAATCTTCGATTGCATGCCAGGAGCGATAGCGTGCTAGGAGCGATAGCGTGCTAGAAACGAAGTGTGCTATAAATGATATGTGCTCGTAGCTATAAGTTTAGGCCGTTCGCCCTCCGAGGCCTGAAACCTGAGACCTGAAACCTTGAAATTCAGATTTCTATTCCCAAATTTGACATCCCTTCACTCAATGCCATGGTTTTCAGTGTCTGGCATGAGGCTTTGTTTTCTTTTGCCTGCAGGGCAAAATCGAGCAGTTCCTGCTGAGTTTCCATTTCCCACTGCATCAGCGGATGCGCATCAATATCGGCTTGTTGAATCACGATTTCATCGCCGCCCTCACCCTGCTCGTCAGCTTGTTCCTGCGCCAGCATAAGCTCCAGGTAATAGCTCACACTGCCTTTAGACAACAGCGCGACATTATTCAATGTCTGAAAATCTTTATCCTGCATTCCCTGTAGTAAAGAACCCAGAGCCATGCAGGTATCCAGGGCTGGATACACCCCAAAGAAGTCGAAATCTTCCACATTAGGAATCACTTCTTCGAGCTTTTCTAACTGCACGGTAAAATTCAGCTTGAATTGCGGCTGTGCCAGTCGTTGCCAGACAAGATCCAGTTGATTTCGCAAAAGTTTTGCATCGCCAAACTCGGCGGCCTCTGAAAACATTTGATAATTTGGAAGCATACGCTCAATAAGGGCAGCACTATAGGCAGTTAATTGCCACAGCGTTAATCGCTTTAATGTTGAAGGGTTTGGCACAACACAGGTCCATAAAAATATTTGCAATCATTATAACCTAATAATCGTTTCTCAAGATATCGATAAGCTGCCATTTATACTTAATACC
>NZ_SWDB01000019.1 GCF_005116735.1 Thalassotalea mangrovi | reverse complement strand
TGACTATATCAATGAAATCTATGTTGTAACTGAACCTCTGCCCTAACTCTGAGTTGTGCACAAACTTAATGTGATTGCTATAACCTTTGCACTAAAAGACAAGCAGCATATATAGTTACGATTAAAAACAGTTATTGAACAAAATTCGGCCTGCAACGTTCAACAGGCCTTAAGGGAGAGTTAAATGAACTACTGGTTATTTAAAACTGAGCCAGACGAATTTAGCATCGACGATCTGGCAAAAACAGGTGCTGATGGCGAATGTTGGGAAGGTATTCGTAATTATCAGGCGCGCAATTTCATGCGTGATAAAGTGGAGGTTGGCGATAAAGTCTTTATTTACCATTCCAGTTGCAAAGATGTTGGTATCGCCGGAATTGGTGAAATCGTTAAAGAAGCGTTTCCGGATCCCTTTCAGTTTAACCCGACCAGCAAATATTATGATGAAAAATCTACCGAAGAAAATCCCCGCTGGGTTGCGGTGCAGGTTGGCTTTGTCGAAAAATTCGACAGACTTATTCCACTGTCACTATTGAAACAACAGCCGCAACTTGAAGATATGATCTTGGTAAACAGAGGTCGGTTATCGATTCAACCGGTTGAAGAAAAACACTGGCAATTTATCATCGCGCTAAGAAACAAAACCTGAATGTAAACAGGGAGCAAATGCTCCCTGTAAGGTTTATCCGGCAATTAAATGGCGGGTAAATCAAACCAAAGCGCTTCAACCTCATCACCTTGTCCAATCACATCAAGATTGTCTCCCGCTTCCGTCATAAACGCATCACCGGCACTGAATTGCTCACCGTTTGCCGATACGGTGCCACGAACGAGATGTAAATACCCGACGCGATTTGGCGTATGATCGCTGACTTTCAAGGTAAAGCTTTCTCCATCGTCTAGCCGCAATCGAGACAGGCTGGCGTCCTGCTGCATGGTCAGGGACCCGTCTTTGCCGTTTGGGGTTACCAGGGGCGTTAACCGGCCATCTTGGTCAATGCGTTTTTGCTGGTAACCCGGCTGTGTACCAAATACGTTTGGCTGAATCCAAATCTGTAAAAAATTTACCGCCTCTTTATCTGACGCATTGTATTCCGAATGCATGACTCCTCGACCGGCACTCATCCTCTGAACTTCCCCGGCAGGAACGGTATAGATATTTCCAGAACTGTCTTTATGCTCAAGCGCACCAGAAATCACATAGGAAATTATTTCCATATCCCGGTGGCCATGGGTATCAAATCCTCGCCCTGGCTGGACAATGTCATCATTTATCACCCGCAGTACCGACACCCCCATATGTTTGGGATCATAATAGTGTCCAAACGAAAAACTGTGTTGACTGTGTAACCAGCCAAAGTTAACCGTGCCTCTGTCTGCGGCTTTGCGAATGTATTTCATTAGCTGCTCCTTACTATTCGAATCTAATGAAATGAGTTTATTATTCACTTAAACAAATAAAAATTAGCAAAAAATACAAATATCATTCTAATAATTAGAATATATGCCGATTAATCATCAATAATCTGCTCACTGGTTGGCATATTCATGGTCTGATAGCGTAACTCTCCAATAAAATGCCTGGCCGCCGGACCCAATCGATCAGCATCATTAAACATCAGATACAACAGCGCGCTACGCCGTCTTTCCTGTTGCAATGGCAACGGCTTTAGATTGCCACTGTCCAACTCAGCAACGATTGCCGGTAGTGGCAACCAGGCAAACCCTAGCCCTGAGCTGATCATATCGATAGAAGTGCGCATATGACTGACCGTCCAGCGTTGATTGGCACCCAACCACCCCACATCTTTTTGCGCAGAAATTGCTGAGTCCCTGACCACTATCTGCCGATGAGTTTTTAAATCCTGCAAGGTTAACGGCGCTTTCAGGCTATGCAGTGGATGCTCTGGGTTAGCAACGGCAACAAATTCGATTTGGCACAATTCTTCGCTAAACCCTTCTTTTAACGGATATGGAGAAATTGCGATATCAACTTCCGATTTTTCCAGCAATTCACTGGCCCCGGTAAGGACTGATTCCTGTAATTCAATGCGCAGTAATGGAAAATGTTTCGAGGTTTCATCAAGAACCTGGTAGAGAAGCTCCTGCGGAAAAATTTCATCGACGGCAATGCGCAGGCGACTTTCAATACCATCACTGAGACTTTGCGCGACCGCTTCAACTTTACCGGCTTCATCTAATAGAAAATTGGCCCGACGCAGCATCAGTTCACCCGCATCGGTCAGTACCGTTTTTCGGCCCTTGGTTTGTAAAAGTTTGACCCCGAGGGATTCTTCCAACTTATGTACAGCGTGGTGAATACTCGACTGACTCTTGTGAATGGCATTGGCCGCCTGGTTAAAACCGCCATATTCTGCCACTGCCCAAAACATTCGCCATTGTTCGAGAGTTACTTTCAGCATCGTTTGATCCTACCTGGTTGTAGCCTCATATATTCTTATTTATCGATTAATTAATCCATTAAATTGTAATTTAAAATCAAATTTAACGAATTAAAATAGCGTCTTAAATTTGGTTAATACCGCCTGTTATGCACGCGAAGCAGCAAATTGGGTGGAATAGGTGATAAAAGGTGAATCATGATGAATAACAATATCTTGTTAATAAACACTTCGCTCAATGCTGAGCAGGGTAACTCGTCAAAACTGGCAGCACAATTTGTCGCCAATATTCAGGCGCAACGCCAGGTAAATGTCAGCAGGCTGGATCTCAACGCTTTAGCGTTACCACATTTGGACGGTTTAGAAATGGCAGCCTGGATGACGGCAGATAGCGAGCGCAGCGAACAGCAACAGCAATTGGCACAACGCTCAGATAGTTTGATTCAACAAGTGCAGGATAATGATTTAATCGTAATTGGCATGCCCATGTATAACTTCGGCGTCCCTTCGGTTTTCAAAGCCTGGATTGATCGTATTGCTCGTGCCGGTGTCACCTTTCGATATACTGAAAATGGGCCAGAAGGTTTGCTGACAGGGAAAAAAGTTGTCATCGTTGCCGCCCGCGGCGGTGCTTACGTAGGTACCGACCTGGACACGCAGACCGCATACTTGCGCAACGTATTTGCATTCCTTGGTATCAAGGATATTGAGTTTGTTTATGCGGAAGGGCTTGCCATGGAAAACGCCGAACAAAGCATGAATGCGGCGGATAATGCCTTAAAACGTATGGCACAAGAAGTCGCATAACTCCTATCAGCTCATCATCAGGTCATGGCCGATAACCATCGGTCAGGGCCTGAAGGCCTTTAGAGCAACACATTGTACGGTGACAAATACCAGGCAAATAACGCAATGTTAGCCAGAACTGTTATCCAGTATACGGCTCGAAACGACGGCTTTTGGGTTTTATGTCTGAGAATCTGCTGAGCAAAAGCCGCTCCTGGCCAACCACCAATGGTTGAAAGCAAATGCAATGAACTTTCCTGGGTTCTCTTGCCGCCCCGCTCCGACGAGTGTTTGTCGGTCGCATAAGCCAGATAGGTAAACAGGCTCACCCCGAGATAACCTAAAAACATCTCTCTGGGAATCAATCCCGGTAGATAGGCTAAAGCCAACGTCATCATAAATATACTGGCTGGAAACAGCCGCATTAATGTTCCCTGACGCATACGAATTACCTCCCTTGCAGTTCGAATGTTAACGTACCGATTGCCTCGATATTTGCAGGCATTCCTTTAGGTTTGCGTCTCTTGGCCATCGTCATTATTGGCAGGCAATTATCTCGATCCCGCTGGTACAGACTATCCAGCCGATAACGATTGAATTGCACCAAAAAGATGGCTAAGGTGCGCCTGTTAACTTGACATCGATACCATATCGAAATTAACCGGTACCCTTATCTATCTGTTAAATAGCCGTTGGGGGGAAGTTTAGCTAGTTGCTGTTACTTGCTCTGACTCAGTTTCTGAATCTTCAGTAAAGACTTGCCGATGTGCGCGGTTCATGATTTTATCGGCCTGTTCTTTGGTAAATATTCCCAGTTCAATACCCGCCTGCATATAACCTTCCAATCGAAACTTCTGGCGATCGGAAATCTGATTTTGCTTGGTTAATTCAAACATGTTCAACAATTGTTTATTACAAGAAATAAGATATTGATCTTTATCCATGAAACAACATTCCTTGGGATATATTTTTTAAATCTTCTTCAAGATACCCAAAAATACCTTCCTTGAACAGTGTTAATTTATTGTTATTTTTCAATTAACTTACTGAAAACATATTGACATTTCCTGATTGCCTGAATTACGTGCACAGAAATAGAAACGCTGAAACGGTCATTATTGACTACACTTGTGAACAGATTTGTTGAAGAGGTAGGGAGATAAGATGAAGTTTTATTATTATCCCATTTCAACGTACTCGCAAAAAGTGCTGTTAGCCCTGTATGAGAAACAGGTGGTATTCGAGCCACAGTTAGTCAACATTCTCGACTCACAACAGGTCGAAGAATTCCGCGTCATTTATCCACTCGGTAAAATCCCGGTTCTGGTGACGGAGAACCAGCAATTGATTCCTGAATCCACCATCATCATTGAATACCTCGATAGTCATTTTGACTCTGGCACTCGCTTAATTCCAGCCGGTAATAGTGATGAAAATCGACAATTGCGACTGCTTGATAGAATCGCAGACCTATATCTGAATGACTCTATCGTCACCCTGATGTTTGCACAAAATTGCCAACAAGCCGAGATAGACAACGCCAAACGATACCTTATCTATTGTTATCAACAATTTAACGGATTGTTAGAGGGGAATAGCTGGGTTATGGGGCAGGGTTTCACCCTGGTTGATTGCGCCCTGATTCCTCCATTGCTTTACGCGGAGCGGTTTATGCCATTTGCCGATTATGAGCATTTACACAGTTATTTTCAGCGAGCTCAGGAGCGCCCTTCCTACCAAAAGGTGCTGGCCGATGCGCTACCTATGTTGACGTCTTTGGGGATCTGAATTTAATTCACCACCTTTTCGATGCTCTCTGACAGTTGCCTGGTCGCCAGCGACGTAACAATAATGGAAATGCCTGAAAACAGCAGACGTACACCCACCAATATGCCGACCGCCCAGGCTCCGGATACCGGCCAACTTGCCCATATCATTGCCGCAAGAGCCAGGGTAACAATTCCGCTAAACAGCATCCAACCCCAGCCCCGTTGAGGTTTAACCTGAAACGCAACAAACAGGGTGAAAATCCCTTCAAATATGAAATAGACGAGTAATACGATGGTTAACGTCATCAACCCTAACGCAGGCATAACCATCATAAACAATCCACCTAAGGTAGAAATGCCCCCGAATAGAAATTTAAACAAGCCACTGCTGAAACTTTGAGCTTTAAACGCAAACATCAGCTGGACAATACCGGCAAACAGCAAAATCAATCCAACGATCACCGATATACTCATGCCGGTAATCATCGGCGCGACCATTGCCAGGATGCCAAGGATCAGGATAAAAATACCAAAGGCCATGCCGACACGAGATGTATCCTGAATAGCCTCGGACTCAATACTCATAGACGTTCTCCCGAAGTTCATGGAACTATACCAATCACATTGAATTATTGCTCACTCAGTGAGAATTTAAAGGCGTTTAGACAAGGCTTTGATTGCAGAGAATGGTCACTCCATTGTCAAAATCAGTAACGCAGGATAAACGCCTTTAAAACTCACCCGGAGGGAGTTTGTCAGAGGCCCATTTACGGCCCTATATTTCATTAATATAGAT
>NZ_SWDB01000018.1 GCF_005116735.1 Thalassotalea mangrovi | reverse complement strand
CAATGAAATCTATGTTGTAACTGAACCTCTGCCCTAACTCTGAGTTGTGCACAAACTTAATGTGATTGGTATTATTATTGTAGTTCAGGGCAGGTAATATCGACAAAAAAGGCAGAAGCGCGTTGCTTCTGCCTTTTTGTACTACACCAATTTCGCTCGGCTGTGAATACAATGTCAGGCCGTTATCCTGCGGGCATAGGATGGCCGTTGATCCGCGCCTGACCATCGCGAAACGCAAATGATAGGATCAAGCGATTCGCATCACGAATGATCACCCCTTGTTGCATCAGGTCATCTATATTGGCTTGCATGCCAAGATCTTCAAAAAATGCCACCGGTGCCGAACCGTGAGCGACCGCCTGCACGGCAAACATCATACTGACCGGGTTATTGGCATCAAATTTCTGTGGGTCGACAGTGATTTTCAGATCAGACTCAATAGGCCCGGCACTGGTATTAACGGACAAATTATCAATGCTAATTTTCGGATCACCGACAAGCAGATGTGGTATTTGTTGCTGGATGCCAGTTACCAATAACTGTTGTTGTTCCGGATCGTCCGATTGTAATTCAACCAGCAATTGTTTTAACTTGCTGATCACATTAATGTTCATATTTTCCATGCTCATCACATAATTGAAATCGGTAAACTGCTGGCCGGCAAACCTGATATCTTTAGCATCTGCCGTTATCTGACTGACCATCAGCTCATTTTCGACCGCTGATTCACTGTAAACGCTCAAATCATTAATACTCATGCTGTCAGCGTCGGATTCACCAAGTACGGCTGCTTCTGCCAGTGAAAATTTAACGCTGCCAATGGCCAGTGATGCCGGAGAAAACATATCCGAAAGAATGAAATGCTGCGCAATTTCCAGTTCCGTATTGCCAAGTCTTAGTACTTCGCGGTCATCTTCGACGATTTTCATGCCCTGCCACTGACCCGAGGTAGTCACTTCACCCGCAGGTGTCATAGTGCCGGTAAAGAGACCGGGCAGAATATGCAAACTGGCGGCAATCAGTTCAACCGTCACCGGTTTTATCTTCATTATGGTATCTGTTTCGCCACCAAAATGCGTGCGCATAACGCTGCTTACCGTATCATCAGGTAATTGCTCAAAGTTTATGATTTGCTGTTGTATTTCAGTGAGTAGTTGCGCACTGATGACCGAATCGGCCAATCCAAACCCCAAACCATCTGCGGTCCAGAGTAATGGTCCATGTTGAATATCATGACGCCCCTGGAAAGAAATTTCCGTCACATTACCCTGATCATCAGTCACTGGCATCGACATATGGATTTGAGCCGCAGAATAAAACCAGCCGCGCTGGTAATGGGCAATTTCAATATTCACGGAAGGGTTGGCAGACATTCTCTGGTACAAATCGTTAAGCTGTTGCTCAGTTTTGATGCCAATAAGATACGGGCTGGCCACGGCTGCCCCGACAGCAATCGCTGCCAATAATTTTTTCATTATCAATCCCTGGATTTATCCAATCGTATTATTTTTTATTTGCTGGGGGCGATTTAGTGTAGCACACACTTAAACGTTTACTGACTGATAAAACGTAAGATCTGAGATTGGAGCTCTGAATCATACCAGATGCTTTGATGATATTGAGGTGGTAGCGAAACTCGAGCTTCTATAAATACCTTTTCTCCCTGATATGCATCAAAGATATCAACAGCCTGGACATAAGGAGTGAGGACATCGTTAGGGTGATGTATAAACATCGCTCGCGCCTTTTGGTTATGCGAGTTTAGAGTACAGTCAGCCAGCGAGTCGGGTATCGATATTGTCATCAGCCTTGCAACAGGAGTGAGTAACCAGGACAAGCTACTCTTATTGGCATGATAATCCGCAATATTATTGATATCCATGGCTGACTCCAGAACCACCCCTCGCAGAGCTGCATGACGTGAAAGGCACAACCCAATGGATGTTGATATTGAGTGAGTTACGTAAAAGTGCGGAATATCTGGATACTCTCGCTGTTGCCGGGCCAACACCTGCTCGGCATCGGAAAACATCGTCGACAGTGATGCTTGTCCACTGCTTTTATCGAACCCCTGAAAGGAAAAAAAGGTCACCTGTAGATTCTGGTTGAGCAAATACCGATGGTAATAAATGACTTCACTTAACGACGCGGCATTACCACCTGAAACCATAACAGAGGCTGTAGGGTTATCTGGCGTATACAAGCTTACCTGTAATTTAACACCATTTTCTAAAGTCAAAAATGTATGTTGCAGGTCATCACGCCCCAAAAATTCAGGCAGTGAGGATAATCCGGAACTCGACTTACTTATACTGGGATGAAGAAAAACCTGGTTTGCACAGCCACATAGGAACAGATAAAAAATCAGCACTTGAATGTTGCGCAACATACCCAATTATTGATTAGAAAAGATAACTTAAGGATAGTGCAATATTCCCTTGTTGGTAGCTGTCATGGTGAAGCCATTCAGCAGAAAAAGATAGCTGAACATCATTGGTAAAATTCACAGTTTGTTTACTTGCCAATACCAACCGCTTCTCTTGCCAGTCACTAGCAGGCATTTCTATTCTCAGGGTTTGAGACGAATTGATTGTCTCACCGTTGTATAAATATCCGAATTCGGGTGTAAGTAAAACATCCGTATTGCTATCCCGATTGTAGGATAATGATGTATTTAAAAGCACAAAGGCCAAACCTCGTCCAATTTGAAGGGATTTACCCACTCCCAGAATTACCTGGTGATGTAGCGCAGAGTTGAGCTCGTCATCATAACGGCGACCGGATATTTCAAATGCCCATGACAACGGCTGAAAAAATTCGTCGCTGGCGGAAAGGGATTTCAGGCCAATTAGCTTGTAGTCAGCAATTTTATTGCGCTCAATGTCATATGCAAAATCTCCCAAAATGATTTCCTGGCCAGGCTTAAACCCTGCAATGGAATCCAATAAATCATGATACCCCAAACGGAAATTTAACAAAGCACCAGAAACCGATTGAAAACCTACACCTATTTTGGCGCTCGGGTGAGCGTCCTGCGGGGCAACCTCGGGCGATGGGAAGACTGGTGGCAAATATGATTTTTCCTTGCTTGCTTTCTGCAAGATTGCCATTTGCTGGTGTGCGCATTTTCTTGGGCGCAGATCCTGTTGGATCAAGTATTCTAAATAATCACTACTCAATCGCAATATCTGGCCGGTATCCTCTTCTAAGACATTGCTCGCAGGACATTGAGTCAGCGCAAGCACTCTTTGCTTCTCGGCGTTATTCAATGTGGTAGAGTGCAAGCGAAACTCATCAATAAACGACGGGTGAAAATTTGCCAGTTCAAGTCGCTGGTGATTATGCAGAAACTTTATCGTATCGATTGGCAGCGCCACATTATGGAACTCGTCAAGTAAACTAATATCGCTAATCGCGACATCAAGCAAAGCCATCAATTGATATGAACAGTTTTGATTCAGAAAGTAATAATTAAACTGCCGATCTTTTATTTCCCAAAAATGTAATAAAAAACGATTAATTTCCTCCTGCGTTAGCTTTATTTTGTAGCTCCAAATTTCTCGATTTTCTGTCACCGTGTATTCGCGTTTTTTCAAATAATGAGGATGCATTGCAAACACCCCAGGAAAACCACCCGTCAGTCCACTAACTATGTATTTTGCTGGATTCTGGGTATTGCTGACCGCGGCATAATTAATAATAGGATCCAGCAAAGCTGAGCGATCGCGTTTGTGTAGTCGCAAAAATGTGTGACCGAACACCGAAGAAGGATTGTTAAGATAATTGGAAGGAAAATGCAGATAAACCTCATCACTAGCAAATTGTTTTAGCCAATCATTCAATTCATCGCAATCCTCCAGGGTTATCTGTTGTCCCGTTTGTTTCGCTAACCATAATGTTCTTGCAGGAAACCTACACTTATTGCTCTGTAGTTGCTGCAGATTTGCGTTCAGTTCGGCTTCAGGATCATGCTTGCCATTTTTATCTAAAAAAAACTCTGAGTCGGCAACTTGAGAAAACTGCTGGCGGCTGAATGGATAAGGAGATGTTTGATAATGCAGTAGTGCTCGCCATTGCGGTGAGTCAGCGAGAGATGCTTGTTCTGCGAATGAAAAGTTGCAAATCATCACCAATAGGAAAAGAGGCCAAGCTTTGATTTTTGCCAATACGACATCCATGACTGTTTAAATTCCGTTCTTTATTTTATTAAAAAATAGTGCAAAAATGCTCAAACGATATCCAATGAAAAGTTACTGGTTATCGAAGAATAATAATGAATTATAAAGGAATAAAAAATGCTAAAGAAGATCGTATCTGCGCTAGTGGTTCTGACTGCGTTAAGTGGTTGTGCCAGTATTGTTGATGGTTCAACTCAACAAGTTACTATCCAATCAACACCAGCTGGTGCTGAAGTTTTAATTAATGGTGTATCTCAAGGCGTAACACCATTAACCATTGACGTAAAGCGTGCAGACAACACCTCTTTGACGGTGCGCAAGGAAGGCTATACTGATCAAACGATCACTATGACAACCAAGTTAAACTCTACTTTCTGGGGTAATGTAATCATTGGTGGCTTACCTGGTTCGACTACCGATGCCGCTACTGGTGCCAGTATTGAGTACGCTCCTGGCGTTCACTACTTCAACCTTGAAGCCAAATAACAGTGCGGCTTCGATCTAACAAAAGGGGCACTTACCGCCCCTTTTATTTCACCTGTTTGTTTGTTGCCATAGCAACCGCGACACTTGGTTGTGCGCAAGGTCCTGCAAAAAAATTTGATACGCAAATCGATAATTTTCAGGAAACGGTAAATTTACAGCATTTTGTACTGCTTAATTACCACAACATTTGCAAAAATATTCTTGTCGGTCACGGCGATTACCTGACTGCATTTCTGGATGCGGCCAGCGTTCCGCCCACGATACGAGCATCATTGTTACCTGAATTAAAAAAAATGGTAATAAGTCATCCACAACGCTATCAATTTGCTCTCCAGTCAGAAAAATTTCTTAGCCAGTTCCAGGCAGACCAGAAACAACCACTGCCCTTGTTTATCTGACTTCCTGTAAGTACTGCCTGTATTCTTTAACACCGAAATAGCGAATACTTTTTTTGTGAGTAATTTTTTTAGCTATCAGCTTTTCACCGCAGTAAATTTTAACCACTTGCTTGTCGCCATTGCTATCCGTGTCATAAGCATGATTCGGGTTTAACCGTAAATCATCAAATTCACTGCGCATAATTAATTTCATCGGATCTCCGTCCAGATTCCAGTGCCTGTTAACCTCAGGATATCGGTAATTGAAATTTAATACCAATCACATAAAGTTTGTGCACAACTCAGAGTGAGCAATAATTTAATGTGATTGGTATGACTGCAGGCGGATTCATTTACAGAATCGCAACCATTGGTTAGAGTTAGTTACTATTATGTATGGAAAAGCTAGCTAACCTGTTGGGTTGTTTGACTTTTTCAGTGACCAAACGGAGTAAATAAAATGGGTTATTTTAGCCGCGCCAAAACTACGGTGTTCAGTGGTTTGGCTATCGTTTCGCTGGGCTTGTCGGCAATGGCATCAGCAAATGATGCCTTACTCGACTTCCAGGACGTATTTAATATCGAATACGTAGGTTCGATCGCCGCGCATCCGAATAAAGATTACGTGATTTATGAGCGTCGTTCGCTCGATATTATGGCCGACAGCACCCGTTCTAATTTATGGCAAATCGAAGCTGATGGCAGCAACCACCGCCCGGTACTATCAGGTAAAACCAATTATCGGATGCCGGTATTTTCACCCGATGGTGCTCGCTTGGCTTACGTTTCCAGTGCGGAAGGCGATAACCAATTGTATATGCGCTGGCTCGATACCGGACAAACGGCGCGGGTTTCCAACCTCTCGCATTCTCCCCAGAGCGTCAGCTTTTCTCCAGATGGCAAATGGCTGGCGTTTGTAATGTTTACGCCAGCTAAACCTTCAAACCTAAACATAAACATGCCGAAAAAACCAAAAGGAGCGAAGTGGGCAGGTAATGCGACTTATATCGACTCCCTCGCTTATCGTAGCGACGGCGCCGGGTTCCTGCCATCTGGTTTTAATCATATTTATGTTGTCCCCAGTGAAGGCGGCAGTGCCCGGCAGATCACCCAGGGCGATTTTCATCATGATGGACAACTTTCCTGGACCGCAGACAGTCAGCATATTGTCTTTAGTTCCGATCGCCACGAGGACTGGCAGCGCCGGCCACTCGAGTCAGATATTTACCGGGTGAATGTTAAAACCGGCGAAATCACCACATTGTTGCAGCGACAAGGTCCGGAATTTGCGCCAGTCATCAGCCCCAAGGGCGATAGAATTGCATTTTTGCAGATAGATGATCGCAAGCTTGCCAGCCAGAATGCGCAATTATATGTCATGAATAGTGATGGTAGTAATGTCAAAGGTCTGGTCACTAAGCTGGATCGTCCACTTGGCAATGTTCAATGGGATCGGGCTGGCGATGGCCTTTACTTCAGTTACGATGACCACGGTAAGAAAAAACTCGGATACGTTAATTTGGGCGGAAAAATATCTCGCCTGGATGCGGAGCTTGGCGGACAATCCCTGGGGCGCCCATATACATCGGGTAATTACGTGGTTGGTAATAATGACAAACTTTTTTATACCCTGGCCAAAACCCAGCGCCCGGCCGATTTGGCAAGCTTAAGTAAAGGTGGTGCGACAAAACAGCTGACCCAGTTAAATCTCGATGCTCTGGGGTCAAAAGAGCTGGCAAAGGTTCGTTCACTGACGGTTAAATCGTCGGTCGATGAGCGCCCGGTTGAAGCCTGGCTGGCATTACCGCCGGATTTTGATCCCGATAAAAAATATCCGTTGATTCTCGAAATTCATGGTGGCCCTCATGCCGCCTATGGTCCACAGTTCAGCCTGGAAGTACAGTTAATGGCCGCTAAAGGCTATGTGGTAGTCTGGGCAAACCCCAGGGGTAGCACATCTTATGGCGAGGAGTTTGCCAACCTGATTCATCATAATTACCCATCTGAAGACTATAACGACCTGATGGATGTTGTCGATGGCGTAATCGAAGAAGGTTATGTGGATGAATCGCAGTTATATGTCACCGGTGGTAGTGGCGGTGGTACGCTAACCGCCTGGATCATAGGTAAAACCGATCGCTTCAAAGCCGCCGTGGTTGCCAAGCCGGTGATTAACTGGTTGAGCTTTAGTTTAACTGCGGATGGTTATGCCTATTTCACCCAGTACTGGATGCCCGGCATGCCATGGGAGCAGGTCGATCACTTATGGAAACATTCGCCATTAAGCCTGGTGGGCAATGTATCGACGCCGACCATGTTATTAACGGGTGAAGAAGATTACCGCACACCGATGAGCGAAACCGAGCAATACTATCAGGCTTTACAACTGCGTAATATTGACTCTGCAATGGTGCGCATACCTAAGGCAAGTCACGGTATTGCCGCACGGCCAAGTAATCTTATTCAGAAAATCGGTTACATTCTTGCCTGGTTCGATAAATACAAGCCCGAAACGGAATAGCCTATCAGTAATACACAAGCAAGCCCGATAACAATATCGGGCTTGCTTATTATTTATCCTATTAAAAATCGGCTATCAGTTAGCCGCTGGCGACGGAGCTTCACCAGCCGGTAAGCTTCTTAAGAAATCGATTAGATCGTTTAAGTCAGTATCGGCAACGTTGTGATAAATCTCCGTTGGCATTGGTGGCCTGAGCTTGCTACCGTCTGGGCGAACGCCGTATTTAATCACCTTTTTTAACTCTTCATCACTGTAGCCGGGCAGGTTTCCAGATGGCGTTAAATTGCTGCTGATGACCACAGAGCCATCCGGCTGTTTAAAGGGATTGCCACCAACGCCGACATACAGTTCATTATTCTGAAAGGCGTTATGGCATAAACTACAGTAAATTAACTCATAGACATACTTGCCTTTTGCCACCGGATCTTGCCCGTCTGGTGCTGGTACTTTATCGATAACAGGGCCATGCTGTTTGCGGGATTTTACCGTCATTTCACTCGGTTTAATCGTTCTGTTAACTAGGGGTAGTGAGCGCAGATAGGCGACGATGGCTTTTAAATCATCATCGGAAATATTTTTGTAGGTATTGACTGGCATCGGCGCACCAATGTAACTGCCATCCGGTCGAATGCCATTGCGTATTGATTGGCTAACTTGTTTATCAGTCCAACCGCCAATGCCGGTATCCTCGTCATCGGTGATATTGGGAGCGTTGCTCGTTATTCCGGCAACCTGGACTCCCTCAGCGCCCCCTAAATCCTCACCATGACAATGGGTACAGGAAAGCATATCGCGAACCAGGTAATGACCTCGCTCAATCTCTGGGTTCGTTTCAAAAGCCATTAACGGTGTGTTAATGACTAACGTGAGGATAATTACGACGATGCCATGTTTCATCTCAGGTACCTTGTTATTTTAAGCATTGATTCACTGAATTTTAGTAGCGCAGCGAGATATTTTACAATTAACAATAAGTTAGCCCGAGCTTTAAATTACATTATGGGAGCAGTGAAGGATACTGACATCTAACGGTTTCGTTTGTTGCAAAATCAAAAGTAAAAAGCCGAGATAAACTCCCGGCTTTTTCGTTACTTTTGTTAAATCATCTACAACTGTCTTTTGATTAATTAATTCAACATCGCCGGCGCCCACCAGATCCCTAATAGGGTAATAAGTATCAGGCCGATAATATTTAGCATCACCCCGGCCCTGACCATCTGTGGAATAGTAAGTTTTCCGGAGGCAAAAACGATGGCATTAGGAGGCGTTGCTACCGGCAACATAAAGGCACAACTTGCCGCTAATGTAATTGGCACGCAAAGCAATAATGGATTAATTTCACCTTGCAGGGCAATAGCGCCCATCACCGGTAAAAATGTGGCAGTAGTTGCCAGGTTGCTGGTAATTTCAGTCAGGAAAATAACCAGCGCGGTTGCTGCCAGGATCAGGAATAGTACTCCAAATGCGCTGATTGGTGTCAGGCTCTCGCCCAGCCACTGCGCTAGCCCGGACGACGAGAATGCACTGGCCAGGCTCAGTCCACCACCAAACAACACCAGTACCCCCCAGGGTAATTTATTAACATCATGCCAGGTCATCAACTGAGCCTGCGCGCGATTCCCACTGGGTAGGATAAACAGCAACATTGCCGCGGCCATAACAATGCCAGTATCTGACAGACCTTCGACGCCAAGGTAAGTAGCCAGAGGCCTGCGCACCATCCATAACAAAATTACGATGGCGAATACGATAGCGACACGTTTTTCCGGCTTGCTGATAGGGCCAAGTTCCAATTTTAACTGATTCAGGTGCTGCTTTACCTCGTCCGATTCAGGAATGTTCACTTTGTAAAGAATCCGGGTTAACGTCACCCAGGCCAGAGGCAACATAATGATCATCACCGGCACACCTACCGCCATCCAGCTGGCAAACGAAATCTCGATGCCGTAATTTTCCTGAACAAATGCCGCCAGCAAGGCGTTTGGCGGAGTACCGACCAGGGTTGCCAGGCCACCAATGGTAGCTGCGTAGGCAAGGCCAAGTAACATCGCGATCTGAAAAGAGGCTTTTTCTTTATCAGTCAAATTGACTACGTTCTCCGTAATGACCGAGGCAACCGACAAGGCTATCGGCATCAGCATCATGGTCGTCGATGTATTGGTCATCCACATAGAAAGCAACGCAGCGACCACCATAAAACCGAGAATCAATTTACGCCCATCGGTGCCCGTATGGCTCAAAATCAGCAACGCCAGGCGTTTGTGCAAATTCCAGCGTTCTACCGCCAGCGCCAGAATGAAGGCTCCCAAAAACAAATAAATAATCGGGTTTGAATAGGGCATCGCGGCTTCTTTGGCCGTAGATATTCCTAACAGGTGGAAGGTCACCAAGGGGAGAAATGCCGTCACCGGCACGGGCACCGCTTCGGTTGACCACCATACTGCCATCCAGATAGCGATAGCGGCGGTTTTCCAGGCCACAGGGTCCATGGTCGATTGCATATTGGCAAATATCATCATCAGGGCAAACAAGCCCGGTCCGAGAATAAGACCAATATTCTGATAACCTGCCCTTGTGGGTGAATAAGAGTGTTGTTCTGACATGAAATTATTTTATTTTTTATGGGGAAAGTTACCCTCCACCCCTGAGGATGGAGGGGTCATGGATTAAAGCGAGGCTTTCACTTCAAGATAAAATTCCCGGCCATAATCCGAGTGAGCATCGGAGAAATAACCGAAGTAGCGATCCGCAAGCGGAGCTCGCTCATCGGTAAAGTTCTTGATACCCAGGCGAACCCGAGAGTCAGCGCCAAACGCGTCAAACTTATAATCAAAGCTGGCATTGTAAGTCGTCATCGACGGCACATTATAGCGAGTACCATCTTCCAGCGTTAATGAACTTTGATAAAAGCTGCCCACTTTAAAGGCACTTAATGAGGCACCAAAGGCATCGTTATACCAACGAAGCTTAGCCGTATGACGCTCATCCTGATTACCATCCATACCAATCAAATCGGCAAAACCTGCAACCGGGTAATTATCCGGAAGAATTCCGGCATTTTGCGCATCTACCAACACTTTCGCATCACCACCCGCATCCTGCTCATAGGTTTCCAGGAATGAACCGTTATATTTCACATCAAAGGTGCCGTAAGCGGTATCAATGTTGTAGTAAATACCAACATCAAAACCTTCCACGGTTCGGTCATCCAGGTTGGCATACTGATCATTAATAAATTTAATGTCACCCGCCGGACATATGCCCGCAGCCTGGTAAACTGCTAACTCTTCCGCATCCAATGAAGAACCTTCACGCTCTACCGCGCCATTAAATGTCATATCACAATTAGCGGTACCCGCTTGCAGACGATACACCAGATCTAACAGGGTATGGTTTTCTTCACCAAATAAGCCAATGGTATCTTCTTTTTTGATCGACCAGAAATCGATGGTCATCGACAGGTTATCGGTTGGTGTCCAGGCAAGGCCAATTGAGGTATTGGTAGACTGTTCCGGTTTCAACTTATCGCTACCCATGGCAATACGTTGAGTGGAGTTGGTACAATCGAGAATATCCTGATCCGGATCGCCGCCATTGTCCGCTGCATACTCACAGGCCCAGTCAGTACGGGTATTATTCCGGGCAACAATATCTTCATTAACCGTTACCAGGTTTGGCGCACGGAATGCTTCCGACCAGGAACCGCGAACCAGTAGTTGTTCCACCGGGCGCCAGCCAAAGGCAATTTTCCCGACCGTAGTGCTGTCATCAATATCATCAAAGTCTTCATAACGCAGCGCCATTTGCACATCCAGGCTGTCCAGTACCGGAATCTGAACCTCGGTAAACAGAGAGGGTTACCTGGCGCTCCCCTTCGTTATCCGGTGTCGGGCTTGAATTCACCACATCAGACACGTACGGATAGGTATCGCCATCACTATCGGTAAAAACGATAGTACCATCGAGACGATCGTCGCGATCATCGACAAAGCTTTCTTTACGCCACTCAAACCCGGCTAAGAAGGCCACAGGGCCTGCCGGTAAACTAAATAAATCGGCCGTTGAGAATTTTAAATCAAAGGTTGTTAGTTTGGTCTCACTGATACGCTCAACATCAATCAAGGCGCGTTCAATATTCGAATCGATGCCGCCGGAAAACGGGTTATAGGCCGCAGGCGTCGGATCGTTCAAGGCTTCCTGCATTAAAAGATTCGATACCCGGTTGTGGGTGATATCTTCTTTCGTTGCCTTTGAATGAGAGACTGCGGTTTCCCAGTCCCAATCACCGATCATCCCTCTGAAACCCTGTAGTAAACGGTAAGTATCGCCATCATTGTCAACGATACGTGGAAACTCAGCAAACCGATAATTATCAAGGACGATATCAAAGCCTTCATCCGGGAACGTACCAGTAATCGACTCATCCAGACGATTTGGCGATCCTATAGCCCCCCAAATGGGTTGTAATAGTTATTGGCTGATACGACTAGCTCAGAGGTGGAAAAGGATGCCGAAGCGTGGCGTACCATATTAGTTTGTGACTTATAAAACGACAGCTCAGAGAACGACTCCATGTCATTATCAAATTCATGGTTTACAAAAACAAAGACATTGTTACGTTGCAAATCCGAGCGAATGTCACGGCCTACCGCATTGTAATCAAGACGATAAAAGCCGGCATCATCATCAGAGATACCACATGTATAAGCGCTTAGTTGATAACCATCAGCACAGGCCGGGTCGGAAATTGGGTAGACATGAAATTCACCACCCGAATCGACTAAGCCATTATTATCCAGATCCCCCTCATTACCGGGTACGATATCAAACTTCCCGTATAACGAGTTGGCGGTATCATTACGAAAATCGGTGCTGCCCGCCCAGGGTGAATCTTCCGGTAATCGATCGCGAAAATCGGAACTGGCCCAGCGTTCATCATCCAGTGAACTTACCCGATCGCGATCGTAAAAACTATAGAAGACACTGACATTGGTGGCGCCATCGTTAAAATCTTTACCGGCTTCGATGGAAAATGAACGGCTGCCTCGGGAAAAATTATCGTATTCGGATAATTTACCGCGGAAGGTAAAGCCTTCGTAATTACTTTTCAGCACATGGTTAACAACACCAGCAACCGCGTCCGCACCATAGATTGCCGAGGCACCATCACGCAGAACTTCCACCCGCTGCAGACCGACTACCGGTATGGTGTTAGAGTTAACGGAATTGACCGGTACAAAACTACCACCGACTTCCTCGGTCTGAAACGTTGCCGAGTTAACCAGGCGGCGACCATTTAACAATACCAGGGTATTGCCGGTCCCCAGGTTGCGCAGGTTAAAGGCGCCAACATCACCACGAGCAGCATTGACGCCACCGGAGATATTTTCCGCTTCATTAAAAAAGTTCTGTCCATTTTCCGGGATCAGGCTCATCAGTTCATCACCGGAATCAACCCCCATGGTTTCTATGTCTTCAGCATTGACCACGGATACCGCCAGTGCTTCGCTTATCGCGCCACCGCGGATTTGCGAACCAACCACGGTAATGGTTTCGACTTCTTCGGTTTTTTCTGTAGTTTGTGCATCCTGTGCCAATGCTGGCATCGCCAACACTAAGCCGCTGAAATACAGCGCATTACGCACAGATTGATTAAGTAAGGATCGGTTAAACACCGTCTTAGTAGTGGATTTCATCGCATTCCCCTGATTTTTATAGGTTTTATTATGCTTGGTTAGTTATTTTTATTGTCAGTAACCTTATATAGACGCCTGGGTAAGAAAAACCCCCTACTGCCGACTCAAATAATTTTCAAGAATTTAACATTGCGAAAACAAAACCCAGGAATACCAACCATAGGGCGGCACTGGCAACTTTGCTGTAGCGCACAGATTCAAACTCTGCGACGGTATCATCCGTACTTTGATTTGCAGGAAAGGTTTGTAATTCGTTGTGCGACCCAGCCTCCAGAAAACTGGTTTTGGCCCAGAATTCTGATAACTCTTCAAAGGCCCACAAATGAGTGGCGTCCGCACTTAGCCAGGCTTGAAATGCTTCTTGCTGCTCGAGGTCGAAGCCTTCACTATCAAGTTTTGCTATCCACTGCATCGCTTCGTCGGCTACCTCGTCGGGCACGCCAATGGCCAACCATTCTTCAAGGGACATTAGGCAACCTTATCTGTATCTTGCCTGGAGTTAGCCATTTTTGTTGCCCGCATTTTAATGTCACGCATCACATATTCTCGACATAGTTTCATAGCTTTAGTGATATGATTTTCTACGGTTTTTGTGGAGACATTTAACAGGGTAGCGATTTCTTTATGAGATTTCTGCTGTACTTTTCTTAGTAAAAATACCTGGCGACAGGCATTAGGAAGGTTTGCGATGGCCTCGTCCAGCAAGCGTCGTTCGTCTTCCTGACGGATTTTTTCCTCATTACTAAGTTGATTAAGTCGATCCTGATCAATGTCATAGACACTACGAACAGAAGCACGTACGACATTTTCATGCCGCAAACGACTGATAGTGATATTACGGGCAATACGAAACAATAAGGCCTGGGGGTTTTCGATGTTTTTTTGTTGGCTGATTTCAAATAACTTAAGATACGCTTCCTGAACGATATCATCCACCTCATCAAGGCTGACCAGCTTTGACAAAGAAGCCGTTAATTTGATTTTCGTTTGTTTTGAGAATTCCAAAAACCACTGATTATTGTTATTCATCGCGATCTGAAGCTTATTGTTATTTTTAAATCTGAATTATTTTATCACATAAAATCATGATATTAGCTGGTGACTCTGAGCTGCCCCATACCAATATATGCAATTTTACAGGCAATGTATAACGTTTGTTTAATCGACAAATTTTGCGTCATTCACGCGCTGCTGAAGACAATAATCAATCACCGCCATCGTTTGCTGTTTCGCTAATCCGGTGTAGCTTTCCGGGGTAAATACCTGACGGATTTGCTCTGCGGTTAGCAGCGACATAATATCATCATTTGCCAGCACAAGGTTTTCAAGGTTAACCTGTTGTTCTATCGATTGCACAGCCAGCTGGTGAATGAGGTCGTTGGCACTGGTTTTCCCCATGTGCGGTGCCAGGGTAAAAACCAGGCGCTGCGACATCACCAGCCCATTCGTTTTCATCACATTGGCTTTCATCATGTCGGCATTGACTTGCAAATTCTTCAATAACGCCCTGGCGGTAATTAGCATGTTCGCGGTGTCGATACTGATTTCCTCAATGACGCGATTCGGGCGTGAGGTGTTGTCTCGTTCATAGAAATTCACCATATCATCGCCTATCACCTCGGCAAGGCGTGGAATGGTCCGGGAGTAGTGGATCAATGCTTCGGATTTGCTGGGATTCTTTTTGTGCGGCATCGTACTGCTGCCAACAGCAGTTTTTCGACGAACTTCCTCAATCTCGCCAATATCCGTCGATTGCAGCAGAAATATCTCCTGGCCGATTCGCCCATAGGAACGACTAATCATTGCCACAACATACGCGTAATGAGCGAATACATCGCGACTTGGGTGCCAGTCACTAACGTAAGGATTATCAGACAACCCCAATTCCATGCTGAATGCGTTCTCCAGAGCCATTCCTTCACTGCCAAGCCCCAGATAACTGCCAACCGCTCCTTTCAATATCGCTGACTGCTGTAGCGATCCCCTTACTTGTTGCAGCCGCTCTATATTACGGCGGTTTTCGCCTAACCAGGTGCTGACTTTTTTACCAAAGGTAATCGGTAATGCGTGTTGCCCCAGAGTACGGCCAATCATTAAGGTATCGGCGTGCTCTTTGGCAAGATCAATCATCAGCAACTCATTTTCTCGCATCAATTCAAGCAGAGCATCCGTCGCCGATTTAAGCTGCAGTACCAATAAGGTGTCGTAGATATCAACCGTGGTCGCTCCATAATGCATATATTGTTCGGCACCATTATCGAGTGATCGCTGCCACACATTTAACAATGCAACCATGCGATGACGAACCTTCTCATACTCGTTTTGGTATTCATCCGCAGGCACATTTTCACTTCGGGCTTTAGCGCTGATTTCATCCGCAGCCCATACTGGAATAATCCCTAATTCTCCCTGCGCTCTAGCCAACGCAGCTTCAATATCCAACACTTGCTGGGTACGATTTCGCTCAGAAAAAATCGCCTCGACGTCTTTAGCCACAACCTGAGTCGTACAGAAAATCGTTGCGATAAAAAAGAAATAGTTAACTTTCATTAGCCTTGATCCGTTTTGGTGCTGAAACCCTTGTATCCTAGTTTGAAGCGATAAAAATTAGGGGAAATTATTCGTATCTGAAATCTAAACTTATACATAGTCGTTTGTGGGAATCAAATCCCCTACTTTTCAAAGCGATAAAAATGCTGATAAGGTGACACAACATTCATCATCATAAATTTCCATGAAACCTAATCTATTGATTCTGCTACTGGCATCGCTTTTCTCGACAGGACTTTATGCTTATTCCGAAGCTAGCTACGAGAAAAACTCTCCCGACACTGTACTTTTCGTCGGTAACAGCTTTAGTTATTTCAATAATGGCGTTCACCGTCATTATCTCAACTTACTTAAAGCATCAGGGAACTGGCGACCAGGTGTGCATCGAAGCCGGTTGCTCACCCTCTCAGGTGGTCGACTTTCAGAGCACAGCGCCGGAATAAAAGCCCTGATAAATCGAGAAAATGGCAAGGCCTGGGACATTGTCGTATTGCAAGAGCATTCCACTGGAGCTATCGGGTCTAACTACCAACAATTCCTGTTACCCGCAATTACTCGTCTGCTCCCCGAGATTCGCGGTATCGGCGCAGAACCCGTTTTATTTATGACCTGGGCTTATGGTAACAAGCCAGAAATGCTAAATGCGATTATTGCCGGTTATGAGCGCGTCGCTAAACAACATTTATTGCGAATAGCACCGGTTGGCCTGGCGTTTGCAAAAACCGCCAGACATTATCCCGATATTTCACTATTTACCGCTGACATAGTCGGCTTTGATGATGGCCAGGCGATTTTTTCCAACAACCTGAAACATCCCAGCATGGCGGGCACTTACCTGGCCGCCTGCGTATTTTACAGTCTATTGCAGCAAACCTCGCCACAGGGACTCGACTACAACCCTGGATTATCTACAGAACATATAACTAAATTACAAAACATTGCCTGGAGTACAGTCGAAAGTTATCGCCAGGTCGGTAAAACAGGGAGCGAAAATGAGCCTGAATAAACGGTCCATATTTAAATGTGCCAGCGTCGTTGTTTTAGGCTGCGCATTGGTTATTACTGCTGGTTGCCAGTACCAAAAATCAAGCAATGATAGCACTCAAGCTCCGACTCTCGTGCCTAGCGAACCGTGTGAGCACGGCAATATTGTTATTGAACAAGACTTTGAAAGTGGACAATTTGGTGAATGTCGGGTCGATGCTAAAGGCAACTTTTATCTGAACATTGTTCCGGAAGCAACACCGATCAATCCAAGTCCCTGGTATGCCTTTAAGGTCGCCAATCCCGATGCCGAAAACATTAACGTACAACTACACTTTTCCGGTTATTGGTATCGATACTGGCCTAAATTCAGCCGCGACAAGCACTCATGGCAGTCCTTATCCAGGGAGCAAGTCATCGCTAATGATGAGCAAAAGACCTTAACCCTGAATTTAGCGGAGCAAGGAGATTTTTATATCGCCGCACAACCGATTGTCGATAACCAACATTATCAGCAATGGGTCAATAAAATCAGCGCTCTTTCTGATTTGAGCGCAAGTCAGTTTGGGCAATCCGACGGCGGCAGAGCACTACTGGCATTGCAGACGTCGGTGGACGACTCGAAAGCCAACATTGTGATTCTCGGCCGCCAGCATCCGCCAGAGGTAACCGGTGCCATGGCGTTATTTACATTTGTGGAAACACTAATGGCGAACGATGCTTTAGCGCAAGATTTCCGGGAACACTTCAACCTGTTAATTTTGCCTAACTTAAATCCTGATGGTGTAGCTCAGGGATATTGGCGCCTGAATAACAATTTCACCGATTTGAATCGCGACTGGGGAGCATTTAACGAGCCAGAAATCCAACACGCCAATGCCGCGATCGAGAAATTCCTTGGTGAAAACCCCCTGATGTCGATGCTGGATTTTCACTCAACTAAGAAAAATATCCTGTATACCCAGAAAGACGGACAAAGCCGTTTTCCGCAATTTGCTAATAACTGGCATCAGGCCATCAATCAGGAACTCCGAGAGCAAAACCAAGACATTACCATGGCTCGCAAAGGCTCTCACAACCCCAAATTAAATACTGCCAAACGCTACTTTTATGAACGTTATGATATTCCGGCGATCACAGTTGAACTTGATGACGTAAACAATCAGTCTGAGGCAGAAAGTTTAGGCCGGGTAATCGCCAGGACGTATATGCAGCAGTTGCTGGAGCTTAGGACTCAGTAATGAGAACGAAGCATTTGCATTGGCTATTAATTAAAGCTAAGAATCTGGTACTGATAAGCATCACAGCTTGCCGCGGAATAATCGATAAAAAAGCTGACCGGATAGCCAAGGTTGGCATCAAAAACAGGTAGATTATCATCTTCTGCGGTGGCACTGAATTGCAGCGGTTGTTCAATTAGTATCGCCAGCATAAAGTAGAATAGATCATCGATGGTGGGTGACTCTTCAAGCTCCAACGGTTCGCCACTGCCCTGGATGTAGACCCCAACCACCTGGTTATCTTCAACAACGATATCGACAGGCGGCAACTCATCTGCCGTCTCGCAATCCGGTAATGCAATTTGTACAGAATACTGATAATCCATCAACCCCTGGGCCACCCAAAGCTGCTGATTCTCGGTAACTAATTCACTAAGGCTCTGTTGCTCTGGTTCATCATCTGAGCCACAAGCGGTTAATAATAGTGTCAGTGTTAACAGTAATAATCGATTCATTAAGCATCCCTACTTTGGGCTATTAGTGTCTCACGGCCGAATATAATTGAAAATGCGTATTGACCTTACAGCAACCATGTTAAATAACGATGAGGTTTTGCGATACACATCAGATGCCTCACTTTATTCACCCCGAAACCAATATATCAACATTTTCAGCCAGTTAAATAGAAATCTCGATTTTGTTCGTAAATTTTCATGAGATACCAGCATCTATATTTACTGGATTAGCTATAGTAAAGCGATCGGCTCTACTCCAGAAAACCGTTTTAAACTCGGAGGACTAGTATGTTCCGAACCACCTTAAAGCCTTTTTCTCTCTTCTGTTCCGTTGCGCTGGCACTGGCGCACTTCCAGGCATTAACCGCCACTTTGTATTACGGTGGGGACATCCTGACAATGGAAGGAGACTCGCCACAGTATGTTGAATCCCTGTTAGTAGACCGGGGTAAAATTATATTCACCGGTAACCGAAAAGATGCAGAGAAGCTGAGCGATAATTCAGTGACCTTAATAGATTTACAGGGAATGACTCTGGTACCGGGATTCATCGACGGGCACAGCCATTTCTTCGGGTTCGGGGCTCAAGCAGTTACCGCCAACCTGCTGGCAAGCCCGGATGGTGAGGTGAATGACATTCCAACAATGCTGAAAACGCTAAAAAGCTGGTATCAGGAAAATGGTACCGATAAAACTCAAGGCTGGATAGTTGGAATGGGATTCGATGATGCGGTTTTAAAGGAAAATCGATTTCCGACCCGACATGATCTTGATCAGGTATCTGAAAACATACCAATCATGGTGGTTCATATATCCGGGCATTTCAGTGTTGTAAATAGCAAAGGGTTGGCAATGCTTGGCATTGATGCCAACTCTGAAAACCCAAGCGGAGGAGTGATTAGGCGAGAGCAGGATGATAAAACCCCAAACGGTGTACTAGAAGAGTTGGCTGCAATCCCTGCAATGATAAAAATGATAAGCCCAGCAACCCCTGAAATTGCCAACTACTATATCGAGCAAGCGCAAAAAACGGCGGTCAGTTATGGTTACACAACTGCTCAGGAAGGTCGGGCGATGGGCAACCATGAACAGTTAGCGGCCTTTGCCGAAGCCGGTAAATTTTATATCGATGTCAATAGCTATGTTGATTATTCGATGCCGCAGTATATGAATAGCAAATGGTTTGGACGGGATTATAAAAATGGCTATCGAATTGCTGGCTTGAAATTAACTTTGGACGGCTCCCCACAGGGTAGAACTGCGTGGCGAACTAAAGAGTACTTGCTACCTCCCGATGGTCAGGAGTAGGGTTATAAAGGCTATCCAGCAATTCCCAACGACAAAGATGTGGAGAACATTGTCAACATGGCGTTCGCTAATAACTGGCAATTACTCAGTCACACTAACGGCGATGCCGCTGCAGACCAATTGATTTCAGCGGTGGCCAAAGCCAGTGCGAAATACGGCAATGAAGACAGGCGCACAACCTTAGTTCATGGGCAACTGGTGCGTATGGATCAGCTCTCGCAAATGAAAAAATACGATATTGCCGGCTCGTTTTTTCCGATGCACACATTTTACTGGGGCGACTGGTATAAAAAATAATAGGGGCGGAATCAGCACAACAAATCAGTCCGATTAAATCGGCGTTAGACATGGGCATCCATGTCACCAGTCACACCGACGCCCCGGTTGCCCTGCCAAATTTAATGATGATCCTGTGGACGACCATCAACCGGGTTAGTCGTAATGGCACTATTATGGGCGAATCGGAACGACTAAGTCCCTATGAAGCATTAAAAACGATTACAATCTGGGCCGCATGGCAACATTTTGAAGAAAACCAAAAAGGCAGTCTCAAACCCGGCAAGCTGGCGGATTTGGTGATCCTCGATAAAAATCCGCTTAAAGTCGAGCCAATGACAATCAAAGACATTCAGGTGATGGAGACCATAAAAGAAGGAGAAACGGTGTTCAAACGTTAACGGCTCACAAAATTAACGTCGCTCCGATAGCCATGGTAATGAACGGGCGGGTTAATTCGGCCTGTTTTCGCTCCAGCCACTGTTTCGGTTCCATTACCGGTTCCGCGGTTAATGGGAACGTGCCCCAGTGCATGCCCACGGAGAGGCTGGCGTTAATATCACGATGGATTTGAATCGCCTCGTCAACATTGACGTGATATAGCTTCATAAACGAACGAGGTGCATAAGCACCAATAGGAATCAACGCCAGGTCAAAACCGTTAAACTTCTCACCAATGGTTGTGAAATCGAATCGGTTATAACCCGTATCCCCCGCAAACCAGATTTTTTTATCGTCAAATTCCAGAGCCCAACTGGCCCAGTGTGTATTATTTCGGTCAAATAAGCTGCGTGCCGACCAATGCTGACTTGGCGTTGCGGTGATCCCGATACCGTCAAATTTTTCATGCTGCCACCAGGCAAGTTCATATATATTATTTTCGTCTACGCCCAAGTCCTGAAAATAGTCCCCCATAGCCTCAGGAACCATAAATCTGGCGCCCTTATTCAAGACTTTTATGCTCTCCGTGTCTAAGTGATCGTAATGATTATGGGAAATAATGACGTAATCTATGGCAGGCAATGAGTCAATATTCATCGCTACCGGCGTATATCGCATCGGGCCCGCAAACGGAACCGGTGACGCCCGTTCGGAAAAGACCGGATCGGTCAGTATATTAAGCCCCTGATATTGGATTAAAAATGTTGAATGACCCAACCAGGATACCTGTAAAGCTTGTCCAGGATTATCAAGCATGGACTGATTGATGCTTGTGGTGGGCACCAGGTGTGCCTGATTGGCGGGATCTGCCCACTCTTCGTCACCAAATAGCCGCATTTTTAAAAATTCAAAAAAATTCTTGTCCATGTGCTCGACATGATTATTTTCAAACATCTGAGCTTCGTCATCTGTGACTTTACACCCTGAGAGCATAATTACTACCGTAATCAGCACAAGCCAGATTGTACCAATGCAAGATGAGGTTTTCTCTACACAAGTGTGTACCATTAGCAGGGTTCCGTTAATTGATTATTATGTTTTGACATACCAGCCAATGACACTAATGGATCATATGCGCCTTGCACTGAGCTAAAGGATGGTAACAAGGCTTAACATAGCATCAATATTTAAATTAGGGGATTAGGGCTTTGAAAACAAAGAAATGACCTAGCAGGCTCTCGCTGATGCCGTAAACGTTTCTCGCCAGACGGTTGTATCAACCAAGAAAAAGGTAAGTACTTACACTCGCTGGAAGTAGCTTTTACCTTCTCCGATGTGTTTGCCTATGAGTAAGTAAAAAATCAAGGGGTCAGAGTTCTTGAAAATCAACAACTCTGACCCCTTGATTTTTTGATGTGTTATCGTTGCGATTTAGAGTCGGAAAATGAACTGGGCAGGATATCAACACCTACCCATTGCCCTACCTTGATCACCACAGGGATGGTGATCGGTGCGAATGGTAAGACGGCAAAAACACCAAGCCCGATGCCTTTGAGCACATCCAAAAATTGCTCATTGGCCTTTGTCAGTTGTTCACGTGATGCCTGCCCCTTGGTATATTGCCGATAAATAATCAGCATTTCCCGGGTCTCGGCCTTTTCCTGACTTAGCGCCGTTTTCAGCAGCAGCATCTGTCTTTTTAATCTGACACTGCTGCGTTTACGTTTGATCTGAACCGTGCGAACCGGCGCTTTAATTAAATAATATCGGGCTTTAAACATTAATCGGCAAAAATTACTTATTCGCCTTGGTGCGCAGTCTGGCGATTAAACCAAGTCCCAACAGCGCCCACAACGATAAACTACCTCCACCGGAAGAGTCATTAGTCTCTCGCTCAGACTTACTAGGATCCAATGGATAGGCATCATCTACGTCGGCAACACCATCATTATCATCATCGCTATCAGCGTTATTACCAATGCCATCACCATCCGTATCCAGCCATTCGCTGCTATCTTCCGGGAATGCATCGTCGTCATTCGGGTAACCATCATGGTCGCCGTCAATAGTCACTGGTGGCAACAACTCAAGATTGGTATCGACATTGTTGTCGGTCACCGTTATTGATTCAATCATTACCAGGTGCTCATCAGTAATGTTGTCACCTTCTGCTGGTAGGCTGATTAACGGTGTACTCGTAAAACCTTCACCCAGGTTGTATAGCGTTAAGCCGTTGATGGCATCAACGATTTCCATGCCATTGCCCATTACTACACCGAACACGGTAAAACCACCGTTTTGCAGATCCAGGTTGGCACTATTGTCTACGACATTGAAAAACCACTGGCTGGTGGCACTGTCCGGGTCACCGCCCAGTTTCGCCATGGCAATGGTACCGCGGACATTGGAAAAGACTGGCTCGTTGATAACCGGGTCAAACACAGGAACGGCATCTACAGTATTGTCGGCAGCAAAGTAATGAAATCCACCACCCTGGACCACAAAGTCTGAAACAGAGCGATGAATTAACGAGTTTTTATAACTTTCAGCTTCGACGTACTCTAAAAAGTTGGCGACGGTTTCCGGCGTTGACGAATCAAACAGGTTTACATCAAAATCGCCCATATTGGTTTTAAAGTGCACCACCGTAGCTTGTGCGCTAGTGATTAAGGCTGCTGCAGTGAGCGCCAGGCTGCGGCGCAATAATTTTGTTTTTGAAAATTTCATTAGCGTATCCCAAATATGGATTGTTTCTCAGTCAATTACCTCAGGAGATCTTAACGCCTGGGAAAGTGACTACGAAGTTCTTATTAGGACCGCAAGGTTAATTCATATCGACGCAAAATTCATCAAGAATTGTGCATTGAACCAGGTTTGTCGATTGCTGCGGATAATGCAGGCTCTTTCACTCGCCCAAGGTAGGCGATATAAAGTGCTAAGCCAAAAGGAATTATTCGCTCCAGGTAATCACCAGGGGGAGATTCAAACATACTTAAAATGACGGCACCAAAAAAACCACAAAACATTGCCGCAAAGCTGGCTCGGCCAGAAACGGGATGCCCAAGCAGGCGCACAATAAGCAATGGTCCGAACGCGGCCCCTAATGCGTTCCAGGCAAATAACACCCGGGAAAATATATCTTTCGGTGCAAACAAGGCAATCGCGACGGAGATCATACACATCACCACAACGGTGAGGCGCGAAATCAATAAAGAATGCTGAGTTGCTAACTGTTCATCCTGCACCCTGACATCATAAGAAATCGCGGCGGCACTGACCAGCAATTGGCTGTCCGCGGTCGACATGATAGCCGACAAAATTGCGGCGATCATAATGCCTGCTACCACGGCAGGAAATAAATGGTTAGTGAAGTTCAGTAACGCCTGCTCGCCATCACTTACCGGTGCAATAATAACCTTGGCACACCACCCTAATATCAGCATACCGCTGATCACAATCATCGACCAACCAATGGCAATGACTTTTGCCTGATGAACTGAACGGCTATCTCGCAGGGCCATCATCCGATTAACAACGTGCGGTTGGCCAGGATTACCCAAACCAATGCCCAGCAAACCGATGACAAACGCCAGCCCCACCAGCCCCTGATGTGGCCCGGTAATACTCATTTGTTCGAGAGAAAAGGTCGAATGCATCTGCTGCCATAATTCCATCGGCCCGCCTAAGGTAAGCAAGCCTGCAACTGGCAGCACGACCGCTGCAACCGCCATTAACAACCCCTGCAAGGTGTCAGTAATACTGACCGCCCAAAAACCGCCGAGCAAGGTATATATCAGGATAATCAAAGCACCAGTAATAATGCTCCACTGCATGGATACATCGAAGGTACTGGCAAAGGTATTTCCGGCAGCCTGGAACTGAGCGGCAATATAAAAGGTAAATGAAAATACGATACAGAAACTCGACAGGTACAAAATGGGTTTGCGCCACTGACCGGTCTGATTCGCTAGTAATTGAGAGAGGGTGATTGCCTGTTGCTGATCCGCAAGTTGCTGTAATCGCGGTGCTATCCAAATCCAGTTAAAACAATAGCCAAGCACCACCGCCGGCACAATCCAAATGGCACTGACTCCCATAGTATAGGCGGCGCCACTCATCCCCAGTAACGTCCAGGCGGAAGATGCACTCGCAGCAGAGCTTACCGCCGCAACCCAGGGTCCCAAACGCCTGCCACCGATAAAATAGTCTTCGCTGCTTTTCGTGCGTTTCTGGCTCCAGAAACCAATGGCTATCAGCACAAGTTTGTATGCAATCAGGGTGACGAGTACGGTGGTTGAATAATCCATGGCCAGGCAATATTGTTATTTTTTAACCATCATATATTAAGATGGAAATTCGAGTCAAAATCGAGCGATGGGAGGGAGTAAAGTGGAAAATACCTAAAGAACAAAAAAGGCCTGGCGAAACATACAGGCCCGAGGCATAGCAAATCATATAATAAATTAACGGCGCATCAATACACTGTAATCCAAATCCAAAACCAGATTGTCATGGTAACGTTTACGACCATTTTCTTCGCGCATCAGATACGGTAGCTCATCTGGCATACTATTTTTGATGCCAAGACTCTGAATACGAACCAGGGCGATATCATCACGACGATTAAATTGTTTTACGTCGAGGATTTTCGACTGACAATATATGGTATCACCCGCATAGCTGGGATTCGCGTGTGTACCACCATGGATAGCTCCGAGCCACAGGCCATTACCCAGTCCGTTATAGGAAAGCGCCCGACACAGGGAAATAATATGGCCACCGTAAACCAGGCGTTTTCCTGCCGCCGTATTGTCCATCAGGTGCTGGTCAAAATGTACCCGGGCATTGTTTTGATAGAGGCGGGTAGCCATTGAATGATCACTGTCGTTTAAGGTGATACCATCCCGGTGAAATAAGATGTCACCGGGATTTAAATCGTCAGCTTTAATCTGGTGATCGCTGTAATGCTCTTTCCACAGCTTTAAATCCAGGTTTTTCGGAACCAATTGTTCATCATTGTCGATCACCGCCTGCATTTTCGGGATGATCGGCGTATCCAAATGTACTTCGCCCTGTTTCTTATGGACCATCACCCACCGTTTAAAACACAACACTTTCTGATGATACTGATTGGTTGCAACTGAGTGCACATATACAATCCCGGTTTTTCCATCAGAATTTTCCTTCAGGCCAATAACCTTACTTGTCACTTCCAACGTATCTCCGGCAAAAACCGGGGTCTTAAATAACACTTCGGCGTAACCCAGGTTGGCTACCGCATTTAACGAAATATCATTGACCGTTTTGCCAAAGGCAATATGGAACACCAGCAGGTTATCGACGGGTGTGCGATAAAAACCCGCCGCCCGGGCAACGGTTTCAGCGCAATTTAGGGCAAACCGGGATCCGGTCAGGGCGACATAGAGACTACTATCGCCTTCGGTTATGGTTCGCGGCACGCCATGAACCAACTCCTGATCCAATGTAAAATCTTCAAAAAACAGGCCACTCGGGGTCGCTAAATAATTGTCCTGGGGGCTCATATTTGTCTCTGGCAACATCGTCATTCTCCGCTTTTCTGGCGATTAAGGTTCAACCTTATGGATGTATTTTTTATGATTTATCTGGCGCGAGACACCGGGCCGAGTAACTCACTCTGACCGATTTTATTCACCATGTCACACAGGCAGAGAACCCGATTAGCCCAATGTTCCAGACAAGGCTCGATTAAACGGTCATCAATCACCGCAACCGATTGTCCCTGAGTTTTTGCATGCTCAATCGCCGTAATGATGGCTTTCGCTTTGGCTACATCTTCCTGTTTTGGTGTCATTGCATCATTGGTATAAGTCAGCTGCACAGGGTGTATTACCGCTTTGCCGTCAAAGCCTAAATCTCGAGCCTGGCGACAACTGTATTCGCAGGCCACCACATCTTTTAAATTAAAATGTGGTCCATCGATAATGCTTTTGTGATGGGCGCGGGCTGCCAGCAGACACATGGATAAATAGGTCAGTAGGCCCTGGCGATCGAGAGTCAGGTTAACGCGCAGGGAATCGGCTAAATCACTGGTACCCATAACAATAGTGGTGAGTCGTTCGCTACAACCAGCAATTTCCTCTGCGCGCAACACTCCCATCGGCGATTCAATATTGGCCATTACCGCTTTATCACGACCGCCAGCCTGATCAAGCGCATCAATGGCTCGTTGTAATTCATGTTTCGATTCAATGTTGGGAAACAGCACCGCATCTATATCCAGGCCGGCAATGGCCTGCAAATCATCCATGCCCCAGGGAGAGTCGAGTTTATTCACCCTTACGATTCGTTCCGAGTAGCCAAAATCACTGTTGCTTAGCTCTTTCGTCAGTAAACTTCGGGCATCGGCCTTGCCCGCCGGTGGCACCGATTCCTGCAAGTCAAATATGATGCAGTCTGCGTTCAGTTTGCGGGATTTCTCAATAAAACGACGCTGATGTCCGGGAACATACAGGGCACTTCGACGGGGACGATAATCGTTTAACTGGTTACTGTTCATGCTTGTACCTCCGTTTGGCTCACGGTCAGTGATTGTCGTTTGTTGGTTAAATCTGCCAGTAGTTGCTTGCGCAATACTTTGCCATTTTTGGTGCGAGGAAAATCCTGATATAGATGAACCTGCTTCGGCGCTTTATATCGAGCCAGGTGCTGATTACCAAACTCGAGCAATTCTTGCTCATCCAAAGCCTGTTCATTAACCGGGATCACGCAGACACTGACAATGGTTTTATCTTTGCCAATGGTATCGCCGAGTGCGACACAGTCAGCCACCTGGGGGTGAGTCTTAATGACCCGCTCGATTTCATGGGGAGAAACCCGGTAACCAAAGGTATTGATAATGTCGTCTTTGCGGCCAATAAACCAGATGTAGCCATCTTCATCCTGGCGGGCGTAATCCCCGGTCAGGAAATAGCCTGCCTGACGACTCTCAGTGGTTTCATCAGGAAGCTGCCAATATTCTAAAAACAAGCCTGGATCGTCGGTCTTTATGGCAATCATGCCTTCCTGACCCGAGGCAACCGGCTGCAGATTTTCATCAACAAGCATGACCTGGTGACCCGGCTGAATAAACCCTGCGGCACCCGGGCGAATTGGTGCCCCGGTGTGCTGGGAAATGTAATAAGAAAATTCCGACATGCCGATGGCCTCATAAACGTCCATCGCAAACCGCTCACGCCAGGCGAGCAGCATCTCATCACTCAAGTGCTCACCGGCGCTCATACAATGCCTGAGGCTTGGTACATCATCAGCGCTAAAATTGGTTTTTTGAATAATCTGCCGATAGATGGTCGGCACGCCGATAAAAATCGTACACTGGTGCTTGGCAATCAACTGCGGCCAGGTATTGGCATCGTTTTTGCCCTCATGCACAATCACCGTGTGTCCGTGAAACAGCGGATCCATCAACGCAGAACCGAGTACATAGGTCCAGTTAAATTTACCGGAATGAAGTATCCGATCGCCAGACTGGAAATTAAACCAGTAACGACTGGCAGGCATGCGACCAATCAAAGAACGATGGCCATGCAAAACGCCTTTGGGAAACCCTGTGGTACCCGAGGTGTATACCAGGTACGCCGGATCATCCGGACGTGATGCGAAGATGCTGTCATCCACCGGGCTCTGGGCAAGAGCCTGATCCAAGTCGATCACCTCGATTCCGGAATCATTGCTGGTGTCAGGAACATTTCCCTGGCCAGCCAGCAATACGGTTTGCAGGTTATCATGCTTACCTAACGTAGCGCTTAATTCAGGCCACATGGATTTAGCGGTCACTAATACTTTGGCACCAGAGTCTTTTGCCAGGTAGGCCACTTCATGGGCTGATAATAAGGTGGACGTTGGCACGGCGACAGCGCCATGTTTCAGACATCCAAAAAAACTGATTGGATAACTGGTCGCATTAGGCAGTCGAATTAACACTCGCTCGCCATCGCTGATATTGAGCGATTTCAATAAGTAATTGAAGCGGCCGCTGGCCTGATCGAGATCCCGGTATGTCAGCTGTGATGTGCCCTGAAACTGGTCTTCGACGATCATCGCCAGCTTATCGCCCTGTCCCTTCTCAACATGCTGGCGCACACAACCGTAAGCAATATTAAAATAATTGGGTAGGTGCCAATGCCAGCCATTGGCGTCCTGGGTTAGTAAGTTTTCAAAATTCAGCATCAGATACGTCCATATGGCCAGTTTTCGCGAATTACCGTAATTGGAAGTTTCTTTAATACTTCCATGGCAAACTTTTTGTCCTTGTCGTCGAGAGATTTCAGCGCGTAAGCACGTAACAGCGTTTGCAACGCCTTACCAAACATCGGCGGGTCAAGCATCTCACCTTCGAACTTAATCGCGCCACCAAGCAGCGCATCAGCGGCGATGGCAGCCTGCAAAATCTCAACATTACGTTTGATTTCCTTTGGCGAAGGGGTGAAGGCGACCTTACATAAATGGATATGATAAGGGTGAATTAACTGTTTACCGGTCAGCCCCATTTGCGCTTCAATTAATGCATGGCCATGAACGACATGCGATTCATGATCGCCGTGTAAATCCAGCCAGCGACGCACATCATCCGGCTCAATGTTTTTTTCCGGCATGGGAGTATCGTTAATCAATACTTCCACCCCACCAATCACCCCTTTACCGGCAATTCTGGCTTCCAGCAACAAGGTGCGCAGGTAGGTAAGTAACTCGTCAATCCAGCCTTCCGGGGTTAAGTGAATGGCCATCGCTTTGGAAAAGTCATGGATGCCAAATACCACATGCTTCACCGCAGGAAAGGCCATTAATTCTGCCGCAATCTTTAGCGACCTGGGATGCTCAATAATTGGTTGGATTTCGATGTCCGGGTTCACCCCAACCAACCAGGCACTTAAATCACGAATTTCAGCGGCGCCATATAATTCGCCTGCTTTCGCAAGCACAATCACATCAATGTGCTTCGCGACTTTCATGATCATTTGCAGGTCTTTTTCATACTCTTCAGTACGAAACGGATTAATTCTTACCGCAATCTGAAAGTTTCGCTCCGGAAATTGCGGCAATTCTTTGATCAACAGCTCCCTGGATAGCGCTTTTTGACGACAGCCGTCTTCCAGGTCGAACAGCAGGGTATGTGCCTGGCACAAGTGCGCATGCTTACGCATTCTTTCCGTTGCCTGCTCCATGGTTTCATACTCACCGTCTTTTGGAGAGTATTTGATCGGCGGATAGTACAGTTGAATACCGGGCCAGAATCCACCCAGCACATCTTCTTCATTAACCTGATCTAAAAATTCATTATGATAATTCAAAGTACCCTCCGGCATTTCAGGCGATAATTTTAATGATTGGTTATTGTTCCAAACTAAGCATGTGCATGAATGGACATTCACCCGATGTAATTACCATGAAAGTTTTCACATCGACTTTTATTTATACTTACAGCATTAGAGTATTTATTTCAAACTTTTGTTTTAAAAAGTGTTTGAAAAATGTCTACAATCTAAGGTAGTTTAATAAACAATTAGTTTATAAACCCTTAGGCAGTGGCTGTATCTAGTGCTTTAGTGGTATTGATAACATGATGAATTAGCCCTAAATTATTCTTAAATTTGCTAGTTTGTCCGGATTGAAAAAGCAGACGAACCGTGACAACGCACAGTCTTATTAGTTAGTTTAGGCAAGATCAGGCGAGCACTTACAAAAATTTCGCGCTTTTTGAAATATTACTTATTAACTTTCACTTTTTGGTGAGCTAAAAACCGCACCGGTGCAGGCGAATACGTTTCCCGGAACGATGATTAATACCAGGAGGATCCATGTCATTACCTGTACACCCAGATGAAGCTTTATTTGAGGGGGAGCAACCATTTCCGGTGCTGCCCAGTTGCGAACATTTTGCCGGAAGTGAAAAGCTGATCGGCAAGGCAATGCAGATGCAACAAGAATATGGACCTGTCTTTGATATCACCTGTGATTGTGAAGATGGTGCCGCTGCCGGCACGGAAGCGGAGCACGCACAAATGGTGGCGAATATGATTGCCAGCGATGCTAATAAATTTAACATGCTCGGTGTCAGGATTCATGACTATACCCATCCGCACTGGCGTAAAGATGTGGATATCCTGATTCCGCAAATTGGCGACAAGGTCGCTTATATTACCCTGCCCAAGTGCACCGCAGCGGCGCAAATCAAAGAGATGGTTGACTACATTAAATCAGTCGCCAGCGCCAACAATATTCGCCGTGAAATTCCGGTTCACGTACTGATCGAAACCCATGGCGCACTGCGCGAAGCCTGGGAACTTGCCGCCATTGACTGGGTACAGGTGCTTGATTTTGGCATGATGGATTTTGTTTCTGGGCATAATGGTGCCATTCCGGCGTCATGCATGCGCTCACCCGGGCAGTTTGATCACGCCCTATTGGCCCGGGCAAAAAGCGAAATGGTTGCCGCAGCATTAGCCAATGGTGTTGTGCCATCACACAATGTCACCCTGGATTTGAAAAATGCCCAACAAACCCGGGATGACGCAACCCGCGCGCGTCAGGAGTTCGGGTTTTTACGAATGTGGAGCATTTATCCAACCCAAATTCAGGCGATAGTCGATGCGATGAAGCCGGATTACCAGGAAGTGGAAGATGCCGAAGCGATCCTGTTATCTGCGCAAGCGAATGACTGGGGACCAATCCAACACAAGGGAGAGCTACACGATCGCGCCACTTACCGTTATTACTGGCAGTTGCTGCAACGTGCCCATGTAAGCGGCATTGATATCAGCGATCAGGCCAAGGCGGCATTTTTCTAATTCTCGATTAAATCTTTACTACATACTGATTTAAAGAAGAAAATTTGGAAAACATTAACATCGCCCGCTATTATTGCGGGTGATGTATTTCCACAAAGCAAGGCTTTTTTGTGACTCAACCGACCCATTCCATGCCAATGACTATACCCGCCATTAATAAAGGCATCAGTTTAAAATATTCTGAAAAAATGAATATCCCGTTTGCCGAGCGTATCGCCCTGGCCGAGAAACCAATCCCAGAACTAAAACCGGGTCAGGTGCTGGTAAAAATGCTTGCATCACCAATAAACCCATCGGATTTGGTTTATCTGATGGGTAAATATGGATTACCGCCGCAAGACGGGGCATACGCAGGATTTGAAGGCGCTGGCACCGTCGTTGCGGCCAATGCCGGGATGTATGGCCGTTGGTTGATTGGTAAGCGAGTCGCTGTTTCAGCCGAGCCAGGCAATGATGGCCTGTGGGCACAATATGCCATCACCCGAGCCAACCTTTGCCTGCCGGTTCGCAAAGAACTCAGTGACGCCCAGGCGGCAACGCTGATCGTCAATCCCTGCACATCCGTTTGCCTGGTCGACCGGGCCAGGCAATTAGGCAGCAAAGCAGTTGTCCTGAATGCTGCCGCTTCCCAGGTTGGGAAAGGCATTATTCGTTATGCCAAAATGCATAATATTAAAACCATTGCCACGGTTCGTTCGCAAAAAAATGTAAAACCTTTAATGGACTTAGGTGCCGACGCGGTATTGTTGACAACAAGCGAAGATTACCTGGCCCAACTTAAAGACATCTGCCATCAGTTCAAGGCAACTGTATTGCTGGACGCTGTTGCTGATGTTGATACGCCTACCGTCATGAGTTGCATGCCAAGACATTCGACGGCGGTGGTCTATGGTCGCCTGACGGAAACTCAGCACCCCATTGGCGGACAATTTTCCGTTGCCGATGTGATATTTCGCGATCATAAAGTAGAAGGATTCTGGCTCGCGACCTACTTCGGTCAAGCTAAACCCTGGCAGGTATTAAGTTTGAGTCGTAAGGTGCAAAAGCTATTTGCCCTGGGAATTTTTGATACCGATATTTTTGGCGAGTATGATTTTCATAACTTTAGCGATGGACTGGAGCACTATGCGGTCAACAAAAGTGACGGCAAAGTTATACTGCATCCCAATGCTGTCAGCCTATGACAGTAATACCATATTTCATTAATATAGAATGACTATATCAATGAAATCTATGTTGTAACTGAACCTCTGCCCTAACTCTGAGTTGTGCACAAACTTAATGTGATTGGTATAATTGTCGATATAGGGCACTGATACCCGGTTGGCTGAACTCATCTTCAGCCTCTATCCAACATGAATTACTATAACTTTCAAACTGCAATAAAAAGTACAATCCATTGCAGGTAAAACGCAAATATTCGCGATCGGCACCGATTACATGCTCAAGCACCTGGGCACCGGCAATTTTATCCATCACCAGCACAATTAGATGTTCGATATCATCGAGCTGCCATTCCTGGTTAAAGCGAATCAGGATAATGTTATCTTCGGTTAATGTGATTGCCTGCGTGCCTGCCAGTCGCATAAAATATACCCTATTTTAAGTACCGCAAAACGTGCGATATCCCTTATCTTTATCGGCAGCTGCATCCTGAAACTGGCCGGTGTATTCGGTCTGCTGATACGGACTTCGAAGTGCGATTAAGAACTGCTGTAACCGGGTTTCAGCCTGTTGCCAGTTTTCACCCGTTAACATCGCATCCTGGTACATATCCAGCGTGGTTTCCACATGATGGTTTCTGGGTATCAGGACCGGATTCATCGCCTTCATTGTCGTCACCGCTCGCTTTAATTGCTCACCACGGGCATCGCCGATTCTTGCAAACATATTGTTATCTTCAGTTACCTCAGCAACCCCCAGCGCCGTTAGCCATTTTCCTAACCAGGGGTGAAGTGCCTGGGTAAGTCCTTCTGACAACTCTCCCCGTTCAATAAACTTAGTAAGCGAATGGAAGGTTTGAGTGTAGTCCAGCTCTTTTTCCTGCATGATACTCAGCAAAGATTCAATCAGGGGGCCGGTATCTGCATTAGCCTGTTCGATGCCCAGTTTCGATACCAGCATCTGCCGATAAGCAACCGAAAAATCATCCACCAGCTGGCCAATTGAAGTTTCTGCCAGATTAATGGCCTGCTGCTGATCGTCTGCTAGCAAGGGTAACAGGCTTTCCGCCAGTCGCGCCATATTCCAGATAGCGATATTCATTTGATTACCATAGGCGTAGCGCCCCTGGCTGTCGATGGAACTATAGACAGTTCCCGGATGATAATCGCCCATCATGGCACATGGACCGTAATCGATGGTTTCACCGCTTATCGCGGTATTATCGGTATTCATTACGCCATGAATAAAACCAATCCGCATCCAGTGGCAAATTAGCTCAATTTGCCGCTGCGCAACCTGTTGCAGAAACTGCAGCGCTTTGGCGCTGGTATCCCCGGCAATGTTCGGATAATGCCGGGCAATGGCATAATCCAGCAATTGATGCAGGGATTTTAGATCACCGCGACTGGCAAAGTGCTGAAAGCTTCCTACCCGAAGATGACTTTGAGCGATGCGGGTGACAATCGCCCCTGGCTGCGGTGTTTCCCGATAAACTGTCTCACCACTGCTGACAACGGCGAGGCAGCGACTGGTCGGTACCTTCAGTGCGTGCAGAGCTTCACTCATAATGAATTCACGCAATGCCGGTTTTAGTGCACACCGGCCGTCTCCCTGGCGGGAAAACCGGGTAGGTCCTGAGCCTTTTAGCTGAACATCGAAACGACGTTGCTGACCATCGAGAAGCTCCCCTAATAAATGCGCCCGGCCATCACCAAGTTGTGGATTAAAATGCCCAAACTGATGCCCGGAATAAGCCAGCGCAATCGGCGTTGAATCCTCCATGATTCGATTACCGGAAAATATCAGCGCTTTTTGCTCGTCATCCGGACTGCCCTGGCCCAGGCCAAAAGAATCGCCAAGACCAGTATTCCATAACAATAATTGCGGTGCAGCAACCGGTACGGGCAATGTCTGTTGATAAAAGGCTTTCCCCAGATCCAGGTATGAATTTTCAAATTTCATTATGCTTCCCACCGAAATCGCTCGCCATTAAGATAACCCATTGTAACTCAGTTCATTTAGGTTATCAGCCGCTATCCTGAAGGTCGCCTTTTACTTAGTTCTTTCCATGAGACAATTGAAATTCATCAAGAACGTTGAAGATTGCTTTATTTGTCCAGTCAAATGCGTTAAAAAATATACAGCCAATGTGGTAATAAAGGCGAATGCTAAGGGCGTAATACCAATCACATTAAATTATTGCTCACTCAGTGAGAATTTGAAGGCGTTTAGACAAGGCTTTGATTGCAGAGAATGGTCGTTCCCCAGTCAAAATTAGCCAAAATCAGTAACGCAGGATAAACGCCTTTAAAACTCACCCTGAGGGAGTTTATCAGAGGTCCATTTACGGCCCTATATTTCATTAATATAGAATGACTATATCAATGAAATCTATGTTGTAACTGAACCTCTGCCCTAACTCTGAGTTGTGCACAAACTTAATGTGATTGGTATAAATGAAAAAATCGCAGACACCCAGGGGTTTTTCCCATATAATCGTTGTTAGTTAACTTAATAATTATTAGGTATTTAAAGAGAAGTCATTATGAAGAAAATCACTCTAGCTCTTGCAGCATCAGTAGTTTTCGCTGCTCCAGCCATGGCGGCTGATATTGAAGCCGGTAAAGCGAAAGCTGCAGTTTGTGCCGCCTGTCACGGTGCCAACGGAATTTCCGCCGTACCAATGTATCCTAACCTTGCTGGTCAGAAAGAAGCATACATTGCCAAGCAGTTGAAAGATTTTAAAGCGGGTACTCGTAAAGACCCGGTGATGGCGCCGATGGCAATGCCATTAACTGATGAAGACATTGCTAATCTTGCTGCCTACTTCGCAAGCCTGAAGTAATAAAGGCCTGAGCAAAAAAGCGCATTAACTGCGCTTTTTTTGTGCCTGAATAAAGGAAATCCAATGACAGCCCCCGACATTGGCGTGATCCGACGTTTGCTTTGTATCAGCGTTGGCGTGCTCATTTATCTTCATGCCATTAGCAAGGCGTTTGCTACAGAAGCAGACGAGATTGCTGCGACTTTACCGCCAATTACAGAGCAAGCTGAATCAAGCTACTTGGTTGATGAATCGAATAATTCAATTACCGATGAAAGCAAAGCCGCGGTAACATCAAAAGTTCACCTGACTCCGGCGCAACGATTGCGAAAACAGCGACGCCTCAACGCTCAAATCCAGTTCTGTTCACCCTGTCACGGTATCAATGGTGTGTCGCACCAGGCACTGTACCCGGATTTAGCCGGTAAATCTCAGCAATACCTGTTATCCAAGCTAAAGGCTTACAAATCTAAACGAACCAGAAGTCCAATCATGAATGGCATGGTGGCACCATTGCAGGAAGACGATTTACGGGCGCTTGCTGATTATTATGCTCAGCAATCGCAACCCGATACTGAATTACTGGTAAACGAAGCCGTTGAGTCCATGGACCTTGCAAATAATGACAACCTGACTTCCCCTGAAGAAAATAATACGGAAATTAATCCATGATTTACCCATTATCTATACGCTCTTTTTTCTGTTCACGGGTGATCACTGCTGTATTGCTGGCTCTATTATTCACCGGTTGTAGTGAAAATTCTGCACCCGACACTGAGACCCAAAACAGAGAAATCACCATGAATGAATTAGCAGAGCGTTACGTAAAGCTGACCTTAGCGGTCGGTCAACATCATGACTATTACATTGATGCTTACTACGGACCCGAAGCATGGCGTGAGCAGGATAAGCAACCACTCGGTGAGTTATTGCAGCTTGGCGAAAATTTGCATGCGGATTTGGCAAAGATTGACGCTACCAACCATGAAAAATCCCGTCATGAATTTCTGACGATACAGACGGAGTCGGTATTGTTTTTCATCAAACACCTGCAAGGCGAGCAATTCAGTTTCGATGAAGAGTCAAAAGCGCTTTATGATGCGATATCGCCAACGATTGATGAGTCTGAATTTGATCAGGCGCTGGCGGAACTTGATGATTTATTACCGGGGGATGGTCCACTAAATCAGCGGATGGCTGTATTCAGCAAACAATTTGAGATACCGAAGGATAAGCTCGATACGGTATTTAGGGCGGCAATCAAGGAATCGCGTCAGCGAACCCGGCAATTTATCGATTTGCCTACTCAGGAAAACTTTACCCTGGAGTACGTCACCGACAAAGTCTGGTCGGGTTATAACTGGTATAAAGGTAATAGCTTTAGCCTGATCCAGATGAATACAGATTTCCCAATCACTATTGACCGGGCCATTGATTTAGCCAGTCACGAAGGGTATCCGGGCCATCACGTGTTTAATTCACTGATGGAGAAACATTTGGTAAACGCTAACGGCTGGATTGAATATTCCGTTTACCCGTTGTTTTCTCCAATGTCGTTACTGGCTGAAGGCAGTGCCAATTACGGTATCGACGTTGCCTTCCCCGAGCATGAACGCATCGCATTTGAAAAAGAAGTATTGTTTCCTTTGGCAGGCTTAGACAGTAGCAAAGTGGATTTATACTATGCCGTTCAGGCGGTTCGAAGCAAGCTTTCCTATATCGACAATGTCGTGGCCAAGCGCTACCTGGATGGGCAAATTGACAAGCAGACCGCGCAGCAAATGTTGATGAAATATGCCCTAAGCAGCGAACAAAAAGCATTACAGCGAATTGGTTTTATCGAACAAAATCGTGCCTATGTTATCAATTACAATCTGGGCCAGGATATCGTTCGGGACTATGTGGAACAGCTTAGTAAAGGTAATGCTGAAAAGCGTTGGCAGGTATTCAGCGAATTGTTAGCGTATCCGAAAACCGCCTCAATGATGAGGCACTAGAATGTCAACAAAGCCGCTTTGAACAGCGGCTTTGTTCTTTCCAGGACTAACCTTCCAGCCGCTTTTCCCTTTTCAGTAGATTCGAAATAAAGTTCCCACACACGTTTTGCGCCAGACACATGCTTTCGACTTTCCAACATGCCGCCTGGCAAAGAGTTCTTCCTTGCTGTTTGATAATTAGCCAAAAGGATTTATAGTGGATTAGTTTTTAAACAAAAAACGAATCGACCTGAATGGTGCTGCATGCAAAATTTAATGTCGATATGGAATTACAATCATCAAAAAGGACGATACCTGATATGAAGTTAACGTTAGTGCCCGTCATCACGGCAATCCTGGCGGTTAGCGCGTGTACCAGTGCGACCAGAGAAGCTACCAACCAGCCTATCGATACCACTCCGCAAGTAAGTAAAACTATCACCGAAGCGCCCGACAAATCGCTAAAACGAGTTGTTGCAATCTCTCGCTTTACCGACGAAACCAAACGAGGCAATAGCTTTCTGGTCGATCAGAATAACGATCGCATCGGTAAGCAAGCCGCAGATATCCTGTCGGCTCGTCTGACTGATAGTGGTAAATTTATCATGCTAGAGCGCACCGATATTAACGCTGTGTATGAAGAAAGCATGGTAAGTGATGGAGCCCCAGAAATCGCGGCGGCTGATTACCTGATTATTGGCTCCGTATCAGAGTATGGGCGTTCTAATGTCAGTGATGTTGGCATTTTTTCACGTAATAAAAAACAAAAAGCCTATGTCACGGTTAATGTGCGGTTGGTTAATACCAAAACTTCTCAGGTGATCTTTTCTGAAGAAGCTTCTGGCGAAGCTCTTACCGAAGCAAATAAAGTCTTTGGAGTTGGTGATAGCGCCGGTTATGACAGCTCCCTCGATGACAAAGCACTATCCGCGGCAATATCCAAACTAGTTTCTGACATCATGGAAAATCTTTTAGATGCCCCATGGCAAGCCTATTTGTTAAGCCAAGAAAATGATGGTTTCTTCATGTCGGGTGGTGAAAACCAAGGCATTAAAAAGAGTGACAGGTTTGCCGTCATCAGCAAGGGAAAGCAAATCAAAAACCCACAAACCGGGATGATGGTTGAATTACCTGGCAAAGAAGTGGCTCAAATAGAAGTCGTCGACTTCATCGGTGAGGGAATGAATTCGTTGTCATTTACGAAATTGGTTAGTGGTCAGATTGATGCGGCCAAACTAAATGATTATGTCATCAGAGAATTATAAGGACATTGAAGATGCTAAAAAAAATACTGAGTATTTGTCTGGTATTGGTATTAAGTGCTTGCGCGGGTGAATATAACACGGCCCAACAAGTCGACGAATCGGCTTACTTGCAGCTGCAAGGCAACTTTTTAAACACGCAATTAACCCTAAACGATGCCACACCGATCAATATAACGACAGATACTATCAACACCTACAAGTTTGAAGGGAAGACAATTGCAAAACTTCCCATTACTACGGGTAGCCATAAAATAAAAATCACACGAGGTGGAGAAGTGTTGGTAATGCGCTCTATCTATGTATCTGCAGGCAATTCATTCGAGGTAACCGTACCATGATCAGAAAAATACTAATCAGCCTTGCCATAATCATAACAACCGGTTGTGCCGCTCCGACAATTTATTACTGGGGTGATTATTCCGATACCTTGTATCAGTATACGAAAGAACCAACTCAGGAAACACTAGCCGCTCATCGCAATGAACTGATGAAAATCATTGATGTTGCCGAGACAAAACAAAAGAAAGTTCCACCAGGCATTTACTTTGAACTCGGTATGATAGAGGCAAAAGCTGGCAATATAAAAATGGCCACTGCCTATCTGCAAAAAGAACAGGCTCTTTTCCCTGAATCAGAAACCTATGTTGCGCTTGCTCTAAAGGAAATAGAGGTAATTTAACATGATGAAAAAAATATTATTGCTAACTGCGGTCATTTTGATGACCGGTTGCCAGACAACAACGGTGACCAAGGATGAAGCATTTCCAAACATGTATAAGGAAAAGCCAACTGCACTATTGGTTGTTCCTGCAATCAATGAGACAACAGCTGCCGACGCCGCCGATTTATACGCAACAACGATAGCAAAGCCTTTGGCGGAAGCGGGATATTATGTGTTATCTGTTCCGTACACACAGCAGTTTTTATTCCGTGAAGGCGTTGTCGATGGCAAGCAACTGGAAGGAGTTCCGTTAAATAAATACAAGGAAACCTTCGGTGCAGACGCCGTGCTATTCGTCACCATAAAAAGTTGGGATACTAATTATTATGTTACCGGGGGCGATGTTACCGTAGCGGCTAAATTTGTACTCAAATCAACACAAAGTATGGATACCATTTGGGAATATGACGGCATCGTTGTTCATAACACCTCGGGTAACTCAGGCAATCTGGTTGCCGATATAATTGCGACGGCAATAACTACCGCAATGGTCGATTACGTTCCTGTTGCCGACCAGGTGAATACCCGCATCGTAACGACGTTACCGGTTGGAAAATATCACCAACGTCACAATGCCGACGGTAAAGATAAAAATGTGGTAGTGGCAACAAATTAAGGTATGTAATTTGCCTTAACCCAGATACCCAAAATGCCGCCTCCTGGCGGCGTTTTTATTTCTGATTATCGATGCACAGAATTGGTAAATCCGACGACGCTTTGATATCGCTATTTTTAGCTTGTAATCTTCAATAATATCTTGCCCGACTTACCCGGTTTGGTTGCAGCGAATAGCGCTTCATGAATATCTTCGAGGGAAAATACCGAATCAATTGGCGATTCAAAACAGCCTTTGAGCGCCATTTTCTTCATGCCTCGCATCAACATTACTTTTTGTAGCAAGGTTTTTTGCGCCAGCCAGTTGCCGGCGAAAAATCCGTGAATACTGGCACACGGCATCATTAAGTCGCGTGAGAATATCCGCGCATCGGCTTGAGCTAATGTTCCGTAGACAAGCATTTGGCCGTTTACGGTTAAGCATGGCAACATAGCTTCAAGCATATAGCCGCCGATACAGTCAAGCCCGTAATCAACGCCTTTGCCATGGGTTGCCTGATAAACCTGTTGTTGGATATAAGCAGCAATATTGTCGTCATCGCATCCCTGTAATGAAATCACCTGAGCGGCACCAATTTCCTGTAACTCTGCCACTTGCTCATCGCGACGGACAATGCTTATGGTCTTGATCCCAAGTTCGACAGACATGCGAATAATCATTTTGCCAAGCGCCGAGGCCCCGCCGCTTTGCAATAGCCAACGTCCTTTTTTAACGTTTAAGACGTCCGTCAGCATACCGAACGAAGACAATGGATTAATCAACATCATGGCCGCTTGCTGATCATCGATAGCCGCAGGAATAACAACGGCTTTTTTGGCATCGACGACTGTGTATTCCTGCCAGGTACCCATTGGTGGACCGGCAGACACGGCAACCCGTTTCCCCTGCAACTGTTTCGCCAGCAGGCCGCCGCCAGCACCAACAACCATACCCACGCCTTCCCCACCCGGGATATAGGGTGGTGTCGGATGGGGATTCTGTTCACCGGGTTGAAAAAATGGCATCTTTTGTTGTTTGTTTTGATTCCAGATTAGGCGACTCAGTGCCTCCTGATAATCGCCACGGATATAGTTGAGATCACTGGGATTGACCGCGCTGTATAGCATTTTGACCAAAACCTGACCTTTGCCAGGCGTTGGAATTTTGGTTTCCACAACCTCTAATTCATGCAAATTGGAAGTAAATTGGTTAAGTTGAATCGCTTTCATAAAATTATTGTTCCTGCCACCTTAACGCCGCGTGTTTTTGAATATTTTCAACAAGTTTTAAATGTTTTACGTGATTAAAGATAGTCTCCTCGCGTTACCCTGCTCACCATGACATCGTCCTGAGTACGCAACAGAGCTGGAAAAATCGCCATTCTCTTCTAGTTTTAAAGTCTGGCCATTAATCAACTTTTTATACTCTGGCCGGTAAATAATAATGTGAAAGTGAGACGTACTTATGACGCAATCTAAAAATGGAATTATTTTACTTCTTTTTTCCTGCACCTTGTTATTCTTTACTGCAAACTCATTAGCCGCCAAACGTTCAATCTTATACCAGGTCCTTTATCAGGACTCTGAATACTACGATGATAATGCGTTTGGCAACAAATCCATTAAAGTGATTAGAGACTGGAATACCTATGCAGATGAGGTGATCAAACATACTCAGGAAGCGATAATTGATGTTAATTTTTCTGAATCTCAGGTGGTGGTAATCGACATGGGTAATCGTCCCAACACTGGCTACGGTGTAAAGATAAGCAGCGTTCTGGAATTTGACGATTATATTGTGGTTTATACCAAGTTTAGTGTGGGCGATTATAGCTCCGGCGAATGTCTTCCGGGAGAGGCCATTACCAACCCCATTGTTATTCTGAAGATAAATTCACAAAAAGAAATTATCGTTCGCGAAAAATATAAGAGTGATCCGTGTTAGCTACCTGATCACTTCGCTAATCACTAAACCAATTGCACAAACTGCCACGAGTAAAAAGATAATCTGCCAGGGAGAAAAGCTGGCATGTGTCGGAAGCTCTTCATTCATGTCAGTTACGTCGTCAGGCTTGTCTGCAACGATCCTTGGTTGAAGTACAGGATCACATTGCGCCGACTCCCCGTCAGGAGTATCAGCCAATGACTCTGATGACGATGATTCAATGGCCTGCATTTCAGATTCAACTTCCTGGCAGACAGGATCCGCTGTTTCATTGAAATCTTCCGTCATCTGCAATGATGAATCATCAATGTATTGATTGTCATTATCTAGCATCGGTTCGATTGCAGGAGCACCTTGCTCCGACCCCGCATCAGGAGTATCAGCTAATGATTCTGGTGGCGATGCATCAATGGCCTGCTTTTCAGATTCTACTTCCTGGCAGACAGGCTCCGATGTTTCATTGAAGTCTGCCGCCACCTGCAATGATGACTCATCAATGTTTCGATTGTCATTGTCTGTCATCCCTTCGACAGCAGCAAAGGATAAGGCTCGTTGCCGACTTGCTATCGGGTCGGTTTCACCGATAAAGAGTTCATTAACCATGCCATCTGCCGGTGCGGTAATTTCTCTAATCACCTCGCCATCTTCATAAGAAAACAGGATATCTCCCTGCTGAACGCTCTGTCCCGGTTCCACATAAACACCGAAGATGCGACCGGGTTGCTGGCCATTCTTTAACGTCGGCAGATAAATATTGGTAGGCACACCTGACATAAGAATCCATTATTTTTATCATCGATAGAATAACTATAGACACCCGCATCAGAAAACACAGGCAATAAATGCAACAACTTAGCGGTGCTAGAAACTGAGATTCAGCAAGAAAAGACTCTTAGCGGATCTCTCCAGATCGTTTTAACTGCAATTGGGTAATCAAGGGTCCCGCAATCTCAAATACCACAGTAGTAGAGACAATTAGTGGCAGAATGATTTCACTGTAAGCTGGTAATCGCTCACTTGCCAACAGTGCCAAGCCAAGTGCGACACCAGCCTGAGGCAACAAACACCAGCCGACTTTGGTCTGAATCTGCGGGCTGCTGCCTGAGATTCTGGCTCCAAAGCCGCCACCAATAATCAAGCCGGCACTACGGGCAAAAATATAGACGATACCAAGCAGGCCAATCGTGGTGAGCAAATCAATTTCACACTTGTAACCCGCCAGCAGGAAAAAGATAACTAAAAAGGGTTCGCTAGCGCCTTCAATTTCACGAAATGGCCTGATGTGGTGTTTAGCCCGTAATGCAACGGTAGCACCAAGGACAATGCAGGCAAGAATGTATGAGACCTGTAAATACAGAGCGAGGCCTCCGGTAATAAATACAAACCCGGAGGCCTCAAGAATCGATGGTTCGCCTTTTTTCAGGCGGCCGGTGAAAAAGGCCATAGGTATGCCACAGCCAATACCCAGCAATATCGCACCGCCCACATCCCATAAGCCTAACGCCAGCTCGGCAAAACCGGTACTTTCCCCTAACATGACTTCGGCAATAACCAGCAACAGGCTGAAAATTATCACACCCCAGGCATCATCAATAGCAACAACGCCTAACACCGTGCTGGTCAGGGGGCCTTTGGCTCGATGCTCTCTTACCACATCGAGTATCGCCGCCGGTGCGGAAGCAGGGGCAATGCCGGCAAGCAACAGAGCAAGGATGATATCCTGCGTAAATAAAACAACGCAGATAAAAACCAGGACAGCCGCGCCAAGAGTCTCTCCAATGGATATGGTCAGGACTTTAGCACCGCTTTTTTTGATATCGCGACCAGCCAGACTTTCGCCAAGTAAAAAGCCGACCATCGCCAGGGCCAGGTGAGTAACTTGGGGAAATAATTGGGCGACGTCTTCAGGAATGATATTAAACGCCGACGGTCCGGCTAGGATACCCAGCATCAGCAACAGGGTAACCCGAGGTACATGCAGTATGCCGCCAAGCCGATGTGCTACCCAACCACAAAGTAACAAGCCACCAAGGACTAGTAGCTCGGGGGGATGCATGGCTGATGCACTGAACGAAGGTGGCATACTCTCACATTATTGATTTGTTATTTATCGAAATAGAATAGATGCATTTTCAAACCAAATGCAAGATTACCACCCTTGTTGAATCATTTCGCCACAATCAGTGTTTAATACATTGCTTTACTTAATAAATGCAAAAGCATCGGCGTACATATGTTCTACCAAAGCCCCTTTGTTGATGAATTCTTCACGTAAAAAACCCACCATATCAAAGCGTCCAGCCAGGTAGATATCATAAGGCTCTAACGAGAAGATATCCTCCATCAATGGCTCATGGACTTTACCCACACGACCATTCCAGTTTGCGGAAGCGTTTTCAACGATAGGGAAAAATTTAGCGCGCGGCAATTGCTTCACCAAAGCCTTGGTTTCCGCCAGTTGATAACAGGCCGTTTCATCGCGAAGTCCCCAATATACCCATACCGGGCGCTCGGTTTGCGATTTTACCAGCTGTCCTAAAATAGACTTGATATAGGAGAAACCGGTACCACCAGCAAGCAGGATAACCGGACGATGGCTATCTTCGCGCAGATAGGCGTTGCCGGCAGGCATTTCAATGGTAACAACATCATTCGCCTTGATATGATCGATAACCTGCATCGCCCAACCATCGGCAGAAAATGCGCCGATTTGCAATTCGATTAGCTCATCACCCGGACTACTGGCAATCGAAAATGGGCGTTTATCTTCGTCACCCATTACAAAGTTCAGGTATTGACCGGCTTTAAATTCGCAAGCCGGCTCTGGTTTTAACAGAATCTGATATACATGTGCCGTTAGCGGCGTAATGGATTGAACGTTACAGCTAATGGTGTTCATTTCTAAATTATTTCTCATCTCAGGTGTTCCGGGCTCTTTAAGCCTAGTCCAGAACAGGTCTTTCGTTTTTATCGGGTTATAGAAACTGGCCTTAGGCATGGTGCCCAAAGCCTGTCGTTAGTTAATATCTAAGTCATCCCACAGGGCATCGACTTCATCGATAACAGCCTGATCCATAACGATGGGGGTACCCCATTCACGGTCGGTTTCTCCCGGCCATTTATTGGTTGCATCCATGCCCATTTTTGAACCTAAGCCAGAAACCGGCGACGCAAAATCCAGGTAATCAATCGGTGTGTTTTCCACTAACGTCGTATCTCGTGCCGGATCCATACGGGTAGTCATCGCCCAGATTACGTCTTCCCAGTTGCGCGCGTCGACATCATCATCACAGACAATCACAAACTTGGTGTACATAAACTGACGTAAAAACGACCATACGCCCATCATGACTCGCTTAGCGTGACCTGGATACTGCTTCTTCATGGTCACCACTGCCATGCGATACGAACAACCTTCTGGCGGCAGGTAAAAATCGACAATTTCCGGAAATTGCTTTTGAATCAGTGGCACAAACACTTCGTTTAGTGCCACTCCCAAAATCGCCGGCTCATCTGGTGGACGTCCGGTATAAGTGCTGTGATAAATCGGTTCTTTTCGATGAGTAACGTGAGTCACAGTGAATACCGGGAAGTCATCCACTTCATTGTAATAACCGGTATGATCGCCATAAGGCCCTTCCGGTGCCATTTCATCTGGATCGATATAACCTTCGAGAACAATCTCGGCCGATGCGGGTACTTCCAGATCGTTACTCAGGCACTTCACCACTTCGGTTTTACTGCCTCGCAACAAACCGGCAAACGCATACTCAGATAATGAATCTGGCACCGGAGTAACGGCGCCAAGGATAGTGGCAGGATCGGCCCCTAATGCAACCGATACCGGAAACTTTTCCCCCGGGTGACGTTGTTTGAACTCCTGAAAATCCAAAGCACCGCCGCGATGTGACAACCAGCGCATAATCACTTTATTCGGACCCAGTAATTGCTGACGGTAAATACCAAGATTCTGACGCTCTTTTTCCGGCCCTCGGGTTACCGTTAAGCCCCAGGTAATAAGCGGTGCCACATCACCCGGCCAGCAACGCTGGATGGGTAATTTGGTTAAATCTACCTCGTCGCCAGTCATTACAAACTCCTGACAGGGCGCTTTTTTCAGGCGTTTAGCGGGCATATTCAAGACTTGCTTAAATATTGGCATTTTATCGATAGCGTCTTTAAACCCTTTCGGTGGTTCAGGTTCCTTCAGCATCGCCAGTAACTTGCCAACTTCACGCAACGCAGCGACATTCTCCTGCCCCATTGCCATTGCAACACGTTCAGGCGTACCAAATAAGTTGGTAAGAACCGGCATATCGTGGCCAATCGGGTTTTCAAATAACAATGCCGGGCCCTTAGCTTTCAGGGTTCGATCACTGATTTCCGTCATCACCAAATCTGTAGATATTGGCTGGCGAATGCGCTTCAACTGGCCTTGTTGTTCCAGTTTATCAATAAAGTCGCGTAAATCTTTGTATTTCATAAAGTCCGCTAAACGCTGTGTTTACACAAATGCTGGCTATTATAACGGCTGGAGATAAGAAAGCCCAACAAAGCGGCAGTTTTATCAAAAAGTTGAGTGTTAACCGGGAAGAATCTAATCTAAAGGTTGTAATCTATTGTTTTAAATAAGCTAATTTAGGTTCTTATGGGAATGAAAAAGCAAACCCGATTGTTGGTGATTATTATCGCGATGATTTCGTGGCCCGCAATGGCAAATAGTAACTGTAAAGGCGACGGATATAGTCAGTTCGATTTTTGGCTTGGCGAGTGGCAAGTCTTCAACGAAACCAATGGCAGCGCCAATAATGGCAATGCTCCTTCGAGTAGTAAAATTACCAAAATCCTCGGCGATTGCAGCATTTTGGAAGAATATCAGACGGCCAATGGATTTGCCGGAAAGAGCCTGAATATATTTAATAAACAAAACGCCAGCTGGCACCAGACCTGGGTAGATAACTCTGGTTTACTATTGCAACTCGATGGCCAGTTCAGCGATGGCAAAATGGTGCTTAAAGGTGAAATTGTCAACAAAGACGGCAAAACCATCGAACAGAAAATCAGTTGGCAGGCGTTGGATAACGGCGATGTCCGGCAAATTTGGCAGCAACGCAGTGCCGCTGGCGAGTGGCAGGTACTATTTAATGGCCGGTATGTGAGGGCACCCAAATCAAGTGATTGAAGCAGCATAGAATGCTGCTTCGGGTGTCGAAGGGTGTCTAAAGGTGACGAAGGCTGATCACAATAGGCTATCTTCGACGCAGTCCTCAGCGATGAAATCCTCACCGACAACGTCCTCGCCGATGCAATCTCCCTCCCGCCCAACACCCTGTTTTTCCCGATCAACGACCATGACAAATGTTGGACACCCTGTTAGCATCAATCGACTATCCGAACAACTATTTCAATAACGTAAGAGAAACTATGATTAATAAAACGCTCAACAAGGCGTTGTTCACCGGAGTCTCGCTGCTGGCACTTGCAACTCTTGCAGGTTGCGGCGAAGCAGAAAATAAAGATTCCAAAGAACAGGACGCCCTGGTCGAAATAAACAAAAACCCTTTCCCGAGTACGTATAAGCCACTGCCTTCAGAGACCACATTGATCACCAACGTGACCTTGCTTGATGGTGTTGGCGGGCAAATGGAAAATGCATCCATCTTGCTAGAAAACGGCAAAATCACTGCTGTGGGTACAGATATTAGTGCACCAGATGGCGCTAAAACCATCGATGGTGAAGGTAAATGGGTAACGCCAGGTATTGTTGATGCGCATTCTCACTTAGGGGTTTATGCAACACCCGACGCACATGCTCATGCGGATGGCAATGAAATGACCAAGCCGGTAACCGCAGCAGTTTGGGCTGAGCACTCTATCTGGCCACAGGATCCAGGTTTTCGTCGTGCTTTAGCCGGCGGTGTCACCTCAATGCAAATATTGCCAGGTTCTGCCAACCTGGTAGGTGGTCGCAGCGTTACCGTGAAAAACCTGCCAAACCGAACCATTCAGGATATGAAATTTCCGGATGCGCCTTATGGCTTAAAAATGGCCTGTGGTGAAAACCCGAAACGTGTCTATGGCAAAAAAGGCGGTCCAATGACCCGCATGGGTAACGTGGCTGGTTATCGCCAGGCGTGGATTGATGCACAGGCCTATAAAGAGCAATGGGAAAAGTATTACGACGATTATGACGCTGGCAAAAATCCAAAAGCGCCAAAACGCGATCTGGCAAACGACACCTTAGCCGGCGTCCTCGATGGTGACATCCTGGTACACATGCACTGTTACCGCGCCGACGAAATGGTGGTCATGATCGATGTGATGAAAGAGTTTAATTATCAAATCGCCAGTTTCCAACACGGTGTAGAAGCATACAAAATTGCCGACAAACTTGCCGAAAATAACATCTGCTCGGCAATGTGGGCTGACTGGTGGGGCTTTAAAATGGAAGCCTATGATGGTATTCGCGAGAACATCCCAATGGTCGAGCAGGCCGGCGCCTGTGCTATTGTTCACTCCGATTCCGACCAGGGTATTCAACGCCTGAATCAGGAAGCGGCCAAAGCCTTATCTGACGGCCAACGCGCAGGTATCGACATCTCTAAAGCCCAGGCATGGACCTGGTTATCGGCTAACCCGGCAAAATCCTTAGGTATTTTTGAACAAACAGGTTCTCTGGAAGTTGGTAAAAACGCCGATGTAGTGCTTTGGTCTGCAGATCCTTTCTCAACCTACGCCCAGGCGGAGCTAGTCTATATTGACGGTGGCCTGGCATTCGACCGAAATAACCCTGGAAGCTGGGCAGTCAGTGACTTTGAATTAGGACAAGCAGGCGAAGGAGATCAAAAATGAATAAGACGTTAATTGCCTCAATCATTGCCGCTGGTCTGACTGTCAGCACAGGTGCGATGGCAGAAAAAATAGCCATCGTTGGCGGTAAAGTGCATACCATGACTTCGACCGGTACCCTGAATAATGCTACCGTGCTCATCGAAGATAACAAAATCAGCAAAGTTGGCAAAGACATCACGGTTTCTGGCGACTATCGCGTTATTGATGCCAAAGGTAAAGTGGTAACGCCTGGTTTAATGGGAGCTTTTACTTCATTAGGTTTGGTGGAAGTCCCTTCCTATGGTTCAGGCGTTGATGCCAATGCAGGCAAAGCAACGATTAGTGCGGCTTTAGATGCCTCCTATGCGATTACACCGGATACCAGCTTACGGAATATTACCCGCATTGAAGGCTTTACCAGTGTTGCCAGCGCCGTGTCGCAAACGGCTACTATGTTTAAAGGCCAGGGCGCAATCGTCACCTTAGGCAATGATGAAACACCAGTTACTAAGGCTCGTGCCTTTATGGTCGTTGATGTCAGCGAACATGGTGCCGAGAAAGCCGGTGGCAGTCGTGCTGCCCTATGGGTTGAACTTCGCGATGCATTAAACCAGGCTGAGTATGCAAAAAACATTCGTTTCACCCCACAAACTGAGTGGCATGGGATGCCAGTCGCGGATGTCAAAGCCCTGATCCCTGTCCTGAAAGGTGAGATGCCACTGTTAGTGATCGCGCATCGCGCTACCGATATCCGTCAGGTTATTGCCCTGAAAAAAGAGTTTTCTGCATTAGACATTACGTTAGTGGGTGCCGCCGAAGGCTGGCGCGTTGCCGATGACATTGGCAAAGCCGGTTTCTCGGTCATCCTTAACCCGGAATCTAACCTGCCATACAGTTTTGAGCAAAATGCGGCAACCTTAGCGAACGCCGGACGTTTAAACGAAGCAGGTGTCAATGTAGCCATTGGTATGAACACTCATAACATTCGCCTGGCTACTCAAAATGCCGGTAATGCGGTTGCTAATGGTTTGCCGTATCAGGCAGGCCTGGCGGCGTTAACGTCTTCAGTGGCTAAAATCTATGGTCTGGAAGACAGCCATGGCAGCCTGAAAGCCGGTATGACCGCCGATGTTGTGGTGTGGTCAGGTGACCCGTTAGAGGTTATGCATGCACCAACCAATGTCATCATCAATGGTGAAGAGGTAAAACTGGAATCACGCCAGACCAAGCTGCGTGACCGTTACCTGAGCTTAAAATCTGACAAGCCAGTGCAATACACTCGCCCATAAATTTTAAAGCGAAACCAAAACTACCCTTAAAGAAACCGGCATTTGCCGGTTTCTTTAATAAAAAATCAAGGGGTCAGAGTTGTTGAAAATCAACTACTCTGACCCCTTGATTTTTACGATTACTTTACAGACATGCCGATAATTTCCCTGTAACCTCAACATATTGTTGATAAAAATTGGATTGCGGATGATTGTCCAACTCAAATACCTTTCCCTAATAACTGCCACACTCGCTCTCGTCGCCTGCACCAGCAAACCTAAGGTACTCAATCAAAATTTTGTCACCAATATCAGCGATGATGGTTCCAAACGATTTGAGTTATTTATCGAATTAGCAAAGCTCAAGAAAGCAAAACCTGATCGAAAAGGTGATAAAGCGGTTAAACGAAGAGGGGATGAAAATTTTTCAGGGGGTATGGGTGCTGAGCGTCAGACGGAAAGCCTGGCGGAACTACTTGAACAGCGCCTGCAACTGGTGATGACTGAAACTGGATTTTGCACTAAGGGCTATATGGTGTTTGAACGAAACCTCAGCCGCGAATTTTTAAGCATCCGCGGCGAGTGCAATGAAGGCGCATCGGGACCTAAAGGTTAGAATTAACCAACTCTGTCCTGGCTCGTTTTTCTCGTCGGTACTGAATGACACTGATCAGCAGCATAATAGCCACCAAAGGCGAAGCAATCATAATTAATGTGTGCCAATTGCTGGAAAACAACAGGTACCCCGCTAGTAAAGAGCCGAGAGCCTGGACCGTAAATACCGTAAAATCATTCACGGCCTGGACTTTAAATCTCTCATTATGCTGATAACTCTGCGGTAAAATGACCGTGCCAGTAATAAACAGAAAATTCCAGCCGATGCCAAGCAACACCAGAGCCCACCAATAATGCACAACCTGATGTCCGCGTAAGGCGATTACCAGTACAAGCAACATCACCATAGTACCCGCAATAAGAATATTTCCTGCGCCAAAGCGCTTAATCAGACTACCTGTGAATAAGGACGGCAAAAACATGGCGGCAATATGGCTTTGAATCACCCATTTGGTATCCGACAGGCTATGACCATGAACATCGTGCATACTTAACGGCGTGGCAGTCATCAACAAACTCATCACTCCATAGCCGATAGCCGCAGAGCACACCGCCACCATGAATACTGGTTGCCTGGCAATCTCGCCTAACGGTCTGCCCTTAGTCTCAACGGTTGCGATTTCCGTCACCTGTGGATTACTGAACCACTGAAAGACTGCCATGCTCAGCAAAATCAAACCCGCGAGGGCAACAAAGGAGCCTGCGTAAGCCCCCTGGGATGGTAACCAGTCTTTGCTGATCAAGGCGACCTCTGGACCTATCATCGCTGCCGCTATACCAGATAACATCAGCGCAGAAATGACTTTCGGTCCATCTTTTTCAGCAACACTTTCCAGCGCCGCAAACCTTAGCTGCTGTGAAAACGCCAGGCTGGAGCCAAAGCAAACACTTGCGCTAATTAATAAATAGAAATTTTGATGCTTTGCCGCCAATGTCGCCAATACCGCCCCGAAAATTGCAATACTATAGCCAATATTGGTGGATGCTTTACGCCCAAATACGGCGCTTAATCGAGCGGCTAACAATGTGGATAATGCCAATCCGACGATCATCATACTGAGCGGTAACGTCGCAAGCGTTGGATTCGGAGCAATCTCCCTGGCCAATAAGCCGCTGATAAATGTCATCGTTGGAGAAATACAAAGCAGCAGAGGCTGAGACACGACAAGCACCCAGATATTTCTCGGGTAACGATAGACTTTATTCAGTACCCAGACACCTGCCAGCATGGCCAGGCAAACCACAAACAGGGTTGGGTTGATCCACGATAAAAACGATTCCATGGTTTGATTAGCTCTAATTATACAAATTTATGATGATGTTTTTGATAATGCAGGCCTAAGGTTACTCCCCGGCTTGCCATAAAAATAGTAAATGCTGCCCAAAGCCCATGATTACCAAAATCCTGGAGCAGCCACCAGGCCGGGAAAAAACAGCCAAACGTCGCAATCACCATCGAATTTCGCATCGCTTTGGCCTGGGTAAGGCCGATATAAATGCCATCAAACAGATAACACCAACAGGCAACAATCGGCAGGGCGACCATCCAGGGTAAAAATTGATCCGCATAGGTAATCACTGAATCAATACTGGTCAGCAAGGTAATGAACCAGTGTCCTAAAAACAAAAATAACAGGCTATAGAAAACCGCGAATAAGCCATTGAAGATAAGGGCGGTATTAACGGAAAGCGCCAGGGCTGACTGGTCTTTTGCCCCTTTAGCGCGACCCACCCTGGCCTCAGCGCCATAGGCAATGCCATCGAGTCCGAAGGATATTAACAGTAAAAAGTTTAGCAAGATTGCATTGGCGGCAACCACCGTATCACCAAGGCGAGCTCCCTGAAACGTGATAAAAACAAAGCAGATTTCCAGGCACAGGGTACGAATAACAATATCTCTATTCAGTTTCACAAAGGGAATAAGCTGCGCTTTATCCAGCAAGTGTTGCTTTAAACCTGACCAGATTTCCTGTCTTTGTCGTTTGTTCAGACCAATGGTTTTGTGAACCATATACAAGCCGAGAATAAAACTCGTGTATTCAGCGATGATCGTCGCCCAGGCAATACCCAGAACCTGCCAGTCAAAACCGATAACAAACAGCAAGTCGAGTAACAGGTTGATGACGTTGGTGATGATCAACAGCCACATGGCGTATTTGGCTTTGTGCATGCCGAGCAACCAGCCGAGAATAACCAGGTTACATAAAGAAGCGGGAAAGCCCCAGATGCGAATACTGGCATACTGCTCTGCGTAATACTGAACCTGCTCGCTGCCTCCGGCGAGTGCCAATGAAAATTGAATGTATGGCACCTGACACATTATCATCAGAACGCCAATAGCCAGAGCCACTATAAGTCCGCGGCTTAATACTAAAAACATCTGAGTCTGGTTTTCACTACCGAATGCCTGGGCCACCAGGCCGGTCGTTGACATGCGGAGAAATCCACAAAACCAGGTGATAAAGGTGATGATCATCGCACCGACGGCAGTAGCCCCAAGAAAGTAAGCTTCAGGTAAGTGACCAATCACTCCAGTATCTACCAGGCCTAAAAGTGGCACCGTGATATTCGATAAGATCATCGGAACGGCAAGCGCGAAAAGAGCTTTTCGTTCGGTCTTTGCATTTATCGGTGAAGTGTCCCGGGTTGACGATACAGTCAAGGATTTGCCTTTGCTCTGATGCGATTAACTTCTTGAATAATAACACGTGTTAAGCGATCATCAGCATTAAATTAGCGGTTCGTTCACGAGGCTTATATGAAGCTCCTAAAGTCATTTATCCATCGTCTAATAGTAACGCTATTAATATTACTTCCAGTTGCCAGCGCTCAGGCTGCGGTGATCCTAGTCTATCACCATGTCAGTGAAGACACGCCCGTCAGCACCTCGTTATCTCCGGCTCAATTTACCAGGCACTTAACCTATTTACGCGATCATGGTTTTACTGTTATCCCGTTAAATGAACTGGTAGATAATTTAAAAGCAGGCAAAAAAATTGCCGATAAAACTGTGGTCATTACCTTTGACGACGGCTATACCGATATTTATGAGCAAGCCCATCCAATCCTGAAGGAGTTCGATTATCCCTATACCCTGTTCATCAACCCGGGCAAAGTCGCGAAACAAAAATCAGGTTATCTGACCTGGGCACAGCTCAAAGTCATGTCTGATGATGGCGTATTAATTGCCAATCATGGTTTGCACCATGATTCATTAATAAAAACGCCTGCAGGGATGACGAATCAGAGCTGGGTAGCGGAAAAAATCAAGCAGTTGCAGGAATCGGAACAGATCCTCAAAGAGAAACTGGGACAGTCATGGAAATACTTTGCTTTGCCTTACGGAGAATACCATGCCGATATACAACAGCAACTCCAGGCGCTGGATTATGTGGTATTTACCCAGCAATCCGGAGCCGTTGGCCTGAATACCGATTTGACCGCCGTACCAAGGTTTCCGGCTTCTCAGCCCTATGACAAGTTAAAACCGCTTGCCACTAAGCTTAACTCTTTACCTTTTAACATTGCCAGTGACAGCCAGCGAAGTGACACGATTGTTGCCGCTAGCACTGACCCGGAAGAACTAGATAAGATCATCCATCTGAGCGTAGATGATTTTTCGCCATCACAATTAAGTTGCTTTGTTTCCGGACAGGGTCGAGTTGATGTTAAGTGGGCAGAAGATAAATCGGCAGTTAACCTGTTAATTAAGCAACCGTTAACGACGGGTCGGGTCAGGGCAAACTGCACCGCACCGAGTATCAATAATCCGGGTCGATATTATTGGTATTCCCGCCCCTGGTTTGTGAAAAAAGCCGATGGTAGCTGGTATAGCGATTAATACCAATCCCTATTGAAGACTGATCATTCGACACATTGGTATAAACTTTGTTTTACATGAAGCAAAGTTCACATTGATGGCGAGGCATTGGCTATGAAGCGCGCATTAGTCACCGGAGCAAACCGTGGCATCGGACTGGAAATAGCCAAAGGATTGGCGACCAAAGGCTACCAGGTCATTATCGGCGCTCGCGATATTTCCCTGGGAGAAAAAGCGGCTAAAGAGATAGGTGCTGAAGCGATAGCATTAGATGTTGGTGATGAAAACAGCATTAAACGTGCCGTTGCAATGTTAGGAAGTGTTGATGTTCTGGTAAACAACGCGGGAATTCTCGGCGAAGGCCATGTCCTTGATGAAATTAATGAATTTGATTCATCGATGGCAGTCATGGTGCGTGGACCCTTTTTGCTGATGCATTTGTTGGTACCAGCGATGATACAGCAAAATTATGGCCGGGTCGTAAACATCTCCTCCGGTTGGGGGGCGTTTGCCGCAGGTCTCGAAGGTCCCGGCGCATATGGCGTTGCCAAAGCGTCTCTCAATGCGCTTACCGTTTGTGCCGCTCGTGATCTGCCCGATAACGTAAAGATTAACGCCATGTGTCCTGGCTGGGTGCGAACCCGAATGGGCGGTAAAGAGGCGGATCGTTCAGTTGCAGAAGGCGCTGATACCGGAATCTGGCTGGCAACCTTGCCAGATGATGGCCCCAGCGGAGGTTTCTTTCGCGATCGCACGGAAATTTCATGGTAGTGAAACCTCGCCATGGAATTTACTGATTGCCATGACGACAACCAATTGAATTTAGCCAAACAAACCCAATATCTCTGTTTTCGTAAGTAAATAGAGACTAATACCAATTCCATTGAGTTTTTGCACAACTCAGAGTTAGGGCAGAAGCTCATTTACAACATAGATTTCATTGATATAGTCATTCTATATTAATGAAATATAGGGCGGTAAATGGGCCTCTGATAAACTCCCTACGGGTGAGTTTTAAAGGCGTTTATTCTGCGTTATTGATTTTGACAATGGAGCGACCATTCTCTGCAATCAACGCCTTGCCTAAACGCCTTTAAATTCTCACTGAGTGGGAAAACACTCAGTGGAATTGGTATAAATAAATGAGTCAAGAATTAACCCTGTTTGGTGCACCAATATCACCTTTTGTTCGTAAAGTGCGCTTGGTATTGGCCTATAAAGGCCTGGATTACCAGCAGGTCAATGTGGTGCCTTTCAGTAGTGATATCCCTGAAGAATTCAAAGACAACAGTCCGTTAGGCAAAATCCCTTTGTTTAAGGTTGGTGAACAATATATCAGTGATTCTGAAGTGATCTGTGCCTATCTGGAAAAAGCCTTTGCGGAAAAGCCGTTGCTTCCTAACGACCCGATTTTGTCAGCCCGGGCCTTGTGGTTCAGCCAGTACGCCAGCAGCGTAATGATGACAGCATTCGGTGCTCACTTGTTTGCTGAGCGCATTCTTGCGCCATTCGTCTTTAAGCGCGCTCCTATCGAAGCCGATATAAAACTTGCCCTGGAAACGGAAATTCCAGCGATCCTTACCTATTTAGAAAGTGAGCTAAACAACGATTATCTGGTCGGTGACAGTATGACGTTTGCGGACATTATGGTCGGCGGGATGTTTATGACCCTGCATTATTGTAATGAGCGTGTCGATGCCAGCCAATATCCGAAGCTAGCCGCTTATGTTGAACGTTTACATAACCAGCCTATCTTTGCCAACATCATTGCTGAAGAAAAGGCAATGATGCAGGCGTTTATTAGCTAAGCGGTTAAGCGACTTTTAGGGCCGATGCTCCGAACCATCGTTGGTAAAACGGGAGCGCCGGCCCATTAGTTAGTGGTAGGCGTAGAGGATAAAAACCGCAAGTATTACCGTTACCAGGCCAACCACCACGTGCACCAAAGGTGTCAGGCGTACGATAAAGGCGATAAGGCGCATAAAGCGATTACGGCCAATCAACATCAGTACCACGCCGGCAACCAGGGAAATATAACCAAGAACGGTGATCACTTCCGGAAACTTACTTTGGCCTGCGGTATAAAGCAAGGCAGCGCCGAATAGAAAGCGCAGGGCAACCGCGACGAAGTGAAGAAAGAAGAGATGCTTGAGCCGGCCCAGCAAGGCAAATATCGGCGACGGCACGATAGTGATAACCACCCCAAATGCACCGAAAAGCATGGTAAACCAGCGAATAAACTCCAGGGCCCAGGTAGTTACTGTTGCTTCCATCGGATACCTTGTAAAGTTTTCATGTTTGTAATGAGATTAGCAGAAAATTGCTTAAATCAAAGGTAACGGTAATTTTTTCAAGAGCTTATCTTGCACAAATCTGAACGGCTGCAGACTGGTGGCCAGATATTGCCGGGGCAGCGCCTGATGCTTACTTTAAACACAAAAAAGCCAGCTTAACTTAAGCTGGCTTTTTTACGTTAAAACTTAATGCGGATAGGACTAGTTATCTAATTCCGCATTATGATAAATGTTTTGCACATCATCACTGTCATTTAGCATATTGATGAACTTTTCAAAGTTCGCCAAATCTTCTTCGCTACTGATTTTGGTATAGGTTTGCGGTACCCAGGTAATTTCTTCCATTTCGAAATTAATACCGTCAAACGCATCGGTTAAGGCGGTTTTGGCTTTGAAGAATTCCGTATGCGGCGCGAATACGGTCATCATGCCGTCTTCATTTTCGATATCAGTCACATCGACATCAGCCATCATCAGGGCTTCCAGTACTGCCTCTTCATCATCATGTTCAAAAGAAAACAGTGCCTGATGGTCAAACATGTGAGCCGCAGAGCCCGGACCACCGATTTTGGAATCCGTTTTCGTAAAGGCCTGACGAACGTCTTTAATCGTCCGGTTAGTGTTATCGGTAAGACAGTCAACGATTACCATGCAACCACCCGGTCCAAAGCCCTCGTAGCGCGCAGTTTCGTAGTTTTCTCCGCCGCCACCTTTGGCTTTATCAATGGCCTTTTCAATTACGTGAGTTGGTACCTGATCTTTTTTCGCTTTTTCAATTAAACGACGTAGTGCCAGGTTACCATCAGGATCTACACCGCCATTCTTGGCGCAAACATAGATTTCTTTACCGTATTTGGAATACACCTTAGTCTTTTGTCCCTGGGTTTTAGCCATGGACTCTTTACGGTTTTGGAACGCTCTACCCATTAACTTGTCTCTTTCATTGATTACTGCCCGGCGGCAATTTTAGCAAGGATTGCCATCGGAGTGTAGTTCCTGACCACTTTAGTCTGACAAATTTCTGTCAATATTCTCCATTGTTCGCCACATATGTTGTCGGTACACCACAATACCAATCAGTAGTATGGTGGCAATAACCAGACCATAAGGTAAAAAGCCCGTAGCCATCAATAATAACGCCAACAGCAACACAATGGCCTGACCTTTCCTGCACAATAACAATCGGTCGCGAACAAACCATATGCTGACGATAAATAAACCAATAGGTATCGATACTGTCAGTGCGGCATTCTGGCCGACATGATGTTCCTCATAGCCATGATGCATATAGGTAAGACCTGAGCCTACCATCACCGCACAGAGAAAAATGAAAAAATGGCCATAACTCCAACTGAATGCCCGGCATACACAATGTTCAAGCGTATCTTGCTGATCACAAAAGTAATACCACCACATGGCAAAAACCAGAGAAATAGTCACCAGGGTGTAGGCAAACAGCAGTAAATCCGGTCCACCATCAATTGCCGTGGTCAGGGCATGGATATTGGCCACAATGACTTCCCCTAAGACAATTATCATCAGTAATCCGAAGCGTTCCTGAATGTGATCCGGGTGCCACTGACTATGTTTAATTTTTTCAGCAATTACCGGCGCACAGAATTCAAGCAACCAACCTATCAGGAATATAGGGTGCACCACAAAATAATTATCATGGACACCTAATGCTGCCCAGCCCCAGTAAACCTGTAATAGAATCAGGCTAATCGCGTTAAATACCGCTTTAGATCTCAGCTCAGGATTATCAAGTGCGACGCGCAACCATAAAAACACAAAAGGAACACGCATCAAAACGTAACCCAGGTAGGTATAAAGCAATAACGATTTTTGAAACAGCGAATCCATACTGGCGGCTATCAGCATGGCACCGACCATCATTAGTAGCACGCTGATGCGATAGGCAGGGCTATCATTATCAAAACTCGATGCAAACCAGGTAAATTGATTCCACGCCCACCAAATACACAAATAGGCGAAAATAAATTTAGCGATACCGTCGCCAACCTCCCCGGCAACCAGGTGGTTTGCGAATCCATGGGCGGCAGTGGCAATCGCCACGACGAAGACCAGATCGAAAAACAACTCTAACGTTGTGGCCGTCCGGTGTGGTTCCTGATTATCACGTGCGGTGAGTGGAGTAAAAAAACGAGCCATAAACTGCCTCTTCTCAAGATAATTTCCCCTCGTTGATGAATTACAGATACGGCAACAACCGCCAACAATCGGAGTAAATACATCTAAAAAGGGAGGTTAACTTTCAGTCGTTACTGACAGAAACAAGTATAGGCAACTAACAACCGGCACAAAAAAGGCAATGCTGAGCATTGCCTTATTTGTGCGAGCGAATAAGCGTCGTTACGACAGGTCTTCTGATTTCGTTTTTCTTGACCAGAGTTTTTTAAACAGGGCGCCGATTCCAAGAACAATAAACACGCCAAATTTTTTCAAGAACATGATAGCGGCGGCAATAAATCCAGATTTAGCCAACACCTTACCAGCTACCAGGGCGCCAACGCCGTACGCAGCAACCTCATCAATTTCAGGGTTAAAGTCCGCATACCGTGAACCCTGGTCGAATTCAGCCATCGCCAGAACATTCTCCAGTTCACTATCAATCGTAGTCTTTTGTTCCATCCCGGCGATAAAGTTAAGCACGAGTACACCTTTACGACCTAAAACGCGAATATTGTAGTTTAAGGTATTCTGCTCATACCCTTCGACACTAAATTCCTTCGCCCAATGCAGCTTATTGCTTGCCTGATCATAGAAGGGTTTACTTGCCCATCCCAACAATGTCATCGCTGGATAACCTGCGGCGACACGTTGTTCGTTGGCATCCTGAGTATCTTGTTGTAACTGGGTAAGTAATTCCTGATAGTCAATGTCGGCAGCGTCTTCATCTGACACATAGCCGTCATTGCTAAACTCAATGGTTACCGCCCATGATTCTTCGTCAAACGGGGTTAAACCGGCCGGTAACAACATGCCCAAAACCGATTCACTTGGCGGATTACCCCAAATATCCTCCAGTACAATACGAGCATCTTTTTGGCCAAGAAAATAATATTGCTCGGGCACCTCTAGCGTTGCTCCGGCATCCGCTATTTCAACCGTACCGGTGATCGGGGTTAATGATTCTAAGGTTTGCTCGGCCCATTGCTGAAACTGTTCTTCTTCGCTAAGAGCAGGCTCAGTCAATTGACTCTGCGGTTCTTCGATGCTCTCATTTGCATAATCCTGCTGAGAAGCAAACGTTGCGAAATGAGCCACTGACACCATTATCAACAATAATGTTTTCTTTAATATACGTTGTTGCATAATCTTCCCTGAAGTTAAAACTCTTGAATTTATTAAGATACCTGCCTGACAATTTTTTCAAAATCACTGAGCAGAACTTTGGCATCGATAGCAGGCACCTGTCCCACCTCAATACTAGGTTTAAAAATTGCCTGAATCTGGCCTTGAGGATTAATCAGTACAATCGACGCACTGTGGTTCACCAGATAATCTTCCTGTGAGCTATCATCGGTGATCGAATACATCAGTCCGAGATTTCGGGAAAATGGGAACAGCTGGTTGTGGTCGGCGCGCAGGGCAATAAACTCCTTATTGAAGTAATTGATGTAACTATTCAGTCGTTGTTGTGTATCACGGCGCGGATCAGCACTAACCAATAGCACCTGAACCGGGTCTGATGCCGCTTTATTCAGGTCAGCATAAACGCGGTTTAGTTCCTGCAATGTCACCGGGCAAACGTCGGGGCAAGAGGTATAACCGAAAAATACCAGTGACCATTTTCCAGCAAGGCGATCGTTGCTGAAATCAACGCCATTATGATCGCTGAGGACAAATGGCAAAATCGACCGTGGTTGCTGATATACCAGCGCCTTTTCAACCTGCTGGCTTTGTTGGTAGGTCTGGTACAACACCAGACCAATGGCGGCGGCAATGATTGCCAGAATGATTAATATAAACTTTTGCATAACTCTCAAATCTTGCGCTTTAGCATCGATGGTATGTCGCTATTTTCCTGACCCAAATAGTTAGGGCAATAAATAATGGTCTGCCAACAGGATGACGAACAATAGCATTAAATGGACGATGGAAAAACGAAACGTTTGCATCGCGGTATCCTGTTCGGCATTGAATTTAAGTTTCCAGGCATATCCTAAAAAGATCACGTTTAACACCACCGCACCAAGCAGATACAACCAGGAGCTCATTCCCACCAGATAAGGGATCAGGCTGACGATAAACAGCAATACCGTATAGAGTAAAATCTGGGTTTTAGTGAAATTAATGCCATGGGTTACCGGCAACATGGGAATGTTTACTTTGGCATAATCATCGCGACGATGAATCGCCAGCGCCCAGAAGTGTGGAGGAGTCCAGGTAAATACCAGCAATACCAGCAATAGCGCATGCGGGTGAATTTCATTGGTTACCGATGTCCAGCCAAGTAATGGTGGAATCGCACCGGCCAGGCCACCAATCGTGATATTCTGTGGCGTTGCCCGTTTCAGGTACATGGTATAGATTACCGAGTAGCCAACCAGACCAGACAAGGTCAGCCAGGCGGTCAGCGGATTTACCCAGACATACAGCAAGGTAAAGCCAATCACACTGAGAATAGCAGCGAAAACTATGGCGTTGTTGGTGGTAATGCGGCCATTGGGTAATGGTCGTTTACTGGTGCGAGCCATTTTTGCATCGATTTGTTGATCGACAATATGGTTAATAGCCGCCGATGCCGAAGACAATAACCAGATACCGGCAATACTCGGCACCATAATACTGGCAGGAATTGCACCGGGTAGTGCCAGGCACATCCCGACCAACGCCGTGAGCACAAGCAGCGCCACTACCCTGGGTTTAGTGATCTCATAATACTCTCGCCACAGAGGTACACTGGATGAGACAGAAACGGACTCTGCGCGATTGTCAGTGCTTAGCGACTTAGCAGCACCTGTGTCAGTGATGGTTTTAGACATGGGCATTCTCCGGGCGAGGTTTTAACAGGTAAGCCACCGTGATCAACGCCAGCATCAACAAAGCAGCGACCACATTATGAGCAACGGCAACAGCAAGTGGCAGTGAAAACAGAACATTAGATACACCCAGGACAACCTGGATTAGCAGTATCCCGGCCAGGCCTAAAGCAACGTTTTTCAGCTTCGGCGACTGCGCTTTGAAAAACAGCGTAAACGCCAGCCAGGCCAGATATACAAATGTGATCATCGCGCCAATGCGATGCATGGCATGAATTGTCACCCGTTCAGCTGCCCCTAAATGTCCGTACTCATAAGTCTCCAGTTTTGGTGGAACTAACTGGAATGACTCGGAAAATGTCAGTTGTTGCATCCAACCGTCATGACAAACGGGTAATTCCTGACACACTAAGGCGGCATAATTTGACGATGTCCAGCCCCCCAGGGCTATTTGCAGGGTTAGGATAACAATACCCAGCACGGCAAACGGGGTATATTTCGACAGCCCTGAATCCGTGGCGTTAACCCGAACTTTACTGACCCTGAGCAGTAACAGGTAGAGTAAACATAAGGTCAGGAACCCACCCAATAAATGGCCCATGACCACAATTGGCATCAACTTCATAGTTACTGTCCAGGCGCCAAGAGCCGCCTGGAACATCACCACAGCAACCATAAACATTGGCAGGTAGAGGGGCCCACCCTGTTCGCGGTTTTTAAAGGAAAGAATAAAGATAAGACCAATTAGCAGCCCCAAACTGCCGGCAAAATAACGATGAATCATTTCATTCCAGGCTTTGTGAGGTTCGACAGGGCGCTCGGGAAACACCTGCTCGGCCGCAGCAATTTCCGTTTCAGTTTTGGGTACATCAATCAATCCATAGCAACCAGGCCAGTCTGGACATCCAAGTCCGGCATCCGTCAGACGTGTATAAGCACCAAGCGAGATAACTACCAGCGCTAAAATCAAGGTAAGGATAATCAAAGGTTTTTTATTATTCATACGTCTTTCCTTTGTGGTTAAGGGGCATTATCCAATACGCGAATACTTCAATAGTTTTCGCATATCTGACAGTAAATCCTGAGAAAATTGTTTGAACTCATGTTCCGTTTCCGGGAGTTGATAAATCATCATCACATTGCCTAGAGGATCAGCCACATACACTTGTGTTGGCAGTACTCTGAGTGATGCTCTAAGCGATGGTGCCTGCACCTGCCAGTGATTGCTATTGAGTTTATCCAGCAATTGCCCGTTATTACCCTCGGGGTTTAAAACCAAAGGCGTAACTCGGCCGGTTTCACGACCCAGAGCGTGATAGGATTGATTGATGGAAAACAGGGCTTTATCGCATTTATCATCGCAGGCCTGCGGCAGCCCATAGATAATTAACCATTGCTTGGCATTGCTATCAACATCAATCCCAAGTTCGCTTAAATGCAATGGATTTTGTACCAGTTCACCCTGATTAGTGACCCCTTCGTTGTACCAGTGATTGTTCAGTGCAAGTTTGGCGATAATGACCGGTACCGCGAATACGCCAATAACCAGAATCAGACTCAGTCGAGATTTAAATTTGGATGTTGGAACATGACCATCTACCATGATTACTTCCTTTGTTTTTATATCCTGCCCAGATCATCAGAGATAGAAAAGCGAGTGCCAGGCTGAACCATTGCCAGGCATAGCCCCGATGTTTTTCCGGAGGCATAACGATTGGGTTCCAGTTCTTTTTATAACCAATTGCGACTTCGGGGTCGAGATAAATCACCACCGGTGCTAATTTCATTTTCAGTTGTTCCGCGAGAAATACCGGATCGATGTGTGGCTGTCGCTGAGGCCAGCCAGCACTGAGTGGCTGCTGACGATAAAATAAGGGTGGCTGCATTACCCGTAGATGCCCGGTAAGCGTTTGCACTCCCGTTATCGCCTCGATTTCAGGTAGCTTACTGCGGTCCACATCACCCGCCAACCAACCGAGGTTTACTATCACGGTCTGATTGCTTAACTCATCGGCAAAGGGCACAAAAACCCGATATCCAGTCCTACCCTGATCCGTTTGGTTATCGAGTAACAGTGGGTATTGATTGAGGAACTGCCCCTGTAATTTGACCGGTAAATCATTGATATGCTCGGTTGCTTGTTGCAAGTCTATCTGGTCCAACGTCAGCGGCTGTGTCTGTGTGAACGATTGAATTCGCGCCAGGCGCTCTGATTTTTCATCGGCACGTTGCCATTGCCACACACCAAGCTTGATTAATGAAGAAAATACCAGCAAGGTAAACACAATCCAGGTCCAACGCCAGGTGCGTATATACGATTTGCCTGATTCGTTTGAACTGTGTTGAGGGTTAATTGACTCGGCCATTACTACTTCTATAAAAACAACTACAAATGGGAGCTATTTTGAATACGTTATTTAAAATCCTGATCCTGGTACTGCTTGTCACCATGATCTACAACCTGGTGCTCGCCATGCGGCAAATGATTAAAAAGCCCGATGGTGAACAAAAAATGTCTAAATTCATCGGTCGTCGGGTAATGCTTTCGGCACTGATCATCCTGCTGATATTAATTGGCATGGCGACCGGCGTAATCACGCCAAATCCGCGACCTTTTTAATCGGTTGGGGCTAAGCCCCAACCGCACCTTTACTGTCTATAAGATGTAAACAAATACAAATAATAATACCCAGACCACATCAACAAAGTGCCAGTACCAACTGGTTGCCTGGAACGCAAAGTGGTTATCCGGGGTAAAATGACCGCGACTGACTCGCAAAAACATCACTATCAACATAATGGTGCCTAAGGTCACATGCATACCGTGGAAACCCGTTAGCATGTAAAAGGTATTGCCATATATGCCGCTGGTCAGGGTCAGGTCCATTTCCGCATACGCATGTTGATATTCCACCACCTGCAGTACTAAAAAGATTGAACCTAAGATGATGGTAAGCCCTAGCCAGGCTTTTAGCGCTGCACGTTTATTGTGCTCAAGCGCCACATGGGCAAAATGGGCCGTAAAAGATGACGTTAACAGCAGTATGGTGTTGATAAGCGGTAATCCATACCAGCCCATCGCCTCGGTTTCAGAACCGGCCGGGGTTTTTATCAATGGCCAGCTGGCCTGAAATTCTGGCCATAATACATTCCAGGTTTCGAAGTTATTACCTTCACCACCAAGCCAGGGTACCGACAACATACGTGCATAAAACAAAGCGCCAAAGAAAGCCGCGAAGAACATGACTTCGGAAAAAATAAACCAGCTCATTCCCTGGCGAAATGATGTATCCATTTGTGCCGAATACTTGCCGGACATCGACTCATCGATCACATTGGTAAACCATCCGAACATCATATAAATAATCAAAGCAATACCGGCGAGTAAGATATAGCCCCCTACACCCTCACCGGTATCCAGGTTTGCCACATAGCTTCCTGCGCCTATGGCAATTAAAAACAGTGCCAGGGCACCGACAATTGGCCAGTGACTCTGCTCTGGCACATAATACGTTTCGTAATCTTTACTAGACATAAGATTTCCTTCATTCCCCAATGTTTTAAGCCATGTGTTACCCGGATCAGGAATCCGTAGTCGCCGTTACGTCGTACAAGGTATACGACAACGTCAGCTCGGTTACATCTTCAGGTAATTCCGGATCGACATAAAACTGCAATGGCATCCAGACATCTTCATTTGCTTGTAGAGGCTGCTGGTTAAAACAGAAACATTCAATTTTCTGGAAATAATTCGCTGCCTGTCCCGGCGACACGGATGGTACTGCCTGAGCAACCGCATCGGCACCGGTATTATTCTTGGCGTAAAACTTTACAAATTTCATCTCACCCGGGTGAACCTGGATGGAATTCATTTCCGGTTTAAACTGCCAGGCCGCATTTTTCGCAGTACGACTTAAAAACTGTACGGTAATAGTACGACTCTCATCGATACCATTGGCCTGATAGGTTGTCGCCTCACTAGCGGTTTTGCCGTTTAAACCGGTTACTTCACAAAAAACGTCATACAGAGGTACCAGAGCAAAACCAAATCCAAACATCGCCACTACCGTAATCGATAGTTTAATCACCGATTTTTTAATTTGTGGTTGATTCTGCTCTGCCATAATCGCCCCTGTAATTAGTCAACTTTTGGTGGTGTTGCGAACGTGTGATATGGCGCTGGTGATGCCACCGTCCATTCCAGACCTTCAGCACCTTCCCAGGATTTTGCTTCTGCCTGTTTGCCGGCACGGACGCATTTAATCACCAGGGCCAGGAAAATCAGTTGCGACAGACCAAACGCAAAACCACCGATACTGACCCACTTGTTAAAGTCGGCAAACTGCAATGCATAATCCGGAATACGACGCGGCATCCCTGCAAGGCCCAGGAAGTGCATAGGGAAGAACAATACATTCACCGAAATGATTGAACACCAGAAGTGCCATCTTCCCAGGGATTCGCTGTACATATGGCCGGTCCATTTCGGCAACCAGTAATAAACCGCTGCAAAAATCGAGAATAACGATCCAGTTACCAGTACATAATGGAAGTGGGCAACGACGAAGTATGTATCGTGATACTGAAAATCTACCGGCGTCATCGCCAGCATCAACCCTGAGAAACCGCCGATGGTGAATAGAATCACGAAAGCGATGGAAAACAGCATCGGTGTTTCAAAGGTAATGGCACCGCGCCACATGGTCGCGACCCAGTTAAACACTTTCACTCCGGTCGGTACGGCGATTAGCATGGTGCAGTACATAAAGAACAACTCACCGGCTAATGGCATACCCGTGGTAAACATGTGATGCGCCCAGACAATAAATGACAAAAACGCAATCGATGCCGTGGCATAAACCATTGAGCTGTAACCAAACAGTGGCTTACGGGCAAATGCCGGGATAATGGTGGAGACAATACCAAATGCCGGCAGGATCATAATGTAAACTTCCGGGTGTCCGAAGAACCAGAAAATGTGCTGGAACAATACCGGATCACCACCTCCGGCGGCATCAAAGAATGATGTGCCAAAGTAAGTGTCGGTTAACACCATAGTGACCGTACCCGCCAATACTGGCATTACCGCAATTAACAGGTACGCGGTGATAAAGAATGTCCATACGAACAGTGGCATTTTCATATAGGTCATGCCCGGCGCTCGCATATTCATGATGGTAACGATAATATTTATCGCCCCCATGATTGAGGAAATCCCCATAATATGCACTGCGAACACGAAGAAGGCCGTGCTGCCGTTAGAGTAGGTCGTCGACAGTGGTGCATAGAAGGTCCAGCCAAAATTCGGACCGCCGCCTTCCATAAACAGCGAAGCCAACAGAATTGAAAAGGCAAATGGCAGGATCCAGAAGCTCCAGTTATTCAGCCTTGGTAACGCCATATCCGGTGCGCCGATCATCATCGGGATCATCCAGTTTGCCAAACCCGTAAAGGCCGGCATAATGGCACCGAAAACCATGATCAGACCATGTACGGTCGTCATCTGGTTAAAGAAATCCGGCTCAACAATTTGCAGTCCTGGCTGGAATAGCTCCGCCCGAATCACCATCGCCATTGCACCACCGGTGAGTAGCATAATAAAAGAGAACCACAGATATAATGAACCAATGTCCTTATGGTTTGTGGTTAAAAGCCAGCGTTTGATGCCTGTCATTTTATGATCAGCATGATGATCATGTTGTGCATCCACATTATCCATAGTGTCTGTTACCGTCGTCATGTCTTACCTCTTATTCTTTTCCGGCATCAATATCGCTTGCCTGCACAAGCTCACCAGTATCATTACCCCAGGCATTACGCTCGTAGGTAATTACCGCCGCCATGTCACGGGCACTTAGTTGCCCTTTAAAGCCCATCATTGCGGTACCGGGTTTACCGTTTTTAACCATCTCAATATGCGCTGCAACATCTCCGGTTACCATGGCGCTGCCTTTAAGCGCAGGAAACGCTGGTGGCATACCGGCACCATTGGCCTGGTGACAGGCAGAACATTTAGCCAGGTAAACTTTTTCACCTTCGGCCATCAGTTCTTCCATCGTTGCCGGCTCATTGGCCGGCGCCGCATCAACGGTTTTCTCCTGAACCAGGGCAACGGTTTCGACCGCTTTCGTTTCAGATTCAGCATCGATAGATTTTTCAGGTAGCTTCGCCGACTGAGGAGTCGCGGATAACGCATTCACATCAGCTGGCTGAACCATATCACCGGTGTTATTACCCCAGGCATTACGCTCGTAAGTGATAACAGCAGCAAGCTGCTTAAGATTTAATTGCTTGCCAAAGCCTGCCATTGAGGTACCGGCTTTACCATTGAGAACAATATCGATATGCGCGGCCTGATCCTGGGTAACCATAGGGCTTCCTTTCAGTGCCGGGAATGCAGGCGGCAGACCCATACCATTAGGCTGGTGACAGGCTGCACAGTAAGCTGTGTAGGTTTCTTGCCCTAATGCCATCAGCTCTTCCATGCTCATATTTGTCGCCAGAGATTCCTGTTCGGCCATCTTCGCCGCAGCGATTGCCTGATTTTGCTCTTCCATCCAAAGGGCATAATCCGCTTCCGATTTCACCTCGACAACGACCGGCATGTAACCGTGGTCTTTACCACACAATTCCGCACATTGTCCGCGATAGATGCCAGGTTCATTAACCTTGGTCCAGGCTTCGTTGATAAACCCTGGGTTTGCATCCTGTTTGACGGCAAAATCCGGCACCCACCAGGAATGAATAACATCGTCTGAAGTGATCAGAAACCGGACTTTTTTATTCGCAGGAATGACCAGAGGTTTATCAACTTCGAGCAAATAGTGCTCGCCTTTGGTGACATAATTACCTTCACGGTTGTCGAACTGATCTCGCGGCGTGGTCAGAACGGAATAAAATTCAACATCGGAGTCAAAATATTTGTAGTGCCATTTCCACTGGGAGCCGGTAACTTGAATGGTGATATCCGAGTTATCATTGTTTTCCATGGCGATCAGCGTTTTCGTCGCAGGCCAGGCCATACCGATAAGAATTAAAATGGGGATTGCCGTCCAGAGTATCTCTACTTTGGTGCTTTCATGGAAAGTGGCGGGCTTGACGCCTTTAGACTTGCGATGAAATATCATTGACCAGAACATGGCACCAAAGACCACAATACCAATCGCAGTACATATCCACATCACCAGCATATGCAGCCCGAACACTTCCTGACTGATATCGGTGACACCTTTGGTCATGTTTAACTGCATGTCTGCCCAAGCTGTGCTGGAAAACAAACTTCCCAGTAACAGCCAACCCAGGTTACGTCTCTTCACTAGACATCTCCTCTGCATTAGCGAACAAAGACAGAAACAAGGACAGGATACTACTGAATTCTATGTCGCAAATTTCCGTAAAATTTATTGTTATTATCAAGGGCTGGATGATAGTGCTGGACAACAACGTCTGACTAATGTTCAGCAACCCTCGGTTTCTTACGTACCGCAAACCTACGTCAAAGGGGTGGTAGGATTAGCGTAATTATTATGATTTTGACTAATTCATGGTCTAGGATTACTCAATTTTTAATCAAGGTCTAGTGGTTTAACGTTGAAAATTGAGTTTTTTTTAGACTGAATCTGTAGAGTAATTGCTCATATCTTGAGCGCAGTAATTGATTTTAGCGGGATAAGATTTGTTTTACTGATCATTGAGTTATAGATAAATAACTGAAAACCTAGGTGACAACTGAGCAATTAATGAGCAATCAACTATTAAATTTCAGAGGGAGGGGGAAGTAACTACCTGAAAAGGGACCGGCCATGACCCCCTGGATGTGCATTCAGGTAGTTAAAAAGAAAATCGTACAGATAAAAATAAATGACTCTAATAATCACAAAACGAATTAAAATCGCTGGCCATACAGGTGAACGGAATTTTTGGTGGTAACATTATTAGTTACTTAACCCTTCCACCTTGTCACTCAGCCTTCTGATTACATCCAATCGGCATTACGAATCACCCCGACGGCAATACCTTCAATATTAAATTGCTGACTGGCAAGATCGACTTTAATGGGCGCAAAATCTTCGTTTTCAGCGTGTAGGTACACCACATTACCCTCGCGCTTGTAGCGTTTCACCGTGACATCATCTTCAACACGAGCCACGACGACCTGGCCATTGTGAATGTCGGTGGTTTGATGTACCGCTAGCAAATCACCATCAAGAATACCGATATCCTTCATACTCTCGCCATTTACCCGCAACAGATAATCGGCACTAGGGTGGAATAGATTACCATCAATCTGGTATCTGTCTTCGACGTGTTCCTGGGCAAGAATCGGTTCACCGGCAGCGACCCGGCCAATCAATGGCAGCCCGAGTTCTTCATTATGCTCGTCGGCAAGTCGAATGCCACGCGACGTGCCCGGTAACATTTCAATAAAGCCCTTTTTGGCAAGTGCCTTTAAATGCTCTTCCGCCGCATTCGCCGACTTAAAGCCAAAAAATTCGGCAATTTCCGCCCGAGTCGGTGGCATTCCGGTATCGGCGATCTTTTCTTTTATTAAATCAAAAATTTGTGATTGGCGCGGTGTCAACGGACGCATAACATTCCTGTCTATCTGTACAGTACATTGTACTGTCAGTATATACAGTTGATGATGAAAAGCAAACCCAAAATTGACACAGAATTTTTTTTAAAATCCAGCCTTAAGATAAATTTATGACCAACATCCCGTTAATAAAAACAACTAATCAGCCGTTATCTGACGATCGGATCGAGAATGGTACTTACTGCGCAATCGTGACATCGCGTTGTCGATGGCCTCTTGTTCCCGAATTGCCAGCACATCGGTTCTGACCTGATCTTTAATCCGCAGGTAGGGGATTTGCTCAGGGGCATACGATGCCAGCACTCTTACCAGATGCAATCCGTTTTCACCTGGAGCCAGAGCAATCCATGCGCCTTTTGTCGCCGCCTGTAACTGTGCTAATTGTTCATCGTCATACATTGCCCGCAACACACTCAATCCATAGCGGTTAAATGTACGTCGCCTGACCGAATCAATTTCCTGCAAGTCTGGATGTTGCGCTAAAAGGGACAAGGCCTGAGCGACGTCTGGGGTTGTCATCGGTAGATGAAATTGCTCAAAACTGATCTCGAAATCCGATTGATAGCGATGCAGGTTGCTGGAGTAATAATCAATCAATTCACCTTCGTCGGGGTAGCTGATATCACTCACCATTATCTGTCGCATTCGTTCCACTAATGCTTTGCGAACCATGGGATCGTTTAAATGAAGACCCAGCTCAAGCGCCTCATAAAACAATATCTCGCGATCACGATATTGTTGGGTCATTTTCGCCTGCTCTGCTGCGGTGATATGCTGACTTAGAAGCTGAACCGGCTGCTCAAAATGGCGTTGCATCGCCTTACTCGAAAAAGCGACTTCATTATGAACCGGGGATTGCATCAGGCTATCAATATAAAAAATTAGAGCACCAGTGAGCATAAAAAGCCATAGAGGGTCTTTTAGATAGCGCCTAATCCTTTGCATAAACCTATCCTAATCTCGTCCATTATCTTTTTTGGATTTCTTATCCACCAGCTGCTGTATCGGCTCGCCAGTGGCGTAGTTGCGGTCAATGTCTTCGCTCTTTTCTTGCTCTTTACCCTGCAAACCCGCTTCCGGCTGTCGATGCTCAGTCGTCAACGGTGAAAAATAACCTTCTTCCACTATACCTTTCTTGCGCAGGGCTAAACCTGTAAGGCATGCGTTTACAATGTAGTTGGCGTTCATTGCAGACCGGTATGTTGGGTCTAAGTTTGGCGCAAGTTCAACCAGCTCAAAACCAATAATATCGTTTTCGGCGCAAAGATAACGGACGATAGGTACCGCTTCGCGCATCGTCAGGCCACCTGGAACCGGCGTTCCGGTGCCGGGTATAAATGCAGGATCCAGGACATCAACATCAAATGAGATAAATAACTTTTCGGTATTCTCCCGAGCTTCGCGCAATGCATCTTTCATCACTGCAGGCCAGCCACGTTTTTCAACCTCAGCCATCGTATGGTAGCGCATGCCATTGTTGCGCATCCATTTAAAACCATCTTCCCCCGGCCAGCCGCCGCGCAAGCCTACCTGAATGAAATTTTTTCCTGGTATGTGGCCTTCTTTGATTAGCCGGTACACCGGTTGACCATGAGTGATAAAGTGGGCCCCACCTTTACCGGCATCGTAATGGGAGTCAAAGTGAATCACACCGAAACTACCTTTGCCATGAACATCCGCCAGTCCGGCGACATCGGGATATTCAAGGCTATGATCGCCACCAATAATGAACGGAATCGCCCCGGTTTGGGCAATTTCCGCGATCCGCTCGCGCACATGCCGGACACTGATTTCGGTACTCATGTTATCAACGCCAATGTCGCCGTAATCAACGGCAATAAGCTCTTTTGACGGATCAACCATAGTGGCCATATCAATGGCACCGATTCCTTCTTCATTACGCATCGCCATAGGGCCGAATTTCTGGCCTCGATGGTAGCTGCCCATATCGAGGGGAACGCCAACAAAAGCAACTTCGACTTTACCGGCAAGCAAGTCCTCCGGATAAAGTGCTACCGGAAAACCACCAAAAGTGGCGATGCCGCTTTTCGGGTATGCATACCGGCTAACATTGAAAGGGCCGGCTTGCCTTTCTGGTTCAACATCTTTTGGCCGCATAACTTTCCACCAGTTAAACCATGGGGCGTCCGTATTCAAGGGAATGGCTGCCAAATCCACGCCTTCGTTGTATGTTAGTTGCGACAATGATGACTGAACCGCATCGATATATGCGGCAATTTCTGCGGTGGATTTCTTTTCCAGGACGATGAGCAGTTTTTCTCGCGAGCCAGCAAACGTCTCCGCATCTTCGGTCTGTAGAAATCTTCGTTTTTTGACCGGTAAAGAAGTGATCCTTTGAGACAGCCACTCGGGCAGTTCAACCAGCTTCTGTTCCTTTGCGGAATCATTCGCGTTAACCGAACTCGCTACGGTCAGGAATAGCACCAGCAAGCCGAACGTTAACAGCTTTGGCAAAACCGGGTTTTGGTAATTTAATGGTGCGAAACTCATGTCTGGTCGCTTCCTAAACCTGAACTCAACAGTAATCATAAGCATCGATTTGAATCTTAATAAATTCAAGTTTTACAGCTAATTAGAAAAAAATTAATGAATCAGAGAATGTGCGGTGTGAGGGATAGTTAACGGTATTGCGAGTCCTATTTGGTTCTTGTCACGGCCACATAAAGGCTGCCAGGAACCCGTTAACGGCATCGGCAATCTGCTTAATAAACCGTCAAAAAAAAAGATTGCATCTTAAAAAAAAACAACTATTATCCGCACACTTCTTGTTGATAGCCAATCCAAGTACATCGCATTCGCGGCAAGGCAATAGAGCAACTATCCAAGAGTGAACTTGAATGTTTAATTATATTTGAATCGCTCGAACCCAGACTGGGTTTTTAGTTTAGTTTTATTGACGATACGCGGAGAAAATGCAATGTCTGTCACCCCTATTTCAGCGTCGGAATTTTCCGAGCAATCGCCTGTGGTTGAACAAGCACCAGGAGCCATGAACCGGCAGTTAGCCGAATCTTTAGTCCAGCAATTTGGTTCACCATTGTTGGTGCTCGATTGTGACATTGTCCGCACCCAATACCATGCGTTGCAGCAGGCCTTGCCAAATGTCGACTTGCACTATGCTCTGAAACCCCTGCCACATCCGGCGGTTGTCAGCACGTTACTGGCTGAAGGTGCATATTTTGATTTAGCGACCAATGGTGAAGTAGATCTGGTAGCCAGCGTTGGTGTGCCAGCGGATCGTACAATTCAGACTCATCCGATTAAACGCGACAGCGATATCCGGCATGCACTGACATACGGCTGCAATGTGTTTGTTGTTGATAATGTTAATGAACTGGAAAAGTTCGAACCCTATAAAGGCCAGGTAGAACTACTGGTTCGGGTGAGCTTTCCCAATGCCGATGTCCTTGCCGATCTGTCGAAAAAATTTGGCTGTCGCCCTGAACATGCGTTAGCTCTTATTGAGCGAGCGTTTGCACTCGGTATTCGCATCAAAGGCCTGTCGTTTCACGTGGGTTCGCAAACGAAAAGTGGCGAAAAATATGCCACCGCTATCCGTCGCTGCCAGGCGATCATGAACCAGGTGATTACGGCTGGCTTGCCACCGCTCAGTACGCTCGATATTGGCGGCGGATTTCCGGTGAAATATACGCCGGATGTCATCGGCATTAATGAGTTTTGCGCACCGATTCGCCAGGCTCTTAACGAACTACCAGAGACCGTTCGGGTGATTGCTGAACCTGGCCGCTATATTGTCGCGCCGGCGGTGACCAATATTGCCTCGGTGATGGGGCAGGCAGAGCGAAATGGCCAGACCTGGTATTATCTTGATGATGGTATTTACGGTTCGTTCAGTGGCTTGATGTTTGATGAAGCGAAATATCAAATTACCTCGCTGACACAAAGTACAGAAATTTATCCGGCGGTTCTGGCAGGGCCTACCTGTGACAGTATCGATGTCATCGCCGATTCAATTTTACTGCCAAAATTAGCGAACAATGATTTAATCATCAGTTCGATGATGGGCGCATACTGTTCTTGCACCGCAACCGATTTTAATTTCTTTAAGCGCGCCGAGTTTGTGGTGCTTAACGAACAACAAAATCAGGTCGCTATGCACAGCGCATAAACATCTGCTCTGGCATGCTTATTTTGAGTTGATATTAGCCAGTCTAATTCTGTTAAGGCTGGCTGACGCCGTATTTTACAGTTTTACCGCTTTTGCCATCATTTCCCGCCCTTCAGTTTCCACATAATCTAAAAATACTTTAGCGATGGGAGACAACGTTTGTCCTTTTATCCACGAAAAAGACCACTGAGATTTTATCGGTAGCGAATCGACGTTGATTACTTTTACGTCGTATATTTCACCAAATGCCAGGGTATGAGCGGACAAAATCGACACTCCAAGGTTCGATAATACCGAATGGATAATGGCTTCGTTGCTGGCAATAGTCATTCGTACATTGGGTTTTACCGGTTGCTTTGCAAAGAAAGCTTCTGTGGCAAAGCGGGTGCCGGAACCATTTTCTCGAATGAGAAAGTCTTGCTGACAAAATTCCTCCAGTGACACCCGGTTCTTTTTAGTCAGGGGATGGCTCGCCCCTGCGATTGCAACCAGATCATTTGCCATAAATTCAATAACATCGATATCAAGGCCCTGAGGCAGGTGACTGAACACATAAAAATCATCAAGTCCCTGCTCTAGCCGTTCAATCACCTGGCGTCGGTTTGCTACCGTAAATTGAATTTCGATACCTGGATAGCGCTTACAAAAAGGGCCAAGCAGATGCGGAATGAAATACTTCGCCGTCGTTGCACATGCCAATCTCAGGGTACCCGTTTTTAGCCCGCGTAAATTAGACAAGTGCATATCCAACTCTTCACAACGTTGTAGAATATGTTTTGCTGTATCAATAGTTGCCAGCCCGGCATCGGTAAATTTTAATTTTTTACCAAGCTGTTGATACAGGGGGAGACCTATAGCTTCAGAGAGTTTTTTCAATTGCATGGACACGGTAGGCTGGGTAAGAAACAAGCTTTCCGAGGCAGCCTTTATGCTGCCGCCGCGATAAACTGCCAGTAAAATTTCTAATTGCCGGAATGTGCCAATATGCGCGTGTAAACGAGAAGCCATAGCAATCCCTCCCCTCAATAAATAGATAAAAATCTAACACAAACTTAGTTTATATCTATTTTTATCTAATTTATGGCAAAGGTAAAATCCTGCAAATTCTGATTTGGAGGTCATATGAACAAACATACCTGTTTTTTTGCCCTGGTCACCAGCTGTATCCTACTGGTGTTCTATTGGCTGGGCGCACGCATTGGTCACAATGCGCCCGGTTTTATCATTACCGCACTGCTTATCCTAGTGATTATCCTGATTCACACGTTGAGGTCATTGCTGGACAGAAAAACCAGCAGCTTGCCCCTCAACAACGTTAATTTAATAACAGGGGATAAGTAAGTATGAGCATTGATGCGGTTGTGGCATTTTTCCTGCTGGGAATAATTTGCCAGTTATCTGGCGCCAAACTGGCGTTTAGTGATGGATTATATAAATCGATCAGTATGTTTTTGATGATCGCGATTGGCTTAAAGGGTGGTATCGCCCTGCAACAGCATTTAGATATTGCACTGCTGAAAATGTCTATGTTCGTGATACTGTTTGGTGCCATCCTTCCGTTGCTGGCATACCCAATGCTGCGTTATTTCGGTGATATCAATAAAATAAATGCCGGCGCCATTGCCGCTCATTATGGCTCAGTTAGCGTCGCCACTTACGCCGTTGCCATTGCCTTGCTGGAAGCAAAAAACATTCAATATGAGGCATACTTTCCTTTATTCGTGGTGTTATTGGAAATGCCAGCGATTTTCACCGGACTAATCCTCGCCAAGGGAAATCTTTCGGCGGTCAATGTAAGTTTTATCAAAAAAGAACTGGTAGCCAATCAGAGTATCCTGCTGATGGCAGGTAGCTTAATCATTGGTTATTTTGGTGGACAAAGCGTCGAAAAGCTCAGTCCATTCTTTATTGAATTATTTGCCGGTGTACTGGCGTTATTCCTGCTTAAAATGGGATTGGTCGCGGGTAAACAATTGTCATCCCTGCGTCAAAACAGCCTGTTTTTGATTTGCTTTGCGATATTAATGCCTCTATTGGGGGGCCTGGCAGGGACTGGTCTTGGTATCTTTCTGGGGTTCACGGCCGGTGGCGTTGCATTAATGGCGATTCTCGGCGCCAGCGCCTCGTATATTGCGGTACCAGCAGCGATGAAACAGAGCCTGCCAGAAGCTAACGCCGGTATGTCAATTACCGCCTCGCTTGGTATCACCTTTCCCTTTAATGTCATGTTGGGTGTGCCATTCTTTATTGCTCTAGGGCAATATCTGGTTCAATAATTTCTACCACGCCAGGTACTAGAGGCGTTAAAAGAGAAATTTTCTTTAGCGCCTGAAATACCAATCACATTAAGTTTGTGCACAACTCAGAGTTAGGGCAGAGGTTCAGTTACAACATAGATTTCATTGATATAGTCATTCTATCTTATTGAAATATAGGGCCGTATATGGGCCTCTGATTAACTCCCTACGGGTGAGTTTTAAAGGCGTTTATCCGGCGTTATTGATTTTGGCTGATTTTGATAACGGAACGACCATTCTCTGCAATCAAAGCCTTGTCTAAACGCCTTTAAATTCTCACTGAGTGAGCAATAATTTAATGTGATTGGTATAATTACTCAGTTAAACTTAACGGTATTAAGTCTGGCTTTAAAGAATACGCACGTATGACCAATCAACAACCTAACAATCCTTTACATGGCGTTACCCTGGAAACGATTGTTGTAACGTTACAGCAAAAATTCGGATGGAATACCCTCGGGGAGCATATCAAGATCAACTGCTTTCGTAGCGATCCATCGGTAAAGTCGTCATTAAAATTTTTGCGGAAAACACCCTGGGCCAGGGCTCAGGTAGAACAATTGTATATTGATACTATCGTTCACGGTGAAGACCTGCTGTCCGACAGCGTTCAGGACCCGGATCCCTGGGCAAATTTTCAGGGTAAGTGAGCAAAATCATGGTTTGTTTCAAGCCAGTCCCGGGCAGGCTGAGTAACCCATTAATTAATCGGCTAAAATTTGCTCATTGTAGAATACTCATTAGTATTAGTGATATCATTGCCTGATATTTTTTTACCACATTTTTTGAATTAAGTTCTGTATGCGATCATTGTTTTATTTCCTTCTGTCCTGGCCAATAAAAATCCTGGTTCGCTGTAAAATTGTCCCTGATAATCCTCAGGAATCTTTGCAGCTGGAAGACAATAAGTCGGTTTTCTATATTACCCGTCATCAGTCTGCAAGTGACTTGCTCACCCTACAGATGACCTGTAAAAAATTAAACCTGCCGGATCCCCTGCAAACGGTGGACATTAATGGTAAGCAATTTAATCGCTGCTTGTGTCTTGATAAACCTTCGTCAGTATTCCCATGGCGCCAGGCTGCCGACACTAAAGCCATCGACCAGGGCCAGGCATTACTGAAGTTGCATCAGGACAATCCGGAGCAGGATGCTAAACTGGTGCCGGTAAATATCTTGTGGGGCCGTGCCCCGCACAAAGACAAGGCCGATGTCGGCACTATGATCGCCGATCAGGAGTCTCCCAGCTGGTTCCGTAAATTCTGGATCGTGTTATTTTCCGGCCGCGATACCTTAGTACGCTTCTCTAAAGCCGTATCATTTCGAGAAATGGTAGAACAACAAGGCAGCGATGAAGTTGCTGCCCATAAACTGATCCGTATCGCCCGATTCCACTTTCACCGCCAAACCGTTGCCGCTACCGGCCCGCGGTTAATGGATTTACAACAAAAGTTCACCGCGTTATTTGCAAACCCATCAATCAAACGAGTGATTGCCGATGAAGCTAAAGCCAAAGGCATCAGCGAAGATGAAGTGAAAATGCAGGCACAGGCGATGATGACGGAGATTGCCGCCGACTATCGCGACAGCACCATCCGGGTTGGTCAACGTATCCTTAACTGGCTCTGGAATCGACTTTACGATGATATCGAGGTAAAACATGGCGATCGCTTACGTGAGTTGTCGCAGGCTGGGCATGAGATCATTTATGTACCATGTCATCGCTCACATATGGACTACCTGCTGTTAACCTATGTGATTTATCAGCAAGGGCTGGCAACGCCGCGCATTGCCGCTGGTATCAATCTCGATTTCTGGCCTGCCGGGCCAATATTCCGCCGTGCGGGCGCCTTCTTTATTCGCCGCAGTTTCCGGGGTAATCGCCTGTATTCGACAATTTTCCGTGAATATCTCGGTTTGTTATTTGCCCGTGGTTACCCGGTTAAATATTACACCGAAGGTGGACGTAGTCGCACCGGCCGTTTGTTACAGCCGAAAACCGGTATGCTGGCAATGACCATTCAAAGTATGCTGAAAGGTATTGATCGTCCGCTGACACTGGTGCCGGTATATATTGGCTATGAACATGTGATGGAAGTGGCCAGCTACCACAAGGAATTAAAAGGCAGTTCGAAGCAGAAAGAATCAGCATTCGGTATTATCAAGGCGATTCGCAAACTACGCAATTATGGCAATGGTTACGTGAATTTCGGCGAACCTATCAATATTAATGAATTTTTAAATAAACAGGTTCCGGACTGGAAGCAAAGTATCGATCCTATTGATCCGCCCAAGCCAAGCTGGCTGACACCGGCAGTAAATACCATGGCGAACCAGGTGATGACTGAAATCAATAAGGCGGTCGCTTTAAACTCGGTCACCTTATCGGCTTTGGTTATGCTTACCGCCGAACAAAATGCGATAACCCGCGAAGAGTTAATCGAGCACCTGGACTTTTTCCTGAATGTGCAACGCAAGGCGCCGTACAGTGACGAAATGTCGATCCCGGAGGAAACTGGCGAACAGCTGGTTGAGCAGGTTATCAAGCTCAACAAAGTGGAAGTGGAAGACGATAAACTTGGACAAATCTTATCCTTGAGCCAGAACGCCTCGCTGGAGATGGGCTATTATCGTAACAACATCCTGCACGCCTACATTCTGCCGTCTTTGATTTGTCGCTTGTTAAAATCCTATGAAAAGCTTACCACCGAAGAGATGGTCAGTTCGGTTACCACCTTGATTGCCCTGTTTAAAGCTGAGCTGTTTTTATGGCAAGACCAGAAACAAATTCAGGCACAGGTCGAAGCGCTATTAAACGTGTTTGATGAGCAGGATTTAATCAAACAAAGCAAGGCAGGGTACTGGTCAATTATTGATGAGCATGAGCAAGGCTTTAAACTGACACTGTTATCTGCCTGTGTCAGCGAGACAATTCAACGTTACGCTATCGTGCTGAAACTTATCGCTCAGTTGCAACCGGTGAGTCGCACTACGTTAGAAAATGACGCCACCGCCCTGGCAAGTCGGATGTCGACCCTGCACAACATCAATGCACCGGAATTTATTGATAAAAAAGCGCAAAGTGCCATTATCAATTCTCTTCGCGATCATGGATTTATCCATACTGACGACAACGGTAGCTTCCTGGCGACTGATAAGTTTGCTGCGCTGGATCAACTGATTCGTGATCTAACCGATGATGATGTACTGCAAAGTATTCTCCATTCTTAAAACGGGGATTCAGAGGTAACCTTGACGTATCGACGCCGATTCATTTCGTTATTTGTCAGCCTGGGGTTGTTTGCACACCCCCTCCTGGCTGAACCGGCCGACTTAAACGTTCCGGCTTTACCTGAGCCAGTTGCCAACAATGCGGTGGCTTTAGTCAGTAATGACAAGGGGCAATATCTGTTGTCGTTTATGGGTCTTGGCAAGGGTAAAACTTACCGGGATGTGCACAACAGAGCCTATGCCCTTGAGCTTGGTGAAAATCAATGGCGATCAATATCATCTGTGCCTTCAAGCCTGCCATTGCCAGGTCGACTTGCCGCAGTTGCGGTGGGCATTAACGAGTATGCCTATCTCTTCGGTGGCTATACGGTCGCTGCCGACCATCAGGAAATTTCCAGCCCTGACGTGTTTCGCTATGACATTAGTGAGGATACCTATCAACGACTGGCACCGATGCCAGTTCCAGTTGATGATGCCGTCGCCCTGGTTTATCAGCAACGTTATATTTATTTAATCAGTGGCTGGCACAATGCCGGCAATGTCAACCTGGTACAGGTATACGATACTCAAACCAATACCTGGCAACAAGCTTCGCCATATCTGGGCCAACCGGTATTTGGCCATGCCGGGGCAATCTGGGAAAACCAGATGATTATCTGTGATGGCGTTAAAGTGGTACCCAGGCTCAATGCCCGTCGCATGTATGCGCCCGAGCCTGCGTGTTACCGTGGCAGTATTGATGCCGACGATCCCCTTAAAGTCGACTGGCGATTAATCGCTCACCCGACTGGCAAGGCGAAATATCGCATGGCCGCCGCGGCCAGCAATGGGCAATTCGTTTTTGTAGGCGGTTCCACCAACCCATATAACTACAACGGTATTGGCTATGACGGTAAACCATCTGACGCCAGCAGCGAAACCTGGATCTATGCAGCCGATAAAAACGCCTGGCAGGTGTATGATGGTGCGGGTAATGAATCTGCACTAGCCACTATGGATCATCGTGGCCTTATCGTTGTTGGTAATCACCTACTTACCGTGGGAGGCATGGATAATAAACAACAGGTGCTGGACAAGGTTATCATCCGCAAATTGCCTGCCAGCCACTAACGTTTATTGTGGTCGCTATTTTGGTTTGTGAACAATGAGGGCATACCAATCACAGCGGCTTAGCAATTCGTGTTTGCCCTTAAGATGACTTAAATCTGCAGTAAACAGTCCCCTGGCACACCTTTTTTATTTCCATTGCCTGATGTTTTTGCTAAAGTTTTTGTCCTACCGCCGTAGCCCCTGAGCGCAAAGAAAGCGTCAGAAAATCCGGCATTTGGCCCTGCACCAGGAATAAGGAATTTAACAACGATGCACGCCATTTCCGCTCGAATCATCACTTCAATTCTGGTTGTTCTGTTGTTAGTTACCAGCAACGCTGCTCGTGCCGAACTGGTAAAGCAGGAAATCGAATCCACTAAGGACTTTCAATTCAAAGGGCAAACCTATCAGGCCGTTTCCGGTATTTTTCATTTTGAATTTGATCCCGGGCACAAGGCTAATCAGGCAATTACCGATATTGCCCTGGCCCCCAAAGGTACAAATGGCCAAGTCTCAGCGACGGCAAACTTTTTTATCATTCAGGCCAAAGATCCAAAGCACCGAAAAGGCGCGCTGGTTGAAGTGAGCAACCGCGGTTCGAAAGCGGCACTGCGATATTTTAATCTGGCAGAGCGTTCCAACTACCCGAATGCCAGCAAGTTGCTGGGTGACGGTCTGATCCAGGAGCTGGGTCTATCACTGGTCTGGGTAGGCTGGCAGGGCGATGTTGCCGCTGCCGAACATGCCATGCTCGCGCAGTTACCCATTCTTGAAGGTATCGAAGGCTTTGCCCGCAGCGACTGGACGTTGGATACCCCCCATTCTCAGCTATCGATTGCACACCGTCCCGGCATTGATGTGGTCTATCCCATCGACTTAGAGAAGAAAGATCAGGCCTGGTTAACCCGACGAGAAGGTCGTGATAATTTACGGGTAGTAGTCAGTAAAGAGCGTTGGCAATTGACCGATAATGGCGAAATTATTATTGGCGATTTTCAGCCGGGCATTTATGAGTTGGTTTACCCGACCAAGAATCCACAACTTACCGGATTAGGCCTCGGCATCATTCGTGATACCGGCGAATTCCTGAAACGGGACAACAGTCCCTATAAAGTCGGTAAAACCCTCGCCTTTGGCGTATCGCAAACCGGTCGCTTCTTACGCCATTTTCTCTACCAGGGGTTTAATGAAACCGAGTCTGGAGTGCTCGCCTTTGATGGTATGTTTATTCATACTGCCGGAGCCGGACGTGGTAGCTTTAACCACCGGTTCGCCCAGCCTTCCCGGGATGCCCACCGGATGTCGGCATTTTTCTACCCAACCGATATCTTTCCTTTTGCCAGTGCGCCACTGCGGTCGCAAATCAGCCTAAAAAAAGATGGCTTACTAAAACGCTTCCACGAGACCTATTACCCAAAGGTTTTTTATACCAATACTGGCTATGAGTACTGGGGCCGAGCTGCCGGTTTGATCCATACCAACGGCATCTATGATGTCGAGCCGCTGGCGAATGAGCGTATTTTTCATTTGGCCTCAACCCAGCATTTCGTGCAGCCGCTGGAAGATGTGCAACAGGTTGGTAAAGACAGTCGCTTATATCAGGGCAATGCTATTAACTTTTTGCCGCATTTGCGCGCCCTGCTCGGGCAGTTGACCGATTGGGTGGTTAATGACCAGGTTCCAATCGATAGTCGTTACCCTAAATATGCCGACCAGACGTTGAGTAATTTCTCGCATTTTCAGCTGCCAGAATGGTTAAACATTCAAAAACCTTTTAAGCCCCATACTGCTTATGAGGTGGATTACGGTAAACGCTTTGCAACGGGTATCATTGATAATAACCCGCCATTGATCATGGCAGAGATTGTGCCACCGGTACCAAAAGTCGACGACAACGGCCATGAATTGGGCGGCATTCGTCATCCGTTAATCGAGGCACCAATCGCCACATTTTTACCCTGGTCATTGCGACATGGTAAATTTGCCAGCAACGAGATGGTGGATTTTCGTGGTGGTATCTACCAGTGGCCAGAACAGCGGATTCGCAAACGTTACGCCACTAAACAAGAGTATTTACAGCACGTCACCAAAGTATCGGAGCAACAAATAAAGGCCGGCGTATTACTCGCTCAGGATAAACCGGGGATATTAGCCCAGGCTGAGTCGTTATGGGACTGGCATTTTTCAATCAGAAATTAAGCGTTAAATCAAATAACAGGTAGATAATTTAAGCTACTAAATTATCTACGAAAAAAATCATAGTTTTTTTCTCTGGGCCGTGAAAATGGATGATCTTCAACTAAACTCATAAGTCTTAATGATGTGTTTTTGGGGAGATCATTCATATGCCGAGCAAATGGTTATCGACACTGGCAGCAACCGCTGCTCTTTCACTCTCATCCTTTTTTACACTAGCCGCGGATAAGCCCAATATCCTGGTGGTGTGGGGTGATGATGTGGGGATATGGAATATCAGTGCTTACTCCGATGGAATGATGGGCTACAAAACGCCGAACATCGACCGTATTGCCAATGAGGGGATGCGATTTACCGATTATTATGGTGAGCAATCCTGTACCGCTGGCCGCTCATCGTTTATCACCGGGATGAGCGTATTTCGCACCGGCCTGTCGAAAGTTGGCCTGCCCGGCGCCGAACTGGGAATGAGTGAAAAGGACATCACCATTGCTGCGGCGTTAAAAGAAGAGGGTTATGTTACCGGTCAGTTTGGTAAAAACCACCTGGGCGATCGTGACGAACACTTACCCACCAATCATGGTTTCGATGAATTTTTTGGTAACCTCTATCACTTAAATGCCGAAGAAGAACCAGAAAATCGCGACTATCCAAAGGATCCGGAATTCCGCAAAAAGTTTGGTCCTCGTGGCGTCATTAAATCCAGTGCCGATGGCAAGATAGAAGACACCGGTCCGCTCACCAAAAAACGCATGGAAACCGTTGATGAAGAAACCGCAGCGGCAGCGTTGAAGTTTATCGAAAAAGCGGTCAAAGATGACAAACCCTTCTTCGTCTGGTGGAGCGGCACCCGCATGCACTTTCGCACTCACGTTAAAGATGAGCTGATGAACGATCCGAAAAATGCCAAATATGATGAGTACCAGATTGGCATGATGGAGCATGACAGCCATATCGGGTTGTTTTTGGATAAGCTCGATGAGCTGGATATCACCGACAACACCATTGTCTTTTACTCGACTGACAATGGACCACACATGAACACCTGGCCAGACGCGGCAATGACACCGTTCCGTGGCGAGAAGAATACTAACTGGGAAGGTGGCTGGCGGGTACCGGCGATGATTCGCTGGCCCGGTAAAATTAAGCCAAACAGTGTAACCAATGAAATTGTTCATCATATGGACTGGTTACCCACCTTCCTGGCTGCTGCTGGTAACGACGACGTTAAAGAGGACTTACTGGATGGCTATAAAGCCATTGGCCGAAATTACAAAAATCATCTTGATGGTTATAACATTCTCGATTTACTGACCGGAAAAGCGGATGAATCACCGCGTAAGGAGATCTTTTACTTTTCCGATGATGGTGACTTAACGGCGTTGCGTTATGACCAATGGAAACTTATTTTTATGGAGCAACGGGTCGAGGAAACCTTTGAAATCTGGGCCAATCCATTCACTCCATTGCGGGTACCGTTAATCTTTAACCTGCGTCGTGATCCGTTTGAGCGTTCACAGAAAACGTCAAATAATTACTATGACTGGATGATTGATCGCGCCTATTTGCTAGTGCCAGCTCAGGCATATGTCGGTAAATTCCTGGAAAGTTTTAAGGAATACCCACCTAGCCAGAAAGCGGCGAGCTTTAGTCTCGATCAAGTGATGGAAAAACTGCAGGAAGGTGGCGGCAGTAAGTAGCGACAACGTCACCGTAAAAAAGTGAACTTCGGTTCACTTTTTTGTTTAATCAGCTTTAATCAAGAGGTCACACGATGAATGCCAAACGTATTTTACTGAGCAGTTTTTTGCTGATATCCAGCCTTTGCTCGACAACGCTTGTGGCACAGGACTTACCATCCTGGTCGAACACGGATGCCAGGCAACAGCTGACAGCATTTGTAGAAACCGTCACCAAGGAAGGAGCGGGTTTTGTTGAGCAATCAAAGCGCATCGCCGTATTCGATAACGATGGTACTTTATGGGCAGAGCAGCCGATGTACTTTCAGTTAGCGTTTGCATTAGATCGCCTTAAAGCCACCCAGGACAAACATCCTGAATGGAAAACCCAGGAGCCTTTCAAGTCAGTGCTGGCCGGAGATTTAAAAACGGCGTTAAGCAGCCATGAAAATATTGCCAAAATCGTCTTCGCCTCTCACTCTGGCATGAGTCAGGAAGAATTCCAGCAAGTTGTCAAAGACTGGATTACCACCGCCACCCACCCTAAGACCGGACGTAAATATACCGATATGGTGTATCAGCCGATGTTGGAAGTCCTCGATTACCTGCGTGCTAACGGCTTTAAGACCTTTATTGTCAGTGGCGGTGGCATCGATTTCCTCAGGGTTTGGGCGGAACAGGTCTATGGCATTCCGCCTGAACAGGTGGTAGGCACCAGAGTAAAAAAAGAGTTTATGCTCAACGCTGATGGCGGTGCACAAATTATGCGCCAGGCAGCAATCGATTTTGTTAACGATAAAGAAGGCAAGCCGATTGGTATCGATAACCACATTGGCCGCCGACCGCTAATCGCCTTTGGCAATTCCGATGGTGATCTGGCGATGCTGCAATACACCATGGCGGGCGAAGGTAAAAGACTGGCGGTTTACATCCACCATACCGACAAGGGCAGAGAGTGGGCCTATGATCGCGAATCTCACATCGGCACCTTTGATAAAGGCCTGGATTACGCCACCGAGCACAAAAAGGACGGCTGGATTTTGGTAGATATGGCAAAAGACTGGAAGGTGGTTTTTCCGGAAGTAGAATAGCATTCCTTTATAGGTGACTAAGGGTGTCTGGAGGTGACTAGGGGTGTCTAGAGTTGTCTAAGGATAAGCCTGGCACCTTCGTCACCTGAAGATAACTTGAGTTCGATTTGACAACCTTCGTCAGCCCTCGACACCCTAGCGAGAGCTTTAGCTCGAGATTGTCACCCTTCGTCACCTTCCGAGAGCTTTAGCTCGAGGCTACGCCTGCGCCATAATCTCCTGGTATACACGGTTGGCTTGCTCATGCTCACCCAAAGTCTGTAATACCTTGGCATAAGCGTGCAGATCATCCTGGGATTGTCGCACCTTAAGCAGTGACACAAATGCCTTGCGGGCTTTCTCCCAGTCTCTGCTAGCCATGCACGCATAGGCAAATGCACTGAGCCAAAGCGGATTTTCCGGTTCTTTTTGCAGGTGTTTCTGAATCGCCGCCATCACCTTGGGGCTGTGCGGCATGGAAATGTCTTTAAGGCCATTAATAAACTTCTGGCTGGGTTGTTTCTTCAACAATGGCAACACCAGATCTTCGAGTTTATCGGTCAGCCCGTGCTCGCCCAAGACCTGGGCATAAGCCAGTATGATGCTTTCCTGCTGACGTTCTTTACGACTAAGGCTTTGATAATATTTTTCAACATCATAAACACTGTTCTCAGCGATTAATTGCTGAAAGTACCCGGTAAAGGCGATAGTTTCCCATTGCTCAATCTGTATCTCGTCAATATTCTTGTCTTTGCGCGCATCGCGTAAATATTCGATGGCCTGCTGATAACGTTTTTCATGCAGACACACTTCAATATCGAGACTTAGCATCCGGCCTTTGTGACCAACCCGGCCTTTATTTTTGTCAATTAACTGACGGGCCTGGCTAAATTGTGCATCATCCAGGTTTAGTTTGCCGGCAACCAGAAGTGCTTCATAATTGAGATTCTCTTCGCCCTCAGTATTTTCAGCAATTCGCTGTAAATACTGCCGCGCCGATTCGGGCATGTTCTGGCGATTGGCGGCACTGGCGGCAAATAACCAGGCAGTGTTAGTCATCGTGCATTTAGGCGCGCTTTTCACCAGCAGTTTTTCCGCCTTTTTGTAATCTTCAACCAGGTAGGCTGCCAGCCCCTGTTCAAAGCTGCGAATCGCTTTGCTTTGTTTACCATGGGCAAGAAAATGCCAGGCATTGCCGGAAACTTTAAACACACTACGAATCAATAAAGACAGGCCGTATAAAATAATCAAAGCAAGAATCAACAGGGTGACAAAGCCAAACACGGTGGCTTCATAAATCCAATCACCCATGGTGATCAGAATGTAACCTTTGTGGTCGATCAGTAAATAACTGAATGCGGTAACCGCAAGGACCATTAACATGACCAGGAAAAAACGTATCATTATTGAGTTTCCTCACCGTCAGCGGTTGCATCCACCTGCTCAGATTCTGATTGTTTAGATTGTGTATCAGCACTATCCACAACCAAAGTGGTGGCTATCATTGCTGGTGATTCGATAGAAGATACTGTCGAGTCAAAGTGACTAAAGGGCCGGGTTGATGCGGAAAAGTTTTGATCCAGTAACTCTCTCAGGGCCTGCTGGGATTGCAGATTCTGAGGATAATCAATATCAAACTCCTGCTCTTGCAAGCGGCTAATCTCATCAATGAACGCCTGGTTAGCGCGATTGTTTTCGGCAAAGTAACGTTGCAACCATTGTTCAATATCGGTAAGGCTTTGCTGATAAAGCTGAGTATGCTTCTGGGTTACCGCCCACTGGCTAATTTGCAGTTTAAGTTGCAGGTTTTGCATCATATTCTGCTGATATTGCGGTTCCATTAATGGTTCATCTTTATCATGCTTATTGCGAACCGTGATAAAGTCTGCGAGAAACCGCTGCCAACTGATCCGCAGGTTGCGTTCCCAATCGGCAATATCTTCACTTAATTGCTGTTCCTGTGGGGCCACTTCCACCTGTCGCTCGGTGCCTTTCAATACTAACTTTTCGGTACTCTCACTTAGCGCCAGCAGCGCCAGAATAATCTCCTGGGATTTATCCTCGGGAAGTTGCTGCAAGGTTTGCTTATCCTGTCGAATCAATTTACGGATTGGCATAAACTGCGCTTGCTTCATCGACGCCAGCCGGGCATCGGCATCGTCGAGTAATGACAGGGCCGTGGTAACATCATTTTCAAGCCAGATAACGCGCGAGGCCATTCTCAATAAATATTCCGCTTCGTAAACTCGCCAGTTACTCGGTTGTTGCGATGTTAGCCTGGAGATTTTTGCATTCAATTGCTCAACCTCGTCCATCAGCGCCTGTTGCGCCTGCTCATTACGACTTCGTAATTCTTCGCTCAACGCCTGGTTGCTTTGCTGGCTGGATTTTTGAAAACCGTCAAGTTGTTCTGTCACTCGTTGCGACAGGCTTTGATTGTTGCTTTGCTGAGCATTTTTCAGGTTTTCATTGAGATCATTGGCAAGTGCCTGCAATTGCTGTTGCTGATAATAATAAAGTGCACCCGTGCCACCAGCGGCAATCAATGCCAGCAACAATGCCAGCACTCCTACTTTGGATATACCCGGTTTTTTATCTGAATCTGCTCGCCTGGTTGAATTGCCAGTGGCCGAAGATTTCCCTGGTACGGTATCAGGATGACCTGCCCGTGCTTTCGCCCTGGCAGCTATTTTTGCGGCGCTGGCAGAACTCGTGGCCGTTTGTTTTTCTGATGTGGCTGACGAGGAATCAGCGCCAGCATTATCCGACTTGTCGGCAGTATTGGCTGCCGGCTGACTGTCTTTGTTTTGGTCTGAGCTTTGTTCGGATTTTTTATCTTTATCGGTCATAAATTACTTCCTCAGACGTATCGCAATCCTGTTAGAGCGTTGCAATGGCCTGATAAATTAACTGGTTGTTGGCGCCGCCGGCATTTCGTACCTGTTGCAATCCATATTCGCTGGCTTTTGCGGCAATGCGCTCGCTGGCCACGATCCATTGAATGTCCTGCAAATACAAAGGATCAACCTTGCTCACTAGCTCGACAGCCCTGTCAAGCAACGCTTCACTGGTAACTACCATACAATTAATTTTTAGTTTTCGCCATTTTTCAATAAGTTGCACTTCATTAAATGGCAGCCACTGGCGACGGTATACTTCATTATAGGCAACATTTGCCTGCCTTTGCCGAAGTGTTTGCGCCAAATACTCACGCCCGCCGTCACCACGAATGATTAATACCTGCTCGCCATCAAGGTTGGCCAATTGCGGCAGAGCCAGCAATCCTTCACTGTCATACGTGCGCCCCATTGCTATCGATTTACCCAGTGGCGCAAGGGCCGTTTTCGTTGCCGGCCCAACCGCATAATAAAGACTGCTGTCTGGCCACCTATCGACAGGGCATTGCTTTATCGCAAAACGCGCGGCGGCGGCACTGACAAAAATGATGTGATGTGGAGGAGGAACCATGGCATTGCTTAATGACAATGCGTTATCGGTGGGCAGGTATTCGAATAATGGCTGAATTTCAATGTGGTTAGCGAGGGAAACAATGTCCCTCGCCAGCGACTGGGATTTAGAAAGTGGCCTGGTGAGCAATATGTTCAGGTCAGTTTTGCTCATACAGCTCCTTAAGTATGACATTGGCGCCACTGGCCAGTAGTTCATCGGCTAACACCTGCCCCAGCTTTTCAGCTTCGCTCACCGCACCATAGATTTCTGCTTCAATCAGCTCGGAACCATCCGGTCGTCCTACCAAACCGCGCAAATGTAACTGTTCACCGTCAATTGTTGCGTGGCCGCCGATAGGTACCTGGCAGCCCCCCTGAAGTTGGGTATTCATCGCTCGCTCAGCCAACACCCGAATTCGGGTTTCTGTATGCTCCAATGGTGCCAGCAAGGCTTTCACCCGGTCGTCATCGCTTCGACATTCAATACCGACGGCACCCTGGCCATTGGCTGGCAACATCATCTCTGGTGCAATGTACTGAGCAATCCGCTGAGACATTTCCAGGCGAATCAGGCCGGCAGCAGCAAGAATAATGGCATCGTAATCGCCGTTATCCAGTTTTGCCAGGCGGGTATTAACATTACCTCGCAAATCGTTCACCTGCAGGTCCGGGCGCATTGCCTTTAACTGACACTGGCGACGCAGGCTCGATGTACCGACAACCGCGCCTTGCGGCAACGCATCGATGCTTTGATATTGATTGGATACAAAGGCATCGCGGGGATCTTCACGCTCGCAGATAACTTGCAAACCCAGTCCTTCAGGAAAATCAACCGGTACATCTTTCATTGAATGTACGGCGATGTCCGCGCGCCCTTCCAGCATTGCCACTTCCAACTCTTTGACAAACAGGCCTTTACCACCGACTTTGGCCAACGGCGAATCAAGAATAATGTCGCCTTTGGTAACCATAGGTAACAGTTCCACAGTCAATCCCTGATGAAAATGTTCAAGACGGGCTTTCACATATTCGGCTTGCCACATGGCCAGCGCACTTTTTCGGGTGGCGATGCGGATTACTTGTGGCGATGCTAATTCTGACATAAACGGGATTCCAAACTATTCAGCAGACAGGGTAACGTCGGTCTCAGCCTGAATGCTGACCGCTTGCGACAAAAATGACCAGAATTCATCGCCCGAACGCTTATCACGCCAGGTCTCATCGACGTACTCGAAATGGTGGCCATTGAATTTTGTTGCTACCCAGATTTCATGCAAGGGTGGTTGTTTATTGATGATAATTTTTGTGCCATTAGGAAAAGCCAGAGTCAGCAGGCCACCAACGCTTTCATAATCAATGTCTACCGGACAATCTTCGATGGCATCTTCGATGGCCATCAACATGTCATCGGCCATAAGATTATATTGGCTGTCGTTCATCTTCTACCTTCGCCTTAATCTGTGGTTTAAATTATCCTCAACACATACACTTGAGGCATTAAAATCATCGTGCGGACTTGTATTTACCGCTCTGCATGCGATTATAAAGCCACTAACCCATTAAAGCGATACCAATCCACTATCTTATCAATATTATGTTGAAGAAAATGCTGAATAAAAAAACGACTTTTGCTATCTTTACTGGTCTTATGTTGCTGGTCTCTGGCTGTGGTCAGAAAGGGCCGTTATATCAAACGCCTGATTCGGATAAAAACCAGGGTGAACAGCAACAAAACCAATCTAAGCAATAGCCTCAAACGGGCGATTTCAGGAACTAACTCATGGACTTTTTCCAACGTCAGCAGCAACACCTCTATGCTGAAAACTGCAAGGTAGCACAACTGGCTGAAGACTACGGCACACCTTTGTATGTCTACTCGAAAGCCACTATCGAACGTCATTACCAGGCATTTGCCGATGCCAATCAGGCGGCCGGGTTAGACCATCTTATCTGTTACGCAGTGAAAGCCAGCTCCAACATTGGCATTTTGAATGTATTGGCGCGTCTTGGCAGTGGGTTTGATATCGTTTCCGGTGGCGAATTGGCTCGGGTCCTGAAAGCGGGTGGTGATGCCAGTAAAGTGGTATTTTCAGGCGTTGGTAAAACCAGTGCGGAAATTCGTTTTGCCCTTGAAACTGGGATCCATTGCTTTAATGTCGAATCCGAGGCGGAAATTGACCGGATTCATGCGGTTGCACAGGCGATGCAGGTCAAAGCGCCAATATCCCTCCGGGTCAACCCCGATGTGGATGCCGGAACACATCCGTATATTTCTACTGGTTTGAAAGACAATAAGTTTGGCGTGCCAATCAAAGAAGCGTTGCGTATCTATCAGCAGGCGGCAACCATGCCATACCTGGAGATAAAGGGCGTAGATTGTCACATTGGTTCCCAGTTAACCGAAATACAACCATTTATGGATGCGCTGGACCGGGTATTGCTCCTTGTTGATGAATTAGCCGCAAACGGCATTTCCTTGTCGCACATTGATGTTGGTGGTGGCCTGGGTGTTGACTACCGCGGTGAAACCCCACCAACTCCAGAGCGCTATGTGGCAGCATTGGCTAAAAAGTTAAGCGGCCGAAATGTCAAAGTTGTTTATGAGCCGGGACGGGCGATCATGGCCAATGCTGGTATCCTGGTTACCGAAGTCGAATTTTTAAAAACCAATGAAGACAAACATTTTGCCATTGTCGATGCGGCGATGAATGACCTGATTCGCCCATCGCTCTACCAGGCATGGCAGGAAATCGTTGAAGTTGAGATAGACCCTAGTGCCAGCAAACAAGTATATGATGTGGTTGGTCCGGTGTGTGAAACCGGTGATTTCCTTGGCAAAGACCGACAGCTTGCGATTCGCAGCGGTGATTTGCTGGCAATTCGAAGCGCCGGTGCTTACGGGTTTACCATGAGTTCGAATTACAATTCCCGGCCGCGGGCAGCGGAAATTATGGTCGATGGTGAGCACAGTTACATTATCCGTGAGCGTGAATCATTTGATGATTTAATTAAAGGCGAACACCTGTTACCTTGAATGTTGTAAAAAGGAATTGGCGAGTTGAGACATAACAAGCAAAATTTAGTGCATTTTTCGAAAATGCATGGTCTGGGTAACGACTTTATGGTGGTCGACAATGTCACCCAAAACGTGTTTTTATCCAACGAGCAAATTCGTCAGTTTGCGGATCGAAATTTTGGCATCGGCTTTGACCAGTTATTAGTGGTCGAGCCCCCATACGATCCGGATCTGGATTTTCACTACCGTATTTTCAATGCCGATGGCAGTGAAGTCAGTCAATGCGGCAATGGTGCCCGCTGCTTTGCACGCTTTGTACGCCTGAAAGGTTTAACCAATAAAAACAAAATCAAAGTCTCTACCGCATCGGGGAAAATGACCCTGCATATAGAGCGGGATGGATTGATTACAGTCAGCATGCCGGTACCAATTCTGGAACCGGCGAAAATACCATTCACAGCACAGAAGCAGGAAGGTACTTATATCCTCCTTACCGAAGAGCAAACCGTATTTTGTGGTGCCGTATCGCTCGGCAACCCTCATTGCGTGGTGGAAGTCGATTCAGTGGCAGATGCACCCGTGGCAACACTCGGCAAAACCCTGTCATTCCATGAACGCTTTCCCGAGCAGGCAAATGTCGGGTTTATGGAAATTCAATCGCCGAAATACATTAAACTGCGGGTCTACGAACGTGGCGCCGCAGAAACATTAGCCTGTGGCAGTGGTGCCTGTGCGGCAGTGGTGATAGGTATTCTTCAGGACAAGCTAGCCAATAATGTCACCGTTGAGTTGCCCGGTGGCAAATTAAAAATTTACTGGAAAGGACCCGGCCACCCGGTGAAAATGACCGGCCCGGCCAAACATGTTTTTGATGGAACCATGCCCCTATGAGCCAATCCCCCATGCCATTTGATATCCAGCAACTGGATGATGAATTAGTTTTAGAGTACCTGCAATCCGATCAGGATTTTTTTAACCGTCATCCACAATTGCTTACGTCCTTGCAGTTACCGGACAATCGTCGCGGTACAATCTCATTGGTGGAGCGCCAGCAACAGTTACTCAGGCAGAAAGTCCAGTTACTGGAAGAAGAAATCACCGACTTGTTAACCGTTGCCAATCAAAATGACCGGCTGCTGACCATTTTCAATGATCTCTATCTGAACCTGATTGAGGCGCATGAGTTTTCGCCATTTTGTGATTATCTACAACAAACCACCCGCCAATTGCTCGAGCTTAGCGATGTACGTTTGCTGTTATTTAACACCGAGCAGAACCTGAGTCATGAGATTCTGATAACTGGTGTAGACAGTCACCAATATGCCGATCGTTTTGGTGCCGACAACTATTATTTTGGCCGTCTGACCACAGCGCAACAATTGCAGTTATTTCCCGACGAACAAAGCGGTTCGTGCTGTCTGATCCGCTTACAACACCAGCAACAGGATATTGGTCTGATCGCTTTTTTTGCTAAGGATGTAGAGCACTTTTATCCCGGTATTGACACCCTGTTACTGGAACAATTCCGTCACTTAGTTGCTAAACTGATTGTAACCAAGTTTTTAACCACGACATAATAGTGCGATTTTACCGACGACTTAGACCATTCAAAGCCCTGAGTTTTGATCTCGATGATACCCTCTACGACAACCATCCAGTCATTACCCGGGCAGAACAGGCGTTAAAACAACACCTGCAAACCCTGTTGCCACAAACCGAACAGGTGAGTGGTAATTTTTGGTGGCAACAACGCCGATCGTGCCTGCATCTCAACCCCGCGTTAAGCCACGATGTCACCGCGTTACGACTGGCAACCCTGACCCTGGGATTAAAAAAGCTTGGCTTTAGTGAGGCTGGTGCAAAACAAAAAGCCGAACAGGCGTTCGAATTTTTCTTACGACATCGCAATAATCTTACCGTTGCCCCGGAAGTCGTTCGGTTACTGGAGCAACTGGCGAATAAATTTCCCCTGGTGGCTATATCCAATGGCAATGTCAGTGTCGATGATATTGGTATCCGCCATTGTTTCCAGCAAACTTACTTTGCCGGTAGTGGCAATTTGCAAAAGCCTGAAGGGGATATGTTCCTGCAAGCATGCCGGTTTCTGAATATCGAAACGTCACAGTTGCTTCACGTCGGCGACTGCACCCATGCCGATATATATGGCGCCATGCAGTCAGGCTGCCAAACCGCCTGGGTCAACAATCCAAGCTTCGCGATCAAAAAGAAACCACTAACCATCCTGCCGACACTGCACCTGGAAAAAGTTGAACAGTTGTCACAATTTATTTAACTTATCTGTAACTGGTCAAAAAAACACACCACCTGAACAGTTAATTTAATAATAAGCGATGCCCAAGGAGGGAGAAATGAGTCGTGCTGCTTTTCGGATGCGCTGTATCCTGTCATTTTGTCTTGTATTTTTCGGTCATGGAGCAATTCAGGCAGAAGTGTTGCCAATTGAAGCCTTTGCCAGTAAACCAGACGTCAGCAATATGGATTTGTCCCCCAATGGCGACCATGTGGCATCGATTGTCAAAGTCACCGGTAAGAAAAAAGGTGCGGTTGTTAGTATCGTCAACATCGCTACCGGTAAGGCAAATTATCACCTGTTTACCGATAATAGTAAGTTCGTCATAACGTCTCTGGAATGGGCAAATGATGATGTGGTGTTGGTAGAAGCCAAATTTCCGGCGGTACGTGGTGGCGTTCCGGTAAATGAGTGGCGCCTGATCCAACTAAATATTCACTCCGGAAAATCACGCAGCATTGTTCCACGCCTGATGTTTAAAAAATTCTCCTACGTGCCACAAATTCAATCTAAGGTCATCGATATCCTCCCAGACGAACCGGACTTCATATTAATGGAGCTTGCCGGGCAGCGCAGCGGTGGCGAACCTTCGGTGTATAAGATGAAGCTGGTTACGGAAGGAAGTGGTCGCACCAAGGTCATGCAACGAGCCAGGGAAGATGTCTATGACTGGCTCACCGATAGACAGAACAATATTCGTATCGGAATTCGCCGCGACGATACCAGCTATGAAATTCTTGAACAAAGTGCTGAACGAGACGGGATGCGTACTCTGTGGTCTTTCGAAGCCTTCTCTAAAGAAGAAGTCTGGCCCATGGGTTTTGATGTTGAGCCCAATATTCTTTACGTCAAAGCCTTGCACGATGGCCGTGATGCCATCTTTAAAGTTGATCTGAACGATAAAGCGTTAACCAAAGAACTGGTCTATTCCAACGACAATTATGATGTCACTGGCGGCTTACGACGAGATATTGGCAGCGGGCGAGTCATTGGCGTTGGTGATCATTATTGGGATAACGACTACGCGAATCTAAAAAAATCATTAGACGCTGCCCTCCCAGACACCTCTAATTATCTTATCGATTTCAGTGCCGATGGAAATCGATATCTGGTGCTTTCTACCAGTGACAACGAACCAGGAATCTACCTGCTGGGTGATCGCAAGGCTAAATCGCTGAACGCCATCGCTTATCGCTACAATCAGTTAACGCCGGATGTTTTGAGTATTCGCGAGGATATCTCATATCAAGCCCGGGACGGTCTGAACATTGAAGGCTATCTGACTCTCCCCAAGGGTGGGGAAGGTAAAAAGTTACCGACCATCATCTTCCCTCATGGCGGCCCCATCAGTCATGAATCCTCAGGTTTTGACTACTGGAGCCAGTTTTTAGCTAATCGTGGTTACGCGGTGTTACAGATGGATTTTCGCGGTTCTTCCGGTTATGGCTTTGATTTCATGCAAATGGGAATCGCCAGTTGGGGTCAGGCGATGCAGGATGATGTCGAAGACGGAGCCCGTTGGATGATTGATAACGGCATTGCGGATCCGGAACGGATCTGTATTCTCGGCGCCAGTTATGGTGGCTATGCGGCATTAATGGGAACGATAAAATCACCAGAATTATATCAATGTGCGATTAGCTTTGCCGGCGTTATGGACGTCGAAGCCCTGGTAAAATCCCATCGTCGGTTTATCAATTATGAAATCGCAAAAAAGCAGATTGGCGATGATTTTGATTTACTGTGGGAAATTTCGCCGTTAAAGCATGTTAAAAAGGTTAACGTACCGGTGCTGTTAATGCATGGTGAAAAAGATCGTAGCGTACGTTATAGCCAGTCGGAAGATATGTTTGATGAACTTGAGGACGAAGGTAAGCAAGTGGAATTTATCACCCTCGAAGATGGTGATCATTATCTCAGTAATGCCCAAAACCGACTGATTGTATTTCAGGCCATTGAGCGTTTTCTGGCCCAGCATTTGTGATACTCGCCCATTCAATTGATGAATGGGCACTATAGCAACATCAACATTGCAGCAAAACCAATAAGGAGAATCTTATGATTAATAAATATCTTTGCGTTTTGATCGCGGGTTTAATGACGACTCAGGTATATGCGGCAAAACCAGAACATCCAGAAAAAGATAAGCCGCAACAGATGCAAAAGCAGAACCAAAAAGCACTGAAAGATAAACAGCAACGTATCGAAGAGCCCAAAGAAGATGAGTTGGCAAAAGCTAAAGACAAGCACTCCAAGAGAGAATCCGACTCTGAAAAAGCTAAAGGCATAGCAAAGCAACAGGCGAAAAAAGCTGAACAGCCGATGAAGGAGCAGGACAAAGGTTCTGAACAGGGACAAGAATCCCGGGAAAATCGTAAAAAATGGTGGAAGTTTTGGGAATAGCTACCTACAACAAAACAACAGCCACGCCTACTGCGTGGCTTTTTTTTGAACATAGAGAACTAGATACCAATTCCATTAAGTTTTTGCACAACTCAGCGTTTGGGCAGAGGCTCATGAAGTGGAATTAGTATTATATCTTTTGTTTTTGGGGTTTTATCGGTGAAAGCTGGCATAACTTGGTCATTCATGATTACACTTACTTCAGATTTCATAACGACAACAATAACTATGCGATTAACATATTTTATTCTGGCTACGAGCCTTGCATTAACATCCATATCCCAGGCTACGGCTGCCACGAACGAAACGATACTCCCGAGAGCCCAACAAGCCGATCATCAGGTAGTCACCAGACACGAAACAAAGATTAATGGTGAACGCGTTAAATATACGGCAACGACAGGGACACAGCCTCTGTGGAATGATAAGGATGAAGCAATTGCCGCCATTCATTACACCTATTATCAGCGTAATGATGTAAAGAATAACGGTACCCGACCGTTATTGATTTCTTTCAATGGTGGACCAGGATCGGCGTCGGTGTGGATGCACATCGCTTACACTGGCCCGAAAGTGATCCATATCGACGATGAAGGTTACCCATTACAACCCTATGGCGTGAAAACCAATCCGTATTCCGTGTTAGACGTTGCCGACATTGTTTTCGTTAATCCGGTAAACACCGGATACTCGCGGATGCTGAAAGACAAAGACGGTAAATTACCGGGTAAAGACGAGCAGCAGAAAATGTTTTTTGGCGTTAATGCTGATGTTAAATATCTGGCTGAATGGCTAAACACTTTTGTTACTCGCCATGAACGCTGGCGCTCACCGAAATTCCTGATCGGTGAAAGCTATGGTACAACCCGGGTCTCGGCACTGTCCCTGGTATTACAAAACCAGCAATGGATGTATTTAAATGGTGTCGTCCTGGTATCGCCAACCGATATCGGTATTGATCGTGAAGGTCCGGTAAAAGCGGCTAATCGCTTACCTTATTTTGCAGCAACTGCCTGGTACCACAAGGCCTTAAGCGATGACTTGCAGGCAATGGATTTAATGGAAGTGCTGGAACTTGCTGAACACTATGCCATCAATGACTATTTACCTGCGCTTGCTCAAGGTGCGTTTTTAAATGCCGATAAGCGTTCACAGGTTGCCGATAAAGTCGCATATTTTTCTGGATTAAGTAAAAAGCAGGTACTGCAGAATAATCTCGATATCGACACTGCGTATTTCTGGAAAACCGTATTAAATGATCGCGGTCAGACCGTTGGTCGCCTTGATTCTCGCTATTTAGGTATTGATAAAAAAGAAAGTGGTTCGCGTCCAGACTACTGGCCAGAGCTGACTTCCTGGTTGCACTCATTCACGCCAGCCATTAATTATTACTACAGTGAAGAGCTAAATTACAAAACCGATGTGAAGTACAACATGTTCGGCCCGGTGCATCCATGGGATCGCAGCAATAATAATGCCGGAGAAAACCTGCGCCTGGCAATGGCACAAAATCCTTACCTGAATGTGATGATCCAAAGCGGCTATTACGATGGTGCAACTAACTACTTCGATGGCAAGTATAATATGTGGCAGTTAGACCCAAGTGGCAAAATGCGTGAGCGCTTAAGCTTTAAGGGTTATCGCTCCGGACATATGATGTATTTACGCCATGAAGATTTAAAACAGTCAAATGATGATCTGCGTGAATTTATCTTAAAAGCCATCCCGGCAGCGGACCAAGCCGCCAAGTACTAACTAAGAAACGGTGCTAATGCACCGTTTCTGTTATAGAGGGAGACTGACGTCGATGGAGATTACATCGGTGAGGACTGCGTCAATGATTCCACCTCCCGCCTTGCCTTAGCAGCTTACCTCTTATAGCTTATAGCTTATCGCTTATCGCTTATCGCTTATCGCTTACAGCTTACAGCTACAGAAACCAGATTCGTCAGAATCTGGTTTCTGTACTTATATACAGTAGTTAAAATACTGGTATACTGTCCCTCAATATTAACCAGGTAGTGAGCAACAACTTTCATTATGGATGTATCGGAATTACTCGACTCTTTGAACGACAAACAACGCGAAGCGGTAGCAGCTCCGGCGCAAAACATGCTGGTACTGGCGGGCGCTGGCAGCGGTAAAACTCGAGTATTGGTGCATCGGATTGCCTGGTTAATGCGGGTTGAGAACGTCTCACCGCACAGTATTTTAGCGGTAACCTTTACCAATAAAGCGGCGGCAGAAATGCGCGCCCGGGTAGAACAGGCGGTTGGCAGTAATATTCATGGTATGTGGATTGGTACCTTCCATGGCCTGGCGCACCGCCTGTTGCGCATGCATTTCCAGGAGGCGAAATTACCGCAAAGCTTTCAGGTTCTGGACTCTGATGATCAGTTACGCTTGTTAAAGCGGGTGACCCGCTCGATGAACCTGGATGAGAAAAAATGGCCGGCGAAACAGGCGATGTGGTACATCAATGGCAAAAAAGATGAAGGGCTGCGCCCTAAACACATCGATGCGCAATTAGATCCGACCGAAGAAACATTCAAAAAAATCTATCAAATTTATCAGGATACCTGTGACCGGGCAGGCCTGGTAGACTTTGCCGAATTGCTACTTCGCGCCCATGAGTTATGGCTGAATAATCCTGTTTTGCTGGAACACTACCAGCGTCGTTTCTCGCGTATTCTGGTAGACGAATTCCAGGATACTAACGCTATTCAATATGCCTGGTTAAACTTATTGGGTCGCGAGCACGGTAATGTAATGATCGTTGGTGACGATGACCAGTCGATATATGGCTGGCGCGGCGCAAAAATTGAAAATATCCAGCGCTTTTTAAAAGATTTTGACGGTGCCGAAACCATACGACTTGAGCAAAATTATCGTTCCACCGGTAATATTCTCAATGCCGCCAACGCCCTGATCAGCAACAACAATAATCGCCTTGGTAAAGATTTATGGACCAAAGATTCCGACGGTGAAGCGATTTCTGTTTATACCGCATTCAATGATCTTGATGAGTCCCGTTTTGTCAGCAGCCGGATTAAGCAATGGCTGGATGAAGGCAATAGTCTCGATGATGTCGCCATCCTTTATCGCTCAAATGCCCAGTCTCGGTTACTGGAAGAAGCCTTGTTACAGGCGCAACTACCTTATCGAATTTACGGTGGTTTACGATTCTTCGAACGCCAGGAAATTAAAGATGCCCTGGCTTATTTGCGACTGATGAACAATCGTAACGATGATGCCTCGTTTGAACGCATTATTAATACACCGACCAGAGGCATAGGTAATCAGACCTTATCGCTGGTACGCGATGCCGCCCGCAGTCATGGTTCCACCCTGTGGGAAGCCTGTATCCGCATGCTTGACGGTGAACAGCTATCGGCGCGTCCGGCCAATGCGATTAAGACCTTCATTGAATTAATTAACCAGTTGGAAGATGACACCTTAAACCTGAACCTGGATCAACAAGCCAATCATGTGATTCAACATTCTGGTTTAAAAGCCATGTATCAGGCTGAAAAAGGTGAACGCGCTGCCGCTCGCATCGAAAACTTAAATGAATTAGTCACTGCCTGTCAGACCTTTGAAGTAGATCCGGAAGTTGAAGATGAGATGACGCCACTTACTGCCTTTTTAACCCATGCTTCATTGGAAGCGGGCGAATCCCAGGCAGACGAATATGAAGCGGCGGTGCAGTTAATGACCTTGCACTCCGCCAAAGGCCTGGAATTTCCCCTGGTGTTTATGGTTGGCATGGAAGAAGGTATGTTTCCGTCACAACAATCAGGTGACGATATTACCCGCTTGGAAGAAGAGCGCCGCCTTTGTTATGTCGGTATGACCCGGGCGATGGAAAAACTGTATTTATGCCATGCCGAATCACGACGCTTATACGGCCAGGAAAAATACCACCGCCCCAGTCGCTTCCTGCGGGAAATTCCGGATCAGTATCTGGATGAGATCCGGATGAAGAATCAGGCGGTTAAGCCGAAAACGACTGGCCGCTTTGCCAACACCATATCCTTAGATACCTTTGCCGATACCGGGTTTAAATTAGGCCAGCAGGTACGTCATAGTAAATTTGGTGAAGGCACGGTGTTAAATTTCGAAGGTAGCGGCGCCCAATCACGGGTGCAGGTCAACTTTATTGAGCACGGTAGCAAATGGCTGGTTGTTGCCTACGCCAATCTCGAAGCCATCTAATCTCACCACCCCCATAAATTTCCATTAAGCTCCTGGTTATTCGGCAAGGTTGATCTTTGCCGGATAATTAAACAAAATGGTCGATGATGTTCGAATTTCGATCTTCTGAGAGAATACCGTCTGACTTTCCATTCACGGGTTTACTTTCTACAACCCAGATTATTGACAAAGCAACGCCCTCGAACTCTGATAATAAATAAAAATAACAAGGAATTACTTCTATATGGAATCTACTATTGCACAGGGCGACGCTGCGCCAGTCGTGAATAAAACCTATCAACCGAAAGCTTTTCATTTTCATGGCAAGGCCGGGGAATTTTTTAAAATCTGGGTGGTTAATGTTGTCTTAAGCATATTAACCCTGGGCATCTATTCAGCCTGGGCCAAGGTCAGAACCAATCGTTACTTTTTCAGTCATACTGAGCTTGATGGCCATCGCTTCAGCTATCTGGCACAGCCATTACAAATACTAAAAGGCCGGATTATAGCCGTCGTCTTGTTTGGAGGCTTTTATTTATTAAACCTGTTTGCACCGGTCGCCGGTTTAGTTGCCTCCCTACTGTTTTTGGTACTTATGCCATTTCTGATCTGTGCCAGCATGCGTTTCAACATGCGGATGACCAGCTATCGCAATGTCCGCTTTGACTTTAAAGGTTCTCCATGGGATGCGGCCATCAACTTCATCCTGCTGCCTGTTGCCAGTGTGTTTACCTTGTATCTATTGCTGCCTTGGGTATTAAAACGCATGGACAAGTTTATTGTCGATAATACTCGCTACGGCAACAAAGCCTTCAATACGAAAATTACTTCCGGTACTTACTATATGGCGGCGTTGGCAACGATAGGCCTGACGCTGGGATTAATGTTATTTTTTGGTGTAATGATGGCTATCATCGGCGGCGTTGGTGCAGAAGCATTTCAGCAAGATGGGGCGACCAGTGCACTAGTCACTATTGTGACCATGGGTATTTACTTACTGTTCTTTACCTTTATCCAGGCGTTGTACAAATCGATTATCCGCAATTACCTGTTTGAAAACACTGAACTTGATGATGTGGCAACATTTGCTTCCAGTTTTCAGTTCTCCAGCCTGGCCTGGTTACAGATCAGCAATATCGTCGCTCTCGTCTGTACCCTCGGTTTTGCCTATCCCTGGACCAAGGTGCGAACCGCCAATTACACGGTAAATAATACGCAAATCAATATCTGTGACGATATCCAACCAGTCATTGATACGATTGTTGAAGAAACTTCCGCATTGGGTGATGAAGTTGCCAACGTATTTGATGTGGATGTGGCATTAACCTAATGTCTGATTCCGGATTAATGTACTTCGCAGGTAGCAGTGAATCCTGCGAAGTTACCGTGGCTATTAAAAACCAGCAGTTATTAATTACTGCGACGACGGATAATGCATCAAGACGAATCGACCTGTTTGATCTCGACGTTGTGCCACCCCTGCCATCACTACCGTGCGAGGTATTACTGAATGATGGCAGTCGCCTTGAAATCAATGGTAATACCGCCACCGCAACACAATTGTATAAAGCAAATAAAGGAAACCGAATCCTGGCCTGGTTGGAAAGTAACAAGTGGGCGTGTTTAGCTGCCACCGCATTACTACCAATCAGCTTTTACTGGTTAAGTAATTCGGTGATCCCAACCGCAGCAATGGCGGTTGCCAACATGATTCCGCCGTCGGTTAGTCATAATATTGACGAACAGGTTATGGAATTATTTGACGAAGAGATACTGACAAGCAGTGAGCTGCATGTTGAACAACAGCAGTCGATTCATCACAACTGGCAACAGCTTCTCAGCCAATTATCCTTACCTCAGGATCAATTCGAGCTGTTCATCAAGAAAAGCGAGTTTTATGGCGCCAATGCCTTTGCGCTACCTGGTGGCACAGTCGTTGTCACCGATGATCTGGCAACCTTGTTTGTCGATCATCCAGATGCATTGAATGCCATAATGTTGCATGAAATCGGCCATGTGGTTGAACGCCATAGCTTAAGAATTATGACCGAGTCGGTAGGTACCAGTTTAATGATCACCTATTTTTTTGGTGACCTTGAAGGCATGGCAGAATTGTTTTCAGGTACCGCATTAACCTTATTGCAGAACAAGTTTTCAAGGGATATGGAACGGGAAGCTGATCAATATGCCATTCAACAGCTATCCAGCATTGGCGCCAGCCCTGAAGCGTTTGTAGAGGCGATGACACGATTACAGGAAAGCCTGGGAGAAGAAAAATCTCAGCCCCTTGTCGAATATCTGTCTACCCATCCCCAGTTTGAAGAACGCATTCAACGGGCAACTCAATAGCAATTGCCTAGAGGGCAATGATTAGAGAATGAAATCTGTTTAAATAAAAAAGGGGAGCTTAGCTCCCCTTTTTAACTGCAATTTCAACCATTAAAATGAGTATTTGGCCTGAAGGTAAGCAAAGCGGCCCTGACCACTATGAACATTTACCACAAAGCCCATAAAATCATGATAGGCAAATGGCGGCTCTTCATTGAATAAGTTGGTCGCACCTAAGGTCAACACGGTATTTTTAAAACCATAAAAGTTTATGGCGGTATCTACCGTCGTAAATGAATCAACCTTCGGCATACCCACAGCCTGTACTGCCGCGTCCTGCTCAAATTCATCAATGTAGTTTACGGCCAGGTTGACACCCAGGTTCTCGTCAAACCCAATCCAGTCCGCCGATGCGGTCCAACGGAATTCCGGTTGCTCAAAATCTCCAACTTCAGTATCAATCCGTTGTCCGCCTTCAGCGCCAGGACGACGATCTTCATATTCAAGAACGTAGTTAAGGATATAAGCTAATTTAAACTGGCCTAATCCGGTATCTAAATCCCAGCGGAAGTCCAAATCAATCCCTGAGGTATCTAAATCACCAATATTCTGGAAAGAATCAAAAATAGTGACAACCTCACCTGGATCGCCTGGAATGTTGGAAGGCAGACGCTCAACAACATTTGGATCAGCACCAAAATTCGAGAAGATGAACTGGGTATCAGAATCGATAATATCTTCGATTTCGTAATTGTAATAATCCAGGGAGAAGTTGATGTTATCAGTAATGTTGTAAATTACACCCAGGTTATACGAGGTTGATTCTTCAGGCCCCAAATCCGGATTACCTTCAAATACCGCAGTATATTCCTGAGGTTCACAGGCCTTGTTGATGTTACCAACAGCCGCACAACGAATATCATCGACAAGATTTGGTGACTCATCGGTGCGCCCCAGGCCAATCTGATGTAATGACGGAGCACGGAAGGCGGTACCGTATGAACCACGGAAGCTGAGGTTTTCGGTCGGAGTCCACAGGAAAGAAACTTTCGGATCTGTCGTGGTACCAAAGTCACTGTAATCCTCATAGCGAAGGGCAAATTGCATTTCCAGGCTATCAAAGATAGGTACCATTACCTCACCAAAAATTGCGGTATTATCGCGACTGGCATTCGCCTGCGTTGCCTCAGTACCAAACACGTTACCCCGTAAGAATTGATCGTCCGGATTATCACTAATCGATTGCTCACGATACTCAGCACCGAAACCTACAAATAATTCCCCCGCAGGCAAGCTGAATACCGGGCCGGAAATTTTCGCATCAAATGACTTATTGGTTGATTTACCTGTACGTGTGGTAAAGGTCTCGATATAAGCCAATGCTTCTTCGCTGTTGGAGGAAGGTTCAAATGGATTCCACAGCCCACTGTCTATCGCTTCCTGAATGCGTTGTGAATTGGGGAAACCATCTACACCCATCTCTGTCGATTCACTCTTGATGTAACTGTAAGCCGCTTCCCAGTTCCAGTCGCCGATATCACCGCGGGCCCCTAAAATCACCCGGTAGTAATCACTATCAACATTTTTCTGACGATTACCAATATCGACGGTACGACGACGCATGGTTAAATCCTGTTGATAAAACTCACTGTCAGGATCATCCGCAAATGGATGATTAGGGTTGTCACCAGACATGAATAATTCTTCAAACGAAGGCGAACCCGCACCACGAACTACCGATTTCGAATTCTGGCCGTTCAGTTCTGCGAATCCTTCAACCGAATCACTGATTTCATATTTACCCATGTAGTTAAAACTAAACCGTTCACTTTCCGGGAACATAGACATATGCGGCGCATAATCGTAGCGACAAAATGGACCGCCGATATCCTCTGGCGCACAAACATCATTACCAAAGGTATCAGGGACGCGAACCGTAGGATCGGAAGCCAGTTCTATAGTGCCAGGGATACCTGAAGATGAACGAAAATCGGTGGCAAAGGGGTCATTTGGGCGAAGAGCGGCCTGGTTTGCTGACTTAGAATAGTCACGATCGGCATAGAGGACTTCTTCACGTTTAAAGTAATCAAGGACAAAGGTATGACTACTTTTCTCGTCACTGTTCCCCCACACTAAGCTAACGTTTTGCTCTTCACCGCCACCATCAGCGGTATCACCGAATTTCACATTCAGTTCTGCACCGTCCATATCGTCACGTAAAATGATGTTGATTACACCAGCAATCGCATCAGAACCGTAAATCGCCGAAGCACCGTCCTTCAGGATATCGACGCGCTTGATCGCCGCAATGGGAATATTGTTAATATCAACGAATGCGGTATCAATTGATTTTGCAAACGGGCTAACCGATACGCGACGACCGTTAACCAGAATCAAGGTAGAGTCCGCTCCAAGACCACGCAGAGAGACACTGGAACCACCATTAGCGGTGTCATCAGAACTATTCGCCTGGGTTGAAAAAGTACCTTGCCCGGAAATCGGTAACTTAGCAAACAGACCAATAAGGTCAGTAACACCTGACTTTGAAATATCTTCGGATGATAAGCTAGTGACCGGTGATGGACCTTCCATATCAGTACGTTTGATGTGCGATCCTGTCACTTCAATACGTTCAATATCTTCCTCTTCGGCCGCCTGAGCGACAAAAGCTGGCATACTTAGTATTGCCGTTCCGGCTAGCGCAGTAATGGTGCGATTTAGTAATGTTCGTTTAAACATTTCCCTATCCTTTATTATTGTGTATTAATTCGATTCCCTAACCTAATGCCAGAGGCATTAAGAACAGGTCATGGTTACTACTCAAAAACGCATGGGGGAATACGTTATTCGGCGTTATGTCGAAATTTGGCCCTCAAAAAAGTTAAAATTTCGTTAAATCAACATTACTAATACCAGAATAAATCGTACTAAGGAAGTGATAAGAATTAACTCAACTTGTTAAAATGTAAGCAAGTTTTAACAATGTTGAATGTTTTTTCGTAAATGCTGTCAGAAAATGAGGCTTATTTTGCTGAACTTCTCATGGCGACAGAGGGTGACTAAACGAGACCAAAACCCGAGAGAATAATCTGCATGGTATTGGCCTCGACGAAAGGTTTTAAATACGCTTTTTATTGTTACGGTGTTTACGATAGGAATCCAGGCTGTAAATCACCAGTGCCGACCAGATAAAGCCAAAGGTTACCAGTTTTTCCATCACCAGAGGTTCCTGATAAACGCTGATGGCGATCACAAACATAATACTTGGCCCGATGTACTGGAAAAAGCCCAGTGTCGCCAACGTCAGGCGTTTTGCTGCGCCGGTGAAAAACAGCAAAGGGGCTGTGGTAACAATCCCTGCGGCAATCAACAGGGTATTTAAATCCATTGGATTATTGGCAAAATTACTGGTTGGGCTATTCAGGAACACCATCCAATAGAGTAATGCTATGGGTAATAACCAGGCAGATTCAACAAATAAACCCGCTAACGAGTCCACCATCAGCTTTTTCCGCAATAAGCCATAAATCCCGAATGAAGCGGCGAGCGACAGTGCAATTACCGGGACACTGCCCAGGCTTAGCAATTGGATCATTACGCCAATAAGCGCCAGGGCAACGGAGACAATTTGCCATTTTGACAAACGCTCCCCTAAAAATATCATGCCAAGGGCAACATTGAGTAACGGATTAATATAATAGCCGAGACTGGCTTCAAGAATGTGGCCATTGTTCACAGCCCAGATAAATATCAGCCAGTTCGCGGCGAGGATTAGCGCCGTTCCCCCTAACCACATTAAGGTTTTCGGTTGTGACAGAATGGTTTGTACTTTCGACCATTTACCCATGACCAGGATGATCAGGGCGAGTAAAGCAAACGACCAGACGATCCTATGCATTAATATTTCGCTGGCAGAAATATGCTGGATCAATTTAAAGTAAATCGGTGCGATACCCCACAGGGTGTATGCACAGATAGCGTTAATCACACCGGATTTGGTTTGATTGTGTTGAGACATAGTGAAAATTTACGTGGGAGCTAATTGGGCGGGGATTCTAGCATAGGGCAAATACCCGGAGAAAGCTTGATGTTAATCGAATATTCATCCTCCGGAATTCACTTGGTCTATTGTTCCTGGTCATGTTGGCATAACAAAGACCCAATTGTTACAACAAACGAAGCAACGCCTTACACTCGGTTTCAGAACCACCTTCTAAGTCACACTGGCTGACCTGCACTTTCGGCTGCGGATTCAATACGTCCGTATTACAATCAAAAATTTCGGCGCCGTCCTCACCCTCTTCAAGAATATTATACTGTTTACGCTCTGTGCTATTGGGTGGTAATTCGAGTGAATCAATTCGGACATGATAGCCATTGGCATAATCTACTTTTCCAGCCAGCGTTACCTTTCTGTCCGTACCATTTTTAAATATCATTTTTTGATGACATTGACCCGTCTTAGCAACATTTACCAACTCAACAGTAATTTCGTCCCTGGCGGGACTACATGCTGTCATGATCAGGGTAAGAGCCCCAATACCAGCGAGGCTACTTAACTTATGAAAATTCGACTTTGCCATGGCAATACCATTTTTTGCTTACAATACAAACAGTATGGCAACTGTTAATGATTGATCAAATTCTTCATAGAACAATACATCCACCGCGGTTAGGCATGGTATAAACCAGCTTACGCAAAGGTGATTTTTCGACAAAAATCTACGATACATATTAACTGGCTTTTTCTGTTTGACTGATTAATTCTGTTACCTATGTACATTTACTAGGTAAATTAAAACTGTATACTAATTCCAGCATTGAGGGCCTTAAATTCTGAAAACTCGTCGTAGTATATTTCTGTTGATATCAAATCGTAAAATTCATAGCCAAAACCCAAATTTATGCCTGCTCCCTCTTCTCGCCATTCTCTGCTAACCCAGTAACCGTCGAAGTAATTAACAACTCCGTATGAGGGGGTCGAAAAAACATACAATCCTAAATCGAAAGTATACTGTGCCTTAAAACCAAATATTGCCGCATCATCGAATTCTGCCTCAGCCCGTCCACTTTTAACCGTCGTTTTATTTCCTTTGATGTATCTAAACTGAGGGGTGAGTGTAAAATTACGATGACCCAGTTTGTATCCAGCCAAACCGGAAAATGCATTTACTCGACCGTACGAGTTTTTTAATTCCAGGTGAGTACCTGCTACCCCGTAAATTTGTTCAGCGGGCACTGAAAACGTGGTGAATAGTGATAACAAGAAGAGCTTCGATAGCAGTTTAGACATATTTATTAATCCGTTAACTTTATTGTATTTTTTTAACAAGAAATCAATAAATCTGCAATCATGTTCAACTATTAGCGATATTGAACATTAACCAACAATATAAGTACCAGTACCAAAGGCGATATGGGTACCTTTTTCATTGTGCAATTCCATTCTCGCTACTGCCACTTTACTGCCTTTGCGAATGATGCGCGCCGTGGCAATAAACTCATTACCACGACCCGGCCGCAAAAAATCGGTACGCAGGTCAATGGTACTCATACGCGACAGTTTCTCGTGGATGATGGATTCGTCCAGTTGCGGTAGGTTTTCAATAATATTGGCAGCAGCGACAACACCACCGACCATATCCAGCACCGATGCAATCACCCCGCCGTGGAGAATTTCCTGCACTGGATTGCCCATCAGCTCATCTTTCCAGGCAAACCGGATTTCAGACTCCTGAGGATCCATACGGGTGATGGTGAAGCCGAGTAACTGATTGAATGCAATATGGGTATTCCAAAGGGTGGTAACTTGCTCGAGAACCTGATGCTTATTCATGACATAACCTTTGCTTGAAGAAATTCAATAGCTTAAGGATTTCCCAATAAAAGTCTACCGAGTTAGCGACGCTCTGGGGTAAAATGCTCAAAAAAATAATCCCGATATTCAGACTTTGACCACCGTTAGTCCCGCTCAACCCTTACCAGATTTAGTTCATTCGCTCAAACATCATTTTGGTTATGAGCAATTTCGCTCGGGCCAGAAACAAGTGATAGAGCAACTGATGAGTCAGCGTGATTGCCTGGTGCTGATGCCAACCGGTGGTGGTAAGTCTTTATGTTACCAGCTCCCCGCTACCTTAATGCCTGGCCTGACCGTTGTAGTTTCACCGCTAATCGCCTTGATGAAAGATCAGGTCGATGGCCTGCTGCGACAAGGGATTAGTGCCGCTTATGTCAACGGTACCATGGATACCGCGGCTATCAATCAGACCATGCAACGGGTAGGGCGCGGCGAAGTACGTATCCTTTATGTCGCCCCGGAACGCCTGCTATCCCATTACTTTCTGCAAAGTCTTACGCAAATGAAAATCAGCTTTTTTGCCATAGACGAGGCGCATTGTATTTCCCAGTGGGGCCATGATTTTCGCCCTTCCTATACCCAGCTAGGACGTTTAAAGGAGTATTTTCCGTACACGCCAATCATGGCATTGACGGCAACGGCTGATGTCACCACTCGCAAAGATATTTTGCAGCAACTCAATCTGCAAAACCCATTTGTACTCCTCGACAGTTTTGATCGCCCGAATATCCGTTATACCTTAACGGAAAAATATAATGGTCAGCGCCAGTTGCTGGATTATTTACGGGAAAACAGTGAAGACAGCGGTATTATTTACTGCAATTCTCGCTGGCAGGTGGATAAACTGAGCAAAGAACTCGCGGAAAAAGGCATTAATTGCGCCGCTTACCATGCTGGCATGGAAGCAGATATGCGCAACGTGATTCAGGATGGTTTTACCAAAGACAATATCCGTATCGTCGTGGCGACGATTGCCTTTGGTCTTGGTATTAACAAACCCAATATTCGTTTTGTTGTGCATTATGAATTGCCCCGCTCCCTGGAATCCTATTATCAGGAAACCGGCCGAGCCGGTCGAGATGGTTTAGAGGCGGAAGCTCTATTGCTGTACGACCATCAGGATATCGACCGAATTAAAAAACGAATTAGTGAAAGTGATAATGAACAGCGCGCGGCAGTAGAGCTGCAGCGCTTTAGCGCCATGGCTGGGTTTGCCGAGGCGCAGACCTGTCGTCGACAGGTATTACTGAATTACTTCGCCGAGTACACGCATGCGGGATGCGGCAACTGTGATATCTGCCTGGATCCGCCCAGCCGTTATGAAGCTACGGTGGATGCGCAAAAAGTTTTATCCTGTGTTTATCGTATAACCCAGTTGGGTGATATCCATTATGTGATTGATGTGTTGCGAGGCCGTGATACCGAGAAATTGAAAAAGGCCGGTCATGATAACGTTAGTACCTTTGGCATTGGTCAGGATAAAACCCGTGGCTACTGGTTTTCCGTAATTCGTCAGCTCATTCATTTGGGCTTATTACAACAAAATATTGAGCGCCATTCCGCATTAGAGTTGACCGAAGCCTCAAGGCCAGTCCTGAGTGCCAAAGAACCACTGATGTTAGCCAGGCCGCGACTACAGCATGCCAGCTACTGGCAACAAAACAAACCGAAGAACCAATACGATAAAGTATTATTCCGTAAATTGCGGGAACTTAGGAAAACCCTGGCAGATCAGGAAGATATTGCTCCGTTCATCGTCTTTAACGATGCATCACTGATGGAAATGGCACGCCTGAAACCGACCAGCAGCAGCGAATTTTTAAACATTTCCGGCGTTGGCGATACTAAGTTACATCGCTACGGTAAAGCGTTTATGGATTTGATTAAAGAGACTAGAGACTAGCAAGTTAACGGCCAACGTGGCCAAACCTCAACGTCCCGCCTACCACTTATAGCTTATGGCTTGTCGCTTAAAGCTTCAAAACCTTCAATAAAACTCATGATATTGCAGTAAAATGCCGATCAGTATAAACAGCAAGCCATTGTGATTATCCAAAAATGCTTTAAAGCAATTGTCCCGGTCACGGTTTTTAATCAACTGATGTTGATGAATAAATGAAGCAGCGGTAAATGCTATCGATAAGTAATAGAACATATTGAACTGCAGCCTCAACCCTACCCAGACTAGAAGCATCAATACCAATAGCTGTAACACAGCAATGACTAATTTATCGAAACGTCCAAACAACACCGCAGTAGATTTCACGCCAATGATAACGTCATCATCCCTGTCGACCATGGCATACATGGTATCGTAGGCAACCGTCCATACCAGGTTTGCAGCGAACAATAACCAGGCTTCCAGGGGTATGTAGCCGCGAATTTCCATAAAGGCCATGATCATACCCCAGCTAAAGGCAGCGCCGAGGACAACCTGAGGCAGATGGGTATAGCGTTTCATGAAGGGGTAACAACTTGCCAACAACAAGGCGACAAACGAAAGGGCAATGGTTTGCCAGGATAAGGTGAGCACCAGTGTGAATGCGATTGAGACTAGCAGTAAAAATAAATTCTTCGCCTGGCGCTCTGTTATTAACCCAGATACCAGGGGACGCGTGCTGGTGCGCTTAACCTTGCCATCAACACGTCGGTCGGCATAGTCATTAATCACACATCCAGCGCTGCGCATCACAAACACGCCAAGGGTAAATACCAACAGGTAATGCCAACCCGGGAAGTCTTCGGCGGCTACCCATAGCGCCCACAAAGTTGGCCACATCAACAAATAGGTGCCGATCGGCTTGTCCATTCGAGTAATCTGTTTTATGCCCTCGAAAGAACCAAACCACTTAGTCATCACGTGCATTAATCTCTTTTATTTTCCTGCACCTGCTATTCTTGCAGGTGATGAATGTAAGCCCTTATTGCGAAAACCCTGGTATACATACGTATGCGAATTCAGATATTCGGATATTGAGCTTTTGAAGTGTTAAACTTGCCGCCCAACGGATCCTTTATTGGCCTGACTAGATGGGCAAAGCTTGCCATATTCTAACAGCCCTTTTTTTACGAAACACCTGAATCATACCAATTTTGAGAGATATGTCCTTTTTAAACGTCCAATCACTGAAAGACAGCATTAAGCTGGCCTGGCCAATTTCACTGCAGCAAACCCTGGTCACCATGCTGGGCATGATTGACGTAATGATGGTCAGTCATTTAGGAGATGCTGCCGTCGCTTCTGTAGGTTTGGGTAATCGTATCCAGTTTGTGGTGATGATCATTGTCATGGGCGTGGCCTGGGGCGTAGGCGTGCTTGCTTCCCAGTATTATGGCGCAGGCAAACTGGATAAATTACGGCGATCAATACTGATGGGCATTAGTGTCGCGGTACTGGCGCTAATTCCTGTTGTGTTACTCAATTTTCTGTACGCCGATGATGTGATGGCGCTCGGCAGTACTGATAGTAAGGTTATTGCCCTGGGTGAGAGTTACCTTTGGATCACCATGCCCAGCCTGTTTTTTATCGCCGCTATCTTAGTGTTTGAAAACGCTTTGCGCAGCATGAACCAGGTTAAACTGCCAATGCTGATGAGTGCGGTGGCTATCACCTTGAACATCATTTTCAATTACTGGTTAATCAACGGTGGGCTAGGTATTGAACCTCTCGGTGTCGATGGTGCCGCTATTGCCACAACGGTATCGAGATTTCTTCATCTGGTGATCCTGATAGCATTTATTGTTGCCATAAGGCATCCGGTAAAACCGACCGCAGAGGATATTTCCAGCCTTAAAGATAGCGCTGCCTGGAAAAAGCTGGTGACCCTGGTTTGGCCGATGATGTTTAGTTTTGGCGTATGGTCGATGGGGACGTTTGTATATCAACTTATATTTGGGCGCATAGGTACCCAGGAGCTTGCGGTAATGAGTGTTCTTGCTCCGGTCGAAGGCATGTTTATTTCACTGTTTTTTGGCTTTGCATCAGCCTGTGCGATCATGGTCGGCCAGCGTCTCGGCGCTGAAAAATTTGAGGAAGCCTGGTCTATTGCCCGGACCTTTGCAATGCTGGCACCGGTTATTGCGGTGATTGCCGGGTTACTTCTTTATACATTGAAAAGCTTGGTATTTATCCCGTTCTCAGACCTACCGTCTTCGACCATCGACCTGGCCAGCGATATCTTCTTGATTATCGCCTTAGGCGCCTGGATAAAAATTACCAATATGACCTTCGCCATGGGGATGTTAAGAGCGGGCGGTGAAACCAAAGCCTGCCTGTACATCGACACCATCGGCATGTGGATGATCAGTATTCCTCTTACAATCATCGCCGCTTTTTACTTTAAATTACCCCTGTTTTGGGTGGTTGTGGTAACTTACTCGGAAGAAGTGTGCAAGTTTATTTTATTTGGCTGGCGTGTAGCCTCAAAAAAATGGCTTAGGAACCTCACTCACGAGTGAGGTTCAGTCTTAATCAAGTTTACCGTGCATTGCCGCAGCGAAGATTTTTCCCAGTTCTATGTAATGCTTGCTTTTGTAGTGCCACTTGTCTTCCAGAAACTCTATCTCATGGTCGAACTGTACTAATTCAACGTTGTTATGAGAGCTGGCATATTGGCGTTGCGCTTCCCATACTGGTTCAATATAGGGCATTACCCGGGTTTCAGGCGTTTTCCCTGAGTCATTAATTTTCCCTAAAACAATGGGTAACTCTTCTGAGCCAAATACCGCGGTAATATCGGACATTAGCTGCGTCAGGTTTTGTAAATAAACTTTTGATGCCGCTTCGTTATAAGCATCTGCCTCACCCTGCATCCAGACAATACCGGCTGGTGTTAGCGTATCGGCTTCACCGTCGCCATCGATATCTTTTACACCCATTGCCAACTCAACCGTATTGTTAAAATAATCCCACTGATTCAATGTGGTGTTATCCTGGTAATCTTTGGCCCAGGTACCATAGCCTGATGCACCTAACGCGATTGAAGACCCGCCACGAGCATATTTAATGATGGCAATTTTCTTGCCGGTCAGTTTGGCGATGTATTTGCCAAAGCTTAGTTCCGGACCAAATCGTTCGGATAAGGTATAGGAGGTTTTATCTGCCTTATAACCCGTACCGAATCCAGGGGAAAGTGGCAACCATTGGCCATACCCTCCTTCACTGCTGTCATCTGGCACTGCAAAGCCATTAAATATCATTACATCATCAATAGAATTCTGATATTCCTCGGGAAGTTCTTTGTTATAGCCAAACCCTTCCATATTAGACTGACCGCCTAGGAAAAATAGTAAATATTCCGCCGAATAAACCATAGACGCGGGAAACATCAGTGCGATGAACAGTATCTTTTTCATGGGTAGAAACCTAAATGAGTAAAAACAGTCAGCTATGGTAGCAGAAAGTGAGGGAAAGCAAAGCAGGGTGAGGGTGAGGACTGCGTCGCTGAGGACGCTGTCGGTGACGACCATGTCGGCGAAGACTGCGTCGAAACATATGGTTCGCTATTCGCTTTACTGAGATATCCTGTCGTAGCAGGATATGACGGTTAAAGGTATTTTTTTCCAGTCCCCGAAACGCAAAAAGCCCGCTCGTTAGAGCGGGCTCAGTTAATTCATTGTATTTTCGACTATATTCGAAAATTTACGCGGCCTCGCGATTATGTCCAGGGATGGACGGTAAAGCGACGTTTCATGGATGGTTAAACGTCGCAGTCCTGCTCTCACATGCGTTCCCGCAAGTGGGCTGTTAGCCTTTATTCGAATGAACGAGGGCATCTATCCATGCCACTTTCATTGGTCGTTATTTTATTTTTTAGGCACAACGAAAAAGGGCACCCTTTCGGATGCCCTCTTTTATTTGAATTAGAAGCCTAGCGATGTCCTACTCTCACATGGGAACTCCCACACTACCATCGGCGCTGTTGCGTTTCACTACTGAGTTCGGCATGGGATCAGGTGGTTCCACAACGCTATTGTCGCTAGACAAAATTTGGTTACAATTCGAAAAGCTGTATTAATTTAATTCTTACTGTCTGTCAGACTACACAATTTTCTTTGGTGTTGTATGGTTAAGCCTCACGGGCAATTAGTACAGGTTAGCTCAACGCCTCACAACGCTT
>NZ_SWDB01000017.1 GCF_005116735.1 Thalassotalea mangrovi | reverse complement strand
ATCTACTATCTCCAGTAGAGTATGAAACACGCTATCAAGAACAACTCAGAAGTGTCTAAGTTATTGGTGGCGATTCATACTTTAGACTAGACCCAATCCAACGTGTGGACTTGGGTAACCTAGTCTGAGGTGAATAATCATTCACGTAAGTTAAAATAAGGTATAGAGAAATAGGTACAATAATTAAAATGTAAAAGTCCTTGTGTTGTTCTCTGTCGTATATAAACGATAAAATACCGAGTATTAAACAAAGAACTGTTATCGCTACTAGCGATAAAAAAAAGAGCGCAATAAGGGTGTAAACTAAAACCTCCATCATTACCAATTATTTCTCCCTAAGTCAGTTTTACAATCTGAAAAATACATCCTTTGCAAAAGAGAACTTCAAAATCTAAAAGCACATATCTTTAGCTGCGTAGGAATAGAAGTTCAAGCATTGAATCCAGACATGATTTGGTGCGATTGAATGACTCTAAATCGCTCGTTAGAGGCATTAACCTTTTCAATTAGTTGGATGCCCTAACTTTGAATATCTGGATAATAAAAAATATAAGGAACACATTGAATAAAACACATGAGAGCAATAAAGCCATTTCAACATGTGATTGCATTGTCACGTATAGTTTGTCTTTAGTATCCATGAGGCTTTTAAACTCATTAACCTGAGCTACCAAAACATCCACATTTAACTCGTGATTATTAGGGTATGGAGAAGGTTTAAATGTCTCGATTTGATTTTCAAACACATACAACTTCGCAAGAATTAGAGAAGTAATTGATATTCCTAAGCCACTGAGCATGAGCATCAACTTTGATAATATGCTTTTAGAAAGTAATAATTTCATATTTTTAGTTGATAGTTTTTCTTCTTTTACTGATGAAGTGTTTTCAATGATAGTCTTGCTGAACGACTCTAGATCGCTCGTTAGAGACATTAACCTTTTCAACACGTTAACGTCAAATCTGTGAAATTTTGATCATAGTAGTATTTTATTAGCAGCGTTTTTTAATAAGAAAAAACCACCAAACAAAGCCTATTAAGCCAGACATAATTGCCCCAAATAATGAGCGAGTTGCGTAATACAGGTAGCCATCGGCTGTGATGTGTCCATTAGCGACGACTTGTGCGTTGGAAATATACTGCACTTGAATACCACTCAAAACATATGGTGTGAGTTTCAAGAAGAGTAATACCAGGAATCCTATTATTGAAGAAACGATTAAGTAATGCCAAAGCTTGTTTAGCTTTTTGAACTTAAGGATAAAAAACGAAGGTACAAGGACTATTAGCGTCGGTATAGCCGCGAATATCAACCAAGTTATTGTAAAAGCTACGATGTCCATATTCACTTCCGCTTGTCGCTCGTTAGAGACATTAACCTTTTCAATCTATTAACGTCAAATGAGTTTAAGGATAGCGTTGCACTCACCAGTTGAATCCGCAGCCACTAACTGCCCGTTAGCAATTGCTAATATACGTTGGTTTAGAGGCGTGTAACGCCATAGTCTTTTGTTATTTGTCTATTCCACTTTCTGTGGGGCCAACATAATCGTAGCCGTGAAATTTATAATAATAATGCTCCAATTTCTCTAGTGTTATAAGGCTAGCGGCTAGATAGGGTATAAACAAAATGAAAAGGAAAAACCAAATAAGACTATCCCCATGAATGTAACCATACTCATGAATAAACCAACTATTTAAATCAAATTGCAATAACAGTTTTGCCCCAACACTGAAACCCACCATAGAGAAGTTAACCAAAAACCAGAGAGTTTTATTGCCTTGCCAAATTATTTTGGATGTTTTTGAGATAAAAAACAGATATGAAAGATAAGTTGCAATTAGCAGATAAGCCCACAATCCCAAGAAGAATTCGCTCGCAAGAATAATAAAGGAGTAAAAGGCAGGGTTTAAAAAGTATCGTTTTTGCCTGTACATGAAACTTTCAGCGTTCTGAATAATTTCGTTTGGTAAAGATGTAACGGTTTTCATAGACATATAACGCCGCATTCAGTGGCTTGTCGGCCGCAATGATTTGTTAGCAGCTACTATTTCTACGTGTGGCTTGATAACTTCTTGATATCCCAAAAGACCAAATGATACAGCATGATCTGGTTCAAAAAGCATTGACTGATTATCCAAGAATGAGCCAACCAATTCTCTTTCACTATCATGATTAAATCTGTGAGCTGCTTCAGCTTTTGCTAGCGTACGAATATCTTCAAGCCATGGGAAATCGTTGTTCGAAAGCTCAACGGAATTAATTTTATCCAATGCCTCCTGAAAGGTTTTCGATGAAAAAGATTCGAACAAAGCAATTTTAAAATCATTATATGAAGTTGATCCATTATATTTTCTTATCCCATCTTGCCTAGAGTGTAAAAGCTCTATCATTTTTCTAAAGTCATTATCAAGAATTGCTGCAAGCTCTGTTTTCAAAAAATCAAAATCATAATCATGGCAGCAGCTACTTATGTCCGAGGTTACAGACTTAAGGGTTTCTTTATTATCTGATAAAATGCAATGTGCAGCTAAGTGAGACCAGGCAGTACCAAAAAATGGCAACCCGCGTACATATAAAAAGTGATCATCTAATATTTTTACTTCCTTATATATTTCGAAAAATCTATTTAAATACTTAATGCCTCTCTCATATTCTGAAAAAAGATAAGCATACCTACTCATCGCCAATGTAAATTCACGAGACACTTTGGGAAATAGACATTCATCGAACAAGGGAAAGGCTTTGTCGGGCAGTCCGAGAAATATATATTCTTGAGCTAAAGAAAATCTGATCTGACTACTTTCAGGGCAAGCATCAAGTCCCTCTTTGAACCTATCTGAGGCCAACTCATGCTCACCTCTTTGAAAAGCACATATTCCATATAAATGATGCCAAGACTCAGTCTCTTTCTCATTGAGAGGATCTTTTTTAATTTGTAAAAGGCCATCTTCAAGTTTATCGATTTGGCCTTTGTCTTGGAGGTCATTAGCCAACTTATCTACAATATTTCTATCGGGATCAATTGTTTTTTTTCTAAATGGATTCCAAATCACTCTCAACTTTCCTTGTAGCTACTGCCAATTTAATAGTGTGCAAGTTGCGTATTTTTCTGCACAAACCTTGCTCACTTTTCTGATTACTACGTTTTTATCAAATTTACTAAGTTTCTGCTAGGTAAGAAAATAATTGATAGTTTGATGAGTGGTATAAGGACAAAAATGCGCAAATTGCTCATTTTCCTGAATATGGAGGAAAGCTTATAGTTCAGAAGCTAACAAAGAAGAATTTTACAAAACATCAACGGACGTTGTTCGCTCTTTGCAGCCCTCTTTAATTCTCTCAGGCTACTGTGTTTAGTCTTTTATAGCAAATGCGGTATCTGTCTAACCTAACAACCTAGCCACTTTTAGTTCATTAATAGAGATACACTGTATTGAATCAACATTCTTCCTCTTGGTGGTCTATATTTTTAACTCAATGATTAAGCTTCACATTGCACATAAGACATTTGCTAAAATCTGAGGAACGATTTAATGAATAAATTAGCTACCACTCTTACATTTACGGCACTTTTAGCATTACCGCTTACCGCTGCTTCGAAACCTAAAAACCCTCAACAGGCTTGTTGGGGTCAGGCTAGTAAAGTTTTTGCACAAACAGGAGAAATGGGGAAGCATAGCGCAGAACAGCCTACTCCCAGATTAGGGCTTCGTAATTTAGCGCGAGCACTCTACGAAGCAGGTGTTATCGCGGACGATAGTATGGAGGCTTTGGGAGTATTTGTCGCTGATGAATTAGGCTTGTCTATTGAAGCTTGTATGAATTTTTAATATTTGAGTGATAAAAACATTTCTCTGCGCTGCTGCAGTTAATCGAGCTACATTTTCAGTCGGGTCTATCGCACAGAGTTTGATGATTAGATTGAAAAACCGTAGCTCGCTTACAGCAGACATCGGTATCCGCCACATTCACTATGTAATTTACTGATTAGTAATCGAAAGTAAATCTAAGTGCCATGATCAACAATTAACACGATAAGAGCCCAAAAAGTAGAGATATTTAAGTCTTGTAACTTACCGCTCTCATCTTCGATGAACTGAACATTTTTCCTGAGAGTACACAACCAAAGGTTGTTCCGAGGACGCGACAAAAACGTCACTTCGGGTACATAATCGAAGATTATTTCGGGTACGCGATAGAAAACATCACTTCGAGTAAGACGTCTTTATACTTACAGCTTACAGCTTACAGCTTATGGCTCTCATCTACGATGAGCATGGTGGACGGTACTGGGCTCGAACCAGTGACCCCCGCCTTGTAAGGGCGGTGCTCTCCCAACTGAGCTAACCGTCCAGGGAGATGCCGTGCATCAAGCACGTTAATATTGAATCATCCGAAGATGATGGTGGACGGTACTGGGCTCGAACCAGTGACCCCCGCCTTGTAAGGGCGGTGCTCTCCCAACTGAGCTAACCGTCCAGGGAGATGCCTTAAGAAAATCTTAAGTGGTAATGCTTAAATGGTGGACGGTACTGGGCTCGAACCAGTGACCCCCGCCTTGTAAGGGCGGTGCTCTCCCAACTGAGCTAACCGTCCATTTAAGACATTCACAAACAGACCATGAAATCATGGTGGACGGTACTGGGCTCGAACCAGTGACCCCCGCCTTGTAAGGGCGGTGCTCTCCCAACTGAGCTAACCGTCCGTCTGTGTGGTTGCGTATTATAGGGATCGGCAAAAACCTGTCAACACAAAGTTTCAATAATTTCCGAAATTACGTTTGTTTGCCGAAATTTACAGCAATTAAATTTTGAAAATATAAATTTGCCTGATTAATACCCAATACCCCGCCAGCATCGTCAATATAGGTAAACCATTGAAGGTGCAAGACGCCCTGTTGTTCCAGTTAACGAGTCGACTTTTAAAATTCGTGCTCCACTACACGAAAAAAGTCGTAATAAAGTGTGGGTGAATGTAAAAGAGTATTTGTAAAGGCCCTTTACTCCCCCCTGACAGATTGTTCAAAAAACCAACAACCACAATACGTTAAGCAAATACTCGATATAGAGCAGCTGATATATCACTGAAATAACTTGTTACATCCCGTCAAAAACCATTAGCAACTTTTTACCGTTAATGTGCCATCTATATAGGTGTTACCCATTAACAACTTCTTTACAATCTGTTGTGTGTAAAGCAACTAAGGAAGAAAACCATGAAAACTTTAAAAGTAATCGCAACAACTGGTCTTATCGCTTCATTAACAGCGTTTAGTGTCAATGCACAAGGTGCTTATAGCAGCTACATGGAGACCGCTCTGATTGATACTTGTCGAGCAGCCCTGACTGACAGTACATTTAAGCTTCGCAAGACTCTTGATGAATATAACCTGAAAGCGAAAACGGTTGCCTTAGGCCTGGTTTGTAATGGTGAAGACGTGATTACTTTCGCCGCCAACCGTGGTGCAACTAACACAGCCGATTATATGAATGAGAAACTTGATGGCGCCAGCATTACCGACTTAGCGGCCAATGATCGCGTCATTTATGAAGTAACATTTGAAGACGCGCCTGAGTAATTCAGTTCGAAGTTTATTATCGTTTATACTCCCCTGGTAATCGATAATAGCACCCCGGCAGTTATTCCGGTTAATTTCGGAATCAGGGGTGCGTCCCTTTCAACGACGGTTCCGGTAAACCCTGGCTCTGTGTTAAACTTAGCACCTTACCCTGGATTGCAAGGAACCGACATTGTCAGACTTTATTGAATTGGATGAAAGCGATATACAAACCATCGACGTTCATACGGAACCGCTGGAGCTTTATAAGCTGTTAAAGATCGCCAATTTAGTTGGCGGCGGCGGTGAAGCGAAAATGTTGATCGCAGATGGCTACGTGGGTGTAAATGGAGAATTGTGCCAGCAAAAACGCAAGAAAATTTATCAGGATGATCTGGTGGAATTTAATGGTGAGTTTTTGCAGATTCGCTTGCTGGATAAGCTTGAACAAACTGCTGAGCCAGTAGCTTTGTTGCAGACAGACGATAATCATGCCTCAAAGACAGGCAAACACCGGGCGAAGCAAAATAAGACCCGCAGCGCCGATAAGGGCTCCAAAGCAAAAAGCTCTGAAAAATCCAAATCGAAACAGTCCACTTCTGGCCGGCGTTCGATCTCATTCTAGCTATTATTGATTTTTGTGAATCACAGGGGCCAAAGGCTTTGGCCCCTGTCGGTTAGGTATCGCCCTTTCTTACAAGGCTTTTTCCCAAAACTCTGCCTGACCTAATTGCGGATCTAATTCGTATCCGGAAAATCCAAACTTGGTATAGCTTTGTCTGGCAACCTGGTTGCCTTGCAACACTTCTAACGTCAACTTGCAGCAACCCTTTTGCTTGGCAATTGACTCAGCGCGAGTCAATAGTTGATGGCTTAGCTTCTGACCACGGAACTCCGGTAGCACGGCAATATCATGAATATTTAGCAGTGGTTTGGCTTTAAAGGTAGAGAAACCGAACACACAGTTGCAAATCGCTGCAGGCTTATTATCGACATATGCCAACAAGGTTAAGGTGTTGGTTTGTTCAGCAAGTTTTTCACACAAGTTTTCCCGAACATAATCCGTCAAGGGCTCATTGCCACCCATCGGATCTTCGGCATAGGCGTTCAACAAAAAGATTAAATCTTTACAATGTTGCGGGTTTTTATAATCGGCAACAATCACTTCTACAGACATTTTGGATCCTTCTACCCTTCGATTAGCGTAATACATCTCTGGCAATAATTAAGCGCTGGATTTCGCTGGTTCCTTCATAAATTGAAGTGATGCGAACATCACGGGCATACCTTTCTAATGGGTATTCCTTGATGTATCCGGCACCGCCCAGCATTTGCAACGCATCGTAACAGGCTTTATTGGCTTTTTCACTAGCAAACAGTTTCGCCATTGATGCCTGCGTCGCAAAGCTTAGCCCCTGCTCTTTCAGGCTTGCCGCCTGCATCAATAACATGCGCGCCGCTTCCATCTCTGTGTAGCGGTCGGCAAGCATCCATTGTAACCCCTGGAACTTTGCCAGTGACTGACCAAACTGATGCCGTTCCTGAATAAAATCTTTCGCATAATCCAGTGCCGCCAGGCCAACGCCAAGCGCCAGAGAGCCAATCCCAATGCGACCACCAGCTAACTCGGATACGGCGATGGCATAGCCCTTGTTTTCCTGACCAAGCAGGTTGCTTGCAGGTACCCGGCAATTTTCAAAATGAACTTCATTGGTGGGAGACGCCTTTTGCCCCATTTTATCTTCTGGTTTACTGATGGTGAGTCCCGGACTGTCAGCATCAACAAGGAAGCAGGAAATGCCTTTACCTTTCGGGGCCGCTGCGTCCGTTACCGCCCAAACCACAAATACCCCGGCAATGGAGCCACTGGTAATGTAAATCTTGCTGCCATTTAAAATGTAGTCATCACCGTCTCTTGTGGCCGTAGTCTTCATTGCTGACGGATCGGAGCCTGCCGATGGTTCGGTTAAGCAAAATCCACCCGCTAAAAACTCACCCGAGCAAATCTTTGGCAGATAGGTTTGTTTTTGTTCTTCGTCACCAACGGCCTGAATTACTTCTGCCACCATGTTGGTCACCGAGGTTGTCACTGCCGTTGCGGCACAGGCTTTGGCCAGTTCGGTAATCGCCAATGAAAATGCCACGGTACCGGCCTCTACACCGCCGTATTCACCATCAATGTTAAGTCCCATAAATCCAAGTTCTGCCAGCTTGGCGAGATTGGCGTTAAACAAGTCTTCATCAGGTTTTGCATCTAACTGGGCGGCAACCGGCGCCAGTTCTGATTGGGCAAACTTCATTGCCATATCCTGAATCATTTGTTGCTCGTCGGTTAAGCAAATTTTCATCGACTATTACCTTTTATAAGAATTCTAATGGCGCAACCATACACCTGATTGACGGCAGACGCCAATGCCCGGCGCAACGCCAGCTGCGGTTGGTGTATTTAAAAATGGACAACAAAACACTACTGCTCAGCGGTCTTGCGCGTCAGCTTGAGAGACAAACGTCGCGACAAACGCAACGTTAGGGTGACAAAGCAAAATTTAAACCGCCAAAATTCTGCTTAGGTGTCTATTCGAAATCAATTAATTCGAATGGTGGAAGAAAAGCCAAAAGCCTTTGTTCGTCATACCCTGCTACGACAGGGTATCTTGACTCGGCTGCTAACAAGAGATCCCCACTTACGTGAGGATGACGGGAAATTTTCAATGAAAATTTAGGTTCTCGTTTCAGGTTTCGGATCGTGAACGGCTTTTGCGTTAAGCTACGAGCACGCTGACAAGTCAGCTCCTGGCACACTATGTTCCTAGCATGCAAAATCAAAGATTTTGCGCCTAGATAAAGGCATCTTTAGCTGCAATTTCAAGCAAGGCACACCATTATTTCCGTCATACCCTGCTACGACAGGGTATCTCGACTCGGCTGCTAGCAAGAGATCCCCACTTACGTGAGGATGACGGGAAATTTTCAATGAAAATTTAGGTTCGCGTTTCAGATTTCGGGTATCAGGTTTCAGGCCTCAGGCCTCAGGCCTCAGAAAAAACCACATGCCTTTGTTGTCAACCCTAGAGTACCGTTGTCACCTTTAGTCACCCTTAGACAACCTCCGTCACCTCCCCCTCGGGGTTCAGGTTTTGTAAACTTTGTTTTCCGTAAATTCGCCTGCCAATCCCACTTTCGAACTATAAGCCGTTGAGTTCGGCAATTCTTTGATACATTATCATTCCAGATAATCGACATGTTGGTATTTTTTCATGGTGCATACCAACATCATTTAATAATGACACCCGAATCATCGGGGATACACAGGAGTTTTTATGGCAGGTTTTAACAAGGTCGTAAATTCATACCAGGAAGCGTTAGCTGGCCTGGAAGATAATATGACGTTAATTGTCGGCGGCTTTGGTCTATGCGGCAACCCGGAAAATCTGATTAAGGAAATTAAACGTCGCGGTACAACCGGTCTCACCGTGGTATCTAATAATTGTGGTACCACAGAACACGGCCTGGGCATCTTATTATTCGATAAACAGATCAAGAAGATGGTTGCTTCTTATGTTGGCGAAAACGATAACTTTGAAAGCCAGATGATGAGCGGTGAACTGGAAGTGGAATTAACCCCACAAGGCACACTAGCGGAGAAAATGCGCGCCGGCGGTGCTGGTATTCCAGCCTTTTACACCGCAACCGGCTACGGTACGCCAGTCGCCGAAGGTAAAGAAGTTCGTGAATTTAACGGCAAAAAATACATTCTGGAAGAATCGGTAACCGGTGATTTTGCTTTGGTTAAAGCCTACAAAGCAGATACTTATGGCAACCTGGTGTTTCGTAAGACCGCGAGAAACTTTAATCCATTAGCCGCCACAGCCGGTAAAATCACCGTCGTGGAAGTAGAAGAAATCGTTGAACCAGGCGAGCTTGATCCCGATGAAATTCATTTAAGCGGTATCTACGTCGATCGATTAATCAAAGGTGATTTTGAGAAAATTATCGAACAACGCACGGTAAGGCCTTCTAACCAGTCAGAGCAAGGAGCATAATCATGGCGTTATCAAGAGAACAAATCGCTCAACGTGTGGCTCAGGAATTAAAAGACGGTTATTACGTGAACCTGGGTATTGGTATCCCGACCCTGGTGGCTAACTACGTACCTGAAGGTATTGAAGTTATGTTGCAGTCGGAAAATGGTTTATTGGGAATGGGCCGCTTTCCAACCGAAGAAGAAGTCGATGCCGACTTAATTAATGCCGGTAAACAAACGGTTACCATGACGGCAGGTGCCTCCTTATTCGACAGCGCCGAGTCGTTCGCGATGATCCGTGGTGGTCATGTTGATTTAACCGTATTGGGTGCCTTTGAAGTTGATGTAGAAGGCAACATCGCCTCATATATGATCCCAGGCAAGCTTATCAAAGGCATGGGCGGTGCGATGGATTTGGTTGCTGGCGCGGACAACATTATCGTGACTATGACCCATGCGTCAAAGCACGGCGTGTCGAAACTGCTGAACAAATGTACCCTGCCACTAACCGGTAAAGGCTGCATCAAGAAAGTACTCACCGATTTGGCGTTTATCGAAATCAAAGACGGTAAGTTCCACTTGCTTGAGCGCGCTCCTGGCGTCAGCGTTGAAGAAATCCAGCAACTGACCGAAGGTGAGCTTGTCGTTAACGGCGAGATCCCGGAAATGCAGTTCTAAGTAACACCGAATCTATCGATAAAAAACGGCTTGCATTGCAAGCCGTTTTTTTGCTGAGTGATCAGTAATTAATGTGGAGTGGTATTACTGGCCGCTATACCAGATAGGACTGCTCCAGGCCCGTTCCTGAATGGTTACCGGTAAGTCATCCCTTGGATCCTGACCAAGAGCAATGGCATCTAGGGTTGACCATCTCGGTGTTGGAATTTCCAGTGCTCGCACATAATAAAAGGCGTGCTGTGACGCATCGAACTCAGGATCCTTCCAGGTTAACAGGAATGAACTGGCACCGATGTCATTAGTGTAACGTCCGGTGCTGATATCCACCGTAGACTTCAGCATTTGCGAACCATCAGTGCGATTGTCCGATAAGGCAACGTCATAGATTTTTTCCTGCGTATTACCATTACCGTCTACCCAACCTTTGATCACTTGCACCCGGTCCAGGTTAGCCCCATTGGCTTCCTTCATCGCCTGAATCACGAATACTGGTGAACCACTGGCCATGCCGGATAATTCTCCTCCCATTGCAACGCCCTGCTCATAGACGACACTCTCCCAGCCATTATTTTCCAGGATGTCGTCATCATAATTAAATGACGCAAAAAACCTGACCTGCATGCGGGTACCTGAGGTGCCAAAGGTTTCCTTGTTTCGCATCGCCGTAAAAATGGCATCACGGGTATTTTCTGTCGCCCAGACACCCGCCAGGCCACCGGAGCTAAACTCACGTATCTGCTGCTTTGAGGCTTCCTCATAACCCGGAATCCCATTTAAACGGTGCTCGCGGTTAAATTCGCCGGCAAACTTGCCAGTATAGTTATCTTCTTCCACCGATGAAGCCGCATTGTGGGTATCCGAGTCGCCGATTACCCCATATTTAAATGGATTACCCTGGTTATTCATATCAAACTTCAGGCCATCGAGATAGGCTTGTCGCAAATAACTGCCCTGACGTTTTGTCGGCCGCTCGGTAATGGCTGACAGGGTGTAATCCCAAAGCTCAAAGTCGGCAAACTCATCATTTGGCGATAAATCGGGATGGGTCTCCGATGTGCCTTTGATCTGGCTGATTTCATACAAGGGTTCGTTTTTGATCCGGTTTTCGGAATATTCTTTACTGATTTCATTGCCGTAAGAATCGGTTAACTGAAACATCAAACCGTCACTGGCATTACCATTGTGGGGAACAGCTAGCAGATTTGCGCCATTGCTTCTAGCAGTATTCATATATTTCCATAAATCTTCGGGCTTGTTTGAATCCAAAGTTGAAAATGGTAGTTCTGGAATACCTTGTTTGCCATTAAAGATAACAACGCGATGCAGGTTTCGATTATCCGGTGCCGATGTCCATTCAAATGCCGGAAAGGTGGTAAAACTACCCGGCTGATAATGTTGCTCGGCAATGTTGATAATATCCTGCCAAATGGATTTGGATAACTCAGGATCGCTAAGCTGTGGATCCGATTTTCCTCGGTTCATATCATCGAGCACCCGGGCAAATGCTTCAAACGCGACGGCAGAATCGTCTGAGGTAATATCTTTGGCGATTTCCAGTTTACTAAATGGGCTATCGGGATCTTCCATGTTTTTAAACACCCCCATGTATTCGGCATGATCCGATACCGCATACCAGTCCAGGGGACGTTTGATTTTCATCATTCCTCCCTTTTTGGTGGCAGGAATCGCTTCACCCTTGGCCCAGCGATAGGCATCATCGGGAGAGGTCGGGCTACCATTGGTATAGCCATCAAAGGACCAGGACGTATGCACGTGCAGGTTGCCAAAATACGCCTGCTTGCCAGAAGCTGACATTGAAGTGCCTGCATCCTCTTTCACCAACGCCGACGAACTGTCGTTGGTGGTTGATTGTAGCTCTGGATCATCACTCTGCCCACAAGCGACAAGTAACAGTGTCGATACAACCGCCAGGTAACCGTAATTTAATCTTCGCACTTTAACCCCTGGGAATATAAGTTCTTTCGATCCCAAAAGTATAGACGACGAACCGGGTATTTAATTAAATACCCAGCCCGTCATCTATCGTCAAAATACCTGGCTTGGACTAATGGCCTCGATAATGGGGTTCTGAAAAATCCAGAATTGGCCCTTTAGGAACGACACCGGTGGGATTGATCATGTCATGACTCTCATAATAATGGTGCTTGATATGAGTCATATTGACGGTTTCGGCAACCCCCTTCACCTGGTAGAGCTCCCGCAGGTACCCGGAAATATTTGGGTAATCGGCAATACGACGTAAATTACACTTAAAATGCCCGACATAGACCGCGTCAAAGCGGATCAAGGTAGTAAACAATCTCCAGTCGGCTTCGGTAATCAAGTCGCTGACCAGATAGCGTTGTTTGCCGAGGCGATTTTCGATGCTGTCCAGGGCCGAGAACAATTCACTGACCGCTTCCTCATAAGCGGACTGGCTGGTTGCGAATCCAGCCCGGTAAACACCGTTGTTGATATTGGGATAGACAAAATCGTTCATCGCATCAATCTCATCCTGAAGTTTTTCAGGATAAAAATCCCAGGGCTTAGCTCCCAGAGAATCGAACGCCCGGTTAAACATACGGATAATTTCCGAAGATTCATTCGAGACAATGGTGTTCGTTTCTTTGTCCCATAATACCGGCACCGTAACCCTTCCCGAATAATTGGGATCCGCCTGGGTGTAGACCTGATGCAAAAATTCCTTGTCGTTTATATGATCCTTGATGTCGACCCAGTCCGGATTGTCGTTATTTTCCTGCTCAGCGAATGTCCAGCCATTCTCCTTCATCAGGTAATGGACCACCGACACCGAAATCATCGATTCCAGTCCCTTTAATTTGCGAAATATCAAGGTTCGGTGCGCCCACGGGCAGGCCAGGGAAACATACAAGTGATAGCGACCTTTTTCGGCTTTAAAGCCCTTTTCGCCATTGGGTCCGGTTCCACCATCGGCCGTTACCCAGTTACGAAACGCCGATTCTTTGCGAACAAACTTTCCACCGGTTGACTTGGTATCGTACCATTGGTCTTGCCACTTGCCATCGACTAATAAGCCCATTTTCTGTTCCTTCTCTTTGTGCTGATACCCAGATGATTTTGCTATTCCGGTTATTTAGAAAATCTAACCTGGGGAATGGGTCAGGTCTGCAAAATGCAAGGGTTGCAAGAACCAACACCTGACCATAAGACTCGTTGATTACCTTGTAAATTTATTGGCGATTGTCCAAAGAATATGCGCCGGCCCCCAGGGCAAATACCATTAATAAGCCGCCCATGACCGAAGTGTTTTTCATAAACAATAACATTTGCATCTGATCGGCGAAGTTAGCATGAAATAACACATTGGCGATCAGCGTAAATGCAAACAATGCTATTGCCACCAGTCGGGTTTTAAAGCCAATAATTAGCAACAGGGCGCCAACAACCTCTAAGGCAATCACCAATGGTAACAACAACCCGGGAACACCAACGCTCTCCATAAATGCCTGGGTTCCCTGATATTGGCCAATTTTATTTAACCCTGCCACTAAAAACATTAACGCCAGTAAAAATCGTCCTAACGGTGCGGCGAACTGAAACAGTGTACTGTCAGTTGCGGCATGTGCTGAATCGGTTGAAATGCTTGTGGTAGTCATCATCTTTCTCCTATGTGATATGCGTTATGCAGCAATAGGAGATATAATAAATCAATTTATTCGAACTAATATTAGTTAATTTCGACATTAACACTCTAAATAATAGAACGATTAGATTTTCACAAGCCTGGATGAAAAATTAACGACCGACCTGGGCAATACTGAACGCTACTGGCATATCGGCAAGATAAGCGCGATCGAAGTATTGTAGATCGTTATAAGAAATCAGGCCGCGAATGCTGAGGGTATAAGCTTCTCCCCGTTCAGAATATTCGGTCAGCGTATCAACCAGATCTAAACCGGTGATCGCCTGGCCCGTCTCTCTTAATTGCTGACGCAGTGCCCGAAACTCCTGATAGGCACCGACCGTATTTAAATTCAGCATATAGCCACGAACCGATGCCAACGGGCTGGTGAAACGTGCCAGTCCATAATTGCCCAGTTCGCTACGTTGTTGTTTGGGGATCATGCCATTGCCGGAAAAGTCCCACTGACCAAAATATGCATGCCCTTCCAGCGTAAACCTTGAGGTTGCCCAACCACTTTCCTCCGCGGCCTGGGCCAATGCTAATGAAGGCGGGATAATATCTACCCGGGTTAATAGTCGGGCTCTTAATTCCTCATTAAATTGCACCTTGTTATTGGCAATAATCTGGTATTTAACCGCCAGTTCCAGCAGTTTAGGATCGGTAAGCGCCGCAGATTCAACCAGCATCCGTTCTTGTAAAATGGCTTCATTAGACATCAAAATCAGGGGCATCATTAACTTATAAAACAGGGATTTTTTTACCGAAACCGGAAGTCTGCGGGTATCATCGACCCATGAAGGTGACAGGCTTGAAAAGGTGATTCGCGGCACGGCAAGGTTATTGTGATGCCAGTTTAACGGGTGATAATCCAGTAATTCATATAGAGCGAATAGATCATCAATAGAAGCGGTTTCAATAACAACGGAGTTTCGAGCCAGTGCCTGCTCACTGAGCACATCGGCCCGCTGTTGCATTGGGGTAAGCTGGGAACTGGCCTTTACGCTCGTAGCAAACGTAACTGACAATAGTACCAAATAAATGACAAAAGATAGTAGGCGCCCAATCTGGGGAAAGAAATAGCGTGATCCTTGCATTTGTTATTATCTCAATCAAAACGTGTGTTTTTTATTGAGTATAGACGGTATTTTAAAATCTACTGTCGATAAGAAATTCTCAGGTTGGCTTAAATGAGATCAAAATATTGATACCCTTGTCGATACAGATGACAAGCCATTAACAGATCACCTTCGAATTCCAGTCTTTTAGCCCTTTTAAAAAGCTCTCCAATAAACAACAAGTTACCTGCCCTAACCTGCTGAATGACCTGATTGTCATCAAATTGTTGCAGCCATTGGCTGTGCGATTGTCGTGTTACGCAATCTTGACTGGATCCCACAAATAATCTCCTTGTCTGACTGCCTGAAGATAACCTATCTAACAGCACAGATCCTGACAAAGCGAAAATGAAAAACGATCAATCCGGACAATATGAAACAGTTAATTCCAGTTAGCATAAATCATTCAATAATGTGCCTTACGTGGGCTGAATATGAAGTGAGTTAAGTTGTTCTCGGGAGGCGCGCTGGTTCAATAGGCGCTGGGCCTGATTACCCGAGAGACGGGGTGTTACTTATCTTCTGGATGTATTGAGAAAAAAGGATTATTCAGTGCTTCTGACAATGGCATATCTGGCAAACCATTATCGCGAAGTGCATGAATAAACTTTAATGTCTTGAAAGCATCGAACCAGACCATCAATTGCTTACTCACCTGTTGCGCAGAGCTCGACTGTAACTGCGGATTATTAATAAAGGTGAAAAAGCCAATGTCCGTCAATGACTGACGAGTTAGATCGCTAAAACTTTCCAATGCCTGTATCAGTTCAGTTAAATTGCCCTTGCAATGGCTTACCGCATCAAGGAGGCGCTTGAGCTCAACAAATACCTGCGGTTGATAATAAAAATACTCTTTGTTGTCGGTTTGCAGGGCGATGATTTTTTGTACCATGGGTCCGGTTCCAAATGGCACTCTATCTGATACTCGGGCATCGATTTTTATTTGTACAGACGGTTGACTGGTTATGTTACCGAGTTTGGCAACTTTATTGAGTAAGTAAAAGTCTTCACCCGCAGCGCGTTTCGGAAATCCCCGGGCTTTGACGTAAGCCTCGGCTGAGAATGCCAGAATACTGCCTATGGTGTAAAAACTGTATGGGCTACCGGCAAAACGCAATCCCGCCACATAATAGCGCATCGATTGTTCGTAAATCCGATTGGCGGCATCTTCCTGCGCATTATCGCTCTGATGAAAGAAATCAAAAATAATGGCGCTGCTATCAACGCAACTTTGAGGAAGTGCAGCAAAGTAATTATCAGGTAAATGCGCATCGGCATCGGTTGAACGGATCCATGGAGACAAAATCTGCCCGGTTGCAATCAACTGACAAGCGAGATCAGCACCGATTTTGCGAGCCAGCCCGACACCTTGTTTATGCGGAATAGCTTGATTGAAACGATCCACCAAAAGGACATAGCCGCCATTAGTGAGCTGCAAAAGAGAGAGATTATTGTTTTGCCAGAGACAGGTCGCAGAGGCTTTAATATCATCAGCAAGTTGTTGTTGCGGTTGTTTTACGCTGTCAGTATCCGGTTGATTAATCACTGCAATAAGCAAAGCCGTTTGTTCACCTGGGTTGAGCAAATTGAATCGAGTGACAAAATCCAGGCTTTCCTTATACGAGGGGACAACCACCACATGGCTAAATTGCAGTGATTCAGGGAAACCTGCCAACGAGGCTATTTCTGGCTCCGAAAAATTGGCTAAGTATTTGGCGAATAACTTGGTGTCTCGCAAATGATTTCCTTCAATTTTATGCTCTGGGATCATGGGTTATGGAGCTAAGCGATGGGGTCGGGTCTTTACCAGGTTACGGGGGTCAGGTCTTGTTGTAAACGATGGGGTCAGGTCTTGAATTGTGCATTTACTGCAAAATTCAAGACCTGACCCCATCGCCCACCAATTTAGTTACTTTTAATGCAATGCCGCTCGAAATGGTAATTTGGCACAAATTGCGGCCTCAAAATCCAGTACTTCCTCAAGGCGGGCAAATACAGTCTCTTTGTCGAAGTACTCAAGCGCTAATTCCACAAACAAGTTTTTGTGTTTCTCTTCGGATTTAGCGATGGCCACATAGAAATCTTTTTCTTTGCCTGCCGGCAACGCCTCGGCAATCAATGAAAAACGTTCGTGTCCACGTGCTTCGATAACCCCGGCAACCAGCAGTCGGTCAAGAAAGAACACGTCAGAACCGCGACGGAACAGAGTGCGAATTTCATTGATGTAAGGATCTTTTTGATCGTTACCAAGAGTAACATCTCGCTTTTGTAACAGCTTCAATACCTGCTTAAAGTGGATCATCTCTTCGATGGCTAGGTCGGTCATTGCCCGAACCAGATTTTTGCGATCCGGATAGTGAGATAACATCGACATTGCCATACCGGACGCCTTTTTCTCAGCGGCGGCATGATCCTGTAAAAATGCATCAAAGTCTTGCAGAGCGACCTCAGCCCACTCATTCGGTGTCTGGTATTTTAATTCAAACATGGATAATTTTATTAATTAAGGTTTTAAAAATTGCGCATATTCTATAGTGTCCGCCAATCTTGTTCCATAGCCGTAACAGAAAAGACAGATAAGGAGAGTAAGGTTATGATCATGGATGATCGGTATGCCGAAAATGCATGGAGCAATTGCCGAGAGCTTATTTCGGTTGAAGGTGGGAGGTGGAAGAGTAACATGTCAGGGTTGCTAAATTACCTTCCGAAACCTGAAGCCTGAGACCTGCAACCTGATAGGGGATTTGCTAAAGCTTGAGTTTTTGGGTAGTTTCCACGTTATCAACCGTTAACTGAATTAACCTATGGATAATACCTTATACATTACCGGTGCCGGGGTAAGCAGCGAAAGTGGTATTCCAACCTTTCGCGGCGAAGATGGATTATGGACCATCGGCAGTGAAAATTACACGCCACAGGAAATGGCAACACGAGCCATGTACCAAACCAATCCTGTTGAATTTTTATCCTGGTATTATCACCGTTTTGCCACCTACCGCCATCACGGTCCCAACGACGTACACCACTGGCTAGCCGATAAAAACCTGATCACCCAGAATATCGATGGCCTCGATGGCAAGGCTGGAAATCAGAATTATATTGCGATCCATGGCAGGCTCGATCAAATGACGTTATTTCACGAACAAGGACCGGTGGTAGAAAAATTTATGACTCCCTGGGAAGCGGTCGATGAGAACAATATTCAGGAATCTCTGCTGGACGTATTCCGTATCAACCCTTTTTCGAAAACGCCGCTGCTGGACTATTCCTATAAGCCGTTTGTGTTGTTGTTTGATGAATATTACACGGACCTGTATCAAATCGGTGAGGCTCAGCAACGTATGTACGATGCTGAGAGAATGGTCTTTATGGGTACCTCGTTTAGCGTAAACATCACCCAGATGGCACTGCGGGCCGCCATTCACAATGGCATTGAAATTGACATTGTCGACCCCAACCCGGTATCCATCGCTTACGATAAGGTTCGCTATTATCCGATGAAAGCCAGTGAGTACATTCAGCGGTAAAGGCTTCGGTCTTGGGTTTAGGAGCGCCCTGGGGTCAGGTCTTGAATTGTGCATTTACTGCAAAATTCAAGACCTGACCCCATTGCAAAATTCAAGACCTGACCCCATTGCGATGCTACTCGATGCCGTGTTCGCTTAATAATGCCAGTAACTGCTCTTCACTCAGCACTTCAACGCCCAGTTCTGTGGCCTTAGTCAGCTTGGAGCCGGCTTTTTCACCTGCGACCAGGAAATGGGTTTTGGCCGATACACTACCCGATACTTTGGCACCCAGTGATTGCAGGTGAGCTTTGGCTTCATTTCGCCCCATCTGACTTAGGGTACCGGTTAACACGAATGTCTGGTCTTTTAATGGCAATTCGCCATCCTGTTTTACTTCGATATCCGGCCAGGTAACGCCAACACCAAGCAATTGCACAATAACTTGCTGATTATGCTCTTCGCTGAAAAAGTGCAGGATATTATTCGCAACCACCTCACCGACATCAGCAACCGCCATCAACTGTTCCAGGTTTGCCGCCTGTACCGCCTCAAGTGTGCGAAAATGTTGAGCCAGGTTTGCCGCGGTGGCTTCCCCAACCTCGCGAATACCCAAGGCATAGATAAACTTAGCCAAGGTGGTGTGTTTCGCTTTTTGCAGCGCCGCAAGTATATTATCGGCGGATTTTACTCCCATCCGTTCCAGCGTACACAACTGGGTTTGATTCAGTGTAAACAAGTCCGCCGGAGTTTTGATCAGGCCTTCATCAACCAATTGTTCAACCAGTTTATCGCCAAGGCCATCGATATCTAACGCCTTACGGGATGCAAAGTGTTTGATTGCCTCTTTTCGTTGCGCCGCACAGAACAAACCTGCGGTACAACGCAATACCGCTTCGCCGACGGGTCGGTCGACCGCGGAATCACAAACCGGGCAGGTTTGTGGAAAAACAATATCGCGGGCATCGTCACCACGTTCAGCAATAACCACACTGACAATTTGCGGGATTACATCGCCGGCCCTGCGAACAATGACAGTGTCATTGATTTTCAATCCCAGGCGTTCGATTTCGTCCTGATTATGCAAGGTTGCGTTCGAGACGGTGACGCCGCCAACAAATACCGGCTGTAAACGCGCAACCGGAGTTATTGCCCCTGTGCGCCCTACCTGAAATTCTACGTCTGTCAGGCGGGTTAATTCTTCCTGGGCCGGAAACTTATATGCGGTTGCCCAACGCGGTGCCCGGGCGACAAAGCCCAATTGTTGTTGCTGGGCAATACTATCAACTTTAAGCACCACACCATCAATCTCGTAGCTCAGCTGGTCACGTCTTGACAGGATGTCCTGGTAAAAGGCAACACAATCTTCGGCAGCGTCAACGGCGCGGATTTCAGGACAAACCGGTAACCCTAACTCTTTTAAGCGCATCAGTCGCTGATAATGACTCGCAGGTAGCCAGTCATCACCATTTTCAACAAATCCCACGCCATAGGCATAAAATGCCAGATTGCGTTTGGCGGTAATTTTTGAGTCTAACTGACGCAGGGAACCGGCAGCGGCATTACGCGGATTGGCAAAGGTCTTTTCGCCCTTTTTTATCGCCTGTTCATTAAGCGCTTCAAAGCTCGCTTTCGGCATAAACACTTCACCGCGAACTTCAAACACCGCAGGAATGTCATCGCCGCGTAAACGAAGGGGAATAGAATTAATAGTGCGCACATTTTCAGTAATGTTTTCACCTACTGCGCCGTCACCACGAGTGGCCGCCTGCACCAAAATACCATTTTCATAACGCAAACTAACCGCCAGACCATCGAGCTTTGGTTCACAACAAAATGCCAAAGCTCCGGCAACGCCGAGGCGATCGCGGATACGAGAAATAAATCCTTGCCATTCTTTGTCATCAAACACATTATCCAGCGATAACATCGGGATTTGATGGGTAACCTGGCTAAACGATTTTAATGCCTCACCACCAACTTTCTGTGATGGCGAATCGGATTGTTTTAACTGCGGGTATTGCTGTTCAAGATCTTTGAGTTCGCGCATCAGCCTATCGTAGTGACTGTCCGGAACCGTTGGTGCATCCAATACGTAATATTGATAATTGTATTCGTGAAGCTGGCTAATAATGTCAGCCATCTGCTGTTCAATTTGAGATAGATCAGGCATATTTTTCGGTCACTAATAAAAAGCCTCCATTGGAGGCTTAATCAGGTTAAACGTTGGCAATTCGACTTTTTCGGTCAAACTCGCGAATTTTGGTTAGGTAATGTTGTTCCGTCTGTCGGGTCATCACACTGCGCTGACCATCAAGTACCTGGCCACCAAATTCACTGGCAAGCTGCTTCGCTGCTGATAGCATTAACTTAAATACTTTGGTCGGATCACCGGCATTTGGTAGCGTCATAAACAACGTCAGACCAGTGGTGGCAAAGTTTTCCATATGATCGAGGTCAAAGGTCCCAGGATTTATCATGTTTGCCAGGGAAAAGTGGATTGGCCCTTTACCGGAATTATCCTGATGGCGATGGAAAATGTTCATTTCACCATATTTCATTCCCAGGGTCAGCAGGCTAGGCAGTAAGGCCGCACCAGAAATTAACTGATTTTGTCCCGCGACAACACTGATCGCCAACACTTCCTGCTCAATCTCTGCCGATTGGTTTTGCTTTTCCTGATCAGCAAAATCGATTTCCATCTGGTCGCGACGAATTTCCGCTTTGGTCTTTTCGGTGCGGCGCTCAGCCTGGGAACTTTCAGCAAACACAGGTTCTTCCGCTAAAACGGGCTCTTCCTGTTGAGAAAAGTCCGGCTCCTGAAATTTAATTGCACTGCTGCTTTTAGGTTCCGCATAATTTTCGAAAATGCGCTCCATCTCTGCCATGGCAGGTTCGCTTGCGCTATTGTAATCGGCGTCGTAGCTGCCTTCATAGTCCTGTTGCACAGAGCTTGAGGTATGCTCGATATCCAGATCATCATATTTACCGGCAGTCGATTCCTGCTGTTGTTGTGTGGTTGCACGAACCGGAGTTTGAACGTCAGCATCGAAAGAGGCCGAGCTTTGCATCGGCTCGCTATGAGCATTGGATACCACCCGGGTGGCACCAACGCCATCCTGATCGAAGCCAGATTGATCAAACATCCGCTCATCTTTGTGATCGTTTGTCTCAGTCACAGAGCTTTTTAATTTATAGGGATTTTTGCGGTCTTTACGCAACGTGTACATACCGTGAATACACAATCCGGTAATCGCTGCCACACTGATTAATAGGAGAATAAGTCTTAAATTAAATTCCATGTTTAAGCCTTTTTATGATGCTTGAGCCATTGCCACGGCTTCTTCGATATCAACGGCAACCATCCGTGAAACACCCGGTTCATGCATAGTAACACCGGTTAAATGAGTCGCCATTTCCATCGCAATTTTATTGTGACTGATATAGATAAACTGTACCGTTTTCGACATTTCCTTGACCAACTTACAAAAGCGCTCAACGTTGGCGTCGTCTAACGGTGCATCGACCTCATCCAGCATACAAAATGGCGCTGGATTAAGGCGGAAAATTGCAAATACCAATGATAAAGCGGTTAGCGCTTTTTCACCACCAGAAAGTAAGTGAATCGTACTATTTTTTTTGCCTGGCGGTCTAGCCATGATGGTAACACCAGTGTCAAGCAAATCTTCCCCGGTCAGGTCCAGATAAGCGCTACCACCACCAAACACTTTTGGAAACAGACTCTTAAGGTCGTCATTGACCTGATCAAAGGTCTGTTTGAACTTGGCTCGACTTTCCCGGTCAATTTTATTGATGGCATTCTCTAACGTTGCCAGCGCATCTTCGAGATCGTCATTTTGTTTATCGAGGAAGCCCTTGCGTTGTTGCTGCAATTCATACTCTTCAATCGCCGCCAGGTTTATTGCCCCCAGACCATCAACGTCTTTGCTGATCCTGGCCAGTTTAATTTGCCATTGGTTTTCTTTGGCATCCAACGGTAACTGTTGCAATACGTCTTTCAGGGGTTGTTGTAATTCCTCTAGCTGTTCAATCGCCGTCGTTGCTTTTATTCGGTAGGTTTCACCATCGAGGGTGATTTTCGCCATTTTATCTTTTAGCTGGGCAATGTTATTGGTCAATACCTGCTGGCTTTGGTTAAACCTGAGAATTTCTTCATTGGCCTGGGCCTGGTGCTGATGCAACTGTTGCTGCTGTTGCTCCAGTTCAGAGCTTAATTGTAGCTTGTGCTGTAACTGTTCCTGGTCATCAAGCAGCGGCATTTCCAGCTCTTGTTGAGCCAGCTGTAATTCCTGCTGTTGTTCCGTAGAAAACTGAATTTGTTCTTCGATACGCTGGATCATCAGGGCTGAATTATTGATCGTCGATACCAGTTGCTCGCGTTTTACCAAGCGTTGTTGCAACTGCTGATTCAGGCTTTGCATCCGACTTTGCCACTGTTGCAGCTCCTGGGCACTGTTAGTGCGCTGTAACTCCAGGGAATCGCCTCCTTCAGCAAAGTCCAGCAACTGTTGCGCCAGTTCTTCCTCGCTAAACAGCAAGGTTTCCAATGCTTCGGACTGATCATCAAAACTGGCCTGTAATCCCGCCAATTCATCATTAATGCTGTCAGCCTGCTGTTGCATCATAGTCAGTTCCTGACTGACCAGCTGCAACTCATGTTGTTTCTGGTTGAGCGACTGCTGTACCTGGCGGCATTCCCCCTCAAGCGTTGCATGATCAGACTGCACCTGCTCTGCGGATACTTTTGCCTGGGCCACCTGGGTTTCGATTGTTTGCTCAATATGTCGCTGCTGGGTAAGGTCTTTATCCAGTTCCAGCAGTTTATTTTGCCGGGCCAGTTGGCCTGATTCCCCCTGCAATACGCCTTTTTGCAACCATTGTTTTGAAAACCATAAGCCCTCAGGACAGATCACAGATTGCCCTTCCTGCAAATCGGAGATTTTCATCCGCGCCTGTTGCTCGTTGTCGGCAATCAGGACGTTGGCAAGCATTACCCGAATCGGATGATCGTTGAGAATTTGCGCGCTTAACGTGCCGGGGACCGAATGACTTTGTTGGCAGTTATTGGAGTCCAAGTACAAAGCTCCCTGCTCTGGAGCGAAGCTTTCCGGCAATTGCGCTACGACATCGGCCTCCAGCCAATGGCCCAGGACCATTTCTACCGCCAACTCCCAGCCTTTTGCAACCGAAAACTGTTGCAATAATCGGGCGTTACTTGTTAGGCCTTGTTGCGACAAAAAGTTTTGCTGTTTTCGTTGCCAGTCATTACTGCCACTCGCCACTTGCTGCAAAGCCTCGATTTGCGATTCCAGGCGCGCGATCACTTGCTGGTGTTGTTGTAACTGAGTGCTAGCCTGCTGAAAATGTTCTTTTTTCGCCGATGCCTGCGCACTATGCGTCGATAAACCTGACTGTACCTTCCTAAGCTGATTCTCAAGGGCAGACACATGCTGGGTCAGCTCGCTTTTCCTGGTTATCAGGCTTGCTAAATCAACCTTGCCTTGTTGTTCGGTTAATTTATCGCGACGCTGGTTAAGTTGCGTCAGCTGTTGTCGATGCGACTCAATCTGCGATTTTACTACCTGATGTTTTTGCAGCAGTTGGTGTTTTTGTTGTTGATACTCCTGCCATTGATCCTGCCAGGATTGCTGTTGCTCACTGACTCGGTCCGCTTGTTCACGTGCTTGCTCAAGCTGCATTTCCAGCTCTTCAATTTCCGGTTCAAGCGCCGACAATTCCTCATCAAGCTGCACCCGGCGATCGCGTTCCTGTATTAATTGCTGTTGATTCTCCCGAGCCCGGATCTGCAGTTTATCCAAATCCTGCTGTAGCGATAACTTACGCTGCCTGGCATGCTTGATGGCTTCTTCCAGGCGGGTAATGTCAGTGCTCAAGGTTAACTTTTTCTGGTTCAGGGTATGCAGCTCACTGCTGCTTTGCTCCTGCGCCTGGCGGGCTTTGACAATACTTAAGTCGCGCTGGCTTTGCTCGGCATTGAGTTGCTCAAGTTGAACCTGGAGTTTTTGCTCGTCGGTTTTCAAAGCATCGAGTTTATTTTGACAATGCTGCCAGCGAATCGCGGCAATTTGCGCTTTTAACAGGCGCTCCTGCTGCTTCAATTCTTTATAGCGTATCGCCGCCTGTGACTGGCCATGCAGCTTTTCTAACTGGTTGTGCAATTCATGGCGAATATCGGTAAGCCGGGAAAGGTTTTCCCGGGTGGCGCGGATACGGTTTTCCGTTTCCCGCCGACGCTCTTTGTATTTAGACACGCCCGCCGCCTCTTCAATGAAGATACGCAGGTCCTGCGGTTTCGATTCGATCAGGCGCGATATCATGCCCTGCTCAATAATGGCATAACTGCGCGGACCTAAACCGGTGCCCAGGAAAATATCGGTAATATCTTTACGACGGCATTTACTGCCATTCAAATAGTAGGTGTTCTGGCTGTCGCGGTTAACAACCCGGCGAATGGATATTTCGGTACGGTCTGCCATCGAACCGCTGATGCGTTGTTGTTCATTGTCGAACACTAACTCGACGCTCGCCTGCCCGGTCGGTTTACGGGCGGTAGAACCGTTGAAGATGACATCGGTCATCGAGTCACCACGTAAATTTTTGGCTGAGCTTTCTCCAAGTACCCAGCGCACCGCATCAATAATATTGGACTTACCGCAGCCGTTTGGACCAACAATGGCAGTCATCTCCTGAGGGAATGGCACATTAGTGACATCCACAAAGGATTTAAAACCGGCTAATTTGATCTTTTTTAAGCGCATTTACTCTTATTATTGAAAAGCAGTCCAACTAGTTATCGATAATACCTGAATCCGGAAAATATTGAAGTGCTTTGTAACACTTATTAGGTTGCTAACACCCGGTGGTTTTGGTTTAAGATAATCATATTATTGAAGTATTCAGGAATAAACATGAATCAGGACCATATTCAACAATCGACCGCGCAAAGCGGTGCCGGTTATTTTATCCAGGGCTTTCGACTCATTAGAACCAAAGGCATTCGCCGTTATGTATTTGTCCCTTTGCTGGTGAACCTACTGCTGTTTGCCTTTGCTTTTTACCAGTTAAGTTTTTATATCGACGAATGGATTGTCCAGCTTGAGGCTTGGCTACCAAGGGCTTTGAGCTGGCTAATCGTTATTGTCGAACCGCTGATTTATATTGCCAGCATTATTGCCGCCTCATTTGTATTCTCTACGGTGGCAAACTGGCTGGCGGCTCCTTTCAATGGTTTGCTGTCAGAGAAAATTGAGCAGCACCTTACCGGCCAGCCCCTGTCTGATGGCGGATTTGTCGATATTATTAAAGATGTGCCAAGAACCCTGAGCCGAGAGTGGCGTAAGCTCATGTATTATATTCCCCGGGCTTTGGGATTTTTTCTGATATTCCTGTTTGTGCCCTTCGTCGGACAATTGATTTGGTTTGCGTTTATCGCCTGGATGATGGCGATTCAATACTGCGATTATCCCTTTGATAACCACAAAATTGATTTTCAGACCATGCGTTCAAGTCTGAGCGCACAACGTGGTAAGTGTTTTAGCTTTGGCCTGACGGTGTCTTTATTTGCCATCATTCCGGTACTGAACCTGGTGCTGATGCCGGTCGCCATCTGCGGTGCCACCGCCATGTGGGTCGACCATTTCCGCCGCGATTTTACCTAAACAATAAAACACCAATAAATACGCAAGGGTCAGGGATTGTCGATACAATCACCTGACCCTATTTATAAAAAATATAGACTAAGACAGTAACTAACAAACTGTCTTATTTATCTCTGCATTACAAGGTTTCTTCAAACAACTTAAAGATACGACGATATTCATTTAACCAGCTGCTAGGTTGCACAAAACCATGCGGTTCCACCGGATAAATAGCGGTTTCGAAGTCTTCTTTTTCCAGTTCAATTAATCGTTGCACCAAACGCACCGTATCCTGGAAGAACACGTTGTCGTCAATCATCGGGGCATTAATCAATAGTGGTTTTTCCAATCCTTCGGCAAAATAAATCGGCGAGCTACGCTCATAGGCAATGGCATCATCGCCCGGCATATTAAGAATATTTGAGGTATAGCCATGGTTGTAATAAGCCCAATCGGAAACCAGGCGCAGTGCCGAACCTGAAGCAAAAACTTCTGGCTCCTTGAACATCGCCATTAAGGTCAGGAAGCCACCGTAAGAGCCGCCATAGACGCCAACTTTGTTACGATCGACACCCGCATTTTCCACCAACCAGTCAACACCGCTCAGCATATCCTGAACTTCCGGCTCGCCCATATGGCGATAGATGGCGGTGCGCCAGTCGCGACCGTAACCTTTTGAGGCTCGATAATCCATGTCGATCACCGTGTAACCTTGCTGAACTAACATCGAATGGAACATAAACTCACGGAAATAGCCTGACCAGCCAAGGTGTGAGTTCTGCAGGTAGCCAGCCCCATGGACGAACATCACCGCTTTGTTTTCGCCACCTTGACCGTCAAGGGCATCGCCCTGGTATACGCGAGAAAAGACACCTTGCTTACTATGCTTTGAAGGCACTTCAACAATACTCGGCGCTACCCATGGCATCGCTTTAAACTCATCAGAAACCGTAAACGTTAGCTGTCGGGCTTTCTCTTGTGAGCCTAATTCCTTGATGTATAGCTCTGGCGGCATGGTCGTGGTTGAGTGCTCGACCAGCAATTTGCTTTGATCCGGTGACAAGGCATACTGGTTCATACCACCCAGGTCGGTCAATGCTTCGATATCACCTCCATTGCGCCCTACCCGGTAAATTTCATAGATACCCGGATGCTTAACATTGGCCTGGAAGTAAAAACTATCCTGATTTTTGCCAACCGTAACGTCACGCACTTCATACTTACCGGACGTTAACGCTGTGGCTTTACCATCAACCGGCTTAACGTATAAATGAGAATAACCCGACTCTTCCGACAAATAATAAAGGCTGGCTGAATCCTGCAACCAACCAAATTCATTGAATTCCCAATTGATCCAGGCGTCATCATGCAGTCGATGCTGATTAACCAGCTGCTTTTCTTCAAAGTCGATGGTGGCAATCCAGCGATCTTTGTTATCCCAGGCTTCCATCATCACAGCAACCTGCGAGCCGTCAGGATGCCACTTGATGCTGTCAGAGAAGCTCATTAAGTGAATATTACGCGGCGACTTTTTCGATTCGTAGGTCTTGCCTTCGCGGGCATAGTTTTCCTTGCGAACATCGGCAAGTACATCGTCTTCGAAGCCATCCAGGGTATCGTAACCCAGAAGGTACTGAGCATTATATTGCAGGTCGAGAAGGTACAGCTGTTCCGAGTACTGGCGGTTATCCGCTACCCTACGGCGCGCTGGTACCGAAGCAATATTGCCATCATCGGTGATGTAATTTGGCATGATATCCGATTCACTGCGCCAGTTTTCATCATCACTGGTACTTACTACCAGATATCGGGCATCCGGAGACAGTTTGGCCTGCACGATTCGCTTATCTTTACCAAAATAGAAAACCGCTTTATTGATGGTATCGTTTTCGGCGCGGAGATCATTGTTTTTCTGGTTTTGCAATGCCTTGTTGCGCTGTTGCAGGGCAACATAATCAATCAGTTTATTTTGTTCCTGAGCCAGGTAACTGCTGCTATCATCACCTGACTTTGGCGTATCCGTCATTTGCAGGTTGGCTAATTCAACCACCTGAAAACTGTTCAGGTCGAGTGCATAAAAACTGTTCCCGGAACGATAGGCAATACGATCGTCAGACAAAAACTGTACTGATGATTCCTTGTCCGTGGTGAACGTCAGTTGCTGAATCGATGCTTTTTGCAGATCTTTTAAGAATACGTTGCCTTCAAAAGTATACAGTTCCTTGTTACCGTCTTTTGACACTATAGCATTGCTATCCGCATACTTGTGCAACTCTGCCAGGCCTACAACCTGTCCCTGACGGTCATCAAGGCCATGAATATATAGGTCTCTAACCGGGTTGCCCTGGCGTTTTTGCAGGTACATTACCTGGTCACTATTATCACCCCAGTACCAGTTAGTTGGCGTGCGAGCAATCCAGTCAGGATCAGACATGATCTTTTCCATGGTGATCACATTGCTGTTGCCAGCCAGTTGGCTATTATCAGCCTGTACAATTGGAGTCAGCTCAACATTTTCAACCTGGCTGGCACCTGCAGTATTGGTTTGCGAGCTGGCACACGCTTGTAAACCAAGCACGATTGATGCAACCAGGGCAGTATGCCTGATGCTAAATCGGTTAACTTTTGTCATCGAATTCCCATTTATTAGAATTAATTAAGCTCTCATTTAACCAAAAACTTAGTTACAAGAGCAATGAGAACTTATTGATTTCGGTTAATTGCCAATATATACAGGATAAATCGCAGGTCAAATGCCTTGTCATACCAATCCCATTAAATTATTGCTCACTCAGTGAGAATTTAATGGGATTGGTATCAACTGCCTCAGGACATTGAACAAATGTAAAAACACAATACCCTGCGACCCGCGTTTGCTATAATGCCTCACTGTTTTTACCTCGACGCGAAAATTATGATCCCACAAGCTAACGTTGCACTATTTGACTATCCCAAATATTGGGCCGAATGTTATGGCACGGCCCCGTTTCTGCCAATGAGCCGCAAAGAAATGGATGACCTGGGTTGGGATAGTTGTGACATCATCCTGGTGACCGGCGATGCCTACGTGGACCACCCTAGTTTCGGTATGGCGGTGATCGGTCGGATGCTGGAATCTCAGGGCTTTCGCGTTGGCATTATTGCCCAGCCTGACTGGCATGCGAAAGAATCGTTTATGGCGTTGGGTAAGCCGAATTTATTTTTCGGAGTCACGGCTGGCAACATGGACTCGATGATTAACCGCTACACGGCGGAAAGACGCCTGCGCCATGACGATGCCTACAGCCCCGACAATGAAGGCGGAAAACGGCCGGATCGCGCCGTATTGGTTTACTCGCAACGTTGTAAAGAAGCCTACAAAGATGTGCCTGTCGTACTGGGTGGAATTGAAGCCAGCCTGCGTCGTATCGCTCATTATGATTACTGGTCAGATAAAGTGCGACGTAGCGTTATTTTTGATGCCAAGGCCGATTTACTGATTTATGGTAATGCTGAACGTCCGTTAGTAGAAGTCGCACATCGCATTGCCCGCGGTGAAGCGGTGAGCGAAATGACCGATGTCCGCGGTACCGCCTTTATTACCAAACAAGCTCTGCCCGGATGGCGTGGCGTTGACTCAAGAAGCATTGATCGACCAGGAAAAATCGATCCGATACCCAGCCCTTATCAGGATATGTCAGCGCCAACGTGCGCCAGTGATGAAAATACCAGCAATAGTGATTCAGCTGTACAGACGGTAGACGTGTCAAAAGAAGCGGTACCGATTCAAATCAGCGACTATCAGAACAAGAGCTGGGATAAACGCCACAAGCCGTGGGAAAACACCTACGTAAAACTGCCAAGCTTTGAACAGGTCAGTAATAACAAAGTGTTATATGCCCATGCGTCGCGAATTTTCCATCAGGAAGTAAATCCAGGTAGTGCCCGGGCGCTGTTGCAAAGCCATGGTGATCGTTCGATTTGGCTAAACCCTCCGGCCTACCCACTCAGTGAGTCGGAAATGGACGGTGTATTTGGCCTGCCTTATGCGCGTGTACCTCATCCAAGCTATGGCGATGCCAAAATTCCCGCCTACGATATGATTAAAACCTCAATCAATATTATGCGAGGCTGTTTTGGCGGCTGTTCATTTTGTTCAATCACCGAGCATGAAGGCCGAATCATCCAGTCTCGTTCGGAGCAATCCATTATCGATGAGATTGAAGATATCAAACAAAAAGTGCCGGGGTTTACCGGGGTGATTTCCGATTTAGGTGGCCCGACGGCAAACATGTATAAATTGCGCTGTAAAAGTCCGAAAGCGGAAGCGACCTGTCGCCGCCCATCCTGTGTATGGCCGGATATTTGTGGTCATATGGATACCGATCATACTCCAACAATAAACCTGTACCGTAAAGCGCGTAAGGTAAAAGGGATCAAAAAAGTCCTGATTGCCTCAGGCGTACGATACGATTTGGCAATTCAGGACCCGGAATATGTGAAGGAACTGGCCACCCACCATGTTGGTGGTTACCTGAAAATTGCGCCTGAACACACGGAAGATGGCCCGTTAGCGAAAATGATGAAACCCGGAATGGGCACCTATGATAAATTCAAGGAAATGTTCGACCATTACTCAAAACTGGCGGGCAAAAAACAGTATTTGATCCCCTACTTTATTTCGGCTCACCCAGGTACGACCGACGAAGACATGATCAACCTGGCCCTATGGTTGAAACGCCATAATTTTAAACTGGATCAGGTACAGAACTTTTACCCGTCGCCATTGGCGAATGCGACCACCTTGTATCATACCGAAATCGATTCACTGTCGAAGATTCGCAAAAATTCGGCGTCGGTACCGGTTGCTAAAGGTGGCCGACAACGTCGTCTGCACAAGGCAATATTGCGATATCACGATCCGGCGAACTGGCCGATCATTCGTGAAGCGCTGCAAAAGAAAGGATTGGCTCGTAAATTGATTGGTACCGGTCCGGAACACCTGGTACCTCCCGAGACACGAAAAGAGAAAAGCCTGCAATACCGACAGGGTAAAAACAACGCCAGTGGATTTAAAACCTCTCCAGGTCAGAATACCAGGCGCAAGAGCAAGCCAGGTCAGCAGGGATTAACGCGATTTAGCAAAAATCAGTTCAAGCGCTAAGCATTGCTACCGGGAAGGCAATCAATGACACCCGGTTCAGCCGACACGGTAGCGAAGTTTGCACTGATAATAGACCGCGAGCAGCGAATTCTTAGCTGCTCGCAACAAATATTCGGCGGCTTGTTTATATTCACCGCTGGTGGTTGATTGCCGGCTCAATACCATACATATTTGCCTTTTATACTGACTCAGCTGTATTTTTTTCATCTGGTTCTGAACCAGGTTCAAACACTCATTAACAAGCTGCAATAGCGCTAAATCATCGACGTCACCGTCAGTTCGCGCATCATTAGCACCTTCAGTGGTCATCATCGGTAACCCTGCAATCCGCCCATAGCTCAAACAATGAAAATACAACCTTGCTTTTGCACTTTGCCAGTTATTGCCAACCAAGCCTGCACTTTGTTTTACTACGTTGGTTTTAAATAGGGTTATAGCCAGCGGAAGTGGAGCGTATTCGCCAACCGACGAAAATGTGGCAAGCTGATAGTCAGAATCAGCCAGATTGAACTCAGTGAATTTATCTTTACCTGCAGCAATCTTACCAACGCAAGCGACCAATAACGGGTTACTTGACATTGCCTTATATTGGCAGGCAAGTTTCCCCGGATGCCAGAACTGCTCACATTGATGAAAAATAATGTACTCGGCGCTGGCCATATAGAGGCCGATGTTACAAAGCTCGCTTAGATGTCGAGTGTTGGCCTGGACATAGGTAATTTTATCCTGGTAGCAGTACAAAACTTCCTGGCATTCGGGCGAACCGGAGCCATCAATGACAATAATTTCAACATCCGAAAATGTTTGTTCCAGAACGGTATCAAGGGCGCTGATTATCGAGCCATGATGAGATTGAACAGGTAATACGATTGAAATTTTAGGTTCCATTGCGATTTAGTAATTGGTTGAGTTGATCTAATCCATACCTCACCTCTTCCTTTGGGGTTACCATAACGACACATCATTTGTTTTCGCCGTCACTGATTGCTACCTTTTAACAAGGTATTCCCCTCACTGCTTGTGTTACTACATGCGACACTGTTCAAAAACGGACCCTGCAAAAACGACAGGCAATGCAACCACACTTGGTTCGGTTACCGCATCAGCCTGGTGAAGTCGTTCTCAACAGCGCATGTAAATCCGTATAAAACCGCTTCCAATTAAACCTTATGACTTTATTAATATAGCAACATCACGCAATATAACAATGCGCTATTTACACATCGAAACCCGCAATGCAGTGCTAACTAAGGGGTCCGAGATGAAATGATTAAAGTTAGAGAAAACAATAAACTGGCACTATAATTGAGAAAAAGAATAACGAGCAAGTTGACAGGGTTATCTAAGTAAATAATGTAAATAATCTTGCCTGGTAGGCTGCGACCTTAGTTCACTTAGACTGTTAAACTGGATAATATCTTGAAAACTAAATTTACTTTTTATCTATCTATGTTGCTGGTGTTATCAGTGGCACTTAACACCTACCAGTTCTTCGCGGGCATCAGCAACTCCGCAGAATCACTCACCTCATTTGCTAACACACTAACCGATACAGGGCAGGATAAGTCCGCCGCTAACAGGCAAACGTCCGATTCCGGGGACGATCACGAAACGGATAATATTCGTGTATCTATGGTGGAAACGCCGGCAACACAGATAAGCGGCGATGATAATGTGCAACTTTTGGTGGAAACCGGCCAACAGTTCTTCAATGTCAGGCAATTTGATAATGCGGCCGAACTTCTCAATGAAATTGAATTGTTATCTGAAGCTTCTGCGACTCAGTTGAAAAGCCACTGGATTGCACAGGCCTATCAATGGATGGATCAGAAACAGTTTACACTCATTAGCAGCATGTTAGACAGCTTCCTTGCTTATAGCGGCAATGATGAGGACTGGATTGTGGTGAAGATAAATTACTATGAAGCCATCGATAAAAAACAGGCGGCAATTTTTTTGTATTATGAGTTAATTCGCAGCTCATTCGATTATGAAAAGGAAGAAATGTGGTTAAGTCAAATTCACCAAATCGCTGAAAAACAACGACGCATGTTTGCTCATAACGGCGCATGGCAAGAACAGATTGCGTTTTTTGAACCCTTACTAATGGAAGAACCTAACTACCCGCCCTATATTCTCGCGCTTAGTCAGGCCTTTATTCAGTTACAGGAATTTGAAATCGCTAGCTCCTACCTGGATAATATTTCCCATCTTACCGCCTACCAGGGGCAGGTAACCAAATTAAAAAGGCAGATGCATAGCAGTCAAAGTGAATTGCAGGCAATAAAACTGGAAAAGCTTAATGAGCATTTTCTAGTTAATGCCCGAATCAATAATCAATTTCGTACCAACTTGATGATAGATACGGGAGCCTCGATTACCGTGTTATCCGAGTCTTACTTCAACGCCTTAAAGCAAAATGGCAATATTCAGGTAAATCGACAACTTGAAATCAATACCGCCGCCGGCAATCAACAGGCGTATTCAGTGATAGTCGATAATTTCAATATTGGTGAACACCAGTTGGAAAACTTTGAAATTGTGGTAATGGAGTTGCCAGGGTTTCAGCATGCGGACGGCTTACTTGGCATGAACTTTCTGAAACAGTTCAAGTTTGAAATCGATCAGGAAAACTCATTGTTATTCTTATCCGAGCCCCGATAATACCTGGTGATTTAACAGCCATCCTTATTAACCTACCGTTTAAACGTCGCAACTTAAGCGGCGCGACGTTTACCAGTGCGGCGCGCTTTTCCCTGAAGTATTGGGAACGACATTAAGCGGAATTTAAGCTGTTTACCCTGCTCCAACACCATGATTCGGGCAAATTGATTATCGATGACCTTGGCAATAATCGCCAGTATCAGGCAAGTCATGGGAACGTAGATTAAAGATACAATAACATGCTCGAACCAAATAAGATCGATTAGCACCGGTAACATAACAATAACGGTCGCCGTAAAACGATACCACTGACGGGGAGTTGCTAACCTGTTCATGACCTACCTCACTAATATGTGAACACAGCTATAGAATAGAAAGGCTGGAGAAATCCGGCAAAAGGAAAATATTCACTCCATAGGTGAATAATATTCACCTGGGTATCATGGCCAATAAATATTAGGGTGACGTTTGATATAGCAATGTTGTTACCCAGGCAATAAATGTCTGAATTGCCTGGTTTTGTCGATCACTTTCCCGATATACCGCATAAAGCGACAAGGGAAATTTTGCGGTTCGTAGAAATGGATCGACCAGAATATTCGACTTCAGCAAGTAATTTTCGATCGGAGTCATTGCCAAGGCAACCCCCAATCCCTGCTCCGCCGCCTGTAATGCGGCATCATAATCATTGAAGGTCAATTTAGGCAGGACCTTTAATTTCTCATCACCAACTGCCTTGCTCCAGTTGCCCCAGATGTTTTCCATATCTGCCAAATCAATTAGTGGCACATCAGCAAGCTGCCGGATATCCGTTAGCTGATGACATTGTTGAAACTCTGGAGAACAAACGGCGATGATATTGACGTCTAATATCTTTTCTACAGCCACCATTTGCCAGTTGCCATCGCCAATACGGAATGCCAGGTCAATATCTTCGTAGCGCAAATCTAATAGATTCATTGACGTTTCAATGCGAATATCCAGATCCGGATTTTGTTGCTGAAAAGTCGAGAGGTTTGGCAGGATGATGTTTCTCGACAGCGACGGGAACGTTGAAATTTTTAATACATTAGACTGGAATTTAGTTTGTAACTGGCGAGTAGCAAATTCGAGCTTTTCTAACGATTGACTCACCGATTTCAGGTAAAACTGACCGGCATTATTCAGGCTGACCCCGCGCTTATCGCGGACAAACAACTCAAAACCAAGCAGTTCCTCGAGCGAACGTATTTGGTGGCTGACCGCCGACGGTGTGATGAATAATTCTTCGCTGGCTAGCTTAAAGCTTTGATGGCGCCCAGCAGCTTCAAACACAACCAATAAATGTGGCGGCGGTATTTTGCGAGCCATAGTTCCCCGGTTCAGTTCAGTTTGTGACTAACAATATAGCTGCATTTTTAGTTGCTCGTCATTTTTGTCCCGGCACGGTAACCTTATTCATCTTTGCATGTTGATAACTATTTCGGGCAAAAAACAACCAAAGCGAACATTAAGTGAACAAAAGGCCAAAACGGGGGGAGAATCTAATCCGTTTTTCCTTTCTTAATGCGGGATAACGGCACGCCATAATTGAACCAATTCACGATTAGACCCTGGATAAAAACATTTACAGCCAATATAAATCAAATAACCAACTGATATTAAGATGATTTTATTAACTCGAAAATTTTCCCTACAATAGCTGATCAGTGTGAGGAATTAGTTCTAAATTGAACTGATACCACAAGTTCCAATTTTTCTCCTCCTCCTGGACGACAAACTCTTCACGATACACAATCCAATAATTCACCACCCCAAACTGTGGATAACTTTGTTAGCAATTAAAAACTCCAATAAAATTAACGGCTACAAGCATGCATTGAGAATTAATCAAGTTTATTTTTTGTTCGTTTACAAAAAATTTGCAAATAACGGCAATTAAAATTGCCAGGTTATTAAGTTTTGCACAAAAACAGTGGATAACTTTTGCCGCCCCTTGCACAATCAGGGCTTTGCTTTTGCAAGCACTTTTTTTAATTTTTTTTAATTAATTTTTCGATAAAAAAAGCTTGCTAATCTGACAAGATTCAGGCTCGATGAATTCCAATATCTGACAATGAGAACATCTCTGGAATCACCATGAAAACCGCTTTAGTACTAGGAGCTACGGGTCTTACTGGATCTGTTCTACTGCAAAAACTCTTACAGGATGATAGATATCGACAGGTCATCTGTGTGGCTCGCAGGCCGATAGATATTGATAACAAAAAATTAGTATTTACAGAGCTTAGCGAGCAACAACTACAAGGTATTTATCAACAGTACAGCATTGACGACGTTTTTTGTTGTCTGGGAACGACGATTAAAAAAGCGAAAAGCAAAGATGCTTTTATCAAAGTGGATAAAGACCTGGTTGTGATGGCAGGAAAGCATGCGGCAAATGCTGGTGTGAATAAGTTTGTCGTCATCTCTGCGCTAGGTGCCCGAACCAATTCATTTAGCTTCTATAACCGTATTAAAGGTGAAATGGAAGCACAATTGCAGAATCGAGGTTTACAGCATTTGGTCATTGTCAGGCCAAGCCTGATTCTAGGGCCCAGGCAGGAGTCAAGAACCGGTGAAGACATCGCAAAACGTATCTACCATCTCGGTTCATTACTGATCGATCGGTTACTGCCAGCGTATCGACCGGTAGAGGCATCAAAAATTGCACAAATGATGATTAACCAGGCCAATCAGTCATCACCTGATTCGCTAACCGTTGTCGAGAACAAAGATATACATAATCTGTAGCGACCATAACCACGGCCTCAAATTAAGCAAAACATAGTGCCTTTGCTATGCTCTTATTATTCCAATAATTCAGCGCAAGCCTATGAAACTCATCACCAAACTCGCCACGTTAAGTGCTATCGTAATCGCCGTTAGCACCCTGGTTACGTTTTCCGATCGACTATACTCGAAAGCCTATCCGATTATGGCTGCGCTATCCAGTAACCCAACGGGTAACATACGGTTTGAGTTAGCTGACGATGATAAAAACCAAACCCGGGAAATCATTGCGCAGTGGTACGAGTTGGAAAAACATCGTCAGGGAGGAAAGTTTCAGTCTCATGGCTGGTGGCCCTGGGGAGTCGGCGGATTCGATTATGACAATGATGGAGATATTGACCTGTATCTCTCGCACCATGGTAAACCTGGAGGAAAGATACTGGTCAATCAATTACAACAATCGGGCACCCTGACCTTTACCGATTTGCAAACGCTCGCTCCTGACTTGCCGTTTTTGCCAGGTGCCGATGATAAACCCAAGTTTTTTGACTTCGATGGTGATGGATGGCTCGACATCGCTGGATTATCCGATGAAAGCAAACCCGATTATCTGTTCAATCAACAAGGAAGTAATTTCTCCGCAAGAGGCAAAGGATATACGTTACGGCCACTGTCAAAACCTGTCGATATTGCCGATATCAACCTTGACGGCTATCTCGATCTCGATGGTGGCCCAAAAGGAGTCTGGATATATGAGCCAGCCAACAAGTCATTTCGCCAGGATACCGCTATCACCGCGATCGAGCCTCCGGGGTTGCCAGAGAAATACCAAAATCTAACCGAAAAGCATAAAGCCAGTAACAAAAAAAACCGTTTCTTCCGGGCCAAGTACTATCAATACTTTCCTACTCATCAATATGGCCTGAGTGCGAATTTAATCGATCTGAATTTTGACGGGCTGGGCGATATGATCATTGCAGGCTCAGCAAGCTATGGTGGTGACAAAATGGGTCATTATTTACTGCGCACCGAACAAGGGAATTTCAAGGGGGCTAACCAACTGCTTGGATTGCCTGAAAATGCCGTTCCGATATATTACGGCGACATCAATAATGACCACCTTGATGACTTATTAGTGGTTGGCGATGAGCACAGTGGCTGGTACCTGAACTCCTTGCAAGGGTTTAAGTTTCATGAAACCGCGATGCAGGGCTTTTTGAAAAAGCGTGCACCGTACCTAATACGTGCCTATCCGGTAGACTTTGATGGTGATGGTGATCCGGATTTTGTCATGAATAACCCGCGAGGAAAAATCACCGAGGTATTCGAAAACCTGGGCAATGGCAAGTTTACCCGAATTCTATTTAGCAAATCCTGGGGCGCAAACCCAGTGTATATCGTCGATATCGACAATGATGGCGATCAGGATCTTATTTTGGGTGGCAACAACGTCGACAATGATACCCGCCTTTCAATCTTCCTCAATGAAACGCCAATAAACAGTAACTCAGTGACGATTTATCCGCGTTATAAAATCCCTAATATTTATGGCGTTGGGGCGATTATTAAATTATATCTTAGCGATTCTGAGAGCCAGAAAAAGCAAACCCTTATTGAAAAAGCTCGCTGGAATGGCGAACCGGTAACCTTTTTTATCGGTAGTGCTGAGCAGGTAAATGTCGAAATTACCTATCCGGATAATAAAAAGACCCGATTTGACGGGCTGTCTGCTAACCGGGTTTACACCCTGAATTATAATGGCCTGGTAGAAGGCGGATATCATGCCGCTACCTACAGCAAAGGCGCACAGTCGGAAAATGCGCGCCCGTGAATGTGCGAACGAGAAAGAGATTTATCATTATTCGGCGACAGCACAACATAAGACATAAGACCTACAACATAAGACACAAAGCTTAAGACCTAAGACCTAGGACGTAACAATTACCTTCTTTAACATACTAAACATTGTTGATTTAGTCTGTTATCTAACGACTTTTGCTATTGCGAAGTAACCTGAACAACGTAGAATTACCGGTGAGTTATAAAAGCAATAACGAAGAGAATTAATTATGAAAAAAACACTCATTGCATCGGCTTTAGCGGCGGCGTTTTTAGCTGGGTGTGGACAAGCTGAACAAAAAACAGAACAAAAAGCAGAACAAACACAAGAATCAAAACAGCCAGTAGCGCAACAAGGTCAGCCTGAGTTGGGCAGCTTTGGTGTCGATTTGAGTGCACGCAATGAAAGCGTAAAGCCAGGCGATGATTTCTTTATGTACGCCAGCGGTAACTGGTACGATAATTTTGAAATGCCAGCGGATAAAACCCGTTATGGCGCATTCTCTGTCTTGGCGGAGCGAAGTGACGACCAGGTTAAAGCCATTATCGATGAGATCGCCGTTCGTGATGACTTAAATGCTGAAGAACAGTTAATCGCTGATTTCTACAATGCATACATGGATGTCGAAACCCTTAATGCGTTAGGTATCAAGCCTATTGAGCCACTGCTTAATGACATTTCTGCCATTGAGAATACTGACCAGTTAACCAAAGTATTTGGTAGTTCCTGGCTTAATGGCGTAAGTGCTCCAATTGGTGGTGGTATGTGGTTTAACCGCCTTGATCCGAATGAGTACCAAATGTCAGTTGGTGCCAGTGGTTTAGGACTACCAGATCGTTCCTACTACCTGGAAGAATCTGAGCGTTTTGAGAAAACTCGTCAGGCTTATGTAGCTCACATCGCCGAAATGCTTGCATTTGCGGGTACAGACAAAGCTACTGAGCGCGCTGAAGCGATTCTTGCCCTGGAAACTAAAATTGCCGAAGGCCACTGGCCACGCGAAAAGCGTCGTGACCGCGACTTGACCTTGAACCAAATCGAACGTTCGGAGTTAGCCAAAGAATATCCTGGCTTTAACTGGGACGTTTTCTTTGCTGAAACTGGTTATCAGGTACCACACCTAAACGTAAGCCAACCTGAGCCAATTAAAGCGATGATTGAGCTAATTAACCATGAAGATTTGGCGGTTTGGAAAGATTATCTGACTTACCATGCCATTAGCGGTAACGCCTCGCTATTATCGGAAGATATTTATAACGCTAACTTCGCGTTTTATGGCAAGCATTTAAGTGGTCAGCAAGAGCCTCGAGATCGCTGGAAGCGTGCCGTTAGCCAGATGTCTGGTACAACGTCCCTTGGCTTTGCTATTGGTAAAGTTTATGTAGACCGTCATTTCCCAGAATCTTCCAAAGAGCAGATGTCAGAGCTAGTTGAAAACCTGCGCAAAGCCCTTGGTCAGCGTATCGACAACCTGGATTGGATGGGCGATGAAACCAAAGTTAATGCTCGCGCAAAACTAGCCGCGTTCGTTCCTAAAATTGGTTATCCAGATGTATGGCAGTCTTTTGACGGTCTTAAGCTGAATAAAGACGATTTGATCGGCAATGTTAGAAACCTGAGTGAATTCTTCCGCGCTGACAGTGTCGCAAAAGAGTTAGAAAAAACTGACCGCAATCGTTGGGGCATGACGCCACAGCGTGTAAATGCCTACTACAACGCGTCTTTCAATGAGATTGTGTTCCCTGCCGCGATTTTACAACCCCCATTCTTCGATCCAAATGCTGATCCAGCTGTTAACTATGGTGGTATTGGCGCGGTAATTGGCCACGAAATGGGGCATGGGTTTGACGACCAGGGTTCAAAATCTGACGCTAACGGTATCCAGCGTAACTGGTGGACTGAATCCGATCGCGCGGCATTTGAAGCGAAAGCCGATAAACTGGCTGAGCAATATAGCCAGTACGAGCCAATTCCAGGTAACTTTGTAAATGGCCGCAACAGCTTGGGCGAAAACATTGGTGATGTTGGTGGCCTGGCAATGGCTTACCATGCATATAAACTAAGCCTTAATGGCGAAGAAGCACCAATTATCGATGGCCTTACTGGTGATCAACGTTTCTTCTTAGCCTGGGCACAGGTATGGAAAGAAAAGCGCACCGAGCAAAGCATGCTGAACCAGCTTCGTGCCGGTACTCACGCTCCGGGTCGATACCGTTCATTAGCGCCCAGAAATCACGACGCCTGGTATGAAGCGTTTAATGTTCAGGAAGGCGACAAACTCTACCTTAAGCCAGAAGAGCGTGTTCGTATCTGGTAATCCATTGTCGCTTTAAACCAAAGGTTTAGATGCAAAAAAAAGGGTCAGTTTAGCGCTGACCCTTTTTATTTATACTTTTAGTTGTTAAAGCTGATTCGCGGAATTTTTCAGATGACGGTCAAGGAATCTTACATAGGCATTAGAGGCGGTGATCCGATTCGCTTTCTTTCTAAAACCATGTCCTTCGTCTTCAAATAACACGTATTCGACTGGTACATTATTCGCTTCAATAGCGGCAACCATTTCGTCACTTTCTACCTGTAAAACCCGCGGGTCATTAGCACCCTGCACCACCAGAACTGGTTTTTTAATATTTTTAGCGTGAAACAGCGGCGAAATGCGACGGTGACGTTCAGCGTCGGTTGCAGGATCGCCCATCTCATCGTAAAGCGCCTGCTTAAATGCTTCCCACCATGGTGGAATGCTGGTTAAGGTGCGAACCCAGTTGGTGACGCCGAAGATATTGATACCAACTTCAAATTCATCCGTAAACGCCATACCCGCCATCGTCATATAACCGCCGTAACTTCCGCCGATAATTCCGATACGAGTGCCATCAACCCAATCTAGGGTTTGCAGATGTTTTTTGCCATAGACAATATCCTGCAAGTCCCCTTCACCATGATTCTTGTCATCAAGATGATAAAACGTTTTTCCGTACCCTGAAGAGCCTCGGTTGTTGACGGCAAATATGGCATAACCATGATTCACCAAATGCTGAATTGCAGCACTATAGCCTTTACGTGATTGTCCTCCCGGTCCGCCATGAACCCATACAAGCGCCGGTACTTTGTTTTGCGCACTGGCTTGCAATGGTTTGTATAACAACCCCGGAATTTCCAGGCCATCGAAACTTTTAAACCTTACAACCGTGCTGCTTACCAAATCTTCAGGCGTCATAGCCGGATTTAATGTCTCCGTTAACTTAACTACCTTGTCGTCTGTGAAGGTATATACATAAAGATTTGACGGCGAATTATCAGCATTAATATAAAAGACCATCTTGTTAGAATCGTCTGAGAAGTTAATGCCACGTAAGTCTCCCGCAGGCAAGGTTGGCAATTCAACACTTTCCTTCGTTTCCGAATTCAGGATCTTAATATTATTCTGTGCATCCTCATTAATACCTACGACAGTGTATTTACCGTCTTTAGAAAAATAGACAAAACCGACATCCCAGTTAGTTTCGTAAAATAATTCCGATTCACCGGACTCAAGATCATAGGCCCAGGCCTGATTGAATTCACTATGTTCGTTAGTCGCAAAAATCAACTTGCCAGAGTCAGGCGTAAAACCATAACTAAAGTATTCAATATTTCCTTCATGGGGGGTTATGTGGATAGGATCCTTAGCCGACGCGTTCAGGTCTATCAGATATAAGTCGGAATCCGCTCCGGAGACCGCTTTGGTCAGGCTTAACCAACGGCCATCACGGGAAACGTCTCCGATTGATAACATTTCCTCATTTTCAAAAACCAATTCACGTTGATAGTCTTTTGACGAATACCGATAAACATCAAAAGCCTTAGGGTCACGTTCATTACTGATGGCAAAGAAGTCACCATTGTCACTCCAGCCTAAAAACCCTGCTTTCAGACTCTCACCCGGCGTCAAATCTTTGACACTGCCATCCAGTTCCTGAACATATAAATGGTTTAGCTCATTTCCACCTTGATCAGCGGTATAAATAAACCGGTTGTCATTGGGAAACCAACTGACACCATAAATCGTGTCTTTAACGGATGTGGTCAGTTGCTCAGGCTTCGAGCCATCGACCGGATAACGGTAAGCATTAAATACACCGGTCGCATCACTGGAAACCAGCACTGCGGTGCCGTCATGGTTGATTGACGAACCAAAAACGGTGGTCGTGGCAAAGAACTCCTCAGCACTAAAGGTTTTCACGCCCTGCTTTTCAGTTATCGGCGCCGAGACTGTCGGCTGGGATGTTTCAGGCGCTTCGTCGCAAGCTGTCAGTAATATAACGGACAGTATGCCGAAAACAGCGTTTTTCATAGACATATCATTCCCTTTTGTTTCATTTTTGTTTTTATTATTACTATGAGTTTTTCTACGGCTGAGCTGGAAAAACTTGCTGGTATTTTGCTCAACACCACTAACATATCCTGAAAACTCGTTGAAAAACAAGGGGACGGGCGTGAAAGGAACTGAGTACGTATCGTAAACGATACTCCGAGTACGTGGCAAAATGCGCCACTTCGAGTACACAATCAAAGATTGTTCCGGGTACGCGACAAAATACGTCACTTCGAGCACGCTGATGTCATCAGCTCCGAGTACACGCTGTTTCGAGTTGCCTATATGGACATAAGTATGTCGACAGCGTCTGGAACTGGCTGTCGACTTAAGCAAAACACCTTGCGTCATTCCCTGCCACGACAGGGAATCCAAGCTCAGGACGAATGTCTCAGCTATTTTTTTTATAAATCCCGATACATAAAAACGATTAAATACAGTAGGTTTTAAACAACGTGAAATCAGTTATTTCTTGTTTGGTGAGAAACAGCTCTAATTTGGAATCCAGCACCTTCATTAACTCTGAATTTCCAAAATTGATAAAGGTAATTACCACTCCGTGGCCTAACTGAGAGGGTTCAAACGGGTTAATCCCCTCATCCAAAAGGTACTTAGTCCAATCTTGGTTGTTTAAGATTACGGCTTTATTCAACAAAACTCTGCCGTAAGTTTTTATAACGTATTCTCGCTCTTGTTGTTTAGTTATTTCTTGGTTTATCAGTGCCTCTATGAGTTCAGTAGGTTTTCCATAATCCTCATAAAGTGCTTTCAGTAACTCATAATTAGAATTAAACGGTTGCCCATTTATATCTACTGCCGATTGAGAAGTCTCTGCAGAATGCCATGGCTCTGAAATATTATTGCATGCATTTGGGGATAATGGCGCCATGCCTAACATGAAAATTACACTACTTATCAAGCTCATCTGAATTTCCCAATAAGAAATAATGTATTAAGTCATGCGACTGTTATTCACTATTTAAAGACATTAACCTTTTCAGCAAGTTAACGTCAAACTAATATCCTTCTACCACGAAAGGTGACCCAGTGCTTCTTTGTATGACGCGAAAGATGTGTATATCGCATATTTTAGAGAAACTTTTTTGATGAAAACTTGATAAAGAAATACTGGCAGTAACCATATTAGAAATAAGAATACTTGAAGAAACACAGCCATGATCACGAACATGTTATTCATGCCATCAACCAAAAGCACAACTAACCCCCAAGATGTTGATAGTAGCAAACGCCCACATTGCCCAGCGTGCATCTTTGATCTGTTGTCGTATTTCAGATGTGTGATTTTTAGGCCCCATACTTTTCCATAACTTCTTAATACGAATTAACCGTTAACAATAAACCTAGATCGGCTGTAGATCGCTCACTACAGCTCCTGGCTGCTGCTCCAAAGTATCGGATTGGGTCTACAGACACAAATGTGAATATCAAGGGTCAGGGAGAGCTCTCTTTGGGGTTGATTGTTCCTTATGCTGGCAAATAACCCCTACCCTTAGCCAATTGCCTATGATTTTCGATTAAAGTGATTAGTTTTGGCGCTGTGGCATGGTTTACACAGGGTTTGTAAGTTTGACAATGTAAGAGCGAGTTCAGGGTAAAGGGCCCGCTCCTTGATATGATCAACTTCGAGCTTAACCTTATCTTCCTTTGGCGACGCACCGCAAAGCTGGCAGCAAAACCCATCGCGCTCTAACACTTGCCGTCGAAGCTCCAACCAGGCAGGGGACAGATAAAAATTCTCCTGCGATTGCTTTATTTCGATCGGCACTTCACCGCTATGGTGGAACTCTTCCCGGCCAATTTCAGGCCCTGACAATATGGCGAAGGCGGTGCGTTCCGCTTCTCGTTCACTTAAAAATTTATGAATGCTGCGATACGCGCCTTTTAACGTTTTGTAGCGCTTAGTTTTGGGATTAGGGTCAAGCTTTGAAATCAGCATTACGGAGAATTCCATTAGCGTAACCCTAACTCCACATCTTCAATAATAAAGTTACCGTCAAATGTCGGATGCGGATGGCCTTCCATGCCAATTTCAAAAAACTCCTGCTCATCCTGGTTCAGTCCACCAAAGCCATTGATAACACCATACACCCAGACTTCCCGGTCGAAATCAAGACTCAGCTGGCGATGATATTCCAGGGCTGACATCGGTTGCCCCGAATCAATTACCTGGCAGAAATAACTTTCCACGGCTTCTTTTAAGCCATCGGATTCGATATCGATAGATTCGATATCCTCCAGTGAAAATTCCTGGCCCTGGCGTAGCTTTTGGTTCAGCGATTGATTATGACGCACCTGTTTTAAATGAGCGACCAGATCGACATAAACCAGTTCATGCTCGACATTATTCACATCGATGCTCGCCGGTTGCATGATTGCCTTAGCCTGATTGAACAGGCCCGGTATTTTTGCCTGTTCACTGTAATCTTTAACTTTATAATCAGGCTTTTGCTGTTGATGTAAAACAAACCCTTTGAGCAGTTGCGAACGATGCAGGTATTCTCGAAATTTACCGAGCAAGTCAATCAGCTTCGCCTGCGCCAGGCTTAACTCCTGGCTAATCTCACTATGGCTGCGTTGCAGTTGCACCACCAATAGCCGACGAAGCTCCCTGGAACTACCAGCAAGTTTTGACAGCTCATCAAACTGGAACATTTCCAACTGTTGTCGCATTTGCGTCAGTTGACTCTGGGCCAGTTCATTTTCGCGGATTTTGGCACTGATTGAGGCAACGTAACCAAATTCATTATGGATACGGCGCCAAAGATTACGGACACTGGATTTTAAACTATCCACCAGGGTATATACCTGCTCTGCCAGATCTTCCAAATAAACTTCGGCATCACCATAGGCTTTATGATGCAGGCTTTCTTTATAGTGATTGGTAACGGTCTTAATCGCCGCCAGCTTGGTACCGATATTGGTATCCAGTTGGCGATTACGTTCATCGCGCAAACTATTCTCGAGCAGGGCCCTGACCGTTGAACGAAGACGCAAATCTTCACCCGGCTCCGGGCGCCACAACACACCAAGTTCAATCAGCTTTTCAATGACATTACTGTCGTATTCAAGATCATTGATATGACCCGACAGATACGCCTGCATTACAATATCCGCATGCTTGGATAAAGCCCTTAACAGGGTAAAACCAGCACGCTCTAGCTGGCTACTCAAAGCAAGTCTCCTTGCTTGATTGCAAGTTCAGCCTGTTGTTCAAGGCCAAGGTTTTCCGACTCGTCAATAAAACGAATCACGTCAAACAAATAGTCAATTTTGCCGGTCGCCAGATAGATCTGGTTATCCGGGTTTGGCCGCAGTAAATAGCCGGTCTCAACCAAGCGTTTAAAGATTTGTTTCAGCTGCGCATCGACCGCAGAACTGGTGGAGTTGAACAGACTATAGCGGGCAATTTTTGCCAGCTGCTCAACAAATGCAGGGGTATCTTCAATGACGCTTTGCAACTCAGCAAGGCGAATCACTTTGCCTTCAGTAAGCGGTGCATTGTCCCCACGGGTTTCCTGTACCAGCACCAGCCACTCTGCCAGCGGTAATAACGAGCTGGCAATATCACGAAACTGCACTGACAATTGTTTGCGCTCGTCCGTATCGATCGTCTGATAAGCACAAAAATACAAATTGCCATCATTTGCCGACGCCAGTGTTCGGTTCATGGTATTGAGCTGACGCTCCACCTCAGCCAGGTGTTCATGATTCTGCAAAAACTGAAAAGCCAACTCATCACTGGTTTTACAGATAAAACCACCGCTTAACAGGGTTTCCATCACCCTACCCTTTAGTGACATCATGCGGTCGCCTCCAGTTGTTGTTTTTGCTTAAGTCGCGCTGAAATCGGATTGACTTTCGGCTGTACCATGCGCAGCTTTTGCTTGCTGGCATTCTTATCAATCAGGTAACGGTTTTCAAAGAAGTGCAATACATCCGACTCAGGGTTTGGAAATGCCCCCAGAACGCTGATATTGTTAGCCCGGCAGGCATCAAATATTTTCTTCACATTCTTATTCGCCAGGGTACCAATTTCATCAATTGGCCAATGAATGGTGGCTTTCGAATGGCCTCTGAGCAAGCGGGTAAATGCCAGCAGGAACTTACATAAAATCAAATAGGCCATACCATGACTGGAAGATTCGTTTAATTGCCTGTCAGTGCGGATCACCAGGTTGGAGTTCCCTTCTTTCAGGTGCAATTCGATATCCAATAAATGCCCGACGCCGGCGCTCATCGTCGCCCGCCCAAGTACATCAAGAACTTCGCGGATGGTCAGCATATATTCTTCATCTGGCAATGACTCACTGTCGTCGGCTAACCAATCTTTGTGTAATTTATTAAAGCGCAGCAAGGTCGGCCAAAAATCAAATTCACTGACTTTTGAGCGAATTTTAACGCTGGACTCACTTACACCATCCAGGAACAGTTCCTGATCCACTTCTCGGGAAATACGCTTTGATTGCGACGAAATGCGCTTATCAATATCGGCCAGGATGTTGTAATACTGAGTCAAATCATTACCAAAGTTGAGACCGTTATTGCGCACCCCTTCAAGATGCTGGGGCACCATGACATTGAGCAAAATATCGAGTTCTTTGACCATTTTTCGGCAATCCAGCACTGGCAAGCCCTGGGCATTTTCAACCTGGCAGTCGCTACGGGCGCGTTCCCAGGCTTCGGTCAGGCTTATGCCGGATTTTTGTGCAATAGCATTGTCGAAGTAATGGACATATTCATCCACGTCGGCTACCGCCTTGCGATGGCGAGTCAATAAATCCTGACCTTCACTCACCCGCGCTGAAACGCTGGAATTGTCGGTGGGCTCCGCCACCGTCGGCAATTTTAGCAACGCAAATTGCTGTTTTAAGCTATTGATATTTGCGACCAGCTCGCGCTGCTCATTCAGGGCTTTTTCCAGTTGCTGCAATTGCTCGCTGATTTGTCCCTTTTGCTGCTTATAGGTGGACTGACTGTTTTCCAGGCTGCGTTGTGCTGACGATTTTTGCTCCTTGGCTTTTGAAAGCTGCTGCAAATGCATACTCTTTTGCCTGGAGAACACCACCTCATACCAGCGGTCATATTCCCTGACGCTGTCGCGATGCTTGTTGGTCAGTTCAATATCGTCTTTTAACTGAGCAATGCTCTGTTTCAGTTTGGCGATTAAGTCAACGTCGACTTCACGTTTCGCCAGCTCATCCTGATACCAGTTTTTCACCGATTTCAGTCCATCTTTTAATTGCTGCTTAGTTTGCGCAATTTGCTCGTTAATGCTGCTTAACTGTTGCTCGCTGTCACCAATAAGTTGTTGCCAATGTAGTTCATGTTCCATTTTTTCGTCATGACAAACATCCTTGTGCTCATCAATAGCGTTTTGTTTATTCAACTCCAGCTTTTCAAGGGCAGATTGCTCCGCCTTCAGGCGCTTTTGAATTTGTTGTTTGCGTTCCTGTAATGCCTGTTTGTGTTCGTTCTTTAACTGCTGCTTATCTTCCTGTGCCCGCACTCGAGTCTGTTGTTTGAACTGACATTGCGACTGCAAGGCAATGAAGTCCTGTTCGGTCTTTTTGACATTCTCATTCAGTCGTTGCAGCTCTGAAGCAATTGCGGCTTTTTCTTGCTGGCATTTGTGCAACTCTTCATTAGCCTGTTGTAACTGCTGCTCTAGTGCAGCCTGAGACTGGGCAATATCGCTTTCGGCGATAACGCTGGTATCCAGCAATAATCCAAACATCGAGTTTTGCGATGCTACATCATCAACCAGTGCCGGTGCTAAGTCAGAGCGAGACAATAATTCTGGCGCCAGCAATTTGCCGATATGTTGCTCCCAGCCAGGATGCTCATTGCGAAGAAACTGCAATAAGGTATTGTCCTTGGGATTTAACCAAGCATCGACTTGAGCAACAACCTGCTCTGCCTGCTTCTCTTTGCTCCGGGCTTTGTTTAACTTTTCATTGAGCGCAATTTGCTGATATTTAAATTGCTGCAGTTGCTCCTGGGCTTGCTGCAACTGGGCGCGCAAGCCATCTTCTTCAAGCTGCGCCTGTTCAACGCTCGCTTCCGCCAGCGCCATTTGCTGCTGTTCTTCCGGTAACGGACCACTTAGCTCCATCTGCGTCTTTAACGACTGCAATTGTAGACGGGCCTGTTGGATCTGAGTATCAAAATCAACCAGCAAGGCTTGCAAGCGTTGGTCCTGATCGGACATCAGAGCCTGAAGGGCAACCGATTCTTGTTTTTGCTTATCCCGTAATCGTGCAACAACCTTGTCTTTTTGCTCATCCAGTTGATTTAATTCCTTACCTTGTTTCTTTTCCAGCTCAGCCTGACGTTTATGATAAGCGGCCTCAACATCCTGATGTTCTTCCGTTAATAAAGCATGCTGTTCCGTCATCGACTGCAACTGCGATTGCCAGGCACCGATTTTATCCAGGTTGAGCTTATGCTGCTCGATATCTTTATCCTGCCATGCATTAAACTCTTCTTCGATTTTATCGAGGTGCTTTTCGCTGGTATCTATGTCTGCTTTTGCCTGGGAGATATCGCGATTTAACCGGTCCCGACTTTGCTCGAACTCACTCGTGAGTTCGTTAAGTTTGGATTTATACAATTGCTGATCGTTTTCTGCTTTAAGCAGGGATTCCGCCAACAACGAATAATCATTAGACAGCAGTGCCTTTAGCTCGGCCATGCGCTGTTCGGTTTGTTCCAACTGCGAATTGACTCGCTGCAGGTTGTCGTATTGCGGCATTAACTCATCAAACTGTTGTATCAATGAACATTCCTTGATCCAGTCCTCAACCTGAGCTTTAGATATCTTACTGGTTGGTGTCTGCACTCCGTCTTCTTCCAAAATCGCAGCAATCATCGCCTTGATGGTTTCCATCTTGCCTTCTTTGGAATGTACCGCCTTGATCAGTTTTTCTATATGGCGTAGCTTGGCATCACTTTCACATAAGCTGAACAAGCGGGCCGCATTGACCAGATCTCGTTTCGATGCAGTCGCATTCATCATCGCCCGATCATTCTGGATCACCGCCCGAAACTCTTTGGTGTTCAATCCCTTGGTCACCTGCACGCCCTGGCGTTTTGATGCTTTGGCAATTTCACTAATGGCAATCGAACGTTTGCCAGTCATATCATCGGCAATAAAGTCTTCTACCACAAAACCCTTATCAAAAAAGCGATAAACGACGCCGGTTGCGGATGAGGTCAGCACCGCCATACAGGTTTGCCCGTCAATGCGTTGGTATTCGTATATGATAAAACTGGATTCCCGGGGCAAATACCAGGTTTGAAAGTTATCCCGGGTCGCGGGTACCACTTTGTTAGGGGATTCACCAAAAAACACCGGAACAAGGCGTTGCAAGGTGGTTTTACCGGAGGCATTAGTACCACAGATATTAGTGTGGCCATTAACTTTTAGCTCGACCATGCCGGGTAAATGCGTATCGATCAGAATAATTCGTTGTAATCCAGACATACGAATGAAAGGTCCCTGTTATAATCGGTTTGCTTTAAGGGTAAGCTACCGTGAAATTGTTCCAAAACCGCCGGTATATATGACGGTATTGAATTTAGCGCTAACGGTTAGTGTATCGGTTAGCAGGGCCCGATTCAACGCGTTTTATCAGGCCTTTTCGGTGCAGAAAATTCAATCGCTCGAAGCTTGAACAGATGTGTATTCAACAGGTTTAAATTTTGTTAAATAATGCCCAATTTCTTTAATTCAGAGCGAACCGTGTTCACCCGGACTTTTTGGACATCGGCAAACGTTTTGGCATCCATATTAAAGGCAAAATAATAGATTTCGTTATCCTTAACCACATAACCTACATACCAACCAAGGGCTTTGCCTTTTTCTAACTGACCGCCGCCGGTTTTCGCATAAAGTTGATATTCGGATGTGCTTTCAACCAGCATGATTTGCTTGAATTTGACATATGTATCGGCCTTTAAATCCAATTCCTGGCGATACAGCTTTTGCAAAAACTCAATTTGCTCTTCAGCACTTATGGTAAGGCTTTCATTTAACCAAAAGGTGTCGATGCCTGATGAAATATCCTGATTGCCATAGGAGAACTGCTTAAGGTATTGACTCATAACCGGTGCCGATATCTCGGTGGCAATCTGTTGGTAAATAGGAACCGCTGAGTATTGAAACGCGTCGCGGATAACCAACGGCCTTTGGTACCAGTTTTCTGGCCACCAGCTTTGTACTGGATAAGCTTGCGTATCAAACGTTAATTTCTGTTCTAAATTCTTTACCACTGCGGTATCTAGTGCAATCAGGGTATTAGCAATTTTAAAACTGGAAAACGGCGTCATACGCTGCTTAGCCCGCGCCGGGTTGTGCGCTAGCATCGTCTTATTGTCGTCGGAAACAATCAACATGGTGCAGGATGATTGGCATTCCTGCAGTGAATAGGAAACCGTGGTTTGGGCATTAGCGGTATGAGCAACCCAAAAGATGATGTAAAGAGTGATAATATTGCGCATAAATTTCTTTTAAATTATTCAGATATTAAAATTTAATGAATCTCAGGGACGTTCAGGAGCGACCGGCCAGTCGTCAAATTCCAGTGCATTGGTAACCAGTGCAAATTTTTTTATACTTCAGAATATCTTTGTTAAACACATTGGTTACAACAAGTTAGCATCAAAATAATCAGGATTGAACAACAGAAATGGCGAGATAATGAAAATACGTACAAATAATGAGCGAAAAATTACATTTGGTTAACGGAATTGAAACCCATTTTTGATTATTATTATTACCGTTAACTTTTCATAGTTTTCTTCCTTAAAGTTCGGGCGCCTACATGGCGCCCTTTTTTTATTACATGGATGTATGTATGCCCGGTTAGCAGGATGCGGTACGGGTATATTACGTATATGGATGTATGTATGCCCGGTTAGCAGGATGCGGTACGGGTATATTACGTATATGGATGTATGTATGCCCGGTTAGCAGGATGCGGTACGGGTATATTACGTACATGGATGTATGCCCGGTTAGCAGGATGCGGTACGGGTATTTGCACAGACCAAATAATTAGATCACGACAAGCAGAATTCGCACAGAACATACAATTAGTTCACGATAAGCAGATATCGCACCGAACATTTAAATAACAATAAGCAGATATCGCACAGACCAAATAATGAGATCACCGATAGGCAGAATTCGCATCGAGCATGTAATTAAATCACTGACAACTGCCAGTTAATTCAAAGTACGATATAACTCCTCACCCCAAAGGCAGAACACCCACTCCCCAGCCAAATCCAGGCATAAAAAAGCCCGCTTTCGCGGGCTTCAAAATCGAAATATTAGCTCATATGCATCAGCATCAGAGTTGGATTTTCCAGGAACGACTTCCACAGATTATTGAATCGGGCAATGGTGCCACCATCAATAATTCGATGATCGCCAGACCAGCTCACCTGCATAATTGAACGTGCCTGAACCTCGCCTTTGTCATCAAAGCGAGGTAAGGTTTGTACTTTACCCAGTGCGACAATCGCAACTTCTGGCTTGTTAATGATAGGTGTAGCGACCGTACCGCCCAATGCGCCAATATTAGAAATACTAATCGTACCGCCTTTTAGATCCGTCGTCGCTACTCGTCCGTCACGAGCATCACTAGTTAAACGCATCACATCTTTTGCCACATCAACAATCGATTTATGTTGGACTTGCTTAACGTTTGGCACTAACAAGCCAACTTTGGAGTCGACCGCCATACCAATATTGTGATCATCAAAGTAAGTTAACTCAGTGCAATCTTCATTGGGTTGAGAGTTCATCACCGGAAACTCTTTAAGTGCCAACGACATCGCTTTAATGAAAAACGGCATCATGGTCAACTTAATATCCTGCTTGGCATATTCATCTTTAACCGATTTGCGCAGTGCAATTAGCTCAGTCAAATCGATTTCCTCACAATAGGTAAAATGAGGAATGGTGGATACGGATGCCGTCATGGCTTTTGCCATTGCAGCTTTGACACCGCGGATTGGTTCAACGCGAGTGTTACCGGCAGCTACGGATGTGCTCACTGCCGCATCTGTAACTTCAGCTTTGGATACCTGACCACCAGATTGTGCAAACTTAACCACGTCTTCTTTGAAAACGCGACCTTTAGGTCCGCTACCCGGCACTGCATGAATATCTACAGACATTTCACGAGCCACCCTGCGCACGGCAGGACTTGCCAAAGCTTTACCCTGAGCAACCTTACCATTTACAGTTTGTGCGGCAGGTGCTTCAACCTTAGGAGAAGTTACCGTAGATGGTGTTGCTTCAGCCGGTTGAGTATTCGCTGGTGTAACGGCCGCTCCCTGGTGTTCAATCGCAAATAATGGTTCATGCACTTTGGCGATATCGCCTTTGGCATAGTGAAGCTTGACCACTTTGCCGGCATATTTGGCAGGGATCTGCACCAGGGCTTTATCGGTCATAACATCGACAACCGCCTGGTCTTCTTCAATAATATCACCTTCGTTAACCAACCAATCGACGATCTCACATTCGACGATTCCTTCACCAATATCCGGCAGGATAAAGTCTTCGACTTGTGAACCTGCACTGGATTCACTGGCAATCACCGACTCAACGGCAGGAACATCACTGATATTGTCAGTAACCTTCTCGGCTTCGGCTTCTGCCGCGTCGTCTTCTCTAGTCATGGCAAACAATGGTTGATGTACCTTGGCAATTTCACCTTGCTTATAATACAACTTGTCAACCGTACCTGAGTACATGGCGGGAATCTGTACCAACGCCTTGTCGGTCATCACATCGGCAACTGGCTGATCTTCTTCAATGCGATCGCCTTCTTTTACCAGCCACTCAACCAGTTCACATTCAACAATGCCTTCGCCAATATCCGGTAGGATAAAATCAATACTCATCATAACCCCCTAGTAATTCACTGAGGCCATAATGGCTTCAAAGGTTTTTAATTCATCTGGCATGTATTCTTTTTCGTGAGCCAGAGGGAACGGAGTATCCAGGCCACACACACGGGATATTGGTGACTCAAGATGCAGAAAACATTCTGACTGGATTGTCGCGGCGATTTCGCCAGCAAAACCACCGGTTAATGGTGCTTCATGGTTGATAAGCAGTCGACCGGTCTTCATCACCGAGTTAGCAACCGTTTCTACATCCCATGGCAGAATTGAGCGCAAATCAATGATTTCACAGGAAACGCCCTGTTTTTCCGCCATTTTCGCGGCTTTTTCCAGGGTTTCCATCTGGGCGCCCCAACCTAACAGGCTGATATCCGTACCTTGTGAGACGACCTCGGCTTTACCCAGGGGAATCTGATAGTCCTCTTCTGGCACTTCACCTACCGATGCACGATAAAGCTTCTTCGGCTCGAAAAATACCACCGGATTATCATCGCGGATTGACGCCAGCAACAGACCTTTGGCCTGATAGGGGTTTCTTGGAACCACGATTTTTAACCCCGGTGTATGGGCAAAATACGCTTCCGGGGATTGACTGTGATATAAACCGCCAGCAATACCACCACCGTATGGTGTACGGATAGTTAACTTGCCAACATTAAATTCGTTACCACTACGATAACGGAACTTAGCACTCTCGTTTACGATTTGATCGAAAGCCGGGAAAATATAATCGGCGAACTGAATTTCCGCAATTGGCAAACTTCCCTGCGCTGCAAGGCCGTTCGCAAAACCGATAATCCCCTGTTCCGTTAAAGGCGTATTAAAACAACGCGCTTTACCATACTTTTCCTGAAGATTGCTGGTTGCCCGGAAAACGCCACCAAAGTGACCTACATCTTCCCCAAAACACACAGCCGAGTCGTTCTCCGCCATGGCGATATCCAGCGCATTATTGATCGCTTGTAATAAATTCATTTGCGCCATGCGTTAAAATCTCCCTGCGGTGTTTGGATAGGCGTCCGGATATTTACGAATATGCTCTTTTAACTCATCAAGTTGCTTTTCAAGCCCCGGTGTTGGTATGTCATAAACATCGCTGACAACGTCCTCAATACCTGGCTTAGCAATTTTTTCCGCAACTTTTACCGCTTTCAGTACTTCATCACGAAGCCCCTCGAACAACTCGTTCTCCTGATCTTCGTCCCACCACTTCTGGTTCAACATCCAGTTTTTCATGCGCAGGATTGGGTCATGCTCGGCCCATTTTGCTTCCTCTTCCCGGGTACGGTAACCGCTTGGATCATCCGAAGTTGAGTGGGCGCCAAGACGATAGGACATGGCTTCAATTAATACCGGCTGATTATTTTCCAAGGCATAAGCGCGAGCCATTTGCGTCGCCTTAAGTACGGCGAGAATATCATTACCGTCAATACGAATCGTTTTTATGCCGTAGCCAACACCGCGCGATGCGATGCCGTTACCAGCATACTGCTCATTAGACGGAGTAGAGATGGCGTAACCGTTATTTCGACAGAAGAAAATCACTGGCGCCTGATGCACCGCTGCCATATTCAGGCCTGCGTGAAAATCACCTTCAGATGCGGCACCCTCACCAAAATAACAAATGGTGCAGCGTTCTTTGCCCTGCAGTTTTTGTCCATAGGCATAACCTGCTGCCTGCGGGATTTGCGTACCCAGCGGAGAGGAAATGGTCATGTAGTGAAGCTCTTTGGAACCGTAGTGAATTGGCATTTGACGGCCTTTACCCAGTTCCAGCTCATTTGAGAACATTTGGTTCATGAACTGATCAAGGCGAAAACCGCGGAACATCAAAGCGCCCTGTTCACGGTACTGAGCCATGATCATATCTTCATCATGTAGACCTGCGGCGCTACCAACACTCGCCGCTTCTTCACCTAAGGCTGCCATGTAAAAACTAACACGACCCTGGCGCTGAGCCGCGATCATACGCTCATCCAGAACCCGGTGAAAAGCTAAGGTTTTATAAATTTTTGTAGCAAGCTCCTGGTCAATATCCGGTAACTCGGCACCTTTATAGACACTACCGTCTTGCTTAAGAATTTTGAGAATGGGGATATCGACGGAATGACCGTCAATGAAGTCGGCGGAATGCACTTCCCGACTCGATTTATAGATGTTTGTATCCATAAGCGTCTCTTGTTGTCTGGTAATAACCAGTTACTTTCATTTTTATGTAGGTTTTGAGCAGAGCGTATCCCTGCTCAATCAGCCATTTGTTTGACGGCTTAATTATTTTGTTTACCCGGGTCTGGATCTGCATTTGATGCTTAACGCACAGGAACAAATACTGGTTTGTATCCTTCACAACGCCGATGACTTTAGAGCTTTTATTCGACGCCAGACCGCATGGTTCCACCATTTAATACCAATTCCACTAAGTGTTTTCCCACTCAGTGAGAATTTAAAGGCTTTTAGGCAAGGCTTTGATTGCAGAGAATGGTCGCTCCATTGTCAAAATCAATAACGCCGGATAAAAGCCTTTAAAACTCACCCGTAGGGAGTTTATCAGAGGCCCATTTACTGCCCCAACTCTGAGTTGTGCAAAAACTTAATGGCATTGGTATAAGGATTGCCAGAACTTTATACTCCGCCAATTTTAGTTGCAATAAAGCGCCTGATTTAGGCGCCGAAAGACTCAGATAAGTGGCAATATTGGTTTACAGGGCTGAAAAATTAAGCGCTTAACTTTGCCGGGATAACGGTTAGTAGGGCCCGTTGTCCAAGCGCAACATCGGCATTTGGGAATATAATGGCTTCGCCCGGTTGGGTGATTTCGTGGGCGGTATCACCATCGTTGGCGAGCACGTAACCGACCGGAAAATCCGTAAAGTTTTGCACATCATCGGCAAAATTGAGCACAAAATTCTCTTCATGGCGATTGATGGTTTTATAAATTTCAAACAAATTCAGTTTATCCGGATCAAGTTCACCAAAGTCAGGCTCGTCTTCACTGATCAGGCGTCTTAACGTCTCATTTATCTGAACAAAGTCATCCGGATTATTTTCGCCAAAGGGCCTGACCTTGCCGAGTTCTACGGTAAAAGCGTGGGCACAGCATTCATTGACAGAAAAATAGCTAAAGGTTGTCGTCGGGCTATTTGACAGTAAAATTGTGTTAACACCGCTTGCATATAAAAACTGCAATTGTTGTCTATCCCTTGGTTTGCCATGATTAAACGGATAAACAGCAAATTTATCGTTTTTTGAGCCTCGAATTGCGGTGTGTAAATCGTAATGAAGTCGCTGTCGGTTATCGGCAATAGAACCACCCTGATCGAAAAATTCCCGCACGTAATCTTCCAAAGCTTTAGCGCGCTTGCGCTCCTGATTTGCCAGGCCGATATCATCACTATGAGCGCCGCTGAACAAGCGATTCAGGTTTTCCTCAACAAAGCGACTGCCAAGATTAATCGCCGGAGGATTGCCAAACAAAAATAACACGCGTTGTTTAAGCGTAAGTGTTCCTTGCAATAACTCTTTGATCAATTGTTGGCATATTTCAATCGGTGCCGTTTCGTTCCCGTGAACGCCACAGGATAAAACAATATCCCGATTAGTTTCCATGTCGACAGGTTCAAAGCAAATAACACCCGTGTCCAAAATACTTACCTGGGTTTGTTGATTGGAGTTGGTCAGGTAAAAAGTAAAGGATTCCTGTATGCCATCAGGGTTATTACGAGTAAAAGAAAGAAAGTCGCCGTTTTCTAATAGTTGTTGAGAGTAGTCCACCACAATTCTTTAAATCATCAATAAAATGTTAACCGCATTTTAGGTGAATTTGCCGCACCTTGCACCTTTTCAGGACCTATTTGCCGTTGCTGGCCAGCTTTTGTACAACAAACGTTTATAAATTAAAAAGTCCTGCAAAAGAATCATGAAAGTTTGCAGTTAATGCAACGGCCTATGACTGATTCACTCGTTGCTCCTGAACCTTAGGTTCACGCCTTAGCTGGCCATCGCTAAGATAATAAACAACATCCGCCGTGTTAAGTGTTTCCTGGCGATGAGCTATTATGATCCGGGTCATTTCCATACCTGAAACTTGACGCGAGATTTGCGCCTCGGTCTCCTTATCCAGGTGGCTAGTCGCTTCATCTAGAAACAAGATACAGGGTTGTCGATACAAAGCCCGCGCTAACAGCACTCGCTGCACCTGACCACCAGACAAACTGGTGCCCATATCCCCGACCAGGCTCTGGTAGCCCATCGTCATCTGCTCGATGTCGTGATGAATCGCCGCAACCTTTGCGCTTTGTTCGATTTTCAAAGGATTCGCAGGTGCCTCAAATGCGCAAATATTATCGGCGATGCTACCGGCCAGCAACGTATCATCCTGCAACACCGCGGCAATACACTGGCGATAGTTTAACAAGCCCAATTGAGTGATATCTCGACCATCAAGCAGTACCTTGCCGTGCGTCGGTTGAATGAGTCCGAGCATTATCTTCATCAGAGTCGACTTGCCCGTCCCGGAGGGTCCTGCAATGGCAATCGACTGTCCCGCGTCTATGGTCAGATTGATGCCATTGAGTATGGGCCGCTTTGCACTCGATTGTCCCTGGTAATCAAAACACACATCGATAAGTTGAATGTTTCCCTTAGGCTTTAGGACAGACGCATTGCCATGGCGATTGGCTTCAACATCATGCAAGGCGATATCGGCAACCCTGTCCAGATGTAATCGCATCATTTTAAATTGAATTAACTGCTCAATAAGATTCATCATCCGGGTGGTAAATTGATTCTTGTAAGCAATAAAGGCCAGCAACATGCCAACGGTAATGGATGCTGTCATCACCATTTTCGCAGCAAGATATATGATCAGGACATTTTCCAAACCAAACAATAATTTATTGCTAGTTTCAAAACTAATGGTTAAACGTCCCAGGCGAATTTCATTATTCATTATCTCAGCAAAGCGATGCTGCCAGGCACTCTGGCGTTGAGCCTCTTGCCCCAACAATTTGAGCGTTTGCATGCTGCGAGCGGTTTCCAGGAAGTGGCTTTGTTCATTTGCCGAACTTTGAATCAATTGTTGCGTCGCACTGTGCAATGGCCGATAGAGTAAAAAGCGGATGAGTGTATAGATCGCCACCACGGCCAACACAATAAAGGATAACTTAGGCGAATAGACAAACATCATGATGAGCAGCGCTATTGCCATTACACCGTCCACCAGGGTTTCAACAAAACCATGGGTTAATCGCTCGCGTATCTGAGCTAAACTGCCAAATCTTGATACCAGGTCGCCAATATGCCGGGACTCAAAAAAGGTCATTGGCAAACGCAGCAGATGTGAAAAAAGATTCAGGCCAACCTGTAAGTTCAATACACTGGATATTCTCACGATCAACCAGGAGCGCAGAGCATTAGTCAGCGCTGAAATTAACACCAGAAATGAAAACCCGATGGCCAGGATAACCAACAGAGCATGATCGAAACTCACCAGGACTTCATCGACGACCCATTGCATATAATAAGGCGCTATCAATACAAACAATTGCAGCATCAGTGAAAGTACAATTAGCTTGCTGACGCTGGTAATCATGCCTGTACATTTTGACCAAAGCTGAAAAAACTTCAGCCGAGTGTGTATATTTTGCTCTCGAAAGCTACCCGTCGGGGTTAACTCCAGGCAAATTCCCGTATAGTGCGATGCAAATTCCTGTTGTGTTATCACCCTGCTGCCACGCGCGGGATCATTAATATAATATCGTGCTCGGCTTCCCTTGCCTTTTATCTTTGACAGCACGATAAAGTGATTCATATCCCAATGTAAAATACATGGAAATCTAAGTTGACTAATATCGGCAATCGGGCATTGCAGGGCTCTCGGTGCCAGTTCTAACTGCTCAGCTACCGTCATCATTTGCTGTAATGTCATACCGTTAAGGCCTGCAGCCTGATACTTCCTGATGGCTGGCATATCGAGATTATGCCCATGATATCCGGCGACCATAGCCAGGCAGGCGAGTGCGCATTCCGCTATCTCATTTTGCAAAATAATCGGTACTTTTCGTTGCAACGAAAAGTTTAAGGGCGTGGCAGCCATATGACTCTCCTTAGTCAAGGTGACTGGTGAAGAAAAATGTACAAGTGACAGTGGAGCGCCAATCATTCTTACGGCCTACGTAATTGCCTGAATGCAAAACATTGCCGAACAACGAAACTACAGCCAATACTTTACTCCACGGGTTTCAGGCTTTTTGTTTAAAAATATTTTCGATCCTTGAAAATATTGGCTTTACACATCACGCATACCATCGTTCACTCTCTTTTACACGATAAATAACTGGCAATAATATTATTTATCGAAGATGTAATAATGGTAATTCTGATCGCCTGCAAAAAACTGTAAAGGCTTAAAACCGCAATCAGGCCTGAAGCGAATACATTACCGCGCATAACTAGTAATAATGTGGTTAATACCAGAACTAAAGCGACGTGTCGCAGTAAGCCATTTTTAATCGCATAACGGTCATCAAGCCTTTCGATAACGATATATTCTCGGGGAAAATGATTTACTTTGATCACGTCATCCTTTTCCAATGAGCAGTTGAACCCAGATTCATTCAATATCTTAAATAGGCGCCTCATCTGAACTTCCTTTTAAAAAAGGCATATAAAACATATGCCTTGGACTTAGTTATATTAATTCCATCATACTTCACTGATGTTATTAATAATAAACCCTCCCAGTATTAAGAAAGCACCAATTGTTGGGCCTGCAACAATTACTCCTGCCGTAGCTAGCATTGCTTCACCAACAATCTGACCTGCACTTTTCTCATGTCCGCCACTCACTGCGGCAATCTCGTTGACATCTAACTCTTTCATAATTTCTTTCTCCTTAATTAAAAAAAAATTGAAAATACTACTGCTCCGGCTCCTTCTGGAGTCCAATACCACTGTTTGTAAATACTTTTAACACAATGGTATTCCTGCACATTTCCATGTATTTGTGCAGAAGATTCATCGTTTCATCCGCGTCAAAGCGACCTTGTGGCACTAATTAAGGGCTCAAATAACCAGGCCATCAGGCTTCGCCGCTCCAAAATGATATCGGCTTCAAACATCATTCCACTGCGAAGTGAAAACGTCTTGCCTGACGCGAATATTTCCTGGGCATTGAGGGATGCCTTTAGACGGTAAACAGGCTCTCTTATACCCATTGGTGCTGCGACTTCTTCTGGGCGAATAATGGTTTGCTCAATCTGATCGATCTGGCCATCAATAAAACCAAATCGCTGATATGGGAAGGCATCAAATCGCAATTTCGTTAATTGGCCGTGCTCTATAAACCCGGCACTGCGCGTCGGTAAAAACAATTCGGCTAATAACTCGGTATTCTCTGGGATCAGGTACATCAAGACCGCGTCGCTCGAAAATGCCTCACCTTCAAAAAATTGCAGGCCGGTAACGACACCTGTTCGAGTCGCCGTTATGGTGAATTCCTGATTTGATCGAAGCTGGGCCAGCTGAGCTTCAACCTCTGTTTTTTGACGATCAATTGCGTTTATTTTTAACTGGTATTGTTGCGGAAGGCTCTTCTGATTGAATGCCACCTGGGTAAGTTCGCGCTGTTGTTGTAAGCTTTGCCGATGCAGCATTTGACGTTCACTTTGCAAGTCAAGAAATTGCTGCCGATGTAATTGACTTTCCCGTTCTGATATAAAACCTTGTTGCAACAAGTGTTCGGTATTATTCTGCCGTGACTTGAGAATTTGCAGTTGTTCATCGAGCAAGGTGGCCTGCTGCAAAATAGTACTTTTTTCCTGTTCCAGTACCGTCATCCTGGCACTGAGGCTCGCAGATTCCTGCTGACGTAATTGCTTTAGTTTATCGATTTCTTGCGACAGCAAAGCTAACTGAACCGTTAACTGCTCAGCCATTAATTCACTCAGATCATATTTACTATCACTTTTATCCATATCCTGATGATTGGTAAATTGCTTTTGCCGGGCAACGGTAATCAGTGGTTGTCCAACTTGAACACAATCCCCTTCAGCTACGTGCAAGGTTTTAATGAAACCAGATATCTGTCCATAAGTTTTGACAATTCCTTTGTCGGGTTTTAGGTAACCTCTTACCGTTTCTTTACGAGAGTATGATGCCAGGGAAAGAAACGCCGCTAACAATACAGTGACGATAACTAGCATAAGCACGGTAAAGGTTAGCGATAGGGGCTGAGTTAACACCACGCCACCCTGCAAACGTTGCTGCTTCGATAACACTTCCTTGCGAAATAATCCCATATGTCCCACGGTTAAATGTAAACCTATATAGGTTTAGGATGAGTTATCAAAAAAAATGTGCAAACAGAAAATAGCCGGCAGCAAAAAACATTATTTTTTACATTAAATTCATATGGTTAAATCACACAACCACTTTGTACAATGAAGTCACCGGATACTACACACACCCGATGTTTGCGATTAATCGTGGCGAGAACGAGTTATCTGTGCGTGACGTTTATCCCGTTTAATAGGTAGCCCGACAACGCGCAGGCTATTCGCACTCAGATGCATACCCGGCGAGTGCTTTGCAGATTCACGGTCCAACAGTTTTGAAGAGCAGAACTTGCTTGATCAGGGCAGCCACTACTGAAAAAGTGAAGCGAAGCATTTCGCTGTGAATGATTCAGCAGTTGGGCTTCTCCTAGACGACGTTCAACCTGTCTGGCCACAGCGTCGGCGGTATCTATAATTTCAGCGCGTCCCTGTACAAATCGTGAGATTGAATCTCTTAGAAAGGAAAAGTGGGTGCAGCCCAGTACCAGCTGATCGCAGTTTTTATCAAGCAAGGGTTGCACATAATGACGCACTGCAGCTTCAGTTTGCGGGGAATCAATCGCGCCTTGCTCAACAATACGGACAAAGTCAGGGCATGGTTGCGAGTACACTTCTATGTCCGCACAAATTCGATGTTTTAACCTGGCAAAGGATTCACTGGCGATTGTCTGGTTTGTTGCCAGTACACCTATTTTCCCGGTAACCGTAGCCTGCCGCGCTGGCTTAATACCGGGCTCCACCCCGATAACAGGCATTAACTGATTGCTACGAAGGTTTTCAATGGTATGCACAGTCGCCGTGTTGCAGGCAACCACTATCGCTTTGCACCCTTTTTCCTGAAAAAATGTCAGGATTTGCTGAGTACGATAGCGAAGAAAATCGTCCGACTTAGTACCGTAAGGCGAATGTTCGGTATCGGCAAAATACAGCATATCTTCTGTTGGCATCACATGGCGTATCGCCCGACAGATGGAGAGTCCACCAATGCCTGAATCAAAAACACCAATGGGAGCATGCTTATTCATTTTAAGTCGTTTTTAGGAAGGTTAACTACTAAGGGCCCTGATCCTATCAGAGCCCTTGTTATTTTCTACAGGCCAGCTTTTGCGAACGCGGCACTAACCAATACCTGTGCTTCAGCGATGATTGCCTCTAAATGTGTTTCAGAGATAAAGCTTTCCGCATAGATTTTGTAAATTTCCTCAGTTCCGGATGGCCGCGCAGCAAACCAACCATTGTTAGTCACTACTTTTAAGCCCCCAATCGCCGCGCCATTACCGGGCGCATGGGTAAGGATATCCGTGATCGCTTCACCAGCAAGTTCGGTTTGTTCAATGTCATCTTTGCTTAAAGAGATTAACACCTGTTTCTGTGCGGTACTGGCAACCGCTTCGACGCGACCATAACATGGCGTTCCCAGCTCTTCAGCCAATGCCAGATACCATTGATAGGGGTCTTTGCCCGTCACGGCCAATATTTCTGCCGCTAACAGCGCAAGAATAAAACCATCTTTATCCGTGGTCCAACAGCTACCGTCCAGTGCCAGGAACGAAGCCCCTGCACTCTCTTCTCCGCCAAAAGCGTAACTGCTGTCACTTAAGCCATCTACGAACCATTTAAAACCAACCGGCACTTCCGAAAGTGGGCGTTGTAATTTGTCTGCCAGTCGGTCAATTAACGAGCTGGATACTAAGGTTTTTCCAATTTTCGCATTCGCTGGCCACTCCCGGTGTGTCAGCAGATAATAAATTGCTACCGCCAGATAATGATTGGGATTCATCAAACCACCGGTTTTGGTAACGATGCCATGCCGGTCAAAATCCGGATCATTTCCAACCGCAATATCAAACTCATCCTTCATTGCAATAAGACCCGCCATCGCATAGGGGGATGAACAATCCATGCGAATTTTGCCATCTTTATCTAACGGCATAAATGCAAAGCTGGCATCAACGACAGGGTTTACAACGGTAATATCCAGGCCGTATTGCTCAGCAATTTTCGGCCAATAAGCGATGCCTGAACCACCTAACGGATCAACACCAATTTTCACACCAGCATCGGCGATCGCCTTAAGGTTTATAACCTTTGCTAGTTCTTCAACATAAAAGCCGATAAAGTCCTGGCGCTGCAGCAATGATGACTGCATCGCCTGTTGCAAGTCGATACGATTTATATCCTGCAGGTTGTTGGCAAGAATTTCATTGGCGCGTTGTTCAATCAGCTTAGTGATTTCACCTTCGGCAGGACCACCATGTGGCGGATTATATTTGATACCGCCATCGCCAGGAGGATTATGAGAGGGAGTAATGATTAATCCATCTGCCTTGTCAGTATGCTTTTTATTGTGGGCAATGATTAGTCGGGAGATAACTGGCGTCGGAGTGAACCCTTCATCCTGCTGAATAACAACAGGAACCTGATTGGCGATTAGTACGCTAATGGCATTGGCAAACGCTGGTTCTGATAAGGCATGAGTATCCTTTCCCAAATACAATGGACCGGCAAAACCCTGTTGATTTCGATATTCTGCAACGGCCTGACAAATCGCCAGAATGTGAGGCTCGTTAAAGCTGATTTTTGTGGCACTACCACGGTGGCCAGAGGTACCAAAGCTCACCCTTTGCTCAGCGACAGATACATCAGGTTTCAGAAGAAAGTAATCACTGGTCAAACGGCCAATATTGATTCTGTCCTCTGGACGGGCCGGCTTTCCTGCGTGGGGATGAAGACTCATGAGATTTCCTTAAAATGATGTTTTCGACTCAGTTAGCTTATAGAAAATCGCGGATACTTTCTGCCTGGTCATTGTTGTAACCCAGCACATGAGCAACATCGGTAAGCATTAATTTCTTCTTAGTCGTGTTTGAGTTGGTAATAACCCAGTAGTTAGAATCCGGAATTTGTTTAGGTTTTGAGGAGCTCCCCGTAGCTAACAATTCTTCTTCGCTTTCGGCAAAATACAGACGGTCACGCCCCCTGATGTCGAGAACGGCAGAAAACTGTTTTGGATGGACACGATGCAAGTTCCCTAAAATATTCAGAAAGCGCCCTACTGCCCCTCGTTCCATAGCCAGTTCTTCACGATTGATTAAATCAAAAATATTCTGACAACTCGTAAGATCCTTAGTTTCGGTCACCTGCTCTGCTGGTGCTGGCTGCTCGATAGTTGGAGAGGCTTCCTGTTCGCTTTCGACGGCATCATTCACCGGCATTTGTGCGCGTTTTTCTACAGGCTCAGATTTAACAGAAGGAGCTGACAGTTCAGCATTCGCTGTCAATAGACGGCGAAGAATATCTGAAGCACTTTCACCAATAAATTCCGTTTTACTTGCAATGTAATGATATAGTTCGTCATCAATCTCAATTGTTTTCATTTTAATACCACTGTTAAAATTGATTAGACTCAACCGCCCCAATATGGCTAAAAATCAAGCAATTAGCTTATTTTACAACCAGAGATGACCTGAGAGTCAGAGTTTCATTCTTATAATCTCAAAGATTATACTTGGCTTATAATCAACTCTCTACCCCGTAAAGAGTAATTCTTAAAGATAGTTAGAGCGTGTTTATCTTTGGGGGACAATTTTGCAGCGAATTGTTTGGGGGCTGGGCAAGGATTTTTCAATTTAGCGTACTTATTGTACGGTAAATTGAAAAAACGCGGGCCAGGTTCAAAACAAACGCTGTTCGCAGAATTCAATGGTGCGGTTTCATACATAATTGTGCTGTTAGTTCCAACAGTCTCAGAATTAACAGGCACTTATTGAACAAAATTCGGCCAGCAAAGGTCTACACGCACTACATAATTCAACAAAATTCGAAGTGAGAAATATGACAACCCTACTCAATTTTCAGCGAGCTGGCAGCGGCGCAACCGTATTATTAATTCATGGTTTGTTTGGCGCATTAGAAAACCTCAATGCCCTGGCCAAATCGTTACAGAAAGAATTTGATGTTATTCAGGTTGACGTTCGCAATCATGGTGACTCCTTCCACAACTCGTCAATGAGTTATAACGACCTGGCGAATGATATTTTTTATCTCCTGGACCACTTGAATATCAAAAAATGTCACTTTTTCGGTCATTCTATGGGTGGTAAGATTGCCATGCAATGTGCCCTCACTGACCCGGATCGTTGTTTGAGCTTAATTGTTGCTGACATTGCTCCGGTACAATATCCGCCGCACCACAATGAGATTTTAGCAGGATTAAATGCCGTAAAGCCGGAACAGTTAACACAACGCCGCGACGCTGATGAAATTTTATCCCGGTACGTATCCACTCCCGGCGTTCGACAATTCCTGTTGAAAAACCTGGTGAAAACCGATTCTGGTTATCGCTGGCGGGCAAGCATTGATAACATCTCAAAAAGCTACGACCAGATCAGTATGCCAGTGCGCCAGGATCGTAAATACCAAGGGCCGGTATTGTTTATCAAGGGCGAAAATTCCGATTACATTACCAGTGAACATCGCCCCACTATTGCTAAATTATTCCCTACCGCCAGAGCTCGGGTGATAACGGGCACCGGACACTGGCTTCACGCGGAGAAACCTCAGGAATTTAACCGTATCGTGTCGCAATTTATTGAAAAAAATCAGGATTAACTATCCCTCAAGATTTTTCGCCAGCCACTAATGTAATTTACACTAGGCATATGCTATAGTGCCGCTCTGATTTTTAAGGGCTCATTATGCTGGCAGAAAATATAGAATTAATTGAAACCATAGGTTTGAATTTATTTTTTCTCATTATTTTTTTCTTCATCGGAATGTCTATTCGAGACGTAATGAAAAATAACGATGTTCCGAAGAAAGGCCAATTCGTGGTGTATTTTGTTTTATTCCTGGGCTGTGCTGGATTTATTGCTAAAGGCATCATCCAAATCGTTTGGGAAAGTAAAGGGATCGGCTAGACTAATATGGCAAAAGAGGCATCGGATCTGACCACTATTGACCTGTTTGTTGATGAAAAACGCCCCGGGCGACCGAGAACCAACCCATTCCCTCGGGAAGTTCAGGTAAAAATTAATAAACGCAATCAGGTTAAGCGTGATAAAAATAAAGGTTTGAAACGAGTAGAATTCAAAGTCCATCACCAACTCTTTGAACAGTTGGACGATATGGCAAAAGACCAGGGCATTAGTCGCAGCGAGTTAATTGAAAAATTATTAACCGAAGCATTACAAGCTCCTGTTTAACCAGATTATTTGATTTTAAGTATTAAAGGGTTAGTTAACATGGCAACTGTTGGACTATTTTTCGGTAGTGATACAGGTAATACCGAAGCTGTCGCCAAAATGATCCAGAAGAAACTGGGTAAGAAAAACGTTGATGTTCGTGATATTGCAAAAAGCAGTAAAGAAGACATCGCAGCATTTGATTTATTAATCCTCGGTATTCCGACCTGGTACTACGGTGAAAATCAGTGTGACTGGGATGACTTCCTCCCAGAACTGGAAGAAATTGATTTCACTGACAAACTGGTTGCTATTTTTGGCCTTGGGGATCAGGAAGATTATGCGGAATATTTTGTAGACGCAATGGGTCCGCTACGCGACATCGTCGAAGCAAAAGGCGCTATTTTAGTTGGACACTGGTCAACCGAAGGCTACGAGTTTGAAGCATCAAAAGGCCTGGTTGATGACAATACTTTCATCGGTCTGGCTCTTGATGAAGATCGCCAACCAGAATTAACCGAAGAACGAGTTGATGCCTGGCTGGCACAACTAAACGATGAAATGGCCCTGTCTGAATTGCTCGATTAGACTCAGGCGATTAAAAATTTATCTTAAGACCCTGCTTATGCAGGGTTTTTATTTGTCTAAATTTCGACTACTCGGTTCCGGTGCTCGAATTATTTCCTGATTAGGGGTTTTAACCTCTCGTTAATCCCCCTATAATTTCCTATTAATTTCGTTTAACAAAGCAGGTTTTCCATGCCAGATCAAAATGAAGAACTAAAAAGGGCTGGATTAAAAGTAACGCTTCCGCGAGTAAAAATACTCGATATATTACAAAATCCGGATAATCAGCATATAAGTGCTGAAGATGTTTACAAAATCCTCCTCGAGCAACATGAAGAAATTGGCCTGGCAACCGTATACCGGGTGCTAAACCAGTTTGATGACGCAGGTATTGTTACCCGCCATCACTTTGAGGGTGGAAAATCCGTATTTGAATTGTCTCACAAAGCGCACCATGACCACTTGGTATGTCTTAAATGCGGTAAAGTTGTTGAATTTGAAGATGATGTCATCGAACAACGCCAGATTGATATCGCCAATAAAAATAAAATAAAACTGACAAACCACAGTTTGTATTTGTACGGTGAATGTGAAGATGAGGTTGAATGTGAAGCCTATCGGAAATCAAACCAATAATATAATTACTAATCAAACATGGTAAGTTAAAAGTCAGGCCGACTTCGAGCTTTGGCCTGACAGTTTTGTATTTTATAAGTGTCTATCTAAAAAGCTTCCTGCTACTTAATAACAACACTGATAGTCCCAATATCACATATGTCGCTGGTTCGGGCACAGAAGCGTTGATATTGTCGATTGAACTAAAACCGCCATTACTCTGAAAGGTAACAGTGTACACACCCAAATAACTTGTATCAAAATGGCCTATGCCTGTATAAGCGTCTTCATCAATTAATCCACCGAACTCATCGTAAGTTCTTACTGTCCAACTAGCATTATTCGTATCATTATCAAACCAGCCAATATCAAACCCCAACAAGTCGAATGGGATTTCTGATTTAGCGGTTAAGCTAAAAATTACGGTCGTATTCCAGGTTTCGAGAAAGCGATTAGACGCTCCCCAACCCGCCGCACCAGAACTTGTCGGGTAACCTGCATTGGGTTCTACGGTACTGAATACATTTGAACAATTAGTACAACTTGCGGAGATATTGAAGCCACCTTCATCATAAGATGGGAGATTTTGATATCTATAGTCCAGGGGAATATCATCTAGAGTGATGACATTAGCGAATACCGAAGTGTTGAACATGCATAACACTAACATACTAAAAATTGAATACATCAGCTTTGCTTTAACCATTTTTAACCCTTTTGCAAAATTTTAATGAAAATTCAATTAGCTTAAGCAATAACAACGCCAATCGTACTATTTCATTAAATTTCAGTTAATTATCAATGGTTCATAAGGTCTTTTGGTGATAGAGCTTTTGCTGATGTAAGGTTTTCAGACAGCTTCTTATAGAATGAATGTTAATGATAAATTAAAAGCCATCCACCTAAATTTTCACAGGTATAATTGCCTTGGAGGCGGAATTTGGATGAACACACCAGACCTCTTTGTAAAGAATCAATTAGCTGTACCGAAGAACATCAGGATAATGTGATGTATCCGATGTCGCTGTAATGATGGCAATATCTAACATTAGGTTAAGGCTTTGACATAGTGGCTAGCTATTTCATACCTCGTTGAATTTTGACTTGTAGCCTGAAGCCCCAGAACTTAACCAGTCTTAAAGGCGGATTGACTTAAGGTATATGTGATACCATGGTCCGCGCTTATGTTCGATTGAACGAGAAATTTGAGCCTGTTACGACTTAATTTCCACCATGCTCATGAATATGGTTTATGGCTCGATTGAACCATTGTGGATGTTCAATATATGGCAATTCCGATACGTTAGGCAAGTGCTTGCTATCAAGGTACTTAAGGGGTTTGGGATGAGGACTACCCACACACAAATCTAAAGCTAACCGCTTTGGTAGGCAGTAGTGTCCACGGTGAATCATATGCGCACTGAATACCAATGCATCGCCGGCATTAAGGGAAATCAATTGGCTTTCCGGCAGTGACTGATGATTTTCGTGGCCATTAAGCTCCAGGCGAACCTGATGTTCTCGTTCGTTATCCCAGCGCTTATGTGTTCCGGGAATTAATTCAATTCCTTTCTCGTCAATCAAAGGAATACGAACATGAAGACTTAACATCGAAGCCAAATCGGCCTTTTGTATCGCTTCGCTCTCGCCCTGGTATTGCATATCCCTGTGCCAATAAGGTGTTCTGCCATTTCTATATGGGTTGAAGAAAAGTTGGGTATTATGAAAGTACAAATCATTACCAAAAACCGAAGCCATTGTTGTTAGTAAAGATAAAGGTGCGAGCAAGTTAAAAAACTCTCCTCGCCTCTTTGCATCTGACTTTCCGTCTGTCCCCTGAAAGTAAACCGGATCAGTTAAGCCATGCATATTGATCATGGCGTATTTCTGATAGTCCTCGCGGTTCATTTGCAACCAGCAATTATGAATGCGTTGAACTTCAGCCTTTAATGCTTGCAATTCTATCTGAGGCAGGCATCCAGGAATGATAAAAAAACCATGTTCCTGATATTGCCTGCGATATAAGTCTACAGCACTAACATCAGTTGACGTATCTGACACTGTCATAACCTTTTGCATTGCGTTTTATCACCGGCATCTGAATTGATTGTTTTCATCATCCACTTATTCTAGCCCAGAGTCCAGACTAGCAATGCCAAACACCACCCGCATCAAGCCTTAAAAATCATTGCGCTTATCAAGACACCCATAAAAAACCGACTAGCAGTAACTCCGCTCTTAAATACTTATCAAAACACTTATCAAGACACCCATTAATTGACGCTGGTAAATCTGGTATGTGCCCTTAACAAGACACCCACACGAAAAGTAAGCAAATACGAAGTATCAATTGCTCAAATAGATTGAATACATGGGAGTCTTGATAACT
>NZ_SWDB01000016.1 GCF_005116735.1 Thalassotalea mangrovi | reverse complement strand
ATAACCATGGGTGTCTTAATAACCATGGGTGTCTTAATAACCATGGGTGTCTTAATAACCATGGGTGTCTTAATAACGGTGGGTGTCTTGATAACTATGGGTGTCTTGATAACTATGGGTGTCTTAACAGCTATGGGTGTCTGGGTAATTTATTCGGGAAATAAAAAACGGAACCTTGTTTGGTTCCGTTTTTCGATTTAGGGTTTTATCAGGGATTAACCTTCAATTTTTGCCCAGGTGTCTCGCAAACCGACGGTGCGATTAAACACCAGGTTGTCTGTGCTAGCGTCTTTGCTGTCCAGGCAGAAATAACCCTGACGCTCAAACTGGTAAGCTTTTTCAGCTTCGGCACTTGCCAGTGAAGGCTCAACCTTAGCACCTTTGATAACCTGCAACGATTCAGGGTTGATAACGCTATGGAAATCTTCCGCCGCTGCCGGGTTTGGTACGGTGAATAAGCGATCGTACAAACGCACTTCTGCATCTAGGCTTTCGCTCGCGCTGACCCAGTGGATCACGCCTTTGACTTTGCGGCCATCAGCAGGATTTTTACCTAGGGTGTCAGGATCATAGGTACAATAAATGGTGGTAATATTACCTTCTGCATCCTTCTCACAGCGCTCTGCTTTTATCACATAGGCGCCACGCAGACGTACTTCTTTACCTAACACAAGACGCTTGTATTTTTTGTTTGCTTCTTCGCGGAAATCTTCGGCTTCGATAAAGACTTCACGGGTAAACGGCACCTCACGAGATCCCATCGCATCATCGTTCGGGTGGTTTTTCACCGTTAATGTCTCAACCTTACCCTCATCGAAGTTTTCAATAACAACGCGTACTGGATCGAGAACAGCCATCGCTCGAGGAGCATGTTCGTTAAGATCTTCACGAATACAGGCTTCAAGCACGCCCATTTCCACGGTGTTGTCCATTTTAGTCACGCCGATGCGCTTACAAAATTCTCGAATAGACGCTGGTGTATAACCACGGCGACGGAAACCGGCGATGGTCGGCATACGAGGATCATCCCAACCGTTAACCAGTTTTTCTTCGACCAGAGCATTAAGCTTACGCTTACTCATTACCGTGTATTCCAGGTTCAAGCGAGAAAATTCATATTGGCGCGGTTGTGCTTCAATGGAAATGTTATCGATGACCCAGTCGTACAGACGACGATTATCCTGAAACTCCAGGGTACAAAGCGAATGGGTGATATCTTCAATGGCATCAGAAATACAGTGGGTAAAATCGTACATTGGATAGATGCACCATTTGTCACCCGTCTGATGATGATGAGCAAACTTCACCCGATAAATTACCGGGTCGCGCATACACATGAAGCTCGAGGCCATATCAATTTTGGCACGCAATGAACACTCACCTTCTTTGAACTCGCCGTTCTTCATTTTTTCAAACAAAGCCAGGTTTTCTTCAACCGGGGTATCACGATAAGGACTATTTTTACCGGGAGCCGTCAGTGTACCGCGATATTCACGCATTTGCTCAGCATTGAGAAAATCTACATAAGCCAGGCCTTTTTCAATAAGTTCAACCGCATAACCATATAAACGATCAAAATAGTCGGAGGAATAGCGGATATCGCCATGCCATTGAAAGCCCAACCATTTCACATCTTCCTGAATGGATTTTACATAATTGATGTCTTCTTTTTCAGGGTTTGTATCGTCAAAACGCAAGTTACACTGGCCCTGATAATCCTTAGCAATGCCAAAATTCAGGCATATGGATTTCGCATGGCCAATGTGCAGATAACCATTGGGTTCTGGAGGAAAACGGGTATGAACGCCAGTGTGCTTACCTGAGGCCAGGTCCGCATCAATAATTTGGCGAATAAAGTTGCTCGGACGATTTTCAGTTTCCGACATCTATTGAACCTCAAAAAACTTATAATTTAGATAAATAACGACGCATTATAACAACACTGTCCTATATCTAATAGAGGCTATTGAGCAATAGTAAAAGGTTTTTCTTAAAATATTTTTGTTGTGGCCCAGGTAGCAATTAAGCCGATATTTCAGACGATTAGAGCAAGAGGTTATTTATTTCAGGAATCGCAAAGAACGCAGATAGCAAGGTCTTAGTTTTCGATTTCAAGTTAGGGTGTTATTGAGAAACGTTGAGAA
>NZ_SWDB01000015.1 GCF_005116735.1 Thalassotalea mangrovi | reverse complement strand
GGAGTGGACGGGACTCGAACCCGCGACCCCCGGCGTGACAGGCCGGTATTCTAACCAACTGAACTACCACTCCGCTAAGGATATCTTGCAACTGATGACATGAGAAATTGTTGGCGGAGTGGACGGGACTCGAACCCGCGACCCCCGGCGTGACAGGCCGGTATTCTAACCAACTGAACTACCACTCCACAAAGGCAATTTCAATTTGTATC
>NZ_SWDB01000014.1 GCF_005116735.1 Thalassotalea mangrovi | reverse complement strand
GTGGACGGGACTCGAACCCGCGACCCCCGGCGTGACAGGCCGGTATTCTAACCAACTGAACTACCACTCCACAAAGGATACAAATTTAAAGACAGATTTGGCGGAGTGGACGGGACTCGAACCCGCGACCCCCGGCGTGACAGGCCGGTATTCTAACCAACTGAACTACCACTCCGCTACTCGGTCTTTGCTCAACATGTCGTTGAATGCGGCGGGAATAATACGGTTATGATTTGCATGAGTCAACACTTTTTTCAGATAAAACCTGCTGACTGAACAAATGTCGTACAAATGTGTAAAACTTGCTGTTAGCTTGCGTATTTATTGAGCTTTTTCAGCTTCAATTGGCTCCGCTGACGCTCGCCAGATAGGCGCACTCCCCTTCTGCTCGACGATATCAAGACGCTCTTCGTGGGCCTGGAGTTCTTCAGTGCCCGCCATTACCACCGGCAGCGCGGCTCGATTTGCATCCAAACGACGAATGCCTAACGAATCGCCATCATTACCGTCGCCATGTTGCAGGTTCAGGGTATTTTGCCGGCGCGTCATCTCTATATAGACAAACGCCAGTAGTTGCGCATCGATCAAAGCGCCGTGGTAAGTACGGTCCACTAATTTATCAACCCGATAGAATTTCGCCAGGTAGTCAAGGGTTTTCGGTGAGCCAAACTCGTCCCTTGAAACCGCCAGGGTATCGGTAATGGAACAGATATCGGCCGTCATTGGCAGGCCGCGATTTACCATGGCAAATTCGTGATCCATAAAGCCGACGTCGAACTTGGCATTATGTATTACCAGTTCGGCACCACGGATAAACTCGATAAACTCATTGGCAACCTGATGGAACAGCGGCTTATCTGCAAGAAAGTCATTGGTTAAGCCGTGAACATCAATAACTTCCTGCTCCATCTCCATCTGTGGATTGATATATACATGGTAACTGCGACCTGTCAGTTTCCGATTGACCATTTCCACACAACCGATCTCAACAATACGATGACCGGCTTTGGGATCAATACCCGTTGTTTCTGTATCGAGAATAATTAATCGTTCTTGCGTTGACTGCATTGCTGCACCTGACCTGATTAAATTGAATCAAAAAAGCGATGATAACTGTTGTGGTGTACTGCTGTTATAAAAGGCAACAATAGCGGCTGGCAGGGTATTAAACTTTGCCACATTGACGCCTGACTTCCAGAGCCGGATACAAAAGTTAGTATCACACGCACAACAGTTCCGGGTAAGATGTTACACTGCCAACAACGATAAGCAAAGAAAGAATAAAAGAGCTATGAAAAAACATGTCGATATCTATACCGACGGTTCCTGTCTCGGAAATCCGGGTCCCGGCGGCTACGGTGCCATCCTTATATATAAGCAACATCGTAAAGAATTATCGCAAGGCTATCAGCGCACAACGAATAACCGCATGGAAATGTTAGCTACCATCGTTGCGTTAGAGTCATTAACCGAGGGCTGTGATATCACCTTAACCACGGACAGCCAGTATGTTCGTCAGGGGATCACTCAATGGATTCACAACTGGCTTAAAAACAACTGGAAAACCGCTGCCAAACAACCGGTCAAAAATGCCGATTTATGGAAACGTCTGCATCAGGAAAGCCAGCGCCACCAAATTCAATGGAAATGGGTAAAGGGACATTCCGGACATCCGGAAAACGAACGCTGCGATGAACTGGCGAGAACAGCTGCGGAAGGAAAAAATTTGCTCGAGGATATAGGCTATCAGGAATAAATAAGGTAAGTTAAGGCAATTTTTCGATTCAAATATTTCCACGGACGAGTTATGTACCCGGATATTAAAGCATTTTTCCATAAGGATTCATTTACCCTCACCTATATTGTTTCCTGCCCGGTGACCCGCAAGTGTGCCATAATCGATCCGGCACTGGATTTTGATCCGGTAGCCTGTCAAATAAGCACACCATTTAGCGATACCCTGATTGCTTATATCAATGAACAGCAATTACAGTTGCAATACATTTTAGAAACTCACGCCCACGCTGACCACATCTCCAGCGCCACGTACCTGAAATCTGAACTGGGTGGTCAAATTGGCGTTAGCGCGAACATTAAGCGAACGCAATCAACGTTTAAATTGATATTTAATATGGCCAAGCAACTGAATGAACAGGCCCATGACTTCGATCTGTTATTGAGTGAGGGCGATAGCCTGGAACTTGGACAACTGACCATCGATATTCTCGACACCCCGGGACACACACCTGACAGCATAACGTTTGTCATTGGTAAGCATGCCTTTATTGGCGACACCCTGTTCATGCCAGATTCAGGGTCTGCCCGTTGTGACTTTCCCGGTGGCGATGCGCAATTACTTTATGCATCGATTCAGAAGCTTTATGCTCTCGGTGATGAGACCTGGTTATACATGTGTCATGATTACCAACCGCAAGGTCGCCAGTTAGCCTATAAATGTACGGTTGGAGAACAAAAACGGGCTAATATACAGGTTCGGGAAGGTATTGCTGAGCAGGATTATGTTCGGGTTCGTGAGCAGCGAGATGCGACATTGGCCAACCCTAAACTTATTTTTCCGTCACTACAATGTAATATCCGCGCCGGTAAACTGCCAAATGCCGACGATAACGGCCAGGTTTATTTCAAACTACCGATACAAATGGCATAAGCATCATACACTTGCAAGTCTGATGCCCTACTGTCAATAACCAAACGGCTATTTCTTATTGTCTGCCAGTTGCTCCGGAAATTCCTGTAAATTCAGGCGCACCCGGGGGATCATCCCACCTAGCACAATGATAATAGCCGTTACCAGCCATTGGCCATAAAGTTGTGGGCTGATATCAGCGCCCAAAGTATACGATAATGCAAATAACAGAATGATTTCGGCCGAGAGAATCAGCAAGGCAAGCCAAATCATTTTCGGCCACAACCACCTCACCATTGTCGATGCCTCCGGCTTTCGAAAAAACACCAGATAAGCGAATAAAATCGACGGTACCGATACCAGCAGGGCCAGGTAAAATGTCTTAGGTACCGGATAAACCAATTGAATTAACTGCAATTTATCCTGCATATTGGCAAAAGACAGGATTGCAACGATATAGACTTTATTCAGACAAATCATTACCAGATAAAACCACCAGGACAGTTTTAAACATTGGTGGCGGTCAAAATCGCGAATTGAGTATCCGGCGTATGGATGAACAGCTTTCTTATCCATTATTTAATATCAACTTCAGGAAACAAATCAGAGAAATCTTCTTCCAGGTTGTTGATACCAGCTTTGATAGCCCGCAATGCCCTGGATTTAAATTCCCGGTAATAAAGCACATAAACCACCATCAGGCTACTAATGATGAACAGTACCGGGTGATAAAACCAACACAGTGCTGCCAAGGCAAAATAGTAGGAGCGTAAACCATAATTGTAGGCGTGCCCCGCCTGATCCTGAACCACAGCCATTTGCTTGGCGTAATCAATAAGGTTTTTATTCTGGGTTTTCTCGGCAAAAGGTGCCGCTCCCATCATAATGTTGACGAACCCATATTGTCGCATCGACCAGGTAAACTGGAAAAATGCCAACACAAATATGAGCACCAACAGACTCAGCTTAATCTGGATCAAAATCGGGCTCTTATCAGTAGCATAGGGAATTGCCGACAACATGGCGGACACATTATCGACCTGGGTAAACAAGGTTAATACACCGGCTAGCACCAGCATGGTCGATGAGGCAAAGAATGCTACATGACGGTCAAGATTGGCAATCATCGCGGCATCCGAGACTCGGATATCATGGTCAAAAATATGTCGCATCCAGAGAATTCGATGCTGATGTAAACATCGGGAAAGGCACGGCGTGGTTTTGGCTTTAATTCGCGCAAACTGCGTGTAACCTACCCAACTGCCAATAAAAATAAATAACGCAATAAAATCTAAAGCCGTCAATGTGCAATCTCCGTTTAACCTGCCGCTATTATGCCCAAAAAATAATTTTCAATCGACCCATGTTTACATTTTTACCGAACGGTTTAATATCGCCTACCGGGTTGATAAAAACAATTAACACCCTGTATTTTAATAAGTTTTTACAACTATGTTACAAAAGCTTACAATTTGACATAAATGTCTAATGGCGGTATAAAAAAGCAAACGTTTTCGGTATCCCGGAAAAATAAAAATAACAGCAAAAATAGGAAGTTTGAATGATTTTGCTCAGGGAAAACGTTAAAAGTATCCTCCTAGGTGTTGGTCTTTTTCTCGTCTCATTTTTTACCTTTTCCAAACAGCAATTTTCTATCCCGCACATCAAGGGAGAGTTATCCCTGGACGGTGAATTAACCGAACCGGCATGGCAACGAGCGACCCGGGTTGATCTCGATGTGGTCAACCACCCTTTTAACAACACTCCTAGCCCGGTAAAAACCGAAGTCTATATTTTCGAAGATGGTGAAAAGCTTAATTTTGCGTTTAAAGCCTACGATCCTGAACCTGAAAACATCCAGGCGTTTTTGCGCGACAGAGATAAGGCCTGGGGTGATGATATTGTCGGCATCAAACTCGATACCTTTAACGACCATCGCCTCGCATATAAGTTTTTCGTAAACCCGTTTGGTGTCCAAAATGACGGCATTCAGAATGAGATGACCGGCGACAATACTAACCTTTGGGACGGTATTTGGTACTCCTACGGGAAAATCACCGATTTTGGATATGTGGTGGAATTTTCCATTCCTTATCGTGAACTTAATTTCAAACAAGGCAGTGACTTAAAAACCTGGGGCATTGAAATGATCCGCATGTATCCCAGAAATCAACGCTTGCGAATCTCGCATCTCAAAATCAATCGCGACAACCCATGCTGGATTTGCCAAATGGATGAGTTGCAAGGATTTGAAGAAGCCAAAACCGGACAAAACCTTACCATAACCCCTTCGGTTGTCGCACTTCATAATAAAAATAAAGCTTCTTATGCTGAGCCCGATGATATTCATCAAAATCACGACTGGCTCAAAGATAATGACATTGAACCTGGGTTAAACCTGCGCTGGGGCATTACACCCGATACCCTTTTCAATGTGACATTAAATCCTGACTTTTCTACCGTTGAAGCCGATGCCGGGCAATTGACCGTCAACCAGAATGAAGCCTTGTACTTTGATGAAAAACGGCCATTCTTCCTCGACAATTCCGAATATTTTTCCAGTCAGTCTGATCTGGTTTATACACGAAACATCGTCGATCCCGATGTCGGTATTAAACTTACCGGTCGCGAGGGAGACCATTCCTTCGGCTTATTCTCGGCAAAAGATCAGGAAACCAACTTTATCGTTCCCGGGAATGTATTTTCATTGCCGGTTAAGGTTGCTGGAGGTAGTTGGTCGAGTGCATTTCGATATCGATACGATTTTAACCGGGACCTTTCCTTTGGACTGATATCGACAATACGCAATGGCGACAAATACCATAATGTCGTTACCGGCGTTGATGGTAAGTATAAAGTCACTGACTCCAATATCGTTACTGCCCAAATAATGCATTCCGATACCGAATACCCAGACGATCTTTTCATGCAGTACTGCATGGGGGACTACTGCGCTCTCAACAGCTTGCTGGGAAGAAATCAGGGGGCATTTTCGGACAACGGTCTCAAGCTTGGGTTCGAGCACAGCAGTACGGACTGGAATATCAAGGCACACTATCAGGATTTAGGAAATGGGTTCAGAGCCGATATGGGTTATATGCCATTAACCGATATCAAACGATTGAGTTCAAGTATCGAGCGCATTGTATACAGTGACAATTCCTGGTGGACAGATTTATTTTTCGGTATGCATTATGAGTCAACGGAAAATCAGGATAATGAGTTAATTAACGAATCTTACATTGCGAACTTGGGTATTTACGGACCATTGCAATCCTTTGCATACCTGAGTATTACTAATGAAAACCGGGTAGGACTTCGTCTTGATCAACGCCTCACCGCAATTGCAGGCAATACTAGCTTATTTGATTTAAATAAAATTAATGTCGATTTTGTGTTCCAGCCGCTACCTAGTCTGGCCGTCGGTGTTTTCGGCGAATTTGGTGACAGCATTGATTATTACAATGATCGCCTGGGTGATGGTATTATCCTGGCCCCATCCACGACCTGGAACCTCAATCAAAACACCGAATTGAATCTCGCTTTTACTTACGCAAAACTGGATGCTGACGGTAAAAATGTCTACATAGAACGCGTCTCCGATGTACGTATCAGCTATCAATTTGATATCAATAGTTCGATTAAACTAAACCTGGTTTACAGCAATTCCGATATCAACCTGAGCAATGACAGCTGGGCCTATTACTTTGCCGACTACGATTTTTCAGAAAACATCGCCAACGAAAAAAATCTCGCGGCGCAACTTATCTACTCGTATCGCATCAATCCTCAGACATTGTTATTCCTGGGATACTCAAACGACGGCTATGAGGCGATTGGGCAACCCAATACCCCTGATCAAATCTTTCTAAAACAGTTAGTAAAAACTGAAGATCAAACCGCCTTTCTAAAACTCAGTTACGCCTGGATGTAAGGGGTCTAAAGAAGCGAAAAGCTAAAAGCGTCAGGCTGTAAGAGATTCTCTTAATGACAGGCTGACGCTTGCTACCCGTAGCTAGACTAGACCGCAATCAATTGTACTTTACTGCCCGAGCCATCATTACGCACATCAATACGTTGCGCCATTTGCTCTTTAAGCTCATTAACATGTGAAATGACGCCAATAGTCCTGCCAGTTGATTGCAAATCGATTAATGTATTGATGGCCAGTTGTAACGACTCCTGATCCAGGCTGCCAAACCCTTCATCGATAAACAAGGTGTCCAGTTCAATACCACCGGAGCGTTGCTGCACTACTTCCGACAACGCCAGCGCCAGTGCCAGCGATGCCATAAATGATTCGCCTCCAGACAGGGTTGCCACCGGCCGGACTTTCCCGGTATGAGCATCATCGACGGCCAAATCCAGACCTGCGGTAACATTGCGTTTTTGTTGTTCTTCCGCCTGCCTTACCAGGCGATACTGGCCTTTACTCATGATATGCAATCGCTGGCTGGCGATAGACAAGACATTGTCAAGGATATCGGCAAGAACGAAGCGCTCCAGAGATACCCTGACCTTACCTTTACCACTGGCGGCATTGGCCAATGTACCGATCACTTCATAATTTTCCCTGTGTTCCTGCTGACGCGTTTGGTACTGTTCTATCCGTTTTAACAAATTGCCTGAATTTGCCAGTGAAATCGCGGCCTGACTCAACTCTTTGTCCAGCAACTGATAGCGGCCATCGACATTATCCAGGTTGGATTGCAGCGCAGCTAAATCCGGTGCTGATTTTTCGTTAAGGCGCTGTGCCAGCAACTGCAGGTTATCAGCCAGCGTCTTAGCGTGTTGCTGATATTCATTCACATCCTGTTGTAAACGCCGCAGGCTGAACTCATCAAGGCAGGCCTGAGTAAAGTCATCTTGGTCGACAAAATTGCTTGCCGCCAGTTGTTGCTGCCATTGTTGTTGTAACAGCTGAAGTTTATTCTGCAATTGCTGCAGATGTTGTAATTGGGTCGTTTTTTTACTGGCGATGGCACTAAAATTTTGTGATGCCTGTTGAAACCTTTGCTGCGCCTCAGCAAGTTGGCTGTCCAACAACGCCAAAGCCTGCTGATTCTCTTTGATAGCTTTATCCAGCACGCTTTTATCACGAAATTGCTCGGGCAGGCCTTTCTCAGTGTCAGCAAGCTTCATTTGCGCCGTCGCACTCGCCGCCACCAGATCCGGTAATAACTGCTCTAACTGTTGCAAATTCGTGGCCAGGCGCTGTGACTCAAGTTGCATGGCTTGCAACTTATCCGAGGCTTTCAACAGGTTTTGCTGATCCGCTTTGCATTCATTAATCATTTTACGATTTTCGCAGAGTGCCTGTTCTATCTCTGCCAGCGACGCTATCTTAACACCAGAAACTTGTTGTTCTTTACCTAACTGCTGTTGTTGAGACTCACAAACCTCCAACTCACGCTGGATTGTTGCTAAACCGACCTGGACTGATTGCAATGCCTGTTGCTGCTCTTCACAACGCTGGCGCTGAGCCTGGATCATCGATTTATTGACCGTTTCATGGTTGTTATCATGTTCCGCCGGTGCAGGATGTTCAACAGACCCACAAACCGGGCAGGCGTCCCCCGGATTTAACTGCGCCGCCAGTATCGCCGCCTGTGAGCTGTGCCATTTAAACTCCAGTGTCATCAAGGCGTTGTTTTCCGCCTCCAGCGCTTTCTGACATTGGCTAACCTGCTGTTGTTGCCGGCCAATATCCTGGTTGAGTTGTTTACCCTGGACAACAAGCTGCTGCAACTGTCGACTTAACGAAAGTTGTTGTTCCAATACGGCCTGCTGCTCTATAGCATCGGGTAATTTATCGACATTTTGTTGCAGTGAATGAATTAGCGCTTCACCCTTTTTTACTCGGGTCGAATACTCATCAATTTTTGCTTTTGCCTGCACAATGTTTTGCCGCGCGTCCTGCTCTGCGGCATGTTTTTGCTGACATTGTTGTTGGATAACATCAAAGCCCGCTAATGTTTCCTGAAAGTTGGCCAATTGTTGTTGCCGGTCCAGCAACGGTTGGCGTTGCTGGTGTTGCTGTTGCGCCGTTGTTAACTGCGCCTCATGCTGTTTTAACTGCTGTGCCGATTTAGCTTCCTGCTGCTTTGACTCAGCAATTTGCCGTTGCAGCTGTTTGATATCTGCCTGCTGCGATTGTAACGCTTTAAACCCCGGTTCAATGCGCGCAGCCTGCTCTGCCTGCATCAGTTTTTGTTGTTCGGCCGCCATCTCCTGTTGACGCTGTAAATGCTCTGACTGCGCATGCTGCAAACGCGCATACTCAGTAAAATCCTGAGCAAGTTTTTTACCATCCTGATAGGCAATGATCGCCTGTTGACGGTCTTTTTCCAGTTGCTGTTTTTGTTCGGTTAAGCGCTTTACCAAGTCGGTCTGTTGCTGATGACGACTGTCCAGCTGTGATAATTCCTGAACCTCAGCTTCCGCTAATGCCTGGTTTATCATCTCCTGAAGTTGCTCATAATCCCCTTTTATCAGAGCGGCTTTGTCTTTGAGGATCTGCTCAATTTTCTGATACACCTGGGTTTGAAACAGTGTCGATAAAATCGATTGCCGGGCATCAGATTTCGCCAATAACAATTCTCGAAACTTGCCCTGTGGCAATACCATTACCTGGCGAAACTGCTCAACGCTCAAACCAATAATTTCACGAATCATGTCATCGGCATCTTTTTTCTTTTTCGCCACCAAGGTCACTTCAGAGCCATCATCGAGATACTGGCAAAAGTGAGCACTGGCCTTTTCCTCGGTAAAACCATCACCGCGCTTTGCCGGCCTTACCTGGGTCGGCGTGCGCGTAATCCGATAGCGTTTATCACGGAGGGAAAACGTAAGCTCAACCTGGGTCAACACGTCGTCATTGGCATTATCGGAACGCACGGCAAAATCTTTACGGGCTTCATCCGTTGTCTCACCATAAAGCGCAAAACAAATGGCGTGTAAAATAGACGACTTACCCGCTCCGGTCGGGCCATCAATCAAGAACAGGGGGGAATTGCCAAGCTCCTGAAAATCGATCACCTGTTTGTCGGCAAAAGGTCCAAATGCCTGAATGGAAAGGCTTAAAAATCTCATTCACGTCCCTCCACAATTGCCAGGGCCTGTTCTATGGTGTCTTTCAGGATCTGTTGTTGTGATTCTGATAATTGATTGTCGGTAACCTGAGTGAAAAACTCTGAAAAAACCTGGAGTTCATCTTTTTTTAGCTCGCTAAGCGCTGTGCTGTCTTTGCCATCTTTTGCTGATAGGTATTCAGCCAAATATTGCCTACGCTCCATCTGCAACACATTAGGATAAACGCCTCGCAAGCGAGCTAACGGTTCCAACAGGCTTTGCTTATCGGTTAAGCGAACCAGCAGGTAATCGTCAAAATTTGCATCATCTTTTGCCGCTAACAATAGCTGCTCCAGTTCCCCTTCCAGCACCCTAAGGTTGTGCCTGGCTTGCAGGGGTAACAAGGTGATTTGGGCTGGCTTATCGGCTGTCAGTTCGACAAGGGTGACGGATTTGTTTTGCTGGTGCTCGGAAAAGGAATACTTCAGGGGTGAGCCAGAATAGCGAATGTGTTCCGCACCTTTAAATTGTGGGCCGTGCAAATGGCCAAGGGCGACATAATCAAACTGTGCAAGTGGCTGCCAGGATACCCGGTCTGCGCCACCAATGGCTAACGGGCGTTCCGAATCCGATTCACTGGCACCATCAATAAAGCAGTGGCTGATTAACACGGATGCGATACCGGCAAGTTGTTTATGGTGCTGTAAAATTCGCTTGGCCATAAACGTGTGTGCCTGATCATAGGTCCGCAGAACCTCACCTTCGCCCAGATGCTCGGCAATCTCCTCAGCAAAGGCTTCCCTGACTTCGACCGGGTCATGATAAGGCAGCCCGTAAAACGCGACTTCTTTACCATCTTTTCCGGCAACAATCACCGGCTCACAAGCCAGGTGCAAATCAGCGAGAATATGCAGATTCGCCAGGCGCATTTGCCTGGCACCAAAGCGCAGGCGTTTGGCGCTGTCATGATTACCGCTGATCATAATTACCGGAATATTATGTTGTTGCAGGTCGACCAGAAATTTGTCCAGAACATCCACCGCCTGCGCCGGCGGAACCGAGCGGTCGAAAATATCGCCGGCAACAACAATGGCATCGACTTTATGAGCCAAGGCATAATCTTTAATTTGGGAAAGTACAAATTGCTGATCATCGAGAAGTGAAATATTTTGGAAAAGCCGACCTATATGCCAGTCTGATGTATGCAAAAACCGCATGCCAATCCCTTGAATCCCTGATTTAGTGCCATTAAGGCTATTTACACGTTAACGATGAGTCTATCACAAGCCGTTTTTATCCGGCAGTCGTTACTTTAAATTTTGCTGGCAACCAGATAAGAGATAAGCCGCCGATGTAGTTGCTCTTTAACGCCCAGTTCGATAAATTGAGGCTATTCCTTATTAGCTCTCAAGCGTTTTTGTCCGCAGATGTTTGCAAATTTATTAAAACCTACCCCCTTAATTGATGAACAAAGTAAAGCCTGGATTGATGATGCCTATCTCTGGTTAGAACAACATTTTGTCAGTACCGATCCACAGTTAAAGCCACGCTGTATTTTGCCAACCAATGAATACTACCCAGGCCGGGTTGGAAGTGTCGACGAAATGGCGCAGGCCATTTTCTCCAGAACCGCCGACTATGCGGGGATGCGTCAATGGCCGGTAGCATTGCGTTGCGCATCAACGGGGTCGGCCGACAACAATGGTTTACCCAGGCTGAGCTTTCCGGACGGTCTTCGCGGCTCAGATATTCGCGTCGTTAACACGGACTATTCGATGCAGGGAGGGCAGCCAGTCGTCTGGCCATATCAACAACAACAGATTAATCACCCGCAGCTAATGATCGCCAATTTCGCCCAGGGGTTCGCCGCGTTGTTATTACAACAAACAGCCGATAATCCGCCTGGCGGCACCGACTTACGCAATCAAACCATAGACTTACTGGCCTGTTATCTTGGCTTCGGGGTGATGATGGCAAATACCGCCTATCAGTTTCGTGGGGGATGCGGTAGTTGTTACAGCCCAACGGCAAATCGTCAGACCATGTTAACCGAATCGCAAACGGTTTATGCCCTGGCATTACATTGTGTGCGCAACCAACTGGACAGTAAAGTTGTGCGAAAACAATTAAAAGCGCATCTGAAAAAAGACTTTAAACGCGCGTTAAGTCAGGCAAGCAACTTTACCGGGCAATGAAATTAAATTTGGTTTATTAAAACTTAAGGACTGCTGCATTACGATAAAAACCAGTTGCAGTAGCCGACAGTGGAATTTCTCCCTTATAAAGTATTAACCGCAAATGCGATTAAAGATTGCAAAACCCGTGTCAGTTAGCTGAAAATAACGTCTCTAAAAGTTATAAAAACAACCTTTTAATTGGGACGATTATGAACAATCACTATGGTATTGGTGGCTCAACGGCGGCTGAACAGTTAGCCGCGCTTTCCGACATGTGCGAAGACCTGCAAGGTATTAGTCACGATGAATTCCGTGAGCGCATCGGTCGCGCCCAGGCAATCATGCGAGAGAATAATATTGCTGCGGTTTATCTGAATGCCGGTAGCAACCTCAGTTATTTCACTGGCACCAACTGGTACCCTTCAGAGCGTATGGTAGGTGCGATTTTGCCGGCATCGGGTGAGATCGAATACATTGCCCCGTTTTTTGAAATAGATACACTACAACAGTATATGGCGATCAAGGGCAAGGTCCATGGCTGGCATGAGCACGAAAGTCCCTATCACACTTTTTTAACAGTGTTACAAACAGCTGGCATTGAGCAAGGCTCCATTGCTTTTGATGAGTCAACGCCATTTTTTATTACCAATGGCATCAGCCAGTTAACGAAGGATTATCAATGGCAAGATGCGAAGGTAGTGACTGCCGGTTGCCGGATGCATAAATCTGCTCAAGAAATTGCGATACTGCAACATGCCAAAGACATCACCTTAAAAGTACAACAAGCTGCCGCGAAAATTCTCTATCCGGGGATTAGTGTCACTGAAGTCGAACAGTTTATCGATGCTGCCCATCGAAAACTCGGAGCCCACAATGGTTCGTATTTTTGTATTGTATTGTTTGGTGAAGACACCGCCTATCCCCACGGTGTTGCCAATCCAAAGACCCTGGCTGAAAACGACATGGTGCTAATTGATACCGGATGTGAACTGTTTGGTTACCATTCTGATATCACCCGTTCGTACGTATTTGGCGAGGCGAGTGCCAGGCAGCGCGAGGTATGGCAACATGAAAAAACTGCGCAATTAACCGCCTTCGCCGCAGCAAAATTAAACCATCCTTGTGCAGATGTGGATAACGCTGCTCGCCAGTACCTGGCCTCGGTTGGTTATGGTCCTGAGTATCAGTTACCGGGGTTGCCGCATCGTACCGGGCATGGTATTGGCCTTGATATCCATGAATGGCCGTATCTGGTTGGTAATGAACAAACCCCGTTGGCAGCGGGCATGTGTTTTTCAAATGAGCCGATGTTATGTGTTCCCGGTGAGTTTGGTGTACGCCTTGAAGACCACTTTTACATGACTGACTCTGGTCCTAAATGGTTTACCGAACCATCCCATAGCATTGACAACCCCTTTGGTTATGGCATCGAATAACCCACAATCATCGCAACAGCCATCTGTTGAAAAGCTATTCGTGGTCAGTTTACCGAGAACGGCCACCACCAGCTTTTGTCTGGCGATGCTCGAGCAGGGTTTCACCGTTGCCCATACGGCATACACCCAGGAAACCTTTGCCCGGGCAAAGGTCATTGCCGATACTCCGGTTTTTAGCGACTACGCCAGACTGGATCGGCTTTATCCAGATGCCCGCTTTGTCTATCTTGAACGTAATCCGGATGAGTGGCTCCCTTCGATACGGCAATTATTATTGCGCATGCAAAAAAATTTACAGCGCCAGGATGGCGGTTTTAACCCGATTCTAAAGCGTTGCTATGGGGAGGTTTTTGGGCAATATAGCGAAGCTGAGCTTAGTCAGGATCAATACCTGCTTGATTGTTATTATCAACATCAACAGCAAGTAGTGAGCTATTTTGCCGAGCGTGATCAGGATTTTTTACGATTACAGGCAAATGACCCACTGTGGTGGCAATCGGTAGCGACCTTGATTGACCACCCAATGACCCCTGCCCCGTTCCCCCATGTCAATAAAGGCGGTAAAGTCACCAAATGGAATGATCTAAAGCATCCATTAAAAATCGACTCTACCCGTAATGGCCGCAGCGAAGATTTGTTTAAAACCCTGTATCGATAAACTCACTTACACTTTTGTCGATAATGGCTGTAGTCTGAAACCGGATGTTTCGCTAGAATAAAGCTAACTGAAGCAAAGTATTTAATAACTATGACCGCATTCTTTGAATTTATTCCACTCATAATCTTCTTTGTCGTCTATAAAATGGTCGATATTTACTGGGCAACAGGCGCATTAATTGTCGCCGCCGCGTTACAAATGATCGTGATGAAAATACAGGGTAAGGAAATTCCGCAAAAGCAATGGTGGCTGTTTGGCCTGATTGCCGTTTTCGGGGCCTTGACGCTGATTTTTCAAAACGATGCCTTTATCAAATGGAAAGTCACCATCGTTAACGTCTTTTTTGCCGTAGGCTTGTGGGTCAGCCAGGCATTTTTCAAAAAGAACCTGTTGCAAACCATGCTTGGCGAGTCTATCCGCATGCCGGAAAAAATATGGACTCGCTACAATTATGCCTGGGTCGCGTTCTTCTTGGTCTGTGGCCTGCTTAACCTCTATGTAGCGTTTAACTTTGGCCAGGAAACCTGGGTTAATTTCAAAGTGTTTGGATTAACCATTATGACGTTTGTGTTTGCACTCGGTTCATTGCTGTTGATTTACAAGCACATCGAACCTGAGCCCGAGCAGCCACAGACTGATGTCAGCAAGTCAATCAGCAATAATGAAGAATCAGGACAATAACAAGATGTTGTATGCGATTATTAGCGAAGACAATGAAAATAGCTTAGCGTTGCGTTTATCGGTCAGGGACCAGCACTTGGCCAGATTAAAGAACCTACAGGATCAGGGCCGCCTGATCCTGGCAGGCCCATGTCCGGCCATCGATGATGAAAATCCTGGCGAGGCGGGTTTTACAGGTTCTTTGCTAGTACTTGAATTTGCAAGCCTGGAAGAAGCGAAAACCTGGGCAGAAGCAGACCCTTACATTGCCGCTGGCGTATACAAATCGGTGATCGTCAAACCTTTTAAGCGGGTTTTTTAATTGCCATCAAAGTGGCGTGTTGATTGCGCGCCGACATGTTCCATGATGCGGCGATAACTGGCAACCCAGTAACGCCGCGGATGCTGTTTCAGGTGGTCTAATAACATTCGATGAGCCATTGCACTGACACTCAGGTGGTCAGCGCCAATACCATGGAAAATAATATTGATCACCCCACCTTCCCTGGCCTGCTGTTCGACATAGGCGATCAGCTCTTCACCTGACACGCTAACCGGGGCCCAGGTTTCATTAACCAGGTCGGTAAAGTCTGGATAATGCCCTTTTATCGCAACAAAGTCCTGCCTTAAATGGGTTAAAATAGACTGGTTACCTGCAACGGTTACGTCATTACATGGTGGGGTAAAGGTGCGCTGTGTTAAGCCGTCGATGGCAAACAGATAATCGTTGGCAAGGCGAATTTCCGCCACCACGTCATCCACTGAACGGCGCGACAAATCTAAGTGGTCAGCAACCCACTCCCTGCCCGGCAGCGCTTTCGAACAACCATGGAATAAACTGTGATTGCCGAGCTCATGGCCCATTTTCGCAGCCATACGCCATTCAGACAGGCGACTCCGTACAATGGGCGATGCTAAGGTCAGGTAAAAACTGGCGCTAAAGCCATGTCGATTTAATTCAGGTAATGCCGTATCTAAATGGCTGGCAAGCGCATCGTCATAGCTTAAGCTCACCGCTGCCTGACGTTTGTCTGGCCACTCTATCTTCGGCTCCTGGTTGCCATTAACGATAGTTGTAACGAGCAAAGAGCTCACCGCAACGGCAAACCTAAATATGACTTTCGGCTTTGCTTTAGCCTGTGCAATAGCCTTTATCACGCCTGTTGCTCTTCACCTTGTTGTTTTAACTGCTTAACTTCCGAATCGACACCATGTGAATCACTGAGCAAAACGGAGAACCAGTGCCCTTCTGCGGAGTTTTCCAGGGCAATTTTGATGATCATGGTTAGCGGCACTGACAGTAGCATGCCGACCGTGCCCAGTAACCAACCCCAAAATACTAATGACAGAAAAACCACCAAAGTCGACAACCCGAGGCCACGTCCCAGATAGCGCGGTTCAACAATGTTGCCCATCACCGTGTTTATCAGGATATAGCCCAAACCGATAAAACCCGCCATGGGTAAATTCAACTGGATCATCGCCAGTAATACCGCGGGTACGGCAGCAATAATAGAACCAATATTCGGGATAAAGTTAAATAAGAAGGCGACAACCCCCCAGAGAATATAAAAGTCCAGGCCAAAAGCCCAAAGCATCACACTAACCAGGACTCCGGTACCAATACTAACCACAGTTTTTATGGCCAGATATTGATTTACCGAGGACAGGAATTTATCAATCTGTTGCATCTTCATTTGTGGGTCCTGAAACGCCAGATGCAGCTTGGTCGGGATCGAGGAGGACTCGAACAACATAAATACCACGGTCAGGATAATGAAAAACAGGTTTGCCATAATATTGCCGAAGCTGGACAGCATATTCGCCGCAAAGCCCATAGCCTTGCCAGGATCCAGATACTGCATAATAAAGCCCTTTGATACCTGGACATTGTTAGCGGCGAGGATATCGAGAAGTCCGGCAAATTTTTCGCTCACTTGCGCTTTATATTCCGGCATCAGTCGTGACAACTCATTCAATGAGTTACCGAGTACGCCAGCAAGCAGAAAGCCAGCGCCAAAGAACATAGCGATGACCAGTATCACCGCCAGGGTTTTCGGTACCCGCCAGGCAACCAGTTTATTTACTAGTGGATTACAGGCAATGGCGATAAAAATCGACAACAGAAATGGGACCAAAAGCTGATTGGCGACCTTAATGCCCGCTAAGATAATCACCAGTAATGCGAGGATGAATATGACCCGCACCACGCCACTGTCGGTAGATGTTCCCTGTGTTTCCTGACTCATTACGTTTCCAATTGTTTTTTCAATACCTTAGCAAATAATTTCGCCCTTGGTAAGTCATCCGCAGTGACATTAAAAATGGCTAATACCCCCGCTTTAGGATGTTGGCTTATCACAGTAAAAAACCTTGTTAAATCAATATTTCCGAGCAGTAATGCTAAGTTGCGCTAACTTTATTAACGTAAGGAGTGATTATTCCATGAAACATGTATTCATCACCGGCGGTACTGGCCTTATCGGCAGTCATTTTATCCGCACCTATCAGGATCAATATCGCTTTACCGTATTATCGCGACAACACACGCCGATTATGGCATCGGATATCAATGTCGCTGCCCTTACGGTTGTTAATGACTTACAGGCATTTGCAAATTTTAATGATGTCGACATTGTTATTAACCTGGCGGGGCAACCTCTGGTCGAACAACGTTGGAGTCGCAAACAAAAGCAGAAAATCTGCCAAAGTCGCTGGCAGCTCACTGAGCAATTAAGCAAGTTGATTAGTGATAGTGAGTCACCACCTGAGTGCTTTTTGTCGGGTTCCGCTATTGGTTACTACGGACGACAGGGAGATCAGGATATTGACGAGGATTTCACCGAGGTTTACCCCGAGTTCAGCCATCAGGTCTGTAAAGTCTGGGAAGATAAGGCTCGCCTTTGCCAGAATCATACCCGCCTTTGCTTATTAAGAACCGGTATTGTACTTGACCGTAATCGTGGTGCCCTGGCAAAAATGATCCCGGCATACCGACTCGGTTTTGGCGGCAAACTCGGCGATGGTAAGCAAATCATGTCATGGATTCACATCCAGGACATGGTGGATGCCATGCAATTTCTGATTGAACATCAGGATATAAAGGGCGCAGTGAATATGACGGCGCCAAATCCAGTCAGCAACAAAGCGTTCAGTAAAGCCCTGGCAAGCAGCTTAAATCGGCCCGATTTTGCTACCATGCCGGCTTTTGTACTAAGGGGGTTATTCGGTGAGATGGCCGACCTGCTGCTTTATGGCCAGCGTGTACTACCAATCGCCCTGCTCAAAGCTGGCTTTATGTTCAAATATTCTGAACTAGAGGACGCTTTGCAACAGATCTTTAAATAATAAAACCGGCAGTAGCCGGCTTTATTTTAGGTAAGAACTATAATGTTCGACGAATTAAGGTCAGGCTCGATAATTTCAGTAATCGGTAACAGGACGCCATGCCTAGCACACCAACAACGACTGCGCCCAATATCGTCCCCAAGATCCAGTATGGCCAGTGAATACTGACGCTCATATCGAATACCTGGGTCTGTAGGATAAAAACGCCAATTTCCATCGACAGGCTGCCTAGTACCCCGGCAATAGCACCGAGAATCACAAATTCCAGTAACACGCTATTGGTCAGCAGGCTACCTTTTGCGCCTAAGGTTCTCAGGATTGCTAACTCTCGCTCCCGTTCTTCCATACTTGCCTGCACCTGAGCTATCAGAACCAGGGCACCAGCAATGAGTACCAGGATCAGGATGAACTCTACCGCCAGTGACACCTGAGAGATAACGGTACGCAACTGGGCGATGATAGCGTCTACATCGATTATGCTAATCGTTGGATACTGCTGCAGAAAGTCCTGGAACTCGCTCTTCTGTAACCCGGGTACATAGATAGCGGCAATATAGGTCGCGGGAAAATCCGCTAATACCGATTCTGAGAAAATCATATAAAAGTTCGGTTGCATTGACTGCCAGTTTACGGTGCGAATGCTGGTCACCGGCATGGTGACTGACTCACTACCAATCTGAAACGTCAGCGTGTCGCCAACCCCTATTTGCAGACGTTTCGCCAGTTCCTGTTCCACGGAAACTTCAGCTTTCGGGTTGTCGTTATCAAACCAGGTGCCATCGACTATTTCATTTTCTTTTGGGATATCGCGATGCCAGGTCAGGTTCAGTTCGCGGCCAATACCGCGTCTTCCCTGTTCACTCGCATCCTCTTGTTCTTTTGACACCCGGCGGCGTACTTGCTCTTCATTGATCGCTGACAAGCGTCCGCGCACAATAGGATACAAATCACTGGCAACCAGCCCCTGTTGCTGCAAAAACGCCTCAACCGCAGGAACCTGCGATTGGCTGACATTAACCAAAAACTGATTCGGGGTATTGTCTGGCAGTTGCGCCTGCCATTCATCAATCAGGTCATTGCGTACAACCAACATTAGCAACAACAGTTGAATGGCAATCGTGAAGCTGACCAACTGCACCTGATTGGCTTTTGCGCGGCGTTTTAAATTTGCCATCGACAAATGAAACGCCTGCCCTGCCTGGCTTCCTACCGAACGTCCGGCATTAATTAGCAGGTGTCCGACTACCAGTAAAATCGAGACAATAACCGCCGCCCCCAGGATCAGGGCACCAGTCAACAGCAGGTTTTGGCTAAATAACCATAACAACACAACGACGGCGAGCAATGGCGGCATCCGTTCGAGCCAGGTTAATCTGCGTTCAAAGCCTGCAAAGCCGCGAATAACGGAAATCGCCGGAGTGGCAATTAATTGACGCATTGGCGCGATCGCAAATGCCACCGCGCAGATAACGCCGGTAAATATTGCCACCAACAAGGGATAGGCAGACAGGGTCAACGTTACGTCAGGGACAACATCGGCCATAAATTGAATGCCGAGGTATTGAATGCCATAACCAATCAGCAGGCCAACCAGAATCGAAATGCCTGCCAGTGCCCCCCAATGCAAGAGATAAAGTTTGCGGATAAAAAAAGACGAAGCGCCTATCGATTTATATACCGCAACCATCGGTTGATGACGCTGACCGTAACGGCGTGAGGCCACAGAAACGGCAACCGCTGCCAGGATGATGCCTAACATGCTGGCCAGGGACAAATAGCTTTCGGCGCGGTTCAGGGCATTAGCCAGTGGACTTTGTTGGCCCTTAATATCGCGAAAACGCTGGGTTTCCAGCACCTGTGGTTTCGCCCACCGGGAATACTCTTCGATGCTTTCACCAGCAAACAGGTATTTGTAAGTCAGGCGACTGCCCGGTTGAACGATGCCGGTGGCCGCGACATCATCCATGTGGATGATGACCCGGGGGCCCGATGTGAAAACACTAAACGAAGCGTCTGGCTCTTTATCGATCACTCCGGCGATGACAAACTCGCTGTTACCCAGTTCAAAACCGTCACCAACGTTAAGTTCGAGAATTCGCAACAAGGATTCACCCACGTAGGCATATCCTGATGTCGGTACCTGAGCCACACTGACCTGCAGCGAGCCAGCGCCGTCAGGCTGAGCGACCAACAGATTGCCGCGTAGCGGGTAGCCATTACTGACCGCTTTCACGGATCCCAGCACCATATCATCACCAGCAAACACCATCGACGAAAACTGCAGTAGCTGTGCCTGCTCAAGCCCCATTTCATCGGCTTTTGCCAGGAATTTCTCATCAACAGGCCGTGACGACTGTAACACCCTGTCTGCGGCAATAAAACTATTACTTTGCTGGATCAGTGCCGATTTAATTTGCGCTGAAAAACCAGACAGGCTGAAGACACTGGCAACGGCGATAATTAATGCGATAGCGATAATCGTCAGCTCACCGCGTTTGAGTTCATGACGGAATAAGCGCCAGGATTGTGTTGCCCAAACCGACATCATTATACGACCTCGGCCATGGCTTTAACCGTTTCCTGTAACTCCCCGGCATGCATCAATAATTGGCGCTGGCACTGGGCGGCTAGCTCATTATCATGGGTAACCAACACCAGGGTCGTGCCTTGTTGTTGATTCAACTCAAACAATAACTTGCTCACCGTTTCACCGGTTTTACTGTCCAGGTTACCGGTAGGCTCATCGGCAAACAAGATATCCGGAGAACTGATAAAGGCTCGGGCGATTGCGACTCGCTGTTGTTCACCACCGGAAAGTTGTGACGGAAAATGTTCGGCGCGGTCGGCCAACCCAACCTTCTCCAGCATATCCATAGCTCGTTGCTGAGCCTGCTCATCCCCCGCCAGTTCTGCCGGCAACATCACATTTTCCAGTGCAGTAAGGCTATTGATTAATAAGAATGACTGGAAGATAAAACCGACATGTTTGGCTCGGATTGCCGAACGTTGTTCTTCGTCATACTTGTGAAGTGGCTCATTTTTAAGGTAAATTTCTCCTTGAGATGGTGTATCCAAGCCAGCCAGTAGTGACAGTAACGTCGTTTTCCCGGACCCGGATGCGCCGATTATCGCGACCGTTTCTCCCGGTTTTACGCGTAAATCAATAGGCTGTAAGATATCGAGTGTTTTCTCGCCGGTCGTAACCTGCTTGGTAACTTGTCGACATTGTAATATTAAATCAGGATCCTGAAGCATGAAAAAATTTATCCCTTGGTTGTTTCTGTTGAGTTGTACGTTCGCCAACCCAGTTTTGGCTCAGTATTCTATTCTACTACTAGGTGATAGCCTGAGTGCAAGTTATGGGATGCAGGAAAATGAAGGTTGGGTGTCGATATTAAACCAAAACCTCGAGCAGGATCAGGCCAATTATCGCCTCATTAACGCCAGTATCAGTGGCGAAACAACCGATGGTGGCCTGGCCAGGCTCCCGAAAATACTGGCAACCGAAGAGATCGACTATTTACTGATAGAGCTTGGCGGCAACGATGGCTTGCGCGGTTTTCCTCCGAAACTGATTAAAAATAATTTGTTACAAATGATTGAGCTTGCACAAAAGAAAAACATCGAGGTCATCGTCAGCGAGATCAAAATACCGCCAAATTACGGGCAACGTTACAATAAAATGTTTAATGACGTATTTATCGACGTGACCAGGCAAACGCAAAGCACGTTAATCCCATTTTTTGTTGAGGACGTCGCCGTAAACGCAGAACTAATGCAGGCTGATGGTATTCATCCGACCAAAGAGGCGCAGCCACAGTTAGCAAAACGAATGCAGGCACTACTTGATGGGGTTATTGGCAAATAACCCTGCCCTATACAAGATCACGATTTCATCCAAGTTAAATCCAGCCACGTTAATCCCTGCGACTTTCGGTGCAATTTTTCTGCTTGGTTTCCATAATATAAACAATTAAAAACAACCCGTTATGATTGTTCTATCGGAAGTATAAGCTTCCAACGGAATGCTGCACAAAAAGCATGAATGCTCATTTAGATTGGGCCTTGGCCAATCCGCGGGAAATTAACATCTCGTAGCAATCGATTAAATACGGGAACTACAATCTGTTGCCATGTCGAAAAATGCAGTGTGAGTGTTAAGGTATCTAAGGGGTTTTCTTACAGGCACAAAAAAGCCGACTTACGTCGGCTATTTTGTACTTTCGAAAAAGTGGCGTCCCCTAGGGGATTCGAACCCCTGTTACCGCCGTGAAAGGGCGGTGTCCTAGGCCTCTAGACGAAGGGGACGCGAATTTTGTGTTGATTTATCAAAAACCGCGACAAGTCACCTGTTTCCAGATGAGACCTTGGATAATTGCAATTAAGTGGCGTCCCCTAGGGGATTCGAACCCCTGTTACCGCCGTGAAAGGGCGGTGTCCTAGGCCTCTAGACGAAGGGGACGCAAAAATCTTTCTTCACTTACCCAAACGGGTAAACAATGAACTTGATGATTTTGCGAAATGAGTAAACCTCACCGGCACCAGAACAAGTCACCTAATTGTAGTTGAAATAAGTTGGCGTCCCCTAGGGGATTCGAACCCCTGTTACCGCCGTGAAAGGGCGGTGTCCTAGGCCTCTAGACGAAGGGGACGCAGAATTCCTGACTAGTATTCAGAAAATTTGCGTGGATGAGTAAAACTCACCGGCACTAGAACTTGTATTACCTGATAACGGTACAACTTATTTCGATGAAGTGGCGTCCCCTAGGGGATTCGAACCCCTGTTACCGCCGTGAAAGGGCGGTGTCCTAGGCCTCTAGACGAAGGGGACACAAATGATAGTTAATTAATCATCGGACTAACTAAGTATATCTGCATAAGAACATAAGGTACTTCAAATCTTACATTCACCTTCTACAGACTGACACCTCAATCTGCTCGACTTTTGCCAAAGTCACAGTCTGGTAAAACCAAACTGAAAGAATTCTGGTGGAGCTATGCGGGATCGAACCGCAGACCTCTTCGCTGCCAGCGAAGCGCTCTCCCAGCTGAGCTATAGCCCCAGAACACTACTCTCTTGAGCGACCTTACTCGTTGAAAGCGAGGCGAATTCTAAGCAGGGTGCTGGTAAGAGTCAACAGTTTTTTTGAAGAAAATCGTAAAAATCACGAAAAAAAGCACCAACCGATTATTAATTCATCGCATTGCTGTTTTTTTATATAATTTGAACCCCAAAAACCAGCGAAACCCGTTACTAATTTATTAAAATAGTACGACAATCGAGATAGGTTTTATAGACTCCCTTACCAAAGCAGATAAAAGAAAGGATGATCAGTTGAGTAAAAAATCACCGTTTATTAGTGAGTTACATAATTACACACGAAATCACTGGTAATCCTGAGCGCAGCAGTGGAAATTAACAGGCAATTATCGTTAAATAACACTGTGACAACAATTAAGACTTTTACCTTGTTAAGCACGCATATAACTCCTATAACTATGTATGCGAAAGCCTTAACCATTATTTTTCTACGCCAGTCTTATGTTGCGCAGTATTCTTGGCTTATTAGGTAAACTAATTTATGCGCTTACAAAAATTAAATGTGGTGGCCATCGGTGGTGGTCACGGACTTGGTCGAGTCCTTTCTACCCTTTCCTTTTTATCTGATCAGCTTACTGGCATCGTTGCCACAACCGATAACGGTGGTTCCACCGGCAAACTCAGAAAAAGAACCAGTTCTATCGCCTGGGGAGATTTACGCAATTGCCTCACCCAGCTCGTTGAACCCGATTCCGTCGGTAACCAGCTATTTAATTTCCGTTTTGATGGCAATGACGAGCTCGGTGGTCACAATCTTGGTAATTTAATATTATTTGGCCTGAATGAAATTCAGAGCCGGCCACTGGATTCCATTAATTTAATTTCAAACATCCTGCGGGTAAAAACCAAGGTCTACCCGATGTCTGAGACACCTACCGATCTATTAGCGTTTTACGAGCATGGTCGCTGTAAAGTGGGTGAGATTTCCGTCGATGATATGCCTGCAATGCCTAGCAAGCTAATGCTGGCACCTCTGGTAAAGTCGATTCCGGAATGTCTGATCGCCATTGAAAACGCCGATCTGATCATTCTCGGACCTGGCAGCTTCCTGACCAGCGTTCTGCCACCCTTGCTGGTTAATGATATTCGCTCGGCAATTGAAAAGCGCACAGGTCAGTGCGTGCTTATCGATAACATAAATCAGGAAGACAGTCCCGCCGGCCGCCTGTTGCTGGACGATAAGCTGAACTGGTTGCAAAAAAATCTCGGATGTTTACCCATCGACACCGTGATCACGCAAGACAAAACAGCGACATCAGAAAAGGTCAATGTACTTTGTCGGAATTTGAGTGATAGTGACAACAAGGATTACCACGATAAACAGCGTTTATTGGCGGTATTGGAAGAATGCGCTAGTGGCCTGACGTTTGAAGACTCCGACGTCGTTAACGGCTAAACCTTATATTGGCATTAAAATGCTTGAATGGTTTTATTGACATCCCTGTTCTCACCGTTTGGTGAAAGCAGGGATAACCTTGCTAATGTCTGAACTCGGCGTTAGCTATTGTCTTCGCTGATACGACTGGCAATAGCGCCTTTTTGATCTTTGTATTTGGCATCATTACGTTTGTTATACGGGCGTAATGCTTCACCAGACATGGTTTCAAAGTTAAGGGCCGCGATCTTCATTTTCGGTCGTAACGCTAATGGCAGTTTCCCGGAGTTGTAAAATTCCAGTACAATTTGCCCAGACCAACCGGGATCGATTCTATGTGCCGTTACATGCACCATAAGGCCCAAGCGAGCCAGAGAAGAGCGACCATCTAACCAGCCAACAATGTCTGCTGGCAAGGTCACCGACTCATGCGTCACCGCCAAGGCAAGCTCACCCGGATGCAGGAAAAAGGCCTGGCCATCTTCGATGTGGATCTCGTCACTCATCAGCGTATTCATTGCATCTTGCACTTCGGCTTTCGGGCCACTTAAATCAATATAAGGCGCGGTGTGATCTTCAAACACCCGAAACTTATTGCCGAGGCATATATCCACACTGACACCGGATATCATGCTGGAGTCAGGGCGCGGTTCAATACGAATTTTTCCAGCCTCTAACAAGGCTTCAATATCTTTGTCACAAAGTCTCATGGTTTATTCTTCTGTAATACTGAGTGTGGCGGTCGCAGGACTACGCCAGTCCAGTTGATAATACAAATCGCGTACGATGTTTGTGGCTATTTTACGGTAGATTTGACTAATGTCACTATCTATATTTGCACTGACCGGAGAATTTCCCGCATCGGCTCCTAAACGAATATCGAGGTTGAGAGGGATCTGGCCTAACAGATTAATCTGTTGTTGCGTGGCCAGGGACTCCGCCCCGCCGTGACCAAAAATGTGCGATTCATGACCGCAGTTTGGGCATAAGTGATAACTCATATTTTCTACCACTCCCAATACCGGCACCTGAACTTTATCAAACATGCTAATGCCTTTGCGCACATCAATTAGCGCAATGTCCTGTGGGGTCGTTACCATACAGGCCGCCGCTACCGGCACTTTCTGAGCCAGGGTCAGCTGAATATCACCGGTGCCCGGAGGCATATCGATCAACAGGTAATCCAAATCGTCCCAGGCGGTTTCATTTAAAAGCTGTGTAAATGCCGTGCTGGCCATTGGCCCGCGCCAGATACTTGCTTGTGAATCTGGTACCAGAAAACCAATCGACATTGCTGATAACCCCTGCCCTTGCAGCGGCAACATGCGTTTGCCGTCTTCAGAACCCGGTTTTTGGTCACTGATACCAAGCATCGTCGGAATAGAAGGGCCATATATATCCGCATCTAAGATGCCGACCCGAGCTCCCTCTTCCTGCAGCGCCAGGGCAAGGTTGACCGCCGTAGTCGACTTGCCGACACCGCCCTTACCCGAGGCAATGGCAATGATATTTTTGACCCCGGCGATATCATGGTTCCTGACCGCTTCAACTTGAATTTCTGCCCGTAACTGCACATTAATATCAAGTTCTTCTGCCATCTTTTCCATGACGTTCTGAAGCTGGGTAAAACAGGGGAACGCCATATTTGCATCAACGATATAACCGTCGCCAGACATGCTGATTTGACAGTCATTCATCGCCGCCGGTAAACCAAACGGAAAGTCGTCGGTTCGGTACTGTTGCAAATAACTGCGGATCTTCTCTTCCATTATTTCACCCTTACCTTGCGGTTCGTTCATTTCGCCAGCATATCTGATCGGATGCATGGCTGTCTAAAATCGATAATAAATAGCTTTTTCTTCATTATCGATAATTATTAATGAAAAAAAACCGCAAATTTTGTACTATCGCTGCCACAATTACCATTTAAAATTTATTTTCGGACAATGTCGACTAATAAACGTAAAATTCTTGTCACCAGTGCACTCCCGTATGCCAATGGACCAATCCATTTAGGCCATCTTCTGGAATACATTCAAACCGATATCTGGGTGCGTTTTCAGAAAATGCGTGGCCACGAAACCTATTATGTCTGTGCCGACGATGCGCACGGCACCCCGATTATGTTGAAGGCCCAGCAATTAGGCATGGCTCCTGAGCAAATGATTGAGCAGGTTCGCAACGAGCATATGGCCGATTTCGCCGATTTCCATATTGAGTTCGACAATTATCACTCCACTCACAGCGACGAGAATCGCGCATTTGCCGAAGAGATCTATCGTCGTCTTGATGCCAATGGTCACATAAAGCGTCGTACCATTTCGCAATTATTCGATCCGGAAAAACAAATGTTTTTACCCGATCGCTTTGTAAAAGGTACCTGCCCGAAGTGTAAAAGCGAAGATCAGAATGGTGATAACTGCGATAACTGTGGTGCCACCTACTCACCGACGGATTTAATCAACCCAATCTCAGTGATATCCGGGGCGACGCCAGTCTTAAAAGATTCTGAACATTATTTCTTTGATTTACCAGCATTTGAACAAATGCTGAAAGACTGGACCCGCAGTGGCTCGCTACAGGAAGAAATGGCCAATAAACTGGCAGAATGGTTCGAGCAGGGATTACAGCAGTGGGATATTTCCCGTGATGCTCCGTATTTTGGATTTGAAATTCCTGGAGCGCCCGGCAAGTTCTTCTACGTATGGCTGGACGCGCCAATCGGCTACATGGGTAGCTTTAAAAACCTATGTGACAAGCAAGGCATCGATTTCGATGAATTCTGGAAAAAAGATTCCGACGCTGAACTTTATCATTTTATTGGCAAGGACATTATTTACTTCCACAGTCTGTTCTGGCCTGCGATGCTTCACGGTTCCGGTTATCGTCAGCCAACATCCGTTTATGCGCACGGGTTTGTAACGGTAAATGGCACCAAAATGTCTAAATCCAAAGGTACCTTTATCAAGGGTCGAACCTATCTGGACCACTTAAACCCAGAGTATTTACGTTATTACTTTGCCGCCAAACTCACCAGCAGGATCGATGATTTAGACCTGAACCTGGAAGACTTTGCGCAACGGGTTAATTCAGACCTGGTCGGTAAGCTGGTAAATATCGCGTCACGCTGCGCCAGTTTCATTAGTAAAAAATTCGACGGCATTTTAGTTGCGAATCCAGCCGATCAAGCGCTCGCTGATGAAGTGATGAATGCTGGTGATAGCATTGCCAAGCACTATGAAAATCGTGAGTTTGGTCGGGCAATGCGTGAGATCATGGCGCTTGCCGACAAGGTTAATGAATACATTGCCGTAAAAGAACCCTGGCAGTTAATCAAAGAAGACGGCAAGCAACAGGAAGTACAGGAAATATGCTCACTAGGCATTAACCTTTTCCGTATCCTGATGATTTATTTAAAGCCTGTGTTACCAGCATTGGCCGAAAAATCTGCAGCCTTCTTAAACGATGAGCTGATCTGGGATGGTCACAAGCACCTGCTAACCGATCACAAGATCAACAAGTTTAAAGCGTTATTGCAACGCGTAGAAATGGATAAGATTACCGCTATGGTAGAAGATTCTAAGGAAAATCTGGCGGCTCAGGCACAGCCAGTTGTAACGGGTCCTCTAGCCGACGATCCAATCGCCGATGAAATCACTTTCGATGACTTCGCAAAAGTAGATTTGCGCGTTGCCAAAATCGTAACCGCTGAGCATGTAGAAAAAGCAGAAAAACTGCTGCGTATCGAAGTGGATTTAGGCGGTGAGACTCGTCAAATTTTTGCTGGAATTAAATCTGCATATCAACCGGAAGATTTAATCGGTAAATTAACGGTCGTAGTGGCTAACCTGGCACCACGCAAAATGCGTTTTGGCATGTCGGAAGGCATGATCATCGCGGCAGGCCCAGGCGGCAAAGATATATTTATCTTAAACCCGGACAACGGTGCCGAGCCGGGCATGCGAGTTATGTAATCGCAAACCGTACCTACCCAAAGGGACCATAAACAGGTCCCTTTTTACTTTCAACTCCCCCACGGCAAACAGCTCCCACAATCAACAACTTCTATTTAATAAGACACCCATTGTTACTGTATCTTAATGAGACACCCACAGTTACCCTAAGTGAAAACGTCAGTCAGGCGTTTTGAATAAAAGCAGTTTCAATTACCTACCAGGCAGGTGCTAGCGGAAAAATAGAGAATAACCTAATAAGACACCCACTGTAATCTTAAAGTGAAGACGTCAGCCAGGTGATCTGAATAAACGTAACCACAAATGCCTATAAAGCAGGTTTTACAGGGAATAGAATGAGCTCATTATGGAAAAAGTTTATGTTATGGATGCAGGCACAGAAGGCTTTTAGTCCTCTGAAGACACTGTCCTTAAGAAATATCGGAATCGAATAGTGCATTATTATCGACACACGATAAGCAATTATTGAAACAACCTTTTACTGACGCACACATTTATCCTGCGCTTGGTATTTTGTATTTCGCTTAACTGAGACAGCGAAGAGCAACGTCCCGCGGCTCCCTTAAAATAACGCTCAAACCGGGTTGTCAGACTAAGCCAATTAGACGTGGAAATCCTTAACCTAGTTAAGATATCTGGTAAATGTCGATTAATGTACCCTGTGTTTTCATCCCGAATTACTCTGCCGGTTGCATCTATCAACTGCAAGTAATCTTCAAACTCAAATGGTAACTTTCCCGATTGATGTATTGTAGATTTCTCGGAAAACTGCATCAAGCCTAACCGCTTATCTCCTCGACGGGCTATTTCAATCCTTCGTTTTACGCTGGTATACGGCGAATTTTCAGGTGTTTTGGCCGCGCCAGCTCGAATAGGATTCAGTTCCACATATACCATGCAAGCTGCAAGCGCGGCTTCGTCAAGCAATGCCTGACTCACGAAGCGACCTTCCCAGAATCTTCCCGTACAATCGTCTTCATCATTCGCCATCCTGGCAATAGGTTCATTCAGCAATCGCATAAACCAGCTAATATCAAATAGTCGCTCGCGATAGACAGAAATAGTGTTTTTCAAAGTCGGCAATAAATAGTCTGCGACTTCCCCTTCATCAGAAAACTGCCGGGTTAGTATGGTTCCCTTGCAAACCTGGTGCCACAGACGAACTACCTGCATATCAGTCAGGCTCGCAGCTTTTTCCTGATCTATGTGAATTACGACGTGACAGTGGTTTTTCATCACGGCGTAAGCGCATATATCTATACAAAACACAGAAGAAAGGAAAAGAAGCCGCTTTTCGATCCACCCTCTCCTGTGCTCATAACTTTTGTTTGAATATTTGTCCCTGCCACAGAGGTAAGCTCGGCGAACACAGCGGCTTATGCAATGATAATATGAAGTAGCTTGCAGGCATACCTGCTTGTTTCTTGGCGTTGGCAACATTCTTCTCGCGATTTGTTGGCTTAATATAAATTTAGGCTCACACACTAAGGAATTCATGATTTTTAAGTTTAAAGTAGGCCGGCCTCGCAGTTTTGTTGCCTTCTCGCACGTTATAGAGCGTATATAATGCCCCACTCCGGAGACTTTGATTGAGTGGGTGTCTGACTTAAGGGTTGGAAGTAGAGCCGGAGACTCGTTGATATTAGGAATCAGGGGAACTAAACATGGGTGTCTGTTTAAATTCTTAGCAAGAGAGCATTTCGATGTTGGGGTCAAAGAAGATAAGTATGGGTGTCTTGATATGGTAAGTATTAACATCAAGGTTTAATCTGTCATCGCGCCTTGATTACGACCATAATTCATTGATACTGGTCGGGTGAGTTTGTTGGACAACAGAAGTGATATGATTAAATTTGATGTATTTGGCACCCTGATGTCGGTGCTCCGTAATCGGGATGAATGGCAGTTGTTTGTCGAGTCCGAAACCAGTATTCGGCGCCGGGTCTATGATGTGGTAATTCCTGAGGAGCTGCGAGAAGATGAACTGGCTGGCTATCTTGATGATATCTATCACGAGTATGCCAGCGAAAAGCATCCAAGCGTGAAGCAGATTAGCTAATGTAGATTTTTACGACAGGCACTACCCGATTTTTATATTACTGAACGCTGGCACATAAAAAAGGCCACATGGTAATCATTTGTGGCCTTGTAGTATTAATTCATTAACTAGAATTACCGAAAATTAGTTTTTGGAAAAGTCTGCAACCGTTGTTTCATTTTCGAAGATGGTAACGTTTTGTTGCTCAACAAAATCGAGTTCTTCATCCAACTCAGGGTCATCTTCAGTATCACAGGTAAACGCTACAGTGTAATCACCGGCTAACAGAAAACCGATTGCATATTCATACATGTTGGTATTTTCGTTAAAGAATACACCTGCGCTGGCAAGCGGTTGTGTCTCTTCGGCAACATCCGTTGCGGTGTTATCGCCTAATGCGGTTTGATCCGCGCCGTTATATATATACACGCTGCCAACTGGAAGTGAGGTATCTTCAGGTGACATTTGGGTGCACGAATAATCCATTTCTGCAACGGTACCTTCTAAGTGACCAATAAGATTATTATCCACCAGGCGCACACCACGTGGTTTCACGAAATAGTTTTCCTGACCCACAGGATTTGTCATCCCCTTACGTAAGTCGAATTCCAGGGTAAAGCTTACATTTCCGCCTTGTGCGACAGTAAAACCGTCTAGCTTCAATTCATTCGATGGAACCACGACAGGAACTCGCTGTTCAGCAGCAACTTCATTGCCGTCTTCATCATATTGTGCATCTTTGATGGCAAACGAGCCTTCGCTCAAGACGAAGCGCATTTGATTGTATTTGCCGGCATCGATTTCGATGTTATTAATCAGGGTTAACGCTTCTGCACCCGTATATTCGAGTAGGTTAATACCAACGCTGTTTGTGGCATCTGGACACTCACTGTTGGCGTTAATCATTTCCGCATGTTCACCAACGATAAATTCAGTTTTTCCACCTTCACCGTTTAGCTCTACACGATTAAAACATAATGTAACATTGCTCAGGCCATCAACTGGCGCATCACTGATTGCTAACGAAAATGTCGATGGGCTGTCGGAGTCGCTGCCACAACCGGCTAATGTTAAAGTCGCTGACAATGCTACCGCTAACGCGGTTTTGGTTTTTGAAAAAAACATAATGTTCCCTTTTTTTATTCTGTTAGATATCCAAATGATTGAATATTGCAGATACTGTTGTCTATTTATGCCCAATAAATTTCAGGTTAATCGGGCGCTACCAACGGGGGCAATAAGTGTAAATTTAAATCAACCTATTAATTTTTGTCAAAATTTATTCTGTGATTATTTGTACATTGCCTTGATATTCACCAAGTCGTTCAACAATTATACAAAAGCACTTATAGCGCGTTTTCATAGGTCAGGAACTTTCTCGCCTGAAGCTGCCAGTCGCGCCGGGAGGCTTTGCTGATAGTCTGCATCAATGCTAAATCAATCACATCGATGGCAAGTTGTTGCCGCACTTCATGTAATAGCGATACCCAGAGTTTCGCGGTCATTTGCGCATCGAACAACGCCCTGTGAAAATTGCCTGACTGATGCAGGTTTTTAAACGAAACCAAGGTCCCTAACTTATGATTAGGGGCATCGTCAAAGACGCGTCGGGATGTTAATAAGCTACAGGCAAACTGACCACTGTATTGACGGTCGATACGCAGGAATTCGGCATCGAGAAATTTTTTATCAAATGATGCATTGTGAGCCAACAAATTATCCGACCCAAGAAATTGCAAGAACGCTTCCATGACTTCAGCATTGGGTGCGGCATCGGCCAGCATCTGATTGGTAATTCCGGTATATTGTTCAATAAAACTATTGACTCTGCGTCCCGGATTCATCAATGCCTGAAACGTTTCGACCGGCTGCCCGTTGCGCAAGCGAACCGCACCGATTTCAATGGCGCGATCGCCATTATCTGGAGATAGTCCCGTCGTTTCAAAATCCACGACGACAAGATCATCCGCTAATATATGAGTCATCAAATTTCATCCGCTCGTTGAATAAAGCTTCAAGCTTACGATTGCAGGCTTAAGGCCAATAGGCCCTATCCTACCTAAGTGCGGGGTAAATTGAAAAATAATCCTAGTCTTGGTTCATATTCTGCACTCACGATTGACCGCTAATTTACGCCATGCTCATTAAATTTATATCCTACCCCCCACACCGTCTGAACTATCCTGGGCGTTGCCACATCCCGTTCCAGTTTATTGCGCAAACGATTGATATGGGAATTCACCGTATGTTCATAACCGCTGTGGTGATACCCCCACACCGAGGCCAAAAGTTGAGAACGGGAAAACACCTGCCCAGGATGAGATGCAAGAAAACGCAACAATTCGTATTCGGTCGCAGTGAGTTGCAACAACTCGCCAGCCATGCGGATTTGATGACGTGTTGGGTCAATTTCCAGCTTACCTATGACCTGTAAATTTGTCGCTTCTGACGTGGGCATTGCAGTGGGCTGACCAACTAAAGCCTGCGCTTGCTGCGCTGCCTTTAATAAGTTAACGCGCCGCAATATGCTGCGGACCCGAGCCTGAAACTCACGCACGCTGAAGGGTTTAGTCATGTAATCATCGGCACCAAGTTCTAAGCCAAGAACCCGATCGGTTTCGGAACTTTTCGATGTTACGATTAGAATTGCCTGGTGCGGCGCGTTAATGCGAACTTGCCGACAGATATCCAGTCCTGACACATTATCTAACATGACATCAAGAATGATTAAGTCGTATTGCTCAGCAAGCGCCCTGGCCAATCCCGACTGTCCATCAACTGCAAGTTGTACATCGAAACATAGTTCTTGCAACTGCGCTTCGATCAACCGAGCGACGGTTCGATCATCGTCGACCACCAGTATTTTTGTCATTGATGTCCCCAAAGCATCGGGGATGTCATGAATAACGAAACGGTCAGACGACAAACTGACCGTATTCATACCAAGGTCATTATTCGTCGCTCAGAACAATAATAACGACAAATGCTTTGGTATCACTTTGACAATCACTCGATGCGAGTAACGGTTACTCGTATGGTAGGGTTGTCAAATCGATGTGCCTGGGTTAACACAGATTGCGTTAAACCGTCATCCATGCTCACCACACCAGGGTGTGCCGCGACGAAATCCACATCATCACGTTCAGCATTAAATCCTTCCCCACCAGCTGCAGGTCCCGGAATGGTTTCAGCGATCTCGCTGTTTTTTTCCGTCCCCGCATCATAAGAACCCATAACCAGGGAAATACTTTCGTTCATTGCTAAGTGACTGACATCAAGGGCATTAATACCGGTAAACGCATCATTGGTATTCACCAGCATGGTGGCAGCACTTAAGTACACAGGTTCAATATCTGCAACCACCACTTCAATGGTTTCACTACTTCCCGGCATCAGAATATCCGCACCAGAACTGCTTGCCAGCACCACATCAAGTTCGAGCACCTGAGACTTATCGCCACTCTCTGCAAGGTTTTCCATGGCATCATTTGCAGATTCGCCAATATTCCAGAGCATTCCCTCATTGTGCAGGACGACGGCGAACGGAGACATGGGTTGAGCATTAGTCAGATTGGTAACACTTACCTGATATCGATATTGCCTTGGTTCAGGGTCGGGCATCGGGCCTTCGTTATCATCATCGTCGTGACATGCGCTTAACAGAGTAAGAAAAATCCCGGCCATCAGCAGTTTCAGGTACAGGCTTTTTAATGATTTCATGGCCCCTCCTAATTAACAACAATGGTAACCACGGCCACCGGGTTTAACCAACGATGCACGGTATTATCGAGATCGCTTTTCCCGCCGTTTGGATCATCGTCACCGAGATTGCCACGGTGAATATGGACCAGGGTGTTATCCTCGGTTGACGTGACCCCAGTACCACCAATTCCTGCATCCATGCCAGGGGCCACCGGGATACCGGGTTCACCCGGTGCTCCGGCGCCATTAACGATTTCATCGTTTGCCTCAGTGCCAGCATCGTAGGCATTTAAGTTAATGGTATAGGTACCTGGCTCGGTGGGGATCATCCAGCTATCTAGCCCGACAAAACCATCGTTGGTTGGCAATAGCATCGATGCCAGGGACAGGTAATCATTACCCTCCAGGTTCTCTAACGTGGTGGCAATGCTCTCGCCCGGTGCTAGCAGCCCGTCTGCCGGATTTTCGACCATATTGGCACTGACACTGGTCAACAAGGTGCCCATCGATGAAATGTCACCAACTTCGGCGATTGCCTGCAATTCCGGCGAGGCATACTGCCCTACCCGAAACATCACAGCGTCGGACGAATGAGCAGCAATCAGCAGCGGCGTAAAATACGTCCCCTGGGTCAAATTGGTAATGGTTATCTGTAAATTCTGTGACCAGGCATTGCTAGCTACGACAAGAGGTGCCAGGGCCGCCATCCATTTCATTTTCATCATTATTTTCCTCATAATATCGGGTTGTCCCGTTAAACTTGTTCATCCCTAGTATGGTGAATAAATAAGTCTCATTCCCTCACAGCTCGTTAACAAAATCATCACAATCAAGGCGCGTAAATGTTATGAAATTTTTTCCTGAAAATTCCGTTCTTTATCTCGTTACCGCGGCCAACGTTTTGCCAGAACGCCAGCCAAAAACACAGGCCACAAGCCCCAAAATCAGTCCGCCGACAAACACCGGCCATGGTGGGAGCATTGCCAGTTGAAGTATAAAATTGAGCCAGATTTCAGTCTGTGCGAAGGTGATAAAGCCTAAATAACTTGCTGTCACCACCACCCCGGACAACAACCACGGCCTGCCGTATTTGCGATTGCGCAAGTAAAGAAAAATCGCAATGGCCACGGTGACGATAATGGTTAACAGCAACGAATAATTAAATCGATATAAGGTGTCGGCGCCGGTTATTGCGAGCCCGGGAATAAAGGCGACGAATAAGCGTGCAATGATAGGTCCGAGCAGGCCGAGCATGGTGGCAAACATATAACCACTATGTAATGCCACCGTTTGGCGGTGTTTCAATGCCAGGTACACCAGTAACGGCGTCAGGAACGTTAAGGTGATATCAACGACTAGCAACGCGGCGCCTACTTGCTGATAGAACACACTTCCGTTAGCCGTATTTACCGCGCCCTGGTGTGACACCAGGGCAAATGCTGCGGTGATAAAGGGAGTCAGCACAAATACAGCCAGGCCAAGTTGTTTATGTACATCAAAGCGTTTCTTTGCCGCCAACCAGCTTTGGGTAATTAACAACAATAACCACAGGGAACTGGAAATACTGTGTAAGTGATGCGCAACCGGCGCTTTGCCGATAACCAAAAAATAGTTAGGTGCAAACGCAATCAGGATCAGGGGGATCAATCCCAGTAAATAGAAATGCGCTTTTGAATATGGCATAACGTTTTTCCTATCATTTTAAGGGCCATTTATTCTTTGCTGAGCAACTCTCAATCAATATTTATCGATAACAACATCGCCGGCACAAGCCCCTGAGCATCAATACAACTGTCGGTTTAAAAAATCATTTCAATAAGTTGTAACAAATCAAACTGGGCCTGCAACTGCACTTTGTCGCGGGTTTTAATGTCGCCAAAGTCTTCAATATCATCGGTACGCATTACCAATTTGACGGTGATCAACTCATTAATCAGACCCGAAGCAAGATATACTCCCGCTAACGAGTCTTTATATACGCTGCGACCCTCAAACGAGTGTTCATAGCCGCCGGACAATAGCGGGATCAGCAAAGAGCCGGTGTGGTAGCTGAGCCCGGCACCCAGGGTAAAATAATCGTCGTGCTGAAAATCGGCTTCCAGGTAATTAAAGGTAACGGCAGCATCGAATGTGATGCGCTCAAATGGACTGTCCGCCCTGGCCGCTGCCGTGAATAATACACTGTTTTCCATCGCACCAAAGCCAACCCTTAAGGTTCCTGAACAGCAATCAAGCAGCTCCTGATTTAATGGCCAGGTACCGGTTTTCGAGTACTTTACCCAGGAGTCCTTGATCGGCTCGGATATTCTCAGTATCGTTAGTAACGCTTTATTCTCCGCCCGAAACTCACAGTTGTAGCACTCCGATGCCTGTTCCTGCATCACAATTAAGTTGTCATAACTGGTCTTGAAATGTTCTGCCGCCCACTTCGGGTAGTCGACAAATAGCTCTTCCTGCAACGACTTTGACTTAAACTGGCTTCGCGCCAGCCCTTTCAGGTTATTCATATAATTATTAAAGGTCAGGGGTTCGGCATCGCGGCCAGAGAAGGTGTAAAACGCCTGGGCCAGAGCAATATAAGTATTTTGATAGTAATCCCTGGTTAGCGGTAACGACGCTTTAAATTCGTTGTTATACAGGTAGATAAGAAAATCCCGCTCATAGCCCTGGTTGTCCGCTTCAATTTTTGGAGTTGCCACGCCAGAGCGAGACAGTTGCTGAGGTTGAGTCAAGGTTTTAATCCGGGCGATCATCTGTTCCTGAAGGCATTGCCTTATGCTTTGTTCACTACTGTCCTCGCAGGCGTAAGTGCTCATTAAATAGGCGCCGTCGTAGACGCCGATTAGGTAATCATGAACACGAAAGTGGGCCGAATAAAACGCGCCAAAATGCGCATGAAAATCTGCCAGTAAATTGTGGTAACGACTGCTCATGCGAAAATGATAGCGTTGCTCATCGCTATGAATTTTCTCCATGGTCTCCCGATAAGTTTCGCTGGTGGCAGTATCGAAGGAGCTTCCCAGGTACAACAGGTAATCCCACAAACCGACGCGATCCGGTTGATGATCATGACTTTTTACCGATGCCATCGCCGACGAATTTTCAGCGAGGACGTTATCAGAGCGATAATTATCGGGATGAATAAAGACGATACGTTTTTGCGCGTCAGTATCGATTGACTCACTTTGGTACAGCTCATGAATATCTACTGATACGCCAATCGGTGCGTTGTCGAATAACCCGCCATCGCTAAACAGAGAGGTTGTGGCGTATTCTGGTTTACATCGTCGTTGGCCAAGCTTTTTACTGATACAAAATGGCAATTCGACCGGAGCAAACGCGACCGGAAAAGAACTCGACGCTTTGATGGCATCGAGAACGATATCCGAATCAATATACCCGGACGGAGTCTCAGGCAAGGCGATAAAGTAATCCGGTAACAGCTCAGGATTATCAGCGTTAAATTGATTTAGGTAGACATTCTTAAAAGCAATACGGTTATTAACCGTACTAACCTCGACGGGAATGACGAAGCGTTGATAGCCGGTCGTTTGATCGGTGTTATTGATTTTCTCCTGATAGGGGTACATCAAGGTGACTGAAAAAGTGGTGATAATCTTACACGGTGAACCGCCGTTTACAGCAGAGCGTTCGTCATCATTCGCTGCCTCAATGGGCAATGGTTGCGGCTGTATTTGCTGATTTGCAAAATCAGCAGGGTTAAGTAAATACGGCGCCAGGTCCTGTTTTACCTTATTAAAAATGTTGTCACGATTAAACAATGACCCCTCATTATTACGGCGGTTGAGGCTGCTGATATCAATGTTCCAGCTGGAGCGTAACAAGTTGGAATGCACGTTTTCATCAAGATGCGAACATAGGGTGATAGCCGATAACATGCTATTGATGCTACCGGCGGAGGCGCCGGAAAACGCCACCAGAGATTGATTACTGTGCTGTTGTATTTGCTCGATTAAATACCAGTTCAGTCCAGACTCGTAACTGCCAAGGCTGACGCCGCCTTTTACGGCGACATAATATTGTGTATCGGAAGGTGGCGACTGGGATCGTTCAGGCGTTACCCGCTGAGAAGATTGTGCACCAGCGCCCCGACTCGATGCCAGAAGTAGTACTAGGGTTATTAAAACATTCGCAACCAGTCTTTTGGTTATCATTGGCCTGTTTTGCTATTGGTCAGGCACTGTTGGCACGGCGAATACCAATTATCAAAAACGAGGGTATTTATCCGACAGGCTAATTAATGGAATTTGATTTCCCCATCTCCTGCTGGCGCATGGGCATCGCATCTATGGTTTGATAGAGCTTTTGCAAATCCAGCTCACTGGTGAACAGCTTGGCTTCACCATCTTTTCCGATCAGGATAATCACATCACCATCCCCGGTATTGCCAAAATATTCGGCTTTTATCGAATTTCTGAATGTTTCAGAAATTGCCCCGGGGTAATTACTATCAATCGAATCGGCCTGAAAAATAAACCAGTAGATATGTCGCTCGCTAAGTTCATTTTTATCGGCTTGTAGTTTTTCTATCAGGGAGCTTTTCGCTTGGTCAGAGCCTTGCATCAGCAATACTCGCGCTCGCCATTGCAAATCACCGATATCGGTTAGCTCTTCAGAATTTACTGGCATTATCGAACTTGTGATAAAGACAAACAACACGCCGAAAGTGGACCAAGCGGAAGTGCCGATTTTCATTTTCATCTGAACCCTCTGTACCTGACAGTTATACCGGACAACTATCAATGTTGTTAATAACTAATAGCATAGGTGAGGGTTAGAGAAATTGTGAAATAAATGAAGGGATTATAGCCATCGGACACAGCTGGTGGTAATTGATGCAATAGAGCACGCTACTCAGGAAGCAACGTGCCATTAGCTAAAAAAGCCCGGCTTATTCAAATTCCTGCTTTGCGCCCTTACTCATCACGTTGAGATAAACGCTCGGCAGTAAGGCAAAAAGCCAGCGGGCAATATTCGCCACTTTTCCTAAATACACGGTGCGTTGACCCTTGATGCCGGCAGCCAGGATCCTTTTCGCCGCAAGTTGAGGTGAGATTTGCTCACCATTGGTATTTTTCTTCAGTGCTCCCGGCGAGGAAACCCCGGCATTTACCTGGGCGGTAAGTTCCGGGCGGGAACGGACAAATGACGGACAAATAACCGAGACACCCACCCCTTGCTCTTTTAATTCACTGGCCAGCGAATAAAAGAAGCCCTGCATGGCATGCTTACTACCGGCATAAATAGACCGTCCATATAATGGCGCGAAGCCAGCGACACTGGACATGGCAATAATATGCCCCTGATTGCGGATAATCTCGTCTAAACACAAGCGGGTAATGTCCACCGCTGCGGTATAATTTACCGCCAGGATACGATCTGCCAGATCTTTGCCTGAATCGGTGAAACGGCTCATATGGGTGATCCCGGCATTGTTAATCAACACATCAATGCGACCAAAGCGCGACTTAATTTGCGCCACTGCATCGACGAGTTGCTCATAATCGGTAATATCCAACGCCAGGTTCAACGCATTATCATGCTGTACCGCGCTGTCCGTATTCAGATCGAGACAGGCAACCAACGCCTCTTGCGCTAACAGCTGCTTGCACAATTCCTGACCGATACCACCACTGCCACCAGTGACAACGACCACCTTATTTTGATACGGATGCATGTTCCAAATCCTTCACCATACTTATTTGTTGAAAATGATCGAGTCGGGTAATTTGCGTTAACGTAAATATGGCGAGTAATACCAGGGTCACAATCACTCCACCGGCAATCATTAACGAATACTGGGCGCCGTAAACCTGCGCCACCATACCGGAAAATACGCCACTCAGTGCCGGAATGACCTGGCCGATTATGGTGTAACAGGCCATAACCCGACCGCGATAGGCACTGTCGCACATCTGATTCAGGCCTGCGACAATGAGGCTGATAGCCATACCACCGGCAATGCCCGAACCGAGCAACACCAGCACCGACAAGGTTAAATTAGTGATTAATGCTAAGGAGCCGAGACCAGCTGCGGCAACCAATAACGAAAGATTCAACTGCCAGCCTAACTTGCCAAGGTTACGGCTAGCCATGCTTAGCAAACCACCGACAATCAGCGAAAATGCCACTAAGGATAAATAATTGCCCTGCGCCGTTTCGGTTAAATGCAATTGCTGTTCAGCGATAACCGGCAACAGAACCTGCATCGGCCCCATCAGCAGGTAAGTTATCATTGACAGTAACAACAAGGGTTTTACCATGCCGGGCTGCAACATAACCCGCCAGCCATCTCGCACCTGCTGCCAGAGGGAGGGTTCGTTAACCTGACGCTGTTGTGCTCCATCATTCGATGCCTGTTCTGACGTTATTACACTGGACTCTGGATGGTACTGTAACAGTGCCAGCAGCAGTGAAGATACGACAAACATCAGAGCACCGATGATAAAAACGCCCTGGTAGCCGTAGTTCACTGCAACGTTTTTCACCAGCATTGGCGCAATGCCGAATCCGCTCATCACCATGAGGTTTAGGGCGATGGTACCCGCGGTTAACTTATCTTCGGCAATAAATGCCGGCAATGCCGCAAACCGGGCCGGAGAAACGAACGACCACCCCACCCCGGCAAAGAAGGCGGCAACAAGTAACAACGCCACTTGCACCAGTGACGAACTATCGAGTGCAACATACAGCAACGCCAGACTGATCAGGAAGGCGTTCTGGGCGATCAAAATCACCCGTCTTGGTGAATATCGGTCGCAATATGCCCCTGCCAGCCAGCCCAGGATGACTGGCGGCCCGAAACAAAGGCCATAACCAATGCCGGCCAACATCGGCGACTCAAACCAGTCTATCGCCAGAAAAATAATGCTGTAGTTAACCAAATGACCGGCGATAAAAGCCAGCAGGCAGGATAACAAAAAGCCCGGTAATTTATTCATTATCGGCAGATGCTTGCTGTGGCTTATCGGTTGCCGGACGGACTTTTGAGTCCGTTGATTCCAGCTCATTGTGATATTGCGGCTGCAAACGAATCAAGGTCGGCTGGCCATCTTCGATATGCCAGCTTGGGAAGCTGGAGTTGGTAGTAAACACGTCACCATTGGGTGCAATTTCTACATCGCGGGTAAACGTCACCCGTTTCGGCATCGGGTAATGGTGCCATTTTTTATCTTCAATATCATAACGATAAAGAGCATCCGAGGTATTACCATTAATCCAGACGATGTCACGGCTGCGATCCACATTCAACGAGTAAGGTGTTTCACTGCCCAATGGATATACCGGAATTTCAACGTTTTCAAAGGTCTCGGTTTTCGGGTCAAATTTAACTATCATCGATTCCGGGAATGCAGCGATCCATAAATTACCTTGTGAGTCACTGCGCAATCGTCTGGGGCCGGTAAACGGCGTATCATAAACGGTCACTTCTAAGGTTTCACCGTCAATTTTGCCGATCGAATCCGCGTGTAGCCGTGCAAACCAGATATCACCATTAGGGGTGATATCAATACCATATGGTAAGGGTACTCCTGAAGATTGTTCATCAATTGAAAACCAGTTGGCCAGCGGTAACCCCCAGTCCATCAGCTTCAGGATCGCCCCCATAAAGTTTACGGTCAAGCCCTCGCCAAAGTTGCGGGCAGGCAAATCAAACATCTGAAAGCTTTTGCTGGTACGGTCAAACATGGCGATTTGGTTCGATAATGCCATGGTGAACCAGACCCGGTCCTCGGCATCGATCCGCACGGTATGGGGATAATAACCATCATCCATCTCATGAATGATGAATTCCTTGCTGGTGACATCGAATTCCACCAAACGTTGCTGATACGAAGTGGTGATAAAGATATTGCCATCAACTTTAGATTCAGCAAAGGAGTGTATACCGGCAAAGGTTTCATGTTTCGGGAATGAACTTAATCGATTACCCATCAGGCCACCGTGCTTGTCCCCTTTGGCCCGCTTCATTTTATAAACCCTGTACTCGCCATTTTCCGGGTTAATCTCATACAGGCGGTCCTGCAGGTTATCACCTACATAAACCAAGCCATTGGAATGATAGAGCAAATCATGCATTTGCGAGAAAGCATCGCCAATTGGCCACTCGGTAATTTTGTCGTTAGTTAACGATTTCGCCCACGGTGTACCATCTGGAATTAACTCAGGGTTTTCAAATAAACGTTTATATTCGGCACTCAATAATCCAGGCAGTTGTTCTTGCGCTTCATCATGCACCCGGGCACCATAACCGACCATGCGATAGACGATTTCTTGCCAGCTTTCTTCATCGCGAGGGCGACGGAAAAAATGCGATCCCTGCTGATGACAAAAACCACATTGCATCACGTAGTGTTTTTTCAGATCTTCATCACCCAAATCCAGGGCTGACAACCAGGTATTGGCAGGCTTGGACTCGGCCAGCAATAATGGGTCTGTAATTGCCTGCATCTGCAACCGCAAATCTTCATCGCCGTTGGCTTCTACGGTAACATCATGAAAGTCGGGGCGGCGAATACGAATACGGACCTTTTCGTCTTCGTAGCTATTAAATTGAACCACACCATTATCATCGGTAAAGCGCGTGTGCACGGTATTGGCACGATTCAGGCGACGCTCCGGTGGATACCCCATATCAGACTTGTCCAATACAAAGCCCTCGACAGGTGTCTGCATCACCATAACCTGTGGCATTGGGTTATTGTCTTTATCGGTTACAACTATGGTTGCCGCCTGTGCGGTCGCGCTCAGACAAACGGCGGCGATCGCTGCACTAACAGAATACTTCATGAATTAAACGTCCTTTTGCAATGCAAGAAACTGCTCCAGCGCCTGCTGGGAAGTGTATGTAGGTTGATGACTAAATGTTTTTTTGATCTTATCGTTTGCCAATACCGGACGGTATTTCACAAACTTCACCTGTTCCGGTCCATACTGGGTCACACCGAGAGGCTTTAATATGCTTAACGCACCTTCAATCAACCAGGCAGGTAACGGCAAATAAGGTTTATTCAGGGTGCGGGCAATCTGCGCCATGGAAACGCTGCCATCGCCAGCGAGATTATAATCACCTTCCACCCCGGTAAACATGGCTTCCTTAACATAGGCCACCACATCTTCAGACCAGATAAAAACAAATGGCCCTGGATAACCGGCAACGCCGGTAATGATTTTTTGCTGAAACAGGTTAACAATAGGACCATCAAAATCTGGCCCTAATATGGTACCCGGTCGTAGGATCACTTGTTTAAGAGCCGGATAACGGACCTTGGCTTCGGCCATGATGGCTTCAATTTCTGCCTTATGGGCACTGTAAAAATAGTCCGGATTGCCTTTTTTCGGGTGCTCCTCGCTCAGCCAACCGGTATTTTCCGGCCAGTAGCCAAATGATGCCCCGGAGGTGGTAATAATAAATTTCTGGCAATCAATTTTCGCAGCCAGTTCGACCAACTTTCTGGTCGCAACCACGTCAATTTCATAGGCTTTCTCACGCGGCATGGCTTTGGAAATCTGCAAAATCGATGCAAGATGAACGATAACGTCTGGCTTTATCTGTTCCACCCACTGGTAAAAATCGGGTTGACAGATATCCAGCGCTTTATAAGTAATGTGATTGCTATCGTCGAGCTTTATGTCCGCTTGCGGCCTGATATCGGTGGCAAATACCTGGGTCTCATTGCCAACGTTCAGTGATTGGATCAGGCGTCGCCCCAAACAGCCGGCCGCTCCAGTAATCAGTATTTTCATTGTTATTCTCCCCGTATCGGCACTGGTTGATCAGATTTTTGTTGTTTGAATATCAGGGCAACGGCCAGACCGGCAACGATATGCCAGGTTCCCCAGAAGGCGCATATCAGCGCCATCCCTGCTTGCCCGCCAAACTGAGTAAATACGATGGCAATAGCTAACGACGAATTCTGCATGCCGACTTCGATGGTCACCGCCTTTTGATCGCGAACTTCCAGGCCAGCCGACCTGGCACTTAAATAACCAATTAAAAATGCCATGCTGTTATGAATAAAAACAATCAGCAGCAGGAACCAGATATGCTGTAAAAATGCCTGATGGTTTTTCAGTACGGCGATCAGAATAAAGGCTACTAACGCCAGCAAACTGGTATTTTTAAGGATTATATGCAGAGTTTTTGCGGCGCGTTCAAACCTGGCGCGAATCAATAACCCTGCGCTAAGCGGAATTGCCAATACCAGGATCAGGGTTTTGAAAAGCTGTTCGGAGTCAACATTAATGGCCTGCATGATTGCCATCGCCGGTTCGTTAAATTGCGACCAGAACATGAAGTTAAATGGCATCATAATCACCGCGGTGGCGCTCGCGGCGGCGGTGAGAGATATGGACAACGCCGTATTACCGCCACTTAAATGGGTGACAAAGTTAGAAATTGCGCCTCCCGGACAGGAGGCGACCAGCATCATGCCAAGTTCTATACCAGCAGGTAAATCCACCAGCAAAGTCAGTGCGCAGGTCAGAGCCGGCAAGAGAAGGAATTGGGCACCCAGGCCAGCAATAACGGCCTTGGGCATAGTGATCACCCGTTTAAAGTCTCGCCAGTGTATATCAAGCGCCAGACCGAATATCATACTGGCCAGCACCAGGTTTAAAATCCATTGCGTACTGGAATCGTAAAATACCGGACCTATTTCCATCTTATTATTCTTGTCATTGTTATTATTGGAAGCCTAATACTAACCAAATAAAAGCGAAAAATAATGACATTTAACGCCAGTGATAAATGAACCATGGCGTGCAGGGTAAAATACGTCATTAAGACACCAATCGCGATGAGGTTGCGCGCCATGGTCAGTCCGCAAAATGGAGGGTTAGTGCAGAATGGGGTCTAATTACTTTGGCCTTTGCGATATTGCAACGGCGTCATCCCGGTCCAGCGTTTAAACGCTCTCTGGAATGCACTTTGTTCTGAAAAGCCCGTCATTTCGGCAATATACATGATCGAATAATGTTCAAATTGCAGGTAATCCATCGCCATTTGCTTGCGCAAGTTATCCAATAGCTGACTATAACTGGTTCCGGCGTCGGATAACTTACGCTGTAAAGTACGAACGCTGAGATTCATTAATTCAGCAATTTCATCAATATCAGGAACCTTTACGGAAAGACGGTTGATCATGTACTGGCTCATCACCTCAATGGGCACAGCCTCGGTAAAACTAGCAAGCTGTTGTTCAGCATGCTGACACAGTAATTCGTGTAGCTGCGGTTCATGTTTTATCAGCGGAACCTGCAATAACTCGGTATCAACTACCACGCCGCTGGCGTCCTGAGAAAATAATACCGGGCATTGAAAATATCGTTCATATACCCGTTCATCGCCTTTACAGGCATGGGCAAAAAACACTTTTTCTGGGATAACCGGTGCTGCGGATAATTTGCGGGCTAAAGCAACCCAGCCGGTAATAATTTCTTCAACCGTATGGTGGGAACAGGCATAAGCGGGTACCCAGGTGATGACGGTCTGATCATTGGTTTGTTTTAATACTGGTGAACCCAGGTTCCCTACCAGCGACTGAAACTTATATTGTTGTTGCAGTGCCCGGTTAAGGGTTGGCGCGGTATACGCGATATAGCCTAATGTGCTCCAGCGATCCGGTTCAATCGATTGACCAAAATTAAAGCCAATATCATTTAATCCAAGAACGGATTCGGCATGATTATATAGGGCTTCTAACACGTCAGTAGACAACAGCGAGTGCTCATTAAATAACGACGCTTTGTCGAGTCCGACTAAGTCAAGGCTTTGCCGTAATGGCAAGCCCAAGTGAGACAAGTAAACCACCAGAGCCCTGACGGAGTGAGAAGAGACTTTGAGCATATCAAGTTACAGCCAGTTGCCGCCAGGGACAAACAATGGGATTTGGACTTAATGGTGTATCAAATGCACCATTCAAGACCTGACCCCTTATCACCGGGCAAGTCAAAATTAATACGTTAATAGCTTATATTTAAACACATTTATCTGATTATGTTGTAGATAAATAGTAAGGGATTTATTGATAACGTCAGCAGAGGCGCTCCTTTATGGACGAGTTATCACTCACCGGTAACGGACCATTGAGCTCTTGTTGGCAGCTATACCGAAAGCAATCGACCTCAGGATTCTCTTATTTCGTGCAGGAGCACGCGACTTCGCCATTAGTGTGCAGCCATTCGGAGTAATCACTGGACGGACACTGATTTTTGATATTCGCACAAGCCGCACCGTTGTAGCGTATCTCGCTGCCGGTGAGATTTTCCAATACCTCCCTGGCGACATAGTCACTCAGGGGTTGCGAACCCGAAGAGCATCCTGATAACAACAGTAAAGTGAAAACAATCCAGTATTTCATCATAAATCCTTTGTTCTGATCCCTATTAGTCCTTCAAGTGCATCAACAACAGCTTGCCCTGCTCCATCAACTGGTTGTTAAGCTGACAATATTTCCGCCAGCGTACAGACCGGGCCTGAACGGAGAAAAACTAACGCATTCTGTTGATACCTTGCTGCCAGGCAACAAGCATCATGGCGCTCGATATCGAGAATAAAAACACCAGGCTCTATCCACGTCCCCGCCAGATTTCGCCCTTCACCGTGGTAGTAATGATAACCCTGCCGGTCTAATTCGGCCTCGAGTTTTAATTGCGCTATGCGATTTTGTTCATCGCTCAGCTTTTCACTATAAGGGTTACAGGCCGTAATTAATGCCGCCGTATGCGCACCTTGTTGTTGCAACCATTGGTGCAGTTCGCCGCCCGAGCACCCCAATTCGATGCGATAATCCTGGTTATCAATTATCACTCGATATCGGGCCTGTCGATAAATGGTCATCATCTCGACAGATATTCGCCCGGACATGGTCATTATAAATCGCTGAAAACCTAATGTTCTTTTTGTCTGCTCGAAGGTGGTACAGATCGGGTTACTGGCCGAGATGGCGCCCGCGGAATTGTTCGCGGTGTCGTTGTCTGATAGCTTCGAGTTGGTGCCTGTATCGATCTTGACGGAGCACTATGGGTTGGAACGCTGCGAACATTTGATGTTGAGCGAACCGAAGGCGACACACTAGGGGTTATTTCCCGTGATGATGGCAGGGTGCGTTGATTAATGCTGCGACCCGGTAATGACGATGCCCTGGCCGACTCTATCATCCGCCTGGAAGTTGCCATCGAATCACGGCTACCGGCAATGTCGGCATTGATACTGGGACGAGAGCTTCGCGTAGTTGGCTGAGGTACAGACTGAGTTGCTGTTTCGCTATTGAGTCTGGCCTCCCTGAGCTGCTTAAATTGTTCCGGCGAACTCGATAGTTTCTCCTGAAAACGTTGATACCTGTCATCGTTGCGCATTTGCTGACCCAATTCGTTGTTGGATCCGTTAATTTGCCTGGTTGCCGTGCGGGTGCCAACGGCCTGCGGCCCTTGCTCAACGGTATATGTGTTCAGGTCGCGACCTTGTTGTTCAAATCGTTGTTGATAGCGTCCAATCAGCTCCTTGTTGAGCGGGCGAGGTGCTGTTTTCGGCTCAGGGTTTTGCAACGCTTCAGTCAATTTGCCAGACACTGGTTTATTACCCATCCGACTGGCCGCATCCTGAATTTGTGCCTGCGCTTGTACATCTCGCTGCAATTGCTCCTGTCGTTGTCGGATTAACTCTTTGCGACCAACGCCCTGTTCTCCACCCACGTAGCCCATTTTGCGCATATCCGCTGAATTGGCATCCGTGTACACCTCACGATTTGAATGATACTGGCGTTTGGCAAAGTCGGTACGATAACCGACACCTTTGCGGTGCCTGGGATCATGCCGCCACTGTTCACCTAAATCCTGCTTGATCTTGTTCGCATAATAGGGCTTTTTATGATGATAGCGACGACCCGGGTAGTATTTATTGCGATAATGATATGGCTTGTAGCGGTAATCGTTGTAGACCCTGACATGATAGCCAGGCCAATAGAATGAATTAAAGTGATAATTAAAGGACAAGCTTACTCCCGGCAACCAGGTGTAGTAACCAATGTGGGCGAAATGGCTGTGATTATGATGCCAGCGCCAATCCCAATAGACCGGTGGGTAATAACCCCAACGCCAGTTTCCGTAGACCACACGGGTATCATAGTAAGGTACATAAATCACTTCTGGCTGAGGTGACTGGATAACGATTACATTATCCTCTTTGTACACATCTACCTTGTCCATACTATCCAGGCTGCCGGCTTTATCAGCTTGCTGACGCAATGACTGGATGTTGGCAAGCAGTCGCTGCTCATCATCAAGGAAGGCGTCACCTAGATCCTGTAACCAGTCGAGATCATCACTGATGCGCTGCAAGACTTCCGGAAAGGCAATGAGTGCCTTGACGCTTGGATCCCAGTCTTCATTTTCAACTGCCTTCATCGCCTGATCATTAGACATCGACAGATTTTTCTGGCGCCAGCGATTGGCTTGCACAACTTCCAGAGGATAAGTCGCCGCGATAAGAATATGGGTTAATAAACTGTCAGGATACAGGGCGATAGGCGCCAACATCTGCTGCAGTTGCGCTTCACTAAATATCTGCTCATCACTATCTGGCTGGCGTTTTTCTGCAGCAGTGGCTTTTTCTGTTGTTGCCGGACTGATTTGCCGAGCAGTGTTGTTGGGTTGCTGAGCAAACAGCATCGACGCTGAACTTGTCAAACAGACCATTGCCAGCAATTGAGTTAAACGTGTCATAAGCCACCTCTTCGCAAAATGCTTTCCATGCTGCACGGCTGTCAGGTTAATGCTCTAAGTATAACGCAAACCATTATTATCACCCTGATGCTACAACCTTTCCAAGTTAATCAACGCAACAAACGCCTAAATTCACAGCAATTTTTCATTTGTTATTCACTTATACGTGAATGAATCGTAAATGTCTACGAATTGGCTCGTGATAAAAACTGACCAGATTCTGTTACGTTATTCGTTTAATCGATTATTTAACTGTGATTGCACATAAGTTGGTCGGAAAAGTTCAACAGGCCCTGGTGACACCGTTTTAATTAATGGTCGTTAATCTCAGCATCAGTCTGTTCTTCCCTGGCCATGGCCACCAGCTCAGGCGGCACCACTTTACGTTCATCAATCACCACGGTTGCGGAAATCTTATCGTGAATTGCCTGCCGGTTGGCGTCCCAGAAAATCTGGAAAAAGCCGAGTAATCCTGTCGCGAGCCCTGCACCATACCCACCATAACGGCCAAAGCTGTCCCACAATGACAGGCGGGTACCATCCAGTTGAATGACGCGAATACCCAGCAACTTCTTACCGGGGGTTTTGCCGTTAAACAAGGTTCCGCAGATAGTAAAATAAAACGCCGCCCAACCAAAACCAAGGCCGAGATCCTGAATCAGTGCTTTGAAGTACTCAACGATGGAATAAATAGGTTTGGTGACTTTGCCTTTGCTCTCTGTTTCCCTGGCAGGCTCGTCCGTTGTCCCTGTCTGGTTTTCCTTTTCCGATTCTTTGACTGGCTGAGTGCTATCAGTAGCTGGCTCAGACGAGCTCGACCCTGTGGTGATTTTTTGCTCGGTTGCATTGTTCTGGTCAGTGCTGTCGTTGCTGCTTGCGCCAACGCTTTGAACCCTGGTGTCGGCTGCAGGTTGTTCAGGTACAGAATTTTGCTCAGCCAAGGATGCAAAAGATTGTTTCAATTCATCGGCTAATAAAGTCTGTTCCTCACCAGTGAGCGGCAACTCTTCTACGATTTTAGTGAACAGAATATCTGCCTGTTCTGCGGTGAATTCCAAATCTATTGCTTGTGTGGGTAATGGTGCTAACACATCGCGCCAGCACGCAACCTGCTGTTGACAGTTTTTTTGTTCGATCTTATTGATCGTGGTGATGATAAAACCTGTTAGCTCGAGAGATTTTCCCAGTCCTATTTGCAGATCCTTGGTATTATCTGCGGCTTTATTATCCATGTCAGCATAACCACTGTAATCTTTGTCCTGCCAGTTGCCACCGCTATTAAACAATGGCGGCAGAATGCTGAGCAATAGCAAAAACAAAATAAAGGCACCGGTAAAGCGCAGTAACGCACGACGTTTTGTGCCATCCTCTTTACCTAATTTTGCCGCTCTTTTCTTGCTGCCAAAACGAAATGCGGCGATGGCAATGGCCAATGCCAGGAATTCTCCTCCGGCAGATGAGAGCACGGCAATAAGAATCAGATCGAGCCCCATGGCAACACCACGCTTCCAAGGCGCGGCAATAGCGGTGCCAAACAAGGTTTCATCAATAGCAAACGCAAATGGGGTGATGACTTCCTTGGTTTCTTTGCGCGTCAGATGATGGTGTTGTTCACTAGCATTTTCAATCAGATCGGCGTTCATTTGTTCTTTGCTAACATCTTGTAAATTGTTGATAAATTCTACAATAGCGCTTTTATGCCATTAGATAAACCTTCAAGCGTCATCTCATACATATGACCCGCCATGATCTGCTCCATCAGACCAATAGATTGATAATAGGGCCAATAAGCTCTCGGTTGTGGGTTTAACCAGATAGCATGTTGAAAATGATCTAACACGCGTTGCATCCAGACACTACCGGCTTCCTGGTTCCAGTGCTCGACACTGCCCCCGGGGTAGGTTATTTCATAGGGACCCATGGTGGCATCACCAACGAATATAATTTTGTATTCCTTGCCGTAGGTGCGAATGATATCCCATACATCGATGGTTTCCTGGCGACGCCGCTTATTGTCCTGCCAAACCTGTTCATATACACAGTTATGGAAATAAAAATATTGCAGGTGTTTAAATTCAGTGTGAGCGGCTGAGAAAAGCTCTTCGCAGGCAAGAATATGATCGTCCATTGAACCGCCAACATCGAAAAATAACAGTACTTTGATGGCGTTATGACGCTCGGGACGCATTTTTAAGTCAAGATAGCCGGCATTTTGTGCTGTCGCTTTAATGGTGTTGTCCAGGTCAAGTTCGGAGGCGGCACCGGTTCGGGCGAACTGACGTAGCTTACGTAATGCCATTTTTATATTACGAGTGCCCAGTTCGACATCGGCATCAAGATTACGGAATTCCCGTTTATCCCAGACTTTGGCGGCACTACGATTTCGACTTTGCTCCTGGCCAATACGCATGCCCCCCGGATGCTCACCATACGCGCCAAACGGTGATGTGCCACCGGTACCTATCCATTTATTGCCGCCCTGATGCCGTTTTTTCTGTTCACGCAGGCGTTCGTGCAGGGTTTTCATTAGTTCTTCCAGACCGCCGAGCTGCTGAATTTGCTTGCGCTCCTGTTCGCTAAACATTCGTTCAAAGCGCTTTTCCAGCCAATCTTTTGGAATTTTATCAAGGTCTAAATCAATCCGTTCTACACCCTCGAAATAATCGGCGAAGGCCCGGTCAAACTTGTCAAAGTGGCACTCATCTTTAACCAGAATAACCCGGGAAATTACGTAAAAATCATCGATAGATGCAAAGATCACTCGTTGTTCGAGCGCCTGAATTAAATCCAGTAACTCTTTTAAGGTTACGGGCACCTGATACTTTTTCAGGGTGAAGAAAAAATCGATAAGCATATCTTAACGACCCGAGCGATTTAAAAATGCCAACTTCTCGAACAGGTGAACATCCTGCTCATTCTTTAGCAGCGCGCCGTGTAACGGGGGAATGACTTTGTTTTGATTACTTTCATGTAAGATCGCCGGATCAATATCTTCGGCAACCAGCAGTTTTAGCCAGTCAATCAGCTCAGAGGTGGACGGCTTTTTCTTCAGGCCCGGGATGTCTCGCAAATCAAAAAACATCGATAAGGCTTCGTCGAGCAGACGCTGTTTAATCGAAGGGAAATGCACATCGACAATCGCCTGCATCTCCTCTTTATCCGGGAATTTAATGTAATGAAAGAAGCAGCGCCTTAAAAAGGCATCGGGTAGCTCCTTTTCATTGTTGGAGGTAATAATGACAATAGGACGCTGTTTTGCAAAAACTTTTTGCTGAGTCTCGTATACGAAAAACTCCATTTTATCGAGCTCCAGAAGCAGGTCATTGGGGAACTCGATATCTGCCTTGTCGATTTCATCAATCAGTAACACCGGTCGCTCATTTTGCTCAAAAGCCTGCCAGAGCTTGCCTTTAACGATATAATTAGCAATATCCTTAACCCCCTCTTTACCGAGCTGACTGTCTCTTAAGCGCGAAACCGCATCATACTCATACAACCCCTGTTGGGCCCGGGTGGTGGATTTAATATGCCATTGAAATAGCTCGCAGTTAAGGCTAGTCGCCAGTTCTTCTGCCAGCATGGTTTTACCGGTACCAGGCTCGCCTTTGATCAACAATGGTTTTTCAAGAGCAATAGCGGCATTTACCGCCAGTTGTAATTCCTGACTGGCGATGTAATTTTGAGTCCCTTTAAACACGATAATACCTCCGAAACTGTGCAAACTTAGAGATGCGATTTTTTATACTAAATAGAAATAAAGAAAATACAACTGAATGGAATTAGTTATAACGTTCTATTACTTCTTAGAAGAATGAAAACTGAGTAATCTAGCCTATAATAGCAACTATCATCCGCTTCATTGTTTCTTTCGATATTGAAATTATCGATTATCAACAATGGGTTAGCGAAACTGTTGTTGGAATGCTCATTATAAATCTGCGCCATACTGTTGTTACGTGCGCAGCGTTTAAGCTAAGGATAACCCAAAGGATCATATCATGACCAACCTATATCAAGATAACCCGCAATCTATCGGCAATACGCCCCTGGTTAAGCTTAACCGTATTACCGGCGGTAACGTGTACGCGAAAATTGAAGCCCGTAACCCGAGTTTCAGCGTCAAATGTCGGATTGGTGCCAACATGATTTGGGATGCAGAGAAAAGCGGAAAATTAAGTAAAGGTAAAACCATTGTAGAGCCGACCAGTGGCAATACCGGTATTGCATTGGCATTCGTAGCAGCAGCAAAAGGCTATGACTTGATTCTCACCATGCCAAGCACGATGAGTCTTGAACGCCGTAAATTGCTAATTGCCCTTGGCGCCAAACTTGAGTTGACCGACGGTGCCAAAGGTATGAAAGGGGCGATCGAAAAAGCTAACGAGATTGTTGCCCAGGATCCAGAAAACCACATATTAATGGGCCAGTTCGATAACCCGGCAAACCCTGAGATCCATGAGAAAACCACCGGACCGGAAATCTGGGAAGATACCGGTGGTGATATCGATATTTTTGTTGCCGGCGTTGGTACTGGTGGCACCATCACCGGTGTTAGCCGTTACATTAAAAACGAGAAAGGCAAAGCGATTCAGTCCGTCGCCGTAGAACCGACAGATTCGCCGGTGATAAGCCAGAAGATGGCAGGCGAGGAACTGACACCCGGTCCACATAAAATTCAGGGGATTGGCGCTGGTTTTATTCCGGGTAACCTGGATTTGTCACTAATTGACAGTGTTGAAAAAGTTACGAATGAGGAAGCCATGGCAATGGCGCACCGCCTGATGCGTGAAGAAGGCATTCTTGCCGGCATTTCATCAGGGGCTGCAGCGGTTGCCGCTAAACGCCTGGCTGAAGACCCCGCCAATGAAGGGAAAACCATTGTCGTGATTCTGGCAAGCTCGGCGGAACGCTACCTGAGCAGTCCGCTATTCAGTGACACCTTTACCGATGCAGAGTTGGTCCAGTAACAACTCAATAGGTACATCCTTGCAACGAAAAACAGCACAACACTCTGTTTTTCAGACAAAGATCTTTACAAACCAAATCCCTGCTAGTGTCTAGCGGGGGTTTTTTATCCACGAAATACTTCCCTTCCCGTATCAGACATCAACTTTAGCAGGTTAACTCAGGCCCCCTTAACAAGACACCCACTGTAATCGAGGCCTCCTTATCAAGACACCCACTGTAACCAATATGTTTCAAACAAATACCAACCTACTGATTAGTATACTTTTATGAACTCATAAGAGGAGGAAGTATTATCTTCATTCTGCGGACTTGTCGCGCATACAGAATTCCCTGCAAGTAATTTACAGGATTATCATAGGTGTCTTGATATTTACTTATGCTGTAAGGTTTAGTCGCAGTGAATTTAGCCAAATGCAGGCTATCGCCTCACGCTTAATGACATCCAAACTAAGAAAACAATGTTTAGCAATTTTGCAGGAGTGGAAACTTGCTCCTGCTCCGCAGAACAAAATTAGCAATCTAAGTGTTCGGGTGATTCATTAACAATGGGTGTGTTGATAACTGCATTTGCGGTGGGTGTCCTGCTAAGCGTTTACGATGGGTGTCTTGTTAATTGTATAATCCCGGGGGGATAAAAAGTCCCTGCGGTTGCAGGGATTTTTTTTAATTTGAGGGGGAGTTGTTATTACTCGCCGAGGACAATGCCTTCGCGACGGGGGTCGGCACCGCCAACCAGTTTACTGCCGAACACTTCAATGCCATGCAGACCACTGTTTAAATCGCGAATGCTGACCTCATGCCCCATCGCCTCAAGCGCTGGTTTAAGCATCTCAAGGTTCGTGCCTTTTTCCAGGGTGGTAATGTCATTGCGATGGGTCACTCGCGGCATGTTAATCGCCTCCTGAATCGACATGTTCCAGTCAAGTACACCAATTAGCGTCTGTGATACGTAATTAATGATGCGACTACCACCCGGCGAGCCCACGACAAGGCGCAGAGAACCATCACCATTAAACACCATCATTGGTGCCATCGAGCTGCGCGGGCGTTTTAACGGTTCAACCCGGTTTGCAATTTTTACCCCGTTTTCTTCCGGGGTACGGGAAAAGTCGGTCAGTTGATTGTTTAGCAAGAATCCGTTCACCATGACCCCGGAGCCAAATGCCATTTCAATGGTTGCGGTCATGGATACCGCATTACCGTCTTTATCGACAATACTCATGTGCGTGGTTGATGGCAGCTCGTAAGCGTTATCATTCGCTCTTGTCAGGTTTTTAAATTCGCCAGGACTGGCTTTACCCATGTCTTTTTCAGAATCAATCAACGCACCACGCATATTCAGGTAATCTGCCGATAACATTTGCGATGTTGGAACATTGGCGAAATCCGGATCGGCCAGATATCGATTTCTGTCCGCAAAGGCTAAACGGGCACTCTGGGTATACAAGTGGATCGCTTGCGGATCTTCAGCGCTTAGTTTGCTTAAGTCAAATTGCTGTAGCTGGCCAAGGATCTGCATTACCGCGATACCCCCGGAACTCGGTGGTGCCATACTACATAACTCATAGGCGCGGTATGGCGCACACACCGGATCACGCTGTTTGGCTTGATAATTTGCCATATCCTGTTCGGACAGGCCGCCCGGTGACACTGCAGAATTTTGCACGGCAGCGGCAATATCCTTGGCAATCCATCCGTGGTAAAAGGCATCGCTACCCAGCTCCGCCACGGTCCTCAATACACGGGCAAATTCCGGATTTTTCAAAACCATGCCCGCCTGTAACGGTTTGCCATTGGGGAAAAAATACTGATTCGCGGCGCCTAGTTTTGTAAGGCCTGGATTTATTTCCAACTGCACCAGTCTGGCCAGTCGCGGAGATACGATGAAGCCCTGTTCCGCAAGTTTAATTGCCTGCTCAAATAGGGTTGCCCATGGCAGTTTACCGTGTTGTTGATGCGCCATTTCCATCATTTTAATCAGACCTGGTACGCCAACACTGCGACCGCCAACGACGGCTTCAATCCAGGGAACAGCGTTACCCTGCTTATCTAAAAACATGTCCTCAGTCGCCGACGCCGGCGCAATTTCCCGACCGTCGTAGGTACGCAATTCGCCTTTATCTTTATCAAAGTAGAGCATGAAAGCCCCACCACCAATACCGGACGATTGCGGTTCCACCAGGCTCAGTACCAACTGTACGGCAATCGCGGCATCGACAGCACTGCCGCCGTTCTTAAGAATGTTAAATCCGGCCTGGGTCGCCAGGGGATTTGCGGCGGTTACCATAAACGATTTTGATTCAACCACCTGTTTTTCAGTCACGCCGGTGGCGGCTTCAGGCTCACCTTCTTCTCGTTTTTGTGTTGCCATCGAGGTATCGTGAATACAGCCTGATAGCACGCTGAGACAGACCAGCATCGCTGACAATTTCTGGATATTTAACACACGTTTATCCTTCTATTTATTATTAACCCGGTTAGTATGCGCAAGTCTTAATTGAAAATCATTAAATTGTTTAAAACCGCTCAATATTCCCCGATAGGTATCGGGATTATTTTCTAATATCCCAAGGGCGTGGACAGTGGACTCCAGGGTCGACAGGCCGCGTGGGTCGTGATGTTTGCGAATGTGATAATTACTGGTAAATTGTTGAGGTAACGTGAGTTGCGGCAAATCATGAAGGTTGGTAGATAACTGCAACATTTTATAGGCTTTTTTCCAGGTACCATCGAGCACCACGAGACGCAGTTTAGTTAATGTCTCATCTGGCCTTGGTTGCACCACTTCACTATTTTTCCCTGGATACAACAGACAGGTCTGGTATCCAGGTTCATTTATCAGCGCGTTAAGTTCACGATCCTGGGAAAAGTTTTCACCGACAAATACCTGGCAATGTTGCAAACTTAGCGCCAACAACCTGGCAGTGCCTTTGGCCTGTTTCTCTTCACTCTTGTGTTGCAGGAGCAGGATTTCTACCCGGTTATCGGTGGTGGACGTAAATTCACAAACACAGGTGACTAGCGGTCGTTGACACCTTATGCAATACTGTCGGCTCATTGGCAATCGTCAATCACAATTAAAATAAAAACTATTATATGCGCGAACTCCCACTATGTTGAAGTTATCTTTACCGTGGCAAACCTCTGCCTGGCTCACACCACTTATCACCCTGGTCATTTCTATCGCGGTATTCTGGTTACCCGAATCCATCTCTGATTCGCTGATTTACGACCGCAATGCGATTAACGCCGGCCAATACTGGCGGTTACTAACCGGGCATTTCGACCACACTAACCTAAATCACATGTTGCTAAATATCGCCGGGCTAACCATGCTTTGGGCCCTACATGGTGATCATTACCGCCATGGTATATTTATAACGGTCTTCCTCGTTTCGGCACTGGCCTGTAGCATCGGCATTTATCTGTTCGACCCGCAAATGCTGCGCTACGTGGGACTATCCGGCGTATTACACGGCATCTTTGTGTTTGGTGCTATTGCAGATATCAGGACCGGTGACAAAACTGGCTACCTGTTATTGCTTGGTGTCAGCGGTAAAATACTTTATGAGCAAACCGTTGGTGCCAGTAGCGAAATGGAAGAAATGATCGGGGCAAACGTGGCTGTCGATGCTCACTTATATGGCGCTTTAGGTGGCGTGATTGCAGCATTTTTGCTGGCAATGGTTATCAAACACCAGGAAAAACCCGATTAATTAACAATTAGTTGCTGGCGATAAAACGATTATTTAACGCCTGCCCTAATCAGGGGCAGATAACCAGCAACCACTTACGTTATTGACCCAGGCGCTCAATAAAGCAGTCGACAAAGCGCTGCGGCGAATGCGGATCCATATTGAAATATAGTGACGGCTCAATGAGCTCTGCCTCCATCATCGCAAACCCCTGGCGATAACGGACAAAGTCAAGACGTGCGTACATGGGGATTGAAGGTAATTGCAGCAATGCTTGCTGTGCATGTGCCAGCAACGACGCCTCTGGTTCAACCAACTTCAGGCGTCCACCATGTTCTTCCTGAACCCGGAAATCATTGGCTTTTGGGGTTTTCAAAATACTGTGGCTGTACTGACCATTAAAATAGAAACAGGAATATTCCCCTTCATCGATCACGGATTCCATAAAGGGTTGAACCATAAAGTCGCCGTTTGCAAATGCAACTTCAAGATCCCCAATAGCTGCCGACGCTGTGTCTTTGTGCAGCCAGAAGGTATTATCCGCATTGGCACTCACACATGGCTTGATCACGATTTGATCCGCATTAAAATGATCGAAGTACGAGGCAACTTCATCAGCAATAAATGTATCTTTCCATAACGTCGGCACGATGGCCACGTGTTTTTGTTGAAGCTCAGCCAGATACTTCTTATTGATGTTCCAACGTACGGTAGTCATATCGTTTTCCAAACGAGCGCTTGATGCTTCGATGGTCTCGAGTACGTCGATAAACTCCTGTTCGTATTGTTGATAATCCCAGGGACTGCGGATCAGGACGACATCAAATTTCGACCAGTTGATGTTCTTGTCGTGCCAGTCAACCGTATGAGTTTGCCATCCTGCGTTAAGAAACGGTTCATCTAGTAACTCGTCATATACTTCGAAATCATCCAGGTTAGCCATCGACAATATAGCTACGTGCTTCACAGTTACTCCCTGATTTAATTGATTATCTTAATTGATCGCCGAGTGTACTCGTGATTTGCCGGGAATAGCAAGCAAATTACCGGCTCAAGTCACAAAAAAAGATAGCGCAATACCGGGCTGAAAAAAGATACAGTTTCGGAATTTACTTGACGGTGCACGGGGAACATCATAAATTGTGGGGCGAAGATATTCGTAAAGTAACAGTGATTTTATAATGCTAAAAAGAATTTTTGTACTTTTACCACTCCTGCTAACCTCTTCCCTGGCATTGGCCGAATCTGGTGAGAACACGGAAGCCGTCGCGGAAATCCCGCTAACCGCTGACGCTCAGGTTTTTTCTCGATATGATGATGATTTTCCTGCGATTTTGACCTTTTTCAGTCAATTGAGTGAAGCCGAGATCAAGTCTTTCTACAACGATCAGCTCGGTCAACCCACGTCCGAGAAAACCGTTTATGGTCGTCTCGAATTAAAATACGCCTGGGACGAAAAATCTTACCGGGTCATCATTGATTCGCTTCAGGAAAATCATCGCGAAGTCGATGTGCTGGTAAGCCAATAACTCAATACGATGCCCGATTAGAGGCACAAACTACCCTGCCCCCACATACATTTCATCTGCCTGATTAACACCGGGCGGTCAGTTTTATCTGTTTTAAAAAAGGAATAAACCATGGAAAAAACCATGAAAGCGTCTGCATTATCTCTGGCCTTAGCAACAACGATTCTTGCTGGTTGTGTAACAACGGTTGACCCATACAGCGGGGAAGAAAAAGTGTCTAATACTACCGTCGGCACTACGGTCGGTGCCGTTGCTGGTTCTCTGATTGGTGTAGCAATTGGTGATAACAAAGAATCAGCAGCCATTGGTGGTGTGGTCGGTTCTGCAATTGGTGCTGGTATTGGCTATAACATGGATCAGCAAGAAGCCATTTTACGTCAGAAACTGCAAAACTCAGGCGTTAAAGTGGTGCGCCAGCACGACGGTTCGATTAAGCTAATCATGCCATCTAACATTACCTTTGCGAACAATGAAAGTCAGGTTAACCCTGGATTTGTTAATACCCTTGATGCGATTGCCGAAGTGTTAAAGCAAAACGATAACACCCGCATCCAGGTTGTCGGTCACACTGACAGCGTTGGTAACGCCGACTACAACCAGGGATTATCGGTAAGACGTGCTGCCGCTGTGGCAACCGAAATGCGAGTTCTTGGTGTCGCCGCCAACCGTATCGTTTCTCTTGGTATGGGCGAAAACCAGCCACTGGCAGACAATAAATATGCGAATGGTCGCGCGTTAAACAGACGTGTAGAGCTATTTATCGTACCTGCTGCTTAATTAATCTAGACAACCTAGATAAAATAAAAAGCCCGTTTTCACGCATGTGAAGACGGGCTTTTTTTATAGAAATCAAGCTCTCAATCTATTTCTTCAAAATCTCATCGACGGTACCCTGCGCCAACGGATGATATCCAGGGCGAGCTTTTTCGTACACCGGTTTAACCCAGGCAAGCCCTGCATCGGATTCCGCTAGTTTCATATACAGAGGCACGATAAGCTTACGACGACCGATATTTATCAGGTATTTTTCAAGTTCAGGTTTGATAACGTTATAGTTATTGTGCAACGCCAGCAAGTACCAGGCATGAGCGATTTCCGCATTCTGGCTGTGGGTTAAATCAAACGCCTTGTCCAACTCCTGCATTTTTTTCCGGTCAAGATCGCGGGGCAATTCATTGATAAAATAAAGCCACTCGTGAACGGTCCAGTTATCGGTTGGCATATCCTTTAGGGATTTTTCACCCTGTTGCCAGGCTGCAGACTGATTCGCCACTTTGCTGAACACGTCCGATTCTGGCTGCGGCGCGTTCTCTGGCAGGCCTTTACCAAACACCCACTCTTCGACTTCCGCTTTACTGACAATACCCGGGTATTTATTGATCAGGTTGTTATATAAATACTGGAGAAAATCTTCTGTACCAATGCTTTGAAAACTAAAATGGTTAAAGTACGCCAGTACGAAGGGATCAAAACGCTCACGACCGAAACGTTGCTCTAAAAACATCAGGAATAGCTGGCCTTTGACATAAGGAACGTCAGAAAATGCAGCATCCGGGTCGCGCCCTTTTAAGTCCAGATAAAGAATGGAATCATCAGCAGGCAGGGATTCTAAATCACCTTTCAGACTGGCAACCCCTAGTACCTGCTCCATTACAGCGCGCTCGGTGGAAAACACCACTTCCATAATGCGATTTTCCACATATGAGGTGAAGCCTTCGTTAAGCCAGAGATCACGCCATGTGGCATTGGTAACCAGATTACCTGACCAGGAGTGAGCCAATTCATGGGCAATCAGATTAACCAGTGATTTGTCGCCGGCCACGACGGTTGGGGTGATAAATGACAAGCGTGGATTTTCCATGCCGCCAAACGGAAAACTGGGTGGTAGCATCAATAAGTCATAACGCCCCCAACGATATTCGCCGTATAATTTTTCTGATGCGGTGATCATCGCCTGGGTATCATTAAACTCTTCAGCCGAAGCATCAAGAATATATTTTTCCGCGTAAACCCCGGTTTGTTCACTCATCGCTTTAAAGTGTAAATCACCTGCGGCGATGGCAATTAAGTAAGGTGGAATCGCCTGTGGCATCGTAAATTGATAGTCACCGTCACGCTCGGTACCTGGCTCATTATTGGCACTCATCACTGCCAGTAATGACTTGTCGGTATTGATTTGCGCGGTATATGTCATCCGCACCGCCGGTGTGTCCTGAATCGGGATCCAGCTGCGGGCATGAATCGCCTGGTTCTGGCTGAACATAAAGGGATGTTTTTTGCCGGCCGTTTGCTCAGGCGTTAACCATTGCAGACCTGATGCCTGAGGTTGAGACTGATACTTTACCAGCAATTTATCAGCCTGAAACGTTGGCTTTATGGTCAGTTTAGAACCCATCACGTCATCACGCTTGCCTAGGGTAAATGACACTTTCTGCCATTCTCCATCGCCCTGCTGTGCTTTAACGGCGGCGATGACCAAATCCCGGGTATCGAGATAAATGGTTTTCGCTCCACTGTCACTCCAGTCTAATGTCAGTTCCGCCGAGCCAACCAACGCCTTTTGCTGAAAATCGACGTCAAGATCAAGATGTAGGTGACTGACTTTAACCTGATCATAATTTGCATAGGTCAGATTATCGTCAACTTTCGCCATTGATGGTTGGCTGAGCATCAAAAACGCCGCTACCGTCATCAATACCTGTTTGCGCACTTGGGTATTAAAAAACCACATGTTTCATTCAATCCTTAATTTTCCAATGTTTCACCGCTGCGATACTCAATATGAAATCGCCCTGAAACCTTGCAGCTAAGTTTACAGATGAAGTGCACAGTTGCAAGCAATAGCAGCAACACGGACAACAAAAGCGTTGGCATTAACCCCTGCTTTTCTGAGATAATTGTGCGCCTTAACATAAGCTGAATAAAATGTGGTAAGTAATGAGCGACACTCAAAAATCTTTGTTTGCACAGCGGTTTCGAGGCTATTTCCCGGTTGTAGTTGATGTAGAAACCGCAGGATTTAATGCAACAACCGATGCCTTGTTGGAAATTGCCGCCAGCATTCTGCATATGGATGAAACCACGGGGCTGTTATCGCTTAAAGAAACCCTACATTTTCATGTCAATCCTTTTGAAGGAGCAAACCTTGAGCCAGCAGCACTGGAGTTTACCGGTATCGATCCGACTAATCCATTGCGTGGTGCGGTTGATGAAGACGTAGCCCTAAAGGCTATTTTTAAAGCCGTTCGTAAAGCGATGAAAGCAGCTGGTTGTCAACGTGCCATCATGGTTGCTCACAATGCGGCATTTGATTTGGGGTTTGTCAATGCCGCGACAGAGCGCTCACAAATAAAACGCAGTCCTTTTCATCCGTTTGTAACGTTTGATACTGCCACCCTATCGGGTCTGGCCCTGGGGCAAACGGTGCTCGCTAAGGCCGCAGTCGCAGCAAACCTTGGCTTTGATAACCGCGAAGCTCATTCAGCCTTGTATGATACTGAGAAAACGGCAGACCTGTTCTGTTATATTGTCAATAAATGGCAACAACTGGGAGGCTGGCCGCTCGCTGAAACTGACGAAGCTGCTGAGGAAGCAGAAGCTAATCCTACAGCGAATAACATCTCGGGTTAATATCGGTTGCGTAATCCCAACCACTCGCGAAATGTCAGAAGTATCGCAAATAACGCAATGGCAACTGCCGACTGCTCGGGAAAATAACGACCGGATTCTATCGCAATTAACAGAAACAACGATAATCTTGCCAGCCTAACACTGGGTTTGACTCGCTGAGCAGCACTAAGCAATAGTCGCTTTGGTTTTATCGCCTGGTTATTTAAATACTTCAGGCCAGCCCAGAAAAAAACAAGGTATAAAGCCAACCCTAACCCATGGATAATTGCCTGTTCTGAGAAAATGATAAGTGTGCCGCTTAACAGCAGCAGAGGTAAAATCGGGGGATTTTCCTTCAATGACGAAAGCATCGCCGTTCTTCCTTGAAAAGCTATTAAAAATATTGCCTCACTTAAGCGTAGTAGAATTTATCGAACTGTTTAATTTGATTGAAAAAAAATCCCAAAAAAAAAGCTGCCTGAGGCAGCTTTTTTTATTCGCTTAGCTAAACGAAATTATAAGTTGTCAGCATTGCTGGACAGGTAAGAAGCAACACCATCAGGGGAAGCCGTCATACCAGCATCACCTTTGTTCCAGCCTGCAGGACAAACTTCGCCGTGCTCTGAGTGGAACTGTAATGCGTCGATCATACGTAACATTTCATCGATGTTACGACCTAAAGGCAGATCGTTTACTACCTGGTGACGAACGTTACCTTCTTCGTCGATCAGGAATGAACCACGGAAAGCAACGCCAGCTTCAGGGTGCTCTACATCATATGCCTGACAGATTTCGTGCTTAACATCAGCAACCAATGGGTATTTAACCGGACCGATACCGCCTTCGTTTACTGGGGTGTTACGCCATGCGTTGTGGCTGAATTGAGAATCGATAGAAACACCGATAACTTCAACACCACGGCTTTGGAATTCTTCAAAACGCTTGTCAAAAGCAATCAGCTCAGACGGACAAACGAAAGTGAAGTCTAGTGGGTAGAAGAAGATTACCGCTTTTTTACCTTTGATGGTTTCGGTAAGGTTGAAGTTATCTACGATTTCGCCGTTACCTAATACAGCTGCAGCAGTGAAATCAGGAGCAGGACGACCTACTAATACACTCATGTTGTTCTCCATTTATTAACACATAGTTATTTTAAAAAGTGTGCTGAGGGCAGTTTTTTACCTTCAGCCAATCGCGCCATAGCAGCACGATTAGAAAATTCGATTATTGTTCAGAGTGCTTGGCTGCAACTTCTTTAATCAGTGGTTGCAATTCACCCTGTTGGTACATTTCCATGATAATGTCACAACCGCCAATCAATTCACCTTCAACCCAAAGTTGCGGGAAGGTTGGCCAGTTTGCATAACCTGGAAGTTCTGCTCGGATATCTGGGTTTTGCAGGATATCTACATAAGCAAATTTTTCGCCACAGGCCATAAGCGCTTGTGAGGCTTGTGATGAAAAGCCACAACTTGGAAGTTTTGGCGAGCCCTTCATAAAGATAAGAATCGGGTTCTCGGCAATCTGTTGTTTGATCTTGTCAATGGTTTCCATAAAATCCTCAAAAATTAGCTAGCAAGGTAAAAAACCCGACTAGTTTACTTGGTTTTGTATTGAAATGGTATTACGCGGGAAATTATTCAAGGGTTAAACAAAAATTTTTATTCGAACGGTTAAATTTCAGACAAAAATAAACCCTGCATCGAGCAGGGTTTAATGTAAACAACAGGGCTAACTGTCAGCGGACAGTTTAGCGAGCTAATTCGCGCAATACATCTTCTTTGAGGTTATGCCAGACTTTTCCTGACTCAACACCATAGTTCCGGACAACCTGCACCGACTCATTAAAATGACCATTTTCGGCAACATCGATCAGTTCCCGATAGAACTTCAGGCTCAGTTTGCGAGCATCTTCGTGCGCAAAGTACAGACCACCTAAACGGGAATAGAGATTTTTAAAACCATTCAGGACCAATACATAAATGGGGTTAGACGACGCCAGCGCCAAATCATGGTGGAGCTGATAATCGTTCTGGGCAAACTGCTCACCATCGCATTCGGTATCCATACAATTGTTGATAAGCTCGATCACTTTTTCCGGATTGTTTTTAATCGCTGCACGGATAAAAATCGCGCTTAAGTTGGTTCGGGCTGATAACAGGTTTTCCACCAGGTCCGGGATACCTTCCTGATCTAACTCCGCCAGAGTACTAAGAATATTCAGACCACAGGTTTCCCAGAAATCATTTACTTTGGTCGGTTTGCCATGTTGAATGGTTAGCCAGCCATCTCGAGCCAGGCGCTGTAACACTTCGCGCAGGGTCGTTCTGGTAACACCGATCAGTTCCGACAATTCGCGCTCGGCGGGCAAAATAGAGCCCGGCGGAAAGCCTCCATTCCAGATGGATTCAACAATATACTGCTCTGCAAACCCGGCAGGACTTTGTGCTTTTATGATCATTTAAAATTCCGTGAAGTGCTTATCACTTTAGAGTTAATTATTCAGTATATAAACTGATTGTACCAGACGATGTCAAGTGGCTTGTTGACGGATTAAATAAATGAGGCACATTCAGCTCAAAGATTGCTCAGATATTAACCATTTTGTAACAAATCGCGACTTTTCATTCCAGTTAACCCTAGCTCATTTCCTGAGAAATACCCGATTCACTGGAATTTGCATAGTTATTCAATCCAATCAGCTGTTGATGCATGCATGACTTTTCCAGGATTATCGAGTTTTGGTCTCGCCTGTAATACCAATCCTGATTGGTATTATCTGAATTTTCGAGTATTCTATGGCTCGTTTTGATCGAAATGCAGTGTCCAGCCCCGATGACTCCGGGATTGTAAGACAAGTTTCTATCTGCGCTAATCAATTCGGCGTTATCAACGTCGCAAATAAAATAACAGACTTTACCGGCCGTTTACCGGTAGAGCAAAAAACAGTAGTTCTTTAAGGAAAGTTATTAATGCAGCAGTCATTTGCACACGCTCTGTCGAAAAACTTTTTAGGCCAGGCCCCAAACTGGTACAAGTGGACCATCCTTGGTTTCCTCATTGTTAACCCCATACTATTCTTCCTCGTATCTCCGTACGTTGCAGGTTGGGCGTTGGTATTACAGTTTATTTTCACTCTTGCCATGGCACTAAAATGTTACCCATTACAACCCGGTGGTTTGTTGGCGATTCAGGCCGTTGCCATAGGCATGACCAGCCCAGAACAGGTGTACCATGAAATCAGTGTAAACCTCGAGGTTATGCTGCTATTGATTTTTATGGTTGCGGGTATTTATTTTATGAAGAACCTGCTGCTGTTTTTGTTTACCAAAATCATCACCAATGTGCGCTCAAAAATTGCCGTATCGTTAATGTTCTGTTTCTCCAGTGCATTCCTGTCGGCGTTTTTAGATGCGTTGACGGTTATCGCGGTAATCATCAGTGTTGCAGTCGGCTTTTACAGTGTTTACCACAAAGTAGCATCTGGCAAAACCATACAACATAGCCACGACCATACCAGCGATCATGAACTGCCCGATTATTCTCGCGAAGATCTGCTTCAATTTCGTGCTTACCTGCGTAACCTGTTGATGCATGCGGGCGTAGGTACTGCCCTTGGTGGGGTAATGACCATCGTTGGCGAACCGCAAAATTTAATCATCGGTCAGCAGGCTGGCTGGCAGTTTGTCGAGTTCGCCGTACGTATGTCACCAGTTACCATTCCGGTCTTCATTTTCGGTTTGCTGACCTGTTTCGTCGTCGAAAAATTCAAGATGTTTAGCTATGGCGTCGATATGCCGGAAAATGTGCGCAAAATTCTGGTGGAATTCGATCACGCAGAGACCGCAAACCGTACCAAGCAGGACAATGCAAAGTTAGTGATGCAGGGTGTGATTGGATTGTGGCTGGTCATAGCCCTGGCCCTTCACCTGGCCGCGGTAGGATTGATTGGCCTTACCGTCATTATTCTGGCGACTTCTTTCACTGGTGTCATTGAAGAGCATCAGATCGGCCATGCATTCGAAGAAGCATTGCCATTTACAGCACTATTGGCGGTATTTTTTGCGGTGGTTGCGGTGATTATTGACCAACAATTGTTTACGCCTGTGATTAACTGGGTATTAACGTTTGAAGGCAATATGCAATTGGTAATGTTCTATCTCGCCAACGGCTTCCTGTCGATGGTCAGTGATAATGTATTTGTTGGCACGGTATATATCACCGAGGTGAAAAAAGCGTTGCTGGCCGGCCAGATCACCCGTGATCAATTCGATATGCTGGCGGTTGCCATTAATACCGGTACTAACCTGCCTTCAGTTGCTACCCCAAATGGCCAGGCCGCTTTCCTGTTTCTGTTGACGTCAGCGCTGGCACCATTGATTCGGTTGTCATATGGTCGTATGGTGTATATGGCTTTACCTTACACAATCGTACTGACCATCGTTGGCTTTATTGCCATTTATTCCGGTGTACTCGTAGAATATACCGAACTGCTGTACGACATGGGGTGGATACATCATCACACAACCCCAGCCACTATCGAGCCTAGTGGTCATTAAGGCGAGGGAATCGTATGTTCAACACATTAAATCGATGGGTGATGTCCAGTAAGTCCTGGTGGCTGTTAGCTCTGTCAGCCATCACCCTGGAAATGGCGGCATTGTATTTTCAATATGGTATGGGGCTCGAGCCCTGCATCATGTGTATTTATCAGCGAGTTGCAATATTCGGTATCGCATTCGCTGGTATCATCGGTGCATTAGGCAATCGCCTGGTGCTGCTGCGCCTGGCTGGCTTTGCCATTTGGGGCGTCAGTGCTATCTGGGGACTGATTATCGCCCTTGAACATGTGGAAATGCAAACGAATGCTAATTCGTTGTTTTTCAGCTGTGATATCGTGCCAAATTTCCCACAATGGCTACCATTACACCAATGGGTCCCCGCCATTTTCGAAGCAACCGGTGATTGCGGTGAAATCAGCTGGTCATTGCTAGGATACTCGATGCCACAGTGGATGGTAGTGGTCTATGGCGTCTACAGTGCACTGTTTGTGGTGTTTCTCTGCAGTCACGTGTTGAATAAACTGGGTCGTAATGACACCTGATTGGTATTGATCATTGAATTGAAAAGGAGCCATTTGGCTCCTTTTTTGTGATTAGCGGCAGAGCTTAAGGATTTTTTTCTATTAATGTTAACTTACCCGCTTCGAAGGTAAAAATGGTTAAAGGCTCACTCTTATCAATCGAGAATCGATAAACCAGGCGCTCTACCCTTCTTTCTATTTCCGCAGAAATGATTTCCTGAGCCATTGGCGTACCGCAGCGTTCAATGACATCAAATTTGTCCATCGCTAACTTCGCAACTCCTCCACTACAACGTACTGCCTTAATTTCAGCAGCATGAACCAATGTTGTAGCAGCCATAATCAGACCGAGAAATATTGCAGTTAAAATGCTCTTCTTAGTTCTTAACATGATAGATTACCTTAGCAATTCATAAGGTTACAATATCAGTTTAAAAAGCAGACAGCCAGTCCAGACACAAAAGTCGCGGTTTAAATCAAAATCCAATAACAACAAAGCGCAACGATACAAGAAACCAGCAAGCTAAGTACCGCCCCTTCTTTGACCATGTCGAGTATATCAATTTGCTTGGTACCAAAGGCGATGGCATTCGGCGCCGTGGCGACCGGTAGCATAAACGCGCAACTGGCACAGATTGCGGCGGGGATCATCAGCACCTGCGGTGGCAAGCCGGTTGCTATTGCCGCTGATGCGAGTATCGGCATCAACAGGGTTGCAGTGGCAGTGTTGGAGGTGATTTCAGTCAGATAGGTAACCGCCAGGCAGATACAAAGCAAGGTTAATAGAATAGGAAGATTTGCCAGTTCAACCAGGCCAGAGGCTAATATATCGCTCAACCCGGAAGCCACAAACGCTTTGGCAATCACAATGCCACCGGCAAACAACAATAACATGCCCCAGGGAATCGTTTTCGCGGTATCCCAGTCTAACAGGCGTGAGCCTTTACCATTCGGGATCATTGCCATAATGACCACCGCTGCCAAAGCAATGCTACTGTCTCCAACCTGAGGCAAGTCAAGCGCACCACTCCAGCCTCCGAACGGCTCTTTGCGGGTAATCCAGGCAAGGGCCGTTAACGCAAATACTGCCAGCGTACGCTTTTCTTCCGTGCGCCACTTGCCTTGCACCGGCATGTTTATCCTCTCATCAAGGGTAACATTGCGTGTTAACCATAAGCCCATTATTGGAACTGAGATGAGTACAACCGGAACACCAACTTTCATCCATTCAATAAAGCCAAACTCGGTTTGGGTAAATTGCTCAAAAATGCCCATAAAAATAACATTTGGCGGGGTACCAATTAAGGTACCGACACCACCAACGCTGGCCGCATAGGCAATACCAAGAATCAATGCCACTTTTAACTTACGATTTTCGATATGGGACAAGACCGCCAATGCCATGGGTAACATGATGAGCACAGTTGCCGTATTGGATATCCACATACTAAGAATGGCGGTAGCCAGCATAAACCCGATGACCAGACGACGTCCGCTGTGGACCCCGACCAGATTTACCATATACACTGCCAACCGTTCATGTACCTGACTCTTTTCCAGGGCCTTGGATAGCATAAAGGCCCCCATTAGCAATAAAATTACATGGCTACCAAGAGCACTCGACGCTTGTTTATGATCGAGAATGCCGAACAGGGGAAATAAGACAAATGGTAATAAGCTGGTAATCGGGATCGGTAAGGTTTCGGTGACCCAAAACACTACTATCAACAGGGTTAGTGATACGGTCATCGCCGGAGCACTCCCCATATTTAACTGTAATAACACAAAAAAACAGGCGATACAGACCAGAGGCGTGATAATGGCAATTAAATGGTGGTTTTTCATTCGGTTTATAATTCTTTGACACGGTTTGTTATGAAGTTATATGTCGCTTAGCCGCGGTTCTTATTCGCTAATTGAAATGACTGTTTATCCGTTTACGGATTTTCAGCCACTGTTTAACGGTGTTTAAATCTGAAAATGGTTGACCGTGGTTTATCATGGACTGCAGCCGCACTGCACTATCGCGCTCAACATTCAGGTTTGCCTGATCTAACACCTGTTCGACGCCCTGACGGTCATTGCAAAGCAGTAACATATCACAACCGGCATCAAGGGCCGCTTCACAGCGCTCGACATACCCCCCGGCAACGGATGCGGCTTTCATCGACAGATCATCGGAAAAAATGACGCCATTAAAACCAAGCTGTTTTCGTAACACGTCTTTTAACCAAACCGGCGAAAAACCGACGGGACGATGATCAACGTCTGGATAGATGACATGCGCCGGCATGATCGCGCCAAGAGAGTTGCTCTCGATTAACGTCCTGAATACAGACATGTCATGATTAAAAATCGATGACTCGCTGCGGCGATCAACGGGCATCGCTACATGCGAATCTTCTTTGACACTGCCATGCCCGGGAAAATGTTTTCCTGTCGCTTGCATACCCGCCTGATTCATGCCGCGAATAAAGGCACCAGCCAGGGATGTAACCACCTGAGGTTCAATATCAAAGCCACGATCACCAATAACGTCGGAAATATCGTCGATATCCAATACCGGTGCAAAACTGATATCAACACCGACATTTAGCACTTCAGTGGCCATTAACCATCCAAGGTCCTGAGCCAACTCTGATGCTAACTCATGAGCTTTTGATTCGGTGTTACAGAGTAAACGCGCCCGGGCTATGACTTTGCCCATTGCCGGCAACTTGGTGAAGCCCTGACGAAATCGCTGGACTCTACCGCCTTCCTGATCGACACCGATTAAGATGTTTGGATTTACGGCTTTTATTTGTCTGGTGAGTTCCCGGACCTGTTCAGTGTCCTGATAGTTTCGTGAAAACAGGATCAACCCGCCTACCATAGGGTGAGCAAGAATCTCACGATCCTGCACGGTTAACTCTAGCCCCTCTACATCAACCATTAAGCAGCTCAATGACGACTCCTGTAATACATGAAATTAAAATAATGATGTTAGTTCTGACATTCCCGCTGGCAATCTGTTATCCCGCAACAACGGTATTGGCACCCACCCCGGCGGCGACATAGGGGATCAGGCGACGGATGACGCCTTCGATATCCACTTCAGCATTGAAATCATTCTGGGCAATATCTATCAGGGCTGAGGTCGAAGACATTGCAAATACTGCCGTTCCCATTGTGAAGTGGAGGCGCCAGAACATGTCTTGTGAGGATAATTCCGGATAGGCCTTATGAACCGCCATAACAAAGTTATCGATAATGCCAGGGTAATTGGTCGTGATAAACCAGCGCAAAAATCCCTGCGAATCGGTGTATGAGTGCCCAAGCAATTGCAAAAAGTTACTGGTGCCCTGCTCCTTCAGTTGATTGAGCGTCAACAGTGGTTCAACAAATGCTTCAAAAACCTGTTCCAAGGTAAGGTTTTCGTTATCTTCCATCACCCGTTGCAACGAACCCTGCAGTTCCGGGCTCAACACATCGAGATAACGTTTCATCAACGCTTTGATCAACTCTTTTTTAGAGCCAAAATGGTAATTAACGGCGGCCAGGTTGACTTCAGCGGCGCTGGTAATTTCGCGCAGAGAAGTACCGGTAAATCCTTTATCGGCGAATAAATTCTCTGCTGCATTTAAAATTTTAGTCTTAGTATCCATTACATCTCAGGCTAAAGTTAAACATGCGTTTAAAATGACAGCTAGCAGTTTAAGTGTCAAGAATTAAAGGCTAAATAGGGAAATAAAACAGCCTGCAGTTTGACCTATAACGCCTTATTTTCTCGGTCAAAAAATTGTAAAAAAAACTGACAAAAAATTGTGCGAAACAAAAAATCTCGACCATACTTAAATTACGTTTAATGATTCTCCCTGGACCCAATCGCCCCGATCTGTCAACTGGCTTTTGGGTCTTTTTTTATCCGCTGTTTTTTGCTGGAAACTTAAAATACCGCAATTAAAATCACAAAACTCTAATAAAACAATAAGTTAAATACAACAAGGAAATAACCAATTGGTTTCAAACGGTACTGAAATGATGGCTGACACAAGCCATGCCTTGATTTAGTTAGGATACGTTAATGGTAAAACGTGGACTAATTTACCGGCGTTCGTCAATCAGTCAGCATAGAAGTTTGTTTAATCTGTTACTCACTAAATTGAAATCTTTAGCTCAATTTCTCTTTCTTATCTTGCATACGAGACACGAAATCAAACGGCAGGCGACTGCAAAATATACACAGGTAATTTGCTGCGAGAATTTAAAATTAAAACAGGCATCTATCAATTTATGACGACGATAACCGCACCGTCTGGTTAATGGGATATAAATCTAAGTCACTGATATTATGAGTTTAGATATCGAAAAAATGGTGGCAGATAAGCATATTTTTTATCTACCTCCACTACCTCTGATCACCATCTATGATGATAATTTTTTCGTCCGCAACGATTACGACATTTTATCGATGGGACAACGGCAATACTTAATCAACTTTTTCAAGGCTCAGGGGTTCAGCCAAAAAAGCGGTAAATTGCTAACCAGGGAGCAGTTACAATTACATTTTCCAAAACCCAGTCATATCCTCGCGCAGTCTGCTTTTAACGAGGATTACCTGAGCGCTGATCCACATCACTTTTACTTTGTGACACCAACCACTTTCGCTGAAACCCTTTTTCAGCAGGGCTTGAGGGGGATCAATGCAAACTTTATCGAAGACATTAAATCGCTTATCGAAACCTGTCCATTTAATCTTGAACTGGTCCGTGACATCAATATCACTAATCAACTGGGGCCGTTTATTAATCAATACTATCGACAACTGGAACGCTATCAAAAGCAGGTAATCGAACGAGACTTTAAACGTAAGAAAGCGCTTTAATGGAGTAAGACGTGAGGACATGAAAGCAATTGCGTAATATTTCATAATCCCCATACAAATTACAACACGCAGTGCCTTGCACAAACACAACGTAGGTAATCTAAACGGACATCATCTAAACCCGTTACAGTTCATGATGCACATGCAATTCAGGCATGTGCATCTCAAAAATGATATTGTTTTCTTTGATTTTAAAGGGCCAGCGCTCATGCATGGTCTTTTCGCGGCTGTAGCCATCGCAGCCATAGTGAGTCGACCAGGTATAATCCACGGTGATTTCGCCCTTGTCCTGTTCCATTTTCACCTCGGAAATCGCCAGGCTGTCGGTTGCCACGAGGGCCCGCAGATCGTAGAGCTGGCAAACCCTGGACATAAACTCATGCAATTGTTTTTTATGATGCTGAAAGTGTCCGAGAATAAGCTCCTTTAAGGCGCCATTACTGGTTAAATCATGTCCATTAATATCTATATTCAATAAAACTTTTTCTGTCACGGCCGTTTTCTCCCCATAACCTTAACATACGGGCTTTCTATCCCTTCGAAACTGTTAAGGTTTACTGTAAATACCCCAGATAACGTAAGTTTAACTGTAAACTTTCATTTTAGACATCATTTTATTAAACCAAAGCCTGCCTGAACGGCAACAATAGTGAACATAACCGGTAAAAACCTGACGCTTAGAACAAGTTAAACTGGAGTTTTCGATAACAATGACCTGAATTTCTAGTCGGTCAGTTGGAAAGTCAGATATCAACCATTTATCCATCCCTTCAAGCGCCGCTAACGCTTACAATTTCACAACTGAAATCCGGATCGGATTCCGGTATAATCCCGCCACTTAAATTTTAATGCCAACACCAATCACAGGAATCTTATGAGCGTAAAGACATTCGACCCGAACAACCTGCCGGAACAAACCAGTGCCGAAAATGCCAAAGCCGTAAAGCGCAGTGTCAGTAACAGCGCCGAACGAGCCAATAGCGAATTGAGCCAAGGGAACTCCAAGGTCGGTTTCGTCAGTCTTGGCTGTCCGAAAAACCTGGTGGATTCCGAGCGTATTCTTACCCAGCTTCGTACCGAAGGATACGATGTCGTACCTAGCTATGATGACGCCGATTTGGTGATCGTTAATACCTGTGGTTTTATCGACTCGGCCGTTCAGGAGTCTTTAGATACGATTGGTGAAGCATTAAAAGAAAATGGCAAAGTACTGGTGACCGGCTGTCTCGGCGCTAAAGAAGATGAAATCACCGAAATTCATCCTAACGTTTTGGGCGTAACAGGGCCGCATGCCTATGAAGAAGTGTTAAATCAGGTTCATCAACACGTCGCGAAACCTCAGCACAACCCGTTTGTCGACCTGGTACCAGATCATGGTGTGAAGCTGACTCCAAAACATTTTGCCTACCTGAAAATATCCGAGGGCTGTAACCACCGTTGTACGTTTTGCATCATACCTTCGATGCGTGGCGATCTCGATTCCCGTCCTATTGGCGACGTTTTGGGCGAAGCCAAACGCCTTGCTAACGCGGGTGTCAAAGAGTTATTGGTGATCTCTCAGGATACTTCTGCTTATGGCGTTGATGTTAAGCATAAAACCGATTTCTGGGACGGAATGCCGGTCAAAACCAGCATGCTTAAGTTATGTGAAGAACTGGGTAATATGGGAGTATGGGTGCGCCTGCATTATGTTTACCCATACCCACATGTCGATGACGTTATACCACTGATGGCGGAAGGCAAAATACTGCCTTACCTGGATATTCCGTTTCAGCATGCCAACAAGCGCATATTGAAACTTATGAAACGCCCTGGCAACGCTGATCGCACCCTGGAACGCATTAAAAAATGGCGTGAAATATGTCCGGAGTTAGTGATCCGCTCTACCTTTATTGTCGGCTTCCCGGGAGAGACCGAAGAAGAGTTTGAAGAATTACTGGAATTCCTGCGCGAAGCAAAGTTAGACCGAGTTGGTGCATTTGCCTACTCGCCAGTCGAGGGAGCTACAGCCAATAACTTACCGGATCAAATCGATGAGGAAACCAAACAGCTGCGTTTACAACGGTTTATGCAAGTGCAGTCAGAGATTAGCGCCGCGAAATTGCAACAACGCATTGGTAATGAATACCAGGTATTGATCGATGAGGTCAATTCGGAAGGCGCAATTGGTCGCACTTATATGGATGCCCCTGAAATAGACGGACTGGTATATTTAAGTGATGAGTTTGATGTCAAACCTGGAGACAAAATCTGGGCTCAGGTTATCCATGCTGATGCTCATGATGTATGGGCCGTCAAGGTTGATGATTAAATGGTAATGACTTACGACATTAATACGCTGGACGTCAGCATCGGCTTAACAAACCCCAAGAGCCCCGCTAACGTCGGTGCCATATTGCGTGCCGCCGGCTGCTACCAGGCCGGACAGATATTCTATAGCGGTTCCCGTTATGACAATGCGGCTAAATTTCATACCGATACAAAAAATGCCAGTCTGGATATCCCGTTGCAGCAAACGCCCTGTTTGTTGCAAGCGAAACCGGCCGGCGCCAAGCTGGTTTGTGTGGACTTAGTGGAAGGTGCACAACCCCTGCCCGAATTTGAGCACCCACAACAGGCGTATTATGTGTTTGGCCCCGAGGATGGGACGATTGATCAGGCAATTATCGATGCCGCCGATGCGGTGGTATATGTCCCCACAAAAGGCTGTATGAACCTGGCCGCCTCCGTCAATGTCATTTTGTATGACCGGTTGGCTAAAAATGCCAGCCGGAACCAGGGTGATGAACTCATCAGACGCAGCCGCGATGTTAATAACAAGGTTAAAGTCCGTTAGCGCACAATGACAATATACTTTTGTTCAACCATGCGCCGGGCTGATTCTGACTGAGTTAGCCCTTCCCTTGTGAACAATCAAACAGTTACAAACATTCTCAAAACGCGGCAGATGAATTAAATTTTTGCATACTTATTTTGTTACATATGTATGCACTCTGTTAACCCTTTTCATCCTTGTTCCTCCTATGATTTAAGTTAGGGGAACCACGAGAAAAGGAGGTTTATATGAACCGCACAAACCTGTTTGCAGCATGCTTAATCGCTGCCGTCCCAGTGGGCGCCTTAGCCAGTGACTTTCAATTTGTCGCGAAAGATTCTTCTATAGCAACCAAAACCTGCATTGCTGCCGCCAGCAACGATCTGCCGGGTTTGAAACGAAATGGGCGCCAGGGCTTTGATGGCAATTATCGGCTGATGAGCCTTACCCTGACCTGTAATGGCGTTGATGTTAACAGCTTTGCTCAATCCTTTGGGGCAACATCGACTAATGACTTTCTCAATAGGCGGGTCAGCAGTCAATATCGGGTAGATGAAGAGGTGAACATTATCGATGTTTCTGCTCACTACCCAATGGTAAATGGCCAGTTACAGGTGATGGTTAGCGGCAAATAATAAGCTCGGGGAAGCGGGAGATTAAGGCGTTTTGGTTGTCACTTGTAGGTCTGCTGCTGAGCGATGTTAGCGCGTCCCGAAAAGACGGTCACCCGCATCTCCCAAACCAGGAACCACATAACCATTGTTATCGAGGTGTTCATCGATCGATGCGGTAAACAACTGAATATCAGGATGTTTCAGCGCTAGCTTTTCCAGGCCTTCGGGGGATGCAACCAGGACCATTACAGCGATTTGCCTGGCACCATGAAGCTTTAACAGGTCGATGGTTGCCACCAGCGTGCCGCCCGTTGCCAGCATTGGATCAATAACGAAAACCGGACGTTGATCCAGATGCTGCACCAGTTTTTCAAAGTAAACCACTGGTTCGAAGGTTTCGTGATTCCGATACATGCCAACCATCGAAATTCGGGCATTGGGGATCAGGGTAAGTAGGCCATCGAGCATCCCCATGCCGGCTCTTAACACCGGTACTACGGTTGGTTTTTTGCCACAGATTGCTTCAATTTCGACTTCACCGCACCAATTGCTGATTGAGTGAAATTCGGTTGCCAGCGTCCGACTGGCCTCATAGGTCAGGCTAATGGTAAGCTCGGTGACGACTTGTCGAAATTTTTGCGTCGATATGTCCTTATTGCGCAATAGGCCGAGCTTGTGGCGAACCAAGGGATGACTTAATTGCGTGATTTGCATAACAATACGGAACAGGCCTTAAACTTTAAGTATGGCCAACATTCTCAATATTGCATGAAATACCGATTGCCTTAAGCCGATGCCATTGCGATGGCTATGGCTCGGTAGACGTTGCTATTACCTCACGCCTTCTCCAACAAACGGATTTGATGCCCGTTCCTCACCAAACGTGCCCATCGGGCCATGGCCAGGAATAAACTGCACATCATCGCCCAGCGGCCATAACTTAGTTTTGATCGAATCAATCAATTGCTGTTGATTGCCGCGAGGAAAGTCCGTGCGACCGATGGAACCTCTAAACAATACATCACCAACCTGGGCTAACTTAGTGGCTCGATGAAAAAAGATCACGTGACCGGGCGTATGCCCCGGGCAGAAATACACCTCCAGGGTCTCATCACCCAAGCTCACCGTATCGCCGTCTTCAAGCCAGCGATCGGTAGCGAAAGCCTCAACCGGCTCAAAACCAAATCGTTGCACCTGTTGAGGAAACAAATCAATCCAGAACTGATCCTCCCGATGTGGTCCTTCTACGGTTAATTTCTGCCGACGGGCTAACTCTTCAGTGCCACCAGCATGATCCAGGTGCGCATGAGTCAATAATATCTTGGTTAGTTTTACGCCCAACTGCTGCGCGGTGGTTAACAGGCGCTCCACCTCACCGCCAGGATCGATAATGGCTCCTTCCATGGTGTTGTCGCACCAGATTAAGGTGCTATTTTGCTGAAACGGGGTGACCGGAATAATGTGATACTGCAGCATAACGATAGTGACTCTATTATGTATCAATCAATTAACATGTTAATAACCTAGCATACTGACCTCCTTCCCCGCCACCGTGAGTTAACATGGAAGCGAATTTTTCACCCTGAAAAATTCGCTTTTCAGCGCCTTAGCCCTTGCAATGGTAATAGCAAAATCGGTAAGCTCATGGGTCTATAAAAATAACCAAGAAGTAGCTATGTCCATCGTTCGAGACTCTTTTCACACCCGTATTGGTTTTATTCTGGCAGCCGCTGGCTCAGCGATCGGATTAGGAAACATCTGGGGATTTCCAACACAGGCGGCCAATAATGGCGGTGGTGCATTCCTGTTTATCTACTTAATTGTAACCCTGCTATTGGCTCTGCCGGCACTCTATTCAGAGATGTATATCGGCAATCAAGCACAGAAAAACCCGGTTACGGCTTTACAAGAAGCCTGTGCACCAAAATCAGCACGACTGGGAAAGTTTGCCGGATTGTTTGGCTTGATGGGCGCCATTTTGATGCTCAGCTTCTATTCGATTGTAGCAGGCTGGATGTTGTCGCACGCACTGGCACCGCTTTCAGAACTTGTTGGCTTCAATGGTGCGGCGCAATGGATGGAAACCAGTAGCCTCGGCCGAAACCTCATTTTCACCCCTATTTTCATTGTGTTAACAGCGCTGATTATCTTTCAGGGCATTCATGCAGGCATAGAACGCTGGTCGTCTCGGTTGATGCCAACGTTGTTCGTCATGTTAATTGGCTTAATTATTTATATCTTGCAGCAACCAGGCGCCAGCGCCGGCCTGGAAATGTACCTGATTCCGGATTTCAGTCAGTTAACCGATCCCAGGCTGATTATTTCAGCGATGGGGCAGGCCTTCTTCTCTCTGTCCATCGGCGTAGGCGGCATGATGGTATACGGCAGTTATCTCAAAAAAGGTGATAACCTTGGAAAACTGGTGGCTTCCATTACGGCGCTGGATACCCTAATTGCTTTTCTGGCGGGCTTACTGATCATCCCTGCTCTGTTTGTCGCCCAGCACAACGGCCTGAAAGTCTTTGAAAATGGCGTATTAATTGGCGAAGGCCAGTTAATCTTTCATATATTGCCTAATTTATTTGATGCCATGGGAGAGGTGGGCATCCTGGTTGGACTGGTATTCTTCGCCCTAATGTCGATGGCCGCTCTCACCTCTACCTTATCCTCCACGGAAGTACCGGTTTCTTATCTGGTAGAAGATAAAAACCTGAGTCGGAATAAAGCAACTCTGGCGGTTTCGCTGGTTGTATTGTTGGCAAGTATGACGCTGGTTGCCTTCTTCGATCCTTTATTTGGCATGATCATCAGTTGGGTAAATACATTTCAGCTACCGATTATGGGACTGTTTTATTTTATTGTCGTGGGCTGGCTGTGGAGCCGTGGCAATCGTCTGCGCACCGAAGCCCGGCAAGGCGATAACCGCTGGATTGCCCTGTGGGCAAATTACCTGCGTTATGTATGCCCGGTGTTAATTAGTATTGTGTTTATTAATGTTGCCTTTGGCTAGGGGCTGTTCGAACAGTTCAATCGTGCGCCGGGAACGATATGTTACCTCTTACTTTATCTACTAATTCGATTGACAAACCATTATTGAACAAAATTTGGCCGGCCAAGTTCACCAGGCCCTAACAGAAGGATAATAAAAATGAAGAATTCATATTGGATGAAACCATTAACCATTTCACTGCTTTCCCTGCTTGGCGCCAGCGCCTGTAGTGATGCCCCTGCCGAGCCGGTTAAAAAGCAAATTGTCGCTAGTGAAAAGGCCCACCAACTTGCCCAGCAGCACATCATTGTCGACACCCATATCGATGTGCCCTATCGCCTCGAAGGTCAATATGAGGACGTCACTAAAGCGACAGCAAAAGGTGAATTTGATTTACCACGAGCGCAGCAAGGTGGCTTAAATGCGGCATTTATGTCCATTTACACACCGCCTAAACTGGAAGACGAGCCAGGGCAACACCGTTATGGCCCGAAAGCCATGGCCGATTTGCTTATCGACCGTGTTGAAGCAATCGTTGGCCGCGCTCCAGGGTCATTCTCCCTTGCCTATACCGTCAAAGATATCGAAGAAAACTATGCCGCAGGAAAAGTTTCGTTGCCCCTTGGCATGGAAAACGGCAGCCCAATTGAGGGTAATATTGAAAATCTCAGCCATTTTTACCAGCGCGGGGTGCGTTATATCACGTTAGCCCATAGTGAAAGCAATCACATCAGTGACTCGTCCTATTCGGAAGATAAACCCTGGCAAGGTTTAAGTCCGTTTGGCAAAGAGTTAGTAAAAGAGATGAATCAATTAGGCATCATGATCGATGTCTCGCACGTTAGCGACCAGGCCTTTTTCCAGGTCATGGAGTTAAGTGAAGCACCGGTAATTGCCTCACATTCATCTCTCCGCCATTTCACCCCTGGCATGGAACGTAATATGAGTGATGAAATGTTAACAGCGCTGAAAGATAATGGTGGTGTGATTCAAATTAACTTTGGATCTTATTTTCTGACTAATGAAGCATACCAATGGGATGAAACCAAAGAGGCCAACATTCAGGCCTTTATGAAACAGCACGGTCTGACCGAAGATGATGAAAAAGTTACCGAATTTAAGGCCGATTATCGTCAGCAACATCCCTACCCATTTGCCACCCTTGACGATGTCCTCGATCATATCGATCGCGCTGTTGAAATAGCCGGCATCGACTACGTCGGTATCGGCTCCGACTATGATGGTGTAGGTGATAGTTTACCGACCGGATTAAAAGACGTGAGCAGCTTCCCTAATTTAGTCGAAGGATTGTTGCAACGTGGTTACAGTGATGAAGATATTGGCAAAATTCTTGGTAAAAACCTGTTGCGGGTTTGGCGCCAGGTAGAAACGGTTGCACAGCAGTCGGCAGCCGCTAACAAAGCCACTGCGATATAGGGATAACCGTTTAACGGATAATCGCTTCGGTAGTGATGACACATGTCATCAGCTACCGGCCCTAAAAATCCCATTCATGAAGCCCAGCGATGCCGCAGTAATCGCTGGTCTGCTTAATCTTCCCCCTCCTGTTTAAACACAAATTCTGCCGCGGTTTCCACTTGTTGTTTGTCTTCGTCAATTTCCAGGGCATGTTTACCCCGTTTTAATGCAATTCTCGCTTGATACTGAGCTGCTTCACGCAGCTCCTTATCGCCAATAGCGGCAATCGAGCCCAGTCCCTTTTGTAAACGCACCAAAACCTCAACATTTCTTGCACCATCGCGGGCGATTGCGCTAAATGCATCATCAAACATATCCATAACCGATACCTGCCCTACTTCGACCCGGTCAAACTTAAGATTATCAGTCTCTTCATCCTCGAGCGGCCGGCTCCACAGGGTAATCAGTCTCACTAATACACCAATAATGGTGATCGCCGTGCCTGGATCGTTGACCGCCGGTGATAGCGCACGGCTTGATATTTCAGATAAAACCACGAGCCCGAATCTCGGGTCATAATCAAACATACGCTCATCACCGATTGCAAAACAATTCCGGACCGGCTCAAGTTCATCGGTCGAGCATTCTTCGCTGGCATCGAGCAAGCTTGCAATGGGACGACCAGGAGCCGCCAGGGAACCAGGTAAGGCTTCAACCCTGACCTGTTTATCTTTGTCTTTCGCCCAACCCTGTAATGCTTCCATATCGATGTGTTGCACAAACCCCACCTTAGATGCATATATACGCTGGCCCGCTTTGTCCTGACTCAATGGTTTGCCGCCCAGAGTTGGCGCATTTCGGCGCCTGAGCAACGCTTTACGGGTAGCATGTTCGACTTTACCTATGGTCGAGCCCATGCGTCCAAGACGGGCAATGCAATCGACCCAGCGGACAAAGGTTAGAATTACCAGGGCAAAAACAATCAAGGTAAAAACAAACAGGACAAAAATGCCACCCGCTTGAAAAAAGTCATTTTTAAAGGCAATTAGCGCCACTATGCTGAAAATGAATGCCCCGACAAAGGTGGACAGGGCATTTTTAGACTTATCATCGGCAATGACCAGGGCGAATGATCGGGGGGTAGCATTACTGCTTGCCGATGCATAGGCCGACAACAGAGATGACACGGAAAAGGTTGCAATGACCAGCATGCTGGTCGCCATTATTGAGAGTAGCGTTTCCAGGCTGCCCCGGGATACATTGGGGGTATATTGGGCAATCCAGGTGTTTTCGGCTAATTTAGCCGTGAATACCGCAGAAATTGATAACACACACACCATCAGCGGTTTCACCCAAAGGCGTTCACGTAAGCGTTTAATCAGAAAACTGAGATGATCTTTCGATACCTTGGAGTCCAACGGCAACACCTTTGACCATAAAACTTCCAGTGTAGACTATGTCAAACCATTCATGACAGGTGCCAGGTTAATTAACAAGCACGGTCGCGGCGCACGTAAATCCGTGAACTTGATCCGCCATTAATACCGATTTCATTAATATAGAATGACTATATCAGTCAAATCGTTGTTGCAAGTAAGCCTCTGCCCTACCCCCGGGTTGTATAAAAACTTAATGGAATTGGCATAACCTGCCTTATGAGATGCTACTGGACAACTCAGGCAGATGACATCCTTACTCCACATTAAGCAATGCATCCTGTTGCTGTTTCGATTCCGATTCTGGTGCTACTTCAACCTGGTCGATTTTCGCAAAACGGCGACTGATCTTATGGGCACTGGTATGGATTTGTTTCACATCCGATGCGGCCTGGTCGATGTGCTTAGCAAGATTATCAAAGCGACTGGTAAAGCGGTTAAAATCGTCTGCCAGCATTGCCAAGTGCTCCTGAATAATATGCACCTGCTGTCGTGTTGCCTCATCTTTTAACACCGAACGCGCGGTCGTCAATATCGCCATTAACGTCGTTGGTGATGCCAGCCACACCCTGGCCCGATGAGCGCTTTCCACCAGCTCTGGGTAATGACCATGAATTTCAGCAAAAATAGCTTCCGCCGGGATAAACATCACCGCGCCATCTGCGGTTTCGTTACTGATTAAATACTTTTCGGAAATATCCCGGATATGCTTTTTAATGTCCTGGCGAAACTGGGTTTGCGCCATTTTTCGCTCGGCAACAGTCAACTGTGGGTCCTGCATGCGCTGGTAGGATTCTAACGGAAATTTGGAGTCGATCACTACGTTACCGGTCGGCTTAGGCAAAAACAGCACACAATCGGCAATTTTACCGTTCGATAACGTATGTTGTATTGAGAAATGTTTCTCTGGCAATACATTACGTATCAACGCATTTAACTGCACCTCGCCAAATGCGCCACGGGAGCGCTTGTCGGCAAGCACTTCCTGGAGGCTAACCACATTCGACGACAACTCGGTAATTTTCTTTTGCGCATCATCAATCAGTGCCAGACGCTTTAAAATATCATTAAAGGTTTTTGTGGTCTTCTCAAAACCATCGGTTAAACGGTTTTCGACTTCTTTGGAAATATCTTTTAAACGATTATCAGTTGACTCGGTTAACTCTTTCATACTGGTTGCCAGGGCTTTCGAGCTTTGTTGCAAACTCACCTGCAATTCCTGACGATGCGCCTGGGTTGATTGCTGAAGGTGTTCGATCAATTGTTTAAAACCGTGATTTTGATGCTGGGTAAACTTTTCGCTATGTTCATGCAACACTTTCATCAGATTCAGGTGCTGCTCATTATTGATCTTGATTTGCTGCTGTTGAGTCTGAAACAGCAGTTTTTGTATCTGGCTTTGCTGGCTGTGCAGCATTTGCTGAAGGTTTTGCGAAAGTGATGCGGTTAACTTCTCAATCAATGCGTCGCTGGCGGCATCTGGCAAAGGATTGTCCAGATACTGACGCAATAAAGATTGCGTCCGTCTGTTGCTTAACCATTGCCAAATAAATAATGCGCCAAGCATTAAAATGACCGCAAAAGTCAGATGAGTATCCTGTATTTGTTCCATGTCCACACCGAGAACTACTGATTATTTTTACAGGTATTTAATCACTAATTGCTAAAACTTGCAAAAGCGATACGCAAATTTTCCTATTGACGATCGTGGTTGTCACGTTTGCGGTTGTAGTGGTGACGATTTTTTATTACTTTAGAATGCCAGTTTATGCCCCATTAGATTTTGTAAGCCAATGTTATTTAAGAAAGTTACTACACCTGAAGTAAAAACGATTGCCTTAGTTGCTCACGATAATATGAAGCCGGCATTAATTGCCTGGACGACCGCCCATGCCGATAAGTTAAAGCCACATCGCCTCTATGCGACCGGTACCACCGGCAGTATTCTTGAATCACAAACGGGCTTGTCGATTCATAAACTGATCAGCGGCCCGTTAGGTGGTGACCAGCAAATTGGCGCTTTAATTACCGAGCAGGTGATCGATATGATGATATTTTTCTGGGATCCACTCGAAGCCCAACCCCATGATCCCGATGTCAAAGCCTTGTTACGACTTGCCGCGGTCTGGAATATACCGGTTGCCTGTAACGTCGCCACTGCCGATTTGTTGATTACCTCTAAATTGTTTGATCACGCCTTTGAAAAAGACGTTCCGGATTATCAAAAATACCTGTCTGAGCGCACGTAATAATCTGCTTAGGGGCAATGTGACAATGTGACAATCAACAATTGAGTTGGTAAATAGTTACCATTTTTAAGAGTGGCATAGGCCAGTATATGCTGATTCGGCTTTCCCGGAGCCAGGCTGCCGTAAACCAATAAATGCTGCATAAGATACGAAACCGATTCGATTACCCGCATTCATCGTTCGAATTGATGTTGCTAGCGGCCAGGGAACAACACAGGATAATTTATTGATAAGAGGCCAGAAACTCATTAAGGAGAGGTTTTTGCAATTGTTTCACCTGCAGGCATTGTGCGGTCTTCATCAGTTGTTTTTGTAAACTGGACTGAAATATGCCTTGGCGGTCACTGAAAAAATCATACAATGACTGAGCATTATCCCACTGGCATGACGGGGTAAAGACTTCGGGCAGGACGCTCTGATACAGCAATGGCAGTTGCGCAACCCATTTACCAAAATCATCTTCCAACCACTGGTAGAGAATATGCTGTTCCTTGTTTTGCCAAAACAAACGCTGCAAGATATATAACCGCTCGCCAGAGCTAAAATCGATTTGATGAGTTTGTTTGAAAATATAATGTATCGAAGTCGGATCCTGAAAATACATGGCCTGGATGATGCTTTTTCGTAGGTTTTCATCCGGTGTTGCTTGCGCGACCTTGAAATACTGATGCACCAGATTTTGCTGGTTTCGACTGGCATTTATGGCACTGATGCGTAATGCTTCTGTTCCCAGTACCGGACTGATTGTCGAGTTGCCCTGCAGATAAATAACCGCCAGGTCCCCTAAGTACTGGCTCACCCGTTTATCCCGGCCAAACTGTGCCAGGGCTCTGAGCAATCTTGCCCGCAGGTAAATCAATTCCTGAGGTTGTCCCTCTGATTCTTTCATCCCTACCTGAGCAAGCCAGGGTTGCAATAGCGCATTCACATAGTAGCCGTATGCATAAAGATGCCGCTGGTCCAGGTATACGTAGCCGATGTTAATAATTTCATCGACAACGACCTGCGCCGTCAACGGATGCTGGGATTTAGCCAACACTTCCAATACCTGCAGGTGTTCATTAATCGTGATATCGCCACGATCTAACTTCTGGCGACTACTTTCAATGGCACTCACTTGTTTGAGCAATGATTGGTCAAGCAGATTCTGATACCCTTGCGAGGCTTTAACACAGGTACAGGCAAACAGTAGCAATAACAGTCCGGTTTTAATCAACACAGCCAGAGGCCGATGCACATAATGACACCGTTTACGCAACGCTTGTGAGATATATGAAAATAATAACCAGAGCACAGAAGATATCCATTTGCTGGCAATCACCACAGGCAAGGAATCAGTCATCTATAGCGATCGGATGAGTCCGTCTGGTAAATTGTAGTTGGTTCTGCAGGTTTTGCTGTGCTGATACAGGCAGGTAAATACACCCGCTCGTTTAAGCGGGTGCCGCTGATATTAACTATTACGTCCCCAGTAACGTTGCATTTCCAGAAATAAGAAGGAAGCGGTCCAGGTAATTAACAATAGACCGGTTAACGAGACAATACCGGTTAAAAAGCGAATATCGCCGGTCGGGGTAATATCGCCAAACCCGAGCGTAGAATATGTGGTAAATGAAAAATATACGCAATCAAGCAAGGCACCGGAAAACTCTCCTTTAAACTCACCAAATCCTGGTTCGTGGTGCATCCAGAAAAATACCAGGCCAATAATCCAGATTTCGACGGTATGGGCAATCAGAGAGCCGACCACGCCCATTAAAATCCGATATTTGTGTGCAAACTTAAACTTTGGCAATAACTTCGACATATACCATAGGGACTCATAGTGGATAATTACCACCAATGCCACTACCAGCGTATTTATGAGGGAAAGTTGAATCATATTCGCCCTTGTCCTGAATTTTTATACCTATGATTACAGAATGTTAGAATTTTTTACAATCCCGGTTGCAAAATTAACCAGCCTTTACTTAACTCAATTAGACCCGGTTGTTTTATGAGTATTGCAAATACCCGGGAAGTGGCAAACAGAATAGAAACAACTAAACTTCCTAAATAACCTGTTAATCCCAATAAGTTATGCAGTATCTATGCGGTTAAAATAGAAATTATCTTAACGGGTGGAGTATTTAATATGTTCCATCAAAATATGACGATAAAGTTATGGCTGGTGATCTGGCTGAGCTTTATCGGGCTATATTTGTTTTTTCCACCATCAGAACTGTTTGAACAAGAAAACTTCGTCCTCCCACTCATCGAAAATAATGCCGAAACCGCAACCGCCGACGTAGCAGAAACTGCGCCTGGTGACAACAACTCCCCAGTTAACAACGCCAACATGATCGCAACCAATGAACCGGCTCCTGACGCGTTTGATAGCGCAACAACAACGCTGGACAGCGGCATTGCCAAAGAGAGATTACAGAATGCCAACCTGCCATACATCCCCGATTTGGAAGTTGGTGTAACCGAAAGAGAACACGTACTCAACACGCTGGGCAAGCCAGCCCGACAATTACAACAGGGGAAAATACTCGAATATTACTTCGAACAGGACAGTGAAGTTTTACATGTACTAAGTGAAGAAGAGTCTAATCTGTTGCTGCAAAATGAGCTCGACGCCCATCACGACCTATACCATTTACTGATTGAATTCGATTACAACAATGTCATCATGGCAATGAATATGCAGCCACTGTGAGTCACCAGGACTTCAGGTATTTAACGCCCGGGCATATTGCTTTAACGAAAACCCCTGTATAAACCGATCACCAATTTTTAACACCGGTACCGAGCGAAACCCGGTTTTATAGAACTCTTTTTGTCCGGCCGGAGAACTGACATTGCAAAGGCGATAGGTAATTTGCTGTTTATCGAGAAAGGCTTTGGCATTGTCACAGTGTGGACAACGATTGCGGGTATACAAAACAACACGTTGCATTATTTCCACCCCATCTGCCAGCAGCTACTGTCACGCAACTGGCGCCAGTCAATACCTTGCGGTTCAGTATCTAAAACCGCCTGGATCTGACAATCAGACACTTTACCCAATTCGTCATATTTAACCGCTACGACGATAAAGTGCTTGCGTCTGTTTTCCACCTGGCGTTTCGTCCATTTGCTGTGCAGCAGTTTTTTAGGATTGATTTGGTTGCTCATATTGATACCGTCACCGTTTGCTATTTATTGTAAAAAGAGCATTGAGCCGTGCTCAGGCAATTGCTGAAGATTCACTGGACAATAATACCAAGTCCATTAAGTTTTTGCACAACTCAGAGTTAGGGCTGAGGTTCATTGGCACCCTAGGTTTCATTGATATAGTCATTCGATATTAATGACATTGGTATAACTAGTCTGGGAGAAATTTGATGGCATGGATATGTAAGGCAAAATGACCCTGCTGTTTGTCTGAGATCAGAAAGCCAACTTGTTCGATGCGACTGAACACCAAAGAAGGTACATTGGACAGCTGCATGCCGCGATAGGTCGCAATGAAATCCCGTTCTTCAAAAAACAGCGTCAACCACTGATTCTCAATGGTGTTAAAGCTGACCTGATACGCGTAGCCGTCAAAATCCCGGTTGGTTCTCACCCGAAACTGGTAGCGACCGCCATCACCTTTCAGTCGAATGGCAATTTTCGACACATCCGAACCGACCGGAGCGTCGAGTAATCGTCGCACCGATGCAAAGCCGCCATTGTTTTCCAGCGATAGTACGCCAAAAAATATGCCATTGTCGTTTTCGACCAGAAACTGCCCCTGGGAGATACCGCCCATGACCGAATCGTTCACTACTAACCAGCTCTGCAATTCATCTGGATCAACGAAGTCCAGCTTGTTAACGTCTTCGTTTGCCACCGCATTTCCCACGATACACATCACTAATACAATGATAATAAGCAGCTTCAACAACAATTTCATTTTCTAACCTGAGCGCTACACCACACGACTACGAGCAGTAATACCAATCACATTAAATTATTGCTCACTCAGTGAGAATTTAATGTGATTGGTATAAAGTTAAGGATAGATGATGCCGTTAATTGTTGCCCGGGTTGATGCAGATTACGGCTTAGAATCCGGCATTCCGTGCTGAGTTAGTCTTGTTCATGGGCTGTCGATATCAGGTAAATTCGAGTGTGACTGCTTCCACAATTTTATCCGGACGAGTCAGATATAAATTATGATTTAACAAAACGATACGTTCATCCCTGGCAACCAGTAATGCAGGGAAAGCAGTAGTCTGGATAATGTCCTGTAATTCGGCTATATCACTCAACTGATATTCTGCATCTTTGGACAACTTATCTTTAAATACCTTGCCAGGAATCGACAATTTGAAACGTTTTATCAAGGCTTCAAAGTCTTCCGGATGAGTCATCATCAGCCCCTGCTGGAAATGCGAGTCCTGAATCTGCTCAAGGACTTCAAGGCCAATATCAGGCTGTTTAGCCATCAACCAGGCCATCAGGTTTGCTACCACAGTCGCATCCTGAGGCTGTTCACAGCCACGCAGGTAATCTTCACCGAACTTCACCGTACTCTGGTTGGCAACCGCTTTCGCCACCTTATGACTCACGCCATCACTACCATCATAGTGAGCAACATGAAACAGGTGCAGATGCATCTCTGGGTTGGCTGCGACCAACTGCTTTACTAATGGGGTCGTCGCGTAGCTCCATGGGCAATGGGAGTCATATATAAAAAACAATTCACTGTTCATATCAATGAGTTCTTCAACAAAAAGCGCAATTTTAGTTAGTTTAGCAGGTTAATACCAGTGCTCGTTTGTGGCGATGCTGCACGCGTGTATTTTTTACCCAATTTCGCTAATAACCATGCAACTCTAGTTGTTATCAACCTGAATGGCTCTGACAGGATCTGGCGGCGCCGGCAAGCGCCGCCGTTCCTGGTAAGTCTCAAGTTGCTTCAGCGCTTCTTGCACTGCTCGTTGCAATTGTGCATCTTTACCCTGGCTGCTTAACAATAAGTCATCGTCAACGCTAATATCTGGTGCTACGCCTTTATTTTCAACAGCCCAGTTTCCCGTTAAATCGTAAAAGCCACTTCGCGGTGCGGTCATATAACCACCATCGACAAAAGACGGTACGCCCCAGATCCCTACCAGGCCGCCCCAGGTGCGGGTACCAATGATGGTACCCAGGTTATGGAAACGAAACAGATAAGGAAACATATCACCACCGGAACCGGCCATCTCATTGATCAACAATACTTTCGGGCCGTTAATGATAGCGCCAGGACTGGTTAATGGTCGCTGTGAATCAAGAATATTATTGAAATATCCACTAAGTTTGCGACCCAGCACATCAATCATGTAATCAGCGATGTAGCCGCCGCCATTAAAGCGCTCATCAACGATGATCCCCTTGCGGTCAGCCTGGGCAAAAAAGTAACGATTGAAATAGCGGTAACCTTTATCACCGGTATCCGGTAACCAGACATAGGCTAGCTGATTGTCCGATGCCTGGTTAACAAAGCGACGATTATCCTCCACCCATGCCATTTGCCGTAGCTTTGATTCATCTTCAATCGGTATCACCCAGTAATCAGTGCTATCGCCGGTTCGGGCGGAACGAATGGTAATTTTGGTCTGCTTGTTTAAGGTACCGTTAAAATATCGATAAAAGTTTTCCCGTGTCGATAACTTCTGGTCATTTACCGCAATAATCCTGTCATTGACGGCCAGTTGATGGTGAACGTTAGCAAAAGGAGCATAGCGATTTATCTCACCATTCCACGCTTCACCACTATATACACGCTTAATAATAAAGTTATCCGAATCGGTGCCCACATCAATGCCCAACAAGCCAATCTGACTTGCTGGTAACTCCGGAAACTCGCCACCACCATTGAACGAGTGCCCAACCGAGGTTTCAGCGCCAAGGTTGTCGAGCAGGTAATTGAGATCGGCAAGATGATTTACCCCCGTAAGCAATGGTGAATAGTCACGCCAGATTTGTTGCCAGTTGACGCCATGTAAGTTGGCGACATAAAAATAATCTCTTTGATAGCGCCAGGCTTCACGAAATTTTTGCCGCCACTCCTGCTTAGGATCGAGGTATAACGGCAATTGCACGTTGAGCCCTGGTGCATCTTTAATACTGTGAATATCGTCGGCCATTTTCCACAAACTCCCCTGTTGCACCAGGATCGCCTGATTGTTCGCCGCTACTGCGTAATGTTTTATGCCTTTAATTAGCAATTGAGATTGCTGTTGTTCAAAATCGAAAAGGTATAAATTGCTTTGCTCCTCATTCTCTTTTTTCACCATTAGCAACCCTGCTTCGCTACTGTTCAAGCGGGAAAAATGGCCACTGCCAACAGGCAAGGCAATCATTCGCGACTGGATTCCGGTAAAGTCGATTTGCACCTTAAGCTCTGAGCGCTCTTTATCTTCTGAATCCTCGTCAGCTTCCTCATCAGCCTCTGCAGAGGCTTTTACAGGCTCTGTATCGCGCTGCAATTGCAGCGGACTTTTGCCGTGTTTTTGCAGGATAACCGCATACACCTGATAATTTTCCTGAGCTTTACCTGTCGTACTTAGATCCAGCCATGGCGCCATGCTGGCAAAATCAACACTGGCATTGAGATACAGATAGTGACCCTTGTGATCCCAGGCAAAGCTTGGGTTATCGGCCATGCCGTCGGTAATTAAATAAGACGTTTGCGTGGCCAGTTCAAATACATAAACGTCATGGAGGAAATTGTCCGACGTCTTGCCATAAGCGAGATAAGCACTATCCGGTGACCATGCTGGTGGGTGCAAATCGGAGGGAATCACCTGAGTATCCTGATCGATGCGATGCAATGCCTGTGATGCAATGGTCAATAACCAGATGGATTGCCTCTGATCGGTAAAAGCGATTTTTTTGCTGTCCGGTGACCAGCGCAGATTTTTATAAAAGCCAGTGCCGCGCAACGGGATAGTTCGCAAATGTTGGCCAAATTGATCGCTGAGCATCAGCGTATATTCTCCTGAGCGATCGCTAAACCAGGCTATCTGTTTAGCATCGGGCGACCATTGCGCGTCAACTTCCCGTTGCCAGCTATTACTGAGATTGCGCTCTTCACCGTGTTCTGCCGGTACACTGAAAACTTCGCCGCGAGCAACGAATAAAGCGCGTTTCCCGGATGGAGATATTGATGCGGATTCTATGTGTTCTGCCGCCTTAACCCATTGTTGGCGAGTCCATGGAAAGTCACCATGCAAGGTAATCGACAGCGGCACCGGTGCGGACTTTTCGGCGTTGATCGACTGTTGATATAGCCGGCCATGCTGCTCTACTAACAAGGTACCTGACCACACGCCAAAAGACTTCACATCATAATCGTTAAAAAACGTCAGTTGTCGGGCGCTGCTATTATCCTGGCTAGTCTCGGCAAAGCGGTAAACGTTCATGACGCCATCAGCATCACTGAGAAAATAAATATAACCCTGATGCCACACCGGCTGAATCTGTTTCTCCCGATTCCATGGTAGTGATGATTCTTCTAAGGTATCCAGGTCGACCAGCCGCAGAGGCTGATTTTGGCCGCCACGATAATTGCGCCATCCATCATCCCAGGGGGTTATTTTTTGATAAACAATACGGTCTCCCTGGGGCGAAAAGCTGCCAGATTGTGCCCGGGACATGGGCAGTGGTTCGGGCGTGCCACCGTCTAGCCGGACGGTGTAAAATTGGGGTAACTTTACCGGTGCGCTGGAGCGTGCACTGGCAAACAGGATTTTACTCGAGTCAGGACTCCAGCCACGAACAAAATCATCTTCCGGATGCCAGGTAAGCTGAATAATTTCGCCGCCACCAGTGGCTATCAGATAGACATCAAAGTTACCATTAAGCTGGGCGCTAAACGCTATCCATTTACCATCTGGGGATATTTTTGGGCTTTGCGCCTGCCCCCGAAAAGAAGTCAGGCGAAATGCCTGCTTTGATGTAAGGCTCGCTTGCCAGATGTCCTGACCATAGGTAAACACCAGCGTATCCTGACGGACATCAACTTGCCTCATTAGCATCGGCGCTGGCGTATTGGCGGCAGCAATATTGGTGACGAGGAGCAATAACAACCAGGCTATGCACATTAATAACGGTTTCATCATCTGCCCATAATTCATATAAAACAAACGGTTAATGCTTAAATACTAGTTGAGCTGGGGATCAATACGGCATCATTATGAAAAAATAATGCAACATTAGCTGAAGAATCTCGTAATCGCCATGATGGTTCAAATACCATTAATCTGATTAACACCCGGTTAACAAACCCATTTTGTTTAATTTTCAACCTAACAGGTTGAAAAATAACTCTTTGCTCACCACATGTACAAAAGATAACAATTTATACGTTATCAGCTTGTTAAATAAGCGTTTTCTATGTTGCTTTGATTTCCCCCTCCCCCTAAATTGCTTGGCACGTTAAGAAGAGTGCAGCTCGCACAGAAGTTAATAATTTAATTAAGCAACACCAATATTTCTTCTGGCAACTCCCGACTATCACAGCATTCCTTTGCTACGTGGGTTCGGAATAAAGGCGCTGTAATGCAGTTCTTAGGTTCTGTTTACCTTGAAAAAGAGACCTCTCGCCTCTTCTGACGCTTAATTTTTTTAGAAGTTTGCCGCTTTATTAGGCGATAGATGGGGGGACCATGAAATTCAAACGAAATAAAACCATTAACACACTAACGCCATTGGCAAGTGCCATTATTGCACTGGGATTGACAACAAACGCACACGCTAATATCGAGACCAATGAAGAACAAATCATCATTACCCCAAAAGCCGGGGTAAGTGAAAAGGCTTTACAACGATTTTTGCAGGACGCCAACGCACCTTTCGATAGTGCAAAAGAAAAGCGTTATAAACGCGTCATAGAACAGTCCAATTCTCGCATCGTTAAGGTGAAAAAAGACAAGCTGGAAAAACAACTGTCCCGCCTGCAGAAAAGCCCTTTAATTGAAACCGCTGAAGTAAATGAACTGGTAGAGCTGGCAGCGACACCCAATGATCCGCGATATACGGAAGCCTGGCATTTGTCCAAGATAAAAGCGGACCAGGTCTGGGATACGACCACAGGTAATGGCGTTATCGTTGCTGTACTGGACACCGGAGTCGATGAATCTCACCCCGATCTGCATGCAAATTTATTACCTGGCTACAATGTCGTAGGTAATAACACTAATCTAACCGATGTTCATGGTCACGGTACCAAAGTATCGGGTGTTATCGCTGCAACCTCAAATAATAACGTAGGGATTACTTCTATCGCCTGGGACAGCAAAGTATTACCGATTCGCGTTTCAGAGCGCAGTGATGGTGTCGCTTCCCTTCTGGATATTGCTGACGCCCTGATTTACGCTGCAGACAATGGCGCAGATATTGCCAATATCAGCTACCGCGTTACCTACAGTGGTACCGTCACCAATGCCGCCCAATATTTTTACGAAAAAGGTGGACTGGTAGTGGCTGCGGCTGGCAACAATGGCACTGACCAAAACTGCTCGGATAATAAATACATAGTTACCGTTTCTGCAACCACCTCTGGCGACTCCCTAGCCAGTTGGTCAAACTATGGTAACTGCCTGGATGTGTCTGCACCCGGTGTTGGAATTCTGACAACGACAAAAGGTGGTGGTTACGGCAAGGTAAGCGGTACTTCTTTTGCGTCACCAGCAACGGCCGCGGTACTGGCACTGTTAAAACAACATAACCCAAGGTTAAGTAATGCCGAGCTGGAAAGCTTGCTTGAGACAAACGCAGATAAAAGCATGTTTAGCGGCTCTTACAGTAATAAATTCGGCCATGGTCGAATCGATGCCCTCGCGGCAATTAATGAAGGCGTTTATGTACCTGAACCTGAACTGGATACGGTTGCTCCAACGGTGTCTATTAGTTCACCTCGCCACAATGACACAGTATCTGAATCTATTAATGTCAGTATTGACGCGACCGATAATGTCGCCGTTGAAAATGTTGAGCTTTACTTTCAGGGCAGCCTTTATGCAACCGATAATAGTGCTCCTTATGAGTTTAATATTGATGCCAGCAACTTAGCTGATGGTAACAAAACCCTGTTGGCTCGTGCGACCGACAGCAGCGGTAACGTCGGGGAATCGCAACAAATCACCGTGCAACTGGCAACAACACCTACGCCGACTCCTGAACCAGAGCCAGAGCCAGTTGTTGACACAATAGCACCAAGCATCAGCTTCATCACCCCTTCAGAAAATGAAAAAGTATCTGGCGTGTTCAATGTCGAGTTGGATGCCTATGACAATGTCAGCGTCGAAACCGTTGAGGTCTATCTGAATAACTCACTGGTGAAAACATTTAATGCTGCGCCTTACGATTTATCAATTGATGTCAGTAAAACCAAAAATGGCAAAAAGCGGTTAAAAGCTATTGCTTATGATAAAGCCGGAAATATGGCGCATACCGGAAACCACTTTATCGAGGTTAGTAACTAAATATTTCGGAATTTTTCTATCAACGTCAGTTATGATAAACCTTCACTTTCGGAGGTTTGTCATACCTGCTTCTATCGCTTCGGCAGATGGTGTTAATCGTTATCAGAAAACTACTTGGTTAACGGTCTGCCTTACGACACAGGTACGCAAGGCCTAAACTTCATACTCTACTTATTAGCTAATTGCCCGTCTCATTATCAACAATATTTTTGGCAAGCTTCACACCATGTTGCTCAAAAATTTGCAGAGCCACGCTCAGCAAGCGGTGTCGATTCATTAAATACACCTTTTTATCAACCGCGTTGATATAAAACCGAATGCGAAATTTAATCGCTCCGGGGGTAAAGTCGTTAACACCGACCGCCAGGAAACGGCCAAACACCATATCATCCTGCTCATAGGCGGCAATAATTTCGGTGGAACATAATCTCAGCAAATCGGCCGTTGTGCGAGGATGCACGGGAATGCAAGTATCCACTAAGGTACGGCGTTTACGCTGTTCATTGGCAATAATATCTTTGGAGACAATCGAGTTTGGAATAAATACCAAAGCATCATTTTCCGCCCGTATTCGGGTTGAGCGCAAACCAACCGACTCGATATTACCTTTAAATTCGCCGATCACGACTTTATCTCCTGGCTTGAATGGCCTATCTGCAAGAATGACGGCGGACCCAAAAAAGTTCGCTACCGTATCTTTCGCGGCAATCGCCAGGGCAATACCGCCGATACCTAAGCCGGCGATGACAGTGCCAAATGGAATGCCAAGAATTTCCGCAATCAACATAACCCCGAAGATGATGACGCCGCCTTTAATCAGGCTACCAATTAATGTGACAATAATCTCATCAATCACCGACTCGGTTTTAAGCGCCTTGGATAGCAGATATTTTGATATTTCGTTGATAGCGATATATCCCAGCCATACGCTGCCAATAATAATTAGCAGTTGGCTGATGGTGCGCAAAAAGCTAAACAGGTAATCAGGTATGCCAAACACAAACAGCGTATATACCCAGATAAGGCCAATGGTGATAAGCATTGCCGGAATGCCGATATTAAGGTTAATACTCGACAGGGTTCGACGTCGAAAGCCGGGTAACAGTTTTACCAATGCATTCAGCTTAATACGCACCAAACTGGCAATGGTAAAACTTAATAGCAACAATAACACGGCGCCAATCCATTGCCATAACTCCAGTTGCCAATAGCGATTAGTTAACGGTCCGGGTAATTTGCGAACCTGGTCGCGGATATTAAAAAAGAATGCCGTATTCTCATATTCGGGTATACCTGGTGGCATGGGAAGCGACTCCAAAGCGTCATGAAGCGAGCGAATATTTGCGATGGTTTTCGGCGTAAACAGCCAGACTTTTTCGTCGCCTCGCATTGCCGGAGCGATCTCAATAACGCCTTTGGGATGAGTGAAATGTCGATAGGGAATATCGCTGTCAGGATCATTGGGAATTTCCTGCCATACCACATAACTGACACGATCCAGCACCTCTTTCAGATACTGAGCCAGTACCGGAGCTTCCCACTTTCTTACATTTTTATCCAGCCGGCTTATATTCAATGTGTTCAAAACCAGCGTATCGGATCCTTGATTCCAGTTTCTGAACTGTTCCAAAAAGGTGCGCATGGTTTCCCGTGGCGTTGCTAACTTAAAGTGTCCCTCAGGTGCCTTTTGCCGATATATACCCGCTGCCTCTGCCCGCTGTAACAGTGCATTGATTTCCTTTCTGTTCGGTAAAATAATACGCCACTGTCCATTTACCTTGTGTAAGGCTATTCGATGAGAAAATTCGCTGTAGCGCTTAAAAAGTTCAAAACTGTAGATGTCTGACTCAACAAAATCAGGCAAAGTAAACAGCCTGAATGTATCCATGTTCAGCAATTGGAAATACAGGTAAGCAATTTCAAATTTTTGTCGATACAAGGTATTGCTGCCGGTGTTGGGAATATCTACGGCAGCGATTAAATCATCAATGTAATTATTATCCCCAAAAGCGATCCAGTTTCCCGCCACCAGATAATTTTTTACCGTAGCTCTTGGCGATTGTAAATTAACCTGTGGCTTTGATTGTTGAGAGGCCTTATCGGAAAGTTTCAGGCCATTCCACCATTCGCCACTATCAAACCGCCCTGAAAAGGTTTTTTTATCCGGGGACAGTCGAAAGAAAAAGTGTCCCTTTGAACCCGGTTGCTGCCAGGAGCCAGAAAGCTGGCCTTGTTCACTTACCTGCCCTTCGACCGTGCCATTAAACGGCTCATAATAACCGGTTACTTTATTTCCCTGCTGGGTCAGCACCAGTTCGGCACCACCCTGACGCCAGTTAGTTTGCCAGGTACCCTGCCAGTCCCCCTTAGCAAGACAGACAGTCGACATGGACAAGCCTAGCAACAACAAAATTAATATCTTCATACACCCAGTTACCTGAGGTTTGATTCGAATCCGAACATTGTCGGCATTGCCGCCGACGATGCAGTCTGGTTTTCCAATCTACCCTTCGGTTAAGGAAATGCCATTAATTATAGTTGTCCGTTAAAAACCATACGAATGCCAATGCCATTGGCCATTAGTGCTATTGATTGGTCAGGGTTATCGGGCTTGCTGTCGCTGCTTTTGCAACCACAGATAAACATCTTCGCCACCATAGACCCGGGTCCAGGTATCATGCTCCATATCTTCATGTACCGTAAAGCGCACATCTTCATGTCCGAGTCGCTCAAGTTCTGCAAGGCCTGCATAAAAATTAGTAATTTTCACCGCGCTGTCTCGACCGCCGGCAAATACCCAAAGTGGTATCTGATGTTCAGCGATTGGCGCCATCAGGTCCGGGTGCCCCCAGCCCACCACCGGCACAATAGCGGCAAATTTCTGTGGATGCCTGCTGGCCAGATACCAGGTGCCAAACCCCCCATAACTCAGGCCTGTCAGGTACAAACGCCCGGTGTCGGTATTAAAGCGCTGTTTAACCGCGTCGATAATAGATAGCAGGTCATCTTCGATAACCTCCCAGCCCCGTGGTAACAAAGCTGGTGTTTGAGTCAAATCAGATGCGGACATCTCCCGGACGATTTGACGCTTTGTCGGAAATTCTGCTGGCCTTGCGGGAACACCTTGCTCTAATCGCTTGGGAATATCTGATAATTGTCGATTATCTATATAATCAATGCCCAGTTGATCCATCCCCAGCATTGGTAACTGTGGCGCCACGATAATAAACGGCAGATCACGCTTTTGAATCCAGGCTTCATACAGTGGCCCATAGCTCATCACAAATCCAAGTTCTGATTTACCATTGCCTCGCTCGCCATTGCCGTGCAGGAACATCAGTACCGGCCACTGCTTATTATCTTGCTGGTCATAGCCTTGGGGCAGGTAGACGAAATAGTCTCGTTCGCTCTGATCAAGTACGCTGGTATATGAAGCTCGCAATAATTGCGGCTCACCAGCTGTCGTATTTGCCTTGTCACATCCCAGTAGCATCAAGGTAAAAACAGTAATCAAAAGTATGCGCATAAGTTGTTTCCAAAATCCGGTTTGGATCAGGGTAACAGTGTCAGAGATAAATGAAAATGCCTGATTTAATTACGATAATTACCATGTAAATAACAGATATAACAAGTTTTCGATATGCGCCGTGAAAACCACTGGCCAGGCAGTTCAGCCAGATAACAGTTGAGTTAGATCAGACTGGCGGCTTTCAATACAGCCAGCAGTTCAGAGCTTAATTAGCCGTTGTTCGAAGTGTACACATCATATGCGGCTTTAAATAGCTGTAAATGCACATCAGTCAGCGCTTCAATATCTCGCTGGTAACCACCACCAATCACGGCGGCAACCGGCAAACCTCGTTGTTTACAGGCTGCAAACACCAGCTTATCTCGCAGGTAGACACCTTTAGTGGTGATATTCAAATGGCCTAAATCATCGTCCTGGTGGACGTCGACGCCAGCATCATAAATCACCGCATCTACATGGTAGCAATTTAATGCCAGCAGCAACGCCTGCTCGACAGTTTGTAAATACTCTGCATCGTCCAGGTGCTTATCCAGGGGAAAATCCATATCGGAGTCCTGCTTACGATAGGGAAAATTTTTCTCGCAATGTAAAGACACGGTAATGATGTCATCCCTGCCCTGTGCAAGCGCTGCGGTACCATCTCCCTGATGTACATCACAATCGAAAATCAGGACGCGATTAATATCCTCTCTTTCCAGCAATCGATTAGCGGCGAGATAAAGATCGTTAATCATGCAAAAGCCCGATCCGAAATCGGTAAAGGCATGGTGATAACCACCGGTGAGGTTGATGGCGATGCCATGTGTGTAGGCCAGCTCCGCCGTTAATAAGGTGCCTCCCACCGCTGTAAAAGTACGCTTTATCAATTGTTCTGACCAGGGAAAGCCAATTCGGCGCATCGCCTTGTGATCGAGTGAATTGGATACCAATGCATCAATATAAGCGGCATCTATCAATGGCGAAGCCCTGTCATAGGCGAGCATTTCTGGCAGATGAAATACGTTTTCAGATACGCCTTCATTTAACAGGCGCTTAAATATGCTGTGGTATTTATCAATGGGAAACCGGTGCCGTTCGGGCAGGTCGAGCTGACTGTATATCGGATGAAACACCAGGGGAATATTAAACGACTTCATTGCGTGCAAAGGTTACCTGCAAGTTTGACCAGCACGTATTGTATATCAGGGCCCATCCATTCTCACCCGGCTTAAGTGAAAATCGTGACAGGCTTGGTTTAGTCAAATGTACATACAGACGCCAACAGCGTTAATTTCTGCAAAAACTAACGGTATTGGCGAATTTCACCTAGGTTTAAATGGATTTCATCGCTTTGTTGAACGTTAAAAATTAGTGGTTATAGAAGTTATGATTTTTACATCTTCAACGCTGTATCGCAGATGCTGGCTGTTGCTCCTGATAACTGCATTGCTTTGGGCTGGGCAAATATCAGCCGCCAGGGTCAGCCAGGGCCCGCTGATTATTGCCCATCGTGGTGCCAGTGGCTATTTGCCTGAACATACGCTGGCGAGCAAAGCCCTCGCCCATGCCATGAATGCTGATTTTCTCGAGCAGGATGTGGTGATGACCAGGGACAATCGGCTAATTGTTTTCCACGATCTCGTATTACAACACAAGACGAACGTCGCCGCTAAGTACCCTGGCAGAAAGCGATTTGACGGCAACTACTATGTTATTGACTTTACTCTGGCTGAAATTCGTCAACTCGATTTAACCCCACCGCAAAGCTCTCCGGATCGCTTTCCCTATGTAACCAAGGCGCTGAAAATCCCTACGCTTGATGAAGAGATCACCTTTATTCAGGGGTTAAACCTAACCCGTCACACCCAGGTCGGCCTGTATATCGAAATAAAGGCCCCCTGGTTTCACCGCCAGCAGGATAAAGACATCACATCAGCATTATTCGCACTGTTATTAACCCGGAAGGAAGAGTTAACTGACACTCCTGTGTTTTTGCAAAGTTTTGACCCGAACAGTTTAATAACGCTGCGCGAAAAGCTTGATCGGGTTCGCTGGTATTTGCCATTAATTCAGTTGATAGCCAACGACGACTGGCAGCAGGCCTATCAGCAAATCGACGGTAAGTCTCAGCCCTATAACTTTCAACGCTTTTTGGAAGAGGATGGATTAAGAGAAATATCCAGTTATGCACACGGGATTGGTATTAGTATCGACCATGTATTTGCTGAGGATTGCAGCTACCAAGGTGGTAAACGTTGGATTCAGCAGGCACAAAACATTGGCCTGATTGTCCATGCCTATACATTTCGCCGAGACAAATTACCCGCCTGTACGACCAGCTTCAGGCAATTACACCAGTTGTTTTTCTCGGAACTAAATATCGATGGCATTTTTACCGATTACCCAGACATCAGTGCTGACTTCCGGGACAATCGGTAAGAAAACGTTTGCTAATGGCTACTATGATCTGGAAATTTAAATACGTGTATCGACCAGCCCCATCTGAGTGCCGCTAAACGTAGCAGTAAGACACAGAGAAACGCAATAATCGCGCTTATGTGAACCGATAAAAAATTCAATAAAGTAACGTAGACCAGGCCACCACTAATACAGCACACTGCATACAGCTCTTTCCTGAAGATCAGTGGAATTTGATTCGCGAACACATCTCTTAATAAGCCGCCAAAACAGCCGGTTAGTGTTCCCATGATTACCGCCGTTACCGCTGGAACTCCGGCGCTTAACGCTTTTTCCGTGCCCATCACCACAAACAGAGCCAATCCCAGGGCATCCGCTACTTCCAGGGATTTTCCCGGTATTTTACGAGAGCTGTTGATCCACAAAATGGTCACGATACTGGCAAAAATGATGGTGTAGATATAATTAGGCTGATGCAGCCAGAACACAGGAACATCGAGTAATAAGTCCCTAACTGTTCCGCCGCCAATAGCGGTCACGGTCGCCAGCACCACCACACCGATACCATCGACGCGTTGCTGAAACGCAATAATCGCCCCCGAAATGGCAAATACTCCACAACCAATTAAATCAAACGTTGCTATGTAACTCATTACGATATCGCTTTGGTTTTTTATTTATTATCCACAAATGCAAACTTAGCATTGTTGACAGATTAATGTGAACCACAAAGATTCTGTTCCAACTCATCAGGATCATCTCTGCAAGAACGTCATGCATCGTTAACCGCTTCAGTGCTTCAAAGCTAGAGAGTTTGCCGAAACTTTCTAACGGAAACGTTTCATACAAGCTGTTAGCCTATGTCAACACTCACTGGCTGCGGGAAGTTCTCATATTTGATACGATTTGGGTGAAGAAAACCACCGCCTTTATTTCTTTGAATACAAAATAGATTTTTATCAACTAAAAGCGATAAGACTTCCCTAGCTCTTGATTTGTACTCGTTTCCCCATGCCAACACTAATACATCTGACTTTTCACAAATATATTTAATCGCTTTGTTGTTTAATGGGCCGACTTTGTCCCGCTGTTTTTTCAGGTCGCTCTGGTCAGTTGCCATAAAGGCAAACAAATTGACAATGTAAAAGCCGCCCCAGCCCCACGCCGCCGCTAAGTTATTGCAGTTTCCCATGGTTTGATCTGAGTATATGGCGGTAGCTTTAGAAGGGTTAATGCAAATAAAGCAACCTATTGGTTTAGATTCATCCCAAATGCGACTCAACCAATATCGATATTTACCGCAATCTGAAATATTGGCTTCGGCTTTAATTGATATACTCTCGGTAGCATTCATTTATTGCATAGTATTCCAGGAAAAAGACATTCCTTTTATTTGATCTGGCGTTTAAAAGTTGTAAGAAATTTTATTTGCTTCGCCTGTAATGTTTTATTATTTAAATTAGCGAGTTAAGTATAGGTATAACTGACTATTTTTCTTAACGTTAATACAACATCATCAGGTGTAGTTACGAGAAGCCTATGTACAAAAGAATGGGAAGCAAAGGGGAAGAAGTAAAAAACATTCAGGAGATATTATTGCGTCTGGGATATAACCCAGGCCCAGATGATGGCGCTTTTGGCAGCAAAACTGAGTCAGCAATTATCCAGTTCCAGGAAGACAATAACCTGTATGCCGATGGGATTGTGGGACCAACAACCTGGGAGGCTTTGCGAGTTGCTTTAGAAATCAATCTTGATGAGCAAAACCTCAGTATTACAAAACCGGACCTCATTGATTGGGTTAGAGTCCCTGCGGATCCTTACCGAAACGGTTACAACCGTTTTTTATTAAGAGAAGACGCAGCAAAAGCGTACTTAAACGTCCGGGAAGTCGTTGTTGAAGCAGGAGGACAGATCACTAGTTCGGGAGCGAGGCGATCATTAACAGCAAGTGTTAGTGCTTCGCGCAGCGCCACCTCCTTTCATTACACAGGGAGAGCTATCGACTTATTCGTTGGCAGTGGCATGGAAAACCGCCACCGAGATCCGTTTGTTGTAGTCCCGGAGGAAGACAGATACTGGCGAGTCTATGCTCGAGCCGATGGTGGAGAGCAAATGGAATTAAATGCCGTTACCTATGGCTCAAGAAAGTCAGGCAAAGCCATAACTGGTAAGTTTATTGATTTAACAGCCCTGTTTGAACAGCAGGGATTTAAACGAATCAAGGCTCGTGGTTCATTTTTTCAGGGAGGTAGTTGGTTAGGTGCTGAATGGTGGCATTTTCAGTATGAGAAAGGCCTGAAAAAAGGCGTCACGACCTTTGGTGATGAATTAGCAAAAGTCTATACCGAAGAGCAATTAGAAGGCACATCACCCTGGAAGTTTAAAGACAGAACGTTTGGAGTGGATTGGTTTTAAAATATAAAGTTAAGTACCAATCTCCCAGAAAAGCTAAGCTTTCGACACCGAGCCATTATCTGAATCAGCAACGACAGAACCGCTAAATTGGGATAAATAACACCCTGTATTATGGGCAAACCTATAGGTCCATCGGTGACATCAATAAATGAACATGATCAGTTTAGTTGGCGCACCCTAAAGTTACGCCCTTTCATTTTTCCATCTGCGATGGTTCGTAAAGCCACTTTAGCAATATTTGCGTCTACCGCCACAAACGACGCAGTTGCCTGCACTTTGATTTTACCTATTTGCGCACCTTTAATGGCTGGATTTGCGGTAAGAGCACCGAGAATATCACCAGGCCTGAGCTTACTTTTCTTACCACCATCAATTTGCAAGGTTACCATTTTTGCTTTGACGGCCTTTTTACTAAAGACACTATCATCAGGTAGATCTGATGCCAGAATTTCCTGTTGTAGGTATTCCTGTAATTTAATGACTTTATGCGCTTCTTTATGACTCATCAATGAGCAAGCCACACCATTTTTTCCCGCTCTGCCGGTTCTGCCGATGCGGTGCACGTGCACTTCCGGATCGTGGGCAATATGATAGTTAATCACCAAATCCAGGTTGTCGACGTCGAGCCCCCGAGCCGCAACATCTGTCGCTACCAGTACAGTTAGACTTTTATTAGCAAAGCGAATCATCGTGCGGTCACGGTCTCGCTGTTCAAGATCGCCATGCAAAGCCGCACTATCAAATCCGTAGGCCGTTAACATATCGGATAATTGTTGGCACTGTGCCTTGGTATTACAGAATACCACGGCTGACTCCCCCTGAAACTGCAACAATAAGCGCTTCACGGCATCAATGCGTTGCGCTTCATCTTCGACCTCGTAAAAATATTGGCTTATGCTACTACTGTCATGGGTTGACTCTACGGTAACCCGTTGTGGCGATTGCATTAAATGCGCGGCAAGTTGCTCAATTTTGGCAGGGTATGTGGCGCTAAATAATAGTGTTTGACGCTGCGCCGGGCAGAACCCGACAATCGTTTCAAGGGCCTCTTCAAACCCCATATCCAGCATTCTATCGGCTTCATCAAGTACTAAGGTGTTGATGTCTTCCAGTGATAAACGCCCTTTTCTTACGTGTTCTTCAACGCGTCCGGGTGTACCAACAATAATATGCGCGCCATGTTCAAGCGAGCCAATTTGTGGCCCCATCGGCTGACCACCACATAAAGTAAGCACTTTTATGTTATGAATATTACGAGCTAATTTACGAATTTCGACTGCGACCTGATCAGCAAGCTCACGGGTTGGACACAACACCAGGCTTTGCACACGAAAGCGTTTCACGTCGAGGTTACTAAGCAAACCTAAACCAAATGCGCAGGTTTTCCCTGAGCCAGTTTTCGCCTGACCTATCACATCGTTACCCGCAAGCATCAGCGGAATGGTCATGGCTTGGATTTCGGTCATAGTTTGATAACCAAGAGAGGTAAGGTTTTCAATTAATTCGGGAGATAATGAGGTAGAACTGAACGTTAAATGAGACACAATTGACTAATATATTGGCGATAATGCCTAATTATACCTGATAGTGATACGCGACCGACATATTTGTCAGTGATATAGTATTTTTTAACGGCTCATTCCTGTGACACTTTAATCATGGCACCATAATGTATCGACAAACTCAATCTAGCAGACACAACCTTCGAACTGTCGCTACTATTGAGAGCTGATTAGACCCTAAATTCTCAAGCAAGCTGCAATTTTCCTTCAAACATGGGTGTTCACAAGTCATTTAGACTTATTGGATTGCTCATTTTTACGATTTCCCGTATCGTCCTCATCATCATGAAAACAGGTGATTTGCCTCGTTAAACGATTCAATGTGGCTAAGGAAAATATTCGCAATGTCTAAAATCGAATTCACAAATCAAGAGAAAGAGTCAATGGTTGAAAAACTGCAATCGTATTTTGAACATGAATTGCACCAGGATTTAGGTCAATTTGACGCAGGATTTAGGTCAATTTGACGCAGAATTTCTTTTAGACTTCTTTTCCAAAGAAATAGGTGCATATTATTACAATCGCGGATTGCATGATGCGAGAGCCATTTTTGAAGAGAGAATTCAAACGATTGATGATGATATTTATGCTATCGAAAAAGAAGTAAGATAGTAAGCCTGCTAAAGGTCTGGTTAACTGTAAAGCGCCAACCAAAGTCCTCCTGGAGTGCTACTCATTAGCAAATAAAGTGATGAAAGTGTCTGAATCAGCGAAAAACGTAACAAAAAGCGTTGTCTAGCTAGGAAGCTAAAAATTAAAAAAATTAACCGAAATTTCCTGATTAAGCTTTTAACCATATGGATAATGACTGCATCCTTAACGAGCTGCACGAAATATACTAAGTATCAGTATGAATCACACGTTTTCCCCCTTGATGATGAAAACGAACTTGTCATATCTACGTTCCCATCCTGGTTTCCGAAAGCCGAAAGTCACATACCATTCCTGTATAAACATTCAAAGGCTCCCCAATCCGTCTATTTCCAATTTTTTGTGCGGGCTGTTGGTACGACTGCGGGCAGCAATCCGAATATTGAATCTATTCACGTTAAAAATTTCTCTTACGAGTTTCCCGGCCAGAACCCTGTTGTTTTAATTGAGGACTATTCCGAAGGTTTCTGGCAACAAGGTCGGATTGAATATGATTCAGCAAATCTCAAGCCAGTACCCTGCGTTGATGGCTGGTATGTTCGAGTAAAGTACGATTTAATATTGAACGGATTAGCCTTCAAAGGCGAAGATATTCTGCATGCTCAGGAAGTGTCGAAAGTGCACCCGCTTCTTTTCGATTCCCTTAGATAAACCCATCTAGTTTATCGTGATGCTGATTAACGTATAAAGATGTTCTCCACAACAGGAGAAGCACAGAGGAAGCGATTTATAATTAGCGAATTGGGAAATCCGGACGTTTCGAAGAAATCCCGCGGACGAATTGCGGACAAACGCCAGATATAAATGTGATATATTTCAGATACTTACGAATTAGAATTTTAACCCTAAAAACTCTGTAAGTTATTTAATTAAAAGAAGTAATGGCGGTGACGGAGAGATTCGAACTCTCGATACGTTTCCGTATACACACTTTCCAGGCGTGCTCCTTCAGCCACTCGGACACGTCACCTAAAATCGAATTGTAGAAGAATTTAATATCCGTGTTTCTTTTCACGTTTGGTGATATGGCTGAGCACGCCAGGCGTGTTAATACCCTTGGCAGCCACTCGGACACGTCACCTAAAATCGAATTGTAGCTTCAAACACCATGTGCCTGAATGTGCGCGTATGTTAGGGAAAAATTAGCGAGGACGCAAGTGTTAATCGGTAAACGGTATACTGATTGCTGATTTTTTACGCTAACAAAAACAAACATAGATCCCAGACAGCGATAAACGGACGTAGACTAACTTGTTTTCTGCCATCTGAGACCTGAAACCTGTGTCCTGATTAAACCTGCCTGAAGCAGGGTTCAATCGACTTAGGTATTATTTTTCTGGCTCAGCTTTAATTGTGCTGAGAAATCGAGCATACGGTTCAGTGACTTTAATGCCCCATCACGCAAGTCCATATCGACGAAGATTTCTCGACCGGTTGGATCGATTAGCGCATCGTGAATGGCTTTTAAGCCGTTCATTGCCATCCACGGGCAATGGGCGCAGCTTTTACAGGTAGCGCCCTCACCTGCGGTTGGCGCTTCGAAAAACTCTTTTTCCGGGCACAACTGCTGCATCTTATAAAAGATGCCACGATCGGTCGCCACGATGAACTTGTTGTTATCCAGCTCTTGTGCCGCTTTAATTAATTGGCTGGTAGAACCTACGGCGTCCGCTAAATCAATAACCGATGCAGGAGACTCTGGATGCACTAATACGGCCGCATCCGGATGCAAGGCTTTCATGTCGACCAGCGCTTTGGTTTTAAACTCATCGTGGACGATACAGGCGCCATCCCACATCAGCATGTCAGCACCGGTTTGCTTTTCAATGTAAGCACCTAGATGCTTATCCGGGCCCCACAGTATCTTCTCACCCTGCTCGTCCAGGTGCTCAACAATTTCCAGCGCACAGGACGACGTTACAATCCAGTCGGCACGGGCTTTTACTTCGGTAGAGGTGTTGGCATAAACCACAACGGTGCGATCTGGGTGCTTGTCACAAAACTCATTGAATTCTTTGATTGGACAGCCTAAATCCAGTGAGCAGGTGGCTTCCAACGTTGGCATTAATACGGTTTTTTCCGGCGTTAATACCTTAGCAGTCTCGCCCATGAATTTAACCCCGGCAACAATCAGGGTATCTGCAGGATGCTGGTTACCAAAACGAGCCATCTCCAGGGAGTCGGCAACACAACCACCGGTTTCTTCCGCCAGTGCCTGAATTTCAGGGTCGGTGTAATAGTGGGCAACCAGAACCGCATTCTTGTCCTTTAACAGCTGCTTGATTTTCGCTTTGTACTGATCTTTTTCAGCATCGCTCAGCTTCGCCGGCTTGGCTGGAAAGGTGTAATCAAAATCAACGGCTAAGGTGGTTTCTAACATGGTTAAACAACTCGTGGGACTTAAAAAACTGCCGGATATTATAATGGATTCGGTTTTAAATGCCTATAGCCCTAAAGGGCAGCTTCTAGCACGCAATCGAAAATAGCTCCTAGTACACAATCGTAGATTGTTCCTAGCATGCGATAAACATCATCGCGCCTAGAACGGCTCTCAACTGCTTGGAGGGCGATATCCGCCCGTGCCAGGAGTCAAAATCTTATTTTGACGCGCTCGGAGTGAATGGGACATTCACGTGCCAGGAGTGATATTTATATCACGTGCTAAACCGTTAAGGAGATTTTTAGGTTTTGGGAAAGTGGTGGGTCGTGAAGGATTTGAACCTTCGACAAATTGGTTAAAAGCCAACTGCTCTACCAACTGAGCTAACGACCCTAAGATATGTCATCACTATTAAAAAATAGTGTAAAAACCAAGTTTTGGAAACCTGAAAAAAGTGGTGGGTCGTGAAGGATTTGAACCTTCGACAAATTGGTTAAAAGCCAACTGCTCTACCAACTGAGCTAACGACCCTTGAGATATGTCTGTCACGAAAACGTGGCTGAACAAAAATTTGAAAACTT
>NZ_SWDB01000013.1 GCF_005116735.1 Thalassotalea mangrovi | reverse complement strand
GGTGGGTCGTGAAGGATTTGAACCTTCGACAAATTGGTTAAAAGCCAACTGCTCTACCAACTGAGCTAACGACCCTTATCAAGTTTTTCAAATTGTACTTCTGAGGAAGAAGTGGTGGGTCGTGAAGGATTTGAACCTTCGACAAATTGGTTAAAAGCCAACTGCTCTACCAACTGAGCTAACGACCCACTTTGTGCTGCTTAAGGCCTTGTGCCTCAACGCGGGGCATATGATACTCATATTAATTTTTAGTGCAACAACAAATTTGTTTTTTTTCGAAAAAGCCATTTGTTTGCACAAAAACCCAGCAGATAGAGCATCTTATCAACGGTTGACACCGAAAAGATTAGACCTGAATTAGTTGCTGATACTATTTAAGCGCGTTTGCGCCAGTTGTGCCGCGGAAGAATTTGCATACTCGCTGATCACCCGACGATACATTTGTCGCGCTTTATCCAGGTTATTTTGTTTTTGCGCTACCATGCCCTGCTTGAGCATTGCATCGCTGCGCTTATTGGAATCCTGGTGATTATCAATCACGATAGTAAATTCCGCTTCCGCCTCTTTCAGCTGGCCCTTGTTAAACAACAACTGACCTAACCAGTAATGGGCATTAGCCGCATACGACGAGTTCGGATACTTACGTGTAAACGCCTTAAATTCTTCAATGGCCTGATCGTACTTCTTCTCTTTCAGCACGAGATTAACAGCGCGATCATAAGATTCGTTTTCTGACAGGTTTGCCGAATAATTCACACCCGTATTGGTATTTGACGCTACCGGCTGTGAAGGGCCACTTTTCATCGACGCCACCCGATCCAGTTCCTGGTAGAGTTCGCGTTGACGTTGCAGAATTTGATTAATGGTGTATGCCTGCTCCTCCGTTAGCCCGCGTAGTTGACTAACTTCATTCTGCAAGTCATCAATTTGCAGCTGCATATCGTTAAGCGCACGATTACGGGTTTGGATGGCACGTTTGAGAGCTTCAACGTCGTCGTTAGCAACATTGTTAGTTGCAACCGACTGGCTGGCAGCCACAGGTTGGTTAATATCGAGGACAGGAGCGGGTTGTGCAGCCAGTGCCGAAGGGGCACTGGCAGTAACCGCTAAACCTAATAAAAGTTTATACGATTTCATTTAACGTCCTTTTAAAAAACGTTATTAGTAAACTAGAACCGCACGACGGTTTTTAGCAAATGCATCTTCTGTGCGAGTGTTTACTGCTGGCTTCTCTTCACCGTAGCTTACGGTTTCGATTTGAGAAGGAGCAACGCCGGCATTTTCAAGATACTTTTGTACAGCCTGTGCACGACGCTCGCCAAGAGCGATGTTGTACTCAGGAGTACCGCGCTCATCTGCGTGACCTTCGATAACAACTTTGGCATTACCGTTAGCTGCTAAGAACTCAGCGTGAGCGTCAAGAGTCGCTAATACTGAAGAGCTTAGTTTTGAGGTATCGAAGTCGAAGTAAATGGTATTATCGCTGATAAGCTGTTGCTTTTTCTGTTCTTCAATAGCTTCAAGACGAGCAGCTTCCGCTGCTGCTGCCGCTTCTGATGCTTCACGCTCTGCTTGTGCCTGAGCTTCAGCTTGAGCTTTCGCCTGACGCTGTGCTTCTGCTTCATCGATTTGATCAGTTGAGCTACACGCGGCAAGAGCCATTAATGGCAACGCAACTGCCATACCTTTTACTACTTTATTAAAGCGCATTTTAATTCCTTAATAATTTGAATAATAATGAGTTAACTAATTTTTTATTATAAAAATGGTGACCATGCTGGCGATTTAACCTGTCCGTTTAGGGCGGGCAAGCGTGCTTTAAATCGACCATCTAAGGAAACCAAGCCCAAAACCTGCCGATTATGGTGCAAAGTACTATAGATTATCATGCCACCATTGGGGGCAATACTGGGCGACTCATCCAATCGGGTTTTGGTTAAAACCTGAAAGGCATTTGAGCCTAATTCTTGCTTCGCAAGATGGTATTGTCCTTGTGTACGGTTAACCATGACCAGTTGACGTCCGTCAGGTGTTACAGAACCTCCCAGGTTCATTTCACCGTCAAAAGTTAGCCTTCTCACTTTACCATCAGACAAATTTACTCGATATAGCTGCGCTTTACCACCCCGTTCTGATGTAAAAATCAGAGAATTTCCATCCGGAGTCCAATTTGGCTCGGTGTCAATTGCACGGTGACGGGTAACACGGCGTAATTTCTTTGTTGCAAGATTCATTACATAGATTTCAGGATTACCATCTTTCGATAATACCATTGCCATCTGCTGGCCATCAGGCGACCAGCGCGGCGCACCGTTGATGCCTTTAAAGCTACTCAATACTTCACGCTTGGCGGTATAGATATCCTGAATATAAATTTGTGCCTGACGATCTTCAAACGTAACGTACGCTAATTTACGACCATCAGGTGACCAGCTTGGTGACATCAGCGGCTCACGTGAGCTCAACAGCACCTGCTCGTTGTAACCATCGTAATCGGCCATGACCAACTGATAAGGACGGTCGCCGCTGTCACGAACGATAATATAAGCAATGCGGGTCTGGAATGCACCGCGCACACCGGTCAGCTTCTCGTAAACGCTGTCGGAAATCTGATGTGCTTTCGGTCGAAATAGTTTCGTCGGAATGTACTGGGTTGGCTTCGAGTCAATCAAGATATGATCGCTGGAAGCAACCAGTCGGCCGTTTTGGATAGCGCGCTGATCGGCGCCCATTAATTGTCCACGTACTACATCAACAAGCTGGAATGATACCAGGTACTGATCGATACCCGCCTCTTCAATGGTGCCCATCACGATCGCTTCAACCCCGATATCGGCCCATGCCTGGTAATCAATATCAGCGATGGTCGCCGGCACCTGCGGCATGTTCACCTGGCTGATAGGGTTAAATTTACCGCTACGCAACAAATCGTCACTAACCACTTTGGTGATATTTTCAGGTAACGGGGTTGCCCCGGTGTATTTAAACGGTAACACGGCAATCGGGCGGGCACTGTCAATACCACCGGTTATGACGATATCCAGTGCTGCCCAGGCTTTATTTAAGCCCAGGGAGAAAAAGATTAAGATAAACAGACTCTTTTTAAACATAATACTTCTTATTTTCCAATCTATTGTCGGTTATTTTTCATTGAATAAGTGATCAGGTCAATTAAAATTGCGGTGTATATTTCAAATTGATTTCTGACATTTGCTTAAATACTTCCGGATCTTTCGATACCGGTAACGTACCTGCTTTAGTCACAGCTTTAACTGCTTCCTGACAAACGATTTGATCCCCAGTAATCGGCGTCACACTGATTACGAAACCCGAGGATGCTAACTTTATTTTCAAATCGCAGGACTTATTCTTCATGGTATTTTCATCCATGATAAAGTTACGTTCAATGGTTTGCACGATCAAAGCTGTATATTTTTGTACTTCGGTAAGTACTTGCTGACTACGAGCCTGCTGACGTCGTTCCATTTCTTCCGCCATTTGTTGCTCAAGCATTCGTTGCTGCTCGGCACGCTCCGCCGCTTCTTTTTTACGACGACGCTCTTCTGCTTCACGTTGCTTACGCTCTTGTTCAGCTTTTTTCGCGGCTTCCTCTTCTTTTAAGCGTTTGGCTTTCGCATCAGCGGCAGCTTTTTCTGCTCGCTTACGCTCTTCTTCCTTCTGACGTCGTGCTTTTTCTTCCGCCGCAGCCTTAGCCTTGGCCGTTTTTGCGGCATCGTCTGCTTTGCGTTTTTCCACTTCCTTGCGTTGTCGCTCTTGTTCCAGGCGTTTTATCCGCTCCGCTTCAGCCTGGCGCTTTTTCTGCGCTTCGGCCGCACGCCGTTCCAATTCTTTAATGCGCTTATCTTCACGCTCTTTTGCCGCGGCTTTTTGCTGCTCAAGCTTATCAACCTGCTGCTGAAGTTTGCTTTGATCGACAACGACAGCATCTATCACTGGCATGATGGGTTTTGGCGTTGCCACCGGGGCTGGTGAAAAATCAGCATTCATTAACAATGCTGCTCCCAGACCAATATGTAATAGCAGTGCCACTGACAACGCAATAGAGTATGTCTGCTTTGGCGTCTTACCCTCTGGCAGGTATGTAAAAATGCCCATGAAGAAATTAACAATACCGCCAATCAGTTTTTTTATTACTGCGAACATGGTCTGTTAATTCTCCACCGAATCTGTCATCAATCCCACTGACGGCACACCGGCTTTTTGCAATAACACCATCAGTTGAATAATTGAGTTATAGGGAACATTGCCGTCACCATTGACCACTACGGGTGTATCCGGTTCAACCTTTAAATGGGCGACGACTAACGTGGCCAGCTCTTCCGGTTCAAGCGGCTCGGTTTTACTGTCACCAACATTCAGGTAAAAATTACCATTGATATCGACGCTGGCCACCAGAGGCGTTTTTGAATCCTGATCTAAAGGCTCGGCATCGGCTTGAGGTAAATCCACTTTGACGCCTTGAGTGATTAGCGGCGCGGTCACCATAAAGATGATCAACAACACCAACATCACATCGATATAAGGAACAACATTGATTTCCGCGACGCGTTTTCGTTTGGCTCTAACGTACATGGTTTAGCTCCTTGGCGCCTAGGCGCTGCGCGGTGTCATCGCCTGACGTTGCAAGATGCTGGAGAACTCTTCCATAAAGTTGCCATAGCTATTTTCCAGCTTCTCAACACTATGGGAGAAACGGTTAAATGCCATAACCGCTGGAATCGCTGCAAACAGACCCATAGCGGTTGCTATCAGCGCTTCTGCAATCCCCGGAGCAACCATTGCCAGCGTGGCTTGTTGCACCGCACCAAGGGCGATAAAGGAATTCATGATCCCCCATACCGTACCAAACAATCCAATGTATGGACTGATAGAACCTACGGTTGCGAGGAAGGATAAATGGGTTTCTAAGGTATCTACTTCTCTCGATAGTGCTACACGCATTGCCCGGTGCGTACCATCAACAACCGCTTGCGAGTTGGATTCCGGCGACTTGCGAATACGAGCAAATTCTTTAAATCCGGCGATAAACAGGCTTTCGATACCATTCGGGTTTCCGCGGCCACTAATTTCTTTATAAAGGCGCGATAAATCTGCGCCCGACCAGAACTTATCTTCAAACTGCTGAACCTGTACTTTGGCCTTGTTTAACGCTTTTGAGCGTTGAATGATCATGGTCCATGATGCAATGGAAAAGCCAAGCAGGCAAAGCATCACGGATTTGACGAGGACACTGGCCTGCAGAAATAAATCGATAAAAGATAATTCAGAGTGCATTGGTTAATGCTCCTAATATTTGCTCGGGAATAGCGCAAGGTTTGGCACGTTGCAAATTAACGCTGGCGACAAGGACGGTCAATTGGCACAGCAAGGTTCCATCCTGATTTTTTATCGCCTGCTCAAACGTCAAGCTGGCCTTTTTTAATTGTTTAATGGTTGTTGAGATGGTCAACAGGTCATCAAGCCTGGCCGATGCCTTGTTATCCATCTCGACTCGTCTGACTACAAAACCCAGGTTTTGTTCCAGAAAATATGACTGGGAAATGCCAAGCGCGCGTAACCACTCGGTTCTGGCACGCTCAGCGAACTTCAAATAATTGGCGTAATAGACAATACCACCCGCGTCAGTATCTTCATAAAAGACTCTGAGCTGATAATCAAAACTTATTGCTGTGTTTACTCGTTCAGCCATTAGCACATTATTCTTTTTGTCCCTTTCAATTTGACCTATATTAAGCCATTACAAAGCCTACACTCAAGGGAATAACCGCCGGAATCAGGAGTTTTTTTTCCTGGCCACAAGCCACGTATAATTTTTCTAGTGCATTCGTTTTTACCGCTTTGCCGGAAATGATCCTAAAAAAAAGCTAAAGATCCTTGTTTTAAATTAAACCAATTACTTTTTTTAAGTCTTTATTTTCAACCATGTTACATTTGATTACAGTTTTAAAGGCCTAGAGAGAAAACAACAAAATAACGCAAACCTACTCTCTAACCTTTCCATTAAAAAATCTAATGCGAAAAAATAATTTTTCTAGTTTGCCGAAACCCGGATTCGCCACTAAAATGCGCACCATCTTATGAACATCCATTGTTTGCAATACATGTTCCTGGATTTATTTAACTTCCTTCTATCAACTATTTGTTGGCCCGCTTTTTAGCGGGCTTTTTTTTTGCTTACAGGGAAGTAAGTACCCTGCACCACATGGATGGTCTGGTGCATGGGTGCTACATGGATATAGGTATGTCGTCAATGTCTGGAACGTATTGGCGACGGCTTATTCGTATATAAGTTGCCTTTATAGATATAGATATATCGCCAATGTTGCCTATATAGTTACAGGTATGTCGCCAATGTCTGGAACATATTCTCTACCCGTATTGCCAAGGGATTACTCAAAGCCTATCAATAACTCATCAAATACTAACCCACAGCGCTATAGTCATTAAACCAAACACCACCGACATTTACGATTTTGTATCAGAACATAGCCGGCTACATAGGCTATCCGATATGATTGTGTTATCGTAACTGTTATTTCAATGACAAAACATAAATTCAGGGCCTCTTATCATGAGACTATTATTTCCCCTTACCTTAACAGTGTTTCTGATTGCATGTAGTGAGCCGTCCAAGCCAGAAAGTGCCAGTGACGATGCGCAAAAGACAAAAACTGATAGCAGCTATGAGCAGAAATTGATTGACTCACAGGAAAAACTGGAAAAAGCACTGGAAGATGCCGAACAGAAAGTCAACCAAACCATTGCTGAGTCAAAAGCCCAGGTTGAAGAACAACTCAAATCTGTCCAGGAAGCGGTAGAACAACATGTCGACTTGTCAAAAGTAGACGTAGATACCTCAAAAGAAAGCTTATCCGAAACGCTTCAGGACAGTGAGGAAAAGCTAGCGAAAGAGCTAAAAGATTCCGAAAAACAAATCAAAGAGAAATTGAAAAAGCTCGACTCTCTGTTATCCGGCAAAGATTAACGATTAAATTTTGGCTATTTCTTTCCTTGAAGAGAAATAGCCAACCACCTCAGACCTATATCATAAGTATCAGCATAGTTGTTATCAATGTATTGAATCGCATAAACAAACCTATGCAATTGTTGCATCTTCAATTGCAAATCCAAGGCTAAGCAAATACTAAATGTTTGCTCGATATGGTTTCAAGTACTGAAATTGTTTTCATTAGATCGCCAAAATATCGTGCAAATCCCCGGTTCTGCCCAGGGATACTGACACAGTAGCAAAAGAGTTGCCTTTCGGGATAAAAAACAGGCGACTGTCACCATTGCCACGTAATTCAGGGTCGTCACATGAAACGGTTCCACCAACAATCAAATGCTCATCAATTAATGCCAGGCCGCGCAAAAAGTATCCCAGTTGAACTTTAGGCAGGGTTGGATGTACCAGCTGGCCATTGCCAGAATCACATATGTAAAAACCCTGTTCACAAGGCACTAGATTATGACAGGCCTTACCGACATTATCGGTGCGGGCAATAACATTAAAGTCATGATCAAGTTTTAGATAAAAGCTACTTTTACTTTTATCGACTCCAGCTGAATTATGGGCGAGTAAGTACAAGTAATGCTCATCGATATGGATCGAATTGAAATGATGATAATCGGCGCTATTGCGAGCCGTAATACGGACAAAATCGGTAGCAGGATTTCCCTTTTGATAATCAAATTTGCGTGAATATATAAATTCCTTTTCGATGCGTCCTGTGAGATCGCAACGCCAAACAATGTTTTGTCGGGTATTGGTAACCCAAAGCTTTTGGTTGAAACAGACAATTTGGTGCACTCTGACAGGCACCACAGTTTCATTATTATCGCTAACAAACTCAAACGGCTGCTGGTCACAGGCTTGGTTACCATCCAGTCTGAACGTCAATGCCAGACTGCGCTCATCTTTTGTGCCATTTTGCACATAGCTGACAGCCAGATAGCGATTATCCGGGAGTTGAGTGACGCCAAAGTAGTTTCCCGACAGCAGTTTATATATTCTACCCTGATCAAAAAGATATAGTCCGTTGCTGCTACTAAACAGAAATTTGAAATGGTAGCGCTGCAGTGTAAAGCCATATTGGCTAAGCAGGCTTTTAACGACATTAAAGCTATAGCGCTTAAGGTTTGATATTTGTTCCATACGCATTGGGGTGACTCTTATTGTTAAATGATTAACTTTAGTGAAAGTTAAAACGTACTCTTGTGGATACAATCCTTGTTAGGCGCACTTAGAATTTCTTTTAGCATACTTCGCGCTTCCCGGAGCATTAATATAAGGGTATGACATATAGTGGAGATTTCGAGTTAAGATTGAAAAATTCTAATTGGTTGACGCTGTTTTTTTCCTGCAAAACCTACTTATGCGAGCAAAAATGTTGCCAATCGAACGATGTATTGATTACCGGGTATGCGGGGAAATGCCCAAGCTTAAAACCTAAGGTTGCGCGTAACTCCCGGTATCTATTTGGTATCCCAATATTTCAGACAAAAAAATAGCGCCATGCGGCGCTATTTTTATGGGCCTCTAAATTAGAACGGCATTTTAAAGCCTGAAGACTTCGATTTAATGATTCCTTCTAACCAGTTATAAAACCAGCACTTTACCCCAATGACCTCAAAGAGTTTAACAGAATAATACTTATAATAACTTACAGAATGGCCCCTATTTGACCCCATGCCTTTTACGAGGGTTATACTGCGCCTTGCGGGTACAGTCTGAGCTGAGTTCCTAATTCATGTTACGTATATTCAAAATTTTAAAGACGGGTGCTGTGCTAATAGATATCAACACAAATAATCATGACGGTATGTTTTTATCTCTAATTCATTTAAGCACATTTTAACAAGCGCCACCGGGAACGATATGAATATGAGAAAATGACCTACCCCCAAAGCAAATTCACACCCAAAATTGCTCGAATCTATTCAACGGCAATTTTTAATATAACCGGAAAGCTGCGAGGACTCGCAGAAACAGGCTCCTTTCATTATTAGCTAAAAAACCATAGAGGCACCCAGCCTGCGAGGTATTGCAGGATTTGATTCATTCTCTCCTAGCCACTCACTATTTTTCTACCAGATATTTGCACTGAACTCTGCAATACCTTGCAGGAGTTGCTTCAAACAGAAGATACCGTCCTATCGCAGGAAAACACACTTCCTGCGAGGAATAATATGCAGGAATGTAGTTAAGTTATGGTTTACGCAGTTCGAACATTTTGTGCGCGACTAGTATGGTGTGTTTCGAACAGGACGTAAGTTAATGACCGCTTTGTGCCACTTACTGCCGTTCATTTTCAAATGCATACTTAAGGCGAATATCATCATTAGTGACGGTTACCTCAATATCATCCATTCCTTGCGTGAAATATATTTCCTCACTTTCAAGTTGCTTACCATTACTAAGCATTACCTTAAACTTCATTGATGCTTCATCATCAACATTGAATCTAATTATCTGATTTGGTTTTATTTTATCTAGTTGTTTTTGAGTGTCTCGCCAATATGCAGTGACATCTATAGTTTCATTAGCATTATTGAAAACGATAAAAGTTTGAGAAGTGAAGTGGAGCCAAAAAGCAATGGAAAGGACTACAAAACCTAAAGATAAGCCTGCAATAAAATATTTTATGAATTTCAAAAATAGTTACTCCTTTAGCTTCTGCTTATCGCTCACACCAGCCGCTCACGACGTTACCCTGCGTCCTTCAGAGTTTAGGCAAACTTGAATCACAATAAACCCAGATGATGCCAAAATCACCAAAAACTTCGAATCCGTTTTCAATTCGCTTTACGTATTCAAACTCACCGAAGCTTGTAGTGTCAGTATCTGGGTCGTAAATCAATCCAATATCTAATAGTGAAAAATCAATTTGAATTGGTGAGTTGTCAGAATTAAAAAAACGTATATTCGTAGACACAAAATCGCTATCCTCATCGTCTCGAACAACAAACAATAGCTCTTTTCTGTCTTGCGGCGCTTCAATTTTTAAAATGTCATTACCGAATAATTGGTTCATTCATGAATTCTCAACAGCACATCAAATCTATAAATTGAATGACTCTAAATCGCTCGTTACAGCCTCGATTATTTGATATCAGTAATTCGTTAAGGACGCTCGGCGACCAATGCTAGCATTACTGTTTCTACCTTTATGCGTTTTACAATTTCAGGAGATAATTCTGATGCTGAAGATATGTAGCCTTTGAATATGATCCCGTCACCCAGCGCAAGCGGGTCACCAGGTATGGCTGCAATACTTGCAACCCAAACCGGATTAATGCCATCAATATTTAAATTTAATTTGTATAGCAATCTGTTGTCTGTGGTATTCAAGATATCGACAACTTCACCAGCGATACCAGTTAATTGTCCAATATAAGCAGGATTAAATGATCCATTTAAAAAGGGATTATTATTAGCAGCTTTTGCTAAATCCTGTTGGTTTGCAGCTAATGTGCTAGAAAAGATTAACGAGAATATCAATATTGCTATTTTCACATTATTTCCTTCGTTGTGGATGCTTTTCGTTTCGAATTCAGCGTCTCTTGATCGCTCTAAGCTGCCTATAAGCCGCGCTCGGACAACCACATTTCAGCTCCAATAGCGTCAGCGTCATTGCCTGAAGCAATGGTTCTAATTTTCTTAACGCACTTAGCCTTTTGAGAACTAGTTAAAATCGGGTTATCAGCAAATGTAAATGCTATCCATTTTCCAGCGACCGGATGATTTAAAGATTCAATAAACTTCTTCACTTCTTCCTCACAGCAAACTGACTTAGCTATCTCGCGCATCTTATCTGCCGCTCGATTCGCTTTATATACACTTTTTTTGTCAGAGTAGTCCGTAGAATTATGAATCAAAGCTTGGTTAATAAAATCATCCATTTATATATTTTCCTACGACCGCTTATCGCTCATTCCAGCCCTTGACCTCTATCTCGTAACCAGTTCCAGTTAAGAACGGTCTATTAAAATAAATC
>NZ_SWDB01000012.1 GCF_005116735.1 Thalassotalea mangrovi | reverse complement strand
GTTCAATGCACACGAACATGCCTTTCGCGTGTTTCAAGGTGCCGCTGAGCGCGGTATCTACGACAATATGAAAACCGCTGTCGATAGAGTTGGTAAAGGAAAAAGACGTGATGTAAATCGTCGCTTTCAAGCCATGGTTGGCCACTATTTGTTTGAATCGGAGTTTTGTAACCCTGCCGCAGGCTGGGAAAAGGGCCAAGTGGAAAAGATGGTCAGAGATGCTCGTCAAAGCATTTGGCACGATGCCCCAAAATGCAAAACGCTCGATGAATTAAATGACTGGCTTGAGCAAAAATGCATGTCACTGTGGCAATCAACCACGCATCCAAATTATGGTGACCGGACGATTGAACAAGTCTGGCTCGACGAGAGGAAACACCTGATGAAGGTCCAGGCACCATTTGATGGATTCATCGAACACACTAAGAAAGTGTCATCGACTTGCCTGGTGAACTTTGAACGCAATAAATACAGTGTCCCAGCCAGTTTTGCTAATCGCTTGGTAAGCCTTCGAGTGTACCCTGAACGCATTCTGTTTATTGCCGAAGGCAATAAAGTCGCAGAGCATGTCAGGCAATTCAGCCGAGATCACAACTCCAAAGGGGTTGTGACTTATGACTGGCGTCACTACCTGCTTGTTGCTCAGCGTAAACCTGGCTCACTCCGTAACGGTGCCCCGTTTAAAGAACTTCCCGAGTGCTTCCAGCACCTTCAGGATACCCTGTTGAGATATGAAGGTGGTGATCGAGATATGGTAGATATCTTGTCATTGGTGCTGCATCACGATGAGCAACTGGTTAAAGAAGCCATTGAGCAAAGCCTGAACGTTGGCCTGACGTCAAAGCAGCATGTGATCAATTGCTTGCATCGACTGATGGATATACCAACACCGGATCCATTACCCATCAAAAAAGCGTTACAGCTTGAGCAAGAGCCAACGGCAGACACAAGTATCTATGAGCAATTGAAAGGACAACGCCATGCACATTGAAGCTTTATTAAACACCTTAAAAACCCTAAAACTGCATGGCATGAAGGCCAGCGTGAACGATTTATCGATTCAGAGTTCACCAGCGTTCAAACAAGCATTACCCGTTCTCGAAACCCTGCTTAAAGCCGAGGTCGCAGACCGAGAAGTTCGTTCAATCGCTTATCAGATGAAAGTTGCAAAATTCCCTGCCTATCGAGACTTATTCGGCTTCGAATTCCAATACAGTGCGGTTAACGAAACGGTGATACGGGGCTTACATCGATGTGAGTTTGTCGAAGACAGTCAAAACATCGTATTCATCGGTGGCCCAGGCACAGGCAAGACGCACTTGGCAACGGCCATTGCTGTCCAAGCGGTACAGCATCACCACCTCAGAGTACGGTTCTTCTCGACTGTAGAGCTTATCAATGGGCTTGAAAAGGAAAAGCTAGATGGCAAGAGCGGCCGCATTGCCAATCGGCTTAGCAGCGTTGATTTGGTGGTTCTAGATGAGCTTGGCTATGTACCTTTCAGCCAAAATGGCGGTGCACTGCTATTTCATCTTCTAAGCAAGCTCTATGAAAAGACCAGCATCATCATTACGACTAACTTGTCATTTTCTGAGTGGGCCAAAGTCTTTGGTGATGCAAAAATGACAACAGCACTGCTCGACAGACTAACTCATCATTGCCATATCATCGAAACTGGCAACGACAGTTATCGATTCAAAGAATCATCGGCTGCAAAAAATAAGGAAAAATAACTGGAGATATTTTCAAGATATTGGTCATAATAAGACCAACTTAGGCGGATCAGTTTTCAATGCAAATCGTGGATCAGTTTTAAGTGCAAATTAACAGTCTATATCGACCTTCTCTCCTACTAGTTCGCAAAACGACCAGTAACTTCCTCCCAACACGAAAAACACTATATGCAAGAATATGTTGATACTGCAAATCAAGCTTATCCTTGAGAATCCTGTTGAGATTGCGTGACTATTATTTTCCATATCTAAAAAAAAGAAATAATACCAAACAGTATGAACCAACCTTGTTGGAAGCAACCAAAAATCATATAAGTGGGAAATATATAACCGCAATTTGTTCATGTTTTTATGGTTAAAGCCTTAGTGGAAGGATAATTCTAACGATACGGAATGAATTAACTTTTTTATAGCGTTTCGCCAAGCAGATACAGTGCTCTCAACTTTTTAAGCGCCTACGGAACCCAGAAATTTACTTTTTACAGATTTGATTTCAATGACTGCAGATCGCTCACAAAAGCCGCTCACGGCCACCTTTTTTTCAATAAGTTACGTTATTTATGGCCACGGTTCAAATATCCAACGAAAGACATTCATCGAATCATTTCTGAAAACGCTCTCTTGTTGTTAACTGTTGCGGTTCAACATTTGTTAAACCACTATTTGCTGGTTGGCATGCATTGCTGACGAGTATGAATTGTTTAACAACTAATAATTTTTAGCCAAATATGCAGTGATAGCAGCTAAGGAGAAAGTGACTACAAAGGTATATATTAAAT
>NZ_SWDB01000011.1 GCF_005116735.1 Thalassotalea mangrovi | reverse complement strand
ATTGGTCATAATAAGACCAACTTAGGCGGATCAGTTTTCAATGCAAATCGTGGATCAGTTTTAAGTGCAAATTAACACCAGTTGCGAATGAATGGGGGAGACAATTGTTAGGATCTACCAATGAGCAATTGAATAAGTCCCACTTGATCTGTCAGGTGCGAACAACAGGTCTTATCAGATCTGACAGTTACTTTACCTGCAGTTCTGGCAAATAGGCTACGACCGCTTTGTGCCAATCAGAGACAGTCATTCAACGATAGCACATATATGGCTATCCTATACGCATGTACCAACAGAGCTTATAGAATGACCAATTGAAACCTCATTATCATCTAATTGAATCTCTAAAATAATATTCCATTCTGAACATGGAAAACCTATTCCTGAGTCAGCTATAGTCTCTACGTTAGCATATAAACTTTTTGTTTCAGGGTTCTCAAAAAACTCTATAGAATTCTTTAATGCCCATTGCTTTATCGATTCTCTTGAAGTTCCTTTAGTAACATTACTTTCGAGAGTAATCTCCCAATATTGCATTCTCTCATCAAGAAGATGGTTATTATTTTTACTACAAGCTGAGAGAAGTATGATAATGGTTAATATGACAAAACACTTCATTTTAATTTAGCACCTAACCCTAATGATGGACGTAAAAATGTTGTCTAAAGTATAGAAAAACGAAAGGAGTCAATTTCCGTTATTCGCTCATTACAGCCTGATTATAATTTTAAATGTTCTTGATCTTCAAAGTAACTTATCAGTGAATCAATAAAAACTCTTCTTATTTCATAGCCATCGACATATGCATGACGTCCTGGTTCGAATCGCATTTCATATAGTTGATTGGGAATATTTTCAATAAAGCTTAGATTCAATTCCAAATCCACATATCGCTTATCTGATTCAATTACCCAAAACGATTTGCTGATAATTGATGGAGAATATGTGCCATCATCCCTTTTATTGATAAACACAACATAATCTTTAAAAAAGTCGTTTAAGGTGAGGCTAGCAGTGCTCGGCTTCCATAGAATACTGATATGTTCTGACGCCGTGTTACCTTTTAAAGGCTTAATAACCGTTACTGTCGAGAGCAAACCATCTGGAGTTTTACTGATGCTATCTAACGAAATAATGGCTATTAATTCCGAGTTATTTACCAACTCTTTCCAATCTACTGGAGCATGACCACTGCCCATTGAAGGCCAGGATATCATCAGACAAAATGAAACTAACAAATATTTAATGGTATTGCATAGTTCCATAATTTTATGACTCCTTTTCGCTCATTATAGTCACCCCAACCTGGATCAGACCATACTTATCTGGTTCGGGTCATGTGCCTGCTTCATACGAATAACTCGCTCACAACAACTTGTATGTTTACCGAATTAGCTGCGATGTTGCAGGTTACGCCCAAGCTCATAAACGAATACTCAGGGCTTGCTTGTTACAGCTCACTATATTGATTTCGAAGAGCTTCGGTTTCTCCTGAATTTTTTAAGGAGTGCACATGACTTTAAAACAACCTCCAATATTACACGCTGGCCTCGATTGGGCAACAGCCAAACACGACGTGTGTATGCATCACAAAAAGAGACCGAGAAAACCTATTACCAACTTGATTTTAATAGCTTTTATCAAATAATTAACTGAATTAGGCAGTCTGTCAGGAGTGATTGTAATCACGCAAGCTACGTATTAATTCTCAATAGCAATAAAGCTGGCAAGTAGTAAATTTAACAACATTACGTACATAGGAACATTTATGATAATTAAAAATTTACTGGTGGCTTTAGCTATCACCAGTGCAATTATTTCATCGGCCTTTGCTAAGCAAGTGACTCATTACGATTGGATCGTCAAGGGCAAAAAAACTGGTTATCAGATCGTCACTCACATTAATGAATATCAATATAAATCCAAGTTCGAATTTAATGATCGTGGACGCGGCCCCAAAATTACTGAAACTATAAAACTGGATAGAAATGGTAATATCATTGAGCAAAAGGTTAGTGGGCACACCTATTTAGGTGCAAAAGTAGATGAAAATTATAATTTCAAAGACGGCATTGCTCACTGGCAAAGTACGCAAGAAAATGAGTCTCGAAAAGTAGAAAAAAACAACTTTTACTATTCGGCAGATGGAACATTCCTTGGTCTTGAGCTGATGGTACGAGCAATTGATAAACAGGAAAATAAATCACTAGCCTTATTACCGTCAGGTACAGCAACCATTCAAAAATTAATGGATACCAGAGTAACTAAAGGTACGGAATCTAAAGATGTAACTCTTATCGCTATTAATGGGTTAGATTTTACGCCATTCTATGCTTGGTTTGATAAAGACTTAAATTTCTTCGCTTATGCCTCTGCTTGGGGTGGATTAGCACTACAGGGGTGGGGGGATAACTTAACTCATCTCTTAGAACTGGAAGACACAGCAACCATTCAATACTATCAAAACTTGGCTATTCGGCATACTGAACAGCTTACTGGCATAACATTATTTACTAACATAAATATTTTTAATGCTGTTAATGATCATCTATTAAGTAATACCCAAGTTGCCGTTCAAAACGGAAAAATTTTGGCTATTGGAGAAAGCACCAACGAATTTAAACCAACTAAAACTATCGACGGTCAAGGCTTAACAATGATGCCAGGATTGTGGGATATGCACTCCCATATGAGTTTAAATAGCGGTTTGCTAAATGTGGCTAACGGCGTTACAAGCGTCCGAGATCTAGGAAATGATCATGATCAGCTTATGAAAGTGATTAAAGTGTTCGATTCCGGCGAAGCTATAGGCCCAAGTATTTATAAAGGCGGAATGCTCGATAAAAAAACTGATTATTCCATACCTGTTGGAAAAACAGCATCAACATTAGATGAAGCATTGGAGCATGTTGACTGGTATTCCGAAAGAGGTTATCAACAAATCAAGGTTTACAGTTCCATTGACCCTGAGTGGGTAAAACCTATCGCAGAACACGTCCACAAGCGCAACATGAGAGTAGGCGGTCATATTCCCTCCTTTATGTCTGCCGAGCAGGCTGTTATGGCAGGATTTGATGAAATTCAGCACATTAATATGGTTTTTCTTAACTTCTTAGCTAGCGATAAAGACGATACCCGAACACCTTTACGCTATATGTTAGTAGCAGAAAAGGCAGGAGATTTGGATCTAAACTCAAAGCCAGTGGAGGACTTTACTGCGTTACTCAAAGAAAAAGACGTGGTTGTTGATCCTACTGTTACCATTTTACATAGTATGTTCACCAATAAAGCAGGTGAAATTGACCCTTCATATGCTGCCGTTGCAGAACACTTTCCCGCTAGTAAGGTGCGGGAGTTATTAAGGCCAGGCATAGACATAACTGAAGATAATGAACAACAGTACGAAAGGTCGGCACAAGCATTACTAGATATGGTTGAAAAGCTTCATCTTGCGGGCGTCCGTCTGGTAGCAGGAACCGATGCCATGGCAGGTTTTGCCTTGCACCGTGAATTAGAGCTTTATGTTAAAGCTGGAATACCCACAGGTGAAGTATTGAAAATTGCCACAGTGAATGCCGCACGCATCGCTGGCAGAGAGGATATAGGAACAATCGAAGAGGGAAAAATCGCCGATCTTATACTGATAGACGGTAACCCGCTTGAGAACATTAGTGAAATCAGAAAAGTTGCTTTAGTCGTGAAAGATGGGCGAATGTTCAGGCCAAATGAAATGTTCAAATCAATAGGAGTGAAGCCATTTACCACGGCGTATAGTTTTTAAAATCACATATCTGAGGTAGGGCGATTAGAACGATTAAACTAGATTTGGCTGAGTCAAGTTAGTTTAAGGATAGCGTTGCACTCACCAGTTGAATTCGCAGCACAAAGCCGCCGTTTAGGTTGACTCGAATTTTGCCAAAAAACGAGATTGCGGCCTACGCCGCAATGACGAATTTCAAGCTTTTTGACAGCGTCCTCACCAAAAATTGCTCCTGCATTTTTGGCATACAGGCCAATCCATGGCCATAACCGACAACGTCCTCAGCGATGAAATCCTCACCCCAGTAAAAAGTTAACTACTGTTCCTAGTACAAAGTTGCCGCTCAGGCTCGGCTAAGATTCCCTGTCGTGGCAGGGAATGACTCAAGGGTTTTTGCTTTTTGCTCGGAACAGCGTGTGCTCGGAGCTGATGACATCAGCGTGCTCGGAGTGGTATTTTCTGCCACGTACTCGGAGTATCGTTTACGATGCGTACTTAGGGAGTTTCAACTCCCGTCTTTGACAAAGCAGACATCGGGGTTCGATACAAGTCACGAACAGGCCTCCCACTTTTTCCGTTCATAAGGTCGGTTCTTGCTTTTTTAATGGATAACACATTGGCGGAGATAGTTTATTTTGTAACGCTTCGCGGGAAACTATCTTGTTAAATTAGCATTTGTGGATAATTCATTTCCCAACTTTCAACTATGTGTTTATGCTAATGACTATTGATAACATTTAAAACGAACCTTGCTATGTTACCTCTCCTTAGAATTTTGTTAATCGAACAAAATCAAATCGTTTTACAAGAGCTTTCAGCGAATCTATCCAAAACCATTCCTAACTTTGAGCGTCAGGATGTCGATATCGATATTATTGATTGTATCGACCTGGCAAAGGCATTGGAATATGTCACTGAGGATGGTGATATTCAGGCCGTGGTTTTGAGTTGGGATATCCATAATAAGACTGGCGAACGTATTTATGGCCGCTTTATCGACCAACTGAAGGAGATTCGTATCGAATTGCCGGTTTATGTTATCGGTGACGATACCAAAGGGCTGGAAATCGTCAACGAGTCAGAAGATATCGAGTCTTTCTTCTTTAAAGATGAAGTGATTTCCGATCCGGAAGCCATTTTGGGTTATATGATCAATGATTTCGATGACAGATCGGAAACCCCGTTCTGGACCGCATATCGCCGCTACGTTGGCGAAGCCAATGATTCCTGGCACACACCGGGTCATAGCGGGGGGGCTAGCTTCAGGAATTCCCCCTATATTAAAGATTTTTATCAGTTTTATGGCCGTAATGTATTTGTTGGCGACCTTTCGGTGTCAGTCGATTCGTTAGGGTCATTGTCGGACAGCACCAATACCATTGGCCGTGCCCAGGAGTCAGCAGCGGCAACGTTTGAAGTTAAACGTACCTATTTCGTCACCAACGGCTCGTCCACGTCAAATAAGATCATATTGCAAACGCTGTTGCGTAAGGGGGATAAGGTAATCATAGACCGCAATTGTCATAAATCTGTGCATTATGGCATCTTGCAATCGGCCAGTTTCCCTATCTACTTGTCGAGTATTTTAAATCCCAAATATGGGATCTTTGCACCACCGTCGTTGGCGGATATCAAGCTAGCGATAGAACACAATACCGATGCGAAATTACTGGTGCTGACAGGTTGTACTTACGATGGTCTGCTAAGTGATCTGAAACAGGTGGTCGATTTTGCTCATCAACATGGCATTAAAGTGTTTATAGATGAAGCCTGGTTTGCCTACTCCTTATTTCACCCGAGCTTCCGCTATTATTCGGCCATTCATGCCGGAGCAGATTATGTCACTCATTCTGCCCATAAAGTGGTGTCGGCGTTTTCTCAGGCTTCTTACATACATATCAATGATCCTGATTTTGATGCCGATTTCTTTAGGGAAATTTACAGTATCTATGCCAGCACATCGCCAAAGTATCAACTCATCGCCTCTCTCGATGTATGCCAAAAACAATTGGAGATGGAAGGCTATAAATTGCTCAATGCGTTGTTGAATCATGTGGAAGAATTTAAACAACATATGGCGTCACTGAAGAACATTAGAGTGCTAGGGAAGAAAGACTTTCAGCAAATGTTTCCACACTTTAGTGATGATAACATGGGCCATGATCCGTTAAAGATTCTCATCGATATAAGCGAGCTGCCTTATTCGTTAAAGGATATTCACAAGTACCTGCTTGACGAAATTGGTCTGGAGATAGAGAAATACACTCACAGCACTATATTGGTTTTATTGACGTTGGGTGGTACGCGATCGAAAATTATCCGCTTATATAATGCGTTGAAGAAACTAGACAATGGCAAGGTCAAACTGTCGAAATCGACGCGCAGGTCTCGCTTGCCCGAGAGCTTACCAGCCATAGACTTAGCATGTATTCCAAGCGACGCCTTCTATGGTGAGAGAGAGTCTCTGCCTATCGATAAGTGTAACAACCGCATTTGTGCTGGTTTAGTCACCCCGTATCCTCCGGGTATTCCGCTCTTAGTACCGGGCCAGAACATCACCCAGGATCATATCGTCTACCTGAAGGAGTTGGCAGGGCAGGGCTTGACTATTCAAGGCAGTTTCGATGGCGAAATATATGTGCTTAAGGACAAGGTTGAGAAGTAAAGAACGCTGCGGAGTTGTAACCTCAAACTTCGTTGTTATAGAACTTTTCGATGTAATCAAAGATTAAATCACTGAGCATGATGTAATAGCCCCGCAGATATCATGGCAATGGTGGCAATTGCCTGGCAGCGTGAAGAGATCACGCAACTGCCAGCCATTGTCTCTTGCTCTCTTGTGTATACCGTTTGACCTTCTTTTATCGTTTCTAACACCTTAATATCGGCAATTGTTTCAGGTTTTACCGTTAATGGATTTTCAGAAAGGATAACTAAATCTGCAAGCTTGCCCACTTCCAGCGAGCCTTTGCTTTTCTCCTCTTTATATTGATTCGCTGCCCACAAGGTTAGCGCTTTTAATCCATCCAGTGCGGACACTCGTTGGTCTGGCCCCAATACACGGCCCGTTCGAGTCAGGCGATTGACGGTTGCAAAGTATACGCGCATGGAATCAGGTAAAGCCACCGGCGAATCATGGTGAGAGGTATAGATCATACCTAAGTCCCGTGCCCATCCGGTTGGTGAAATGTTTTTGGCTCGCTCTTTGCCTAAAACAGAGTTGGTGTGCCAGTCTCCCCAATAAAAGGTGTGCATTGGGAAAAACGAGGGAAACACCCCCAGGCGTTTAAATCGTTCAACTTGATCTTTGCGGGCCGTTTGAGCGTGGATAGCGACAAAGCCCCGGTCTGGTTTACCATGCTTTTTCTCACTTGCTTCGATCCCGTCAAGCAACTGGTCGATCGCGGCATCACCATTTACATGAGTTAGCAATTGCCAGCCGTTACGTTGCGCTAATTCAATATACTCAGCAGCTTTTTCATCGCTCATGCTTGGGTAGCCTTTGTAACCTTTTTCCTGACCGACTGGCTGAACGAGGTAGGGCTTCGTTAGCCATGCCGTTTTCCCTTGTGGCGAACCATCGAGATTTAACTTGGCTCCGGCAACTCGAAATCCATTGGTGTAGTGTTCAGAATAATACGGAGGGGCTAGGATCTCCTGAGCAATCTGAATATCGGGAAAAGCCGCAACATCGATAGGCAACTTGCCTCGTTGAGCTAAATCATACATGGTTTTTACCGCAGATATGGAAGCCCGGCCTTCTTGCGCTGTTGTGTAACCAAAGCTTGAGTATAGATTCATTCCGGCATTGAAAATCACCTCGTTTTCCTGCGGGCTCAGGTTGGCAAACAAAGGTAACAAGGTGCCAAAGAATGCCGTTTCTTCCAATACACCATTTGGCGTTTTGCCGTCCCTTTCACGACGAATCTTACCGCCATCAGGATCTTTACTCTCTGCTGTTAACCCGGCCAATTGCAATGCTTTGGTGTTTAATGTCGCTAAGTGACCAGATTGATGAATAATGAGTACCGGGGCGTCTTTCGATACTTCATCCAGTTCCTGGCGGGTAGGGTGTCGCTGTTCTTTTAACTGTGAGTCATCGTAACCAAAGCCCAACACCATGCCGTGTTTACTGTTTTCAGGATTAGCAAACCAGGATTTAAGTTCTTCTTGCAATGCTGCAATATTATTAACCTTGCCATCCGGGGCCGCTAGCAGGTTAGCAGAAAGCGCTTGAATTCCTGTATTAAAAACATGGCCATGACCATCGATAAAACCGGGCACTAAGGTCTTTCCAGCCAAGTCGACTACTTTCGTATTCTCATCCCGAAGTTTTATTAATTCTGATTTATTACCAACGGCTAATATTCGCCCATCTTTAACGGCTAACGCTTCTGAGGTCGGCTGAGAGTCATTGACAGTAATAATGTTTCCGCCAACATAAATCGTATCGGCTGAAGTTTGCGCGGAGTTTGAGATGAAAGAAGTGCAGAATAAAGCTAACAACGATATTACTGACAATACAGTTCGCATGTGTATTCTCCTCGGTTAAATCGAACAATGACTTGGCATTAGAATAAAGTTTAGAGTAAACCGTTGTTTTTGGCTCGTGCCTGGCTGCCTTTCTGAATCTCAGGTAACACCATGTTCCACCGGAATGGCCGACATCGGGCCGTCAGGCATAGCGAGCAGTTCCTCAGCGGACACCCCGGCACGAAACTGCGCAAGTAGCTGGTCGGGGGCAATATCTACGCCGACTGGATTCGCCGCAAACGCTTCGCTTGTCATATACTCAATTGCTTCCTTGGTACTACAGCTGTCGACCTGAAGTTCCATTCGATTACGGTTTGGATCCAGGTAATAAAGGGAGACTGTCATACCGTGATGAATGGCCCAATAGGGATGGATGTCGGCTTCATTTAGTCTCGCGTGGGTTTCGAGCAAATCGCCAATCGATGCATAGGTGAAAGCGACGTGATTGATACCTATCTCTCCCATAGCTGCGGCAGTCGGGGATGTTTCTTTCAATACGCTCAGGTTTGCAATGCCAAAACGATGATTTTCATCATCAAAAGCCAGAAAAGATAGCGCTGGTGTCTGCTGGACAACCTCGGCTTCAAAGACCGATTGGTACCATTGAATCATTTCCTCGAATTGTCGCGTCATAAACAGAATATGGGCAATTTTAACGGGCTTGGCCATGTGGATTCCTCCTGCTTATGGCGCGAATGTTCTCAGAAAAAGCGATTTGATAACCTCTTTGCACAAATGGCTACTGACCATAGAGCGCATTCTCGGTTACGCTTACACCAGGTTGCACGCAACTTAACTAAAACCTGAGAAACACACTCGAATATAAGACACCAAAAAATCTAATATGTAGTGGGTTTATTGATGGTTATTCACTTTTCTTTGTTCCCGCTACCTTAACTAAAGTAGTGACGTATAAATGGTCTCTTACCGATTGGGCCATTTCATCAATTTCTTGAGGGTTTTTATCCGGGTGGACATTTTTCATGGCATCCCAAAATGGGGTTGGGGCGAATCTATCTAAGAAATCGACAGTACCAAAGTTGCTGGCAACAGCTTTTCCTGCAGGGGCAACTTTGGATAATAATGACCAGCCAGCGCTATGCTTATTTTCATATAACCACTGATGAATAGGCTGCCAGACTTCACGTTCGAACTTTATATAATCCTCGGGGTTTTCAGCTTTCATGGCGTTAAAAACCGCAAAGGTATGTTCATTGTCACCGATGCTTTCCAGGGTATACCAAAGTGTTGAGCTGTTCATCGATCTGGCGTCAAAGGATTCTTGCCACATATTCTGCATTTCTTTTTCACCATATTTTTTGGCGATAGTCATGCCTCGCATTGCATCTGATTGACGCCATTGGTCTGCATCCTCGTAAATTTCTACGACGTAATAATCACAATCGGTGCGGTCTCCAAACATCACATAGTAAAGTAACCACTGTTTCATGTGCCCTTGGTTCACCATCTCCTGATGTATGGGTAGCCATTTCTTAGTTTCCATATCGCTATAATCAGCGGATTGGGATTTCATGCAGTGGGAGACAATCATATCACCCTGATCTTCCTGAGCATTGACTGTGTATCCAGAGAGCATTAATAAAAGGTAGGTGGTTACGGCAATAAAACGGTGCGATACGGTGTTCATAGAGTAAGTCCTGTGCTGTTGAAATTAGCATCCACAACTTACGTCGGATTGAAAAATTATAGCAGACGATAAGGTAGTCGTAGGCCAGGATTTACAGCTGTATTTTTCACCAACAACTCAGCCACAAGTTAAAGCTGTTGATTGGCTCCTTAACTCCCTGAGGGCTTTATGCAGCTAATTAGGGCGACTTTCTTTCTCAACGGTTGTATGACATATAGTGCACCGGGCACGAAATTGATGTCCACGTGAATATGGGATAATGTATCGTTTACATTGCGCTCACATTGTATTCACATTTTAGTCACATAAGCTTTGCTAACCTTGCTGCGTTTTATTAAAAAAATTAGAGCGTTGGAGGGTGGTTAAATGAACAGGCAATTGGAACTTGCATCCTGGTTAATTCACGGAGGAATCGCAATATGAACAAGTACTTGAGACAGGTATCCTTCTGGACTCTATGGACGCTATTGATCAGCTTTCCACTTTTTTCTTATGCAGCAGAGGCGCCGGGTACGCTGACAGTGATAGTCAAAAACCAGGATACGGATCGGCCTCTTTCAAGCGTACAGATCACGCTCAAGGAACGGGAAACTTCTTCTACACAATCCTTTGAAACCGACGAACAAGGCCGCATCGTCATTAAACAGTTGGACCCTGGCCTTTACTCGGTGGACTTAGTCAAAATCGGGTTTGCTTCCTTGTATGAGCCCAATGTCCGCGTGGTAACACGCAAAAATATCAAGATTGAATTTAAGCTTAAACAGCAAGACATTGAGGTAGTAGAGGTTAGGGGGCGCCAATCGGATTTACTTGCATCAGGTTCCACCACTTATCTTGACAGAGAAGCGTTGAGAAGTGCTGTGGGTGGTGGTGCAGATCCGCTGCTTTCGTTAGATGGACTGCCAGGCCTGGCATCCGCCAGTGAATTCGCCAGCTTCAGTGTGCGCGGCCGCGGTCCAAGAGATAATTTGTTATTTGTTGACGACTTTCCTTTTGATAAAGCCGTGCATTTTGATGCGACACTGGGTGAAGAAGAAGATGTTGGTGGTGGTGGCCGTTTTTCGATTTTCGCCCCTAACGTGATCAACGGCGCAGAATTCTCACCGGGGGGATGGGAGGCCGCTTATGGCGGGCGTGCCGCATCGCTACTTCAACTGCAAGTCGCTGATGGCAATCCAAGCCCGTCGGCAAGCTTTCGCTACGATCTAGCAGGTTATGAAGTGGGTTACGATGGTCCGATGGGTATCACTGACGACGCAACCTTGCTGGTGTCAGCCCGGCGACTGGATTTTGGCGCGCTGTTTGAAACCATAGAGGAACTGGACATTGGCGAGCCGGTATTAAGAGATGTCATCGTAAAATCCGTGCTACCCATTAATCAGGATCATAGCGTTGAAATTTTACTGATCGATACGCATGAGGACTATACCCGCGATGTTACCCACGTTTTTGAGTCGCCCAATTTTGAAGACGTGGCACTTCAGGATTCCGAGCAAGACAGTGATTTGTACGGATTGACCTTGCGATCATTGATTGGTGAAGAATCGGTCTGGACTAACAAAGTTTATTACCGCAAAAGTGACAAGGTAAGCTCGGAGGGCGAAGCGTTTCCGGATCTTGTACCTGAGGGAACACCCGCATCTGGTTTCCCGGTGCGAGAAGACATTGTTACCATCGGTGAAGGTGAAAAAGAGGTCGGCTGGCGAAGCGATTTTGAGACGGTGAATCAATGGGGTGTATTCAGTACCGGTATTCGGGTAACGCAGATTGAACTGGACTATTACACTGTCTTAGATGGCGATTGGATTCGATATGTTTACGACGACGATGATTTCAGGCCAGATCCTCAACAACGTTTTATTGTGCTGACTCCCGAAAGCTTAAACTCTTCAATAAATCAACAGGAAACCAGCTATGCCGGCTATGTTGATCAAGTTTTTGAATTTGGCGATTGGGATTTTGGCACCGGACTTAGGGTCGAACGAGACGGTTTTGCCGATGAAAGCTTCGTATCGCCCCGGTTCAGTGTCAACTGGCGCTCGAGTGAAACGATTAGATATTTTGCCACCGCAGGACTGTTTCATCAGTCGCCTCGGTATCTAGAGCTTGCCGCTAACGATTCAAACAATCTTAAGACCGAAAAAATCACCCATAGCAGTGTCGGTTTTAGATATTTGCCGAATAAAAACTGGTCACTGTTAACTGAGGCCTATTATCAAATTCTCGACGACCTGGTGGTTGACCTGGATAGAACACGTGGAACCTTTGCCAACAAGGGGGACGGCACATCCTACGGCATCGATTTCGTGCTTAACGGGACAATATGGGAAGGTCTTTACGCCAGCGCAACTTATTCGTATAACGATGCGGTGGTCGACAGGAAAGACGGTCGCGGTGATGTAGCCGCAGAATTTAGTCGCGAGCATGTAGCTACCCTTGGACTGACCTGGGAAATTAACGATCGCTGGAAAATTGCCGGGCGCTACAAATATCTTTCTGGCAGGCCAGACGACGTGTTTATTATTCATTCAGACGTGTTAGGGCCTGGACAACCTCTGCGCTACTCGAAAGAGATCACTGAGCGCAATGTCGGTCGTAAAAGTGGTACTGGTTTGTTGAATGTCCGTGTGGACTATCGGCGTGCATTTGGCCCCATCGATGTCACGGCTTTTCTTGATGTTATTAATGTAACGGCAGCGTCCTCGAGCGATGACAGCGAGTTTGACTATCGCCGGGGCGTTGTAGTGATAGACGATAGCGAAGCAGAGCCACTTATTGGTTTACGACTGGATTACGCCTGGTAAAGGGGAGCAGTATATGACACAAGCGCCAGGTGCAGCGCCGATTCGAGTGTTGATTGTCGAAGATAACCGCGATATTTGCGAAAACATTGCCGCGTTTCTTGAACAGCATAGTTACATTTTAGATTTTGCCTATGACGGTATCAGTGCGATGCACCTGGCACTGACGAGTCCGTTTGATGTTATTGTTCTTGACCTGATGCTTCCCGGGATGGATGGCCTGATCTTTTGCCAAAAACTGCGAGCTGATGCCAAAGTGGAAACTCCTGTGCTTATGCTAACCGCGAGAGACACGCTTGACGATAAACTCAAGGGTTTTGCAGCCGGTGCCGATGACTATCTGGTTAAGCCATTCGCATTGCAGGAATTGAATGCGCGACTGCAAGCGCTATACAAACGCAGTCATGGTAAAACCGACAACCTGTTAACGGTTGCGGACCTGACCATGAACCGGTCGACCCTGCAAGTCCATCGCGCCGGACAGCGAATCGAACTCAACCCGACTGGGATGAAACTACTGCAACGATTGATGGAGGAGGCGCCGTCGGTTGTAGCTCGTAATACTCTCGAAACTTTATTGTGGGCTGACGAGCACCCAGATGGCGATGCGCTTCGCTCGCACATGTACAAGCTGCGCCAGGCAGTAGACAGGCCGTTTGATAGCCCGTTAATTCATACGGTACATCGCATCGGGTACCGTATTGCAGAGGATGTTTAGTCATGTACCGGCACAGTTTGCGCAGGCGAGTCGCCCTGGCATTTGCTTTGTGTATAGCGGTACTCAGTATCGTTTGGGGCTTCGCCTTCTTTGCTGCGATCAAACTAAGTGAAGATCGTGTGCTGGTAAATCAGCTGCAAAGCGCAGCTGAAAGCTATCCGGCTATTCCAGAAAACCTGCGGGCATATGATGACATTAATCAATTGCCGAAATCACTCCAGGGTTGGGCGCAATCTAACCCCGATGCAGGATTGTACGAATTCACCAGCGAAGAGTTGCATGTCGCGGTAGTACCTAGCGAACATGAACCGCGACACGCATTTGTTGTTTTTGATGTTGCTGGTATCGAGGCAGCATCATCAGAGGACTGGTGGTGGTTACTCATTGTCACCGCTGTCGTAATTTCGCTCGGTGCCCTGGGTTTCTGCCTGGGCATGATGGTGATGCGCAAAGCTGTTGCTCCGGTCGCGCAACTCGCCAATGTAGTTGCCGATATAGACCCAGAAAAGCTATCGGCAGACGATCATAAACGCATAGAGTCCAGCCGGTTCGGCAATGATGAGGTTGGGGTGCTCGCCACGACCATTGAAAAGACGTTTGAGCGTATCAGCGCCTTTGTTGAGCGGGAACGATACTTTACCAATGCCGTTAGTCATGAATTACGCACGCCAATTACGGTGATAACCGGCGCGCTTGAGTTGTTGGCACAAAACGATTTGCCAGCGGCTGACGTGAAGGCGGTAGATAGAGCTAGGCGGGCAACCACCGACATGAAAACCATCATTGACATGTTTTTGTGCCTGGCTCGTGAAACCGATGATGGCTTGTATTATGGGCAGTTCCTAGTGATGCCACTGGTACAAAAGGCGATAGAACAGCAGGGCTACCTATTGAGGGGTAAGTGCATCGATGTTGAAATCGACGAGATCGAAAAAACTAGCGTGTATGGACATTCTCAGGCATTTTCTATTGCTATTAATAACCTGGTGCGCAATGCGTTTGAACACACGCTCGACGGACAGGGACCGATCACGATTAGCATCGAAGAGCACCAGCTATTGGTCACCAATCAGGTAAGCGGTGACGTTAATAATCGGCAAATGCCGGCTGAGACATCGTTTCAAGGGTATGGATTAGGTCTGGGAATCGTACAACGTTTGTGTGAGCGCAATGGCTGGTCGTTTTCGCTGATTAATGATGACATGCGTGTAATCGCTCGCCTTGCCTGGTAACGACACCATTTTTTGGTCCTCAAGCGACTCTGTCTTTACCTGGCAACGGAACATTTTTCATTCGAGACATCAGGCTCAAGGTTAAGATTCCCTGTCGTAGCAGGGAATGACGCAAGGCTTTTGGTTCACTCTTCCACCTCCCACCAGCAAAGCTTACCTCACTCAATCAGCAGAGTTTATCTCACTCAATCAGCTTAGCGCTTATGGCTTGAAGCTAGCGGCCAGAAAATTAGAATAAATCAAAATACTAGCTACCTTTATAACTGAATAATTGTATTTTAAGCCTCTTAATCTTGATGCAGTTGTAGATTTATAGGGAGAGGGAGTTCCGTTACTATTCTGGCTTTAACTAAGATAAGTGTCTAAGTCAGCATCATTCTAAAGAGCTTGTTTAGCCACAACGGCGCGGGGTATCTTTGATGAATTACGTAACATCCTTAACTAACTCACACCTAAAACATTGGCTACTCGTTGCTGGCATCGCGGCATTATTTTCCTGTAGTGAAGCAAAAGACGACTCGCTAAGCCAAGTGTCGGAAGTTTCAGAAAGCTCTTCTGAACAAACGAGAAGCCCAACGATCGCTGAATTAGAAGCTAAGGTGAAGCGCGACCCGTTGAAACAAGCCTATTTTGGTGAGTTGCATTTACACACTGCCTATTCTTTGGATGCCTATATCTTTGGTAACACCATGAATGATCCCTTCACCGCGTATCGTTTTGCTAAAGGCGAAGAGGTTAAATTGCCGACAGGTATCCCGAAAAAAATTGTCGAGCCGCTCGACTTTGCAGCCATTACCGATCATGCAGAGGCGTTGGGGGAATACGAAATATGTACCAACCCGGAAATGGATGGTTATGATTCCGAAACTTGTGTTGGGGTGCGGAAAAACGATATTAAGCCGTTCCAGGATATTTTCGCTGGTATCTCCAAGACACCAGCAATTCGCCTGAAGGACATCTGTGGTGAGGATGGCAAACCCTGTCAGGTAGCTGTAGAGGCTCCCTGGGCGCGCATTCAAAGAGCGGCGGCGGAAAACTATGAACCCGGTAAATTCACCAGCTTAGTCGCTTTTGAATTTTCGGCCAACGCGCCTGAAGGCGCGGGCGGTATGATGCACCGCAATGTTATTTTCAAATCCGACACGGTGCCTGATCGGGTGTTTAGTGCATTCGAAGGCCCGGCAGAAGATTTACATAAATGGTTAGAGCAAAATTGCACAGGTGATTGTAGTGTCCAGGCCATTCCTCACAACCCTAACTTTTATTGGGGGCGATTGTATTGGGGAAAGAACAGCGACGGTAGCGAATTTACTCAAGAAATAGTTGAGCGTCGGGCGCGTATAGAAAGGCTGGTCGAAATCATGCAAATCAAGGGTAACTCCGAATGTCAGAATGGCATTATGACGACGGATGAAGAGTGTAATTTTGAACTGGTTTTTGAAAAATGTCCTGACGGTGAAAATGCGGGTTGTAGTAATGACTATGCGTTTGTTCGAAATGGGCTTAAATTTGGCCTTAAAGAACAACAGAAATGGGGCGTAAATCCATTTAAGCAGGGATTTGTTGGCGCAACAGATAATCATAATGGTACGCCGAGTGACACCGCAGAGGATGATTTTGAAGGCCACTATGCCAACAATGATGGAACTCCTGAAGTTCGCCTCGGATTGAAAGCTAACCCCACCGCAGAGGCTATGGGGATGAGCGGTGATGACGACCCTACCAAATTATATAATCCTGGCGCCTTAACCGGCGTCTGGGCGGAAAGTAACACCAGGACTGATATCTGGGACGCTTTGTATCGCAGGGAAACGTTTGCAACGAGTGGAACCCGAGCCAAAGTGCGGGTATTTGCCGGTTATGATTTCACTGACAACAGCCATAAACAAAGCGACTGGGTGAAACTTGGTTATGAAAAAGGCGTACCTCAAGGGGGAGACTTATCTGCTGCACCTGAAAACCAAAAACCAAAACTTATTATCTGGGCTGAGCGTGATCCCAACAGTGCACCTCTTGCAAAAATACAGGTCATTAAAGGCTGGATGGACGATAAAGGGGATTTGCATGAGTTTACTGTTGACGTAGCCTGTTCAGATGGAGCTGTACCCAATCCTGACACCAAACGTTGCCCAGATAATGGGGCATCGGTTAACCTGCAAACCTGTGAAATCAGTAATGAAAAAGGCGCATCTAACCTGTCTGCCACATGGGAAGATGAGAGCTTCTCTGCGGCGGAAAGTGCATTTTATTATGTACGAGTCATCGAAAACCCTGTTTGTAGATGGAGCATGTATGATGCCAAAAAGGCCAAGGTTGAGCACCCTGAAGAGCTACCAAAAACCATTAAGGAACGAGTCTGGAGCTCACCAATATGGTATGAAGCCTCTGCAAAATAACGATTCTTAATACGGCATTGCCAACCTAACGCAATGCGTGGACAGATGCCAACGAGCCATGGGTGACCACTGGACGTTGGCAATTTCTGAGACTTATGGTCGTTTTACCCGATAATTCCTGTCTGGATGACTAGTGACGATTACAGCAAATTTTACATTGACTGATAGCCAATATGCTTAGTTTGCTAGGTTGTGACTAAAGACAGAGCAAAAACGATAAAGCTTAAGCCAAACAAACGTTTAATGAATGCTTTATGCCGATTGCTGATATTGAATTGATTGGATTGTTTACCCAGAAATGCATACAGCATTGGAAAGGTAAACGCCGAACACATACTGATGCACATTAGCGGGATAAATTGCTCAGCCATCGGTCGGTCTGCGTTAACAAATTGAGGGAGCAGGGCGCTAAAAAACAATAAGGCTTTGGGGTTGGTAATCGCCACGGTAAAATGTTTTCGCCACATATGGCGTCGTTTGGCCGAGCGAGAAAGTGGCTCATTGCCGCTCGCGATGGCGTTTGCTGAACGAATAATGTTGATACCCAAATAACACAGATAGCCGCAGCCCATTAACTTAAGCAGCATAAATGCGGTGGGTGAAGCTAATACTAAGCTGGTCAAGCCCATGGCCGATAAGCTGGCAAGCAGCAGTACTGCAGTTAAATGTCCGGTAACTGCAACGCCGGATTTTCTCAGACCCGCCATAGCGCCATTTTCGGCAGCAATAAAATTTGACGGTCCAGGCAAGGCAGCCACTAAAGCTGACATGGTGGCATAGGTAAGGTATTCAGTGACCATAACGATAATTCAAGTCTGACAACGGCAAATAAAAATCAGCGCGCATTATACGGATATTTTCAGCAAAGTCTGCCTATTGCTTTTAAAGTTTGGGGAAATGAACTCTCGATACTTGCCGTTAAAGCTTTGCTGCATCTTATTCATAATTATGAAAACAGCGAATTTGACTCATAATAAGAGTTTATGTTTTCTGAGACCGTTTTTTTATTAGGGTACTTTATGAGTAAAGCGTCGCTTATCAAGGTCGTTGATCTCTTGTCTTTCATTGGATTGCTGGCACTGATATCAACCGGCTCAGTGCTAGAATTAATATTGCCAGCCAAAAGTGGAGCAGCAACTGTCTGGGGCCTGACGAGGCATGAGTGGGGTGATATTCACTTCTATGTCTCGGTTATTTTTCTGATTCTCTTGAGCCTGCATCTATGGCTGCACATCAGGTTTATAAAAAGTGTGATTGTGGGTAAAGCATCCAGAGAGCACAATTATCGAATCGCCGTGGGTCTAGTCGCTCTGCTGGTTTTATTGTTGTTTACTATCGCACCGCTGTTTTCTTCGGTAGAGGATGAAGGCGGAAGACATTGGCACACCCAGGAGCCTCGACGTTAATCCCATATGGCCTGCAGATGCCAGCGAACAAAGCCTGAATCTCGACGCTCATTTTTGTTCTGTGAATCCTTCCCTCACCAAAATTCCTGGTAATGCTAATTATTATTGCTGTTGTGTCGATGCAATACTTTCGGTTTTTGCGTTAACGATTATGCTCTAAGCATGGTCTATAGGCTTTCATGCGTGGAGGAATAATGACGTTAACTCTGGAAAAGTTTTGGTCTTTGATTGATGAAAAACTCAGTTACTGGCTGGAAATCACGGTTAAGAATCTCCCCAATATCGTTATCGCGATTCTGATGCTGGTGGTTTTTCTGCTTCTCGCAAAGTGGATCTCGCAATGGCTCACTTCCTTGTTCCAGCGAATATTTGAATCTTCACAGGTCGCCGGACTGGTCGCGGGCATGATACGAATTTTCATCGCCGCCGTTGGTGTATTTTTTGCGCTAGACATCATGGGATTGTCAAAAGCGGTTGCTTCCTTGCTCGCTGGTGCCGGTATTATTGGCCTTGCGATAGGTTTTGCCTTTAAAGATATGACCGAAAACCTTATCGCCGGTGTCGTCATGGGGATTCGCAAGCCGTTTAGGGTAGGGGACGTCATTCAGGCTGGTGACACGTTTGGAACGGTAAAGCAGATTAACTTACGTAATACACTGATTAAAAACCTGTACGGCCAGCTGACGTATGTGCCCAATAAAGTTGTGTTCGTTAATGAGCTGATAAACTTTTCAACGAACCACATTCGCAGGGTGGAAGTGCCGGTCGGGATTTCCTATGCCGATGATATTGAAACGGCGCGTTCGGTGTTAATTGATGCGATTAACGATATTAAAGGGGTGATTAAACAGGATGAAACGGATGTCTTTGCCCATGAGTTTGCCGACAGTTCCATTAACCTGTTGGTTTGGTTCTGGATCAAATATCCCGATGAGCTGCACTTTGTGCAAATGCGTCACAAAGCGATAGTGGTTATCCACAAAACCCTGGAACAAAACAATATCCTTATACCGTTCCCAATTCGAACTTTAGATTTTGATTCCCAGGGAGTAACGCCATTGCAATCGCTGCAAATAAAGTCCGCTGATCGGGGAGAGTGAATCTGTAGATTGTCGTCGAAATACGAGTGGTTAAAAATTAACTGAACGTTGATACCTAAGTCTGAAGAGCCCAATAAATAATTAATTGGAAATCGAGGTTTTATTTGGCCAGGAAAGCTTGAATTCGGCAGATGATTCTATTGGCGACCAGTGATTACTTCAACAAAGCGGTTGTATGCGCAATCTTATGATACGATTTGCAGTTAGATGTTAGTTATTCTCTGTCCCGTCTCACATACTTACTCTCCGTAGAACTTTAGTTCGTTCAAAAGGTACCATTTCTAACCCTGCTACTGACAATCTTATTTTCACAAAGGTTAGTTTGGACACCGGTCGGAATCATGTCGTTATAGCCAACTAAGGAAGAATTTCTCTAATAAAGGGAGTTATCAATGTTAAAACAATTCTGTTTCGTGGTTTTATTCATGTTATCAGCGTCGGCTCACGCCCAGATAATTAACTTAGCGAATTTTAGCCCCGACATGTATTTCAAGGGGAGAGAATTACAATCATATGGAGTCAGTTCATATGGCCATCATGAACAGGTGGGCAGCACTGACTCAGGGGGAGTTTTGGAAGAGAACTTTGGTCATCCTAATATCCTTTCGATATGGCATTCTTTAAACATAGTATCTTATTCACTTGAAGATGCTTCAGCTGTAAATTCAAACGTTATATCAGCCGACTTTGGTCTGAACGGTATTTACGGGCTTAACTTATTAAATTATCTGCCGAATTTTCCGTGGTGGTTGCTGGATGAGCAAGGCAAAGGTAAAGGCAAAGAAACGCGACCTGAGCAAGGAAATCCGCATACATCAATTCCCGAATCATCAACAATTGCGTTGTTGGGTGTGGCCATGCTCGGAATGGTTTATTTGCGCTATCAATCACGCCGACGCCGTTTTAAAAGGTATACAAACCCAATTATTGGTTAGACATATGTAATTGGGTCATTCGTGAGGAAATACGGTGAAGGTGGTAACACACCCTGGCGAACCAGCGCGTAGCCTCGAGATATTGTGTCCCCTGGGTGATATCCATTTGCCCGGATCCGATGTTTTCCGCTATTTCCTGCCGTAACCTTAGTTGCAGGTTTTCAACACTGGTTGACAGGGTTAACGCTTCCTCACTGACCAACTTCCAACTATTTGCATTTTTATCATTGAAACAATCCCGAAAATTATTGATAAAAGTGATCAGATTGATTCGAGCTTCGGCAAGCTCCTGCCAGTTGCTGGCGGTAACGGCACGTTGCGCATCTTCTTCACAACGCTCGTGCAGGCGTTGCAAATGATCAATGATATGTATCGCCGCCAATAATTGATTCCAGAGTACATTGTTTGCCGGGGTGAGGTGAATTTTGTCTATGTAGCGATGACATTCATCCAGACTGGACTGCAAACGCACTAAATCAAAATCTATGTCACGCCTCATCAATTGGATTTCAAGGATATCCAACAATACCATTAGGTGGGAATTCAACGATTTATTGACAGCCACCAATGCCAAATCAGGATTGGCGAGCAGGGCATTGTCGAGAAACCGATTATGCTCATTGGGTTTACTGGGTATGACCTTTTTCATAAACCTGGCAAACTTGTGCGTAAACGGAATAACCAGGATCACACCCAGTAAATTAAACCCTGAGTGGAAGGCGACTAATGCCAGTTCCGGATCCTGATTTAATAACTCAGGGAAAAACTGATCAGCAGCCTCAATAAATGGGCTGATCAGGAAAAACGCCATGGTTGCCGTCATAAGATTGTAAATAACGTGGGAAAAGCCTGTGCGTTTTGCATTGACCGAACCGCCGATGGTTGCCAGGGCCGCCGTAGCGGTTGTACCGATATCCATGCCAATTGCCAAGGCCGCGGCCTGTTCAAACACAATAAGGTCGGCGTTGAGAGCGGTTAACGTTGCCGCAATTCCTGCACTTGATGATTGAGTCACAATGGTGAACAGGATACCAAAGCCAATTAACTGCAATCGACTTAACCAACTATCGCCGGGGAAATTATCAAAGGTCAATAGATCCTGCATGCCAGTCATGCCGGATTGCATGAGGCTGATCCCTAAAAACACCAAAGCAAAGCCCGCCATTACCAGCCCTAATTGGGCTAGCTTTTTATGAGCCAGTAAATTCAGTAATGCGCCGGTAAATAATAACGGGTAAACCAGTGAGCCAATTTTAAATTTAAATCCAAACAGAGCCACTAACCAACCGGTAATGGTAGTTCCCAGGTTGGCACCAAAGATAATCCCCAGGCTGCTGGTAAAGCTAATGATTTCGGCTGAAACAAATCCTACGGCAGCTATGGTGGTGGCAGATGATGACTGGAGCAGGGCTGTCGTTAAGGCGCCAAAAGTGACCGCACTTACCGGTGATTTGGTTAAATCGGACAGTATTCGCTTAATCTGGCGACCGGTAATGGCTTTCAGGGCACGGGTCATTATGCCCATGCCCAGTAAAAACAGCCCCAGACCGCCGAGTGTGGTCAGTAATTCCATAAATTAACGGTGAACTCAGTTTGGGCGGTAAACAGCATGTGCAATGGTTTTGACAGGTGCTGGACCGATACAGCGGTTCTATCGCTGATTCAAGTGCCAACGCATCTATCAATACGAGTTACTTTAAGGTTTAGCAGGGAACATAAATTAGTTCAATGCAGGACATGTTCTGGAAAATGCCTTAAAAACAGAGGAATAGACAGCAACGCTTTGTATCGACAGATACAACACCATGGTTAGAGAGGCAGATTGTATAAGACGGAGAACTGAGAGGAATTCTACTGACAGGCTATTGCGGATGGCCACACCAATAACGGTTGCGGCCATCCACGGGATAACTTATACCAATCCCATTAAGTTTGTGCACAACTCAGAGTTAGGGCAGAGGTTCAGTTACAACATAGGTTTCATTGATATAGTCATTCTATACCAGAGCGTGTTGACCTTTGCTGGCCGAATTTTGTTCAATAAGTTCCTATTAATTGTGAAACTGTTGGAACTACCAGCACACTTATTGTAAGGGACCGCAGCATTGAATTCTGCGAACAGCGTTTGTTTTGAACCTGAACTGCAGTTTTTCGAATTAACGTACATTCGTACGCTAAATCGAAAAGTCCTTGTTCATTTCCTAAACAATTCGCTGCAAAATTGCCCCCGAAAGATAAACACGCTTTAATGAAATATAGGGTCGTAAATGGGCCTTAAGATAAACTCCCTGCGGGTAAGTTTTAAAGGCGTTTATCCTGCGTTACTGATTTTGACAATGGAGTAACTATTCTCTGCAATCAAAGCCTTGCCTAAATGCCTTTAAATTCTCACTGAGTGAGCAATAATTTAATGTGATTGGTATTAACTGATGCGTTTAAATTGCAGGTCCCAGACGCCATGGCCAAGTTTCTGGCCACGGTTTTCGAATTTTGTCAGTGGACGATTATCAGGACGAGGTACGTAATCCTGGGTGGCAGACATGTTTTCAAAATGCTCTGCCTGGCGCATGTCATCAAGCATACACTCTGCGTAGTTTTCCCAATCCGTAGCCATATGGAATACACCACCAATCTTCAGGCTCTGACGCACGCTTTCGATAAATTCAGGTTTTACGATACGACGTTTGTGATGGCGTGCTTTGTGCCATGGGTCAGGAAAGAATAACTGCACGGTGTCGATAGATTGCTTAGGGACACAATCCGCCAGAATTTCGATAGCATCGTGTTCAAATACTTTTAGGTTGGTTACACCTTCAGCTTCGGCCAGTGCCAGACAGGCACCCACGCCTGGGCGGTGAACTTCAATGCCAATAAAGTTGCGCTCTGGCGCTGCTTTAGCCATGGCAACCAGGGATTTGCCCATGCCAAAGCCGATTTCCAGGGTAATCGGATTATCATTGCCAAACAGGTTCGCCATATCCAGCATACCATTACTGTGATCCAATCCCATGGTATCCCACAAGGTGTCCAGCGCTCTTGCCTGGCCCTTCGTTAAACGGCCTTCGCGTTTTACATAGCTGCGAACTTTACGGATGTACTTGCCTTCCGCTTCTGCCTGTTCGATGGTTTTGTGGGTTCTATCGTTACTCATGAAGTGCACTCAGTTGATTGGTTGATTGATTGACTTAAGTCACGCCCGGGAACGCTGGATAAACCGCTCCTTTCAGGCGTCGCGTATTATCTTTGTTTTGCCTGTAAAACTCAAGTTTTCACAGGTATGGATGTTGGCGCAGAGCCTTGTTGTGGTTACAATGGCGAAAAAACAAAGTCATCGAATTTATGTCGTTTAGTTCACAAGTATTGACCTGGTTTGCCGAGCAAGGTCGTAAACATTTTCCCTGGCAGCAAAACAAAACACCGTATCGGGTCTGGATATCTGAAATTATGCTGCAACAGACCCAGGTTACAACGGTCATTCCTTATTATCAGCGATTTATGGAATCGTTTCCGACGGTTGTCGATTTGGCCAATGCCGACGAAGATACCGTATTGCACCACTGGACCGGGTTGGGTTATTACGCCAGGGCCAGAAACCTGCATAAAGCAGCGCAAATCATTCGCGACGAATACGAGGGTAAATTTCCTGAAGATATCGACTCGGTCATGGCATTGCCGGGTATTGGCCGTTCGACGGCGGGTGCGGTTCTGTCGTTATCATTAAATCAATCTCATCCCATATTAGATGGCAATGTAAAAAGGGTGCTCGCCCGTTATTTTGCTGAATCCGGTTATCCCGGCCAAAGTAAATTTGAAAAGGCGCTTTGGGCATATAGTGAAGAATTAACACCCCAAGACAATGCGGCGGATTACAATCAGGCGATGATGGATATTGGTGCCACGGTGTGTACACGGGGAAAACCTTTATGTGAACGCTGTCCGGTTGCGCTTAATTGCCGGGCGCAGCGAACGGGAACCACCGATCAATATCCGGGCAAGAAACCGAAAAAAGAAAAGCCGGTTAAACGCACTCATATGCTGCTGTTTACAGACAATGAGCAGGTGCTTATGTATAAGCGTCCGCAATCGGGGATCTGGGGCGGGTTGTGGAGCTTCTATGAAGCAGAATCGGAGGAGCAAATTGTAACAATAGCGGCAGAGCTAGGATTAGAAGTGCAGTCTCAGGAGTTGTTGGATGAATTTCGTCACACCTTTAGTCACTTTCATCTGGATATTGTCCCGGTGAAATTGCAAATCCAGGGACAAGCGACAATTATTAATGATCACCAGTCGCAGCTTTGGTACCATCTGCAGCACGGCGCTGATATAGGTTTGGCGGCATCAAGCAAAACCTTATTAGCCAAATTAACAACCAGTAAAGAGAGTAAATAATGGGTCGTACGGTATTTTGCCAACACTTACAAAAAGAAGATGACGGGTTGGATTTTCAGTTTTACCCGGGAGAGGTAGGTAAACGAATTTTTGACAACATTGGTAAAACCGCCTGGGCGCTCTGGCAGAAAAAGCAGACCATGTTAATCAATGAGCACAAGCTGTCGATGATGAATGCCGATGATCGCATGTTTCTCGAAGAAACCATGGTAGCCTTTCTGTTCGAAGGCAAAGAGCCAGAAATTGAAGGCTATACACCGCAAAAGTAAACCCCTCGTTAATTTTTGCTTATTTAAACCGCACCTTGTTGCATAAATGAGCGAACGACAAATTTTGTAAAAAAAGGGGTTGACGGGGCGCACGAAAAAACGTTTAATAGCGCCCGTCCTCAAGGACAACAGGGAATTGCCCTTAAACATAGTTTGCCCAGATAGCTCAGTCGGTAGAGCAGGGGATTGAAAATCCCCGTGTCGGTGGTTCGATTCCGCCTCTGGGCACCATATTTAAGAAGTACTGAATATCATTCATTACTTCGGTGCCAAGATAAAAGGAAACACCTTTTATCGCACACAGTTTTGTGTGCCGACTTAGCTCAGTTGGTAGAGCAACTGACTTGTAATCAGTAGGTCGCCAGTTCGACTCCGGCAGTCGGCACCATTCATACGAAAGCCTCAGCAGAAATGCTGAGGCTTTTTTTTGTACATGGATGTACTTATCCTCCCGTACCATGGACGGTAGCAAGGGAGGGTTTGCACATGGATGTACTTAGTCGAGATATTTTCATCCCTGATATCTCGACATACCGTAAATCCCTTTACATCGTCGGTAAATTTCCGTCCATGATATCTCGACATACCGTAAATCCCTTTACATCGTCGGTAAATTTCCATCCATGATTTCCTGACATACCGTAAATCCCTTTACATCGTCGGTAAATTTCCATCCATGATTTCCCGACATACCGTAAATCCCTTTACATCGTCGGTAAATTTCCATCCATGATTTCCTGACATACCGTAAATCCCTTTACATATTCTCCCGTACCATGGACGGTAGCAATGGAGGGTTTCTGCTTTCTCTCAAAGGTCTGATGCGACAATGGAGCACCAGATCAGTATTAAGAAATGCTATATGGCGGCAGCTCAATCTTCTCTAATCGATTACCACGCATTTGCACCGTGCCGGTATAACTCGAGGTGTTATCGCCAGAGAACTCAAATTCAAACACACTGAGCAAATGCAGGCCCTGGCGTTTGTTTAGCGCCCAACGCGACGAGGTCCGGGCGATTGAAATAAATTGAATGCCCTGTTGTGAGCAGTGTTTTTTAGCAAACACGCGCGCTGTTTCAGCGACTTTCCTCAGGAAAAACAAATACCAGATCACTAAAAACCCGGCTAATCCTACATAAATTTCCGCCATCACATTTATCCTTGTTGTTTGGTTTGTCCCTGCATGGTCTTAAATAATGTGCCAATAGCAGCTTCCAGTGCTTTGCTTCGGGTTTCTGAGCGAATTACCTGTAGCAGAACCGGGCGAATCATTGGCAGTGCCACCAGATCCTGGAACAGGGCGAAAAATGTTGCATCATCGACAAATTCTGTGACCGCCTCTAAGAATCGTTGCATGCGATCATAATCGGCTAGTGCCATCCAGCCGCGTCCAGAAATCGAGACCATGATCTCTAGCTGTTGACATCTTTCATCGGCAATCAGGGTATCCGCCAACTCTAAAAATGCCGGATTAAGGGCATTACCACTCATAGCCCTGACCAAGCTGCTAATGCGGCTGGTATTGATGCTTTCATTTGCCAGTTCTGCTTTCGCCAGGTCAGCAAGAACATTGATTAAACTGACCGGCAACGGCTGGTTTTCCAGAGCCACACTTAGTGGGGTAAATACCTGCTCGGGCAGGTGTGGTAGCGCAGTCGCTAAAATATCAGCATTAGCCGCTTCGTGAGTTCTAACGGCAAAATCACATAAGCCCTGCACACCAATACCCTGCCAGTTATCCCAGCCCAGCTCACCGGTAAAATACAGGTGGCAATGTTCGAAATACTGGGATGCTGGTTGTTTGAACTCATATTTTAACGTGGCATTTAACGCCGCCAGTTTGTATTGCGAAGGAGTAAAGTTATAAGGATTACTTTTTAACAGCTCTTCCTGCTTCTCGGTAGGGTCGACGGTAAGATCCTTGCCAAGGGCTTCAATGATGATCGCGATAAAGTGATTTCTCGCAGCCTGATTGAGCAGGCCTCGTTCATCCAGAGGTAGTTTGATAAACCAGATATAAGGTTTTTCAGGACGTTTTTGCCAAAATACCACGGCTAAATGCGCATGGCCTTGTAGTGGAGAAGGGTATGGCATCATTGCCTGTTCGATACGCTCGAAATCTGCTTTGGAGATTTTCTCGACTTTGCGGCCAAGATCAAACACACGGTAGTTGCTCTCGGATACTTGCAGTAACTCGGATAAGGTATCTATTTGCGACATAAAATGAAGATGTTATTTGCTGGATGTAAACTGGCTGCGATTATAACAAGTCCGCAGGTTCAGTACACGTGTAATACCAATCACATTAAATTATTGCTCACTCAGTGAGAATTTAAAGGCGTTTAGGCAAGGCTTTGATTGCAGAGAATGGTCGTTCCATTTTCAAAATTAGCCAAAATCAGTAACGCAGGATAAACGCCTTTAAAACTCACCCGTAGGGAGTTTATCAGAGGCCCATTTCCGGCCCTAGATTTCAGTAATATAGAATGACTATATCAATGAAATCTATGTTGAAAATGGACCTCTGCCCTAACTCTGAGTTGTGCGCAAACTTAATGTGATTGGTATATATCGTTGTCGCTGAGTTGCTGTCAGTAATTCCGGGCGGGTATAATTATACTCGTATAGAAAAACGAGCTTCTGATGAATAAATCACAACAATTGAAAACCTTATTGGTGTTACTGCAAGACAACCTGCATGAGTTGAACCTCTGGCAAATGGATACTCCAACGGCAGAGCAACTGGCATCGACGCAACCGTTTTGTGTCGATACCCTGAGATTCGAGCAATGGCTACAATTTATCTTCATTCCTAAAATTTCTGAAATGATAGCGTTAAATCTACCATTGCCAACGCAAATAAGTTTATGTCCGATGGCAGAAGAGTCGTTTAAGGGCGTAGGCGAGCAGGCGGCAAAGGTGATCAATACTATCGGCGATATTGATGAGCTAATGTCTGGTCAGCGTCAGCAAACCCTGTATCTTAATAAATAGGCATTGTCGGCTATGGATAAATGTGATTTAAAAAACGATGTCGGGTTGGAGGAGGAGCGAGAAGATGTTCCTCCTGTCCTCGATATTTTGTATCAGGATGAGTATCTGGTCGCCGTCAGCAAGCCTTCAGGGCTATTTGTACATCGCTCCTATCTCGACCGCCATGAAAAGTACTTTGCATTGCAGCTGGTTCGCGATCAGGTTGGTCAATATGTTTACCCTTTACATCGATTGGATCGGCCGACTTCTGGTGTGTTGTTATTTGCTCTGTCTCAGGATGTTGCGCGACTCATGGGCGAGCAGTTTAGTGAAAATCGTATTCGCAAGACGTATCTGGCAATGTGCCGGGGCTATACCCCGGAATCCGGGTTAATTGATTATCCATTAAAAGAAAAGCTGGATAAGCTGGGCGACAAATTTGTCAGCGAAGACAAGCCTGCGCAACAGGCGGTAACGGAATTCGTAACCCTGGCGCAGGCGAGCCTGCCGATCCCATTGGGCAAATTCCCGACGGTGCGCTATTCGCTGTTGCAACTGAACCCAAAAACCGGCAGGCGCCATCAACTAAGACGGCATATGGCGCATCTGCGGAACCCCATATTGGGCGATATCAATTATGGCGACAATAAGCAAAACCCGTTTTTCGGACAACATTTTGGTTTTCGTCGCCTGATGCTGCATGCCTGGCAACTTGAGTTCACTCACCCAATATCCCAGCAAGTGGTCAATATCTGCGCGCCACTAGACCCAGAGTGGCTGCAGGTAATTAACAGTTTGCAATGGCCAAACCCGGATATCGACAGTTAGTCAAAACGGTGGCAACGACGTGTCATTTATCAGCCCCTGGCGCTTTAATTCTGCATTGATGGAGCCATTGGTGCGCTGAAACTTGTTGGCTAAGTCTTTCACCGATAATCCTTGCCGGAATTGCTCGGCTAACTGCTGTCTTAACTCTGGTGTCCAGGGCATACCGCAGTTTATTGGCAATCCTTTATCAATATTTTTTTGTTTTATCTGCTCCGGAGTCAATCGTATTTGTTTACTGCGCTCGTTGATATAGTCAACACAGGTAAATAAATCGCGGATCACCTGTGGGTGATTGTACGGGGAGTCTTTTGCAAATGCCTGTTTTGATATCGGGTCGATGCCGCGCGCAAGGCTGGCAAGCGTCTGTAACGGCTTTTGAATGTCCATGTTCATATCTCCTTGTTAAATGTAAAAGAACGCTGCAAAAGAAGGGTAGTGATGCAGCGCCTTTTTAAAGCTTAGCGCAGCAAAATTGGTCAATGAACGAGGCTGAATTTTGAAAAGCGGAGAGAATGTGTGCCTTAATTGTTACAGATCAACGAAAAACGCCGTTGTCACACAAATTTCATGATCTAATTTCTTGTACAGTTAAGGAAAAGCTGTATACTGATCGAGCAAGCTTGAAAAATGCTATACGTTTTATCTCGATTTATCGTTCTATGTAGTACAAACATCTCGACATATTAACACATACATCATTAAAGCTAGGAAGCTCCACAAGGGGAGCCAGAAACATTAATTTTGAAATTTAGGAATACTTATTATGTCTGATGTTCGCACAGGTTCAGTAAAATGGTTTAACGACGATAAAGGCTTCGGTTTTATCCAACAGGCTGAAGGTCCGGATGTATTCGTTCACTTCCGTGCTATCCAAGGTACTGGTCGTAAGACTCTAGTTGAAGGCCAACAGGTTGAGTTTGAAGTAGTTCAAGGTCAAAAAGGTCCTCAAGCTGACAACGTAAAAGCGTTATAAGCGAAAAGATTCTTGAAAAAGGCAGCCTCGGCTGCCTTTTTTGTTGCCTGAAATAAAACACGCAGCCGAACGTTAAAGGCGACGAAGATTTTATATGGGTGTCTAAAGGTGACAACTTTGGCACTATCAGCTCGTGCTTGTCACCCGATGAGAACCTCAGTTCGCAATTGACACCCGATGAGATCTCCAGCTCGCAATACCTTGCTTTCACCCTATGTTGTTTATATAGTTTAAAAAATTTCATTCCAAGGATTATGAATGGCCTATCAACCGTCATTACAACGATTTTTGCAGCACGCACGAAATCAGCCAGAAAAAATATTTCTCAATCAACCAATCGCAGGTTCCTGGCAACAGTATTCTTTCAATGAGGTTGAACAGCAAGCCAGAACCATGGCGCAGGGTTTATTGGCCATCGGCCTTAAAAAAGGCGATAGGGTAGGTATCATTTCCAAAAACTGTGCCCATTGGTTTATTGCCGATCTGGCGATCATGATGGCCGGTTTGATCTCGGTTCCGATATACGCAACGGCTGGCGAAAAGACGATTGGCTATGTGCTTGAACATAGTGAGATGAAGGCACTGTTTGTAGGGCGGTTAGATGATTATCAGCCGTTGCTACAGGTACTTAGCAATGAGCTACCAACCATATCGATGCCATACCCGGAATTACAGTCATTTAACGGTATTAACGACCAATCCTGGCAAACGGTAATTGCCGAGCAACAACCGCTAGCGGCAGTGGCCGAGCCGTCACTGGAAGATACCATGACCCTGTGTTACACATCCGGGACCACGGGTAATCCCAAAGGCGTGGTGGTGACCTACAAAAATCTCGCATCCGCTGCAAAAGGCGCGGTTGATATCATTGGTATTGCCCATACCGGTCCACAACGGGTGGTATCTTATTTACCCCTGGCCCACATCACTGAACGGGGATTAATCGAAGGGATTGCCTATGAGTTGCCCCTGGAGGTGTTTTTTATTGACACTCTCGATACCTTTATCAGTGATGTACAACATGCAAGGCCAACCTTCTTTTTATCCGTACCTCGCTTATGGGTTAAGTTCCAGGCGCAAATCCTTAAGGCTATGCCACAGAAAAAGCTCAGCCTGTTATTGTCCCTGCCTATTTTAGGTAATATCGTTGCCAAGAAAATTCGCACAAAACTGGGACTGGACCAGGTCCAGGTCTTTGGCTGCGGTTCAGCACCGGTTTCGGAAGAGTTACTGCGCTGGTATCAGCGTCTTGGTATGAATATTGGCGAAGGCTGGGGCATGACCGAAACGTCGGGGTTGTCATGTGGCAATTTGCCGTTTGATGCAAACCGAATCGGTACGATAGGCAAACCCTTGCCCTGCGTGGAAATGAAGCTGTCGGGTGAACAGGAGATTATGATCCGTGGTGATGCGGTGTTCTCTGAATACTACCTGGATCCGGAAAATACCGAGAAGGCCTTTACCGATGGCTGGTTTCACACCGGGGATAAAGGCGAATTAACAGCTGACGGGGATTATAAGGTTGTTGGTCGCATTAAAGAGCAGTTTAAAACTGCCAAGGGCAAATACGTGGTACCGGTGCCGATAGAGCGTATGTTGCTCAGTAACAGTACCCTGGAGCAGGCCTGCGTGATTGGTTCCGGAATGAAACAACCGATCGGGTTGGTGGTGTTAAGTGATTCTGCCCCACAAACGCAAGCTGAGCAGCAAACCGTCCTTGAAGACCTGTTGACCCAGGTGAATTCGCAACTGGAAAGTCACCAGCGCCTTGATTACCTGATGGTTTGTCAGCATTCCTGGAAACCTGAGAATGAGCTGTTAACGCCGACGTTGAAGTTAAAGCGCAATGAAATCGAGCAATACTATATGCAGAAACTGCCCGAAGACAGCAGGCAAAAAGTTGTATTTGAATAACAGAGCCTTCGTTTAACTTGGGCTAATCCATTCAAAAAAAAAGCGCCATTCAGGCGCTTTTTTGAAACTTAATTTGCTTTAAACGTTAAAACGGAAGTGAACCACATCGCCGTCTTTAACGCGATACTCTTTACCTTCCAAACGCCATTTACCCGCTTCTTTGGCGCCGGCTTCACCGTTACAGGTGACGAAATCGTCATAGCCAACCACTTCGGCACGGATAAAGCCTTTCTCAAAATCGGTGTGAATAACACCGGCAGCTTGAGGTGCTGTAGCATCCACTTTTACGGTCCAGGCACGCACTTCTTTCACACCGGCAGTAAAATAGGTTTGCAGGTGCAGCAAACTATAACCTGAATTGATCACCCGGTTCAGGCCTGGTTCAGTCAAGCCCATCTCGGCCATGAATTCAACGCGATCTTCTTCGTCCATCTCCGCCAGTTCGCCTTCGATTTCGGCACAAACTGGCACTACAACCGCATCTTCTTTTTCAGCGATTTCACGGACTTGATCCAGGTAAGGATTGTTCTCAAAGCCATCATCATTAACATTAGCAATGTACATGGTCGGCTTAGCAGTCAGGAAGTTAAGGTATCTGACCGCCGCTTTTTCTTCTTTGCTTAAGTCCAGTGAGCGAATCATTTCGCCTTGTTCAACGTGAGCTAGGATTTTTTCCAGTACCGGAATCTCGAATTTGGCTTCTTTGTCGCCACCTTTGGCACGCTTGGCCTGGCGCTGAATTGCACGTTCTGCGGTTTCCATATCGGCCAGGGCCAGTTCGGTATTGATGATATCAATATCTTCTGCCGGGTTAACTTTACCAGCAACGTGAACGATATTGTCATTTTCAAAACAACGAACCACGTGGCCGATCGCATCAGTTTCACGAATGTTGGCGAGGAATTTATTACCCAGGCCTTCGCCTTTGGAAGCACCTGCTACCAGGCCAGCGATGTCGACAAATTCCATGGTAGTAGCAATGACGCGCTCTGGTTTGACAATCTCAGCCAGTTTATCCAGGCGTGGATCGGGAACCGGTACCACACCAGTATTAGGTTCTATGGTACAGAACGGAAAGTTTGCGGCTTCGATACCCGCTTTAGTGAGTGCGTTAAACAAAGTAGATTTACCAACGTTTGGTAATCCAACAATACCGCATTTAAATCCCATGATAAGTTCCTGTCAATAATCAGAGTGTTGCTTTGAACGTATGAAGTCGGTTCTGGGCTTTTTTCAAATCCTGTTCAAGCCAGATAGAGAAACATCGACTCGCTTCATCCACCGCCTGATCTAACAGACCTTGTTCGGCCTGTGGTGCTTTACCCAGCACAAAACCGGTTACTCGGTCGCGATGGCCGGGATGACCGATACCTATTCGCAACCGATAAAAATCTTTGTTGTTCGCCATCCGGGCGATAATATCGCGCAGACCGTTATGGCCCCCGTGTCCGCCACCTAGTTTGATTTTAACCACGCCAGGATCTAAATCCAGTTCATCATGTGCGACCAGGATCTCTGCAACCGGAATCTTGAAAAAATTAGCCAGAGCCGCCACGGATTGACCGCTGCGATTCATAAATGTGGTTGGGATTAACAGGTGCACCAATTGATTGGCGATCATACCTTTGCCGTACAGGCCAAAGTACTTAGTGTTTGGGGACAGGGTGATATTGTGCATGCGGGCGAGTTCTTCGACGAACCAGACACCAGCATTATGGCGAGTATTTGCGTATTCGGGGCCTGGATTACCCAGGCCCACAACCAATTGAATATTAGTCGTCAAGGAGAGTCCTCAGCGATTATTCTTCAGTGGTTTCTTCGCTGTCTGCTTCTTCATCAGCAGCACCATTGTCATCGCTGCCGCCTTTAGGAGCGCTAGCAGTAACAACAGCCTGATCGTGGTCTTCACCTTTAGCCAACTCAACAGAAGTTACGCCTTTAGGAAGAACGATGTCTGATAAGTGGATAGTTTGACCAATCTCAAGATCTTTAACGTCTACTTCGATGAACTCAGGAAGATCAGCTGGTAAACAAGCTACTTCGATTTCAGTTGCAGAGTGAGCAACGATAGCACCAGTTTTCGCTACTACGTCTTCGTTGATGAAGTGTAGAGGAACCAGAGTGTTCAATTCTTTCTTCGCATCAACACGTAGGAAATCCATGTGCATGATTTGTGGCTTGAACGGGTGACGTTGCATATCTTTGATTACAACTTCAACGGCTTCTTTACCAATGTTCAAAGTAAGAACGTGAGAGTAAAACGCTTCTTCTTCCTGGGCACGGAAAACTTTGTTGTGCGCAAGAGTGATAGATACAGGCTCTTTACCTGCACCGTAAACGATAGCTGGAACTTTGTTCGCGTGACGTAGGCGGCGGCTCGCACCTTTCCCTAGGTCAGTACGTACTTCAGCATCTAAAGTGAATAAATCCATAGTAATGTACTCAATCTAAAGTAAAATTTAATTATTTTTCGCGACCAAAAAATAATCTCTAAATCCTCCGTAGAGGGTTCTTTTTAACGCGGGGATCAACCCATCGCTAAAAAGGCGCGGCATAATAACACTTTGTTAAGTATTTTCACACCCTTAAAAATAAAAAAGTGCACCTTTGTGCACTTTTTCTTAGCAATATTTTACAAGCCTTTAAAAGTAATGATTACTTTCTTATTTATGCTTTAAACATTGCAGAGATAGATTCTTCGTTGCTGACTCGGCGAATCGCTTCAGAAAGCATGCCGGCAAGGCTTAGCTGGCGAACTTTTTTCAGCTTTTTAATTTCCGGGTTTAACGGAATAGAGTCGGTTACGATCATCTCATCAATGGCTGAATTGGCGATATTATCGGCCGCATTGCCTGACAGGATAGGGTGGGTTGCGTAAGCAAATACGCGACGGGCACCGTGCTCTTTTAACGCCGCTGCGGCTTTACATAAGGTGCCACCGGTATCAATCATATCGTCAACAATAATACAGTCACGGCCTTCAACGTCACCGATAATATGCATTACCTGAGAGACATTAGCCTTTGGACGACGTTTGTCGATAATGGCTAAATCGGTATCGTTAAGTAGCTTGGCAACGGCTCTGGCACGAACCACACCACCGATATCCGGAGACACCACAACCGGGTTTTCCAGGTCTTTATTAAGCATATCTTCAAGAAGAATCGGTGAACCAAACACGTTGTCTACCGGTACATCGAAGAAGCCCTGGATTTGTTCTGCGTGCAAATCTACGGTGAGGACACGGTCAACACCTACACTGGAAAGAAAGTCGGCAACCACTTTTGCGGTAATCGGCACTCGGGCACTACGTACACGGCGATCCTGGCGGGCATAGCCAAAGTAAGGCATAACCGCAGTAATACGACCAGCGGAAGCACGTCGTAAGGCATCAACCATTACGATCAGTTCCATTAAATTGTTGTTGGTAGGTGCACAAGTTGATTGGATAATAAACACGTCCGCGCCACGAACGTTTTCGGTAATTTCAACGCTGATTTCACCATCACTGAAACTGCCAACTTTTGCATCGCCTAATCCGATGTATAGACGATCTGCAATTTTCTTAGCCAGTTCAGGGGTGGCATTACCCGCAAAAATCTTCATGTCAGGCACTGTCTGTTCCTCAGAAACTTAGACATCATTAATGTTAGTACATTAAAATCAAGTTTTAATGCTCTCATCTACCGAACGCAATCTCCTGTAAGGAATCGCCCGGGCAGGGGTTTTGCCACAAAAATATCTGGGCAAATTGGCTGGGGTACAAGGATTTGAACCTTGGAATGACGGGATCAAAACCCGCTGCCTTACCGCTTGGCTATACCCCAATTATTATTCCGTCTGCTGCTTTAGCTCTGCTAGCTTTAGCTCCGCTAATAGCGGCGACGAATTTACCCCCTTGGCAATAAAAGATTTTATATTGGGGGGCAGTTTCGATTGCACGCGTTGCGCATCGTCAACCGAGGTAAAACTGGAAAAAATACAACCACCTGTACCGGTCAATCGAGACGGGGCGTATTCTAACAACCAAGCCATTAATTTGGCAACCTCAGGATACAGCTCTGTTACCAATTTTTCGCAGTCATTTTGCAACTGCTGTAAATCAAGATTGACTCTTTGTTCGGTCGTAAGTCTCGCCGTTGTGCGCGGCAATTGCGGGTGTTGAAAAATACTCGCCGTGGAAATATGGCATGAGGGTACGGTGATCAGAAACACCGGGCAATCAATATCAACCGGTGTAATAATTTCGCCCACCCCTTCGGCAAAGGCACTGTGGCCATGAACAAAGATCGGCACATCGGCGCCCAGTTGCAGGCCGAGTCTGGCCAGGGTTTCAGTATCAATATTCAGTTTCCAGATACGGTTTAACGCCAGTAATGTTGTGGCCGCATTGGACGAACCACCGCCAAGGCCACCGCCCATGGGGAGTTGCTTGTCAAGATTGATACTCACCCCGGGTGGTGTATCGACTAGCTGTTGTTGAACTGCGAAATCCTGTAATCGTTTTGCTGCCTTGAAAATAAGGTTGTCTGCAAGCGCAACCCCGGGAATCCCCGGAGTTAGGGTAATGGCGTTATCGTTGCGGCGAGTAAAGGTTAGGGTATCGGCAATATCGAGAAACTGAAATACTGTCTCCAGTTCATGGTAACCATCTTCACGGCGATTGGTAATATGCAAAAACCGATTGATCTTAGCCGGTGCCGAAAATGACAGGGAAGGGTAGGTCTCGTGGTTCATTGTAGCGGTCGTATTCATTGTTATTGGCGACTTAGTGCTGTAATTGCCAGTCAGAAATGGCTAGTTTAATCGTTAACTGGCCATGCTTAAGCGTTAATTTTGCCGGCATATAGTGTGCTTCGACGCGGGAGAAATCCTGGTAATCGATTTGCCACATACGATTGCCCCTAAGTGCCTGGATTCGGGCCGGTAATCCGGTTTCTGCGTTGAAGAACAAAGCATCCTGGGATTTTGCTTTGCTGCCTTTGATCCAGTAAGTCAGGTCATCAACGGGTAGTTCGACACCTGCCACACCAGACAGTAAAGGTTGTAACTCAGTTCCCGTGTAGGTTTTGCCATCGACCTGTAATTGGTAACCGTTGCTTGTGGAAGCAAGGTTTAATACATTAACGCCCATGAAGGTGGTAAGGTTCAAAGTGACGTCTTGTGGCGCATGTTGCCAGAAGATATTGGCGCTGCTGCGCTCACCATCACGGATAAATGCCACTTTGCCTTTCACCCGCCAGGCATCAATTTCCTGCATTTGTTGTTGACGTAATTGCTGCGCTGCCACACTTTGCGGTTCCGGCGCCGGACTGAAAAGGGCACACGCACTCAGCGTTGTTGACAGTAGCGCGGCTTTAATTAGCAATCGCCATTGCGATAAGCGTGAATCAGGCTGGGTGTGTAAACGACCCAAAACAGTCAAACTCATAAATATTTTTCTATCGAATTATAAAGGCGCATATTGCACCACATTTATCATGGTACTTTCAATCATCCGTTTAATTTCGTAAAATTAGCAACATTAAATCTGCTTGTATGTGATCTACGGGTTATAGAGTAATACCAATCACAGTAAATTATTGCTCACTCAGTGAGAATTTAAAGGCTTTTAGACAAGGCTTTGATTGCAGAGAATGGTCATTCCGCTCTCAAAATTAGCCAAAATCAGTAACGTAGTCCAAACGCCTTTAAAACTCACCCGGAGGGAGGTTGTCAGAGGCCCATTTACGGCCCTATATTTCATTAATATAGAATGACTATATCAATGAAATCTATGTTGTAACTGAACCTCTGACCTAACTCTGAGTTGTGCACAAACTTAATGTGATTGGTATAAATACAATCGGATATGACCTTTTCTTATTAACTGGACCAAAGCTGCTTATCTATGTCTATTTTTGCCGTTGGAATCAATCACAAAACAGCCCCAGTGTCTGTTCGTGAAAAAATAGCATTTAGTCCAGATAACCTGACCCAGGCGCTGCAGGAAATGATTGCGCAATTGTCGTGTAAAGAAGCGGCAATATTGTCGACCTGCAACCGTACCGAGCTTTATTTTGTCCAGGACCAGCCGGTCAACGAGGTGAAACAGCAAATCACCGGTTGGCTGGAACAATATCACCAGGTTCCGGCAAGCACGATTTCGCCGACCTTGTACTGGCATCACGATCAGCAAGCAGTTAATCATATGATGCGCGTTGCGTGTGGCCTGGACTCCCTGATTCTCGGTGAACCACAAATCCTCGGGCAGATGAAGCAGGCCTACAGCCAGGCCAAAGCCGCTGGGTCAATGAAAGTCGTGATGGAGCGTCTGTTTCAGCGCACCTTTGGTGTTGCCAAACAGGTGCGCACGGAGACCGAAATTGGTGCCAGTGCCGTGTCTGTTGCCTTTGCCGCTGTCAATCTTGCCAAGCATATATTTGGCCAGCTACAAAAGACCAAAGTGCTGTTGATCGGTGCCGGTGAAACCATCGAACTGGTTGCCCGCCATCTGTATGACAATCAGGTCGGTAAAATTACCGTCGCTAACCGTACCGTGTCACGTGCCGCTGATATGGCAAAAGGTGTCGGTGCCGATGTAATTACCCTGGCCCAGATCCCGGAACATATCGGTGATGCCGATATTGTGATTTCTTCTACCGGTTCAACGTTACCCATTATCGGTAAAGGGATGATCGAAAAAGCCCTGTCACGACGTCGTCATCGTCCGATTTTTATGGTCGATATTGCCGTTCCCCGGGACATTGAAGAACAGGTTGGCGAACTCGAAGATGTATTCTTGTACACCGTCGATGATTTGCAAGGTATTGTTGCCCAGAATCTTGAAAATCGTCGCAAGGCGGCTGAACAGGCGGAAGTGATCGTTGGCAGTCAAAGCGATGATTTTATGGCCTGGGTACGTGGTTTGAACACTCAGGATGCGGTGGTTGCCTATCGTCAACAGTGTCTGGAAAAACGGGATCAGCTGCTAGATAAGGCAAAACAACAACTTGCCAATAATAAAGACCCGGAACAGGTGATGGCGGAACTGGCCACGAAATTAACTAATAATTTAATGCATGCACCGACACGAGCACTACAAAATGCGGCTCAGGGCGGTGAGCTTGATAAAATTATTTATCTCCATGATGTCTTTGACTTAGATAAAAAGACGCGTAAATAACAAAATTGTGAATTCAAATTAAATGAAACAATCTGTCTATCAAAAACTGGAAGGCCTGGTGGAACGCTTTGAAGAGGTTCAGGCGTTATTATCAGATCCGGAAGTAATCTCCGATCAGGAAAAATTCCGTGCGTTATCGAAAGAGTTTTCGCAACTTGAAGAAGTGACGAAAGTCTTCAATGAGTTTAAGCAAGCTCAGGATAATCTGGAAATGTCGCAGGAAATGCTCAAGGATGACGATCCGGATATGCGGGAAATGGCGCAGGAAGAGTTTAAGACCGCTAAAGAAGCGATTGAAAATTTGACTGATCAGTTGCAAATTCTGTTGTTACCAAAAGATCCGAATGACGATAATAACTGCTTTATCGAAATTCGAGCGGGTGCAGGTGGTGATGAAGCCGCTATTTTTGCTGGTGACCTGTATCGTATGTACACTCGCTATGCTGAGAAGCAAGGCTGGAGTACGGAAGTACTGAACATGAGTGAAGGCGAGCACGGTGGCTACAAAGAAATCATTGTAAAACTCAATGGTGACAGCGTCTACGGACAAATGAAGTTTGAAAGCGGTGGCCATCGGGTGCAACGAGTACCGGAAACCGAATCTCAGGGCAGGGTGCATACCTCAGCCTGTACCGTTGTGGTGATGCCGGAGATTCCGGAAGCCCAGGCGATTGAAATTAATAAAGCAGACCTGAAAGTGGATACATTCCGGGCATCGGGTGCCGGTGGTCAGCACGTTAATAAAACCGACTCGGCGATTCGTATCACCCATATTCCGACCGGTATTGTGGTTGAATGTCAGGATCAACGTTCGCAACACAAAAACCGTGCCCAGGCGATGTCGGTATTACAGGCGCGATTACAGCAGGCAGAAGATGAAAAACGACGCAGTGAAGAAGAATCTTCACGTCGTAACCTGGTGGCTAGTGGCGATCGCTCAGAACGAATCCGCACCTATAACTACCCTCAGGGACGAATGACTGACCATCGTATCAACCTGACCCTGTATCGCCTCAATGAAGTCATTGAAGGAAATCTGCAGTTGGTGTTAGAACCTATTATGCAGGAAAACCAGGCCGATCTGTTGGCCGCCCTTGCCGAACAAAACTAAGCAGGTTTGTTACACCTGTGAGTACATTCCTCAATAAGTTGGCTGACGCAACCCCTGCGTCAGCTTCTATTGCTCAAACTTTGGTGGTTGCTCAGCAGCACCTAACCGAACATCAGGTAAGTGACAGTACTAAGTTGGATTGCCAGCTGCTGCTTGCCCGTATTTTAGATGTGAAACCCAGCTACCTGGTCACCTGGCCAGAGCAAATTCTGTCAGACTCGCAACTAACGCAGTTTAGCGAATTACTTGACCGTCGTGCTAATGGCGAGCCTATCGCATTTATTCTTGGTGAGCAGGAGTTTTGGTCGCTACCATTTAAAGTGGCAACCTGCACACTAATTCCACGCCCAGATACCGAAGTGTTGGTGGAAGAAGTGCTCAATGATTTTCCGCAAACGAGCGATACACGCATGCTGGATCTTGGCACCGGTACCGGTGCTATCGCCCTGGCACTGGCTCATGAAAAACCTCAGTGGCAGGTTAGTGCGGTAGACTTTAATCCGGATGCCGTTGCCCTGGCAAAGTGTAATGCCGAACGGTTAAACCTGCCTCAGGTAGACATTCACCAAAGTGACTGGTTTGCCAATGTGAGTAAAGAACAGGGGTTTGACCTGATTGTCTCAAACCCACCCTATATAGCTGCCGATGACCCACACCTGGCACAAGGGGATGTTCGTTTTGAACCAGCTTCAGCTTTGGTTGCTGATGAGCAGGGTTTTAAAGACATTCGTCATATTATTGCCACCAGCCGGACGTATTTAAAACCTGGTGGTATCTTATATCTGGAGCACGGTTACGATCAGCAAACTCAAATCCAGGCGATTTATGCAGAATTTGGATTTACCAATATTGTAACGGTGAAGGATTACGGCGGGCAGCCACGAATGACCAAAGCAACATACCTGTAAATGTAAATGAAAAAGGCGCTTAATAGCGCCTTTATTGATTTAGATTACCGTTATTTAATTGCCTTGCGCGTTGATTCGCTGGCCATTTACCTCTCGACTATCATCACTCATCAGATAAAGATAAGCCGGCATAATGTCTTGTGCAGTGGCAATCTTGGTTTTATCTTCGGCAGGGAAGGCTGTCTGACGCATTTTGGTGTCGGTGGCCCCCGGATTTATCGCGTTGCAACGCAAGCCGCTGTCTTCATATTCGTCGGCAATTACCTGCATCATGCCCTCGGTAGCAAATTTAGATATGCTATATGGGCCCCAGAATGCCCGGCCTTTGTTGCCTACTCCTGACGTAGTAAACAGCAGGGAGCTGGCTTCGGCTTTTTGCAGGGCAGGAAGCAACGCCTGGGCCAGGTAAAACTGGGCATTGAGGTTGACCTGCATAACATCGTCCCAGATTTGTCTGGCAATGTTTGCAAATGGTGTTAATTCACCCAAAATCGAAGCATTTAATAAGGCGCCATCGAGCTTACCAAACTGATCAATTATGGTATTGGTCATATCCTGATAGTTTTGCTGAGTTGCGCCTTTCATATCCAAAGGGATGATTGCCGGCTCCGGATACCCGGCCGCGACGATCTCATCGTACACCCGCTCAAGTTTAGCAACGGTTCGGCCTAACAGAATCACAGTGGCACCATGTTGAGCGTAGCTTAATGCTGCCTGCTTTCCTATGCCATCTCCGGCACCGGTTACTAAAATGGTCTTGTTGGCTAAACATTGGGCATTCGGTTGATAATCAAACATAAGAATATAGATAAAGATAACTGATAGGAGTATTCTACCTAGGCTAAGTTTGGCTTTCGAGAATTTATTAATAATTTATAAAAGAAAAGCCGGTTTTGCTTTATTTTCTGGAAAAAACGCTAGATTAGATAGTCATCTTAAGCTAAGTTAGGAAATCTGACTGGTCTAACTAGTTATGCCCATTGAAAAAATAATGACACAATGGGCACAATTAAAATAACAATGAACTGTAAAGTTGTATTGAAACAATAAGAGAAATAAAGACTTTACTGGCTTTTGGGGAGAATACATGAAAAAGCTCTTACTCTGTCTGGCGGTATCCAGCGCCTTGGGCCTAAGTGGATGTGATTCTGAATCCATTGACGACGTTATCAACGATAATTCTGGGGAGGCTGTGAAACCGACGTCCACGGTTGCCTTTGATCCTTTAAATGAGGTACTTTCTTTCCCCAACAATATCCTGTTTTCTGATACTACCGATGGCACATTGAACCTACCGGTTGACGATCCAAAGGACTTGTCCGATCCATTGGTTGCCGCAAACGCTTTGGACGGTTGGTCGACAAACCAGCCATTTATCCAGTCATTTGTGTTTCCAGAAGGTGTAGGCCTGGATCCTGTAGCAATTTACAGCACCGATGCGGTTAGCTTATATGAAGTGGCATTAGGCGGTGACGCGGAATGTCCACAAGCGACTCGCGGCGTTGCTTGTGCTGGTCGTACTAAATTAGTGCTTGGTGAAGACTATATTGTTCAGGCAGCAGGCAATGATTTAGCCATCGTGCCATTAAAGCCGTTGAAAGCCAAAACCAGTTATGTACTGGCATTGACGAATCGCCTGTTGGATACCGATGGTATGCCAATTGGACCTTCTTCAACCTATGAGTTAATTCGTACCGATATCTCCACGCCACTGGCTGACGCTTCACAATTAGCTTTGCAAGCGCAAACGAACTCGTTTGAAGATGTGGTTGAAAGCTTTGGTATTCAGCGCGAAGACATTATTTACACCGCAGCCTTCACGACCCAGTCGGTAGAAGATGCGTTGATGGTAACTAAGCAATTACTGGCCGCCTCTTTAAACCCTGCTACTCAGTTGTTCCCAACCCCAGCCGTTGCAGTACAAGCGACGGGTATTACGGCCGCTCAAGCCCTGGGATTTTCTGCTGATCCACAATTGGGTCCATTATTCTCTACTGCCAAATTGTACTCAGGTTCCGTTACTTTGCCTTATTATCTAGGCACTGGCCTTGAGTCAACCACTAAGCCCTGGACGGCAATGTGTGATTCTGGTGCCATGTTAGCTGCCATTGACGCATCAACCTTGCCTGAGGGACCAATTGAAGGCACGTTCGACGCCGCTTGTATGCAATTTGGCTTACGTGATATCGGCATCGACGAAGAGCGTAATATCACCAAATTCAACCCGATTCCAAAAGTAACCGAATTGCAAACGGTTGAAGTGCAAATGACCATTCCTGATCCGGTTGTTGCTAACCAGGTACGTCCTGTACTAGGTATGCAAGGTGATCTGGTTGAGCCTGCAAATGGCTGGCCGGTAGTTATCCTGCAACACGGTGTTACTGGTAATAAAGGTCAGATGCTTGCTCTGTCGGGTATTCTTTCTGCCGCGGGTTACGCGACCGTTGCCATTGATCATCCATTGCACGCTAGCCGTGGTGTTGATTTAACTGGTGACGGTAATAAAGAAATCGATGCATCAACCAATCCGTTTGCGTATATGAATATCGCTAACCTGTTGAACGCTCGTGATAACCTTCGCCAAAGTACCACTGATTTGATGGCATTGCGCCTGGGTCTTAACTTTGCCAACGTTAATATCGATGCATCGCAAACCCACTTTATCGGTGCGTCGCTGGGCGGTATCGTTGGCCTGAACTTTATGGCAACGACCAATACGTCATTCAACACCGGAAGTGCTGAGCAAGACGCAATGCTTAATGCCATGTTTAACGTCAAGGCAAGTACATTGTCGACGCCAGGTGGTGGTATTCCAAACTTCCTGCTTGAGTCCGCGTCTTTTGAAAATATCGTTAAAGCGAACCTTGCGTACAGTGCATCTCCGGAATTTAAAGCTTTTGCTGATGCAACGTTAGGTGCGGCGGCAGCTGACCCAGTGCAACTTGCAGGTATCTGGCCTGACTTTATTGCTGCATTAACGCCAGCTCAATTATCCGCGGTTAATTCAACATTCTCTATGTTTGCATTTGCTGCCCAATCAATTATTGATGCCGGTGACCCATTAAACTACGCGACGATGGCAAAAGCGAATATGTCACCGATTCACTTAATCGAAGTCGTTGGTAACGGTATGGACAACCTGCCGGATCAAGTGATTCCAAATACGGTTTCAACCCATCCGCTTGCCGGTTCGTCACCACTAATCGAGACCATTGGAATGCCTGTGATCAGCCAAACTACAATGTCTGTTGATGGCATGCCTATCTCTGGTGCGGTTAAGTTTGTTTACGGTCATCATGGTTCATTGCTTACGCCTGCACCGACAGAAGGTTCTCCAAGCGTAGAGTTTAGTGCCCGTGCGACTCAGGAAATGCAGACTCAGGCAGTCACTTACTTCCTGACTGGTGCTACGGTGATTCCGGTTAACGATAGTGAAGTTGTATTGCAGTAATATTTGCTTTCAATAAGTATGAGTAAAAGGAGGCTTTGCCTCCTTTTTTAATTTTAATGTTTGTTCAGAATACGATAACATCCAGATATTCGAAGAATAATTTGTTTACATTTATCCAGGAGAAAAGAAATTGGAATTTCTTTATGAATATGGTCTGTTCTTTGCCAAAGTGATTACCTTTGTCATTGCCATTATCGCAATTATTGCTACCGCAGCGGGTGTTGCCCATAAACAAAAAGGGCGCAAAGGTGAGCTTGAGTTAACCGATCTGACTCAGGAGTTTAAGGATGTTGAAGAGGACATGGCTACCCATCTTCTCGATAAAGACGAATTGAAAGCGCGCCACAAGGAACAGAAAAAACAGGAAAAAGCTCAGCAAAAAGCAAAGAAAGCTGAAACGTCAGAGCCACAAAGCAAGTCGCGCTTATTCGTACTCGACTTTAAAGGCAGTATTGATGCCCGCGAAGTAGACAGCCTGCGTGAAGAAGTTAGTGCCGTATTATCGGTTGCTACCGAGCAGGATGAAGTGCTGGTTCGCCTGGAAAGTGGCGGCGGTATGGTACACGGCTATGGGTTAGCGTCGTCGCAACTCGATCGTATTCGTAATCAGAATATTCCATTGACGGTCGCGGTTGATAAGGTTGCAGCCAGCGGTGGTTATATGATGGCCTGTGTTGCCGACAGAATCATTAGTGCACCATTTGCCATTCTTGGCTCAATTGGTGTGTTGGCGCAGGTACCAAACTTCAATAAATTGCTGAAGAAAAACGATATTGAATTTGAGCAGCTAACTGCTGGTGAATATAAGCGAACCCTGACGATGTTTGGTGAGAATACCGAAAAGGGCAGGGCTAAATTTGTTGAAGAATTGGAAGAGACGCACGAGCTGTTTAAACAGTTTGTCTCGCAGCACCGTCCGTCACTGGATATCAGCAAGGTTGCAACCGGTGAGCACTGGTTTGGTCTTAAGGCGAAAGAATTAGGCCTGGTTGATGAAATCAAAACCAGTGACGATTACCTGATGACATCCGCCAAGGATAAATCCGTTCTTGCGGTTAAGTATTCAATGAAAAAAGGGCTGGCAGAAAAGCTCGGCAAAGCTGCTTCATTATCGATTGAAAATGTGGTTATGAAACTCTGGCAGAATAATCGAATCTTCCCGGGTTAATATTCAACCCAGGCAAAGCACGCCAAATCGGAGATTTAGCTTCGAGCACACGAAATCGGAGATTTAGTTCCTAGCACACAAAATCAGAGATTTAGTTCCTAGCACACGAAATCAGAGATTTAGTTCCTAGCATGCAATCAAAGATTGCGCCTAGTAGCTAGGAATGCAGTGTGCTCGGAACGCAGTGTGCTAGGAGTGTAACGTGCTAGGAATGCAATGTGCTAGGAGTGTAACGTGCTAGGAATGCAATGTGCTAGGAGTGTAGCGTGCTAGGAACGCAGTGTGCTAAAAAAGCCCGTAGTCATCACAACTACGGGCTTTTTGTTTAATTACGGGCTTTTGTTTAACTACTTATCTTTAAGATGATGGAAGTCGACTTCGTCTTCCGTCTCCTGCTTGTGTGTATCTGCATTAAAGACTTGTTCGTCAAACTGACCTTCGCGTTTACCAACAATCACAGTAACCATGGAATCCCCGGTTACATTGACGGCGGTGCGTGCCATATCCAGTAAACGGTCAATACCGATAATTAACGCAATGCCTTCAACCGGCAGGCCAACCTGTGCCAGCACCATGGCTAGCATGATCATACCAACGCCTGGCACACCAGCAGTACCAATCGATGCCAGGGTTGCGGTAAGTATTACCATCAAAAAGTCAGTAATGGACAGGTCGATATTGAACACCTGAGCAATAAATACGGTTGCAACACCCTGCATAATCGCGGTTCCATCCATATTTAATGTGGCCCCTAAAGGCACGGTAAACGAAGCAATAGAGTTATCGACCCCCATTTTCTTGGTGGTAGTATTCAAGGTTGAAGGAATGGTTGCATTTGAGCTTGAGGTACTGAAAGCGAATAGTGCAGTCGTTTCCATCTTCTTAATGAAGGTAATCGGATTCAAACCGGTCAGCAATTTCAAAATCACCGGATAAGTGCCTAATCCATGAATAATTAAAACCACCAGAACTAAGCCAAAATATTTAGCTAAGCCCCAAATCGCTGAGATATCGAGATTGCTGAATAGTTTCACCATCAGGCAGAATACACCATAAGGCGCCAGATTCATCAAAATGATAACCAGGCGCATGACAACTTCATTCATGTCCTGAAACAGGTTGGCGATACGCTGACCTGCGTCACCAGCAAGCGCTACGGCAATACCGAATAACACCGCAAACACGATGATTTGCAACATATTCCCTTCAGCAAAGGCATTAAAAGGGTTGCTCGGGAACATATTAATGATGACCTGAGCTAAAGAGGGAGCTTCTTTGGCTGCATAAGTGGTTTCGGCGGTCATGTTGAAATTAGCACCAGGCTGCACAATAAGAGCAGCGATGATTGCTAATGAAATCGCGATGGCGGTGGTCATCAAGTACAAGCCAACTGCACGGCCACCAATTCGTCCAAGTTTGCTGGTATCATTTAACGAGGTTACCCCGCAAACTAAAGAAACAAATACCAGCGGCACCACCAGCATTTTTAAACTGGTGATAAATATCTGGCCGCCAACGTGAAAGATACCATCAACGAAAAAACCACGGATAGAAAAGTCGAAGAAACCAAAGGGAATGAGAAGATCGCCATCTTCACCAAGGCTCAACAGGAATTTAAATACAAATCCCAGGGCTATGCCCGAAATCATGCCGATTACGATGCGTGTCGTCAGGCTTTGTGCGAATTGTTTATCCATAACTTGTCTGTTTTTTATACGATTTACTTGTTGCGAGTAGATGTCAGCTATTGTTAACCATTTGACCGAGCACTGCCACCGAAATTTTTTTCGCTAAATGTAATCAAGTGTAACTATTTTGTAAATAATCCGTTATCATGCTTTCGCTAATAAAAATAAATCAGGGAGTGCGCTTAAATAATGCAGTTTTTACAGAAACTATTTTTTGTTCTTTCGCTAGCCTTACTGACCGCCTGCGGCGGTGAATCTTTAGGAGGCGATGAATCCTCACAAGGTAATGTGGGTACGGGTAGCGGTGGTAGTGGCCCGAGTGAGTCCGTACCGGTATTATCTGTCACCATCGATAATACGTCGATTTCCGCAGCGAACCCGGCAACCGTTACTGCAACGCTTACATCCAGTGGTGTTGGCCTTGGCGGTGAGGTGGTAACTTTCAGTTCAGACCTGGGCGTTTTCGATATTGAATCCGGAACGGCACTGACCAATAGTGAAGGCGTTGCTACCATTGGTTTAACCGCCGGTTCGGTGGCCGGTGCGTCAACAGTGACAGCGAGTGTAGATATTGATGGTGTTGATCCTGTTTCAGTCGGCTTTGAAACGGCGGGTGATCAGGTATCAAAAATTGTCGTCGACTTAGCACTTACTGATGCGACCACCGGCGCTGAAGTCTCTGTTATTAATGCCACCAATCCAGGGAAACTGATAGCTACCGTGATTGGTGTCAATAAACCCGTCATTGTTACCTTTACGTCCGATATTGGGGAAATTCCAATTCCAACCGCGATTACCGATGTAAACAATCAGGCGGTTGTCGATATTTATGCGGGCAAAGATCTTGGTGCGGGTACGGTTACCGCGACTCTCCAGGATGGTTCCAGCGGCGAGCAATTGATTGTCGTCGGTGCGACGGATCTGCAGATGGGTGGTGGTTCTCCATTTGTGCAAGGTCAGGCGCAATTAAGCCTGCCACAAATCTCTGCAGGTGGTACCACGGTTGTCTCGGTTGACATCGTTGATGCAGACGGTGTTCCTTATACGTTACCGGTGGATGTCCAGTTTTCATCAAATTGTGTTAACAATGGCCTGGCGTTGCTAACGTCACCAGTGACAACCTCAAATGGTAAGGCAAGCAGCACATACCTGGCCAAAGGTTGTGTTAATGATGATCCGATTACGGTATCGGCCAATGCTGGTGGTGTAAACCTGACCGCATCGGCGACGGTAAACGTTTTGGCCGCTGATGCGGGTAGCCTGGAATTCGTCAGTGCGAGCCCGGAAAACATTTCGCTACAGGGTGTTGGCGGTCAGGAAAGCTCAACGGTTATTTTCAAAGTCTTGGACACCAATGGCAATCCGGTTAGCAATACTCAGGTAAACTTTAGCCTTAATACCGAAGTTGGAGGCATCTCCCTTGACCCGATGTCAGCGACTACCAATGGTGCTGGCGAGGTACAAACCGTAGTTAATTCTGGTTCGGTTGCCACCAGTGTCCGGGTAACGGCTTCAATTGAGGGCAGCTCGCCGCTGATTTCTTCGCAATCGAGCCTATTGGTTGTCTCAACGGGTATTCCCGATCAGGACAGTTTCAGCCTTTCTGCCGATATCCTAAATCCGGAAGGATGGTCTGTAGATGGTACTGAAGTCGTCGTTACTGCGCGCCTTGCCGATGCATTTAACAACCCGGTACCAGACGGAACCGCAGTGTCGTTTACTGCCGAAGGGGGTTCCATTCAGCCTTCGTGTGTAACTCAGGGCGGCAAATGTTCGGTTGTCTGGGTTAGCCAGTTTCCTCGTCCGGAGGGGCTTGAATTGGGTGTCGAAGGACGTGTTGCGCAATTGACCCCACATGGCCAGAAGTATGGTGGCCGTGCGACCATCGTCGCGACCGCGATTGGCGAAGAATCATTCCCGGATTCAAACGGGAACGGCCGTTTTGATGAATCGGAAGTAACGGCATTTACGGGCACCGATGTCAGCGGGGCGGACTATGACCTTGACGAAGCGTTTGTCGATCACAACGAAGATGGTGTCTACAATCCACAACAGGGTGGAAGTGAAGCTGGTGGTGAAAATGAAGAGTTCATCGACTTTAATGGTGGCGGAAACTTTGACGTAGCTGACGGGTTATATAACGGCAGTTTATGTGCCGAGCCGGCTCATGCGGGCTGTAATACCCTGGAAAAATCTTTGAATGTACGTCGTGATTTGGTTCTGGTAATGTCGGGTAGCACGGCTTTTCACACCGTTACTACAACCTTAGACTCTGTTTCTGAGGAGCATGTCGATTATGCTGAGTTAAATAATGACTCTGACGATAAAGTTGTCGTGCAAGGCGAGAGCAGTGGTGCTGCCAGTATCATTTTTGCCGATATACACAATCAGCCAATGCCAGCAGGTACGATAATCAAATTTACCGCGACGGTTGGTAGCATTGTTGGCCCTGACAGCTATGTCTGGCCGAATGACAATAGCAATGGTGGTCGTGAAGTTACCGTTGCAATCAAAGGGGAGAAGGAAGCGAAATCAGGTAGCCTGATTGTCGAAGTCACCACCCCATCCGGATTAACGACCACAATTACTCCGGTATCGATAGTCGTTATCTAATTGATATATTGATAAAGCCACCATTCGGTGGCTTTCTTACTTATGCGCATAATTTTTAACAAATGCGAGCAAATTTTGTGCAGTTAACCAACTTTTTACGATTTTTCCTTTAAAACTCAATCCCGCTTTGCTTATTATGCGCAGCTTATCTGAAATAACGCCCATTTTTTAGCTGCTTATCAGATCACAAAGACATTGGAACAAACCAATAACTGAGTCATGAAAACGGCAATAGGGTGTGAACATAAAATGAGATTGGTCTGCTGTTTGTTAGAAATATTTGCTTGTCACTGACAAATTTTACATATATACCTAATAACAACTCTCTTATTGAAGAAATAAATTAACGTCGAAACAATATATTAGGACCTAGCCCCTTTAAAAGGCCTAAGAGTGATCCAATATAGACGTAATACAATAGATACTACGGGCAGTAAAAAACGAACAATAACCTGAGCCTGTAAACAGGAAAGTAAGAATTTATGGCAAAGTCTCTGGTCATAGTCGAGTCACCAGCGAAAGCAAAGACGATTAATAAATATCTCGGAAAGGATTTCATTGTAAAGTCCAGTGTCGGCCACGTACGCGATCTGCCGACCAGTGGTGGTGGCAAAAAGGCGCCCACGAAATCTCCGGCAGAAGTCCGTAATATGACACCGGAGCAGAAAGAAAAATATAAGGCACAACGTGACAAGGTTGCCCTGTTTAACCGTATGGGTATTAACCCGGAACAAGACTGGGCGGCAAAATATGAAGTGCTTCCCGGTAAAGAAAAAGTCGTCAATGAACTAAAAGCGCTCGCTGAAAAAGCCGATCAGGTTTATCTGGCAACGGATTTGGACCGTGAGGGAGAGGCCATTGCCTGGCACTTAAAAGAGATCATTGGTGGCGATGACGATAAGTTTCGCCGCGTGGTGTTTAATGAGATAACCCAATCTGCCATTCAGGAAGCCTTTAAACAGCCGGGCGAGCTGAATATGAATGGCGTTAATGCTCAGCAGGCTCGTCGCTTTCTCGACCGGGTCGTGGGCTTTATGGTCAGTCCATTATTATGGAAGAAAATCGCCCGAGGCTTATCCGCCGGCCGGGTACAGTCGGTTGCCGTGAAACTGGTGGTTGAGCGCGAACGTGAAATCAAAGCTTTCGTTCCTGAAGAGTTCTGGGAAGTCCATGCGGACACCTTAACCCAGGATAAGCAAAACCTGCAGTTACAGGTCACCCATCAGGATGGCAAAGCCTTTAAACCGGTTAATGAAGCGCAAACGAATGCAGCCCTGAGCGTTTTGCAAAATGCCAGTTACCAGGTTAGTAAGCGTGAAGACAAGCCATCGAAAAGTTCACCTTCGGCGCCATTTATCACCTCAACATTGCAGCAGGCGGCGAGTACTCGCCTCGGCTTTGGGGTAAAACGCACCATGGGCCTGGCGCAACGCCTGTATGAAGCTGGTCACATTACCTATATGCGTACCGACTCGACAAACCTGTCTAAAGATGCGGTTGCCAGCTGTCGTGAGTATATCAGGGATAATTTTGGTGCTAATTATCTGCCAGAAAACCCAAAAACCTATGGTGCCAAAGCGAATGCTCAGGAAGCGCACGAAGCGATACGACCATCTAACGTTAAGGTTGAGTCTGCGTTTCTTAACGATATGGAAGCGGATGCCCGTAAACTGTATGACCTGATTTGGCGTCAGTTTGTGGCCTGTCAGATGACCGCTGCCCGTTATGATGTCAGTACCATAACCGTGTCTGCTGCAAACTTTGATTTGAAAGCCAAAGGTCGGGTGATGCGTTTCGACGGTTGGACCAAAGTCCATGCGCACCTGTCGAAAGGGGATAAAGATACTCATTTGCCTGATTTACAGGTGGGAGAAGTGGTATCTCTGGAAAATCTGGAGCCAAGCCAGCATTTTACCAAGCCACCGGCACGTTTTGGTGAAGCATCGCTGGTAAAAGAACTGGAAAAACGAAGCATTGGTCGTCCATCAACCTATGCATCGATTATTTCCACCATTCAGGATCGTGGTTACGTTCGTCTTGAAGGTAAACGATTCCACGCTGAAAAAATGGGTGAAATCGTCACCGATAGCCTGTCCGGTAGTTTTGAAGATTTGATGAGTTACGACTTTACCGCCAAGATGGAAGAGCGTCTTGATGATATCGCTCATGACAAGGCTTATTGGAAGCAGGTACTTAGCCAGTTTTATGAAAACTTCACGGAACAACTGGGTAAAGCGGATAAACCGGTAGAAGATGGTGGTATGCAACCGAACCAACCGGTGTTAACCGATATCGATTGTCCGAATTGTGGTCGTAAGATGGCAATACGTACAGCCTCAACCGGGGTTTTCCTTGGCTGTAGTGGTTATAACTTACCGCCGAAAGAACGTTGCACACAAACCATGAACCTGACTCCTGGTGATGAAGCCGAGGCGGTTATTGGTGAAGATCGCGAAACCGAAGCCTTGATGGCAATGCATCGTTGTCACAAATGTGGCACCGCGATGGATAGCTACCTAATTGATGAAACCCGTAAGTTGCATGTATGTGGTAATAATCCGACCTGTGATGGTTTTGAGCTGGAAAAAGGTGAGTTCAAAATCAAAGGTTATGATGGACCGATTATTGACTGTGATCGTTGTGGCTCGCAGATGCAATTAAAATCGGGTCGTTTTGGTAAGTATTTTGACTGTACCAATGCCGATTGTAAAAACACGCGTAAGTTGCTGAAAAATGGCGAAGTAGCACCACCAAAAGAAGATCCCGTCGACTTACCGGAACTGCGCTGTGAAAAATCCGATGCGTTCTTTAAGTTGCGAGATGGTGCCGCTGGCATATTTCTCGCGGCCAGTACGTTCCCGAAATCGCGGGAAACCCGGGCGCCGCTGGTTGCTGAATTACACCGGTTCAGAGATCGAATTTCGCCGAAGTTTTATTATCTGGCCGATGCCCCGCAGCAAGACCCTGATGGTAATCCGGCAATTGTTCGCTTTTCACGTAAAACCAAAGAGCAATATGTGATGACGGAAGTGGAAGGCAAAGCTACTGGTTGGATTGCGAAATACATCGATGGCAAGTGGGTTGAAGAACAAACCAAGAAAAAGCCGGCAAAAAAGGCAACCAAGAAAAAGTAATTAGATAACGTTATAAAAAGAACCGCCTTCGTGGCGGTTTTTTATTAAGCTTTAAGCTGTAAGATTTAAGCCGTAAGTATTCTACTTCCTGCTTCCACCTCACACTTCCACCTTCCTGTATTTCCCCATTGCGCCAATATTTTTTTTCATATATCCTTTTCGTTATAAAAAACCGTTTATCTATTCCATATGAAACTACAACAGCTCAGATATATTGTTGAAGTCCTCAACAATAACCTTAATGTTTCGGCTACCGCCGAGTCTTTGTACACTTCGCAACCAGGTATCTCAAAACAGGTGCGTATGCTGGAAGATGAGCTGGGGATTCAAGTATTTGGCCGCAGTGGTAAACATTTAACCCACGTCACACCGGCTGGCCAGGAAATTATTAAAATCTCCGCTGATATTCTCTCCAAAGTTGAAGGTATTAAATCCGTAGCCCGCGAGTATACCCAGCCGGATGAAGGTCGCCTGCGTATTGCGACCACTCACACCCAGGCTCGATATGCCTTACCTGATGTGATTCAGGGATTTGTGAAGAAGTTTGATAAAGTGTCGTTACACATGTATCAGGGGACACCGGCACAAATCAGTGATGCAGCGGCGAAAGGGGAGGCAGATTTTGCTATCGCCACCGAATCACTGCATTTATACAATGATCTAATTATGTTGCCTTGCTATCACTGGAATCGCAGTATCATTGTTCGTAAAGATCACCCGCTTGCTAACGTAGATAAACTGACTATTGAAGACGTAGCCGCTCATCCATTGGTAACCTATGTGTTTGGCTTTACTGGTCGCTCAGTGCTGGATAAAGCATTCCAGGCAGCAGATTTAGAGCCTAAAATCGTCTTTACAGCTACAGATGCCGACGTAATCAAAACCTACGTCAGGCTTGGCGTTGGCATCGGGGTTGTTGCCACTATGGCAGTAGATCCGGTTCAGGACAGTGACCTGGTGGTGATAGATGCATCGCACTTGTTTGAGCCAAGCACCACAAAAATAGGCTTTCGTCGTGGCACGTTTTTACGTACCTATATGTTCGATTTTATTGAGCGCTTTGCTCCTCATTTAAATAAGGACGTGGTCACCAAAGCGATGTTATTGAAAAATAATGAAGAAATAGAAGCGTTTCTGGGTGGGGTTAGCTTACCAATGCGCTAGTGCGCATTGGTAAGAGCTGTAAGCTACAAGCTGTAAGCGATAAGCAAACCGCTTGAAGCTTGCCGCTTAAGGCATACAGCTTGAATGTTATACGTTGTCTAACATTCAATAATATTAACCGCCAGACCGCCGCGGGACGTTTCTTTATACTTGGTCTTCATATCGTTGCCAGTTTCCCACATGGTTTTAATGACCTTATCCAGGGAAACTTTCTGGTTACCCGTTCCGCGCATTGCCAGTCGCGAGGCATTAATCGCTTTTACTGCGCCCATCGCATTGCGTTCAATGCAAGGTACCTGTACCAGTCCACCTACCGGATCGCAGGTCAGGCCAAGGTTATGCTCCATGCCGATTTCTGCGGCGTTTTCGACCTGCCTCGGGTTACCGCCAAGAATTTCGGTTAATGCCCCTGCGGCCATCGAACAGGCGACGCCGACTTCACCCTGGCAACCGACTTCCGCCCCTGAAATCGAAGCATTAGTCTTATACAGAATTCCAATCGCAGCAGCGGTTAATAGATAGCGAATACAATCGTCGTCACTTAGCGGCTTAACGAACTTATCGTAGTAGCAAAGAACCGCCGGTAAAATACCTGCAGCACCGTTGGTCGGTGCGGTAACCACTTGTGAGCCGGCAGCATTTTCTTCATTAACCGCAAGCGCAAACAGGTTTACCCAGTCCATCGCCTGCAATGGATCGGCATTTTTCTCAACCGACAACGAACGATAAAGGGTGGGAGCGCGGCGTACGACCTTTAAGCCACCAGGTAATATACCTTCTGTGTTCATGCCACGTTCAACACAATCTGCCATCGCCTGCCAGATTTTCAGCAGTTCAGCACGGATGTGAGATTCTTCGTTCAGGCATTTCTCATTAGCCATCATAATCGAGCTGATGCTGAGTCCGGTTTCCTGGCACAGGGCCAGCAGTTCGTCGGCACTGGTAAAACGATAGGGTCTTTCGACATTTAAATGAATAGATAGTGCCTTATCTTTTTCTTTTTCAAAGTCACAGTCTTCGACAATAAACCCACCACCAATGGAGTAATAGGTTTTTTCCAATATGACTTCATCACCCGCATAGGCAAAGATAGTCATGGCATTAGCGTGGGCTTTCAGGGTTTTCTTGCGATGATAAATAATCGACTCTTTATGCGGGAAATCGATGAAGTGCTCATTATTAAGGTGCACTTTTTCGGTATTGATAGTCGATTGCAGGATCTGCTCAATCGCATTTACATCGATGCTCTCCGGCGCTTCGCCATGTAATCCAAGGATCACCGCTTTTCCGGTGCCGTGGCCAATGCCGGTCTGACCTAACGAGCCAAACAGTTCTACTTTTATACGTTCTACTTTGGTAAATAATTTCTGTTCCTGCAGGGCATCGATAAATCGATTTGCTGCACGCATCGGACCTACCGTATGTGAACTGGATGGTCCAATGCCAATTGAAAACATATCAAATACACTAATCATTGTTAAACCTGAATTTTTACTTGTTGTAACGAGTATTGTCTGAATTATGTTCGGATTCTAGCTTATATTCAGATGGAAACCCAGCTTAATTGTACGCTGGCTAGACACAATTACTTTACTTAAGGTGAGATACCAGATCTTTGATAATTGCCGCCGTTGCTCCCCAGATATTATATGTCATATAAGGCATAAAATAGATTTTGTGGCTCATGCCTTTGCGGGAAACCTGGACTTTAAGATGATTTTGCTCGTTAAGAAAATGGGTAAGGGGAACGGAGAAAACTTCAGCGACTTCATTACTGTCTAATTGGAACGGGTAGTGCTTGGGTATAAAGCCAACCACCGGGGTGATCAAATAGCCGCTAATGGTATGGTATTGGCCTAATTGACCGATAATTTCGACCTCATCGACGCCAACCCCAATCTCTTCGTGAGTCTCGCGAAGCGCGGTGGCTATGATATTGGCATCCAGTGGTTCGCATTTACCGCCGGGAAAACTGACTTGACCCGGGTGATGGTAAAGATGATCGGCGCGCCTTGTTAACACGACTTCCAGACCATACTCACCCTCCTGTATAGGAATCAAAACACCGGCATTTTTTAAACGGCCAGGATAGCGAAACTGTTGACAGCTGGCATTCAGAGTTGCCAGTGAAAAGCGTTGAATAAATTCCGGTTTCAACACAGCGTTGTGACCCTCAAAGTTATTGGTATTATAATTTCTCCAGCACCGGCAGTATCTTACCGACCTTGTCGAATGTTTCCTGATATTCACTATCTGCCTGTGAGTCTGCAACAATGCCACCACCGGCCCAACAGTAGAGAGTTTGCTGATTGGCGATCAGAGTGCGAATGGTGATACTGGTGTCCATTTGACCACAAGCCGATAAGTAGCCAATAGAACCACAATAAACACTGCGCCGATTTGGTTCAAGTTCTTCAATAATTTCCATGGCACGGATTTTTGGAGCGCCGGTGATTGAGCCGCCAGGAAAACAACCTCTGAGCAGATCCATGGCATTTTTATCCGTCGCTAATTGGCCGACCACCGTGCTGACCAGATGATGGACTGCGGGAAAGCTTTCTATGGCGAATAGTTCGGGAACCTGTACAGAGCCGGGCTGGCAACTTTTACTAATATCATTGCGGAGCAGATCGACAATCATCAGGTTTTCGGCCTGATCTTTACTGGCATGCTTCAGCTCATCTGCAAGTCTAAGGTCTTCGTCGTTATCGCTGCTACGGGGCCGGGTGCCCTTTATCGGCTTGGTTTGTACGTTTCTTCCTTTTAGTTGTAAAAACCGCTCCGGAGAGACACTGAGAATGCAGCCCTGCGACAGCCGAATAAAGGCAGAAAAAGGTGCCAGGTTACTTTCTCTCAGAGCCAGGTAAGCCTGATATTCGCAGCCTTGGTACTCTGCCTGAAATCGTTGTGTCAGATTGATTTGATAGCAATCTCCACTTAACAGGTATTCCTGAACTTTGGCAAACTTTTCCCGATACTCAACGGCGCTCATATTTGACTGCCAGGGGCTGGTCAGTTTGAATGATTCATGGGCGGCGCCTTTATCCGGGCTTTTTGTACCCGTTCCGGTCTGTGGGAAGTATTTGCCCCTAAGCGATGCTAAGTTATCGTCCTGGCTTACCAGGGTGTAGCGTTGTACCTGTCTGTCGTATATCAGTGCGTGACGATAAAGGCCAACGGCCATATCCGGCAGTTCGATATCGCGCAGGCTTTTTGCTGGCAGTTTTTCAAAATAACGACCCAGGTCGTAGCTGAAGTAGCCGATAACGCCGCCGCTAAAGGGCAGATCTTGTTGCTCAGCAATGCGACTGCAGTATTTATGCAAATAATGATCGACTAATTGTAAGGGGTCGATAACGGAAAATTGTCGTTCACCGGATACCGTATCATGGATACAGGTTTTTCCCTGTGCCGTTTGCAGCGTTAACACCGGCTCTATGGCGATAATGTCATAGCGGCTATCGCTATGCTCGCCAGCACTCGAGTCCAGCCATACTGCATTTTCAAGGTGTTGTAGCTGGGCAAATACCTGCTCAACACTAGGGTGATTTTTATCGGTTAACTGTTGGCTAAAAATTGACATCCTGGTTCCGTCAGTCGTTGCCACCATCGGGTAAACAAACGGGAATTTTTGTTAAGTTTATCAAATCCGCTGGAGTTTGGAGAGTGGCTGATTCATGTACGCCTCTATGCATACATCGTTGAGCGCTTAGATATTTCAGCTATTGCTCTGGCTCCTGGCGGTTTGGCGAGGTATCATACGGACAATCTCAATAAATTCAATATAATTAACCTCTAATAGAAAACCTTGGCAAAGCATTAGCAAATGTTAACGCTGCTTTGCGCAAAGACGACGAGAATATTATGACCATCATTAAACAACAGGATTTTATTGATAGCATTGAAGATGCTTTGCAATACATCTCTTTCTATCACCCTCTGGATTTCATCCAGGCCCTGGAAACTGCCTACCATAAAGAGCAGAGTCAGGCCGCTAAAGATGCTATCGCACAAATTTTGATTAATTCACGCATGTCGGCAGAAGGCCATCGTCCTATTTGTCAGGATACCGGTATTGTTACCTGTTTTGTCAAAGTCGGCATGGATGTTAAGTGGGATAAAACGGACCTGACGGTTCAGCAGATGGTGGATGAGGGGACTCGTCGAGCCTACACCAATCCGGATAATCCATTGCGAGCGTCGATTGTTGCTGACCCTGCCGGAGCCCGCAAAAATACCAAAGATAATACCCCAGCGGTTGTCCATATCGATTTAGTGCCGGGCGATCAGGTGGAAGTGATGATTGCCGCAAAAGGTGGTGGTAGTGAGAACAAAACCAAAATGGTGATGCTAAATCCAAGTGATTCCATTGCTGACTGGGTTGTCAAAACCTTACCAACCATGGGAGCGGGATGGTGTCCACCAGGCATGCTGGGCATAGGTATCGGTGGCACGGCCGAAAAAGCGGGCGTGCTTGCTAAAGAAAGCCTGATGGATCCGGTAGATATTCAGGAGCTGATTGATCGTGGTCCGCAAAATGCTGAAGAAGAATTGCGCCTGGAGATTTATGAGCGTGCAAACAAGCTAGGTATTGGCGCTCAGGGCCTGGGTGGTTTAACTACGGTCGTAGACGTTAAGATAAAGTCGGTACCAACCCATGCGGCGTCCAAACCTGTTGTTATGATCCCAAACTGCGCGGCAACCCGTCATGTGCATTTTCATCTTGATGGTTCAGGTCCTGCAGATTTGACGCCACCGAAGCTGGAAGAGTGGCCAGAAGTGACCTGGGAAGTGGGTGATAATGTACGCCGGGTCAATGTTGATAACCTGACCAAAGAAGATATTGGCGAATGGAAAACCGGCGAAACCGTATTGTTATCCGGCAAAATCCTGACCGGTCGCGATGCGGCCCATAAACGTATTCAACAGTTACTGGAGTCGGGTGAAGGTCTTCCTGAAGGCGTCGATTTTAAAAATAAATTCATTTACTACGTAGGTCCGGTTGATGCTGTCGGTGATGAAGTCGTTGGTCCTGCCGGCCCGACAACCGCCACTCGCATGGATAAATTTACCGAGATGATGCTCTCTGATACGGGGCTTCTGGGTACCATAGGTAAAGCAGAGCGTGGCCCGGCTACTGTCGAAAGCATCAAAAACCATAAATCCGTTTATTTAATGGCGGTAGGTGGCGCGGCTTATCTGGTGTCTAAAGCCATTAAGAAATCTCGCGTCGTCGCATTCGAAGAACTGGGAATGGAAGCGATTTACGAGTTTGAAGTCGAAGACATGCCAGTGACGGTTGCCGTGGATAGCTCTGGCGAATCCGCACACGTTACCGGTCCGGCTATTTGGCAGGCGAAAATAGAGGAACTGGATGCTAAGCTAAAAGCTTAATCAGACCAGTATCTGCTTTGACAAGTAATAACGCTCCCTGGTGAATCATCTCGGAGCGTTTTTATTTTTTACCACTTTTGTGGTTCAATAGGTGGTTTAAAAAAACTGTTACAACAATTAGTTGAATGAAATGCAGGAAATTATTTAATGAGATCATTTGCAAAATTTAGCCTCGGGGTTGCTCTTGCAGCAACCTTCGCGTCTGCTCCGGTGTTAGCCCAGTCCACGATCTTACAGTCAGAAACCTTAACGGTCGAGCACCTGAATAACTTTCGTCAATTGTATGACGTCAAAGTATCACCGGATGGCAGAGCCCTGGTTTATGGCGTAAAGAATGGCCAGCAAAAGGGCAGCAATCACTTATACCTTCGCGATATTCAAACCGGCAAGGTTAATCAGTTGACATCGAACAAGGCGTCCGAGCACTCGGTACAGTGGGCACAGGATAGTAAGGGCATTTACTTTCTGTCATCGCGCTCTGGCTCCTCACAGGTCTGGTATTTATCATTAACCGGTGGTGAAGCGCAACAACTCACCGATTTTGCTTTGGATGTGGGTGGCTATAAGCTTGCTGGCGACGGCAAAACCATTGCCCTGGCTTTTGATGTTAAGCCGGGCTGTAAGACATTACAGTGTACGGTTGATGCTAAAAAGGCTGATGCCGAACAAAAACATAATACCCGGGCTTATGACCAGTTAATGGTACGTCATTGGGATCATTGGCTGGACACCTTCAATACCCACCTGTTTATTGCGACCTTACCTGACAGCGGTAAACTGACCGAAGCGACCGATGTGATGCCAGAATGGAATACCGATATCGCCGGTATATCACAGGTTAGCTTCAATCCAGACGCTTCCAAGCTGGCATTTTCTGCCAAGGCTCCGGGTCGGGATCATGCGTGGACGACCAATTGGGACATCTTTGAGGTGGATTTAGCCAGTAATACCATGACTAATATCACCGAAGAAAATAAAGCCTGGGATGCTCAGCCGCAATATTCCAGTGACGGTCGATACCTTGCATGGAAAGCCATGAATACGCCGGTGTATGAATCCGGTAAATTTGGATTAAAAATTAAAGACCTGAACAGTGAAAACGTTCAGGACATCGCGCCACTGTGGGATCGCTCAATTAGTGATTACCACTTCAGTGATGATAACCGCGCGGTGATTGCCGTGGCCCAGGACATCGGGCAAAAAAGCATTTTTTCAATCAGCCTGCAGTTTGGCGATGTCACCCCGATTCTTCAGGATGGCACGGTAGCCAATGTCAGTAGTGCTGGCAAGGCAATTTACTTTACCCGCCATACATTGGATAAGCCTGCTGATGTCTATACCATCAACAAGGATGGCTACGGCTTTAAACAATTAACCGACGTCAATAAAGATGTGCTGGCGACGTTAAAAATGGCCGAGTTTAAGCAATTCAGTTTTCCTGGCTGGAACGATGAGAAGGTCTATGGCTATTGGTTAAAGCCAGCGAATTTCGAATCAGGTAAAAAATACCCCATCGCATTTTTAGTTCATGGCGGGCCTCAAGGCAGCTTTGGTAATATGTTCCATTATCGTTGGAACGCCCAGCTTTGGGCAGCGCAAGGCTACGGTGTGGTGATGATCGACTTTCACGGGTCAACCGGTTATGGCCAGCAATTTACCGATTCTATCAGTGGCGACTGGGGTGGAAAGCCTTTAGAAGATTTACAGAAAGGCCTGGCTTATATCACTGAACAGGAATCTTGGCTCGACGCCGACAATGCTTGTGCGTTGGGGGCTTCGTACGGTGGCTATATGATGAACTGGTTCATGGGCAAATGGTCAGACGGTTTTAACTGTATTGTTAACCATGCTGGCTTATTCGATATGAAAAGCTTCTATTATTCAACTGAAGAGCTTTGGTTCCCGGAGCACGACTTTTCCGGACCTTATTTTCAGAACGTCGAGAACTACGATAAATTTGATCCTTCCCGTTTTGTCGATAACTGGAAAATGCCAATGCTGGTTATTCAGGGCGAGCTGGATTACCGGGTGCCTTATGCACAGAGCCTGGGTGCCTTTACGACATTACAACGCAAGGGTATCGACTCGCGCCTGGTGATGTTTCCGGACGAAGACCACCATATCCGTAACCCAGATAACCTGAAAGAGTGGTATCGCGAAGTGTTTGCGTGGATGGATAAATACCTTAAGCCACAAAGCGCGGAGTAATTATCAAAGGGGAACTTAATGTTCCCCTTTTTTACCGGTGGGAGGTGGAAGTGTAAGAACTCGTCCACCTTCCTTTTAACCCCTCAACAGCTCTGCCGTTACTCCTACTGAAAGTCTTGGGTTTCCAAATAATCTGGTGCGTTGAGACCGCAATTTTTAAGGGCTAATAGAATCGTTTGATGTTCGATATCTTTGGGGGCTTCACACTCTATTGTGCTTTCACCTGAACTATTGGTTAAATTCTTATCCGTCATAAAACCTAATGCATCAAAACCAGGTTGATGATCCATTTTATGGACGTACAGGCTTTCTCTCTCGTTAATCGGGGTTACATAAATGGTCATGCCAGATTCCGAACGATTGGCATCAATAGGGTGATTCAACACCTGCTTGGATAACGTTAACGTTGTCGATAGCAATTTATTACCGCCGCGTTCAAAGTGCCCTTGATAAATATCTGCATTAACGGCAAAGGATTCTCCAGTAATCATTCGGGTTAAATCAAATGGCTCGGGAACTAAAGTTATCATCTGATCATTAGCCAACATCGAAGTCACATTCGGTTTAATCTTTTCCGGTATACCGATTAAATAGACAATTTGGTGATTGTGAGGTGCACGATACAAAGGCAAATGGTTAGCGTAAAGGTTCTGTTCACTATCAGTAAGTAACACCATGCCGTGAATTCCCATCAGGTTATGCTGTTGGTGTGCATCTGTATTTGCTGAAACAGACAATGATAATAAGGAACCGGTTATAAGAATTTCCATTAATCGGAACAAGGAATTTTGGGTTTTAAACATGGTGAACCTTTTATTAATCGTTATTTGTTCATTATCGGCGTACTTGCAGGTAAAAACTTAAAAATCGCCAATAATGAGAATGTTGCTTGAAATCGCTGAATGAAATTGTACGCGAATAGCCAGTCACCATGAAACACGTCAATGTATGTTTGTTTTGGCGTAAACCTGTAAACCGGGGAACTTAATGTCAGATATTCAAAATCCGCAAGTTAAACCGTTAATGAGGGGCGCTAGTCTTTTGCTTATTGTATTAAGTCTGGTGGCTCTAGTGTTGAACAAGGTGTTAGCAGATGAAGCCAAGCAGGCGGGGCAGTGGATTGATTTAAGCCATGAGTTTTCCGACGAGACTTTGTACTGGCCCACCGCAGAAAAATTCAGCCGAGACATTGTGTTTCATGGCATAAATGACAAAGGTTTTTTCTATTCGGCTAATAACTATTTTGCCGCCGAGCATGGTGGTACTCATCTCGATGCGCCCATTCATTTTGCGCAAGGCAAGCAGTCGGTAGAGCAAATACCGCTCGAGCAATTGATAGGCGATGCTGTGGTCATCTCAATCAAGGAGCAGGTAGAAAAAGACCGCGATTATCAACTTCAGGTCAAGGATATTAAAAAGTTTGAGCAACAATATGGGGAAATAGCAGAACACACCATTGTGTTGATTAATACCGGTATGGCTAACTTTTGGCCTGATGCGGAAAAATACCTGGGCACTGGCAAGCGGGGCGACGAAGGGGTTAATGCACTGTCTTTTCCTGGTATTCACCCCGATGCGGCTAAGTTTTTAACCCATGAGCGGAAGATAAAAGCCGTAGGATTGGATACCGCAAGCCTGGATTATGGTAAATCCAAGCAATTTAAGACCCACAGAATCTTTTCTGCACAAAATATTCCCGGTATGGAGAACCTGAATAATCTCGACCAGCTCCCCGCAACTGGCGTCTTGATAATTGCTCTACCGATGAAAATTAAAGGCGGCAGTGGTGGCCCCCTCAGAGCGGTTGCTATGGTCAAAGATTGAGGGACCAAGCTGCATAATATAACTAGCAGCTTGCCCTCTTGATATAATATCGTTTTGGTTCAGGATTGAGCTAGTTGTTTGTCGGACAGGGATTTTGAATTCCTTACCGGGAAAACTCGATTACATTAGCTGGCTTTCTGACTGAATAGCTCCTGATACAAGTTGTAAAAACTGACATCTAACAAGGTGTAGCTTGGCAATCTTAATGTTCGTGCGATGTCACTTGCCGAGATGATACCGCGAATTTTATGAGTTTTATGATCAACCACCAGGCAAAGGCGATGACCACTATTTTTCAGTGAATAGATAACATCCTGAATACTGGCTTTGCTGAGCTCCTGATAGTCAAATGCCATTAACTCATGCTTATGCTTCATAAAGTCAGTAACCATCAGGTTGGCTCTGTCTTGCCCCTGGTTAATCTTCTTCATGATTTGCTGACTATTCAGCATTTCCAGGTTCACTAAACCGAGAAAATGTTTGTTGTGATCTACCACGATTTTCATCGTGACGTGTGATTTTTGCATGATTTTTACTGCATCATCGGCGCTTGTTGATGCATCGATGACCATAGGTTGGTTGACTTCAAAATCGTTGAATACCAGTAATGCTGACATAAAGACATCAATCGACTGTGGAGTTTCCGGGAAAGTAAGTTCATCGACGGAAGTCACTGGATAAAAAGATAAATGTTTCATAAACACCTCGAGAAATTAATTGAATTATTATATTTAGCAATCAAAGATTTCCTGGAGGTGCGCGAGCCTGGACATTAAATAAAAATACCACTAGCAGCAAGCTACTGGTAAAAATCAATATCCTTACATAGCCAATGGCATTTATTTCGGTGGTGTTGGAAGGAAGAAACGTATCTGGCAGATCTGATTCGAAGTCGCTTACAATATTGACAACGTTGCTGATATCAAGCTGTTCAGTGACAATAGTTTTCTGGGTATTAGTGGATGCGAAAGAGATCAGCACACCAACTACTAATGTTAGCAGGATGGAAAACTTTCTATCACATGATGTTTTTCTGCCCATATATTAATCATTGGGATTTTTTCGTAAATAACAAGCGCGAATGTTAATAAAACGAATGATCTATTGGAAAAGGTATGCCCCTTGACATTACCGGTATCGGTATCAGGCATTACTCTAACTGTTTCTGTATCCTAAAAATAATTGTGTTATCGTGGCTATAAGGAATTTAAGTTACCGGGTTAGGTATTGGCCATGACGCAACAACATTTTCGTCGATTAGAGCGCATGTATGCCTGCGCACCAATTAACGACTTTTATCAACCAACAATGACTGTAAGTGAAGGGCGGTCAGAGATTGTAATCAGCCTGGATAATAGATATCACCATGGCGCTGGTGCCGTGCATGGCAGTGTGTATTTTAAGATGCTTGATGACGCGGCATTCTTTGCCGCCAACTCGCTAGAACCGGATGTATTTGTGCTGACCACTTCGTTTACTACCTATCTGACGCGTCCTGTTTCAATCGGAACCATGAAAGCGATTGGTAACGTCGTTAATAAAAATCGTAGCCAATTTATTGCAGAAGCCGTGGTTTATGACGAGCAGGGCAGGGAAATTGGCCGTGGCAATGGTATTTTTGTGCGCAGTAAACAGTTGCTCAGCGAAACCCCAGGATATAAAAGCAGTTGACCATTTGTTACCTCGTCGTAAAGCATATTTGCCCCGCTGGTTACGAGTTCACAATCGATTAAATATTAGCTGTTGTTTTGCGTTAAATTTAACAACTATGATATCGTATTTCGGTTTCTTAAAGCAGCTTTATTAAGGATTATGCCGTGCTAAAAGGATTGTTGTTTCCCTCATTATTGTCATTATCACTAACTTCATTCGCTCAGGATGATTTACAAACACAATTTCAAAATACATATCAGGACTATCAAAAAGCCGTGCAGGACCGTGATATAAGTATTCGCCGCAACTTAGCACAGAAAAGTTACAAATTAGGGTGTGAGTATTATGGTCAAGAAAATATCAACTGCGGCTCCCTTGCGTTGAATTATGCCTATGAGTTGAGGGACAACTATGACCAGATAAATGCACTTTTTGAACAAGCCTTGTCAATATACAAGCTAACATACCCGGAGAACTCTGTAGAAATCGCCGATATTTATTATCAACAGGCCAAGAGTAATTTAGGAAACGATAGATGGTATGTTAGGAGCTATGCCCATAAAGCCCTTGATATCGCGGACGAACTTTATGATACAGATCCTCTGGCCAGTGCAACGATTAAGCTAAGAATTGGACAAGTGCTATTGTCGATTCCCGGTTCTACCAGTCGCACAATTCTAAAAGCATATAAGGAATTTCAAGCAGAGTTGCCAAAAGACGATGTAAGACTCATTGAAGCAAGGATTTGGTTAGCACAGTATTATCGCAATCAAGGAAAAATAAAGAAAAGCATCGAAATATTGGAACAGAATGTTGAAATTTTCGAGTCAATTGATGGTGTTACGCACCCCTACGAATTATCAAGCAGAGCATTTCTTGTCGGCGCATACGAAAATAGGAAAAATAGCGATAAGGCTACTGAGCATTGCGTTGCTATTGGAAAAATGACGCCCTGGGATCCTAACCAGGAACAAGTACCCTTATACCGTGTAGAGCCGCTTTATCCCTCTGAAGCTGTAAGAAGAAATCTAGAGGGATGGGTTCAGGTAGAGTTCCAGGTTGATGAACAAGGCTTTGTTGTTGAGCCTAGTGTAATCGCTTCCAGTGATAAAAAATACTTTATCCAAGAAAGTCTTGATGCGATAAAACAATGGCGATATGCCCCTAAGTTTGAGGGTGGGGTAGCGGTTAAAGCTACTTTATATATTCAATTAGATTTTAAGATTTAAGCGATTTCATCAGTAAGGACAGAGTCAACGTTAGGAAATATAGACCATCTAAAAATTGGGGGCTATAAATCTAAACAGTTGGCTATGTTCCACAATGAATGCTTGTAGAGGGATTTATGAACTTAAATCAAATCACACTACCTGTTAATGACATGGAGCAGTCGGTACATTTTTATCTGACCCTGGGTTTTACTCAAATTGTCGACACACCACACTATGCCAGGTTTATCTGTCCCGACGGAGACGGGACATTTTCACTGGCACTGCAAGATGAACCAGTGCACAACGGATCAGTGATATATTTTGAGCATAGAGATCTCGATACCCTGGTCGCAACGTTAAAGCAACGAGGCATCGAATTTGACCAGGAACCAGAAGATCAAAGGTACCTGTGGCGCGAAGCCATATTAAAAGACCCGAGTAATAACATAATTAAACTTTACTGGGCGGGTGAAAATCGCCTGAATCCGCCATGGCGAGTGACTAAAAGATATTCAGATTAATCAGACGATGTATTCACATAAAGGACAGCCACATGAAAAACCTGCGTTTTATTTTGACCTTGATTGCTATTAATTTCGCTAACTTAACGTTGGCAATAGCAACCGCGGCCGACTCGCAAATGGCTTTAGCTGAATTAAAGAATTATCAGGTAAACAATGCCAAAATGATGAGTTCAGGCCTGCCAGACAGAAACCAGTTTGCTGCATTAAAGGCCTCTGGGGTAACTAAGGTCATTGATTTAATTCCTGGGGATCGCAGCGAAGAACAGACATTGACGACGGATCTGGGGTTGGTTTATGTCAATATTCCCGTGATCTGGGAAAACCCAACCCTGGCAGACTTTGAGCAATACGTAGCGGCGATGCAGGACGACAGAGGTAGTGAAGGCATTACTCTAACTCATTGTAAATTAAACTGGCGTGGCTCTGTTTTTACCTATCTTTATCGGGTAACTCAGTTAAATGAGTCGGATGAAACGGCTAAACGGGATTTATTAGCGATTTGGCAACCTGATGAGACCTGGCAGGCATTTATTGATGATGTAAAGAAACATTATACTTTGCTTGATTAGTGCTGCCTGCAAAAGAGGGCAGTGCGCTGCTGTGAGCAAGTGATATTATGGTCATCTCAGCGAAGAATGAACAGGTTTAAATAGAAACAATCGTTAATCGCAGGAAAGTTTTATATCTGAGGTAGGTACACTGCAGCACAGGAGAATTTCCCCTTCACGAATAAATGCCAGTGGCTCACCATTGGTGTATGCCACTGAGCCTTGCAGTAATTCAACGCGACAGGCTCCACAGAACCCGTCGCGGCAGTGATAATGGGCTTCAATATTTTGCTGCTCAAAAAATTCCAGTAAATTTTTATGTGCCTGAAGATCAAACTCACAGTCAATCATCCGCTCATTCACGCAAACTTTGTTACCCATTATGCTGCAGGTTTACAAATCGAAGTCTTCGAAGTCACTGCTGTCAACCGCACTGTCAGTCTGACCAACCAGATATGAAGAAATTTCCGTCTCTTGTGGTGCCACCTGAACATTGTCGCTCGAAAGGTAAGCATTAATCCACGGCAATGGGTTGGATTTGACGGCGAACTGCGGTTCATAACCAATGGCGATTAAGCGCTGATTTGACAGGTATTCGATATATTGTTTTAAGATCTCAGCATTTAAACCAATCATTGAACCGTCTTTGAACAGATAATCCGCCCATTGTTTTTCCTGCTCGATCACATCTAAAAACAATGCCAAGCCTTCGTCATGTAGCTCTTTGGCAATCTCAGCCATTTCCGGATCATCTTTGCCACTCGCCCACAAATTTAAAATGTGCTGGGTCGCGGTCAAATGCACGGCTTCATCACGAGCAATTAGCTTGATGATTTTTGCGTTGCCTTCCAAAAGCTCACGCTCAGCAAAGGCAAATGAACAGGCAAAAGACACATAGAAACGTATCGCTTCCAGGGCATTAGTTGAACATACAGAAAGATACAGTGCCTTTTTGATTTCGCGCTGTGAAACGATGACCTGCTCACCTTCGATATCGTAAGTTCCTTCGCCCTGTGACTGATACAGTTGCGAAAGCAGAATCAGGCGATCGAAATACTGCGAAATGGCGCTGGCGCGATTTAAGATGTTTTCATTGATAACAATATCATCAAACACTTCGCTTGGATCCGTAAACAGATTGCGCAGAATGTGTGTATAAGAGCGCGAGTGGATAGTCTCGTAAAAGCCCCAGGTTTCAATCCAGGTTTCTAACTCCGGAATTGATACCAAGGGTAACAAACAGACATTAACGCTGCGTGCTGCAATGGAGTCCAATAACGTCTGATACTTCAGGTTGGAGATAAAGATATGCCGTTCTGACTTAGTCAGTGATTGCCAGTCAGCACGGTCCTTAGAAATATCGACTTCTTCCGGACGCCAGAAAAAGCTCAGTTGTTTTTCGATTAACTTCTCGAAAATTGGATGTTTTTGTTGATCATAACGGGAGACATTAACTGTGTTACCCATGAACATTGGCTCGAGTAATGGATCATTATTTACTCGGTTAAACGTTGAATACGCCATGATTGCTCCTGCAGTTCCGCTCACTGGAACTTGCTAAAACCTTGGTAATTTAAAACGAAAGAAACCTCAGTGCCTAAAGGGGAAGAACACTGGGGTTTCTGTAAAATTCTCAACAGTGGTGTACGGCCTGTTGGTTATATCTTACAAGCGCCGCCAGCACAACCATCGTCTTCCATATCCCCCATGCTGTCATCAGCACCATCGCGGGTATTATGGTAGTACATGGTTTTCACGCCAAGCTTGTAGGCCAGCAGTATGTCTTTAAGGATCTGCTTAACCGGCACTTTACCATTTTCAAATTTTGACGGGTCGTAATTAGTATTTGCGGAAATCGTCTGGTCAACGAACTTTTGCATGATACCGACCAGTTCAAGATAACCATCGTTACTTGGAATATTCCACAACAACTCATAGTTGTCTTTCAGGCGCTCATACTCAGGGACTACCTGTTTAAGCACGCCATCTTTACTTGCTTTAATGCTGATAAGACCTCGTGGCGGCTCAATGCCATTGGTGGCATTTGAGATTTGCGACGATGTTTCTGATGGCATTAGTGCAGAAACGGTTGAGTTACGAACACCGTGTTGTTTAATGCTCTCACGCAATCCTTCCCAGTCAAGGTGCAATGGCTCATTGGTTACCTTATCGATTTCTTTCTTGTAGGTATCGATTGGTAAAATGCCTTGCGCCAGACGTGTTTCATTGAACTTAGGACAAGCCCCTTGTTCAATCGCCAGCTGGTTTGATGCTTTCAGCAGGTAATACTGAATCGCTTCGAACGTGCGGTGCGTCAGGTTATTGGCGCTGCCGTTTGAATAGTAAACACCATTTTTCGCCAGGTAGTAAGCGTAGTTAATCACACCGATACCTAAGGTACGACGACCCATCGTGGCTGCATGCGCTGCCGGTACCGGGTAATCCTGGTAATCCAGCAGGCTGTCCAGCGCTCGTACGGCTAAATCAGCAAGGCCTTCCAGCTCATCCAGGCTCTCAATTTTGCCCAGGTTAAATGCTGACAGGGTACACAGAGCGATTTCACCGTTTGGATCGTTAACATCTTCCAATGGCTTGGTTGGCAGTGCAATTTCCAGGCACAGGTTTGATTGACGAACTGGTGCAACAGTCGGGTCAAACGGGCTGTGGGTATTACAGTGATCAACATTTTGCAGGTAGATACGGCCGGTACTCGCTCGCTCTTGAGCAAACAAGGTGAACAATTCGATGGCTTTGATGCGCTTTTTACGAATCGATGCATCCGCTTCGTATTTCACATACAGCTGTTCAAATTTTTCCTGATCTTCGAAGAAGGCATCATACAGGCCCGGTACATCCGAAGGACTGAATAAGGTGATGTAATCGCCCTTGATCAAACGTTGATACATGAGTTTGTTGAATTGCACGCCATAATCGAGATGACGAACACGGTTTTCTTCAACACCGCGGTTGTTTTTCAGTACCAGCAGGCTTTCCACTTCCAGGTGCCATAGTGGATAAAACAGGGTTGCTGCACCACCTCGAACACCACCTTGCGAACAGCTTTTAACCGCTGTCTGGAAGTGTTTATAAAATGGAATACAGCCGGTATGGAAGGCTTCACCATTGCGAATAGAGCTACCCAGGGCGCGAATGCGACCGGCGTTAATGCCAATCCCGGCGCGCTGTGATACGTATTTTACAATGGCACTAGTTGATGCATTGATGGAATCAAGACTGTCACCGGTTTCAATCAGTACGCAAGATGAGAACTGACGAGTTGGCGTCCGCACACCGGCCATAATTGGCGTTGGCAGGGAAATCTTAAAGGTAGAGATTGCATCATAGAAACCCTTGACATAATCCAGCCGGGTTTGCTTTGGATACTTGGCAAAGAGACTTGCCGCAACCAGTACGTATAAAAACTGGGCGCTTTCATAAATTTCACCGTTTACACGGTTTTGCACCAGATATTTACCTTCCAGCTGTTTTACAGCCGCATAGCTAAAAGTTTTATCGCGCTCGTGGTCGATAAAACTGTCCATAGCGGTAAAATCTTCAGCGCTATAATCTTCAATCAGATGCTTATCGTATTTGCCAGCTTCAACTAATTTCAACACATGCTCGTGCAATGCCGGCGGTTCATACTTACCGTAAGCTTTTTTGCGCAGGTGGAAGATCGCAAGGCGAGCAGCCAGATATTGATAATCCGGAGCTTCTTCACTGATTAAGTCAGCGGCTGCCTTGATGATGGTTTCATGAATATCTTCCGTTTTGATGCCATCATAGAATTGAATGTGTGATTTAAGCTCTACTTGAGACACAGAAACGGATTCTAGTCCCTCAGCTGCCCAGTCAATGACTTTATGAATTTTGTCTAAATCGATGGGTTCTTTCTGCCCGTTCCGTTTGGTTACAAAGAGGTTGCTGTTCATGAAAAACCTGTAATTAATGTTTTATATTTATTTTTTTTATTGATAACCACCAATAAAACTTGATGATCCGTTTAAACCAAGTCAACACGTCACTAGTGACTGTTGAAAATAAATGCACAATATCTAGGGGGTATTACAAGATATAGTCACAAGATAATGAGGTTTGACGGTTATTGCAACCCCTGTAAAGCGGCATTTATTTACGATGAAATTAGTTAGATAATTTTGGTTAGTGGTAACTAACTTACTAGCTCCTGTCAAAGTCACCCTATATAAAATGCAAGCGATAAATATTAAATTAAAATTATTTTAGCCATTTCAGGCATTATTTTTTCAGCCGCTTATCGAGTTTCAATTGACTTTAAAATACCATAAGAAAAACAAATTCTTACCTTGCTGATTATTGTTTATTCAATTCGTTCAAATAGTAAGCTCTAAGAGTTCTCGTGGATGACTGATAATGTATCTCGCCCCCCAGTCAGTAACGTCATTGTCCTTGCTAATATAACCCCATGAGGCGATTGCTGTGTGCATTTTGGCGGCATTACCGGCGTCAATATCCCGTCTTGCATCTCCTACATAGAGAATGTTACCTGAATCGCCAATAGCAAGCGCTTGTTGGGCATGATGCATGGGCGCCGGATGAGGTTTTCTGAATGCCAGGGTGTCGCCACAGACAAGAACGTTTGAGTGGGTTAATACGGCAAACTTTTCCAGCAAGGGTAATGTGAGGCTGGTTGGTTTGTTCGTGACAATCCCCCAGGGTACCTGATGCGCGTTAAGCGTCGTCAGGATGTCCTCAATGCCATCGAATAACTGGCTAAAGCGAGTAGGGTGTTGTTGGTAAATGGCAATGAACTCGGCTCTTAAACACTCTTTATCGGCTTGATTAAGCGCTTGCTCAAAGCCGAGGTCGAGCAGCGGATAGATACCATCGGATCCGATTGGGGTGATCTTCTCCAGCGATACTTTGGGGCGCCCGTGGTCAGCCAGAAGCTGATTTAACACCGCATGCAAGTCGACCGCTGTGTCAACCAGTGTGCCATCCAGATCAAACAGTATGCCTTTATTGTGCCAGTGCTTCATGAGTGAATTAGTTAACCTGTCTGTTTGTTAAAAAGAAGACTCCAGGTGCTCTGTTGTCCGCCAAGCACACCATCTTGTTTGTTACTACCACCAGGTATTCAGTCTATAGATTATTATCAAACGAAATACGGCCAGCAAGGATCAACTGGCCATATCGTTAAATCGGGACGGTCGATTACTGCGCTGGCTTTTCAAAGGCGAGAATGTAATTGACATCAAGGCCCGGCGCCAATTTATGGTTTTGATTGATCGGGTTGTAATGAATGCCGGTGGCATCGATGCAACGCAGTCCAGCGGACTCCGCCCAGCCGATCAATTGTGAAGGGCGGATAAAGTGATTCCAGTCATGGGTGCCATCTGGTACCAGTTTCAGCAGTTTCTCTGCTGCAACAATGGCGAGAAGGTAAGACTTGGTGGTCTTGTTTAGGGTCGAGAAAAACGCTTTACCGCCGGGTTTTACCATGGCTGCACAGGCCCTGACAATGGATTGTGGGTCGGGAACATGCTCAAGCATTTCCATGCAAGTCACTAAATCAAAATGTTCTGGCAACTGCTGGGCTTTTTCTTCGACAGGGATTTTCTCATAATCGAGCTCAACACCGGCTTCCAAAGCATGTAACTTAGCTATGTTCAGAGGTTCTTCACCAAGGTCGATACCTGTGACTTTAGCGCCTATACGAGCCATGCTTTCGGCGAGAATACCGCCACCACAGCCAACATCGATACTGGTCATATCGAATAATGAACCACAGTGGGACTGGATGAAACTCAGTCGTAGCGGATTAATTTGATGCAGAGGCTTAAAATCGCCTTCCGGATCCCACCACTGGCTGGCTACTTTTTCAAATTTCTCAATTTCTTGCGGATTTACGTTTACGGGTTGGCTCATATTTTAAGATCCAAAAGGGTTACACAGACGTCGCAATGTGCCGGTTAGTTGATAATTGCCATCACGACGATGAAATAGCTGTGTTGTATAAAAGTATATATTGATTAAATTGGTATTAATCGTTAATCCGATCACCAATTTTATTCAAAACTTTCACTTCGCCACGACAGACGGCAATGATCGACTTATCGCGTTTAAATTCCTCATCAATGACGACCCGGCCATGTTCGGCTTTGGGAAACTGGCCGACCTGGTGATTGAATTCGAGAGTGTGAATATCATAATACAGCACAGTCACTGTGGTTAATGGCATGTCATTACTACTCATTACGGCCAAATTGCTCCTTTATTAGGCACGCACAGCCTGATGTTATTGCAACGTTAATCATTGACTATCCGGACTGAGCCTTTGATCAAACCCAGGCCTTAATTTCTGAGCACAACTTAAATGCGGTTGCACAGCTGAAGGCAGGGATTAGAATCGCTGGAATGCACGTACAGGTGAAAGCGTTCGTGATAGGTATTATATATCGAACCACGACCTTGATGTAAACCTTGAGTTAAAAAGCACCTACTTAAATGGTGTTGTTAATATCCCGGCAAATTTACACGATTATGCAATTAATGCTACAAATGTTGCGGGAAGTTTGCTAACGTCAAATCCTCAATAAAGCCGTGCAGAAATCTGCTAGTTTATGCTAAGATTCTGCACCAATAAAAAAACACAAAGCAACTTGCTGATTTAGGGAAAGCATCATTTTATGACCGATCTGGCAAAAGAAATCATTCCAGTCAATATCGAGGACGAGTTAAAGAACTCGTACCTTGATTATGCCATGAGTGTAATCGTAGGACGTGCATTACCCGATGTTCGTGATGGTCTGAAACCAGTTCATCGCCGTGTTTTATACGCGATGCACGATTTGGGTAACGATTGGAACAAGGGCTATAAGAAATCTGCCCGTGTCGTGGGTGACGTAATCGGTAAATATCACCCTCATGGTGATACTGCGGTTTACGATACTATTGTTCGTATGGCACAACCATTCTCCTTACGCTACATGCTGGTAGATGGACAAGGTAACTTCGGTTCCGTGGACGGCGATTCAGCTGCCGCTATGCGTTATACCGAAATTCGCATGCAAAAGATTTCCCATGCGTTGCTTGCTGATCTGGAAAAAGAAACCGTTGATTTTGTTCCTAACTATGATGGCCAGGAAAAAATGCCTGCGGTTTTGCCGACCCGGGTACCAAACCTCCTGATCAATGGTTCTTCTGGTATTGCCGTTGGCATGGCAACCAATATTCCACCACATAATTTAACGGAAGTGGTAAATGGCTGTATTGCTATGATCGACAATAGTGATATCACCATGGAAGAACTGATCGAATATATCCCAGGGCCTGATTTTCCAACTGCTGGTATTATCAGCGGTAAAGCCGGTATTGAAGAAGCCTACCGTACCGGCCGTGGTAAGTTAAATATCCGTGCCCGTGCCGAAGTTGAAGTGGACGAGAAAACGGGTAAAGAAACCATTATCGTGCACGAGCTACCTTATCAGGTGAATAAAGCTCGACTGATCGAAAAAATGGCAGAGCTGGTCAAGGAAAAACGTTTAGAAGGTATTTCGGCACTTCGCGATGAGTCTGATAAAGACGGCATGCGCATGGTGATCGAAATCAAACGCGGTGAAGTTGGTGAAGTTGTACTAAACAATCTATACAAGCTAACCCAGATGCAGGTTTCCTTTGGTATCAATATGGTTGCCCTGACTGATGGTCAGCCAAAATTGTTCAACCTTAAGGAAATGCTTGAAGCATTTATTCTGCACCGTCGTGAAGTAGTAACTCGTCGTACTATTTTCGAACTGCGCAAAGCTCGTGAACGTGCACACATCCTTGAAGGTTTAGCCGTAGCACTGAGTAATATCGACCCTATCATTGAGTTAATTAAAAACTCACCAACACCTGCACAAGCTAAAGAAGCGCTTGTCAGCACAGGTTGGGACTTGGGTAATGTGTCGGAAATGCTTGAACGTGCTGGTAACGATGCCGCACGTCCAGAGTGGTTAGAGCCTGAGTTCGGTATTCGTGATGGTCAATATTACCTGACGGTACAACAGGCACAGGCAATTCTTGACCTTCGTCTACACAAGCTAACAGGTTTAGAACATGAAAAAATTCTAAACGAGTACAAAGAGTTATTAGACTTCATCGCCGAGCTATTGCATATTCTTGCAAGTCCAGAGCGTTTGATGGAAGTCATTCGCGAAGAGCTTGAAGCGATTCGCGAAGAGTTTGGCGATGAGCGTCGCACTGAAATTTCTGCCGCTTCTCATGACCTGTCGTTAGAAGACCTGATCAATGAAGAAGATGTCGTTGTAACTTTATCTCACGAGGGTTACGTTAAGTATCAACCGCTATCTGAGTACGAATCTCAGCGCCGTGGTGGTAAAGGTAAAGCTGCAACTAAGATGAAGGAAGAAGACTTCATTGAACGTCTGCTGGTTGCCAATACCCATGATACGATTTTGTGTTTCTCAAACCGCGGTCGTATGTACTGGCTGAAGGTTTATCAATTGCCATTGGCAACGCGTACTGCACGTGGTCGTCCAATTGTTAATTTATTACCACTGGAAAGCGATGAACGTATTACCGCAATCCTGCCAGTTCGTGAGTACGAAGAAGATAAGTTCATCTTTATGGCGACGGCTTCGGGTACGGTTAAGAAAACGCCTCTGACCGCATATTCTCGTCCGCGTGCTAACGGTATCATTGCCCTGAATCTTCGTGATGATGATACGCTGATTGGTGTTGATATCACTAATGGTGACAACGAAATCATGCTGTTCTCTGACGAAGGTAAAGTGGTTCGTTTCCATGAGCAGGGTGTTCGTACCGTTGGTCGAACTGCAACCGGTGTTCGTGGTATGAAGCTTGAAGAAACACAAAAAGTGGTTTCTTTGATTGTTCCGAAGAACGAAGGTGCGATTTTGACGGTGACCGAAAATGGTTATGGTAAGCGTACTGATTTAGAGGAATATCCGGCGAAGAGTCGAGCTACTAAAGGTGTTGTTTCAATCAAAGTGAGTGAGCGAAACGGCGCGGTTGTAGGTGCGGTTCAGGTTGAAGATGCCGATGAAATCATGCTGATAACGGACAACGGTACGCTGGTTCGTACCCGGGTGAATGAAGTTAGCGTAATTGGCCGTAACACCCAGGGGGTTCGTTTGATCAGAACTGCCGATGATGAACATGTGGTTGGCCTGCAGCGAATCGATGAAATCGAAGAAGACGAAACATTGCCAGAGGACGAACATGACTCTGACGTTGAGCAAAGCCAAGAGCCTAGCGAAGAGCAGGGCGCAGCGGAGCAAGAGCAGGCACCGGAAGGTGACAGCGAATAACGCAAGCAGTGTTACATCTTAAATGGGCGGTTTTTACCGCTCATTTTTTTTCTGATAAAGAAACGTTGGTAAATTGAACCGATGTCAACACGGACAAGGTTTGAGTATTAGTAGACATAGAATAGTAGTGACTCATGAAAGAGATTTTTAATTTTTGCGCCGGCCCGGCGATGTTACCTAAACCGGTAATGCAACAAGCTCAAACGGAATTTTTAAATTGGAACAATACTGGCTGTTCGGTTATGGAATTAAGCCATCGTGGTCCTGAATTTATGGCCCTGGCGGCAAAAGCTGAGCAGGACCTGCGCGACATCATGGCGATCCCGGACAATTACAAAGTGCTATTTTGTCACGGCGGTGGCCGTGGGCAGTTTGCTGCAGTCCCTCAGAATCTGCTGACCGGATCCGGCAAGGCAGATTATGTGGTTACCGGTTCATGGTCACAAAGTGCGGTTAGTGAAGCAAAAAAATATGGCGATATCCGGGTCATTGAACCAGTGAGAGAAGTTAACGGCAAAAAACAGGTATTACCTGCCTGTGAATGGCAGCTATCTTCGGATGCGGATTATGTTCACTACTGTCCGAATGAAACCGTCGATGGAATTGAAATCTTTGAAGTACCAGAAACCGGGGATATTCCTTTGGTTGCAGATATGTCCTCGACGATATTGTCACGTCCTATCGATGTGAGCAAATTTGCGCTGATTTATGCTGGAGCCCAAAAAAATATTGGTCCTTCCGGTTTAACCTTAGTGATCGTGCGCGAGGATCTGCTAGGTCGGGCGATGAATTCAGTACCTGGGATATTTAATTATCAGATACTGGCCGAAAACGATTCGATGTTTAATACCCCACCGACCTACGCCTGGTACCTGGCGAGCCTGGTTTTTAACTGGTTAAAGCAACTTGGTGGACTGGCAAAAATGGCACAATTAAATCGCGAAAAAGCCGATTGCCTGTACCAATTCATTGAGCAGAGCAGCTTTTATGAGAACCGTGTAGCGAAGCAGAATCGCAGCACCATGAATGTGCCATTTTACCTGCAGGATGAGTCGTTGAACGACGAGTTTTTGCGCAAGGCTAAAGAAGCTGGATTACTCGCCCTTAAAGGTCATCGTTCCGTTGGTGGCATGCGCGCCAGTATCTACAATGCGATGCCATTGGCCGGCGTTAAGGCATTAGTCACGTTTATGCAGCAATTCGCCGAACAACATCAACAGTAATCTAAGAAATATTGTAAGTTAGCTACCCGAAGTTAAAAGGACGTACCCATGAATCAACCTTCCTCCTCCCTGATGTTTCATGCCAAGCCGGCGGGTCCGGTTAGTGGTGACATTCGCATCCCAGGTGACAAATCTATTTCTCACCGGTCGATTATGTTCGCCTCGCTCGCGGAAGGAACCAGTCATATTTATGGATTCTTACCTGGACAGGACTGCCTGGCAACCATGAATGCTTTTAAAGCAATGGGAGTAAACATTGAAGGCCCGGATGAGCAGAATAATGTGGTAGTTCATGGCGTAGGAATGCATGGGCTAAAGGCGCCTGAACAAGCTATCGATGTTGGTAATTCCGGCACATCCATCCGTCTGCTATCGGGCATCCTGGCAGGGCAGGCGTTTGCCAGTGAAATGATTGGCGATGCCTCGCTAAATAAGCGACCAATGATGCGGGTTGTCACACCGTTGCAACAAATGGGTGCTAGTATCCGTGCCGCTGATGACGGAACGCCTCCTCTGAACATTGCTGGCGGCGACTCTATGAACGCCATTCATTATCCGTTGCCTATGGCCTCTGCACAGGTTAAATCCTGTGTGTTGTTAGCGGGCATGTATGCACAAGGTACCACCGTTGTGACCGAACCTGGCATTACCCGCGATCATACTGAGCGCATGTTAAAGGCATTTGGTTACCCGGTCAGCGTAGATGGAAACCAGGTATCATTGACCGGTGGCAGTAAATTGAAGGCCTGTGATATTACCGTACCTGGTGATATTTCTTCGGCAACGTTCTTTATCATCGCCGGTTTAATTGCTCGCCAGGGCACGTTGACATTACGTAATGTCGGTATGAACCCAACGCGAATTGGTGTGCTTAACATCGTTGCTAAGATGGGCGCAGATATCGAAATTATTAATGAGCGTAAGGCGGGGGATGAGCCTGTCGCAGACTTAATCGTTCATGCAAGTGAACTGCATGGTTGTGATATCGATGATGCCGATGTTCCTCTTGCTATTGATGAGTTCCCGGCTATATTTATTGCCGCCGCCTGCGCTAAAGGTGTTACCCGATTAAGAAATGCCGAAGAGCTTCGAGTGAAAGAGAGCGATCGTATACAGGCGATGGCCGACGGCCTTGAAATACTGGGTATAGATTGTCAGGTTTACGCTGATGGTATCGATATCGTTGGTGGTCAGTTAACAACCGGTACCGTTGATAGTCAGCATGATCACAGAATTGCGATGGCTTTTGCTATCGGTTCACTGCGCTCTAGTGGTACAATTCATATATTGGATTGCGATAACGTCGCCACATCATTCCCGGTTTTTGTTGAACTGGCTAATGAAGTGGGACTAAACATTACTCAGGAAATAGTAAATGAATGAACAAATCCCTTTAATCACCATTGATGGTCCCAGCGGAGCTGGCAAGGGAACCGTCGCCAGGATTGTGGCGGAACAGTTAGGGTGGAACTTATTGGATAGCGGTGCCATTTATCGTGTGCTGGCGGTTGCAACAAATCACCACAATATCGATATCGACAGTGAGGAAGCATTAATTCCCCTGGCATCGCATCTGGATGTAGAATTTGAAATACAGCCTAAAGGCGAAGCTCGGGTTCTGCTCGAGGGCGAAGACGTCACCAACGTAATTCGAACCGAAGAAATTGGTGCCATCGCATCCAAAGTTGCGGCATTTCCCAGAGTACGCGAAGCGTTATTAAGGCGTCAACGTGCGTTTAAACAGATGCCTGGCCTCCTCGCCGATGGTCGTGATATGGGCACTGTGGTATTTCCCGATGCGCCGGTAAAAGTGTTTTTAACCGCAAGCCCGGAAGAACGGGCGAAACGCCGCATGTTGCAGTTGCAAGAGAAGGGCATTGATGTTAACATCGGGCGCCTTTTGGCGGACATCAAACAGCGAGATGAGCGAGATCAAAATCGTTCTGTTGCGCCCTTGTTGCCTGCAGAAGGGGCGCTGCTGGTAGATTCTACCGACCTGAGTATTACCCAGGTGGTGGAAAAAATACTGGCGTTTGCCAATGAAAAATTGTCGGAATTTTAACGATTCCATGCAAAGTAGTTCGCTACAGGGAAGAGAGTGAACTTTTTTAACAACCCCACGAAACAGGTAGTTGAGTGGATTAATAACTGAGTTAACTTACAAGTTATGACTGAAAATTTTGCACAGCTTTTTGAAGAAAGCTTAAAAGAAATCGAAACTCGTCCTGGTTCCATCATTAAAGGTACTGTTGTACGTATTGAAAAAGACAACGTATTAGTTGATGCAGGTCTTAAATCTGAGTCTGTTGTTTCAATCGACCAATTCAAAAACTCTGCTGGTGAAGTAGAAGTTGCTGTTGGTGATGAAGTTGACGTATCTCTAAAAGCTACAGATGATGGTTTCGGTGAAACTATTCTTTCTCGTGATGACGCTAAGCGTTACGAAGCTTGGCAGTTCCTTGAAAAAGCTTACGAAGAAAAAGAGACTGTTACCGGTGTTATCAACGGTAAAGTTAAAGGCGGCTTCACTGTTGAAGTTAGCAACATTCGTGCGTTCTTACCAGGTTCATTAGTTGATGTTCGTCCAGTACGTGACACGACTCACCTGGAAGGTAAAGATCTAGAATTCAAAGTTATTAAGCTTGATCAGAAGCGTAATAACGTTGTTGTATCTCGTCGTGCTGTTATCGAATCTGAAAGCAGTGTTGAGCGTGATCAACTACTTGAGTCTCTGCAGGAAGGCCAAGAAGTTAAAGGTATCGTTAAGAACCTTACAGACTACGGTGCGTTCGTTGATCTTGGCGGCATCGATGGTCTGTTACACATCACTGACATGGCTTGGAAGCGTGTTAAGCACCCAAGTGAAATCGTTAACGTTGGTGACGAAATCCCAGTTAAAGTACTTAAGTTTGACCGCGAGCGTACTCGTGTATCACTAGGTATGAAGCAGTTGGGCGAAGATCCATGGGCAGCTATTGCTAACCGTTTCCCAGAAGGTTCTAAACTGACTGGCCGCGTAACTAACCTGACTGACTACGGTTGTTTCGTTGAAATCCAGGAAGGCGTTGAAGGTCTTGTTCACGTTTCTGAAATGGATTGGACTAACAAAAACATCCACCCATCTAAGGTTGTTAACCTGGGTGACGAAGTTGAAGTTATGGTTCTTGAAATCGATGAAGAGCGTCGTCGTATTTCTCTGGGTCTTAAGCAATGTATCCCGAACCCATGGGAAGAGTTCGCTAAGAACTTCAACAAGGGTGACAAAGTTACTGGTAAGATCAAGTCAATCACTGACTTCGGTATCTTCATCGGTCTTGACGGCGGTATTGATGGCCTTGTTCACCTGTCTGACATTTCTTGGAATGGCGGTGAAGAAGTTGTTCGTGAATACAAGAAAGGCGATGAGATCTCAGCTGTTGTATTACAGGTGGATCCAGAGCGTGAGCGTATCTCTTTAGGCGTTAAGCAAACTGAAGACGATCCGTTCAATATGTATCTGACAGACAACAAAAAAGGTGCTATTGTTACTGGTACTGTAGCTGAAGTTGACGCTAAGGGTGCTAAGGTAACTCTGGCGGAAGGCGTTGAAGGTTACATCCGTGTATCTGACATCTCTCGTGACCGTATTGAAGATGCATCTACAGAACTTTCTGTAGGTGACAGTGTTGAAGCTAAGTTCGTTGGTGTTGACCGTAAGAACCGTGCTATCAGCCTATCTATCAAAGCGAAAGACCAGGCTGAAGAACGTTCAGCGATGGAAAACTTGAACCAGGCAGAAGACACTGGTTTGAGCGCGATGGCAGAAGCATTTAAAAACGCTAAAGGCTAATTTAGCTCTTAGGTGAGGAGGTGTTTAATGCCTCCTCAATCTCTAATCCATCGGCTAGCGCCAAGATGAACTGGAGGTCAAATGACCAAGTCAGAACTCATTGAGAAGTTAATTGATAAGATGGATCACTTGTCAGCTAAGGATGTAGAAGCAGCCACTAAGGAAATTCTGGAAATGATGGCGGAAACCCTGGAAAGCGGTGACCGTATTGAAATTCGGGGTTTTGGCAGCTTTTCGCTACATTATCGCGCTCCTCGGGTTGGACGCAACCCCAAAACTGGGGAATCTGTTGACCTATCGGGTAAATATGTTCCACATTTTAAGCCGGGTAAAGAGTTGAGAGAAAGAGTAAATCTTTCATTAGCTTAATTGCAGAATATGACAGAAAAAGGCATGCTATATAGCATGCCTTTTTTTTAATGATTGCATTGACCATCGGATGATGGGTGTTGAAAGCGGGGAGTTTCCAGTGAAATTATTTATTTCAATTGTATTTCTATTTATACTCCTGGCAGTTGCCTTTGTGTTTGGCAGCCAGAATGAACAACTTATTGAATTAAATTACATTATTGCCAAGTCTGAAATCAGTGTGTCGCAAGCCGTGAGCCTGTTTACCTTTATTGGTTTTTTGATTGGCTTCGTCATCTCGACATTGTTTTCCATGGCTCGTCGATTAAAACGAAAATAAACGGGTTTAACCCGCCTTATAAGAATCGAATATCATGTTTGAACTGCTTTTTTTATTACTTCCTGTTGCCGTCGGCTACGGCTGGTTTATGGGAAGAAATAGCATCAAACAAAAAGATCAAACCGCCAAAGAATCGCTTTCCATTAAATATTCCACAGGTTTGAATTACCTGTTGTCCAATCAACAGGACAAGGCAATTGAATATCTGCTCGAAGCGCTGAAACATGAAGATGATACGGTTGAAGCCCACTTCGCGATGGCGAACCTGTTTCGCCGCCGGGGTGAACTCGACCGGGCGTTGAAGGTGCATGAATATCTGATCCGTCAACCCATGCTCTCCGATCAGGAAAAACAACAGGCCGCATTCGAACTCGGTCGGGATTTTCATAGCGCGGGTTTGTTTGATCGCGCGGAAAAGATGTTTCTAAAACTGATTAAGACAGACACCTATGCGGTTAAGGCACTCTCCTATCTACTGCAAATTTACCTGTCGACAAAAGACTGGCAAAAAGGCTTAAGCCTGGAAAAGGCGATTCGGAAAAGTGGCGATAAAAAACTTATGCACTCACTGGCCAACTTTTATTGTGAGCTTGCTGAACTGGCGATGCAGGAAGATGAGTACATAAAAGAGTTAGAATTGCTTCAGCATGCCTTAGATTTAAATCCTAATTCCAGCCGCGCAAAAGTGACGATGGCGAAAGTCTACGAAAATTCGCAACAATATAACGAAGCCTGTCAGTGCTACCAGGAAATATTTTTACAGGATCAGGAGTTTTTTCCCGACGTAATTGATAGAATGCGCGCCTGTTACATGAAGAGTGACCATCAGGACGAGTTTTACCCGTTTATCAAATCAGTATTTGAGAAAACTGGCAGTAGCACCGCACTCATTACGTATCTTGATTATTTGCAGGAGAATTTTTCCTCACAACAAGCTGTCGAGTATTTGCTATCTGCACTACATCGTCGGCCGACCATCAGAGGTTTTAAGCATTTCGTGAAAATGCAAATTAATGAGGAAAATCAGCAAACTCAGCAGGAATCCCTGGATGTAATCAAAGAGCTGGTTACTGCTTATTTAAAACTTCGGCCCAGGTACAGTTGCCGAAATTGCGGCTTTAACAGCGGTGTTCATTATTGGTCTTGCCCGTCCTGTCATGATTGGGAACAAATCAAACCGGTCAGAGGTTTGGAAGGAGAGTAAAGTTTATGTCATTAGATCCTAAGGTTGTCGTTGCCCTGGATTTTGCCAATCAAGCTGACGCGTTAGCGTTCGTCGAAAAAATACAACCATCTCAATGTCGCTTAAAGGTTGGCAAGGAGATGTTCACTCATTTTGGTCCTGAATTTGTCAAAACATTGACCGCACGCGGTTTCGATGTGTTTTTAGACTTAAAATTCCATGATATTCCGAATACGGTCGCTAAAGCGGTGGCTGCAGCGGCCGAACTTGGTGTCTGGATGGTTAACGTACATGCCTCTGGTGGTACACAGATGATGCGACGTGCTAAACAGGAGCTGGAGCGTTTTGGCGATAAGGCACCATTGTTAATCGCAGTTACGGTGTTAACCAGCATGGGTGCCGAAGATTTGCAGGAGTTGGGCATCGAAAAGACTCCGGAGCAACAGGTACTGGCATTGGCAAAATTAGTGCAAAAATCGGGACTTGATGGTGTTGTGTGCTCCGCTCAGGAAGCACAATTGTTAAAACAAACGCTGGGAGCCGACTTTAAGCTGGTAACTCCCGGCATTCGCCCTGAGGGGGCCAGCAGTGATGACCAAAAGCGCATCATGACCCCGCCTGAAGCGGTTTCCGTCGGTGTGGATTACCTGGTCATTGGCAGACCTATTACCAAAGCAGACGATCCGGCAGCGGTATTAGAACAAATTAATCGTTCGTTGCAGTCCTGATAAGTCATTGAATATCGATATGGAAAAAAGCTACCTAATCAGGTAGCTTTTTTTTTCGTCATAAAAAATGATTAAATATTTTCTATGCTAAAAAAGAACCACATGGGGTGGTCACGCCATGGCTGTTTTCCGCATTAAAGCGCCATGAACGTTATTTGCTATAAAGGAAAATATTATGAAGAAATTATTGTTCGCAGTTGTATTGTCATTCATTGCAAGTGTAGGCATTAGTAATTACGTCTACGCCGCTGAGACAGTAACAACTGAGTCTGAGGTGATGGCAACGGTTGATTTAAATAAGGCCGATGTTAGTCAGTTGCAAGCGATTAAAGGCCTGGGTGCAAAGAAAGCTCAGGCTATTATTGATTATCGTGAAGCCAATGGTCCTTTTACCGACGTAAAACAGTTGTTAAATGTGAAAGGCATTGGTGAAAAGTTTCTGATGAAGAATGCTAAGTTATTACGAATTTAGTCAGGGAAGGGGGCAAAACGCCAGTCATAGACTGGCGTTTTTACTTTTCACAAGTGCTGTTGCCGGTTAGGGTTTGGTTGGACCGGCAGAGCTGTGGTTGGTGGCGAACGCCTGTGTCGCGAGCTTGTCCGAACGAACAAATTCAACACGCTCATCCGAGGCCAGTGCCGAGGTAGGCAGTTCAGCATTAACATCAATGACGGCCATTTCAGGCTTCGTCATTGGTGCAGCAGCATGACCACCTGGGCGGTGAACCTTTGCGGTTACAGTTTTCGCTGTTGATGCTGTATCGTCTTTAACCATCTCGTCTGTCGCATCAGTTGTCTGTGCTGTAACAGGAGCAGGATCAGCCTTCACTTCAGTCTCAGCGGTGTCTTCGTTATCGGCCACGCTGACTACTTGCTCTTGCTCTTGCTCTTGCTCTTGCTCACTAACCTTTACCTCATCAGTAACAACTGTTTCAGTGTCGGATATAACTGGCTTGGGTTGCGGCTCAGTTTTCACTTCATCACTGGCACTGTCATCAGCCACTTGTTGTGACGGCTGTGGTTGTTCATCCGTAGCTGAATCTGTTGCAGCGTTGCTATCGGTGCTCTTAGCTGCCTCACCTGCTTGCGATGCTTCGGCCTGTGCTGTCATTGCCAATTCAAGTTGCGCACTTTGTTCAGCCTCAGTTGGCTCCACAGGCTTGCGTTCAGGCATTTCATTAAGTTCCTGATTCTGCGCAGCCGCAGGTTGCTGTGGCTCATGACTTAAATCCAATGATGTCTGCATCGCATCGTCACTGTCCGCTGCTGACGGATAACGGGCTACCACTGCATCATCTACCGATTTTTGCTCCGTTGCTGCGTCTTCAGCTGCGTTGGTATCACCAGTTTGCTCTTTCTCTTTGCGGCGACGCTGGCCGTGTGAGCGCAGGTGACGAGGTGAACGACGGCTTCTGCTTTTGCCTTCCTTGCTATCAGTCTTGATATCATTGTTTGACTCTGACTCACTGCTGATTACATCTTCAGTCTTAGCAGCTTCTGCCTGGGCATCCGCAGTCTTTTCCGCAACCGGTTTTTTCTGACTTTGTCGACGTGGACCTTTAGCCGCTTTGTCTTTATTCGCCGGCTTACTTTCCTGTTGAGCTTGCGGTTGATTATCCGCTTGTTTTTCCGTTACCGCTTGCTCAGTTGTTTGCTCGTTAATACGAACCTTCTTACGGGTGTTGCGACGCTGACGACGCTCGGCAACTTTTTCTTCTTTGACAACTTTGTCCTGTTGTTTCTCAGGCGCACGTTTTGCTGGCTTTTTAGTTCCGCGAGACTGGGTTTGACTTTGCTCTTTGTCCGCTACTTTGTTGTCTTTAACATTATCGCGCTTATCCTGGCTGCGATTGCGGCGTTGTTGCTGACGCGGTTTGCGCTGTCTGCGCTCACGCGTGTCCTGTCCTGAACGCTGACGAGGTTGTTGTTTAGATTTTGCTTTCGGCTTTTCTTCGCTGGCAAATAATGACGCGAAAAAGGCGGCAATAGCGGCAAACAACCCTGTTGACTTTTCTTGCTTCGGCTCTTTTTTCTTCGCCGGTGCAGCTTTAGGAGCAGTCATGCCCTGTAATACAGGTTCATCACGCTTCACAGCATCTTTCTGGAATTTTGGCATTACCGCTTCTTCGGCAACCGGTTCAGCGACTTTCATCTCATAACTGGCTTGCGACGTTGATTCGTCATCACGGACGCGAATCACTTCATATTGCGGGGTGTCCATGTTCTGATTCGGGAGAATCAGCACTTTAACGTTGTGGCGTTTTTCGATATGGCCAACGGCATTACGTTTTTCGTTCAGCAGATAGGTGGCTACCGGCACTGGCACCTGAGCGTGCACCTGACTGGTTTTGTCCTTAATCGCTTCCTCTTCCATCAATCGCAGTACGGATAGTGCCAGTGATTCAACACCGCGCACATGACCGGTACCATTACAGCGAGGGCAGGCGCCCTGGCTGGTTTCACCGATTGAAGGTCTCAAACGTTGTCGTGACATTTCTAACAGACCGAAGCGAGAAATACGACTCAACTGAATTCGGGCACGATCAGAACGCACTGCTTCACGCATGCGATTTTCCACTTCGCGCTGGTGACGTACCGGGGTCATATCGATGAAATCAATAACCACAAGGCCACCGAGGTCACGCAAACGTAATTGACGGGCAATTTCTTCCGCGGCTTCAAGGTTGGTATTGAACGCCGTTTCTTCGATATCACTACCCTTAGTGGCTCGCGCCGAGTTGATGTCGATGGAAGTTAATGCTTCGGTTGGATCGATAACAATAGACCCGCCGGATGGTAAGCGAACTTCACGCTGGAATGCGGACTCGATTTGCGACTCTATCTGGTAATGGGTGAACAATGGGACATCGCCATTGTACAACTTAACCTTGTTGATAAAGTCAGGACGAACTAACTGGATGTGTTCTTTGATACTTTCATAGACTTTCGGACGATCTATGATGATCTCGCCAATATCACGGCGCAGATAGTCGCGGATGGCACGCAGGATGACATTACTTTCCTGGTGAATCAGAAACGGAGCTGGCTTGCTACCTGCAACGTCGTCAATCGCACGCCAGTAATGTAACAATACATTCAAATCGTGCGCCAGTTCTTCGTAATCCTTACCAACACCGGCGGTACGAACAATCAGGCCCATGCCTTTCGGTAAATCGAGTTTGCTTAAGGATTCTTTTAATTCGGTCCGCTCATCGCCTTCAATGCGACGAGAGATGCCACCGGCGCGTGGATTGTTTGGCATTAATACCAGATAACTGCCGGCAAGGCTGATGAAAGTCGTTAATGCTGCACCTTTCTGGCCTCGTTCTTCTTTGTCGATTTGAACGATAACTTCCTGTCCTTCGCTTAAAATGTCTTTGATATTTGGGCGACCCTGAAAGCTATATCCTTGGGGGAAATAACTCTTGGCAATCTCTTTCATTGGCAGGAAGCCGTGGCGTTCTGCGCCGTAATCGACAAAGGCAGCTTCTAAGGAGGGTTCTACGCGGGTAATTTTACCCTTATAAATATTGGCTTTTTTTTGTTCGTGACCAGGGCTTTCGATATCAAGATCATAAAGGCTTTGGCCGTCAACAAGTGCTACGCGGAGCTCTTCCGACTGAGTAGCATTAATTAACATGCGTTTCATTGATTTTGTGACTCTATTTATTGTCACAACACATGCAGGTGTGCAGGCAATTTTTGCTTAATGGGTTAAGCAAACAGAGGGTTGTCAGCCTCACGGGTGTCAACACCAGTAATTTCTGGGTCTGTTAATTATCTGTTTGTTTATCTTTACATTATCGCCAATAAAAACAGCTATCTGGCAGTAATGTTTATTAACTTTTCACACTCAACGCAGTGTTGTGCTTATCTTCAGTTTTGCTCGTTAGTGCTGGATTCAATGTTTATGCTGCAAACTCCGATAAGTTACATACATCAGAGCCAGCAAGGGGCAATGCTATCCAGGTATCGGGCAAGCCATTGGTTCGGGGCTTGCGAAAAGTGTACAGGGACGTTGCCGCATCGAACCTCTTACAATTCTTAAAGAGCTTCGTTTTCTACTTGTTATTGGAATTTTCGTCAATAACCTGTTTATTATCCCACTAAAATGTAGATTATGGCAACTATTAACCTTCGATAAATTAGCAAATTAACACTGCCGTGATTATCAATCCCCTGACTTCGTCGCCGTATCCTGGCAAATCTCGCCATTATCGGACCCAGAATACAAAGCATCTTGATAATTCATGTGTTAAAATCGCCACTTAAGTGTTGCTAATTTTTATGTGAGATACGTGAGTACCCATTCTTCCGCTAAGGCGAACCAAGCCCAGGTGAGCAGTGAACCCCGCTCAAAAGTACAATATCATCAAATTGATGAGGCAAGTGATGGCCAGCGAGTCGATAACTTTCTGTTGAAAACCCTCAAAGGCGTGCCGAAAAGTATGATTTACCGATTACTGAGAAAAGGGGAAATTCGCGTTAATAAAAAGCGCATCAAACCTGAGTATCGATTGCAACTCGATGATATCGTACGCATCGCACCAATACGGTTGCCGGAGAATCCAGAGAAAGTTTCACCGCAACTGAATAAAGTCGCATCGCTGGAAAAACAGATCATTTTTGAAGACGACTGCCTGATAGTCATCAACAAACCATCGGGCATGGCTGTTCATGGCGGCAGCGGGCTTAGTTTTGGTTTAATTGAAGCGCTACGGGCGTTGCGTCCCCAGGCGAAAATGCTGGAGTTAGTGCATCGTCTGGACCGGGATACATCTGGCTGTCTTGTAGTTGCCAAAAAACGTTCAACACTTAGAAACCTGCATGAGCAGTTACGCGATAAAAAAGTACAGAAATTTTATCACGCGCTGGTTAAAGGCCACTGGTCAAATAAGCTTACCCGGGTAACTGAAGGGCTTAAGAAGAATGAATTAAAGTCTGGGGAGCGGGTGGTAGTCGTCGATAATCTGCAGGGCAAAGAGTCGGAAACCCGTTATAAAGTATTAACCCATTACATCGGTGCGACCCTGGTACGTGCCTTTCCGGTTACCGGCAGAACTCACCAGATTCGGGTGCACTGTCAATGTCAGGGGCATCCGATAGCCTGCGACAGTAAATATGGTGCTGAAGACTTTACTGAACAAATGCAGCAAAAAGGATTGAAACGATTATTCCTGCATGCTGCAAGTATTGAATTTAACCATCCGAAAGATGATAAACGGGTAAAATTTGAAGCCCCTTATGATCAGCAACTCGCCAATGTATTACAAAAGCTTGAAGTGAAAACCTTTTAATCTTGAAGGGGGAAGCAGTCGCCAATCTAAATTTCAATGAGGCAACTGCTTTCGTTACGTTATTTTTGCAGGGCGAGAACGTCGACCCCATGCTTTTCGAGCATCTTGGTCAGGCGAATTAACGGCAAGCCAATTAATGCATTGGGGTCTTCACCCTGTAAACGCTCAAACAGGCAAATACCCAAGCCCTCGCTTTTAAAACTCCCGGCGCAGTTTAACGGCAATTCTGCCTCTATATACGCTGCTACCTGCGAGTGAGTCAGTTCCCGAAAGAACACATAAAATGGCTCGACAATCACGTCATAGGTGTCTGTCACGCTATCGTACAGACACAGGGACGTTAAAAACGTGACTTTATCACCACTAAAGCGTAGTAGTTGCTTGATGGCATTTTCTTGACTGCCAGGTTTTCCCAGGATCTCGCCCTGGTGCACCGCTACCTGATCGGAACCTATGATCAGTGCATCGGAATGACCGGTTGCGACCTTTCTCGCTTTTTCAATGGCCAGGCGCTCAACCAGTTGCACAGGTTGCTCGTTGGGCAGGGGCGTCTCATCGATTTCAGGCTTATCGCAGATGAAGTCCAGATTAAGCTTTTCCAAAATGGCTTTGCGAAATACTGAGGTCGAGCCTAGTACAAGAGTTTTCATAATAAAGAGTATTGTTAATTTGCAAGACGGAATGAGAGAATTTTACCTGAGCGCAAGCGATAGAGAAAGTCATACCAATCCACTTAAATATGTGAGCTAGTCAGAATGTCAGCCGAGGGAACTCTACAAGGCTTCGATATTTAGGAATGGTCATTCCATTTTAAGTAGCGAGTACGCAGTAGAATTTCCTCTCGGGCATTCCCGCATAGGCAAAGACAATATGCTCCTGCATTATCACCTTACCCTAGTTCCCTGTAGGGCAAATATGAATACACGACCCATTCAATTAATTCTGCTTTATTTTGATAATATTCGATGAACTAAATTGTGAAATATACCCTTTTGAATATTTGCTGAGTGATCAGTAATTAATGTGGATTGGTATCTTCAAGGCATTGACAATATTTTCGGATTGTATTCATTGTGTTAAAATGTGTCATTATTTGAGCGAAAGTACTTCTGGTACTGAATTTTCTTTTGACACAGGGCTCGACAGCCTTTATTATGCGCGCCTTATGCAGAACCTTAAACTTCCGATAACCATAGATCCTTATAAAAGTGCTCAACGGCGCTTAGTTTGTGAAGGATATTTTGAATTATCTGGATTAGATAGATTGCAGGCTGTGACCCAAGGTCACGGTGAGCAGGTAAATGTAAAGATCACCTTTGATGTGGATGAGCAGGGACTGATAGTATTATCAGGAACGGCACAAGCGTCAGTGTCTTTAACATGTCAGCGTTGTAATGAAGAATTTTCACAGGATTTGAATGTTGAATTCTGTTATTCTCCTGTGAAACACGAAGACGCCGCGGCCCGGTTGCCTTCGTATTATGACGCCGTAGAATTAGATGAAAATGGTGAAGTGAATTTACGCGAATTAGTGGAAGACGAGTTAATCCTTGCGATTCCATTAATCCCGAAACATGAACTCGAAGATTGCCCGGCAGATGCCGACAGTACTTGGGGGAAGTTACCGGATACGCTTGAGAAACCGAATCCATTTGATGTATTGAAACAACTCAAGTAACTTGTGATTTTAGGAGTAAAGTAATGGCCGTACAGAAAAGTAAAAAGTCTCGTTCAAGACGTGGCATGCGCCGTTCACACGATGCGTTGACTGCAGAAAACCTATCAGTAGATAGCGTATCTGGTGAAACTCATCGTCGTCACCACGTAACAGCCGATGGCTATTACAAAGGTGTCAAAGTTATCGCTAAATAAGCGGGAACACTTTGGTGAGTCTAACGGTTGCGTTAGATGTTATGGGGGGCGATCATGGCCCCCTTATAACGTTGCCCGCTGCAAAATTGGCGATCGAAACATTGCCAAATCTTCATCTCGTTCTCTGCGGTGATGAACAAATAATACAATCCCATCTCGATAAACTTCATATTTCCAATCATCCCCGACTTTCTATTCAGCATTCCGCTGAAACCATTGCCATGGATGAAAAACCAGCTGTTGCCCTGCGATGTAAAAAAGATTCGTCTATGCGCAAAGCGCTCGATCTGGTGCATGACAACCAGGCTCAGGCCTGTGTTAGTGCCGGTAATACCGGGGCGTTATTGCTGATTGCACATTACGTGCTGAAAATGTTGCCTGGCGTTGAGCGACCGGCACTGGTTTCACATTTACCCATTAGCGACAGTAATTCTCATGTGTTTATGCTTGATCTGGGCGCTAACGTATTCTGCAACTCGGACACCTTATTTCAGTTTGCGATTATGGGATCCGTTGTTGCCGAACAGGTGGACGATATAAAACAGCCTAAAGTTGCCTTGTTAAACATGGGTGAGGAAGACATCAAAGGTAGCGATCATATCCGTCAGACAGCGGCATTGTTATCTGCCACTCCGCATATCAATTATGTCGGATTTATTGAAGGCAATGACATATTTTCCGGTAAGGCCGATGTTATCGTTTGTGACGGCTTTGTCGGCAATGTTGCACTGAAAACCTGTGAAGGTGTTGCGAAAATGGTCGTGGATAAGGTCAAAAAAATCGTCAATGAAAGTCCATTTACCCGATTTCTGGGTGTTTTATTAAATCCTACCTTAAAAAAAATCCTAAAACGACTGAACCCCGACCAGTATAACGGTGCAAGTCTGTTAGGATTACGTGGCATTGTGGTTAAGAGCCATGGTAATGCCAACAGTACTGCGTTTTATAATGCAATTTTAGAAGCAGTCAAAGAAGTAGAAAGGCAAGTTCCTGAGAAGATAAAAAATAAAGTTGAACTGGGATTAATCAAAAGGTCTTAACAAAACTTATGTATTCAAAAATTATTGGGACGGGAAGTTATTTTCCTGAGCAAGTGCGCACCAATGCGGATTTAGAAAAAATGGTCGATACGACCGATCAATGGATCACAGAACGCACCGGTATCAAAGAGCGCCGAATCGCCAATGAGCAAGAAAATGTCGCCTATATGGGCGCCGAGGCTGCCAAACAGGCGCTCGATATGGCAGGACTGGATGTTAAAGACATTGATATGATTGTTATGGGTACCACCAGTTCTCATGTCGATTTGCCAAGTGCTGCCTGCCATGTCCAAAAATATCTGGACGTACCAAATATTCCGGCGTTTGATGTTGCCGCCGCCTGTTCGGGCTTTATTTACAGCCTCAGTGTCGCCGATCAATTTATCAAGTCGGGAATGATGAAACGAGTTTTAGTCATCGGTGCTGACGCCTTATCTCACATGTGTGATCCCGAAGACCGTGGCACCATTATATTGTTTGGCGATGCAGCTGGTGCCGTCATTCTTGAAGCCAGTGAAGAGCAGGGTGTGATTTCCACGCATTTGCATGCCGACGGTGAGTATGGCGCATTGCTTGGTGCCGACTCTCCAAAACGTGGTGACCTGCTGACGGAAGAAAAAGCCTACATTTATATGAGAGGCAATGAAGTGTTTAAGTTTGCGGTAACTCGATTGAGTGAAATCGTTACTGAAACCTTAGCCCATAATAATATGGACAAGTCAGAAATCGACTGGTTGGTCCCCCATCAGGCGAACTTGCGAATCATTAGCGCAGCGGCGAAAAAACTGTCAATGTCGATGGATCAGGTTGTTGTCACCCTCGATAAACACGGAAATACATCGGCCGCGACTATTCCTACGGCGTTGGATGAAGCTGTCAGAGACGGCCGCATCAAGCGTGGACAAATCATTCTAATGGAAGCCTTCGGTAGTGGATTTACCTGGGGCTCTGCTCTCGTACGTTTTTAAAGAGAACTATTATGCAAGCGAATCTAGCATTTGTGTTTCCGGGACAGGGATCACAGTCACTCGGTATGCTGGCAGACTTTGCCGACAACGGCATTGTCCAGCAGACTTTTGCAGAAGCGTCTGAAGCTTTAGGGTATGACCTTTGGCAGTTGATTCAGGAAGGCCCTGCAGAGAAATTAAATCAGACACAAGTTACTCAACCGGCGTTGTTGACCGCCAGTGTCGCCATGTGGCGAGTCTGGCAGGAAGAAGGCGGCAATACACCATCGGTACTGGCCGGCCATAGTCTCGGCGAGTACTCGGCACTGGTTTGTGCGGGTGTGTTATCGTTATCCACGGCAGTGAAATTGGTTGAAAAGCGCGGTATTTATATGCAACAGGCCGTTCCAGCAGGTACCGGCGCCATGTTTGCTATCATCGGACTTGACGATGACGCAATCAAAGCAGCCTGTGAGCAGGCAGCGCAGGGACAGGTAGTTTCTCCGGTTAACTTTAACTCACCTGGCCAGGTCGTTATCGCCGGTAACAAGGAAGCCGTAGAACGTGCTGGTGAACTATGTAAGGAAGCCGGTGCCAAACGTGCATTACCGTTACCTGTAAGCGTACCATCACATTGCGCACTAATGCAGAGCGCAGCAGAGAAACTTGCGGAAGACTTAAATAGCATTACCTTTAATGCACCGCAAATTCCGGTGATTAATAATGTCGATGTAGAAGCTTACAGCGATGGCGAAAAAATTAAAGATGCGCTTGTTCGTCAGTTATACAGCCCGGTTCGTTGGACAGAAACGGTAACGAAAATGGCGGAGCAGGGGGTCGAATCCCTGGTAGAAGCGGGTCCAGGTAAAGTATTACAAGGCTTGACCAAGCGTATTAATAAATCATTATCTTGTGTATCAATAAATACTAGCGATAGTATTGAAGCAGCACTTGAAGAATAAGGAAGTATGATGTCGGGATTATTTAATTTAAATGACAAAGTAGCATTGGTAACTGGTGCCAGTCGTGGTATTGGTAAAGCGATCGCACAACAATTAGCTGCTGCGGGTGCAACCGTTATTGGTACGGCAACGTCAGAGTCTGGTGCAAGTGCAATCAGTGAATACCTGGGCGGTAAAGGCAAAGGCTTTGCGCTAAATGTAACCTCACAAGATTCAGTCGATGCACTTTTCGCGGCGATTAAAGAGCAGTTTGGTGGCGTCGATATTCTGGTTAACAATGCCGGTATCACTCGTGACAACCTGATGATGCGTATGAAAGATGAAGAGTGGGATGATATTATCAACACTAACCTGTCTTCACTTTATAAATTAAGCAAGGCGGTAATGCGCCCAATGATGAAAAACCGCTCTGGTCGTATTATCAGCATCGGTTCCGTAGTCGGCTCCATGGGTAATGCAGGTCAGGTAAACTATGCAACCGCAAAAGCAGGCCTGTTAGGCTTCACTAAGTCGCTGGCCAAAGAAGTGGCTTCGCGCGGCATTACCGTCAATGCGGTAGCTCCGGGCTTTATCGACACCGATATGACGCAAACATTAAGCGACGAACAAAAAGAAGCGATTTTCTCCCAGGTTCCGGCCAACCGTTTAGGTAAGCCAGAAGAAATCGCAAGTGTTGTGGTATTCCTGGCATCAGATGCTGCTGCCTACATTAACGGTGAAACGATTCACGTTAATGGCGGGATGTATATGGCTTAACGTTTGAAGCCTTCGGCTTCAAACGTTGAGCCATAAGCTATAAGCCATAAGCTATAAGAGGTTAGCCGAAACAATCTTACAGCTTACAGCCTTACAGCTTTATAGCATTAAAGCTTTATAGCATTAAACCCCTACGGCTTTAACTATTTGATTAGCCATCAGGTTTGACCAGCTGCATTTTACTGATAAATACTTGCATGGCGACCGGTTGGCGAATAAACTACAGGCAATTTTTATAATTGCTAATTTTAGTAAAGGAAAAAAAATGAGTACTATCGAAGAACGCGTTAAAAAAATTATTGTTGAGCAATTAGGTGTTAAAGAAGAAGAAGCAAAAAATGAAGCATCTTTTGTCGATGATTTAGGTGCAGATTCTTTAGATACCGTTGAACTGGTAATGGCTCTTGAAGAGGAATTCGATACCGAGATTCCTGATGAAGAAGCGGAAAAAATCACAACGGTTCAAGCAGCAATCGATTACGTGACAGCAAATAGCTAATCACTAACGATTCTGAACAGGCGGTTTACACCGCCTTTTTTGTATTTAGTCATTTCAAACGGAGATTGGATTCGTTATGCGCCGAGTTGTGGTAACCGGGTTAGGTTTATTAAGCCCGTTAGCAAACGACCCTGAGGCTACCTGGCAACAATTAATGTCAGGTAACAGTGGTATTGGTCCTATTGACCATTTTGACGTGAGTACATTTCCTACCAAGTTTGCAGGCCTGATCAAAGGGTTTGACGCGGAATCTTTTGGTATCGCCAAAAAAGAAACCCGTAAAATGGATTTATTTATCCAATACGGTATTGCGGCAGGCAACCAGGCTCTGGCGGACTCTGGGCTGGAAATTACCGAACAAAATGGCCCACGTGTCGGTGTGGCTGTAGGTTCCGGTATTGGTGGTCTTGGATTAATCGAAGAAAACCATGAAAAGGTGTTAAACAGCGGGATTCGAAAATTATCGCCGTTTTTCTGCCCAGCTACGATTCTAAATATGATTTCCGGGCATTTATCTATCATCCATGGATTAAAAGGTCCAAACATCTCGATTGTCACAGCCTGTACCACCGGGGTTCATAATATTGGTCATGCGGCTCGCATGATTGCGTATGGTGATGCCGATGCGATGCTGGCTGGCGGTGCGGAAAAAGCCTCTACCGTATTAGGGATTGGTGGATTTACTGCGGCACGGGCATTATCTACCCGAAACGATGCGCCACAGCAGGCTTCGCGCCCGTGGGACAAAGATCGTGACGGATTTGTGCTCAGTGATGGTGCCGGTGTTATCATGCTTGAAGAATATGAACATGCTAAAGCCCGTGGCGCCAGAATCTATGCCGAGTTGGCTGGTTTTGGTATGAGTGGCGATGCATTTCATATTACTTCTCCGCCAGAAGATGGCAGTGGTGGTGCCGCAGCAATGAGTAATGCGTTGCGTGATGCAAAGGTCGATCCTGAGCAGGTTGGTTACATCAATGCCCATGGTACGTCGACACCGGCCGGAGATATTGCTGAAACCAATGGCATCAAGTCAGTATTTGGCGATCATGCTCATAAACTGGCAGTCTCTTCGACGAAGTCGATGACTGGTCATATGTTAGGAGCTGCAGGTGCTGCAGAAGCTATTTTTACCATCCAGTCGCTGGCCAACCAGGCGATCGCGCCAACCATTAACCTGGATAATCCGGGCGAGGGTTGTGATCTCGATTATGTGCCTCACCAGGCGCGTGATGCGAAACTTGAGTATGCCCTGTGTAACTCCTTTGGTTTCGGTGGTACCAATGGCTCATTGCTGTTCAAAAAAATCTAGGGCGATAATCAGGTGATTGTAAATCACCATTAAACTCTTGCACTTCACTTTATAAGCCTGTTTACTAGCTGGTAAACAGGCTTATTTTTTATCCCTATGTTATTCAGTTCGGTAAACTTTTTTCCACAATGCGATATCCAGATCAGCGACCGGGGCCTCGCCTTCGGGGATGGTGTATTTACCACGGCAAGCATCATTGACGGCAAGGTTACCTGGCTTGAACAGCACCTTCAGCGCTTGTCAGACAGCTGTGCCACATTGCAGATTCCAGCCCCGGATTTTAACCGGCTTGAAAGTCACCTTAACCAGGTGAGCGCACCGTTTAAACGGGCGGTAATCAAAGTCATGGTTACCGCCGGTTATTCAGAGCGGGGCTATGCCAGAGCTGGTGATTGTCCGGCCAACGTCATCGTGACCATTAATGACTTTCCCGGCCACTATGATAACTGGCGCCAACACGGGATTCATCTCGGGGTTGCGACCACAACCTTAGGGTTAAATCCGATGCTGGCTGGCGTTAAACACCTGAATCGCCTGGAGCAAGTCCTGGTTCGCAATGAACTGGATACGATGCCATACGATGATCTGGTGGTCTGTGATTTGCAGGGTTATGTGGTTGAAACCAGTAGCTGTAACCTGTTCTGGCAAATAGATGGTGACTGGTTTACTGCAGAGTTAAGCGTCGCCGGGGTGAACGGCCTGGCGAGGCAACGATTGTTAAACGGTTTGCAAAACGTTAAAATCGTCAAACATACAATCGAGCAGTTGCAGCAGGCAGAGGCGATGTTTATTACCAACGCACTGTTGCAGATTGCCCCGGTAAGGCAGTTTTTGGAGACACCGCTTTCAACAACATTAAGCCGGGAAATAAAGGATATATTTTAAATGTGGCGTTGGCTCTCTGGTCTTGTTCTGATTGCTGTACTTTCCATTGTCGCTGTACATTTTAAAATGCAGCAAATGGTGCAACAACCCCTGGCAATTTCTCACACTCAGTTGTTTACCCTTAATAAAGGCAGTAGTTACTCGAGCTTGCTCAGGCATGCTGAGCAGCAACAGTGGATAGCATCAAGCTGGCCTTATAAACTCTATGGTAAGCTTAACCCCGGTGTAACCCGCGTAAAAGCAGGCACATACCAGTTATCACCAGAGCTCAGCTTTGAACAGTTATTAACGATGCTGGTTAGTGGTAAAGAGTACCAGTTTAAAATCACCTTTGTGGAAGGGACAACCTTTAAGGAATGGTTAGCATTACTCGCTAACAACCCCCATTTAGAGCAAACCATCACCGCTAAAAACTGGCTGCAATTACAACCTCATTTTCCTGATGTCACCCACCCGGAGGGAATGTTTTTCCCGGATACTTATAAGTTTACGAAAGGCACGTCGGATTTGAGCATATTGCAACAGGCTAATCAGCGGATGCGACAGGAGCTGGCTGACAGTTGGCAGCAGCGCGCCGAAGATTTACCGTATGAAAGTCCATATCAGGCACTGATCATGGCATCCATTATTGAAAAAGAAACGGCCGTATTGGCTGAACAACCATTGATTTCAGCGGTCTTTGTTAATCGTTTGCGCAAGGGCATGCGCCTGCAAACCGATCCAACCATCATTTATGGCCTTGGTGAACGTTATACCGGAGATATCACTTACGCCAATATTCGTGAAAAAACCGCTTATAACACCTACCAGATAAATGGCCTGCCACCGACCCCAATCGCGATGCCAGGTAAAACCGCGCTTGACGCGAGTGTTAATCCGGCAAGTAGTGACTATTTATACTTTGTCAGCAAAGGCAATGGGGAACATATATTTTCTAAAAACCTGGCAGACCATAATCGTGCCGTAGATAAATATCAAAGAGGAAAGCCATGAGCCAGCAAGGAAAGTTTATCGTTATTGAAGGTATCGAAGGGGCCGGGAAGTCCAGCGCCATTGCCGTGGTTGAGAACACCTTGCGAGACGCTCATATTGATTACATTAAAACCAGGGAACCTGGCGGCACGCCATTGGCGGAATCGCTGCGCAGTCTGGTCAAATCGCCAGATTTGGACGAGACCCTGACCCCTGAGTGCGAGCTGTTACTCATGTATGCCAGCCGTTCACAACTACTGCACAATGTAATTAAACCCGCATTGCAGGATGGGCGGTGGGTCATTGGTGATCGCCACGATCTGTCATCTCGCGCCTATCAGGGTGGGGGCCGCGAAATCGACGATAAGATCCTCGAAAGCCTGGCCGATATCACGCTGCAGGGATTTACACCAGATTTAACCTTTTATCTGGATATTGACCCGGAAATTGGCTTGCAACGCGCAGCGAACCGCGGTGAACTGGATCGAATTGAGCAGGAAAAAATTGAATTCTTTTATCGGGTTCGTGATAAATATTTAAGTTTTGCCAACCAGGATGAAAAGATTGTCATTATTGATGCCAGTCAACCGATGACGGTTGTGCATGAGCAGATTGAACAACGATTACGCCAATATTTACGGGACAACGGTTAACCGATGATGCAGGACAACAGCTTTTCGCAAAAGCGCTGGTTAGCGGATGTGGCTCAGCAACTATCGCAACTGTTAGATCAACAGCGTTTACCCCATGGCATTTTATTTAATGGTCATCCGGGAAGTGGCACTCAGGATATTGCCCAGTGGCTCGCTCAGCAACTGTTGTGTACTACCAATGGCTTGTGGGGAGAAGCCTGTGGTCAATGTAAGGCCTGCTCATTGTTGCGCGCCGGTAATCATCCGGATTTGGTTCATGTGGCAGCCGAGAAAGCCCATATCGGGGTCGACAGTATACGTCAGGCGAATCAGTTTCTGATTAAAAAAGCGCAACTAGGTCAGGCAAAAGTGGTGATCATTGAGCAGGCGGAGCTGATGACCGAGGCAGCAGCGAATGCGCTATTAAAAACCCTGGAAGAGCCCACAGCTTATAGTGTATTACTCTTGACCAGTCATGACAGTGACCGTTTATTGGCAACCATACGCTCACGTTGCACCTTGATTGATATTCGTCCGCCAGTTGGCCAGCAATTAAAAGAAAACGTTGTCGCTTCCCAGTTAATTGATGATTATTCCAATATGAGCCACTTAGCTCAGCTTCAGAATGAAGTGGTGGCACAAGAGTTTATCGATTTCGAAACTATTTTCGCGCAATGGCTGGCAACACCATATTTCAATGAAGAGTTTACCGAGCTGTTGACTGAACAGCCGAAAGCACTTGCCTGGCTAGCCCAGCACTTTAGTGCCGCAATGCGTTTTAAAAATCAATGGCAGGGCATCCGGGAAAGTGTGGTATCGGCCGAACTGGCCAAATTGTCAGACGAATGCCTGCAGCAATGCTATACGTTACTGCTTATGGTCAGTCGTCAACTTAAGCAACTGACCCAGGTCAATAAAAGTTTCGTAATTGAATCCTTAGTTATTGATTTACAAAAATTGATCGGTGACAATGCCAAACAGGGTAAGGCTGACAGGAAGTAAAAATGACCGAAATAACCTTGCAATTTGCCAATGAAAAAGAATTGTACTTATCATATATGCCATTTTTAAAACAAGGTGGCTTATTTATCAAAACTGAGCAGGCATTTGAGCTCGGTGATGAGATATCATTGCAGGTACTATTACCCGGACAGGAAGAGCACGTGACCTTAACCACGCAAGTGTGCTGGATTACGCCACACGGTGCCCACAATGGCACAGAAACTGGTGTTGGTGTGGCATTTCTCAATGATGAATTCAATGTGCGCAACCAAATCGAATCCAGTCTGGGACGAATGTTAAATTCGAAAGAACCAACCTACACCATGTAGAGATGAAAACCGGCAACGTCTGCATTTGCTTGCCGGTGCGTTTTGCTCCCCAACTATTCAATGATTAAAAAAGTTATTGAACAACATGCGGCCTAATGTGGCCCACAAAGCTCAACTATCCCTTGCGTTCAATGGTTTATCGTAGCCTCGATAACATGTTAAACTTCAGTTTTTTCAAAGCCTGGAGCCATTTAAGTGTTTATTGATTCCCATTGTCACCTGGACCGCCTGAAACTCGGTGAATTTTCCAACGATCTAAATCTGGTTATCGAGCAGGCTAACAGCGCCCGGGTTTCAAGAATGTTATGCGTCTCTGTCACTCTGGATGCCTTTCCCAATATGGCTGAAGTCACTTCGGCGTATGAGCATGTGGATATTTCCTGTGGTACACACCCTCTGAATCAGGATGACGAAGTGGATCAATCACGTCTTGCAGCATTGGCCGCCGATCCCCGGGTTGTGGCGATTGGTGAAACCGGTCTCGATTATTTCTATGCACCGGAAACCAAAGAAATACAATTAGACTCATTTCGCAAACATATTCGTGTCGCCAGGGAGCTCAATAAACCCCTGATTATCCACACTCGTGATGCTCAACAGGACACCCTGGCTATCATGCGTGAAGAAGGTGCAGATCAGGTCGGTGGCGTACTTCATTGCTTTACCGAAAGTTGGGAAATGGCAGAACAGGCGATGGAAATGGGCTTTTATATCTCTTTTTCTGGCATTGTTACCTTTAAAAATGCCGCAGAATTGCGAGCGGTAGCTGCGAAAGTACCGGATGACAGGTTTCTGATTGAAACCGATGCACCTTACCTGGCACCGGTACCACATCGCGGTAAACAAAATCAGCCGGCTTATGTCGTGCATGTTGCCGAATTATTAGCAGAGGTGCGTGGCCAGTCGGTGGAAGAGATCGCCAGGCTGTCCAGTGAAAACTACTGGCGTTTATTTCATCGCTCTTAATCACGGGGATTGAGTTGCAAAATCTCCATGCTTTCCCGGTTATTTGATTCGGGCATGGCTCGGGGGTGCAAAAGCGACAGCATTTTTCGCCGCGCAAAACGTCCCCGGGTAACCAGTTTCTTGTTTGGATTTGGCTCATTAATATCGTAGGCGAGCGCAAACAGTTCCTGTAAATAGGTTCGTTGTGGTTGCATCGGGAAGTAATCCTGCAAAGTCGGGTAGTGCGCTTTGCCTGTCCTTAAAAACTGATACAGGTATTCACTCGCCTGACGATAGCGCTCTTCATGGCAGGCACTGATGTAATCGCGGCGATAATGACGCCGCTGCTGACGAGTAACGGTTCGATAAAATTTTCGTAATTGCTGGCGAAATTTTAACGCCACCACCAGTAACAGTAAGACCACACTGGTGATAATAATCATCGTCCAGGGGATAGTCTCTACAGGAATTAGTTGTTGATTTTTTTCCGATACTGGCCGCTGGGTGGGATCAGTGGCGATGGTGACAGAAAACCCGGCAAGTTTTTTTTTCTGTAATGCACTGCGCTCAGGATCCCAGTAATAGAAAGTCTGTGCGGGTATCTGGTAATCGCCGGCCTGTTCAAACACTAAGGTCCGGGTCTGGCTACGACTGCTGCTAAACTCACCGCGTTGACGTTGGTCGTTAAGAACGGGCGCCTCACTGTAAATATTAATGCCTTCAATATCCGGGTCAATTAATTCAGGTAGCATCATTGCTGGCACCTGCTGCGCGGATATTTTTACGGTTTGTGTCACTGAATCGCCGATTTGATAACTTGCCGAACGGTCAAAATCACTATCGATCTGAACCTTAAATTTTTCGGTGACGACGTAATGATCGACCAGGGCCAGTTGTTTGGGCTGGGATACATAAAAACTGAGCGGTGCCGACTGCCAGTTTCCTTCAACAACGCCATACTCTTCGGTGTTCACAGAGACAAATACGTCAATCGCGGGAATGTTGAAATCGCCCTGAACTAACGGGTATAAAGTGATTTCCCGTGATTGGATTGCCCAGGTAACGCCATCGATCATTCGTGATGAATTAAACGCGGCGCCGTCAAAAGGCAATACAACGGCATTGTCGAGATGAAATTTGTTAATCTGGGTTCCTCTTGAAAACCAGCGATTGGTGGCAACTTCAATCTGTAAAATGACAGCCTGTCGCGCGATCGTTGATTTCGGGGTTTGTCGGGTCAGGGAAATTTGTAGCTGATTGTCTGCTATTAGCCTTGCTATATCCGGCTTATCGTCATTGGCAGCGGCCAGCAATGGTATCAAAACGGCGAATCCAAGGATGAATTTATTCACGGTCCGTTTGCCTCGAATTCGCATTGGATTTGTTACCATTATCCTCGTCTGAGGCGTGTTGTAGTTGCACCGCAAACTTAACCGCTAGGAACTTTGCCGGATCTTTTTGCACCTGTCGCAACCACATGTCCGCTAAACCCGGGTCCTGCAGCAATTCCTGAGCACTGTATTGTTCTAACTGCTGCGGTGCAACTTTACGCTCCGCACCTTCACCGGTCTGCGGGTCATCCCCCAGCTCTTTAGGCGCGTCACCGTCCTCCTGTTGCTGGCTTTTTGATACGCGATTTACTTCATCAATAAGTTTTTGCACAATCGATAAATTATGCTGCGCCGGCTGGTAGTCCGGATATTGTTCGAGTAGGGCCTGATACACACCGCGGGCACGCAGGTATCTGCGGTCATGAGCATAGGCATTACCGCGGGCGAGAATGTCTTCGGCGGTGTCGAATTGGCTAAACAGATTGGCGGCAGTATCAAATTGCTCTGCTCCATAATAACTGTAGGCCTGCCAGTGACTATCTTTAAAATGCTCTGCTGCACTTTGATAGCGCTGCAACTTAAATAAAATGGCACCTTGTTGATCGTCGGTAAACCACAAATCGATAAACTTCTGAGGATTAATACTGGTGAAAATAATCATCACAATGGCAACACCAAGCAATAATATGTTGCGGTACTTCGCAATTAATTGACGAATGCCGAAAAGTTGTTTCTGAAGTCTGTGTTTCAGCCATTGCAACCCTTGTTCACTAGAGCCCTGTGTGTGCGTTACCATTGTAAAGTCCACCCTCGTCGAAACCAGAACAGATAAAGGAACGCTACTGCAAACACGAGCGGGTAGCCAGCGTCCAGCCATGGTCGAGAGCCATCCTGAATGATCATCAGGTTATTGTTGATATAGTCATTAATGGCTCGCACATCGTCTTTACTGTGATCAAATAAAACCATTCTGCCATGGCTGACTTTACTAAGCTGCTGCAGTGAATCTAATTGTAGTGGTAAGAAATCTGCGCCAGGCCTGGCTTTAACCTTTTTATCACCAATTGCCCAAATCAACAGTTGATGCTGGTGGCTTGCGAAAAATGTCTGGAAGTCCTGTTCAGCATCGCTGGATACGCCATCGGTGACCAGTAAAATCGTTCCGGGAACTTGTGTCTCACTAAGTAGTTGTGAAGCCGGTGGCAGGATATTTTGGGCAATCTTGCCGCTGCGAGGCATGATGGCTGGCGATAATGGCTTAATAAACTGCTTGATCATATTGCTATCCCTGGTAAGCGGCATAACCACATGGGCACTGCCAGCGTATGCAATCAGTGCGGTAGCGCTATCTCCGCGCAGGGTCAATAAATCTTGCAGCTTTTGCTTGGCACGCAGTAGCCGGCTAGGGGCCAGGTCGCTTTGCTGCATGGTTGGCGTTACATCCAGGGCGATCACCAGGGCAGCTTGATCCTGTTGAAATGGCGATGGCTGTTGGGTGACTGTCGGACCAGCAGCGACGATAATGGCCAGGCACCCAGCGACGGGCATTAATCGAGAGGGAGAAAACCAGGTCACGTTATTGCCTTTGACGGTCAAATGTTCAAGCATCTCCGAAGACATCACCTGTTGCCAGAAACGCAAGGAGTCATCGGTTTTCCGAAAGCTTAGGAATAAAGCGAATAACACTAAAAATAACAGCAGGTATTCAGGACGGATAAAGTGAAAATGTTGCAGGCTGGCCCAGTCAATCATTAGCAACTTCCTTAACGTGGCTGTGTTTGTGGAAGACTTGCCTGATGGCAACCAGGCTGAGAGTCAGCAAATACATAATCACCAGGATAATGATAGGAAGATAATGAATACTGGTTTTTGGCCGATAAGATCTTGATGAATATTTCTCTGGCTCCAGCTCATTGATTTTGGCGTAGATGTCACGTAATTGATTACCATCCTCCGCCTTGAACAGTTGCCCATTAGTGGTTGTGGCAATGTAATCAAGAACCGCAAGGTCTATGGCTTCATCTCCGCCAGTTGCTGGATTGCCAATGGCTACAGGATAAATGGTGATATCAAAATTCGCGGCAACCTGAGCCGCGTCGCGGGGCGGAACTTTCGAGCCGGTATCTTTACCATCGGTCAGCAATAATAACACCCGCTCACGCTGCCCGGTATTTTCGAATACGCTGATTGCCAGGCCGATGGCATCACCAAGCGCGGTTGACTGACCAGCCATGCCAACTTCGGATTGTTGCAACAGGGTAATCCAGGCGTCTAAATCGTCGGTAAATGGCGCCTGCAGATAGGGGGCATCGGCAAACAATATCAATCCAAGGCGGTCACTTTGACGTTGCTTAACAAATTCAATGAGTAAGGATTGCACCCCGGAAAACCGATCGGTTGTGATTCCTTCATTACTCTCGAAATCCTGTTTATTCATCGATGCGGAAAGATCAACGGCAACCATCAGGTCGCGAGCTGATCGGGTTGAGGTGATCGGATCGCCAATGTACTGAGGTTTCGCCATCGCTATGCACAGCAGTATCCAGCCCAGGACCAATAACAATTTTTGCAAAACGATGCGATTGAGGATAACCGAACCACTGGCGGGTTTCTCGCCGGTTAACTCCACCAGGCGGGTGAAAAACGGCACCTTGACTGAGCTTTTTCGTTCCTTATAGGGGGGTAATAGAAAATAGACCGCCAAAGGTACAGGCAATAGGACAAAATTCCATGGGTAGACAAATTCAATCATCTAAGGCTCCCGGGTGGAATTGGATCCACAATTGCACCTCCTGTAACAGCTTTGTCAGTTGATGGGGGTTTAAACTGTGTTCCGGCCCATAAGCCAGAGCGTGCAGATAATTCGGACAGTTGCCACGAAAATCCGATTGCCTGCAATTCTCGTCCAGCCATAATTCCCAACGTTTACTGGTCAGGTTGGCAACCGGATTGCGACCGTAACCACTGATTGCGGTTGCCCGCAGCAAGGCGGGTAACTGTTGATAAATCTGGTATCGGGTATTGGCGGTATCCCGGGGTAGAGAACGAATAAAGCGCAGCGCTTCGCGTCGATAGGCGTTATTTTGATAGCCTTGATAGCGGCGATAGCCCAAGCGGAATAATGAAAATAACAACAATAGAGCCAACAGATACCAACCCGGGGTCTGTGGCCAATAATCAATGGCAGTGGGTGGCGGTGCTTCAACCAGATCTTTAAGTAGATAGTTGCCCCATGGCATTTCAAATGGCGTCATCAAACGACTCTCCCCAGAGCGCGCCGTAATTGATGTACCGGATCTTCGACGGTGTTAATGGTGATCAAAGGAATTCGATATTTATTGGTAAATTCACGGTATTGATCCAGTTGGCGTTCAATCTCTTCACGAAAGCGTTGCTGCGTATTCGCATTTTGTGAAGAAAACTGAATTTGCCACTTACCATCAGAGATAGTCATCTGTGGCATGCTGGGTAGGTTTTGTTCCAATTCGTCGTAGATTCGACAAGCAATCACTTCATTATGTTGCCGGATAGTTTTCACATAACTACTGGTTTGCGGAGTCCAGCCATAACCATCACTGATGATAATGATTAATGCGTTGTGTTGATTCAGGGCATTTAGTTTGTAGAGCATCGAATTGAGCACATCATTTTCCTGATGCTCAATATCACAGCTAAGTTTGTGGTTTAATTTAACGATTTGATGCAAGAGTTGGGAGACATGGAGGTTGCCGCGTTTTGCCGGGATGACTTTAATACTCTGGTCGTTAAACATAAACGCGCCGATTCTGTCACCACTGCTGTTAATCTGCCAGGCAATTAAGGCTGCCACCTCAGCGGCAACCACCGACTTCATTTTCCCCCGGCTACCAAAAAACATTGAGCTGCGCTGGTCAATCGCCAGATAGGTTTTGCGTTCTTTTTCCTCGGTAAACACTTTAACGTGGGCTTTACCGGTTCGTTGCGTAACTTTCCAGTCCAGGGTGCGAATGTCATCTCCAGGTCGGTAATGTCTGAGTTCCTCAAAATTGAGACCTCGGCCACGTAACCGTGAGGAGCTTTTTCCGGATAAAACGCTGTTCACCGGTTGTTGCTGGGTAAAGGAAAAATAACGAGCCTGATATTTTAGTTTTTCCAGTTGCTTCAGGCTGACGTAGATATTACTGCTGTTCATCATCGTTCTCAGGCACTGGCTACTTGTCGGAGCAATTCATCGATAACCTGGTCGGCGGTGATCCCCTCCGCCAGTGCTTCGTAACTAAGTATCAGGCGGTGGCGAAGAACGCTATAAGCCATCGCTCGTACATGATCCGGGTCGACAAAATCATGTTGAGCAAGCCAGGCGTAAGCACGGGCACACCGATCGAGAGCTATGCTGGCTCGTGGACTGGAACCAACGTGAATCCAGTCCTTCAAGGGTGAATCCGGATATCGTTGCGGGTGTCGGGTTGCCATAACCAATGCGACGATGTAACGGACAATTTCATCACTGACATGCAACTGATTGATTTCTGTTCGGGCGGCAAATATATGTTCGGGATTGACCCGGGATACCTGCTGCTCGTCGGCCAGCTCTTCGGAACGAACTAAGGCGATGATGCTGGCTTCACTGTCATCATCAGGGTATTCGAGATTGATTTTCATGATGAAGCGATCCATTTGCGCTTCTGGCAGCGGATACGTACCTTCCTGCTCGATGGGATTTTGGGTGGCCAGAACCATGAATAGCCTTGGCAGCGAATGCGATTTGCCGGCAACCGTAACCTGTCGTTCTTCCATCGCTTCCAGCAAGGCAGCCTGAACCTTAGCTGGCGAACGATTAATTTCGTCAGCGAGCAATAAGTTATTAAAAATGGGACCCTGTTGGAAGGTGAGGGTAGGTTTTGCATCGACTTCCTGGTATATCTCGGTACCGGTAATGTCTGAGGGCAATAAATCCGGGGTAAACTGCACTCGTCCGAGACTGACCTGCAGGGTATTTGCCAACGCTTTAATCGAACGGGTTTTTGCCGTTCCGGGCAAACCTTCGAGCAAAACATTGCCGTTGGTGAGCAGGGCGGTGATCAAAGTGTCAATGACAACTTCCTGTCCAATCACCATTCTCTGCATTTGCTGTTTGAGTAACATGATAGCTTGATGAGCATCGCTCATATATCGCACCTTCACAGTTTTGTTAACACGTGGTTTTGCATTCAGACAGCATAAATGCATGCAATACTTAGTATTGACATTCCAGGCTGACGTTCGTTCAATGTGGTAACAACAAATACACCTAAACTATAATAGCAGTCCTTACAACTAATTGATTAATAAATGAGATTTAAGGGTTCAGGGGATTTTAATAACGCGGTTTACCTGATCTTTGTTACTGTGTCAGGCGACGCCGTAACTGTTCGATAACGCTTTCGTCGACTAATGGTTTCAGGCGCTCTATGCACTGGCGGGCGGCAAATGAGCGCTGCTCAATTTGTAGCTCACACAATGCGTACAAATGCTGGGGATCGCGGCTTATTGAGTAGGCTTTTGACATCGCCTGTTGGGCAAGCCCGGGATTGGATTCTTTGATACTCAGGCCATAAACAAATTGATACTGAGAGTTGGATGGCTCGCTTTTAACCGCATCAGCGAAGTGTTTTTCTGCCTCAGCGTATCGCTTCTGGCGAATATATGACAGGCCTAGCTGATAATAAAGCGCAGACGGTGCAGCGACTTTATCTTCGCCACTCATTAGAATTTCAATGACACGTTTTTCATCACCCTGTTGCCGGTACAGCTCAGAAAAATTTAAGTATGCATTAACATAAAAGGGTTCAATGGCAATAGCTTGTTGATACCATTGCTCGGCCTGCGCAAAGTCACCTTGATACGCGTGTAGATTGGCCAGGTTAGTCAGGGCAAATCCGCGATCGGCATTATAATGTTGCACCTTAATATACTCGTCTAACACGGGTTTTAGTGATCCCTTTTGTGCATCAGACAAGGCTTGCCAGACAGGCAGGAGAACTCTGGCCGCCTCGATTCGCACCGCCAATACCGGATCGCTGGTGAGCGGATATATCAGGCGCCAACGTGAATTGGCCGGCAGGTTTTCAGCACCACGAATGGCACCAATGCGAATCCAGGCATTTTCCGCTTTTAATCCCCGGGCAATAGCCACCAGGGAATTGTTATCGGCAATATTGGCACTGCGTTGTAGGGCAGAGGCGCGGATAATATTGGGGTAATTTACGTCCTGGGCGATTTTTGATAGCCAGGCGGCCGCCTGTGGGTAGCCTAATTCCGAAGCCAGGAAGGCGGTGCCAAAGCGTTGATTTGAATTGTCATTGCTGGCGTCGTTTTGCCATCGTTTAAACTGTTCAATACTCCATTGTCGACCTCGCTCCTGATGACAGGTCAGGCATACGTCCGGGGTTTGTAGATTGTCAGCCTGTTGTGGATTTGGCACATGCCAGCGATGATCTCGCCTGGCATCAATCTGCATGTAAGTGGTTTCTGGCATATGACAATCCACGCACTGGCTACCAGCGGTGGAATTCGCATGCTTGTGATGTTCGGGCGTGTCATAGGCTTCAGCGATATGGCATTGATTGCACAGGCCATTGCCTTCAACCAGCAATTCACCGCTGTGGGGCTCGTGGCAATTCGTGCACACGACACCTTTTTGGTGCATTTTAGATTGTAAAAAAGAGCCGTAAACATAAACCTCATCATAGATTTGCCCATCCGGATGATAGGCACCTGGTTCAACTAAGTTAAGTAAATATTTATCCCCTAACTGGTGACTGGCGACGTAATCGTTATTGCCTAATTGCATGCGGCGACTATGACACTGAGCGCACACGAGGGTCTGCTTACTGGAATCTGCATCCTCTGCCATCACTGGCTGGAGGATATGACTTCCGGCTCTGGGTTGCCACTGCTGAACTAATTTGTGCAGGCTTCGATCAAAGCCCTTATTAACCATAGCCTCTTTGCTGAGTTGAGTTTTATCCTTGGCTTGCAAGTACGTTACGTGTTCGGCACCGGGACCATGGCAAGCTTCGCAACCAACACTGATTTCAGAAAAAGACGTTTCATAACCATTATTGCTGGCCTGATAATTTTTTTTCACATTGGTCGAATGACAATCGGCACACATATAGTTCCAGTTTTGTCCCTGATTGGTCCAGAAGAACTCATGGCGTGCATCGATAGCCTCAGGATATAGGTGAAACCAACGCTGACCGCCTTGCGCTTTTGATCGGCTGTCCCAGGCAAACGGGATCAGTTGGATCTTCCCTTTGCCTAAGTCCACCATATATTGTTGCAACGGATAAATCCCAAATGTATATCGAATCTGGTAGGTGTTAAATTTGCCGTTTGCATCTTTGAGTCGGGCGAAATATTGCTGATCCTTTTGAAAAAAGTGGTAAGTCTCGCCATTAAAGACGACGTGGTTATCGTTAAAGTTACCGACAATATTGTCAGCATTGGCATGTGCCATCGCTTTGCCATGGTGAGAACCCTGCCAGTTTTTAAATGCTTGTTGATGACAGTCTTTACAGGTATCTGAGCCAAGGTAGCCATTGTTGCTTGCGTAGGATAAATTGCAGGAGCCGAAACACAACACAGCGGTGAGAAGCAGCATCAATGCTGACAGGGGGGAACGAAAATCGCCTGAAATACTGCCAGGGTATTGCTTGAATAACGTTTTCATAGCGCTGTTACGTAACTCTGCTACGCCTCGGTATGCCTATAACTTGTTGTTTTAATAAAGCTTAGAACAAAAGTTAGAGTTCGCGGAGAAGTTTTCGATAGATTTGTCTGCCAAAGAGCGGGTGATGCTGTGAGTTGCCGTTAAGGTTGGGTAATTATGATCACTATCATCATACCCTTACCGCATCCTGCTCATCGAAAATTGAATCGATTGAATGTTCTCGGCAATTGCTCCTTGCATTGCTCTAATAAGTTACTTCCATATAACGACCGACACAATCGATATACACACCGTCCATGGCGATAACCGGGCATACATCCCGTACACCCATGCTTCATTTCGAAAATCGAATCGATTGTCAGTTCCAGACACAATCGATATACCATCGTCCATGACGGCATCCCGGCATTTTCGATATACACACCGTCCATGGCGATAACCATCCCTGTGACGCAGGGTACCTACACCCCAAATCATCATACCCGTACCGCATCCTGCTCACCGGGCATACATACATCCCAAATCATCATACCCGTACCGCATCCTGCTCACCGGGCATACATACATCCCTGTAATAAAAAAAAGGCCCGAGACGATAAACGTTTCGGGCTCAGGGGAATGGCTCATCAGGAATGAGCCTGCGCTAATAAATGTGTGTGTTTCGCGTGACAGATGTGGCCGGGGCACACACCTCTCTCAAATTTCAACCTACTTGAAACTCTAATGATAGTTCAAAAATTAATATATGCTAATTTTTTGTTAATTTTTTATCCACACCACGTTGAGGCGTAAAATCCGCGCAATTGAGCGTTAAATTGTAACTCTACCAAACCACTACGATGGTATTTTTGATCTAGCTCACATTTTGATCACATTTTATTAACAGTTTCGAAACCTTGGATTTTGAAAGCCTGCTGATATTGATAAATTGTCGACCAGGCATGTTGTTCGAAACCATTGTGTTGTCATGGGAAAAAACGAGAAGCTGTTTATTTGACGTAATTATACTTTTATATCAGGTAGTTATATTTTTCTTTAAATTTTTATTATTGCTTTAGGGACTTAAGTTATCGAATTGTCGACAATAATTGTCGACAATATTAACGGGTTCGGTTGACATCCGGTAAAAAGTCGTCGACAATGCCATTTAACTTATTGATTGTCGACAATTGGAGCGAAATTGACACAAGCAGGTGCAAAATCCCCGATAAGTAATCCCACCTCGACACAGGCGGTAACGACCGCAGACAGGGTGTTTGAACAAATCCAGTATGCAATCGTCGAAGGTCATATCCCCCCTGGCAGCAAAATCAGCGAGCCTGAACTTGCCCGGCAATACCAAATTTCCCGTTCTACCCTCAGAGAAGCATTAAATCGTCTTGAAAAGTGTCATTTAATTCACCGCAAAGCCAATGTTGGCAGTCGCGTCGTCGAATGCACCGTTCAGGGACTGCTGGAAATCTATCTGGTTAGGGAAGCGCTGGAAGGTATGGCGTGTCGACTGGCGGCAATCTCGATGACAGACCAGGAAATTGCCGATCTGCAAGCGGTGCTGGATACCCATGGTAACAGCCAGTCGGTACAGCAGGGGGTGGCTTATTATCAGGAAGAGGGAGATCTGGACTTTCATTATCGTGTGATAAAAGGCTCTCATAATCAACAACTGATCAATATCCTATGCAGTGAATTATATCACCTGGTACGTATGTACCGATGTCAGTTTGGTATGAATTCACCCAGAGCCAGCAGGGCTTTCCATGAGCACCAGGCAATATTGTCAGCAATTGCTGATCGGGATGGCGAGTTAGCAGAAATGCTGATGCGCCGACATATTGCCGCTTCTCGTAAAAACATCGAAAACAAATTACAGCAAGAAGGAAGAGATTAATGACTAAGCAACTTTCGCCTGGCGCGAAATTCAGACAGGCATTAGCGGATAACAAGCCGTTACAAATCGTAGGAACTATTAATGCTTATTGCGCAATGATGGCTAAGCAGTTGGGACACCAGGCAATTTATTTGTCTGGCGGTGGGGTGGCCAACGCCTCTTATGGATTACCGGATCTGGGTATGACGTCATTAAATGATGTTGTTGCTGATGTGCAACGTATAACCAGTGCCTGCGATCTACCGCTAATGGTTGATATCGATACAGGTTGGGGCGGTGCATTTAACATTGCCAAAACGATTCGTGACATGGAAAAGGCCGGCGCTGCTGCCGTTCATATTGAAGATCAGGTAGCGCAAAAACGATGTGGCCATCGTCCAAATAAAGAAATTGTGTCTACCGAAGAAATGGTCGATCGAATTAAAGCGGCGGTTGATGCACGTACCGATTCTGACTTCTTTATTATGGCCCGCACCGATGCTTTTGCTCAGGAAGGCCTTGAAGCCGCTATTGAACGCGCCAAAGCATACATTGCCGCAGGCGCCGATGGTATTTTTGCCGAAGCCGTGCAAACCGAAGAGCATTATCGAGCGTTTGCCCAAGCGCTGGATGTGCCAATTCTGGCTAACATTACCGAGTTTGGTAAAACCGAATTGTGGAATAAAGAGCAATTAGGCGAGTGGGGTTGCGCAATGGTGTTGTATCCGCTGTCGGCGTTTCGGGCGATGAATAAAGCGGCTGAGTTGGTGTACAAGACGATTCTTGCTGATGGCGATCAGACTGCCGTTATCGACACCATGCAAACTCGTATGGAGCTTTATGATTATCTTGGCTATCACGAGTACGAGCAAAAGCTTGATTCTCTTTTTGCCCAAGGCAAAAACAAATAACAACAATCGAATAAGATAGCGCCGCTAACATATTGGCGGCGACCGTTTCAAATTAAAACAACAAGAGTTAATACAGGAAGAATATTATGGTAGATAAGAAATTAGGTGGTGCAGGTTTACGTGGACAAAGTGCGGGTGAAACCAAACTTTGTACGGTAGGTAAATCGGGTACAGGCCTTACTTACTGTGGTTATGATGTTTCCGACCTGGCCGACAATGCAACGTTTGAAGAAGTAGCGTTCCTGCTATTTAACGGTGAGTTACCAAACCAGGCACAATTAGATGCCTACAAGGCAGAGTTGCGCCAAATGCGTGATTTACCACAGGCACTGAAAGAAGTGTTACAGCGTATTCCTAAAGATGCTCATCCGATGGACGTGATGCGCACCGGTTGCTCGTTCTTAGGAAACCTTGAGCCGGAAACCGACTTTTCAGAACAAAACCGCGCCGCCAATCGGTTGCTGGCAGCCTTTCCGGCGATTATGACTTACTGGTATCGTTATTCTCACCAGGGCATTGAGATTGATTGTGTTACCGATGAAGACTCAATCGGCGGCCACTTTTTAAAATTGTTAACCGGTAATACCCCATCAGAATTACACCGCCGGGTTATTGACGTATCGTTAATTCTCTATGCTGAGCACGAGTTTAATGCCTCGACGTTTACGGCTCGTGTATGTGCATCCACGTTATCTGATATGTTCTCATGCATTACCGGTGCCATTGGTTCATTGCGTGGTCCTCTGCACGGTGGTGCCAACGAAGCGGCAATGGATATGATCCAGACGTTTAAATCGCCGGAAGATGCAAAGATTCAAATGGCTGGCATGCTTGAGCGTAAAGAAAAAATCATGGGCTTTGGCCATGCGGTATACCGTACCACTGACCCGCGCAATGTTATCATTAAGCGTTGGTCTGAAAAGCTGGCACAGGAATTCGGTGACACTAGCCTGTATGATATTTCGGTAGCCTGTGAAGAGTACATGTGGGATACCAAAAAACTATTCTGTAATGCCGATTTCTTCCACGCTTCGGCCTATCACTTTATGGGCATTCCGACCAAGTTATTCACCCCAATCTTTGTTTGTTCACGCTTAACGGGTTGGGCAGCACATGTGATGGAGCAACGGGATAATAACCGTATTATTCGCCCTAGCGCGGATTACATCGGTCCGGAACCACGCAAAGTAGCCCCAATTGCAAAACGATAGAGCATTTCTGTCACTCTGGTCTTAGCATTGATGTCTGAGACATAAACAGACACAGATTCGGGGAAGCAGGGTGCTTCCCCGTCCTTTTTACCTATTTTGTGGATATTGATATGAATTACCAATTCCGTAAGCCATTAGCTAATGCCAACATCGACTTTTTTGATACCAGAGAAGCGGTAGAAGCACTGAAGCCTGGCAGCTATGACACTTTACCTTACACCTCAAAAGTTCTGGCGGAACAGCTGGTTCGTAAATGCGATCCGGAAACACTGAACGATTGCCTGTTACAACTGATTGAGCGAAAGCGCGATTTAGACTTTCCCTGGTATCCTGCCAGGGTAGTTTGTCACGATATATTAGGGCAAACGGCACTGGTCGACCTTGCCGGACTGCGTGATGCTATCGCCGAGAAAGGCGGCGATCCGGCGAAAGTGAACCCGGTCGTACCAACCCAATTGATCGTTGACCACTCATTAGCCGTTGAAGCGCCAGGCTTTGATCCTGATGCATTTGATAAGAACCGGGCGATAGAAGAACGCCGAAACGAAGATCGCTTTCATTTTATCGAATGGACCAAAACTGCTTTTGAAAACGTCGATGTGATCCCGGCTGGTAATGGCATTATGCACCAGATCAACCTGGAAAAAATGTCGCCGGTTATTCAGGCCCGTGATGGGGTAGCGTTCCCGGATACCTGTGTCGGAACGGACTCTCATACGCCTCACGTTGACGCCCTTGGGGTTATTGCTATTGGTGTCGGTGGTCTGGAAGCAGAAACCGTGATGTTGGGTCGACCGTCGATGATGCGTCTACCCGATATCGTTGGTGTTAAGCTGACGGGCAAACGTCAGCCAGGTATTACCGCAACGGATATTGTTCTGGCAATTACCGAATTTTTGCGCAATGAACGTGTCGTTTCCTCTTATCTGGAATTCTTTGGTGACGGCGCTCGAGAGCTGACCATCGGTGACCGGGCAACGATTTCCAATATGACTCCGGAATTTGGGGCATCAGCTGGGATGTTCTATATCGATGAACAAACCATCGATTATCTGAAACTGACCGGACGTGATCCAGAGCAGGTCGCCCTGGTTGAAAATTATGCCAAACAAACTGGCCTGTGGGCAGATGATATGGCTGGTGCGCAATACGAGCGAGTCCTTGAATTTGACTTATCTTCTGTGGTTCGCAATATGGCTGGGCCATCCAACCCGCACCGTCGTTTACCTACGTCGGCTCTGGCAGAACGTGAGATTGCCGGTCAATGGCAAGAACCTGATTTAAATAACTGGCAGGGCAATATGCCCGATGGCGCCTGTATCATTGCTGCCATTACCAGTTGTACCAATACTTCGAATCCGCGCAATGTGATTGCGGCGGCACTAGTTGCCAAGCGTGCTAATGAATTAGGTCTGGTTCGCAAACCCTGGGTGAAGACTTCATTTGCACCAGGTTCGAAAGTCATCAAATTATATCTTGAAGAAGCGGGATTATTGTCAGAACTGGAAAAGCTCGGGTTTGGTATTGTTGGCTATGCCTGTACTACCTGTAACGGTATGTCCGGTGCATTGGATCCGAAAATTCAGCAGGAAGTGATCGAGCGCGATTTATACTCAACAGCGGTACTTTCTGGAAACCGTAACTTTGATGGCCGAATCCATCCTTATGCAAAACAAGCATTCTTAGCGTCACCACCGCTTGTGGTTGCCTATGCGATTGCCGGTACCGTGCGTTTTGATATTGAGCAAGATGTGCTGGGGAAAGACAGCAATGGCAACGATATTCGTCTTAAAGACATCTGGCCAAGTGATGACGAGATAGATGCCATTGTGGACGCTGCAGTAAAACCGGAGCAGTTTAACAAGGTATATCAGCCAATGTTTGAAATTCGCAATGTTGATAATGCCCTGAGCCCTCTATACGACTGGCGCGAGATGAGTACTTATATTCGTCGTCCGCCATACTGGGAAGGAGCCCTTGCTGGTGAGCGCACGATGAAAGGTATGCGTCCATTAGCGGTTCTTGGCGATAATATCACCACTGATCATTTATCACCTTCGAATGCGATTCTGGCTAGCTCCGCGGCCGGTGAGTACCTGGCGAAAATGGGACTGCCGGAAGAAGATTTTAACTCTTATGCGACACACCGCGGCGATCATTTAACTGCACAACGGGCAACGTTTGCTAACCCGAAATTGCTTAATGAAATGGTTCGTGATGACAAGGGTGACATCATTCAGGGTTCACTGGCGCGTATTGAGCCGGAAGGGCAGCAATCTAGAATGTGGGAAGCAATCGAGACTTACATGGACCGTGAGCAACCTCTGATCATCATTGCTGGCGCTGACTATGGTCAGGGTTCTTCCCGTGACTGGGCAGCTAAAGGCGTTCGCCTGGCAGGTGTTCAGGTCATTGTTGCCGAAGGTTTTGAGCGCATTCACCGTACTAACTTAGTTGGTATGGGTGTATTGCCGCTTGAATTCACTAACAATGATACTCGCAATACTTACTCGATTGATGGTAGTGAAACGTTTGATGTTGAAGGCACACCTGCTCCAGGTGCGTCAATGACGGTAGTGATGACCCGCGCCAATGGTGAGCGTGTTGAGATCCCGGTGAAATGTCGTCTTGATACCGCCGAAGAAGTATCCGTTTATGGTGCCGGTGGTGTGCTGCAAAAGTTCGCACAGGACTTTTTAAGCGCCAATGCATAAAGGTCGGTGGCACGAGCTGTGCCACCTGATTGGATAAACAAAGGAGAGATAGATGTCTCATCTTCCACAAATAAAAATACCGGCAACCTATATGCGTGGCGGCACTAGTAAAGGGGTGTTCTTTAACCTCGCTGATTTACCAGATGCCGCGCAGCAACCCGGACCGGTTCGGGATGCGGTATTGCTGCGCGTTATTGGCAGCCCGGATCCTTACCAAAAGCAAACCGATGGTATGGGCGGTGCAACATCAAGTACCAGCAAGACTGTGATCCTGTCGCCCTCCGAGAAGACCGATCACGATGTCGATTATTTATTCGGTCAGGTTTCTATTGATAAGCCTTTTGTCGATTGGAGCGGCAATTGCGGAAATCTCACTGCTGCGGTTGGCGCTTTCGCGATAGATCAGGGCATGGTTGCAAGCCAGCGAATTCCGGAAAATGGTGTGGTTGAGGTTCGCATTTGGCAAGCCAATATCGGTAAAACCATCGTTGCCCATGTGCCTATTACCGATGGCAAGGTTCAGGAAACTGGCGACTTTGAACTGGATGGCGTAACTTTTCCAGCCGCAGAAGTGGTGATTGACTTTATCGATCCAGCCGACAAAGACGGTTCTCTATTCCCAACCGGTAATGTAAGTGATTCTCTTGAGGTTCCTGATATTGGTGAATTTGATGCCACCTTTATCAACGCGGGTATCCCAACCATTTTCATTCCTGCTGCGCAGCTCGGTTTTACCGGGACGGAATTGCAGGATGATATTAATAATGACGAAGCGTTATTGGCGAGACTGGAAACCATTCGTGCCCACGGCGCATTGAAAATGGGATTAATTACGGATCTTGAAGAAGCCAAGGTGCGGCAACATACGCCGAAGCTGGCATTTGTCGCTGAAGCAGAATCTTATGTTGCATCGAGCGGAAAAGCGATTGCTAGTGAGTCCATAGACGTTCTGGTCAGAGCCTTGTCTATGGGCAAATTACACCATGCGATGATGGGTACTGCCGCTGTTGCTATTGGCACCGCCGCAGCGATTCCGGGCACTATGGTGGCAAACGCTCTTAAACAACAGGCGTCATCGTCAGTTACCTTTGGTCATCCATCAGGAACCTTAAAAGTTGGTGCTAAAACCATGCAGGAGCATGGTGCCTGGCAAGTAGACTCAGTCTCAATGAGTCGCAGCGCCCGGGTGCTTATGGAAGGCTGGGTTCGGATCCCGGGCCAGACGCTCGACCTGTAATCTTGATACCCTCCTTAAAACTTCAGAAAAAGACAGGTATCCCTGTCTTTTTTTTATAATACCAATCACATTAAGTTTGTGCACAACTCAGAGTTAGGGCAGAGGTTCAGTTACAACATAGATTTCATTGATATAGTCATTCTATATTAATGAATTATAGGGCAGTAAATGGGCCTCTGATGAACTCCCTACGGGTGAGTTTTAAAGGCGTTTATCCTGCGTTACTGATTTTGACAATGGAGTAACCATTCTCTGCAATCAAAGCCTTGTCTAAACGCCTTTAAATTCTCACTGAGTGAGCAATAATTTAATGTGATTGGTATAAGCTAATGATTATTTTGCCGATTACCTTGTCTTCAAGGGGGGCTATCAGCTAAATTTTACTCATACACTAATAAATAATGTCTGATGTCCTTAAGCATGAAAGCGATTCTTGTTTGTCTGTTCTTCCTTACCGCAATAACCGCGCAAGCGGCGCAATTAACGATTCCCGATACCTTCGAGGTGTTAGCCGTCGACGGTGAAAAACGGAGTAAATCATTTTTCACCCGAGCCACCGAACTGGATTTAGCCGCCGGCCAACATAGCGTACAACTGCAGTATCGAGAGATGTTTGAAGATGCCACCGAAGATGATCATCAAACCGTGCGCTCGGAACCTTTTGTGATCATGTTCAGTGTCAGTGCTGATGCCAAGTTGCAACTCCTTCATCCATTGCAGGCTGATGTTGAACAGGCAAAAGCCTTTGCCACATCACCACGCGTGCAACTCGTTGATAGTAACAATCAGGCCATACCGGTCGAGCAAATCAGTCAGCAGACTTACGAGCAGGAACTGATGTCAATGCAGCAACAACGACGGCAACAGGTGGTTAAGAAAAGCCTGAGTGATGACCCTACAGAATTTACCCATCAGGGGCCGGATAACCTGGAAATGATGAAATACTGGTGGCAGCAGGCAACAGACATTGAGCGTCAGGAATTTATTCGTTATTTACAGGAGGAACAACAATGAAACCGCTTCTGCTAATAACTATGCTGGTTGCACTTTATTCTCAGCCAGGCCATGCTGAGCAGGCAAAAGCAACGAACCCGGCAGGAATCGAAGTGATTGGTAAAGGGGAAGTGATTGTTAAGCCTGATACCTTTATTTTTACCATCACCATTAGTGAGCGAGCGGCCACAGCGAACGACGCGAAAGGGGTTGTCGATAAAAAGTCAAAAGAGATACTGTCGCTCGCCGATAAACTTTATATCGCTGATAAAGACATAGAGTCTTCGCAATTGCGAATCCGGCCAATATTTGCCCAGGAAAATCATCGGCCCCAGCCAAAATCCGACAATGAGTCGACTAAGCCACAGCAGCGTCCGGCACTGATTGAAGTATCCCGACACATCACTTTCACCCTGTTAAACCTAAATCACTACGATCAATTGCTGGAAAAAGGTGTGCAGCTTGGGGTTTCCAGTGTATCCCGACTGCGTTATGAAGTAAGTCGAGCGGACTTCTTTTATCAACAGGCCCTGGATGCCGCCATTGAGGATGCCAGGATGAAAGCCCAACGCATTGCCAAACATGCCAAGGTCAGCCTTGGAGCCGTATCTTATTTAAAAGAGTCTGAAAATTTTGCGCCAAGGCGAGTATACGGGATGACCGCCGATGCGCCGAATTACCAATCTTTACCAGCAGAACAGCAAATTTCGGCACAGGTACGGATGATATTTGAGATAAACTAGCCTTTATTCGATAATACCAATTCCATTAAGTTTTTACACAACGCAGAGTTTGGGCAGAGGTTCATTTGCAACATAGATTTCATTGATATAGTCATTCTATATTAATGAAATCTAGGGCCGGAAATGGACCTCTGATAAACTTCCTACGGGTGAGTTTTAAAGGCTTTTATACGGCGTTACTGATTTTGACAATGGAGCGACCATTTTCGGCAATCAAGGCCTTGCCTAAAAGCCTTTAAATTCTCACTGAGTGGGAAAACACTTAGTGGAATTGGTATATTTTAAAACTAAAGCTTTAACTTAGTGAAGTTACGAGGTATGTTATGCGCTTTTCATTGCAACGCATGTAACATAGCGATGTAATGCACGTAACATAACGGCTCGAAGCAAATATGGATAAACGCAATTTTTATCAGACTCTGGTTCAGCAGGTAGATGCTATTACCGCTGGCGAATCCGATATCATCGCCAATATGGCGAACATCAGTGCGATTCTTTTTAACGCTCTTGATAATGTCAACTGGGCAGGATTCTATCGATTGGTTGATGAACAGCTTATCTTAGGACCCTTTCAGGGACAGGTTGCCTGTATCCGCATCCCAGTAGGTAAAGGCGTCTGCGGTACAGCGGTTCAGGAAGGCAAAACTCAGATAGTTGCCGATGTCCATCAGTTTTCGGGTCACATCGCCTGCGATGCGGCCAGTAATTCCGAAATTGTGATACCAATATATGTTAACGGTGAGTGCATTGGTGTGCTCGACATTGACAGTGTTGCGTTTGCTAATTTCGATCAACAGGACGCTGAAGGATTGCAGCAGGTTGTCGATATTCTGCAGGAGCGCTGCAGCGGATGAAAGAATTTGTGGTGATTCATGATTACCTTGTCTCTGAACAGGTCGTTGGCGACTGGGATGGCGAGGAAGAACTGGTCGCAGAAAAACTGAATCTGATTTATCACACCATTTATCAAATGGCGGAAGAGGACATTGATCCTCAACAATTAACTTTCTTGCTGGAATTAGTCTGGGATACCTGGATAGGGCAGGAACATCTGGCTGAAATTGAAGAAGATGAACTTATCGACTGGTGTCACCACCTGTTGACGAATCGTGATCAATATCTGCAATCTCAGCACAATTAATTTACGAAGTAATACTATGGAAACCAAGAAAACCTCAAGCAAAGAAATCATTCAATACCTGGCCGAAAAATTCCCGGCTTGCTTTACCTCTCAAGGTGCGGTAAAACCATTGAAGGTTGGTATTTTTCAAGAACTTGCTGAAGCGTTACAAGAAGACGAAAAAGTCAGCAAAACGCAATTAAGACAAGCGCTTCGCCACTACACATCGAGTTGGCGTTACCTTAAGGCCATCAAGAAAGGCTCCCAGCGTGTGAACCTGCAAGGTGAAGCGGTTGCTGAGATTGATGAAGCACAGGCTGAGTTTGCTGCCAACGCCCTGAAACAGAGCCAGGAAAAATTTGCTAACAAAAAAGAAGCTGAAAATAAGCAAAATAAGACCTATAAAGGAACTAAAGCCGCTGAAAAACGCTCTACTATACCGGGGAAATCAAAAAACAAACCGGTAAAAGCGAAAAAGGCGCCGAAAAAAGAACCCGTTAAATTAGTCCAAGCTGAAGCTAACACATTGAAAACTGGAATGAAGGTGTTAGTGCAAGTTGGGAATTCACCAATTGATGCTACTATTACTGAAGTAGCGGGTAAAGATGTCAGTGTGCAGTTATTCTCCGGCATGGTAGTCAAAACTCGAGCGGACAAAATCTTTACCAAATAAACCAATGGAGTAGTTTTATGCAGAATGTATCTCGAATAGCCCTGGCGGTTGCTTTCTCGTTATCGTTATCATCCACAGCCGTTTTTGCTGAGCAGCCGAAGATTGATGTTAATGACTTGCCGCAGCTATCTCAGGAAATGCAGCATAAAACTGCCAGTAAACGTATTACCGCTACTTACTCTCGCTCTCATTACAAGCAGTTTGAACTCGATGATCAGCTTTCATCGCAAATCTTTGATTTGTACCTGAAGCAGCTCGATTACAACCGCTCGGTATTTTTGCAATCAGATATCGACGAGCTGGAAAAATATCGTAATCAGTTCGACGATATGATCGTTTCAGGTAAATTAGCGGATGCCTACGACATATATAACCTTAACGTCAAGCGTCGCTATGAACGCTACCAGCACGCGCTAACCTTGCTGGAAAACGAATTCGATTTCAAAATTGATGAAAGTTATGAATTCGACCGGGAAGAGGCAGAATATGCGAAATCCAAGGCCGAGCTGGATGAAATCTGGCGTAAACGTGTCAAATATGATGCCCTGAATTTGAAGCTGGCGGGTAAAGAATGGCCGAAGATTAAGGAAATCCTTTCTAAGCGTTATAACTATGCGATTAAACGCTTAAGCCAGGGTGAAAGTGAAGATGTCTTCCAGGTAGTAATGAATTCGTTTTCACGTACCGTTGAACCACACACTTCTTACTTATCACCACGTAATGCCGAGCGATTCCAAATGGAAATGAACCTGTCGCTTGAAGGTATTGGTGCGGTATTGCGAGCTGAAGATGACTTTACTGTGATCCAAAGCGTGGTTACCGGTGGCCCGGCGGATAAAAGCAAAAAAATAAAGCCCAAGGATAAAGTGATCGCGGTTGCTCAGGGCGATGAAGAGTTTGTTGATGTAGTCGGCTGGCGACTTGATGATGTGGTGGACTTAATCAAGGGGCCGAAAGGCACGACGGTGCGTCTGCAAGTGCAAAAGGGCGAAGATGACCCGCGTATTGTTGTGGTATCGATCGTTCGTGACAAGATCAAACTGGAAGACAGGGCCGCAAAATCGGAAGTCTATATCGAAAAGAATGCTGACGGTGAAGCCATTGCAAATGGCAAAAAGCTCGGTGTTATCACCATTCCAAGTTTCTATAACAAACTATCCCGCGATGTCGCCAAAGAAATCGCCAAGTTAAAAGAAGAAAACGTTCAGGGTATTGTCGTTGACCTTCGTGGTAATGGCGGCGGTTCTCTCACTGAAGCGACCTTGTTAACGGGCCTGTTTATCGACAAGGGGCCAGTTGTTCAGGTTCGCGGTATTGACGATAGAATCGAAATTAACAAAGACACTGATGGCCTCAGTTACTATGACGGTCCATTGACGGTGATTGTCGATCGCTACAGTGCATCGGCCTCAGAGATTTTCGCTGCAGCATTGCAGGACTATGGTCGAGCTGTGATTATCGGTGAAAATACGTTCGGTAAGGGCACGGTACAGCAGCACCGTGGTTTAGGGCGGGTCTATGACCTGTACGAGAATCCGTTGGGCAGCATTCAGTTTACGATTGCTAAATTCTATCGCATCGATGGCGGTAGCACTCAGCACAAAGGGGTACAACCTGATATTGAGTTCCCTTCGGCAATCGATCCGGCGGAGTGGGGTGAAAGCCAGGAAGAGCATGCTTTGGTTTGGGATAAGATCAAAAAAGCGCCTTATCGCCGCCTGCATGATTTCAGCCAGGACATCTCCTACCTGCAGTCTCTTCATGACCAGAGAATCAAGAAAAATGAAGAGTTTAAATACCTGGCCGAAGATATTGCCGAATATCAGGCTAAGAAGGATGATAAATCGATTTCATTAAATTACGAAGAGCGCAAAGCAGAGCGTGAAGAAAACAAGGCGAAACGTCTGGCCAGAGCGAATTTACGTTTGCAGGCGATGAACAAAGAGCCGGTTTCTTCGATTGATGACATTCCTGAAGATTTATCTGAATTGGACCCATTCTTAGACGAATCGGCAAACATTACATTCGACTTAGTTGAAATTGGCAAGCTTGCCAAAAAATAGCCGCTAATTTCATCTGCTTATAAAACCGCCTGTTATGGCGGTTTTTTTATAGGTATACCAAATATCTGCTCGTTTATGCGAGCGAGATTGGGGTAATTTGATTTTATTTCCTTTATACTGGCTGGTATTTTCGGCTCAACCGATTGAGCCTGTCGTTCGAATAAAATAATAAAAGCAATTAAATAAATTCACGGAATATAGTTTTATGTCAAGTCAACATTCCCCAAGAGATCCCAGTGCACTCGATGCCGCCATCCCCTTAGTCATCATGGTGACGTTGTTAGTGGCCGCCGTCCGTTATTTCGGAGATGGTTCCTCGTATGGCCCAAACCAGATAGCTTTGCTGATTGCTACTGGCGCTGCAATTATCATCGGATTTAAAAACGGTTATGGTTGGCAGGCGATGGAGCAGGCTATTGTTAAGGGAATCTCAATCTCTCTTGGCGCAGTACTGATCCTGCTTGCGGTTGGCTCCTTGATTGGTACCTGGCTATTATCTGGCACGGTACCAACAATGATTTACTACGGGCTAAACATACTCAATCCCAGTTGGTTTTACGCGGCAACCTGTCTGATTTGTGGATTGGTGTCGATGTCAATAGGTAGTTCCTGGACGACGGCAGCGACTATTGGTGTTGCATTACTGGCGGTTGCCAATGGCCTGGATTTATCACCGGCAATTACCGCTGGTGCGGTAATATCCGGCGCGTATTTTGGCGATAAAATCTCGCCTTTATCGGAAACGACCAACCTGGCGCCTGCGGTTGCTGGTAGTGAATTATTCGAACATATCCGTTACATGTTATGGACGACGGTACCGTCAATCACAACTGCGTTGATTTTATTCACGATTCTCGGCCTGACAGAAGATGTCAGTGGCATCAGTGATAAAGGCATGGAACTCAACGACCTGATGGTCCAGCATTTCGATATTTCGGTCATTAACTTAGTCCCATTGATTGTTCTACTTGGATTAGCGATTAAAAAAGTACCGGCATTTTTGTCCGTTGCCATCGGCGCCATCGTCGGCGCCATCTGGGCGGTATTATTTCAACAGGACTTTATTATGTCACTGGCCGCTGAGGGTATGAGCCGCCTCGATGGCAATGTGACTGTGGTCTGGACCGCATTTTTCGATGGTGTGTCGGTAAATACCGGTAATGAAAACCTCGATAGCCTGTTATCGCGTGGTGGTATGGCAAGCATGCTTAATACGGTGTGGTTGATCATCTGTGCCCTGGCATTTGGTGCCGTGCTCGAACAACTCGGCATGCTGCGAAAAATCATCAACAGCATTCTTGGCTTTGCCAAGTCAACCGGGGCGTTAATTTCTTCCACGGTTGCAACCTGTATCAGTACCAACATTATTACCGCCGATCAGTATATGTCGATTGTTATGCCTGGCCGGATGTACAAAGAAGAATATGAACGTCGTGGTTTACACCCGGTAGTGCTCAGTCGTACCCTCGAGGATTCAGGTACCATTACGTCGCCGTTAATTCCGTGGAACACCTGTGGTGCCTATATGGCCAGCGTTTTGGCGGTTAATCCTTTCGAATATATATTCTATTGTTTCTTTAACCTGATTAACCCGGTTTTAGCGGTCGTCTACGGATTTATTGGTTTTCAGATTAAAACCCTGGCCACTAAAGTAACCGGCAACAGCAATCGTCCAGTCACTTCAAATAAGTAATTACAGCAGAGTCATGACAGATTTTACCCCACGATTTTTAAAAGACTATCAGCCAGCGCCTTATCAAATTCATACGGTAGATCTTTATATCGAGCTGGATGATGAGCGCACCCTGGTGCGCAATCAAATGCAAATTAAGCGCCATGGCGATGCCGATGAAAATGAACCATTGGTATTGGACGGCCAACATATGGAACTTCAGGGGTTGTGGCTCAATGGTGAAGCCCTTAATGCCAGCCGTTATCAATGCGATGAGCAGAGTCTTACCATCACCCATTGCCCTCAGGCGTTTACCTTGACCATAGAAACCCTGGTCAATCCGAAAGCCAATACCGCACTAGAAGGCATATATAAGTCTGGCGGCGCTTTTTGTACCCAGTGTGAAGCCGAAGGATTTCGACGCATCAGCTATTTTCTCGACCGCCCGGATGTGATGGCGATTTACACCACCACAATCGTTGCCGATAAAGATAAATATCCTTACCTTCTCGCGAACGGCAACTGCATTGAACGACGAGATTTGGAGCGTGGCAGGCATTTGGTTACCTGGCACGATCCGTTCCAAAAACCTTGTTATTTATTCGCCCTGGTTGCCGGTGATTTTGATTTGCTCGAAGACAGGTTTGTGACCCAGTCAGGACGTGAAGTCGCTTTACAATTATTTGTCGATAAAGGCAACTTAGATAAAGCCAGGTTTGCGATGCAGGCATTGCAGGACTCCATGGCCTGGGATGAACGGGTATTTGGATTGGAATATGATCTCGATATCTACATGATAGTCGCCGTTGATTTTTTCAATATGGGAGCGATGGAAAATAAAGGCCTGAATATTTTCAATTCGAAATTCGTGCTGGCCGATCAGCGCAGTGCCACTGATGATGACTTTTTTAATGTCCAGGCAGTGATTGGCCATGAATACTTTCATAACTGGACTGGCAACAGGATTACCTGCCGCGATTGGTTTCAGCTTAGCCTGAAAGAAGGATTGACGGTATTTCGTGATCAACAGTTTAGTGCCGATATGCATCAACCAGACGTGACCCGGATCAGCAATGTGCGGTTACTAAGAGCGCAACAATTTGCCGAGGATGCCGGCCCAATGGCTCATCCAATCCGCCCGGAAAAGGTGGTAGAAATGAATAATTTCTATACCTTAACCGTGTATGAAAAGGGCGCTGAAGTGATCCGCATGCTACACACCTTACTGGGTGAGCAGGGATTCCAGCGCGGTATGAAAGAATATATTGCTCGGCATGACGGCCAGGCAGTGACCTGTGATGATTTTATCGCCGCAATGGCCGCAGCCAATGATACCGATCTGCAGCAATTCTCGTTATGGTATTCTCAGGTTGGCACGCCTCAGGTTGAGGCCACAAGCAATTATGATGCGAACAGCGGTTCTTTAACCCTGACCGTAGAACAACGGCCTGCATCGGGTCAACAGCATCCACCTTTGCTAATCCCAATAGGCTACGAATTACTGGCACAAGATTCGAAAAAAGTTATGCACAAGGGTGTGTTATCGCTGACACAAACAACGCAACAATTTACCTTTGAGCAGCTCAACGAGCAGCCTGTAGTGGTTTTACTGACCGGATTTTCCGCCCCCGTTAAGCTTCATTTCAGCCAGTGTGAAGATGAACTGATGACCATCATGGTACATGCCGATGATGGCTTCTCGCGTTGGGAAGCAACACAGATTCTGTTTCGACAGTGTATCGCCCACTATTATCAGGATGAGTCCTTCAGCTTGGCGGATAGCCTGAGTAGGGCTTTTGCTGATATTCTCGATGCTGAGGTTGAACCTGCATTCAAGGCGCTGCAAATTACCTTACCCGGATTTGCCGAGATGACGGAATTTTTACAGGATGTAGAGCCGCAGCAACTGTTAAATGCACTGAGCCGGTTTAAGCTTGATTTGCTAGGTAAACAACAGGCAAAGTTACAGGCCATGTATCAGGCCTGTGATCAAAAGCTGCAATCGGGTGAGGGACACGGAGCGGGGTATCGAGCCCTGAAAAATGCTTGCCTGGAGTATCTGGTACAGGGGCAGTCCTTTGACACTGAGGTCACCGCGCAGTATCAGAAAGCGAGTAATATGACGGAAAAAATTGCCGCCCTGCAGGTCGCGGCGAGTGAAAACTTACCTTGTTTTGAGGCGCTAAACCGCGACTTTTTTGCGCAATGGCAAGACGATAGCCTGGTCATGGATAAATGGTTTTCAATTCAGGCCCGTATTGAAGATGACGCCGTATTTGAGAGGTTAGAAGGGTTACTAAATCATCCGAAATTTTCTATGCGTAATCCCAATCGAGCGCGGGCTCTGATTGGCAGCTTTGCTGTCCATAATCCGAAATACTTCCATCATGCGAGTGGCAGGGGCTATGACTGGCTAACGGATCAGATCGTAAAACTTGATGCGATTAATCCGCAGGTTGCCTCACGACTAATTACGCCATTGATTCAGACCCAGGGTTTTGCATCGTCGGTGCAGGAAACAATGCGTAAGCGACTGCAGCGATTACAGCAATTGGATGATATCAGTGCTGATATTGGCGAGAAAATCAACGCAGCTCTCGTTAATTAAGGCGTTTGGGAAAATTATTTTAAATTAATTTTGGTAATTCTAGAGCTTCTACTTTAAACGTGGTCTGACCATTAAAGAAAAAGTCGATAGACTCAGATAAAACCAATATTATGCGCACCATTTGCCATTCTATTGAGTTTTAAACGGCTGTTTTAAACAGTGTGGGGTTGGGGCGCATAGAAAGCGTAATAATCATTAATATAGAGTCACCTGGTAATTTATTTTAACGGTTGCCACGTTGAATAAATGATGTAATCATTGTTTAACTGCTATACGTAGAAAGAAAAATAAAATTACTTGCGTATTTTTTTGGGGAGAAAACATGAAGCAAAATGCTTTGGTTAAATTTTGCAAGAGTCCGGTAGCTAAAGGTATTGCTGTAGGACTGTTATCTTTGACTGTCACACAAGCCAATGCGGTGAATTTTGATCTGGGAGATTTCGAAATCAGTTTTGATTCAACGTTTTCTTACGGTGAGAGCTGGCGTGTTGAGAATCGCAATTGGAACGATAATATTGGTAAATCCAACAATCTCAATAACAACCTGGACTGGCAAATGTATGACTACTCGTCATCGCAGATCTGGGATTTACCCGGTTCTTACTCGACCAATGGTGATTTAGGTAACCTTAATTTTAATTCCGGAGAAGCGTTCTCCAGAGTCTTCAAAGGTTCTCACGAGTTAGATGTGCGCTACGACAACTTCGGTTTCTTTGCCCGTGGTCTTTATTTCTACGATTTTGAACTTATGGGTGGCGGCCGTCCTTATTCAAACCCTCTGGATGGCAGTGAGTATGACCCTTGTGATGACGACGATGCCAAAGAAGAAGTCTGTGCCGATGTACGTCTGTTAGATGCATTCTTTTATGCAGATTTTGATATCGGTGATACTCCGGTTTCTGTGCGGGTCGGTGAGCAAGTGATCAGTTGGGGTGAGTCGACGTTAATCTCCCACGGTATCAGCGAAATCAACCCAGTGGATATTGCTCGCTTGCGTGCCCCTGGTGCTGAGCTGAAAGAAGCCTTTATTCCGTTTGGTGCGGTATGGACTTCATTTGGCGTTACCGAAAACTTTAACATCGAAGCCTACTATCAATATCGCTGGGAAAACTCGATTCTGCCGGCACCGGGCAGTTATTTCTCTACCAATGACTTTGCTGGCTCTGGCGGTTATGCCAATAATATTCAGTTAGGTTTTGGTTCCGCTCCAGACCTGAACCTGGATACCCTGTACGGTATGTTACAACAGGCGGGCGAACTGGCCCGTAGTGGCGATGGCGCAACGGCAGGTAATATGCTGGTTGGTTTGAGCCGTGCGGTTACCTTGCGCGCTCAAGGCTACGGCGATAGTGCCTTTGATAGCGACGGCAATCTGGTCGGTAATGTTGAGCCGGAAGACGGTGGTCAGTACGGTTTACGTTTCTCTTATTTCATGCCGGAGTTAAATGATACCGAACTTAGTCTGTACTACATGAATTATCATTCCCGCAGACCATTAATTTCAGGTGTTACGGCTGACTATACCAATATCGCTCAGGATGTGGCGATGGTAGCAAACCCGGAATTTGCCATGGATGATGTGACCAAGCTGGGCGTATTCTCCAAAGCACAGTTGTTCTTCCCGGAAGATATCAAGTTATATGGCTTGAGTTTCAATACTACGGTTGGATTGACTTCCGTAGCCGGTGAAGTCAGTTATCGCCAGGACGAGCCACTGCAAATCGATGACGTTGAGTTGTTGTTTGCCGCAGTACCACAGCAATTAGCCAATGCCGGCCTGGCACCATTTTTAGATGGTATCTCGCAAATGAAGAAACCTGATGGTAGTGAATTCCAGCAGGGTGAAGCTGCGAAAGGTTGGATTGAGTCCGATACTTTGCAGGCTCAGGTTACCTTGACCCACTTATTCGGGCCAACGTTTGGCGCCAGCCAGTTCACCGGCCTGGTAGAAATCGGTGGTATCAACATTATGGATATGCCGGATGAAGATGTGTTACGCCTGAATGGACCGGGTGGTAGCCGCTCTGGTACTTCTACGTTGGACAATCCGTATATTGGGCCACTGTTTGGCGGTACCGAAACCAATATGTTCCCAACCGAATTTGCCTGGGGCTACCGCGCCCTGGCGAAACTGGACTACAACGATGTATTTGCTGGTGTGAATGTATCCCCACGAGTGGTATTTTCTCACGATGTAAAAGGCACCACGCCTGATCCTTTGTTCCTGTTCGTTGAAGATCGTAAATCTGTTGCCTTTACCGTCGGTTTTGATTACCAGAGCCGCTGGTCAGCAGACATCAGTTATAATGCGTTCTTCGGTGGTGCGGGTACAATTAACCAAATAGAAGATCGTGACTTTGTGTCGTTTAACGTCAAGTATTCAATTTAAAGGTTAACAAGATGAAAAAATTTGCAATGATTTCAATGGCAATTTCACTTGCCCTGGGTTCAGCGACAGTAAGCGCTAAAGTCAGTGAAGATGAAGCCAAGAAACTGGGCACCGAACTGACTCCGCTTGGTGCGGAAATGGCAGGCAATGCTGATGGCTCGATTCCAGCCTGGACTGGTGGTATTACTAACCCACCAGCCGGTTACAAAGTGGGCGACCATCACCCGGATCCATTTCCAGAGGATAAAATCCTTTATACCATTACGGCGAGCAATTACAGTGACTACGCAGACGTATTAACGCCGGGCCAGCAAAAGCTGTTTCAGACCTATCCGGATACATTCAAAATGAATGTTTATCAGACTCGTCGCAGCGCGTCCTATCCGCAACACGTTTATGATGAAACTCGCAAAAATGCGACCCGTAGTGAACTGATCCAGGGTGGCAACGGTATTACTAAAGCTGCGGTTGGTATTCCGTTCCCAATTCCGGCCAACGGCCTGGAAGTTATCTGGAATCACGAATTACGTTATCGCGGTGAACAGGTCACGCGTGAAGGTGGGCAGGCTGCGCCGACGGCTGGTGGCGACTACACCTATCTGAGCTTCGATGAATCATTGATTTTGCCATACGGCATCAAAGGAGCTTCTTACGAAGAGCTGGAAAAAACCAATATTCTGTTTAAGTTCAAGCAAAAAGTGATGGCACCTGCCCGACTGGCTGGTACTGCGCTATTGGTCCATGAAACCATGGATCAGGTAAAGACACCACGTCAGGCATGGACCTATAATACTGGCCAGCGTCGTGTGCGCCGTGCTCCGAACGTCGCCTATGACGCGCCGGGTACAGCATCGGATGGCCTGCGTACTACCGATGACTTCGATATGTTTAATGGTGCGCCGGATCGTTATAACTGGACCTTAGTCGGTAAGAAAGAGTTACTGATCCCATACAACGATTACAAGTTGCACTCTGACAGCGTCAAGTATGATGAGATTTTAAAGCCAGGCCACATTAATCCTGACCTGGTTCGTTATGAGAAACATCGTGTCTGGGTAGTAGAAGCGAATTTGAAATCTGGCACCAGCCACATTTATAAAAAACGTACCTTCTTTATCGATGAAGACTCATGGCAGGTTTCTGTCGTAGATATTTACGATAATCGTAATGAGCTGTATCGGGTTGGTATGGCACACGCCATCAACTATTACGAGTTACCAGCGCAATGGTCTACACTTGAAGTGTTCCACGATCTCCAGTCGCGTCGCTATATAGCGATGGGTCTGGACAACGAACATAAAATGTATGACTTCCAGACTCCATTAAGTGAGAAAGACTTTACCGCGTCTGCATTGCGACGTGAAGGTCGACGCTAATCGTTCTTATCGTAGTAACCAACGGTTGGCTGCGGCCAACCGTTTTCATTTATACCATTGGAAAATGCATGTTGCGAAATATACTAATCTTGTTGTCGGTATTGACGTTTTCTAATCAGTTAATCGCGCAAAATAATCAATCGAGCGAAGCTGATTCTCCCCAGTATTCTGAAATTTTGCCTCTTGCCAGTAAATCTTTGATGCTGGATATTGCTAAGGTCAGTGACTCAAAACTTATCGCCGTCGGTGAGCGCGGACATATTTTATCTTCTGAAGACGGCGTATCCTGGAAGCAAAAACTGGTTCCTACCGTCTCGACCCTGACCCAGGTGTTTTTTTACGATGAACTTAACGGTTGGGCAGTAGGGCACGACTCTGTGATCTTGAAAACCACGGATGGAGGTGAAACCTGGCAGATACAGATGTATGCACCCGAATTAGAACGTCCTTTATTCGATGTGTTGTTTACCGATCTTAATAATGGCGTGGCCGTTGGTGCCTATGGCCGCTTTTTACGCACTCAAGACGGTGGCAAAACCTGGCAGGAAGAATTTCATGATGAAATGCTTGTCGAAGATGATCGTCTTTATTTGCAGGAGTTAAAAGCCGAAGACGAAGAAATGTATCTGGATGAGATCCGCAGTATCTTGCCTCATTTCAACCGTGTTAAGGCCATCGGTAATGAATGGTTCCTGGTTGGCGAGCTGGGCCTGTTGGCGAAAAGTTCAGATCAGGGAAAACAATGGCAGTTACTGGACGAGATTTATCAGGGCTCATTTTTTGATATCAATGTTGTTGATAACGACAAGATTATTGTCGCTGGTTTACGCGGTAATTTATTTACCTCAGACGACAACGGCAACTCCTGGCAACAGGTAGATGTCGATAGCACCGCCTTATTAAATGCCATCGTTATCGCACCGGATAATTCGGTTTATGTGTTGGCTAACGCCGGGGTGCTGTTAACCAGTAGCGACAAAGGAGATTCCTTTTCCCTGCAGACAGAAAAAGACGGCAAGGCAATCATTGCCGGGGTTTGGTTTAAAGAGCAGTTGGTTGTGGCCACAGAAACCGGCCTGAAAGTAGTACAGGGTCAATAATTATAATGAAGAGCTTATACAATCACTTCGAACGAAATATCTTTCGATTCCGCTTTGGGGTAATCGGCCTGTTTTTGCTGATCACCGCCTATTTATTCGTACATGCGACGCAGATTCGCCTCGATGCATCGTTCGAAAAAAATATTCCGCTGAACCATGAATATATGAAAACATATTTAAAGCACCAGCAAAATTTTGGTGGTGCCAATAATGTGTTAATTTCGGTGTGTAATACCGAAGGTGATATTTTTACCACCGACTTCTTTACCACCTTACGCGGCGTTCATGACCAACTGTTTTTTATTCCCGGTGTCGATCGCATTCAGGTAAATTCATTATTTTCACCATCAACACGATTCGTTGAAGTGGTCGAAGATGGTTTTGCCGGTGGTCCGGTTATTCCAGCCGATTTTGATGGTAGTGTACAAGACCTGCAGGTGGTTAAAGCCAATATCGAAAAGGCGGGCATTGTTGGTAGCGTTGTTTCCGACGATTATACCTGTTCGATGGTAAAGACCTCGCTCATGGAAATCGATCCGCAAACCGGTGAAAAGCTCGATACGCTCAAGCTTGCCAAACAACTTGAAGACGAAATTCGTAACGTCTACGAGAAAGACGGTATCAGTATTCATATTATTGGCTTTGCCAAAATGGTCGGTGACATTGCTGACGGCGCCAAGGGAGTAGTGACCTTCTTTGCTATCGCTATCGCCATTACGGCGGTGATGGTTTATTTATTCTGCCGCTCGTTTACGCTGACGATTCTACCAATTGCCTGTTCATTAATTGCAGTGGTGTGGCAGATGGGCGTCTTATCCTGGTTAGGATTCGGCCTCGACCCGATGTCTATCCTGGTGCCTTTTTTGGTGTTTGCAATCGGTGTCAGTCACGGCGTACAGATGATCAACTCGGTATCTCGTGAGGTTGCCAATGGTAATAATCCGAAACAGGCCGCTCAGTTAAGTTTCCGCAAGCTTCTGATTCCTGGTGGGGTTGCCTTGTTGTCAGACACCATTGGCTTCTTGACCTTATTGGCGATTGATATCGGCATTATCCGCGAACTGGCAATTGCCGCTTCACTGGGTGTGGCGTTAATTATCTTTACTAACCTGTTTTTACTACCTGTGCTTGTTTCCTTCGTCCGGTTTGATCAGGAAGAGCAGAAACAAATTGTCGAAACGGCCGATCATAAACTGATGGCGCGCCTGTTATGGAAAAAAGCGAATATTGTTACGTCGCCAAAACCTGCAGCGTTGATCATTATTGTCGCCGCTCTGTTGTATTTCTGGGGCCAGTACCAGGGACAAAAACTTAAAATCGGTGAACTACATGCCGGTGCTCCTGCCTTGCACGAAGATTCCCGCTATAACCAGGATACCTTCTTAATCACCGATAAATATGCAATTAGTGTTGATTACATGTCAGTTGTGGTTGAGACCTTCCAGGACTCATGCATTTATCATGAGGTTCTCGATGTTGTCGATGAAATGCAATGGCGCATGGAGAATATTCCTGGTGTGCAATCGGCGGTATCGCTGGCCAGTATCGCTAAAGTGGTGAACTCTGGTTACAACGAAGGCAACCAAAAATGGAAAGTGTTGTCGAGAAACCAGCAATCATTGGTGCAGTCTATTGCCCGGGTACCAACCACCAGTGGTTTGTTGAATCGTGATTGTTCGGCGATGCCTATTATCCTGTTCCTTGAAGATCACAAAGCGGAAACAATCGATCGCGTAGTTGCCGCGGTGAAAGAGTATCGCCAGCAACTAGGCACCGATAAGATCCAATTTAAGCTGGCTTCCGGTCCGGTCGGTGTGATGGCGGCAACCAATGAAGCGGTAGCAGAAGCGCAGACCCCGATGATGTTGTACGTCTACGGTGCGGTGATTTTATTATGCTTAATCTCGTTCCGCTCGATTAAAGCAACGATCGCTGTGATTCTGCCATTGTATGTGGTTTCAACACTGGCACAGGCGTTAATGACGTATCTGGATATCGGTCTGACCGTATCGACCTTGCCGGTTATTGCCCTTGGGGTAGGCATCGGTGTCGATTACGGGATTTATATTTTATCGACCATGAGTCAACGCATCCGCGCCGGGGAAAGTGTTCCGCAGGCATATCTGGCGGCACTGAAAGAACGTGGTTCAGCGGTACTGATCACAGGTCTGACCCTGGCAATCGGTGTCTCTACCTGGTTTTTCTCGGCGCTGAAGTTCCAGGTCGATATGGGTATCATGTTAACCTTTATGTTCCTGGTCAATATGTTAGCAGCAATTATTCTGCTTCCGGCTATCTCCGCATACCTATGGCGAGATAAGTTGAAAAAGTAAATAATTTCTTATAAAACTGTTGCATAAATAATCAAGAAAATGGCCTTAGGGCCATTTTCTATTTATGGCCACTGAATAATTCACGGTTTTGTTCTCCAGGCCTTATCCAAATTGGTATCTTTACTCTAAAAAAGTGCTCGCAATCCCTTATTTTTCCTAATAGAATTCGCGCAATAGACTATTCTAAATACCAAAATAAAAAGAAATTTGACGAATTGATTGAAAGTTTTAGTAGTCAATTTCATTTGCCAAACCAGAGGATACTCAAGCATGGCGTCACTAGATAATAAATCTTCTGTGCTTTTTAAAAATGTTTCAGCGTTAATTCACGACAAAGTTCCACCCGAAACCGCTCCATTGCTCGACAAATTCACCGACTTACTTTATGCCAATATCTCCAAAGAAGACCTGGCGTTGCGTAATGATAGTGACGTTTATGGCGCTACCTTAAGCTTGTGGAAAGCTTTGAATGCGCAGGTTGACAATAAACCATTTATTCGGGTTCTGAATCCTCAGGTGTCTCAGCATGGCTGGAAGTCCAGCCACACGGTTATCGAGGTGATCATCAAGGATATGCCATTTTTGGTAGATTCAACCCGGATCGCGTTAAATCGACTGAATCTTTTCCCACATCTGATCCTGAACTGCCCAATGAACATTGTTCGCGATGATAAAGGGCAGGTTATCGATATGGCAGCTGGCGCCACCAAGCTGAAAAACAGTGTTACCGAAACGGTATTTTTCATTGAAATCGATCGTTTGACCGAACAGCAACAAATCGACGAGCTAACCGAAGAATTACATTCCGTGTATCAGGACGTTTCATTAACGGTTGACGACTGGCAGCCAATGAAAAAGCGTTTCGAACAGTGCATCAAAGAAATGGCGGATGCCAAATCGATCGTTTCCGAGCAGGATTATCGTGAATCGAAAGAATTGTTATCCTGGCTAGCCAACGATCACTTTACCTTCATGGGGTATCGCTCTTATGAGGTGAAACGCGTCGAAGGTAATATCTCTATAGAAGGCAAATTAGATACGTCACTGGGTCTGTTACGAAAATCGACAACCAGTAAGCCGATGTTATTGTCTGAGCTAAGCGGTTCAGCACGGGAGCTGGCAATCGGCAAAAACCTGCTGCTGTTGACTAAAACCAATTCCCGTTCTCGTGTGCACCGTCCTGCCCATATGGATTACATCGGTATTAAGAAGTTCGATAAAGACGGCAATATCATCGGTGAAGAGCGCTTCCTTGGGTTGTTTGGCTCTTCTTTTTACAACGACAGCGCTCTTAATTTGCCGTTGATTGGCAGCAAAGTAAAACGTGTGTGTGAGCAATCGGGTTATGCACCATCGTCGCATGCCTACAAAACCCTGATTAACATTCTTGAGACCTATCCAAGAGATGAAATCCTGCAATCAAGCGAAGAAGAATTGTTGCAGACAGTACGCGGTGTACTGCAAATGCAGGAGCGAGACCTGACTGGATTATTTGTCCGTCGTGATGCGTTTAATCGTTTCTATTCCTGCATGGTTTACGTACCACGGGATCGCTATAACACCCAGTTGCGTATCGACACCCAACAAATATTAAAACAAGCCTTTGGCAGTGATGAAGAAGTTGAGTTTACGACCTTCTTCTCAGAATCGGTGCAGGCCCGTACCCACTACATAGTAAGAGTAAAAGAAACAAAAGCGGATATTGATGTGAAGGAAATTGAGCGCAATCTGAATGCGGCTGCAAGCGGCTGGGATGACAAACTGGCCAGTGCCTTAAGAATGAATAAAGGGGAAGCGAAGGGCAAAATGTTACGTCGCAAGTACTCTGGCTTCCCACAGGCTTATAAACACGAAGTATTACCTGGTACTGCCATCGTCGATATCGACAAGCTGGAGAAAGTGACCGCAGAAAACCCACTGGAAATGCTTTTTTATCAGCCACTTGAAGAAAAAGCCGACAGCCGCTTTGTGAAACTGAAGCTGTTTCATAAAGGTGAGCCGCTGCATTTATCCGATGTGTTACCTATGCTGGAAAATTTCGGCTTGCGGATCATTGGTGAGAGCCCGTATTCGGTAGTAAACAGCGATGGTGAAATGTGCTGGATCCTGGATTTCTCGATGTTGCTGACGTCCGAGAAAGCCTTCGATTTGGAACAGGTGCAGAACCTGTTCCAGGATGCGTTTGCGAAAGTCTGGCATGGTGAACTGGAAGATGATGGTTTTAACCGTTTAATTTTAGGTGCCGGCCTGGCCGGTCGCGAAGTTTCGATTTTACGTGCGTTCGCTAAGTACCAGCAGCAAATCGGATCAACTTTCAGTCAAAGTTACATTGAAGATGCGTTTACGCGCTATCCGGGGTTCGCCGAGCTGCTGATCAAATTATTTGAACTGAAATTTGCGCCGTCGGATAAATCAAAAGACAAGGCTATCGCTAAGGTTCTGGAAAACATCGAATCTTCACTGGACAATGTTGCCAGCCTTGATGATGACCGTATCATTCGCCGTTATGTGGAAATTATTAATGCTACCGTGCGCACTAACTATTTCCAACCGAAGGAAAATGGCGAAACCAAGTCTTACATTTCCTTTAAGTTGTTGCCTGAATTAATTCCGGAAATGCCTAAGCCATTACCTAAGTATGAGATCTTTGTTTACTCACCAGATGTCGAAGGTGTGCACCTACGCGGTGGCAAAGTCGCGCGTGGTGGTCTGCGTTGGTCTGACAGACGTGAAGATTTCCGTACTGAAGTCCTGGGCCTGGTTAAAGCGCAACAGGTTAAAAATACGGTGATCGTACCGGTTGGTGCGAAAGGTGGTTTTTATTGTAAGCGTTTGCCGGTTGGTGGCACGCGGATGGATATTTTTGAAGCCGGTAAAGAGTGTTATCGCACCTTTATTCGTGGTCTGCTAGATATCACCGACAACATCGTTGCCGGTGAAATTGTCCATCCGGACAATGTGGTTCGCCATGACGACGATGATACTTACCTGGTGGTCGCTGCAGATAAAGGAACGGCGACATTCTCCGATACCGCAAATGCCATTTCCGAAGAATACAATTTCTGGCTTGGTGATGCGTTCGCATCTGGTGGTAGTGTTGGTTATGACCACAAACAAATGGGTATCACGGCAAAAGGCGCCTGGGAGTCGGTAAAACGTCACTTCCGTGAAATCGGCATCGATTGTCAAAGCACCGACTTTACCTGTCTGGCGATAGGGGATATGGCTGGTGACGTATTTGGTAATGGTATGCTGCTATCCAAGCACACTTGCCTGCAGGTTGCCTTTAACCATATGCACATCTTCATCGATCCAACACCGGATGCTGCGAGCAGCTACCAGGAGCGTCAGCGTTTATTCGACCTGCCGGGTTCAAGCTGGGAAGACTACAATACCGATCTGATTTCTGAAGGTGGTGGGGTATTCTCCCGTGCGGCAAAATCGATCAAGCTTACCCCACAAATGAAGAAAATGTTGGGCACTAAAAAGGCGACCATGGCACCGAATGAGTTGATCCAGACAGCATTGAAAATGCAGGTTGACCTGATCTGGAATGGTGGTATTGGTACTTACATCAAGGGTAGCAGCGAAAGTCACCTGGAAGTTGGTGATCGTGCAAACGATGTATTACGTGTCAACGGTAAAGAAGTTCGCGCCCGCATTATTGGTGAAGGTGGTAACTTAGGTTGTACCCAGTTAGGTCGTATTGAATACACCGCTAATGGTGGTCGAATGAATACAGACTTTGTTGATAACGTTGGCGGTGTAGATTGTTCCGATAACGAAGTTAACATCAAAATTCTGCTAAATGGACTGGTTGCAAGTGGTGACCTGACTCTGAAACAGCGTAATCAGCTTCTTTATGACATGACCGATGCGGTAGAAGATATTGTTCTGGAAGACTGTTATCGTCAGACCAACTCGATTTCAATTACTGAATCGCGTGGCGGCAAAAACCTGAAAGAGCACCAGCGTTTCATTCAGTATCTGGAACGTGAAGGAAAACTGGATCGGGCATTGGAATTTATGCCAATTGACGAGGAAATTAATGATCGAATCGCTCAGGGACGTGGCTTAACCCGTCCAGAACTTTCGGTCATGGTTGCTTACGGCAAAATGGTGTTAAAAGAACAGTTGGTACACCCGCAAATTACCAACGATCCATATCTTGGACAGTTGCTGAATAATGCGTTTCCAATGCAGCTGCAGGAGCGCTATGCCGAGCAGATGCAAAATCACCCGTTGAAAGCGGAGATTATTGCCACTCAGCTTGCCAACCTGTTGTGTAACCTGATGGGCGCTAACTTCGTGTATCGCATGCAGGAAGAAACCGGTTCATCGGTGGAAGAAATTGCCATGTGTTTTGCCATGGCCAGCGCCGTATTTGAAATGGAGCAGACCTGGGAGGCCGTTGAAGCCCTCGATAACAAGGTTTCGGCAAGCGTGCAAAGCGAGATGCTGTTTGAACTGCGTCGTACCATTCGTCGTGCAACCCGCTGGTTCCTGCGTCATCGCAATAAGTCTTTCAGCATCGAACAAGCGGTAGATTTTTATCAGCCAACCTTCAAGGTGTTGAGTGGTAAACTGGATAAATTCCTGGTCGATAAAGAAGCCCGTGAACTGAATGAGTTACAGTCCAAGCTGTTAAATGAAAATGTGCCGGCTGATCTGGCAAATCGAATTTCTCAGTTAAGCACCTTATTCTCGGTTATGGATATCGCTCAGATTGCCTGTCAGGATGGCCGTGATATTGAATTGGTGGCGCAGTTATACTTCTCGTTGGGTGTGCGTTTACACTTACACTGGTTCCTTGACCAAATTACCAATCAACCGGTTGGCAACCATTGGCAGGCACTGGCACGAGCGTCATTCCGCGAAGAGCTGGACTGGCAGCAACGCTCTTTAACCTCGGTGGTGTTACGATTGAATCCAGAGTTAAGCGATATCGAAAAGATGATCGATAACTGGGAACAACGCTCGGAGCAACCACTGGAGCGCTGGCACCAGATCCTGGCGGATTTCAGAACCACTAAGATCCATGAATTCGCGAAATTCTCAGTTGGCTTACGGGAGTTAATGTTATTAGCGCATCATTGCGATCCTAATCTTCATTAAGCACGAACATCAGGCTTGCTGGTATCAGGCAAGCCTGGGTAATGTAGAAAAATCTACGAAAAAGCCCTGGCAAACATCAACAGGGCTTTGAATTTAATGTTAAACTCACCTCCTAATGGTGAGTTTTTTTTGTCTGAGGAATTATGCTTTACTCCATCGCCCGTAAATTTTTATTCAAACTGGATGCAGAGCAGGCACATGATGTCGCTATCAAAATGTTTAAATCATCCGCGGCACCCGCACTGAAAGGCCTTTATGGCTCAAAGGTAGGCAGTAAGCCGGTGAATGTGATGGGCATTGATTTTCCTAATCCTGTCGGGCTGGCTGCTGGTTTGGACAAGAATGGTGAATGTATTCGTGGTTTCTCAGCGTTAGGGTTTGGCTTTGTAGAAGTTGGGACCGTGACCCCAAGACCACAGCCTGGTAACGATAAGCCGCGTATCTTCCGTCTGCCACAAGCTCAGGCGATTATTAACCGCATGGGGTTTAATAACCATGGTGTCGATTATCTGGTCGAACAGGTGCGAAAAGCCCGACAAGCCGGTTTTAATGGTGTGTTAGGGATCAATATCGGTAAGAACAAAGATACTGCTGAAGAGAATGCAAAGGATGATTACATCCACTGCATGCACAAGGTTTATGAATTTGCCGATTACATTACCGTCAATATTTCTTCTCCTAATACCCCGGGCCTACGAGCTCTGCAATATGGCGATGCACTTAATGAGTTGTTAGCGGCGTTGAAAGTAACCCAGTCGCAATTGAGCGAAAAGCATGGCAAGTATATTCCGTTGGCAGTAAAGATTGCACCGGATTTAAGCGCGGAAGAAGTGAAAGGCATTGCCCAATGCCTGGTAAACAACAAGATTGATGCTGTGATCGCAACCAACACGACCTTAAGTCGGGATGGTGTGGAACAATTACCCCATGGCGATGAAATGGGCGGGTTAAGTGGTGTACCGGTGCGGGAAAAAAGCCTTGAAGTGATTAAACTGCTGGCTGAGGAACTGGCGGGTAAGATGCCGATCATTGGCGTCGGTGGCATTAATTCTGCCGCTGCAGCCCGAGAGAAATTAGCCGCCGGAGCATCTCTGGTGCAGGTCTATACCGGATTTATTTATGAAGGTCCTGACCTTATCAAACGCATTGTTGATGGTCTCGACTAAGGGGTGATGCACATGTTCAGGGAGATACGTTTGAAATTATGGGCTTCCCTGAGCTGTGCGGTCTTTTTGGTCGTTGCCATTATCGGCTACGGCCTGCATGGCGGTAACTGCCAAAACCCAGGTTTTATTGGTGCCGGCACCACGGTATACAAAATAGATTCCCAGGGTGAGGTTCATCTGCTGCTAGCCTATGAGCGGGGTCGCGGTTGGACCAGCTTTGGTGGTGGCCCCAAACCATTAACTGAGGCTGATTCGCAATGTGAATCACCACGCCAGACGGCGGTACGTGAAACATTGGAAGAATCGAGACTATTGCTAGATGAGGCGTTATTACACTCTGCTGTAAAGGATGCAAAGTCCTACGCCAATGCTACTGAAAAGGGCGACTACATTACCTTTGTTATCGCCGTTAATGACGATCTGGATTTGAGTGCATATGACCGGGTAAAACTTCCCAATGATCCCGGTTATTATGAAACTTCCGGAGTCGCCTGGGTGCCTTTGAAGCATATTCGCAAGCAGGGGCGTAATGTCGCTACTCCAAATGGTGAACCTCTGTGGAGCGTATTTCATCAACAATTTGAGGCAATGTTAACGGCTAAACCGGAACCGTATTGGTTTGAGAACACGCCTTAGTTAACAATAACTGGCTGCCCGCCACCTTCGTGTATAGAACAAGAGCCAGATGCTGGCATTAATGATAATGACTAGCCAGTATATGTAACTGCCTGGCGGAAATATCAGGAAAGTCGCGACGATATCGATAGGTTGCAAAAAGCTGGCTGAATATCTCAGTATCACTGATCACATCCAGCGTCCTCACTAATTCCTGCCCGGTCATCTGTTCGGTTAAACAGCAATGACTGAAAGTAGCGACCAGTTCGGTCAGGTCTTGCCCCTGTTCAATTAATTGTAAATCAGCTTCCATAAAAAACGCAGCACCACTCCAATACACGCGTTTAAAGGCTTTTGTCTGCCACATATCGGCACTGACATCACTCAGACGACCGGGTTTGTCCCTGGTCGTATGCATGCCCCTGAGCAGTCCTTGTTGTATGCGTTCGACAAACTGACTGCGATCGATGATCCGGCCCTGATACATGGCAAGGTATTGTAGATAGGTAGCAAACCCTTCACTTAACCAGAAACTCGGGTAATCAAGATAAGGAAAATATAGATGCGACAGTTCATGGTACAAGGTCCAGTCATCGATAAATGCGGTAAGCGGCATTCGTGGATTAACATAAAGCAATACCTGTATCGGCGAATTGCGAATAATTTGACCCCATGGAACCGGCTCCATTGCCTCACTTGCACCTTTGACGCGAATATCGATCGCTGGTTGAGGTATTGGTGCGAGCGTCGTTTCAACAGCCTGTAATCCCTGTTGCAGCCAGGATTCAACTTTCTGTTGCTGTTCCTCGTCAAGATTGCTGGTACGAATAGAAATATTGCTGGCAACGCTGTGCCAGGCGACCACCAGCAAAGTTAAAGTCAGGTACCTGAACATCATGAATACCACCTGAGAACGAGCAAACCAACAACATGACTTTTATTGCCGGGAATGCAACTAACGTACAGCTTAGAGTCTAGATGAATAATTTGTGCTCAACGGTTTTACAACCGAACATTGCTAACTAAGCTTATGGGTGATGGCTGCTGAAAATATTGCTCGGTCACAAAGGCGATTATCGAATCCTCTGCTTGCCGATAAAACGGATTGGCGATACGACCGAGTAACAATAACAGTAACAGGTAATACCAATTCCACATAGTGGGAGATTGTCAGAGGCCCAATTACGGCCCTAACTCTGAGCTGTCCATAAACTTAATGGAATTGGTATAAAGAAAAGGTAGTAGAAGTAAACGATGAAACAGGCAATTGTAGGTTTTTTGCTGGATGAAGATGAGCACTGGTTGGCCAAACTTGCTTGTGGGCACCATCAGCACGTGCGCCACAATCCGCCATGGCAAAATCGTTCCTGGGTGATCAGTGATGAAGGACGAAAACGAAAAATAGGTTTTCGAATTAATTGTAAAAAATGCGATATGAACGCACCAAGAGACTGGTCCTGAACCTGATAAAATGCGATAACGTCATCTTTTTATTATGTAAAATCACCAACAAAATTATAATAAACTCGTGTTAAGGATAATATCTGCTAAGGTTGTATGAGGGCTGTAAATTCTCGCTGAGTAGTTCAGATGTCATTGCCGATAGGCCTGGCATGCTGAGAAGCGTAGTTTTGCGCAGCAAGGATCGGTGCCTGGATGGCTTAACGACAATTTAACTTACAGGGTCAATTATGAACAAGATACTTTTAGCATTAATCGCCGGTTTATTCATGGTAGGTTGTCAGCCTAAGGTAGGCTCAGACGAATGGTGTGCGAAAATGAAAGAGAAGCCAAAAGCTGACTGGAGCGCCAATGAAGCCGCCGACTACGCGGAACATTGCGTGTTAGATCAAAAACCAGACGAAGAAGATCAATAGAAAGACTTCTGTGGAGTTAGTTGACGATATACACCAACTAACTCCCGTCATTCCCGCCGCAATACCAGCTACTTGTAGCTCTGATTATGAACGTTTAGTACCGCCCGACCGGACGGATCCGCGTTGTTTTTAAAACTTTCATCCCAGGCTAATGCCGCTTCCGTTGAACAGGCGACCGACTTTCCTCCGGGAATGCACTTGGCCGCAGAATCCAGTGGGAAATGATCGCTAAATATGCTGCGATAGAAGTAGGCTTCTTTGGTTTGCGGGGTATTGTGTTCGAACTTAAAGTGAGCATTTTCCAGTTGTTGATCACTGACTTCGTTTTCTACGTGCTCTTTCAGGCTGTCAATCCACGAGTAACCGACACCATCAGAAAACTGTTCTTTCTGGCGCCACAAGATTTCTGCGGGCAGGTAACCTTCAAAAGCCGCGCGCAGCACATGCTTTTCAATTTTCCCGTCAACGCACATTTTTTCCTGAGGATTAAGGCGCATCGCCGTATCCAGAAAGGTTTTGTCCAAAAATGGCACCCGAGCTTCAACACCCCAGGCAGACATTGCCTTATTGGCTCGCAGACAATCAAACATATGTAACTTGCTTAACTTTCGAACCGTTTCTTCATGAAACTCTTTCGCATTTGGAGCCTTGTGGAAGTATAAATAACCGCCAAATATTTCATCAGCGCCTTCACCGGATAGCACCATTTTAATGCCCATAGCTTTAATCTTACGTGCCATCAGGTACATGGGAGTCGAGGCCCTGATGGTGGTCACATCATAGGTTTCAAGATGATAAATCACTTCCTTGAGGGCATCGATTCCCTCCTGAACCGTGAAGTGCATGGTGTGGTGCACGGTACCAATGGCATCGGCGACTTTTTGCGCCGCCTGCAAATCAGGAGAACCTTCCAGGCCGACGGCAAAGGAGTGGACTTTCGGCCACCAGGCATCGCTCAGGTCATTTTCTTCGACCCGGCGGGAAGCAAACTTTTGCGTGATCGCCGATACCAGGGAGGAGTCCAGGCCGCCTGATAACAATACACCGTAGGGCACATCGGTCATCAGGTGTGATTTGACTGCCTGTTCCAGACCATCACGTAACTGTTCCAGGTCGGTATTATTATTAGCGACGGCATCATAGCACTGCCAATCCCTTTGATAGTAAGGCTTGATTTCACCCTCAGACGAGTCCAGGTAATGACCCGGAGGAAATTCGCTGACCGTCTTACAAACCGGTACCAGGGCTTTCATCTCCGAAGCTACGTAGAAGTTACCATGTTCATCAACGCCGGTATAAAGCGGGATAATACCGATATGATCACGTGCTATCAGATAGCGCTGTTTTTCTTTGTCATACAAAACAAAGGCAAACATGCCCTGTAACTTATCGATGAAGTCACTACCGTGCTCGGCATATAATGGCAGGATCACCTCGCAATCGGATTTTGTCTGAAATTGGTAATTAGGGCTAACATCCTGTTCCAGCTGTGTGTGATTATAAATTTCGCCATTAACCGCTAATACGTGATTTCGATTTGCGTTATACAGAGGCTGGGCGCCATTTTCGGTATCGACAATTGCCAGACGTTCATGAACTAAAATTGCATTGTCATCGGCGTATACACCAGACCAGTCCGGCCCACGATGCCTTAACAGGCGGGATAATTGCAGGGCTTGTTCGCGCAATAATGTTGCATCACCCTGAATATCCAAAACACAGAAAATTGAACACATGCTGGTGTTACTCCTTTTACCATTATCTCGAAATCACGTTATTTTATTCTTTGTTAAGGACAGTACGAAAGGGAAATGACTGTTAAACCAAAGGGGTAATCAACACACTACTGCTTTCTGTTCCAGAATAAAAAAGGCAGCCTTTGATGTAGGCTGCCTTTGAATGTCTAATATTTATACGTAAAAATCAATAGCTGTTGGCTATAAATTAGAATAAATATTCAACTTTTTATTAACAATTGATTTACCAGCTAAGAGTGCAGGTTACTTACGTTGAAACTCACTGGTTTTCGACCATTTTGGCCAGTCTTTGGAATTGGCCACATTGAACATCGCATCGAATGTTAGCTGTAAGTCTTCAATCGCACCACGTAAATCCCAGCTCGAATCATACTCGTCACACAGTTGGTGATAACAACGGCGCATTTCCGGCAACACTTTTTCACGATATTCGGCTACCTCATCATTGATTGGCACGGTACCGCCACCAGCGAACACTGCTGGCACACCTTGTTTGGCGAAATTAAAATGATCGGAACGATAATAACTGCCTGCGGCAGGGTTAGTTTCTTTAACCAGCTTGCGATTTTGTTTTGCTGCGGCTGTTGCCAGATAGTCTTCGACTTCCGACTTACCCATACCTCGCACGATCATATCTTTGGTCTGGCCAAGAATATTAAGACTGTCGAGGTTAAATACCGCAACGGTTTTATCGAGTGGGTAGGCTGGGTTTTGTGCATAATAGCGTGAACCAAGCAGGCCTTGTTCTTCGGCGGTGGTAGCGATAACGGTAATCGACCGCTTCGGTGCTTTATCGAGTGAACCGAAGGCCTTGGCGATTTCAATCATACCACCGATACCTGTTGCATTGTCGTGAGCGCCATTATAGGTCTGATCACCTTCCAGGGATTCATCGGTGCCGATATGGTCCCAGTGACCCGTCAACAGAATTTGCTCATCCGGGGTTTCACTGCCAGGTAGGGTGGCAATGAAGTTATTTGACGTGGAGCGCTTCAGCGAGCTTTTCACTGTCGCACTGGCTGTTAGCCCTAACGGTTTGGCAATTGGCCCTTGCAGGGCTTTTTTCTTGTACTCGTCAAAGTTAAGACCTGCCTGTGCAAACAATTTAACCGCGGTGTCTCGGGTTAGCCAACCTTCAAGACCGACTCGACCCATGTTTTTATCTTCCCGGTACAAGCCATATTGTGGGCCAGTCCAGCCATTAGTAACAACAGACCAGGGATAAGAAGCCGGTGCCGTTTCATGAATGATAATGGCCGCCGCCGCGCCCTGGCGACTCGCTTCCTCATATTTATAGGTCCAACGACCGTAATAGGTCATGGCACTGCCGGTAAACAAATGCGGATTTTGCGTTTCAAATCCCGGGTCGTTGACTAACATCACCACGGTCTTGCCGGTTACGTCTAAGTCTTTGTAATCATTCCACTGGTACTCTGGCGCATTGATACCATAACCAACAAATACGATGTCCGAGTCAACAATCGATTCTTTGGCGCTGACTCGCGATGTGCCAAGCACCATATCGTCAACATAGTTAAAGGTCAGGGTTTGCCCTTTACCTTTAACCGTCAGTTCCATATCAGCATCGGCAGTGATTTCGGTGAGCTCGACCGGCTGTAAAAAACTGCCATTAAAGCCACCCTGGAAACCCGCTTTTTTAAAGTGTTCCGTCAGATAGTCCATGGTCTTTTGTTCACCAGGACTGGTCGGCAAGCGACCACCAAATTCCTCAGAAGCGAGGATTTTAACGTGCTGATGTAAAGCCTTGTCAGAGATATCCTGATATGCCTGTTCGAAGGATTTTGCTACGGCATTACCCGTTACGGTAACACTCATTACCGCTCCCAGGAGGGGCAAATAATTCAATTTCATAATCTGTTTACTTCCTTATTTAATGCAAGGTTACGTTATCTAATTGAGTGATGGATGAAAAGGAAAAGTCGTTAAATTACCTCTCGGTATCGATAAATGACAATTGCGAAATAGGGTAGGATTTACATTGCAAACTTGGTAAACAAGTTTAAACTTTCAGAATAACAGTGGCTTAATAAGCTGGCAGCATAAAATGGCGTGGACCGCATTCAACGGATAGCGTCGGTAAATAAAGGATTATTATGATTTCTGTGGAAAATCTCACCAAGACCTTTTCCCTGACTACCCGCAGTAATGTTCATCGAACCCAGAAACTAGACTCCAGACAGCAGGACGGTGTATTTAATGCACTGACAGGTGTGAGTTTTCATTGTCAGCGGGGCGAAGTACTAGGGCTATTAGGCCCAAATGGTGCCGGTAAAACAACAACGTTGAGGATACTGTCTTCGGCGTTAAAGCCGGATAGCGGCCAGGTGCGCATTAATGATATTGATGTGATCAAATCTCCGATGGCGGCAAAACAGAAAATTGGCTTTCTCTCGGGAAAAACTGGCCTGTATGGCCGCTTAACTGCCCGGGAAAATATTGAGTTTTTTGCCCGGTTACATGGGGTTAGTGATGATTATTTGGGCAATGAAGCGTTACAAATATACGAAAACCTGGCGATAAGTGAATTTCTCGACCGCAGGGTAGAGCATTTGTCCACCGGGATGCAGCAAAAGGTGTCGATTGCCAGGGCGGTGATCCATAAACCGGATGTGCTGGTACTTGATGAACCAACCACCGGCCTGGATATTATGGCCACAGAAACCATCCTCGAGTTTATCCAGTTGATGAAAGAGCAGGGGACCGCCGTCATTTTTTCAACTCATCACCTTGATGAAGTAGGTATGCTGGCGGATCGAGTCACCGTTATTAATAATGGTGTGAGTGCCTTCTCAGACTCCATGGAAGCCTTTCGACAGTTAAGCCCTGATCGTAATTTGCGACGTTCTTTTATGCACGTATTGAGCCAGGAGGTAACCCATGTGGCAAGTGTTTAATAAGGAACTCGTAGAGCTGCTCAGAGACACTAAAACCTTGTTTTTTATCATAGCCTTGCCCATGGTCGTGTTTCCCGTTTTATTCGGCTTAATCGGCTTTCTGGGCTCCAGCGCTGCATTAAAAGAACACCAGAAAATGGTTAGGTATGTGCTGGTGAATCCCGAGGCATCCGCCCGCTTTGCCTCGACCATGTTTTATCACAGCGACTTTGAGAAAGTTGAGCTGGAACTGGGTTCCGAAGATGAGTACATTAACGCCATTAAAACCGATAAAGCGGATCTGGTTATTGTTCTTAATCCAAATTTTGAACAACAGCTGCAATCGGGCGAGACCAGTCAGTGGCAAGTGTTTTACAACGGCGCCAATGTGTTGTCCGGTATTGGCATGAAAGTTCGGGACGCGGTCGATGAATTTGTCACGCATATTCAGGATGAAATTCTTGCCGAAAAAGGCTTTAGTGCCAGCGAATTACTCGCGTTTAAAGCCCCCGTAGAAGTTGAGCAAATTGATACGGCCGATGAACGGGAGAGTTTTGGTGAAACACTGGGGGGATTTATTCCTTATATTTTAATTCCCCTGTGTTTGACTGGTGCCATGTATCCGGCAATTGATTTGGGCGCCGGGGAGAAGGAGCGAGGTACCATCGAAACCCTGCTACTGACCCCAGTGTCACGTTTTGCCATTGTTATCGGCAAGTTTTTAACCATTACGGTAACGGCGATGATGACGGCGTTGATCACGATTTTTTCGATGGTGTTCTGGTCATTTATCATCGGAAGCCTGTTCGATGTTTCTCAGGTTTCCAGCATTCTCGCCTCGGTCAGCTGGTTTGACTATGTGTTGATGGTGCTGTTGTTGGTACCCGTATCGGCAATCTTTTCGGCAATTCTACTGGCCATCTCGATTTACGCCAGTTCGTTCAAAGAAGCACAAAACTACATGGGGCCATTAACCATCCTGGTCATATTTCCGATCATCGCCCCGATGTTACCAGGCATTAAGTTAAATCTTACCTGGTCGCTGATACCCATTTCTAATGTCGCCCTGGCGATAAAAGAGTTATTAAAGGGCACCATCGATTACAGTTACCTGTTGCCGATATTTGTCTCTACGGGTTTGTTTGCCCTGGCGTCAATCGTGTTTTGTGTGTATTGGTTTAGTCGCGAATCGGTGTTATTTCGGTAATGCGAATTGGGCAACTGCCTGGCTCATTTTAACAGGCATTTACAAAGAATTTTCCTGCATCTGCCGGAATCCAACCTCCGGCAGTAAAAAATTTCCTAAAATGGCAACTTTTCACTATGTTAGCGGCTGTTTTCGTGTAAAATTATCGGTTTTGAAAATCCCGTATACAGACACTGAGTATTGCGGTAATCCATATTCATTCGCGATGTATCGCCCGAGGAATATATGAATTTAGAAGAGATTATCTCGCAAGCCGAACAAGCGGTTGCGAGCGCTACAGACGTTGTTGGTCTGGACCAGGTCCGGGTCGAGTTTCTGGGCAAAAAAGGTAAGTTAACCGAACAGTTAAAATCACTTGGTAAGTTAAGTGCCGAAGAGCGCCCCAAAGCCGGGCAACTTATCAATCAGGCCAAGCAACAGGTTCAGGCCCTGATTCATCAGCGCGGTGATTTACTGCGCGCCGAGCAGATTAAACAAAAACTGGCGGCCGAGGCCATTGATGTAACATTACCTGGCCGTACGACAGAAGCAGGTGGTTTACACCCGGTAAGCCGCACCATCGCTCGCATTGAAACATTTTTCTCAGAATTAGGGTTTGCGGTTAAAGCCGGTCCGGAAGTGGAAGATGACTTTCATAACTTTGATGCCTTAAACATTCCCGCGCATCATCCGGCACGCGCCGATCACGATACTTTCTACTTTAATCCCAAGCTGGTACTGCGTACCCAAACATCGGGCGTGCAGATTCGCACCATGGAAGTGGAAAAGCCACCGTTGAGAATCATTTCTCCGGGTCGTGTATATCGTAACGATTACGACCAGACGCATACGCCGATGTTCCACCAGGTGGAAGGCCTGATGGTGGATAAGGATGTAAGTTTTACTCACCTGAAAGGTATTTTGCACGATTTCCTGCATAACTTTTTTGAAGAAGATTTAGAAATTCGTTTCCGTCCTTCTTACTTCCCATTTACCGAACCTTCAGCAGAAGTTGATGTGAAAGGTAAAAATGGTAAGTGGTTAGAGGTTCTTGGCTGCGGTATGGTGCATCCGAATGTACTTCGCAGTGTTGGCATCGACCCGGAAGAATACAGCGGTTTTGCCTTCGGTATGGGTGTAGAGCGTTTAACCATGTTGCGTTATGGCGTTAATGACCTGCGCGCATTTTTTGAAAATGATCTTCGTTTCTTGAAGCAGTTTAAGTAGGAAAGCCGACAATGAAATTTAGTGAATCCTGGTTAAGAGAATGGGTGAACCCGGCAAATTCTTCTGATGAACTGACGCATCAAATTACTATGGCCGGTCTTGAAGTTGACGGCGTTGACGCGGTTGCTGGCGAGTTTACCAATGTCGTTGTAGGTGAGGTGATCGAATGTTCTCAGCATCCTGATGCCGATAAATTACAGGTTACCAAGGTAAATGTTGGTGACGAAGTGGTTGATATCGTCTGTGGCGCCAAAAACTGTCGCCTGGGCTTAAAGGTTGCCGTTGCTAAAGTCGGTGCGGTGTTACCGGGTAACTTTAAAATCAAAAAAGCCAAACTGCGTGGCCAGCCATCGCACGGTATGTTGTGTTCTGAGTCTGAACTTGGCATGGCAGAAAGCGCTGACGGTATTATCGAGCTTCCAGCCGATGCACCGGTAGGTGTTGATATTCGTGAATACTTAACGCTTGATGATGTCACCATTGATGTCGATTTAACCTCAAACCGTGGTGACTGTTTAGGCATTCGTGGCCTTGCCCGTGAAGTGGGTGTTTTAAATAACCTGGAAGTCAACGAGGTTAACTGTGACGCTGTTGCTCCTGCAATTGACGATGCATTGCCGATTGAAATCAGTGCTGGCGAAGCCTGTTCTCGTTACTTAGGTCGAGTGATTAAAGGCATCAATGTCAATGCAACTACGCCATTATGGATGGTTGAAAAGCTTCGCCGTTGTGGTGTGCGTGCCATCGATCCTGTGGTTGATGTGACTAACTACGTGTTACTGGAACTGGGGCATCCAATGCACGCTTTCGATTTGGCGAAAATCGATGGCGGTATCAATGTACGTTTTGCTAAGGCCGAGGAGCCACTGACCTTGCTTGATGGTCAGCAAGTTAAGCTGAATGAAAAGACCCTGGTGATTGCCGATCATCATAAACCATTAGCCATGGCGGGTATTTTCGGTGGTGAAGATTCTGGAGTTTCAACTGAGACCCAGGATATTCTGCTGGAAAGTGCGTTCTTTGCACCATTAGCGATCCTTGGTAAAGCCCGTCAGTACGGTTTGCACACGGATGCATCACACCGTTACGAGCGTGGCGTCGATCCAGAGTTGCAGTTTGCGGCGATGGAACGTGCTACGGCATTATTACTTGAAATTGTCGGTGGTCAGGCAGGTCCTGTTGTTGAAGCCAAGTCTGAACAGCACTTACCTAAGCCGGCCAAAGTCACATTACGTCGTGCTAAGCTGGACAGCCGTATTGGTATCCATATCGAAACCGATAAAGTTACTGAAATCCTGACTCGTCTTGGCTTCACCGTTGATTACGCAAACGAGCAATGGGCGGTAGAAGTGCCGGCTTATCGTTTTGATATCAGCATCGAAGAAGACCTGACCGAGGAGATTGCGCGCGTATACGGGTATAACAATATTCCTAATGTCGCGCCTGAAGCCAAATTGACCATGAGGCAGCATCAGGAAGCGGCGTTGAATATCGCCCAGTTTAAGGATGTGCTGGTTAATCGCGGTTACCAAGAAGCGATTACTTATAGTTTTGTCGATCCAAAAATTCAGGACCAGTTGTTCCCGGGGCATGAAGTGTTAACGCTTCCGCATCCGATTTCCTCAGAAATGTCGGTAATGCGAGTAAGCTTGTGGCCGGGATTACTGCAGTCTGTGGTTTACAACCAGAATCGTCAGCAAAACAGAGTTCGACTGTTTGAGACTGGCTTGCGATTTATTCCGGATGCGGACGCAGAAAATGGGGTTCGTCAGGAAGCCATGCTCGCTGGCGTAATCACCGGTCTGCGCAGTGGTGAACATTGGCAGCTTGAAAAAGCAGCGGTTGATTTCTTTGATGCCAAAGGTGACGTGGAAGCGCTGTTGGCATTAACTGCAGATCGTCATGCGTACGAGTTTAAAGCGGCTGAGCACAGTGCACTGCATCCGGGCCAGACAGCTGCGATTTATCGTGGTGATACGTTAGTCGGTTACGTCGGTACTGTTCACCCGGAACTGGAACGTAAACTGGGCTTAAACGGCCGTACCCTCGTGTTTGAACTGTGCCAGAGCGAAATTTTATCTCTGACAATTCCAGTAGCGGAAGAAATTTCTAAATTCCCGGCTAACCGCCGTGATATTGCCGTAATTGTAAAAGATGAGGTTAGTGCAAATTCTGTGTTACAACTCATTGAAAAGGTTGGCACAAATCACCTAGTTGGCCTAGAATTGTTTGATGTATATCAGGGCAAAGGAATCGAGCCTGGCTATAAGAGTCTGGCTATCGCATTAACCTTGCAAGACAAGGAACGTACTCTGGAAGAGAAAGACATCAATAATGTTGTGCAAATCGTTGTGCAGGCCCTGACCACTGAACTTGATGCATCATTGAGAGACTAAGAGTATGGCGCTAACTAAAGCAGAAGTATCTGAACACCTGTACGAACAACTCGGACTGAGTAAACGCGACGCGAAGATGATGGTTGAGGAATTCTTTGAAGAAATCCGCGCCTGTCTGGAAAGTGGTGAGCAAGTTAAACTATCCGGTTTTGGTAATTTTGATTTGCGAGTCAAAAATGAGCGCCCTGGTCGAAATCCAAAAACAGGTGAAGACATTCCGATTTCCGCACGCAAAGTAGTCACGTTCCGACCGGGACAGAAACTAAAAGCACGTGTAGAAGAAGCGAATAAAGATTAATTTTTGCTTATAGCATTTGAAAAGGCGCCTTTTGGCGCCTTTTTATGTCGCCCAATTAAATAAAAACTTCCCATCGAATTTGATCTTAATTCCCTGAAACGGTTATCGTTTGTCTGTCTAACGGTTTACCATTGGCCGTCGGGTTAGATTTTTTTAAATTTACGGATAGACCTATCCAAATAAGGATGTTGTTGACGAAGAAATTAAAGCCATTGTTGATTGCGGTAGGGTTATCAATAGCATATCCGGTATTGGCATTTTTGCTGTTGCCATTGTTAAATGATTTATTTTTGCAATTCTAACCAAAGCTGAGGAAACAGAAGGCCTCGCCTACTTACTGATCTTAGGGATACCCCATAATCTAAGCTTTTTTGTTTCGGCAGGGGTTGCAGTATGGCTAATCAATATATTTTTTCTCGCTTTAAGGCCATGATTTTCCTGGTGATTACTCTGCCGCTAGTGCTAAGCATGTTTCCTTTTGAAGTATCCTCTGCGGTAAATCAATACCAATCGATAGTCCATATTAAAGATGCATTAGTATTTTTACTCATGCCTACGTTGATATATCTGGTGAGCAAAATGTTTTCTGGCAATAAGCGTAAGGCGTAACTTGAAATGGCTAGTGTTTTTATCAAGGGGTCAGAACTCCTGAAATGGGCGTGATTGAGACGTCTGCATCATAATAACCATAGAGCTCAAGGATGATCATGAACTCAGAAATTCTTATTCCAAAACTCCCCAGCACTTGCTTAGACGCCAGAATTTCCCAGATTTATATTAATGAAGGGCAAGAAGTGAGCTCAGGTGATGTTTTATTCGACGTTGAAACGGATAAAGTTGTATTAGAAGTGCCTACTTGTGAAGACGGTATCATTGAAAAGTGTAATATCTCATTAGGTGAGCATGTTACATCTGAGCAAATAGCTATGTTACTAAGAAAGCGCAGACCAACAGATTCTCCTGTTGCAGCTAAAGAGTTGCCCGAAGTTGAATATATCCAAGAAAAACAGGATATAGATACTATTGATCGCGTTGTGTTAGAGGAGGTGGTTGGTAATTCATTGTTTAACAAGCGAGGCTTAATCTGTGGCGTTTTTGGCTTAGTATTGGGATTAGTTTTAGGCGCTTTAGGTACCGCTATCCTGATAGCTTGAGTTGAGTTATTGAGCACATATTGAGTTGTCAGCGATAGGAAATCTGGATAATCTTTAAATTTCAATAAGTTGCCATAGGCTGTAATGAGCGAACTACGGTCGCTCATTTTCAATATAAGCAAGTCAATTATATAAAAGGGAGAATATGAAACAACGAGTTATATTTTTGTTGTTGGCCGTTTTGTTATCTAAAACATCACTTGCTGAGGCTCATAGCGAAAGATTAATTGATTTGCTGGACATTGAATCTACCTGGAATGAGTACCTGTCTTTGGTCACAGTGAATAACAAGCCACTTCAATCTCATTCAGAGAAACTGGATTATCCAGATGAATTAGATTATCTAGAAGTTAAACATTATGAAAACTTAGAAGCTATTAATAAAAAATATCTCAATTGGGAAGACATCAGAACTTATTTAGCTATCAGTTACGAGCAATTATATTCACCTGACGAATTAGAAGCTCTGATTGTTTTCTTCGAAAGCCCTGTAGGGCGAAAATGGTTGTCTAGTAAAAATCAAAATCACGACCTAATTAAAGAAGAGATTAATGAAAGGTTTTCAGAATACTCTGATGCAGTTAGAAAAGAATCATCACGATATAAAACTGAGCTCGAAAAGTTTGCAGATGAAACAATCAATGAATAATAATCAAATGAAATGAGTTGAATCGCTACTATTTCCTTAGGCTTCTTATTTGTTAAATATGCGCTTTAAGACCGATATATTAGCAATTGCTAACAGACCGTTCCTGGCACGTTTGCGTCGGTCGGTTTTATCCGGTAATTTGGATATGCAGCTAGGGGCTGTAATGAGCGAGCAACAGTCGTTGGACCTTCGCCTGTTCAAGATATCTTGGACTAAAAAACAACATAGAGGTGCAAATTGAAATTTAATGATAACTATGGCGTTTATGTTTGCCCTCATGTTTTTAATCAAGAATCTCCGGTGTTTGTTTGCGTTCGCGATCCAGATGGCGATTGGCAATTCTTTTGTCATGATGAAGAGTGCCCTGAAAATTCTGAGCCGCATCTCATTGGAGTAGGTCATTTAACAGAAGCTGACCCTTCAATTAATGAATTAACGACCTTAGCGCCAAATACATTTGCCGAGCGTCAATCCCCTGAAGAGCCTTGGTTGTTTGGTGAGATTGAGTAATGCTCTGCATCTAATTGGTATTGCCTTGTGAGTGAGGGCAACCAAGCGTAACGTATTGAACAACAACGGCTCTTTCGAGCGACTAACAGACCTAAAAAGGATTTATAAATTAAAATGGAACAGACCTTTCCAACCGAACATGTATCGAAACCTAATTATTCCAAAACTACCTTTGTCCTAGCAATGTTAAGCTTATCGATGGGCGTTATTTTTGTCGGTTTAGCTCAATTTGGAATTTCTCTTTATGATACTTTCCATGAGGTTCAGGTAAATGGACTTGGTGACCCTAAAATGATGGCTGGTGAGATAAGTAAGGCATTGGTTTTCTACGTTTATTATATGTTTTACGCGATTCCAGGGTGGTTCTTAGCTATGGGTGTATTGCTATTTTCTAAATATCGCTCAAGAAAGTATTATAAATTCTTGATTGTCATAGCTGCCGTCATGACTTTGGTTTTTCCTTTTCGACAGTTCTAGGGCTTATTTTAGGTATTACTCTCTTTGTTAAGCGGAAACAGTTTAAGTAAATTCCGAACGGCAGAAAATGGGGTAAGTCGACAATTCGGTCATTCAAGGTTGGCCAAGATTCCCTGTAGTATCAGGGAATGACACAAGGGCTTTTGCTTTTTGCTCGGAACAGCGTGTGCTCGGAGCTGATGACATCAGCGTGCTCGGAGTGGCATTTTCTGTCACGTACTCGGAGTATCGCTTGCTATACGTGCTCAGGGAGTTTTAACTCCCGTTACTGGCACAAAGCAGCCGCTCGGGCTCGGCTAAGATTCCCTGTCGTGGCAGGGAATGACTTGAAATGTTGACGCTAGCGAAGCTTACTTCACTCAAAACTGCTAACCTCTTACTGCTAACCTCTTACAGCTTACAGCTTACAGCTTACAGCTTACAGCTTACAGCTTAAAGCTTACAGCTAAGCAACCAGAGATTTGTCTCTGGTTTCTGCCTAACGAAAACTCTCATTGATACTACTCAGTACTCGCTGGCCCGGACACAATACATCTTCACGTAACTGATTTAACGGCGTATCCGAGGTTTGGTTGACCTCGTGGTAGGTATCGATTGCCGGGTTAACGTATAGCAAGCCAGTCAGGATCTGATTCTTAACTTTATGCTTTTCAATCATGTTGATGGCATGGAGTTTATCATCGCATTTAAAGTTTTCGTCGCTCTTGTATAAACGGATCAGTGAACCGTCATGCAAACAAATATCATCATAGTTACCAGCGGGCAGGTCACAACTTATTTCATCTTTAACCGGAACAAAATCACTGATTGCCGCGGTACTGATATGTTGTTGGACATAATCGTAGGAACGTTTTGAATTTGCCTGGTTGTTGAAGGTCACGCAGGGTGAAATGATATCAATAAAGGCAAAACCTTCATGGGATATCGCTGCTTTTAAAATCGATACCAGTTGCTGACGATCGCCGGAAAAACAGCGGGCCACGAAACTGGCACCAAGTTGCAGGGCCATCACGCATAAATCAATTTCATTAAACGGGCTGATGTCACCGGCTTTGTTGCGCGCCCCTTTGTCAGATGTGGCCGCAAGCTGACCTTTAGTAAGCCCGTAAACGCCATTATTGGCGACCATGTAGACCATATTGAGGCGGCGTCTGATCACATGCGCGAACTGACCAAGGCCAATAGAAGCGGTGTCGCCATCACCGGACATGGCTAAGTAAGTCAGATCTTTATTGGCAATATTTGCGCCCGTTGTTACCGATGGCATGCGACCATGAACGGAATTAAACCCATGTGAACGCCCGAGGAAATAATTAGGCGCTTTAGATGAGCATCCAATCCCAGACATTTTGGCAATCTTGTGAGGAGGTAAGGATAATTCGGCACAGGCGTGCACAATAGCAGCCGATATTGAATCGTGACCACAGCCTGCACACAGGGTTGATACTACACCTTCATAATCCCGGTAGGTTAAGCCGATATCGTTAACTTTCAGATTTGGGTGTCGAAATGTTGATTTTGCATAACTCATCGTTGGACCCCCTGGCGTATTGGTGCAATCTTTCTTTCATTAGCGATCTTGGTTATTACCATTTCAGCGGTGATCGATAATCCATCATAATTTAATATCGATGTCAGAACCTGTGGCGAAAGGTTCAACTCGTTAACCAGCAGACTTCGCATCTGCGCATCACGGTTCTGCTCGATCACATAACAATTTTTTCGTTTTTGCACAAATTTTCTGACCTCAGGGCCAAACGGAAACGCGCGTATCCGCATTGTGTCGACAGTTAATCCTTGTTGCTCAAAACCGGCAATGACTTCGTCGATCACCTGAGCACTGGTTCCGTAATAAATGAGCGAAATATCAGCCGCTTGCCTGGTTTGTTGAATCACTGCTTCCGGGACAAGCGCGGCTGCGGTGGCAAACTTTTTCTCTAAGCGTTGCATGTTATCGACATAATCGTCCGAGCGTTCGCTGTATACGGCATTGCGATTTCGAGATGTACCGCGGGTAAAAAAAGCACCTTTACTGGGATGCGTCCCGGCCAGGGTTCGAGGACAAATACCGTCTTTATCTACGTCCTGATAGCGACCATATTGCTCAAGCGCCTCTAACTCCTGTTCATTAAGCACCTTACCTAAATCGTATCGACGTTCATCGTCCCAGCGAAATGGCTGGCATAAATGATCATTCATGCCTAAATCCAAATCACTCATCAGGATCACTGCGGTTTGCAGGCGGTCTGCTAAATCAAACGCAATGGTGGTTAGTTCAAAACATTCTCGTGGACATTTCGGGAATAACAGTACGTGCTTAGTATCGCCATGGGAAGCATAAGCGCAGGCGAGTATATCGGATTGTTGGGTGCGAGTGGGCATTCCGGTTGAAGGTCCGGTGCGCTGGATATTCATTAATACCACAGGCACTTCAGCGAAGTAAGACAAGCCGAGAAACTCGCTCATCAGGGAAATCCCGGGGCCGCTGGTCGCGGTAAAGCTTCGAGCGCCATTCCAGCCAGCACCAATGGCAATGCCGATAGCCGCGAGTTCATCTTCCGCCTGGACAATCGCGAAATTCTTTTTGCCGGTTGCCGGATCGATTCGCAGACGTTCACAGTAATTGCTGAACTTTTCAATCACCGAGGTGGAAGGTGTAATAGGATACCAACCAACCACGGTAGCACCGGCGTAGACTGCACCGAGTGCACAACCGGTGTTGCCATCGACCAGGATTTGCTCGCCAATAAGATCGCGACGCTCAATGCGAGGCTCTAACGGACAATCAAAATGACTATGAGCATATTGGTAACCCAGTTCCAACGCAAAAATATTCGGCGTTATCAGTTTCTCTTTGCCTTTGAACTGATCGCTGACCAGGGATCGTAATACATCAAATTCGATATCCAGCAGTGCCGCCAAGGCACCTACATAAATGACATTTTTAAACAGTTGCCTGAGCCTTTGATCCTGATATTCTTTCTCGCAAATCTGCGCGATAGGAATGCCGAGCTTTTTGACCGATGATGGGACGGCCGTCAGGTCCTGAGATTTGCTATTGTCATAGAGCAAATAACCATTTTCTGCGACATCCTCCAGGTCACGCTGAAAACTTTGTGAGTTCATCGCCACCATAATATCTGCGGCACCACCGCGCCTGCCGAGAAAACCTTGTTCGTTAATCCTGACTTCATACCAGGTGGGTGAACCCTGAATATTAGAGGGGAAAATATTTTTCGCACTGACGGGTACGCCCATGCGCATAATGGCTTTAGCAAACATATGATTGGCACTGGCAGAGCCGGTACCATTAGTGTTGGCAAAGCGAATGACAAAATTATTGGTTTTGCTCTGTGTCATTTTATGGTTGCCTCGATGTTACTCAGAATAAGCTTTTGCATATCCCATGCTCCGGTAGGACAACGCTCGGCACACAACCCACAGTGCACGCAAAGATCCTCGTCTTTGACCATAATGTGGCCGGTATGGAGTTTATCGGAGATAAAGTAATCCTGTTCCGGCGTTGCTTTTTCTACCCTTAGTTTTCCGGCTAGCAGGGTGTTTGCATCACCAGATTTATGAATATCGTCAATAAAATTAATGCAATCGAGGGGACAAATATCCTCACAGGCGGAACACTCGATACATTTCGACTCGGTAAAAACGGTTTGAATATCACAGTTAAGGCAGCGCTGAGCTTCTTGTAATGCCAGTTGTTCGTCAAAGCCAAGCTCGACTTCGGTAGCGAGTTGCTGGCTGGCCTGCTGCCAGTCAATATGGGGTACAGCAAGGCGTTGATGATGTTCAATCTGATTATCATAGCGCCACTCATGCATGCCCATTTTTTGACTGATCAGATTAAAATCGCTGTCAGGGCGGTTTTCTGGTTGCTTGCCATGACAAAATAAGTCGATAGAAATCGCCGCTTTATGGCCGTGGGCAACGGCCGTGATGATATTTTCCGGTCCAAAGGCGGAATCGCCACCAAAGAAAACCTGAGGCAGGGTGGATTGCAGGGTAAGCTTGTTAAGAATAGGCTGTGACCAGTCATTAAACTTTAAGCCAATATCCCGTTCTATCCAGGGAAAACTGGTATCCTGGCCGATGGCTACCAGTACCAAATCGCAATCGACCTTAACGATTTCTCCGGTTGGGGTCAGGGTACGATTATTCGATTTATCGTAACTGGATATGACTTTTTCAAAGGCAATCTGAATGGAACCGTCATCATTGCGTTTATATTCCAGTGGGCTGTGGTTTGGCATGATGGCAATCTCTTCTGCCATCGCATCCTCTTTTTCCCATGGTGATGCCTTCATCGCTTCAAAGCTGGAGCGCACCAGCACTTTGACATCCGTGGCACCGAGTCGTTTGGCGGTGCGACAACAATCCATCGCCGTATTACCACCGCCTAACACAACGACGCGTTTTGGCGCTTCGCTGATATGTTCAAAACTGACTCCGGATAGCCAATCGATGCCGATTTTGATATCAAGCTGACAGTCATCATAACCGGGCAGGGGAAGGTGCCTGCCTTTCGGTGCGCCGGTACCGATAAACACAGCATCGTAATTCTTATTGAGTAGGTTTTCCAGGCTGTCGATTGGATGATTGAAATAACCGTTTACACCCATATCGAGAATATAATTTAATTCTTCATCGAGTACGTCGTGGGGCAGGCGAAACTGGGGAATTTGACTTCGCATCATGCCACCGGCCTTGGCATCTCTTTCGAACATATCGATTTGATAACCAAGCGGCAGTAAATCGCGAGCGACCGTTAATGACGCAGGTCCTGCACCCACCAACGCAATACGTTTGCCATTTTGCCGTTTCGGTGCTTTTGGCAGCCGTTCAGTAATATCTTCTTTATAATCGGCAGTTACCCGTTTTAAACGACAAATGGCGACCGCCTTGTCTTCCACCCTGGTGCGACGACAGGCTGGCTCACAAGGCCTGTCGCAAACCCTGCCGAGAATGCCGGGAAATACATTCGACTGCCAGTTGAGCATGTAGGCATCACTGTATCGTTGTTGGGTGATCAGGCGAATATACTCTGGCACCGGCGTGTGTGCCGGGCAGGCTTGTTGGCAGTCGACTACCTTCAGGTAGTGCTGGTAGGTGTTAACGTCGGTCTTTTTCAAAGTAAACCCTGATTAATTATTGTGCACCGATAACTTAACTGTACACAAAATAATCACCTGACGCACTATTTAGGTGCGCGGATCTCGGGCAGGATAGTGGTGAGTATTCCTTACAGTGATTACGCTTACCTTTGCGGCAACAATCTTCCTGCAGTCTGGCTCACTAAGATGGTTGCACTTAACGCTACCAACAACCCGGTTGCCAACGCACTCAATTCAACAGGCAATGCGATTTGATAGTCGTTTAGCGTTGCTTTCGCAATGGTCGAATCCAGGCCAGTGATAAAGTAATAAATCTGTTGGACGTATTCGCCTTCGCTTAGTTTGCTCAGGTGATTTTTAAGCAGTGCAATACGATCAATGAGATTAAGAACGAGTTCAGCACTGGCATTGACGCCGGGATCGGCACTAGAGCGGTAGGCTGCAAGCAACTGGGTGATGTCACCTTGATGGTGTTTGTCAGCAATGCTTTGAAAATTCAGCAACTGTATTTGCGCTTCGTCCAGATGCCCGGCAACGCGCTGGCGATAGGCATTGATAAACGCTGGAAGCTGCATGCCAACAATAAAGGTGACCATAAAAATGAGCCGGTCGATAATACTGGCGATAAAATGAAACACGTGACAATTTCCCTTATTGTTAGTGTGTTATTTTCATACTACCCCGGCGACTGACAGAATTCTACGTTTCATATCGACACAAAAGCGATGATATAATGCGTGCTGATTTCTATATTTGGCCTCTTGAGCTTCTTTCATGAACGAACAACTTATCATTAGCCAATGTCAACGCTGGGTCGAGGACATTGTCGTTGCTTTAAATTTTTGCCCATTTGCAAAAAAAGAGCTTGTTAATCAGACCATACGTTATCAGGTTGGTTCAGATCTGGATACGGAGCGCGCCTTAACCATACTGGCCGATGAATTGCAGCATTTGCAAAATCACCCGGAAGTAGAAACCACATTATTGATATTAGCCGATGGTTTTTCCTTCTTTGATGATTTTATTCAACTTGTCGATTTAGCCGGGCAATGGCTCAAAATGAATAAACTGGAAGGCATTTTTCAAATTGCGACGTTTCATCCTGATTATTGCTTTGCCGATGTATCAGAAGATGACGCCAGTAATTATACCAATCGCGCCCCCTGGCCAATCCTGCATATTCTCAGGGAAGAATCTATGTCCCGGGCGGTTGATGCGCATCCGGATCCAGAAGGTATCCCCGAGCGTAACATTGCGCTGTGCGAACAAAAAGGTCGACAATTTTTTGTCGACTATCTAGCATCACTACATCAGAAAAATAAATAATTAACTCCAAGATTACTCGATTATGATTGCTTATTGGCAGGAATTTCTCACCATCGCTTTGGTGCATTTTTTGGCGGTAGCCAGCCCGGGGCCGGATTTCGCTATTGTATTAAAGCAGAGCCTTACCCGAGGCCGACAGTATGCGATGATCACCAGTTTAGGTGTTGGCGCGGGGATTGGCTTACATGTGGGTTATTCACTGCTGGGCATCGGCATTATCATCGCTTCCAATCCGGAATATATTCGTTGGCTGAGTTTAATTGCTGCGGCTTATCTCGCGTACCTGGGGTGGGGCGGGCTAACGGCAAAAGCCAATTCCGCGGCGCTGGTAAAAGCGACACCGGTAAACGAGGCAGCGACGCAATCCAAATGGCGCGCCTTCGTGCTGGGGTTTGTAGTAAACGGCCTGAATGTGAAAGCAACCCTGTTCTTCGTTGCCCTGTTTTCTGTAGTTGTGTCGGTCACAACACCGCTTTGGGTAAAAGCGGGCTATGGCCTTTACATGATGCTGGCGACAGCCGCCTGGTTTTGCCTGGTTTCCTGGTTGTTTACGATCCGTCGTTACCAACAAAAACTTCAGGATAAACGCCATGTTATCGATCGGCTGATGGGAATTGTATTGCTCCTGCTGGCGCTGCGAATAGTCTGGCAGCTTTGAATAATTCAGCAAATATTTGGATGAATTATCCCGTCAAAAAACCAATTGCTGGTCGTTATTGTTAGCCATCGATAATTGAAAAACTTCCCATATTACATTTAATTACAAACTTATTATGGTGAATCAAGGTGAGATTTACTGGCAATTACGGTATAATCGCCGAAATTTTTATTAGTGAATAATAAAACTGAATGAACGAAAAGCGCTATATACAAATCGGCGGTAGCCCAAAAAAGGCGGTTGCTGGTGATTATGATCTTGACGTACCAGCCATTATCAAAGAAGCCTGGAACTTAACCCGCACCAACAAGCAGCCTATGATGATTGCCGTATTTACGGTGATGGCGATTTCAATGGCAATATTGTTATTGTTGGCACAGGCCATGGGTGGTGTTGAGCTGATTTTCTCTGATCAGCAACGATTGTTTGCTGTTAATATGGTGCTTACGACATTAATTTCTCCACTGATCGCTGGTCTGGAAATGATGGGCATTTCTTTTGCTATCGGCATGAAAAGCAAGCCTAATATGGTGTTTGCGTTTCTAAAGAAAAGTGCGTTCATCGCCTTACTCAGTATTATTGTCAGCTGTTTAACCAGTTTGGGGACTCAACTTTTTCTGCTTCCAGGGATATACCTGGCCGTTGCCCTGTCACTATCTGCCCCCCTGGTGGTTGAAAAAAACTTAAGCCCTAATCAGGCTTTAATCCTGTCTATAAAAGCTACGCGCTTTAAATGGTTTAAACTATTACAGGTGTATTTATTCGTGCTGGCTATCACCTTGCCAGCGATTTTCCTGGTGGCAATGCTGGCGCAAAATGTCGGTGCATTAGCGGCAATTATCGCTGCCGCGTTTGCCTTAACCTGGATCGCTCCTTTCTTCTATTTCGTCAAAGGTATTTTGTATCGCCAGATTTTTGGTGTTCGCATGCAAGTGCTCGACGATAACGCCGATGGCCCCGGCGAAGGCTATTTTTCAGCATAACAGGGTGTCATGATGAAGAAATTCCTATTCGCAATCGTTACCCTTGCCTGCGCATATATTTTGCTTCAGCCGATTTGTTATTGGCAACAACAGCCAGAACAGGTCGCTGAAGAAGTCATCGAAGCGCCGGAAAAGACTAAACCGGTTAAAAATAAAGTGGTTCGCTATCACGATGTCGATATCCCGGATTTTGCCAGTATTACCGATGTATCTACCCGGAAAAAACAGTTTTTTAATTTTCTGCGTCCGGAAATCGTTGCCGAAAATAAGCGCTTGCTGGCGTTGCGCAAGCGAGTCCTGACTGCGCAACAAGCCTATTTGCAAGCGGGTAAACTGAATTTACCTGAGAAAGAGTTTATTGCCGAATTGGTCGATGTGTATGATCTCGAGCCGAGTAATGATATGAATTTGCTGTTTCGGGAACTTCTGCTTCGCGTCGATCAGATCCCAATGGAACTGGTTATGGTACAAGCCGCCAATGAATCGGCCTGGGGAAGCTCGCGCTTTGCCCAACAGGGACTGAATTTTTTTGGGCTTTGGTGTTTTAAACGCAATTGTGGAATGGTGCCTAAAGGGCGCGATACAGGGGCTCGCCATGAAGTGGCCACTTTTGACAGTGTCCAACAGATGTTGAGGTTTTATTTCCATAACCTCAACAGCCACTATGCTTATGATATGTTTCGTTCGATTCGCGGCCAGTTGCGCGAACACGATTTACCTCTTGAGGCCGATGTTCTGGCGACAGGATTACTGCCATATTCGCAACGGGGTATTGACTACATCGTTGAGCTTCATACGATGTTGCGACAAAACCAACGCTACTTTAAAACGTCCTGATATGATTAAAAAACTTGCTACTACCTTGTTACTTTGTTCGCTTGGCTTTTCTGTACAAGCGGTTGATTTGGAATACAAAGGTTTTTATCAACGCCTTGAAATTATTAAAGATAATGAACTGGATGAAATTACTATGGGGTTTTATCTGGTCGATGCACAGAGTCGTGACCGTTGCGCTATCGATAAAGCATTTTTCTATGGACCAAACGTTGACGAGCAGGCAATTGATATTGCTGACGATGGTCGCTTACAAATTCCTTATGATAAAAAACTATACGACAGCTTCGCGGTCTTGCGGGTTAATCAGGTAGATCCGGGACAGAACTGTACCTTACAGATGCAGATTCAGGTTAAAAACAAACAGAAAACCGAATTCACCTTTGTCGAGTTGGCTGATTACCGTGAGCAAATGCAAGATTTGGTGGATGAGTTTGGCGGCTTTTTATGGTTTATGATGCCGGACGTTACCGGATTGAACCTTAACCTCAACGATGCGAGAAGCATCAGTTTTGTTCACCAACAACTTAAAAGTGACCTGAATTGCCAGCAACTGCAGTGCACATTAAAAATAGAAGAAGACGTTGACGAAACAATTCATGCCAAAGAAACGGCATTGATTTTGAGCCAGCCGCCGGTAGTTATCTCCCCCTGGATAGCAAAAGACTAAACGCTGTCACATTGCCTAATCTGTAAACTTACATCCATTACGCTTCTATGGAACTGCTGTGAATAGCAGTTCCAACCACATAATTATGACAATAATAAACCCTGCCCAAAACCCTATCATGCGATGAATAACATTGTTATAGGTTAAATGCACCATTGCCTGAACAACTCGGCTGAAAACGAAGCACCAGGCAAGTAGCAGTGAAAGTTCAGATTTATGCCCCGTAGCCACCATCATCAGGGTTACGGCATAAAATAATACCGGCACTTCAAATAGGTTGTTAAAGCATCGTGTTGTTCGTGTCACGAATTCTGGTACTTCCTGTCCCTGCATGTTGCGATAATATTTTATTTTTACCGTACGATTTAACACGCTTTTAAAGCGAGTGCTAAGGGTAATGACCCCGACAATGAACGTCAGTAATACCAGGGCAAATATTGGGTATATCATCATAGTGCTGTGCCGAAATTTAAATGGTTAATGTCAGAGTGTCTGTCAACAGGAAGCCAATTTTTAAAAATTAGCGCCCATGACTGCCATTTGCTTTTGTTGTTAAAAACTGACAACTGTGCCAAGGTTTGATTAGAAACTGTAACCTTATGACATATATAACAATTAATAAAGGGAAGCATAAAATGAGAACGCTTAAAATTCTGGTATGTAGTACCTTGTTTTGGTTCTTGTATTCGAACTTTTCTTTGGCAGCTGAAGATAGTTTAAGCAAAGCCATCACCCAGTCAGCACAACCTCTGCATTTTAACAACGGTAATTTTTCCGGTCCGGCATTTGATACTTTAGTGGAGCAGGGGAAACAGGCGCAGTTTTTCCTGATTGGTGAAGAGCACGGTATTGCCGAGAATCCGATGTTGGCGGCACAATTGTTTGCTGCCCTTAAAGGTTCTGGTTATCAGCATCTGGTTATTGAAGTGTCGCCGCAGATTGCGAAAATGATGGAGCAGCACCTGGCAAAGGATGGACTTGAGGGGCTTCGACAGTTATTTGCAAAGCCCGGTGGTGAGCCGGCATTTTTTGGCATGCAGCAAGAGGCTAAAATGCTCGCCGATATTAAAGCGTTATTACCAGATAATAATGACGTATTACTGGGTGTCGATTATGAAGTGGCATCTGACCGACCATTATTACAATGGTTACAGGAACAGGAAGTTCTTGATTCGGCAAAGGCGCCTTTAACTCAACTGACTCATGCGTCGCAGCAATCCTGGGATCGTTATTACCAGGAGAAAAACCCACAATATATTTTTAGTTTTGCTGGCGATCCTGCTTTGGTTAAAGACGTCATAGAAAGTTGGCCATCTGCCAGTAACGATGTTGATTGGACCCTTCACGAACTTCAAAAAACATTAGAGATAAACCGTTACTGGGTTCAAGGGCAGGGCTGGCAATCGAATCAGGCCAGGGTTGAGTTATTAAGAGAAAACTTCTTAAAGCACTGGCAACAGATCAAAGATCAGGCTGGGCAGGCTAAGTTGATGGCAAAGCTCGGTGCTTCTCACTTGATGCGAGGCCTTAGCTCCAACGCTACGTTCGATTTGGGCACCTTACTTCCAGAACTCGCAGAAATCAATGGAGGTAAAGCGGTGAGTGTGATGGTACTTCCTGGCGCTAAATCTAATGTAGCGGTGCTTGATCCGGTAAACTGGGCCTTTCAGCCAGCACCGGCTAAAGATGGCTATACAAAGGGGTTGCAGGCGTTATATGCGCAATCTAAGGACGGCATGATGCTGTTTGATATGAAAAAGCTCAGACCGATGATGAAAGGGAAACTGAAAACCGAAAGCCTTGAGTTATATCGTGCAGTGTTTGGGTTTGATTATGTACTGATCATGACAGGATCAACCGCATCTGCAGAGTTTGAACACCAGTAAGGAAAAATGGCGGCTCGAGGAAGAGCCGCCGGAAGCGAAATACGTTTATTCAACGATATCCATTTCTTCAATCAGGTTTGTCGCACCGTCAATGTGCTCCATAACCCAAAGCATGTAGCGAACATCTACATGGATTGAACGGTTCAATGATGGGTCATAATCCCAGTCGCCGATGATACTCTCGTACACACCGTCAAATACTAAACCGACAAATTCCGCTTTATCATTTAGTGTCGGCGAGCCTGAATTACCACCGGTAATATCCAGTGTCCCTAAATAGTTAACTGGTACTGAACCAAGTTCTGGTCGGGCATAATCGCCGTACTCTTTGTTAGCAATCAGTGATAACTGCTTCTCTGAGGCATTAAATGGCACTTCGCCAGTGTTCTTAGCGGCGATTCCCTCAAGGCGGGTAAATGGGGTTGCCCATAAACCATCCTGGGGCGAATAGCCTTTCACATTACCGTAGGTTATGCGCAACGTAGAGTTCGCATCGGCATAAACCGGTAGGTTTTTATCCTGATAATAGGCAATCAACGCCGCCATGTATTTGGGTCGATATGCCTGAATTTCACCACTCAGTGCTTCGCTGCTCTGCTCTAGAGCCAAACGCTCTTTGTAAGTCGCAACGGCAAGCTTAATGAAAGGGTCATTACTGTTTTCGAAATCGCTGGGTGATTTATCCATCCAGGCAAGGCGCCGCTCTTGTTCCGCCAGTTTGCTTTGCGCGTACATTTGCTCAAGTTGCTTGCCAATCGCGGCCTCATCGGCACCCTTATCAATAGCAAAAAACTTATCCAGGCTCGCTAAACGCTCGCTTTCAGGAAGTTTTGCATAGTCGGCTAATAACTTGCTCATGATTGCCTTATCAATCACTTGGTCATAACGGCGATTTATGGTTTTCATGCCCTGGACAAAACGGTTCTTATCGCGGTCCTGATAACCACTTTTGCGTTCTGCATCGTCAAGCTCCTGCTCGATAGACCAGCGATACAAACTGTTTGCACTATTATATAGGGCGCCATAGCGCATATAACCTAAGATAAGGTCACGAGCCTGATTTTCCTGGCTCTTGGTAATTAATTTGTTCAAACCTGTCAGGGCATCACCGTATTGTGCCTTGCGCTTTTTATCGGCGTTTATCCATGCCGCTAAATCGGCTTCCAGCTTTTGCTTGCGAGCCAACATATCACCTTTTTGATAACTGCTGATCATACTGCCGTAATTCTTGGCGTAGTTTGCCAAACTGGCCAGTGTGCTTTCGTACTTAATACGAGCGTCACTGTCAGGCTCTGAATTTGATTTGATTAAATCGATAATGTCTTCACGCATCACTTTCGCATTTGGATAGGTCCAGGTGAACTGATTTTCGACCTCACTAGCCACGCGATAGCGATTGGTGCGTCCTGGATATCCCAGCACCATGATGTAATCGCCATCGGCAACGGAAGCTTTATTCACTTTCAGGTAATGCTTTGGCTCATAAGGGACATTATCTTCATGGTAATCCGCAGGCTGGCCATCTTTGCCAACGTAGGCCCGATAGAAACCGTAATCGCCAGTGTGACGTGGCCACATCCAGTTATCGATATCGCCGCCATATTTACCGACGCTCATTGCCGGTGCGTGCACCAGGCGTACATCACGAATCGTGAGTTGTTTAAATAGGAAATACTGTAAACCGCCGTGGAAATTTACGACGCGACAACGATACTTATCATCGGCTTCACATTCGCTGACCAGTGCTTTGCGGTTTTTCTCCATAACATCGTAACGCTCTGCGCCGTCCATGTCTTTGCTCAGACCCGCGTTCACCTGTTCGGTTACCTCATTAATCTCTTCCGTAACATAGATTCTGCTGCCAGGTGTTGCTTGCAGTTCTTGATCGAAATTTTTGGCGAGAAATCCATCGCGCAACAGGTTGTTTTCTTCGCTGGAGTTGTATTGTACAGAACCATAAATACAGTGATGGTTAGTCGCTACCAGACCTTTGTCAGAAACGAATGACGCGGTACAACCGCCCAGGCTGACAATAGCTCCCATGGGAAAGCCGGTAAGATTAGTCAGGTCATTTGGATCTAGTGCCAGCCCCGCTTGTTTTAATTGCTGACTAATTTGTGGGAGCTGGTGTGGTTGCCACATCCCTTCGTCTGCCAGACTGGCAACACTAAACATTGCAAGCAGACCGCCAGTTAAAACCTTTTTCATATTAACTTCCTTAAAAAATTACCACGCAAAACTGCGCCGTTTATAACGTATACGGTTATCCACTATGCATCCTACAACAAAAGGTTGGGCGAAACATGCTGTGCAGGTTATTAATCGACAGGCTGTTGTAACAATCTGTTTGCATCAATGTGACAAAACCAAAAAAAACCAGCGCATGCGCTGGTTTTCCTGGTAATGATTAACTCGATTATAAGTGGACTTTAACCATCCAGCTTAATGTCGATTCATTATCGATACCGGCGATACCGAACTTGTTATGCCAGTACGAATATTCGATACCCGCTTCAAATTTCTTTGGCACGCCAAAGTATTTACCTACGTCCATGCGCAGTTGCGGGTTAAAGTGGAAGTCGGATGCATGATCGGCTTCGGCTGAAGACCAGTCAATGTAACCGTCCAACATAAAATCTGCAGAGCCTACTGAAAACGGATAACCCCAGACAACCGTTAATTGCTGGTCGTTTTCCGTTAATTCGTTATTGGCCTGGTATACATTAGCATTAAAGTAAGCAAAACCAGGCACCGCAAAGTCCGCACCAACACCTACCAGGTAGTTATCAAAGCTTTGTGAGAAAACACCAGATACGTCGAGGGTAGAGTGTTCCCAGGTCGTTGCGATGAATACATCTTTTACGAAACCGTATTCCAGCTTAGAACCTGTCAGGTAGCTCAGGCTAAGACGAGGCGCCAATTCAGAGTATGTTTCCTTGCTGGCTAAGTTGTTAGCGTCAGCTTTGGCATCGAGGCGATCTACGAAGAAGAAAACATCCCCCCAGTTGTGACCAGAAGCATGTTCCAGTGTAATCACGTGAACGTCTTCGTTTTCGCTAACCTGATACTCGTTCTGGTTTTTCAAAAATGAAATGGAGTTGTCACTCCAGAACATTTCAGCATGTGCCGTAGAGGTAATAAAAGATACACTGGCAACAACACCAGCAGCTAAGTGCTTAACATTTAACATGAACGCATTCCCAAAAAAACTACAAAAAAAGTGGTTTTGAGCCGGATGTATCAAAACCACGATTCATTCAACAATCGATTCGCAACGTGTTTCGCTTGTTAAGCGAAAGCAAACTTAGCGACAAATAGCGCCGACAGGAACCAAACTGCCGGGCTGATTTCATTGAAGCGGCCGCTAAAAATCCGAACTGCCGCATAACTGATAAAACCAAAGGCAATACCATCTGCAATAGAAAAAGTTAATGGCATAGTGACGACGATGACAGTAACTGGTACTGCGTCCATCAGGTCATCCCATTTTACATTGACCAGGCCCGCCACCATTAATACGCCGACGAAAAATAGTGGGCCTGCTGTTGCATAGGCCGGCACCATGGAAGCCAACGGAGAAAAGAATAACGCCAGTAAGAATAATACCGCGACGGTCACCGCGGTCAGGCCGGTACGGCCGCCCGCGCTTACACCAGCCGTGCTTTCGACATAACTGGTTGTCGTTGATGTACCCAGTAAAGAACCGGCAATGGTGGCGCCGGAATCGGCAAACAGGGCTTTCTTGAGGTTTGGCAGGTTACCGTCTTTGTCTAATAACTTACCACGTTGGGCAACGGCAATTAAGGTGCCTGAGGTGTCGAACAAATCGACAAACAGGAATGCGAATATTACGCTTAGCATACCTACTTCAAGCGCACCGGCAATATCCAGCGCCATAAAGGTCGGAGCAATGGACGGTGGCATGTTGACGATACCAGCATATTCCACGGAACCAAAAATCAGTCCCAGCACAGTAATGACCAGGATTGCGATCATCACCGCTCCGTTTATGTTCAGTGAAATCAGGCCTACGATTAGAAACAGACCGAGGATTGCCATCAGCGGCTCAAAATCTGTGACGCTACCCAGAGTTACAAGAGTGGCGTCGCTGGCGACTATAATGCCAGAACTTTTCAGGGCAATTAGAGCCAGGAACAGGCCGATACCCGCAGCAATACCAAATCGCAGTGCATGAGGAATTGAGTTAATGATCCATTCGCGGACTTTAAAGGCGCTAAGAGTGGTAAACACCACACCAGAGATAAATACCCCACCCAAGGCGACGTTCCAACTGTAACCTAACTCCATCACCACCGTGAAGGTGAAGAATGCATTTAATCCCATACCTGGCGCCAGGGCGATAGGGTAGTTTGCATATAAGCCCATGATTAAACAGCCAATAGCAGCCGCCAGACAGGTTGCGACAAACACGGCGCCCTGATCCATGCCGGTCATGGCAAGCATACTTGGGTTTACAAAAATAATGTACGCCATGGTCAGAAACGTTGTGAACCCGGCAATCACTTCCTGCTTTACGCTGGTGTTGTGTTGCGAAAGCTTAAAGAGTTTCTCAAACATCAATTGGTCCTTAGATAAAAAAATTGGCGGAATTTTAACCGAAGATGTCGCTAAGTTACATCTTTTTACGTTATTTTCGCGCTATATTCGTGAAATTTCGTTATTTTATTTCAACAATGTTAATGGCTTGCTGGGCATTAACAGTTTGCTCAATATTTGACAAAGTTTGATTAACCACAGGTTCTGAATCAAAGGCAATATCGCCACCGTTGATTACTCCTGAGTCCAAATCAACGCTTTTAAAATCGAATAACTCAGTATCTGCCATATGAGATGGCACGATGTTTTGCATGGCAGTGAAAATGGATTCAGCGCGTCCTGGATAGTGCTTGTCCCAGTCGCGTAGCATAGCTTTTATGTTCTGGCGTTGCAGGTTTGGCTGGCTACCACATAAGTTACACGGGATGATCGGAAATTCTTTAAGGCCTGCGTATTGTTTAATGTCTTTTTCTTTGCAGTATGCCAACGGACGAATTACCACGTGTTCGCCATTGTCACTGACTAGTTTTGCCGGCATGGTTTTCGTTTTACCGTTAAAAAACATATTCAGCAATAGGGTTTCAATCATATCGTCTCGATGATGACCCAGCGCAATTTTGGTGGCGCCAAGGTTTTTTGCCGCTTTATACAAAATAGCGCGACGTAGACGCGAGCATAGGCTACAGGTGGTTTTCCCCTCAGGGATCTTTTCCTTAACAATCGCGTAGGTGTCTTCTTCGACGATTTGATAATCGACACCGATTTGCTGCAGGTAGTCTGGCAGGATGTGTTCCGGAAATCCTGGTTGTTTTTGATCCAGGTTAACGGCGACAATATCGAAATGAATGGGAGCTGATGCACGCAACTTAAGGAGAATGTCGAGCATGGTATAACTGTCGGCACCACCTGATAGGCAAACCATGATCTTATCGCCATCCTCGATCATGTTATAGTCACTGATCGCTTTACCAACCTGATGGCGAAAACGCTTTTCCAGTTGCTTTAGTGGTTGCGATGCAATAGTTGATTGAGCAGACATTTTCCTAACCCGAGCCAAAAAAGGGCGTATTATAGCCAACGCCGGTCTCCGGTAAAACTGTTTCTCGACTCAGGTGTGGTTTTTGTTAATATCTGTTACGAATCTTCAACAGGAGAGACGTAGCCATCCGGCTTCAACGCCAGCAGATCGCAGTTCAATCGGTCGATGACATGCTCAGCGGTGTTACCAATAAATAAAGCCGAGAGTCCGATGCGGCCTATGGTGCCAAGGATGACAAGTTCGGCGTCAATGTCTGTGGCAACCTTTTCGATCACATCTTCCGGCAGTCCTTCTTCTACGTGCAGGAATTGCGATTGGATCTCAAATTTTTTTGCATGTTCTTCCATCATTTTCTGGTGGTGCTCACGCATCGTTTTGTTATATTCACCGGCATCAAATTCGGGAATTTCAATGGCGATATTTACCGGCGTACCCGGATAAGAGTTTACCAGGTGGACATCTGCTTTTATCAGGCGACTTAACGTCAGCGCCGCATCGGTAATTTTATCGTTTAATGCCTGATGGCTTTCTTCTTCGCTACTGGCGTTTATTGCCGCTAATATATGGCCGTTTTCGGGCCATTCATGATCTTTCACCAGTAATAATGGTACCGGACATTTACGAATTAAGTGCCAGTCCGTAGGGGTGAAAATTACTGACTGCAGCGTGGGGTGCTGGTGGGTACTTTTTACAACGACATCAAAATTATGTTCAATGACTTCCTGGATAATGACTTCAAAAGGACGATTGTGCCAGACGGCTTTGGTAGAAACCGGGTGATCATATTCTTTAACTAAATCATCCAGCCAGGCCTGACGGTCTTTGACCACAGATTTACGCATCGCTTCGCGTTCATCGCCGGAAAGCATAGTTGTCATTTCGTATGAAAAATCGAAGATAACCAACAGCGCAGTAATCTTGTCTCCGGTTTGCTTGGCGATAGTGCAGGCACGCTTCAGTGCTTTTTGATCTTCACTGTCAGGGTCAATGACCACCAAAATATTCCGATACCGTTCCATTGCTCCCACCTTACTCAACAATTGTGATTATGTGAAATTCATTTACCGCTTAACTGGTATTAAGCTTAATCGGATATCGGTAGGGTTACAAATTAAAATTTGAGTCGTAGCAACGGCTTAGCTATAAAGGTTTTGCAAGGCTTCGCTATCTTCGATAGTGACAAATTTACGATCCAGCTTGATCCAGCCATTTTGTTGAAAGCGACTGAGAAGACGCGATACGGTTTCTACAGTCAAACCGAGGTAATTCCCCAGGTCGGTGCGGGTCATTGGCAGTTGAAATTCCTGGGAAGATAATTGCCGGTCGGAAAGTCGTTCACCAAAATGAATTAAAAACCTTGCCAGTTTTTGCTCGGCATTTTCCTGATTGATGCTCAATAGATGTTGTTGATTACATCCTAATTCCATGCTCATCAGCGCCATGATTTGGGTTTTTAACCGAGGGATCTGATTCGATAACTGATCGAGGACATCAAATGGGATTTCACATACCATTGCCGTTTCCAGCGCCTGCGCGGTGCCGGTGTGCAATTTCTCTGATAAAGCATCGAAACCCAACACATCACCGGGTAAATGAAAGCCGGTAATTTGTTGTTCGCCGCGAGCGGTGTTGATAAAGGTTTTAAAGGTACCTGAACGGATGGCGAACAAACTTAATAACGGATCACCACTGTGAAACAAAACCTGATTTTTTTGAATCGGCTTTTTCCGCTTGATGATTTCATCCAGTAAATTTAATTCAGTGTTGGACAGGCTGAATGGCAGGCAAAGTTCGCTAATACGGCAATTTGCACAAGAAATGTTCGGGGTTAGTGACATAAATTACTGTGATGAATGAAATCGATTTTAGCAACAAGGGTACTAGAACAGATTTTTGAGTGCAATATGCAATGAATAAAAGCCATAGGTGAGCAACAACAGTCCGCTGACCTTTTTAACCCAGGTGTTTTTTAAGTTTTGGGTAAACCAGTTAAACCCAGCGCTCAGGGTGAGCAAGGCGGGCAGGGTACCGATGCCAAAAGCGAGCATGATTAGGCCACCCTGATGCCAGCTACCACTGGCCAGGCTCCAGGTCAGCGTCGAATATACCAAACCGCAGGGGAGCCAGCCCCAGATTGCGCCTAAGGCGAGCGCCTGATAACCAGAGTTTACCGGGATAAATCGCTTGGACAAAGGCTGGATTCGTTGCCATAGCAATTTACCCACAGCTTCAACACGGTTTAGCAGGAACAGCCATTGGCCGATATACAATCCCAGGAAAATAAGAAATATGGCTGCGATTACTTGCAATATGGCAACGGGCATGCCGATGGATTTTGCCGCCAGCGAACCGCTGAGTCCGGCGATAACGCCTGCTAATGTATATGAGCCGATTCGACCTAGGTTGTAGGCAATAACCAGATAAAGAGCGGGTCTGGCGTTGCCGACGGAACGAGTCAGCATTGAGGTGATGCCTCCGCACATAGCAATACAGTGACCGGCACCGGCAAGACCGACCAAAAATGCTGATATGAAATCCATCTCCATGTTATGAACCTGAGTTATTAATCCGGGACGTTATCTTGCTTGTTATTCGTTGACGAATCGCTTTGCGGGCTCGATTTTGACGATTTTGCAGGTTCATCGTCAAATAAGATACTCATTCCCTGTTTTTCCAAATCATCAAATTGCTCAGATTTTACTGCCCAGAAAAATAAGTAAATCGCTACGGCTGTGAACAGAATCGCGATTGGGATCAGAACGTAAATGACACTCATTTTTTCAGTAGCCTCAAGGAATTAGTTACCACAATTATTGAACTGGCCGACATTCCCAATACCGCAAAGTACGGGGTGATAAATCCACAAACGGCGAGCGGCAGGACAATGGCATTATAACCCATGGCCCAGGCAAAGTTTTGTTTAATAATACGTTGTGTCCGTATTGATGTATCTCTTAAAGATAGCAAGCTGGTCAGGCGATTATCTAATAAAATGACGTCGGCCCCGGTTTTTGCTATTTCGGTACCACTGCCCATGGCAACAGAAACGTGGGCGCCAGCAAATACGGGGGCATCGTTAACGCCATCGCCAATCATTGCGACATTTTTACCTTGTTCGGTTAACTGACTTAAAGTGGTTAGTTTTTCTGCAGCGCTCAGGTTTGCAATTAATTGCGTGAACTTTACCTGTTGCTTCTGCAAAGCGGCAGACAGGCGATTTACCCCCGCTTCATTGTCACCGCTAAGTAACAGGGTATCGGCATCAGCACTCAGTTCATTGATAACCTGGGCAGCATCATCGCGGATTTCGTCGTCCAGGAAAAACTCGGCGACAACCTTGTTATCGATGGCAAGTAGACAGTTACCTTGCAGATTTGAGTCTGAGCTATCACACCGTCCGGTGCTACATTCGTCAATCCAACTGGCTTTGCCGATGCGTATCGTTTTTTCCTGAAACTGGCCTTCAACACCGCAACTGGTAACGGTATTGGCATCGACAATCTGAGTGTTTTGTTGACGATAAGGACGGAATGCTTCAGCTATCGGATGTTGAGAGTATGCTTCCAGGGCGCTGGCAAGCGCCAAAACCTGGTCTTTGCTGATTGCCGGATCATAAACCCTGACCTCGTTCAGGGAAAACTTACCATGGGTAAGGGTACCGGTTTTATCAAATGCCCAGCTATCAATACGGTTCATGGTTTCAATTACATGCGCACTTTTTACCATGATCCCCTGACGATTCAGACGTATCGTGCCACAGGTCAGTGCCGTCGGAGTCGCCAGCGATAGTGCGCAGGGGCAGGTTGCTACCAGCACCGAGATAGTGATCCAAAAGGCATGACTGGCATCTTCCCGGGCCCAGTAAAACCAGCTTAAGCTCGCGGTTATTAAAATGATGGCAACAAAGTACTGAGCGATTTTATCGGACAATTTTGCAATGGCCGGTTTGTGATTCTGGGCTTTTTCACTGATGCGAATAATATTGGTTAAAAAGTTATCTGAATTAGTCGCATTAATTTTAATCTGCAGGTTACCATCGGTGTTGACCGTTCCCGCAAAGACCTGATCGCCCGGCTGTTTGCTGACCGGTGCGGACTCACCGGTTAGCATTGCCTCGTTTACACTGCTGTTGCCGGTGATGATGATGCCGTCTCCCGGTATGGTTTCACCGGGTTTAACCAGACATATGTCACCAAGCTTGAGGTGTTTGGCGCTGACGATCGATTCATTATTATCGATGATAATGGTTGCTGACAATGGCATCAGTTTTAATAAGTTTGCTGAAACTTCGGCAGCGCGGGCGCGGGCCCTGAACTCCATGAATTTACCGATTAACAACAGGAAGGTAAACATCGCTACCGACTCAAAATACACTTCACCCTGTTGGTTGAAGGTTGCCCAGCAACTGGCGGTAAATGCCAGGCTGATGGCGATGGCAACGGGTACATCCATGGTCAGGCGCCTGCCTTTCAACGCATTAATGGCCCCCAGGTAAAACGGGAACGCACCATAGGTTACGATGGGGAGCGTCAGTACCAGGCTGGTGGCGCGTAAATACATCAGGTTATGTTCACTGAGATCGCTGAACGCCCCAAAATACAGGCCAAATGCGATCATCATCACTTGCATGGTGAGTATACCGCTGACGCCCAGGCGACGGATAAACGCTTTACTTTGCTGGTTGTTGTTAATTTCTGTGGTGTTGGCTTTGAACGGTAACGCGGAATAACCAATACGGGCGATCGCTGAGATAATCTCGCTGAGTTTAATTTTTTCCTGATCCCAGGCAATGGTGGCACGTTGCGTGGTGGCGTTTACCTGAGCTTTAATAATACCGGATTGCGGAGCCAGTTGTTTTTCAATGAGCCAGGCACAGGCAGCGCAGCTCATGCCATCGATGGAAAGGATCGTTTCCTGATGACCATCGGACTCGAAGGTAAATTCGGATTGTAACTGTTGATCATCGACAAACTTATTGACCTGTAATTGCTCCGGGATATCGGCGTTTACCTTGTTACCTTTTTCGGTGCGAAAGCGGTAATAATCATCTAAATTGTTGTCGACAATCGCTTCCGCCACGGCCTGACAACCAATGCAGCACATAGGTTGATCTTTACCATGAATGTTGACTTTCAGATCGAGTCCGGCGGGTACCAGTTCACCGCAGTGAAAACAGTCCATGTTCATCGTCAATATTGCAATTCAAACGGTCTGAATTCAGATTGTGGCAAGGCTACAGTGGTTTGCAATTTCCAGCGTTGATCAAAAGGCAGGACCTGAATGCGCCATTTACCCGTAATGTCATTGTCAAAGGTTTGACGATACCAGCCATTACCATCGGCAGTTAATTTCAACGAAAAATCCCGATCGGCCAGGGTAGGGTGATAAAAACTTACGTTTAATACGGGAAAACTCTTTTCAATACCGGTGGGCTTGAGCACGATTTCCTGTTCTGAAACCATCATATCAAAGGCGATACCAAGTTTTTGCGCTTCTTTTATTTTGGATATTTCCAGATTGATACTCTTGCCTTTTTTATAATAATCATCAACGACAACCGTATCAGCATCGGTATTGGCAATGATTAATGTGGTAATACCGGCGATCACCGCCGTCAGGGGAAGGAAGAAAACGAAATAAGCCCAGGGCTCTTTGTACCAGCGGGTTGTCATAAATAAACCTATTGTTGAGTGAAAAAGCTCAGCACCGTTGATGATGTGGCAATTTTAACGCTTTTTCACAGTTAAGTTAAATAAGGTTAAGTTCTCACTTTGATGGCAGGTGAAAACCTAAGCTGATTTAACCTCTGGATGGGTTAGGGCAGCAGACAAAAATAAACCCTGCACAATACATTGTGCAGGGTTTCATTTAATTTAAATTATTCGTTGTCGGTTTTATCGGCAGACAAACTGTAAACGTAGGCAGAAACTACGCGAATTTTGTCTTCGCCTAGGAAGTCTTTCCAGGCAGGCATGACACCGGCACGACCATCACGAATACTGGCTTCAACTGCACGAGGAGAACCACCGTACAACCAGATGTCGTCATTCAGGCGAGGTGCACCAAGGGCAATTCCCATGGCGTGACTACCTTGACCTTCACTGCCGTGACACGCAGCACACATGGCAAACTTCTCTTTACCCGCATCGGCAAGCTCAGTATCAACATCCATGCCACTTAAGCTACGCACATAAGCCGCAACTTCTTTCACGCCTTGCTCACCACCTAGCATGGTTTTCCAGGCAATCATCCCTTGAGCTTTACGACCGTAAAGCAAGGTTTCTTCGATTTCCTCAGGGCTGCCGCCATATAACCAGTCATCGTCGGTCAGGTTAGGGAATCCGGTGGTGCCTTTACCGTCTGAACCGTGACATTGTGCACAGTTTTGTAAGAACAAACGCTGACCAATGCGTAGGGCTTCTTCGTTTTTCACCAGTTCACTGTATTCCTGCTTGGCAAGACCTTCAAAGATAGGTCCAAAGCGTTCCTGAGCCGAGTTCACCTCACGGTCATACTGGACTGCAAGACCGGCATCTTTGGCTGCCTGGGTCTGAGCCTTTGAGTCGGCAATACTGGTAATGCCCTGGTTAGAGCTTTTCCAACCAAAAATACCTTTAAAATTACCAAGGCCCGGGTAAAACGCCAGATAAACGAAACCCCAGATAATGGTAACCATGAAAAAGATACTCCACCATCTAGGTAGTGGGTTATTGAGTTCCTCGATGCCATCAAATTCATGGCCCATGGACTCGCCTTCTTTAACACCGGTAAAGTTAGTCAGGGTCCAACGCAGCAAGAAGATGCAGCCGATTAAAGTCCCTAAGGTAAGAACGGTGATCCATATACTCCAGAAGCTAGACATTCTTATTAGTCTCCTGTTTTTCTTTATTCACGTTATCGTCTTCGTCGAAGATGGAATTGGCAGCTTCGTCGAATGAAGTTTTACGTTTCTTGCCAAAAGCCCATACTACTATGATGATAAATAGTACGAAGATGATGACCGTAAATATGCCTCTTAAAGTGCCATAATCCATAATTACTTCAACGCGTGACCAAGTGATTGTAAATAAGCGATAAGGGCGTCCATTTCCGTCAGACTATCCTTACCAGTGATACTTTTTGTGGTGGCAAATTCAGCACCTGCATTGGCGATATCGTCGTCAGAGTACAGAGGAATAGGATTACCATTCTCGTCTTTGTGACTGCGATTTTTCGTTAATGCATTAAAAAGCTTCATTTTCTCCGCAGAAAGCTTGTTGGAGACAGGTGTTTCCGCTAACCATTTGTAAGACGGCATATTCGACTCTGGAACCACGGAACGTGGATCCATCAAATGCGCATAATGCCAGTCATTGGAGTAGCGACCGCCAACCCGGGCCAGATCAGGACCAGTTCGTTTCGAGCCCCATAAAAACGGGTGCTCCCAAACCGATTCACCGGCAACACTGTAGTGGCCATAACGTTCGGTTTCAGCACGCAGTGGGCGAATCATCTGTGAGTGGCAGTTGTTACAGCCTTCGCGGATGTATATATCACGACCTTCCATTTGCAGCGCGGTATACGGACGTAAACCGTCAACCGGTTGGGTGGTTTCTTTCTGGAAAAACAACGGGGTGATTTCAACCAGTCCACCAATACTGATGGCCATGATGGTTACAATAAAAAACCAGCCGACGTGTTGTTCTACTTTTTCATGTCTATTCATTGTTTCCGTCCTTAAGCCGTTACTGCATCACGCTGCATGCTTTCTTCTTTAGAGCCAATGGTCTTAAACATGTTGTAAGCCATAAGCAGGAAGCCAGCGACAACAAAACAACCACCAATAAAGCGCATGGTGTAGAAAGGATAGGAAGCCTGCAAGCTTTCCACGAAGCTGTAAGTTAACGTACCGTCAGTGTTTACTGCACGCCACATCAAACCTTGCATGACACCGGAAATCCACATCGCAACAATGTATAACACGATGCCTGTGGTGTGCATCCAGAAGTGCACGTTAATCAACTTAATCGAATACATTTTCGGCTTGTTGAATACTGCCGGGATCAGGTAGTACATTGAACCGATAGAGATCATAGCAACCCAGCCAAGAGCACCAGAGTGTACGTGACCAACGGTCCAGTCTGTGTAGTGAGACAGGGCATTTACCGACTTGATTGCCATCATTGGACCTTCAAAGGTAGACATACCGTAGAAAGACAGGGATACAATCAGGAAGCGTAGAATTGGGTCTGAACGCAGTTTGTCCCAGGCACCTGACAAGGTCATGATACCGTTGATCATGCCACCCCAGGAAGGTAAGAACAGAACCACTGACATTACCATACCTACAGACTGAGTCCAGTCAGGAAGTGCGGTGTAGTGCAAGTGGTGCGGACCGGCCCAGATGTATAGTGAGACCAACGCCCAGAAGTGCACGATGGATAAACGATAAGAATAAACAGGACGCTCTGCCTGCTTAGGAACGAAGTAGTACATCATTCCCAAAAAGCCCGCCGTCAACAGGAAGCCAACTGCGTTGTGGCCGTACCACCACTGCATCATTGCATCAATGGCTCCGGGATAAATCGAGTAAGATTTCGTCAGAGTTAACGGTAAAGCCATCGAGTTACCGATGTGTAATACGGCAACCGTAATGATAAACCCGCCGAAGAACCAGTTAGCCACGTAAATATGAGAGGTTTTACGTTTAACCAGGGTTCCGAAGAAACAGATTGCGTAGGAGACCCACACCAGAGCGATCAGAATGTCGATTGGCCATTCAAGCTCTGCATACTCTTTTGAAGAGGTAATACCTAAAGGCAAGGTAATTGCTGCGGCAACGATAACCGCCTGCCAGCCCCAGAAGGTGAATGGGACCAGGGCACCGCCGAACAAGGTTGTTTTACAGGTGCGCTGAACCACGTAGTACGAGGTAGCGAATAGGGCGCTGGTACCAAACGCGAAGATCACTGCATTGGTATGCAGAGGACGAAGACGAGAGTATGTAAGCCAGGGTGTTTCGAAGTTAAGGGCTGGCCAGATCAACTGGGCAGCGATTAACACACCGACAAATGTGCCAACAATACCCCAAATTACAGTCATTACAGTAAATTGACGTACAACTTTGTAGTTGTAATCGATTTCTGTCGTAGTGCTTTGACTCATATTAAAGGTTCCACATTTATAATTATAAAGTTGATGTGAGTATTTATCTTTTCATTGCTCAGACCGATGCAAGAACGATCATTAAAATTTTGCTTCTAATAGTTATAGTTCAAAACCACAACAATACATAGATAGCAAATTTTCCGGTGCGAATGATAAAGCCTGCAATGTAAGATGTCATCAATTGAGGTCTAAAAAACTGACCTAGATCAAAATTTTTCTCAAATTACTGGGTTTTTCTATATAAACGATGGATAATTCACCGCAAACGAAGGACTTAAACTATTATTATGCGTATTTTTTACACAGTTCTTTTTGTCGCTATCCTTTGTGTCATTGCCACTCTAAACTTTTCTGAACAAGCGCAACTTGATCCAGGTCAAGACGGCGTACCCTTTTGTAATTTTCAAGAAGAACCATGTCGTTACAATGCTAGCTGGGGACAGGTCAACCTGACATCATCGACTAACAAGGTCGTATCTGAAACAGAATTTCAATTGTTCCTTGATGCCATACCGGGGGCTGATTTTGAAATAAAAAGTGCGTTTTTGCAGGGGCGGGATATGTACATGGGTAAAATCCCAGTTTTCTTTAACTCTCAAAATGAAAGTTACCGAGCTGATATCATGCTTGGCGCTTGCACTGAATCACAAATGGTATGGCGATTGAATATCAATGTAATGATAAAGCAGGCACCACAGACCCTATTGTTTGATTTCGTAAGTTACCAGTAATCAACGGCCTGTAAGACCAATTCCATTAAGTTTTAGCACAAGTCAGCGTTAGGGCAGAGGTCCATTTGCAACATAGATTTCATTGATATCGTCAATCAATATTAATGAAATCTTAGTATTAAAACGTATCGACGAGCAACCAGATTGCTACCGCAAACATTAATAATGCGGAAATTCGATTGACTCGTTTGACATTGCGGCCATTGGATAACAACAGGCCCAGGGTTTTCCCGCCGGTAGCATATATCATCATGCAGATAAATTCTGAACACAGGATAATCATCACTAAGCTAATCAATTGAAGCCAGAAAGAATGTTCAGCACTGATAAAGGGCGGAAGCAGGGAAATCATAAACGCCCAACCTTTCGGGTTGGCGATTGCGGTAAGCAGGCCCTGGCTGAATAGGGTAACGCGCGATGTGTCGGTTTTTTGCTGAATGTCCAGTGACACCGCCATATTACCCTTTGAGCGCCACATCTGTATTGCTATGTAGGTCAGGTAAGCACCACCTAATAGTTTCAGCAGGGTACATAAAAGAGGGAATTGCAGCATGATCGCTGCGACGCCGAGCACTGCAGCAATTGCTACAATCGCCACACCCAGCAGCTCGCCAATCATCATGTACATGGTTCGCCTGACACCGACACTCATGCCTAAGGTAAGGGCGAGTGTCATACACATACCTGGGGAAATGCTGACCAGAAAAAATGTCGGAATAAAGAGAAAAAGTACCGAGGCGTCCATTGAAGTTATTTGTTGGAGTTTTTGTGGCGCTATTGTAATGAAATAGCGCCACTAGTCATAGTGTTAAAGCCATTAACTGTTGGCAAATTCAACTAGGGTAAATTGTGCGGACTTTTCAGATTTAAAATAAAGCACACAGTCGCGCCATTTTCTCGGGATTTTCCATTCGCTGTTTTCATCAATGTTGATCAGGCGGCGAGTGTTATCACAGCGAATATCGAGATGTTTCAGTTTTCCCTGGAGGTCCGTTATCGCAAAATGGTTTCTGGCAAGGTGGTGCTGCCAGATCCCCAGCTTATTTGTTTTTGCCTCTACAACTAAATCAATTTCCGAATTTATATGCTGATTTAATTGTTCCCTTGTCGAAGCCATTGTTGATTGTTCAACCCCGCTGCTTTTATCTGCCTCTATGTCGTTCAACAAAGCCAGCGCTTCAGCAAGCTTGTGGTCTTCGGCCAGCAATTTTACTTTTTCCATCGCCAGGTCCGCCCACAGATCTGGAAAGGTATCGATGATTGATATCAACGCTACGTTTTTCAGGGTAGTGTGATAAAGCTCGGTATCCTTGATCTGAGATGCATAATTCAGTGTGTAGACATCAGCGAAGTCCTTTTCCCCATACATGCGAAAACTCAGATCGTTAATTTGCTCGTATATTTCGTCCATTCCATCACGGTCTTTTGCGGCGATGAACTCTAATCCCTGCATATAGTATTCATAGACTTTTTCCCGAATGTTTTTATCGCGAGCAAACTTAAACGTTAACCGCACATTGTGAATGTTGGATTGCACAGGCTGGTTAAACTCTAGTGCAGGTTTGTACTTCCATGAGTTGACCGCTTTTATGGCCGCTTTAACAAACTGAACGCCACCACTATCATTAGTCACCAATACGTTACTGACTGAGCCATCTTTTTCTATCGTGAATGTTAATTCGGCCCAACCTTCTTTTTGCTTTCTGGCATAGTAGGCCGGATAAATGGGACCTGCTCGCGCATGAAGTTTAGCTGGTTGGAAATCCGGTGCAGTTTCAGTTTCCTTGTCGGTTATCAATTTCGGAATGACTATTTCTGGAACAGGAAGCTCGCTCTTTGCAGTTGCGAACCCTGGCAATAAAAACAGCATTGTGAGAATGAGTCTGGCCATAAGGTGCATTAAGTTTGTTCTTATCAATATCGGAGTAAGCTTTAACTAGATCGAAATCAAATAGGTATTAGCTACGAACTGCTTATTTTTTAACGTCTACAGTCATCAGGTGTTGTTTAGAGGCAAAGGATCGGCAACGCGCCGAATCCTTCGCGTGTATTTATTTCTGTTAGTCTGAGGACGCTACTGCATTTTCATCATTTCTAAGGGATGGATATTCAACTAACTCGAAACTTGCATCGGTATCGCCGGAAATGTAAACCTGACAATTTTTCCATTCCAGAGGTAATTTCCAAAGAGTCGTTTCATTAACCTCGTATAGTCTTCTTTTGTTGTCACATCGAACATCAACACTTTCGAGATCGCCTTGCACCCGATTGATGGCAAAGCTTTTTCTGGTCAGGTTGTGGTGCCAGTGGCCGAGGCTTCCTACTTTTCCCTGTATAACCAGGTGGGAGTCGGATTTTTGAAAGCCAATCAGGTTGTTTTTGAACTCAGTCAATTCGAGCGGCGTAAACGTTTCCTGTGTATCGTCGAGTAATAAATTCACCAACTCCAGCGCATCTGCGATTTTTTGCTGTTTTGCGTATAAGTTCGCTTTGTTCATGGCCAGCTTTGGCCAGATATCAGGGACAACATTTTTCAGGGTTTTTAAATCGAGTTGCGCCAGATAGCTCTGAGCCAGAGTTTCATCCTGAATGCTAGAGGCATGATAAAACTTTAATAAGGTCAGAGCTTCACGTTCGTTAACTATGTTGGTTGTGTAAGCATCAAGTTCACCCTGTAACCTGGCAATGTCTTCAGTATTGCCACTAGTCAGAATATCGATGGACTTGTTGTAAAAGCGCGAAAATTTTTCCGGATTACCATTACCGATTTTAAAGTCGAGACGAACGCTATGTAAGCAACTCTGCACGGGCTTACCATTCTCCATCGCCGGAGAATACTGCCATTTAGATACGGCCTTGGTAGCTTCCTTAATAAACGTCCGGCTCCCCGAGTAGTTAGTGGGGATAATGTTTGACACCTTGCCATCGGGCTCTACCGTGTATGTCATTTCTACCCTGCCGGATTGACCTCGGCGTGCAGCCGCTTTTGGGTATTTTGGATGCTCTCTGTTAAGTACCTCGGCGGAAACGAAGGACGTTAGTGTTTGGGCGACGTTGTCAGTATTTCGATGTTCTTCGGCGTGAACGTAGGTGGCAGCGACCAACAGCGGGATTAATGTAGAGAGCTTTCCTGGCACAATGATTTCCTTATCTAAGTGTTATTTTATTCTGGCTTAGAACAAAGATATCGTAGAGTGCAAGGAAAAGAAAGACGAGCTATAAAAAGACATCGCCGGAAAGTAAAAAACCCGCGTAAAGCGGGTCTTTTAAAAGTGGCTCCCCTGGTCTGATTTGAACAGACGACACATGGATTAACAGTCCACCGCTCTAACCAACTGAGCTACAGGGGAATTACAAATTGTCTGCAGTAGCGTACTACTTGCGAAAGTGGCTCCCCTGGTCTGATTTGAACAGACGACACATGGATTAACAGTCCACCGCTCTAACCAACTGAGCTACAGGGGAATAATACTTTGTTATCAACCGCTTAACTAGAAGCCATTGAATTATAAATTTGGCTCCCCTGGTCTGATTTGAACAGACGACACATGGATTAACAGTCCACCGCTCTAACCAACTGAGCTACAGGGGAATTACATTGTTCGCGTCTCGCTAACGGGGCGGAATATTATCTATCTGAAACTTACCTGTCAACAATAAAAATGATAATAAATTTAAATGTTGAATTGTTTGCTGATTTTGCGAACAAATCGCATTACAAATAAACAAGGTGGCTCATATAATCACCAGAAGTTATGCCAATCGTTTAATCGGCAAGTCAACGGTGCCAATCAAGGCTCATGATTAAATGTCGCTGGCAACATTTAAGTCTATCTTTTACAATACGCTCCTTTCATTTCTATATAAAATCCGCCAGTTAATGACGCTAACGAAAAGCAAGAAAAAACAGGATCTACTCAACGAACCAGTGAGTCTTACCCTGAAAAATATGACCATCCCGATGATTATGGGCATGGTATTGCTGATGACTTTTAACCTGGTGGACACGTTCTTCGTCGGTTTGTTAGGAACACAACCCCTGGCGGCAATCAGTTTTACCTTTCCGATAACCTTTACGGTGATTAGTTTAGCCATTGGCCTGGGGATCGGGACCTCTGCTGTCATTGCTAAAACCCTGGGCCGTGGGGATGTTGAATCTGCCCGGGACAGTGCCACGGTAGCGATGATAATGACCGCCATTATTGTCGTCTTGGTATCCATGTTGGGGCTGGCGTTTTCTGAACAAATTTTTACCCTGCTCGGTGCGAAACAGAGTTTATTGCCCCTGATTCATGACTATATGGATTTATGGTTCCTGGGTAGTATTGGCCTGATTGGGCCGATGACCGGTAATGCCATTCTGCGTGCTTCCGGTGATACGGTGACACCGAGTTATGTGATGGGGGGAGCAGGGTTAATCAATGCGGTTCTTGATCCGATTCTTATCTTTGGTTTGGGGCCGATTCCTGCAATGGGTATCAAAGGGGCAGCTATTGCGACGCTGTTTTCCTGGGCATTTGGCCTGATTGTTATCCTCTATATATTAGGCGTACGCCGGCAGATGATTCACCTTAAGCTGCCACAACTGCTTATATTGAAAAAGTGTACCAGGGAAATCCTCCATATTGGCTTACCAGCGGCAGGGGCTAATATGCTAACCCCGATTGCCGCTGCAGTGATGACAGCAATCGTTGCGTCTTATGGTGAAGCGGCCGTAGCCGCCTTTGGGGTAGGCTCAAGAATTGAATCCATAGCCTGCCTCGTAGTTTTGGCATTATCAATGACCTTGCCGCCGTTCATCAGCCAGAATTTTGGCGCTGGTAAGATGGAAAGAGTGGAAGAGGCCTATAAAACATCGACTAAATTCGTACTAATCTGGCAGGTTGGTGTATACGTGCTGATGGCGTTGCTAGCACCTTTTATCGCGGCAGCCTTCGCAAAAGAACAAACTGTGGCGGATATCATCAAACTGTTTATATACATTCTGCCCCTTGGTTATGGTTTGCAGGGCATTATCATTCTGACCAATTCGTCCTTCAATGCGCTGCATAAACCAATGGCGGCTCTGGCATTGAGCATTATTCGACTATTTGTATTTTACGTACCACTTGCGTATCTTGGCAGTCTGATGTTCGATCTGATGGGGTTGTTTGCCGGAGCATTGCTGGGCAATCTGTTGATGGCTTTACTGTCGTATCATTTATTTACCAGGCAGTTTATCGAACCTGAGTGTATGACTGAGAGCAAGCCTTCCTGATGAGTAAAGATTTAAAAATTATTTCTGACTATACGCCAAGCGGTGATCAACCGACTGCCATTGCCCAATTGCTGGATGGTCTTGATGCCGGACTGGCGCACCAGACACTACTCGGTGTCACTGGCTCAGGGAAAACCTTTACCGTTGCCAATGTTATTGAGGCCCAGAATCGTCCGACCATGATTCTGGCTCCGAATAAGACGCTGGCAGCGCAGCTTTATGGCGAAATGAAGGAGTTTTTTCCGGAGAATGCGGTCGAGTATTTTGTTTCTTATTATGATTACTACCAACCGGAAGCCTACGTACCGACGACCGATACGTTCATCGAAAAAGATGCTTCGATAAACGATCATATTGAACAAATGCGCCTGTCAGCCACTAAAGCTCTGATGGAACGCCGTGACGTCATCATTATTGCATCGGTTTCTGCGATATATGGATTGGGTGATCCAGACTCGTATTTAAAAATGATGTTGCACTTACGACAGGGCGATATTATTAATCAACGGGATATCCTGCGACGTCTAGCGGAACTGCAATACACCCGCAATGATGTTGCCTTTCAACGGGCAACGTATCGGGTTCGCGGTGATGTTATTGATATTTTCCCGGCGGAATCAGACCGAATTGCACTGCGGGTTGAACTGTTTGATGAGGAAGTTGAGCGTATCAGTCAGTTTGATCCACTTACCGGACAAGTTGAGCGGATCCTGCCCAGGGTAACCGTCTATCCGAAAACCCACTATGCCACGCCACGAGAGCGCATTCTTGATGCAGTCGAGAAAATCAAAGTGGAATTAAAAGAGCGGGCAGAGCAGTTAAAAGCCAATAACCGCCTGGTGGAAGAGCAACGCATTGTACAGCGCACCCAGTTTGATATCGAAATGATGACGGAAATTGGTTACTGCTCTGGTATTGAAAATTATTCTCGCTATCTGTCCGGGCGCGAACCGGGCGAAGCACCTCCGACGTTATTCGATTATCTTCCTGATGACGGTTTGCTGATTATCGACGAATCCCACGTTACCGTGCCGCAACTCGGAGCCATGTATAAAGGTGACCGATCACGGAAAGAAAACCTGGTGGAATATGGTTTTCGCTTACCGTCTGCGCTCGACAACCGGCCAATGAAATTCGAAGAATTTACGGCCCTTGCACCGCAAACCATCTACGTGTCGGCGACGCCATCTCAATATGAACTTGAACAATCTGGCGGCGAAGTCGCGGAGCAGGTTGTACGTCCTACCGGCTTATTAGATCCAACTATCGAAGTGCGACCCGTTGATACCCAGGTAGATGATTTGTTGTCGGAAATTCGTAAGCGAGTCGAAGTCAACGAACGGGTCCTGGCAACTACGCTGACCAAACGTATGGCTGAAGATTTAACCGAGTATCTGTCCGAACATGGTGTTAAAACCCGTTATCTGCATTCTGATGTTGATACCGTAGAGCGTATGGAAATTATCCGTGACCTGCGTTTGGGTAAATTTGATGTCTTGATTGGCATCAACTTACTGCGTGAGGGGCTGGACATGCCGGAAGTTTCTCTGGTAGCTATCCTCGATGCCGATAAAGAAGGTTTTTTGCGCTCTGATCGTTCACTGATACAAACCATCGGCCGCGCTGCACGTAACCTTAATGGGCGTGCGATTCTTTACGCCGATAAGATTACTGGTTCAATGAAGCGGGCTATTGATGAAACTGAGCGCCGTCGTGCCAAGCAACAGGCATATAACGAAGAGCACAATATCACTCCGAAAGGCCTGGTAAAGCGTATCACCGACGTAATGGGTGTTGACTCAGGGGTTGAAGGCAGACAAAAAGTCGCAGAGCCTAAGGCCGAGACACCCATATTATCGACTGCGGAAATTGATTCGAAGGTGGCAGAACTGGAGAACGAGATGTTCGAACACGCCCGTAATCTGGAGTTTGAAAAAGCAGCAGCCGTTAGGGATGAAATCGCTAAACTCAGAGAGATGCAACTACGCAGCTAAACGCGGGACGTATAAAAGCTGATGATTTCCGCGACGTCTTCGCTATTACATCGAGGCAATTTGGAGATGTCTTCAATGATTTTGTCCTGGATGTCGACGGGAAACAGCATCAGCTGTTCCAGGTACAGATGTGCTTTAAGTTCATCTTTCTCGATGATCATATGAGCCAAATGCTCAGCCTGATGACGCCAAAGGGAACCCATAACAACCTCTCTAAACCCTCCGTCCATTTCTTAATTTTAGGTGAAAAACAAATATCTGGTTACTTTATTAGGGATTAATTGAATGGAATTACGTCCAGATTGACAATGAGTTTATGGATGGCGATTGCACCTTTAATTTAACTTATTTATTTAAATCATATTTTTCCAGTCGGTACAGGAATGCTTTGTACGGCAACTGCAGGTATTTTGCCGCTTTGGTGCGATTTCCCTGATGTCGCTGCAGGCTCTGAGCCAGTGCATGCCGCTCAAATGTCTCCCAGGAAAAACCCTGCTCCGGCCATTCCACAGCGGGTAACTCATTGTTGTTATCGCTTATTGGGGACTGGGTATTTAGCAGAAGTTCCTGTTCATCATTGAGCAATACTAAACGCTCAATGCGATTAGACAATTCCCGGACATTACCCGGCCAGTGGTAGTCGAGCAAGGTCCGCAGGGCTTGTTCAGAAAGTGCCATGGGTTGACGTTGATGGCGTTTACTGTGCAATTTTAAAAAGTGTTCGCACAAAAAGGGAATGTCTTGCTGTCGTTGCCGTAAAGCCGGCATTTCAATGGGAATAATATTGAGGCGATAAAATAAATCCTCGCGAAATTCTCCTCTGGCTACCATTGCCTCGAGATTTTTATGAGTCGCAGCGATAACACGAACATCCAGGCTTTTTTCTTCATGGCTGCCTAAACGTTGTATCGTTCCTTCCTGTAAAAACCTTAATACCTTTACCTGTAGAGGAGCGGATAGTTCGGCAATTTCATCAAGAAACAAGGTACCATGATTAGCAGCTTCCAGTTTGCCTATTTTATCCTGATTGGCGCCAGTGTAGGCGCCTTTCATTGCACCGAATAATTCGGCTTCAGCCAGGGATTCAGGAATAGCTCCACAATTAATCGCGACAAAGTTTTGGTTAACCCGTTGCGAGTTATGATGCAAGGCACGGGCGGCGAGTTCCTTACCAGTGCCGCTTTCACCGAGAATCAGAATCGTCGCATCGGTTGCGCTCACTTGAGCGATTCGGTTGTATACGGTTTGCATGCATGGTGCCTGACCAACCAAATCAACTAGCTGGCTTCGTTCACTTAACTGTTCGCTAAGTAACTGGTTTTGTTGTCTCAGATCCCTGGCTTTTAACGCTTTATCTAGGGTTAACAGCAATTCCTGACGTTGAAAAGGCTTAGCCAGATAATCATCAGCGCCGCGTTGCATGGCTTCAACGGCATGACTGATGGTACCGTGGGCGGTGGCAATAATGACTGCCATATCCTTGTCGATCTGCGGTTGTTGTTCACTGCGGATAAAATTCAGCAGGTCAATGCCTGACAGATTACCGAGTTTCCAGTCAGAAAACACCAGGTCGACCGGATGTTGTTTGAGTAGCACAATGGCCTGCTCAACACAATCAGCGGAAATTACCTGAAAATTTGACGCTTTGAGCAAGCCACAGATCAAATCCCGTTGCTCAGCTTCATCTTCAACTACCAGAATTTGTATTGGTTTTATTTCTGCCATATTAGCCTCTTGGAAACAGGGTAATGGTTGCCCGGCATCCGCATTCGGTATTCTCTAACGTTAAGTCGCCCTGATAGTGGAGTTTAACCAGGCGCTGGGCAATGTATAATCCCATACCAGCCCCCTCTGCCTTGTCAGTCGTATGTGGTTTGAATAAATCTTTCTCGATATTTTTTTCCATACCACCGCCTTGATCTTCGACCTCAATTATCACCTGCGAATCATCAGCGGGTAAGATCCTGACATCGATGGTTTGTTTCGCTTCGCTGGCGTCACAGGCATTGATAATTACCGTATGCAAAATTGCCCGTAACTCGGATTCATTGGCCAGCAATGTGAGCGATTCTTTATCCTGAAGTTTAATTTTTAAATTTTTTGTATCCGCAGCTTTGTATTCCAGAATAATATCCTGTACAACGGCGCCAACAGGTACCGTGTCCGGGTCCTGCAACTGCTGGCTGGTAAGTTGCAGCATGGCATTAATGGTACGATTGATATGACGGATTTTATTTTCGATGGTTAATGTGACGGCTTCACGCTCCTGTGCATTGCTGGCTTTTAATTGCTCGAGCGCCAGGCCTATGGTGTGTATGGGATTACGAAGTGCATGAGCTAAGCCTTTACTGACTTCGCCAAGCTCTGCTAACTGCTTGTTCTGCTGATAATGTTGTTCGTTAATTGACAGTTGCTCGAGTTTGGCCTGGGTATCATTAAAGTGGCGGATAGTTTGTCTAAGTTCAAAAACGCCTTGCTCTTCGACCTGATGGCAATAATCACCTGTTGCAATCTGTGAGAAGCCTTTGCTTAAGGCCTTTAAAGGCTTACTGAATTTATGACTGAGCCAGTAAGCGAAAATTAAAGCTGCAAGGCTGCTAAAAATCAGCGCATAAATTATCTGTTTAACCAGGCTATTGTTGTTGTCGCGCGAGAATGAAAAACCACGTGTACTGGTAGCCACATGAGCGATACCTGAGTCGGTCCAGTCGATGCTGTGCAGCTCCTGATATTCGATATCCGGTTGTTGGTGCAATCGCTCCGTTATGGTTTTAAGTTCATCCAGGAGAAGCGTTTTTACTTCTTGGTTACTGACTATTTTTAAGGTGTTTGCCCCTGGTACTCCAGGTAGTTTCTCTATATCCACTTCGACGATGGAATCGCCAGATGAGATGTTATCTGCAGATTCAGGTTTAACCACAATAAATTCATTGATGTCGTTTGTGTTGTTATTAACATGACTGTCTTTGCCGTCGAGGTGCCTTGCCTGATCACGAATTACATATTTGTATGACTTAGTGTCTCCGGCTTCGGTTTTAAACTCAAAGGTTTCATCCGCTACCTGTTCCGCTGCGAGCTTAATCACTTTTTCGCTGATCACTCTGGCTTTGCTGTCAACCTGCTGGGCAAATTGCTTTTGCAGATAATCCACGAGGAAAAGCTGACTGCTGGTCAGTAACGCAATTAAGGCGCCAATAAGCAGGAATAAATAGGTTCTAATCGACATAGCTCTTAGTGTTGTGATCCTTGACTCATTATTATCTTACAACGATGATGCCAGCTCAGAAAGTGATTTAATTAATAATTAAAACAATGAGTTACTAGATTGAAGGAAAGGAGGGCTGCAACAGTAGATGAAAAATTCCTGATATCGGGATATTGCATTACCGATATCGGCAATCGTGACAATTGGTTGGTCTGTTTGCTGAGAAATAATTCATCAGTGTGGATTTTTGCCGACTTGGCTCAATTAGCGTCAGAGCTTAGTTTGACGCGCTTGAACGACTCGACAAATGAAATCGCAAAGCAATTTATTAATGTTGGCGCTGAAATTGCTGTAAATGATTTGCGGGGAAAATTCCTCATTAAAACTAATGTTGGCAACCTGAGACGTTGTCGGTATGCTAAATCGATAAAAAATATGGAGTTAACAATGAACGTTATGAAACAAAACCTTTTATCCAGTGTCGTGTGCGGTGGTTTAATTGCTTTCGCCGCGGCACCTTTGATGGTATCTGCTCAGAGCAAAGATGTTGAACAGGAAATTGAAATCATCAAGGAAGGCAGTGGTGATGCGAATGTCACAGTGACCGAAAATGGCAATACTACAAGCTTAACGCTGAGTGACGAGGCGTTAAAGGATAAAGCCGTGTTAGAACAGGAATTGGCAAATTTACCGGAAGAAACACGAAATATGGTGATGAAAGCTTTGGGCAATGTTGCTGTTATTGGGGATGCTAATGCTCACGTTCTGCACCTGAAAGGCGATCATAATGAAAATACATTTGAATGGAGCTCCGAGGATGAGGGCGTTAAAAAAGTGATTGTGGTGGATACCATCAGTGAAACTGGAGGTGAAAATAACGACATTAAAATCATCAAAAAAATGGTTCACGCCGATGGTGATGCCGGCCACCCGGTCTTTATTTCTGCCAATGGCGAGGGTGGGGCTGCCAAAGCCATTGTGCACTTGCTGGAAAAAGCAGAGTTGAGCCCTGAAGAGTTGGATCAAATTCAGCAGGCTCTGGATGCTAAACGCTAAACCTATTCTTAGAAACTGAAGAAATTAAGAGGGTAGAAGGTGGCCTTAATGTTTCCACCTTCCACCTTACACTTGGGATGCTCTTATTCGTACTCGAGAGGATCCGTCGCGTCATTCTTTTCGAAGGCTTCTAAGCGCTCCTGACAGGCACCACACTTGCCGCAGGCTTTTTCTCGGCCGTTATAACAGGTCCAGGTTTTAGAATAATCCAGTCCCATTTGCAAACCATCGGTGAGAATATCGATTTTAGATACCGTCAGGTATGGAGAGTAAATTTCCACCGGCTCATAATTAGCAATTTTGCACACTTCGTTCATCTTTAATACGAATTCTGGGCGACAGTCCGGGTAAATGGCATGATCGCCTGAATGAGCGCCGTAGTAGACTTGTCCGGCACCTTTAGAAACCGCATATCCGACTGCCAGTGATAGCAAAATCATATTGCGATTCGGTACCACGGTAGACTTCATGCTCTGTTCTTCGTAGTGACCTTCAGGAATATCAATATCATCAGTTAGCGACGATCCCGCTAGCAGTTGATTGATGCTGGTGATATCAATCACTTTGTGTTCAATTCCTAATTCGCGACAAACGTTTGCGGCGTATTCCAGTTCTTTTACATGACGCTGACCATAGTCAAACGAAAGGGCAAATACTTCTTTGTTATCCCGAACCGCGCGATTCAGGACGGTGAATGAATCCATGCCACCGGAATAAATTACCACAACTTTTTCTGTCATATTTTCAGCCATTTATTAACTTGCTTGGGGTATAATACCAAATAGCCTTAATTTTACTTGATAATCTTGTATCGCTAAAGAAGATTTATGATGAGCCAGTACAAAATTAACGAAATGTTCGAGACCATTCAGGGGGAAGGGTCATTCACCGGACAACCCTCTATTTTTATTCGTCTGCAAGGGTGTCCAGTTGGTTGCTCGTGGTGCGATACCAAGCATACCTGGGAAATCGATCCGGAGCGCGAAGTTGGTACTGCAGTCATGTTGGCAAAATCCGCTGAGACCGATGAGTGGGCCGATGTCAGTATCGCCGATATCCTGCAAACCATTAATGACAATGGCTGGCAGGCGAAGCACATCGTGTTGACCGGAGGAGAACCCTGCATGGTTGATCTTGAGCCATTGTGCCTGGTACTGGAAGAAAATGGCTATTCAACCCAGGTGGAAACGTCAGGCACTTTCGAAGTGCTGGTGAGCCCAGATTGTTGGGTGACGGTATCACCAAAAGTGAATATGCGCGGCGGCTACAAAGTACTGAGTTCTGCCATGCATCGTGCCGATGAAATCAAGCACCCAGTAGCAACCGAACAGCACATTGATGATTTAAAAGCATTACTTCAGGAACATCAAATAACCGACACGCCGGTATATTTGCAGCCTATCAGCCAAAAAGACCGAGCCACTAAATTGGCTATCGACACGTGTATTGCTAACAACTGGCGCCTGTCGATTCAGGTTCATAAATATATTGGCATTGAATAAGCATGTAAAATCAAGGGGTCAGAGTCTGTAGGATCCCCACAAATTTATAACGCTTCATAGCCGAGTCCTTCGCTCTGGTTTTGAAGCGTTTTTATTGCATTCATTGTATCTTTTACCGTTATCCTAAACAGCCTGTCCTGGGCGACTCGTTGTCCAATGAACGGTAACGATAATACGTTGTGACTTTTGGTCGTATTTGCCTGATATTGCCGATGTTTGTTGGCATTTATCGCAACTGAACCAAGTATCATCAACAACCAGTGGGTTAATGTTGTCAGCAGTATCAGTATGG
>NZ_SWDB01000076.1 GCF_005116735.1 Thalassotalea mangrovi | reverse complement strand
CCGCTTATCGCTCATTCCAGCCCTTGACCTCTATCTCGTAACCAGTTCCAGTTAAGAACGGTCTATTAAAATAAATCCAGACCTGGAAATTTTATACTTCTGCGGCAGCAAATCAGTGTCGAAAGGATGTCCCGTACCTTTAGCATACATTCCGTCAGGCAACCAAACGCCTCCATCGCATTCTGGTTCGTAAAAGTGAGCTTGATTTTCATACTCTTTTCGAATATTTCGCTTTTGATTCGCTTCGTCCGCGGGGATATATTCTAGTTCACAACCCCGATAAGGAGAGAAGCTTCTAAATATTATGTAGTTACCGCCTGTCGCCTGTTTCATAACAAAGTAGGAATTATTCACTTCAATTATTTGACCAACTTCTAACGATGAAACATCAACCTCCAACCATTTTTGGTTTTCACTTTTTTGACTCACCTTCAGAGACGATACAAATATGCTAATAACGCTAATAAACCCGAAAGTTAACAATGAAATAGTCGACCATTTGATAATTGTTTTCCTGCTCATCACTTAGCACCTCCTGGTCGGCGTATGTCTCAAGTTCGCTCT
>NZ_SWDB01000010.1 GCF_005116735.1 Thalassotalea mangrovi | reverse complement strand
GTGGGAGTTCCCATGTGAGAGTAGGACATCGCTAGGCTTCCAATTCAGAAAAGCCCGCTCTAACGAGCGGGCTTTTTACGTTTGTGGGAGACGTCGTCGGTGAGGAAAGAAAGGAATTTCTTTCGGTGAGGACGTTGTCGCTGAAGACGTCGTCGTAAAAGCGAATCATCTGAGTTTTACTGACAACAACTTTAACCGTCATATCCTGCTACGACAGGATATCTCAGCAAAGCGAAAAGCTAACTAAAAGTATCGACGCAGTCCTCGCCGACAGCGTCCTCACCGATCAAACCGCAGTTATGGTTTGATCTCCCTCGACGTTAGTCTCCCTATTCAAAAGTAACCGCTCGCTAGAGTGGTTACTTAGCCTGCATACTCAAATTCTTATCCAACGCGTAAATCTGATATGTGGCGCTCTCAAAGTTATTATCCCAGTTTTGGAACATTTCCCGAGCCTTGTCTTCACCACCAAGATGCTTGCTTAACGCTTCGTAGAAGGTTTCTTTTGGGGGAGCCATTTCAGCATAGTTACTGTATGGAATTACCAAAGACAGGCCACCTTCGCCACCAATGCGACGTGACCATGACCAGTAATATGGCCACTTCATTTCTTTAGCATGATCGCTTAGCATTTTCTTACCTTGCTGAACGCTGGCATACATACCAAATTTGGCATGAAAGTCGGTGACTCCGAAATAAACAAACTTGCTGCTATCGTCCGGCCAATGACCATTGTCCATATCGACTTCGGCAAAATAGTGCTCATAGGATTCGACGTACTGACCAACTTTTTCCTGAAAGTGTTGGCCCATATTGTTTTTGTTTGACCATTCCCGGTAGTCATCGAGTTTAGCCCAACTAACGCAACAGGTTCGAATGTAATACTTATTAAGCCCGTCACCTAACACTGGACGGTAGGTATTCCACATTCTTGGGTCTTCTTTCTCCTGGCGGTGCTCAATGTGGCCTTTTAATGCTTCTTGAAATTTTGACTCCATTCCCGCTTTTGGCACCATTACCCAGAATTCAGCGATATTGGAGTTTTCATTTTCCTCAGCATGGAGGGCGACGGACGTAAAGCTGCCGGAAATAACAAATAACGTTAAAACCAGTCTCATTAATTGTTTCATGATCAGATCCTAATTAATTAAAAATTAGTAACCAAACAACCTTACGCGGATACAGCATTGGCTACCTGCATCGACAACAAACTACCTGAAAAAACTGACGTTTATGTTTGTTCAGGTGCGTTGTTAATAGTCTAGTAAAGGAATTCTAAAAGGCTAAATAGCGATGAATCAAAGAGGGAGACTTCGTCGAAGGAGATAACCTTTTCGCTGTCAGGTTATCGGTGACGACTGAGGTCGCTGAGGACTTCGTCGTGGGTAAGGCTACATAGTTGTCGAAAGCTGACTAGAAGTGACAGAAAATAGCTCTATGCATTGTCATCCCGGCGTACGACTACATGGATGTGGAAGGTAGAGCAATGCATGGAGCAATTGCCGAGGCCGGGATCTCGCTCTTTGCCGTTGGCTTTAGATTTCCAGTCGTAGCTGGAAATGACGGGAAACTGAAACTGGGTGGAAGGAGGAAGTGTCTAGCTTCGCTGGGTATGGTCACGGATGATCTGTATGCCGAAAATGCACAAATGCATGGATGCACGCAGGCAGAATAACGCAGGAGCAGTTATCGAGGAGCAATTTTCGGTGACAACGAAACGCCTTCACCCGAAGTAACTCATTGAGTTACGTACCCGGAGCCAATTGTTTATTAATTGGCGTACCCGGAATAAATTCTTTGAATTTATATACCCGCTACCTTAAACACAGCTTGCTAGCTGCTAGGCGCAATCTTCGATTGCATGCTAGGAACGATTTTCAATCGTGTGTCAGGAGCTGGCTTGCCAGCGTGCTAGTCACTTAAAGTTAAGGCCGTTCGCCATCCGAGACCTGAGACCTGAAACCTGAGATCTCGGTGGCGACTAGGCTCGCAGTGGCGAGCGAACTGTCGCCATTGCTAGTGATTACAACCCCCTTCACTATGCACATGCCCATGGGCAATCTCTTCATCGGTGGCTGGTCGTACTTCAAGGATCTCAACATCAAATACCAGGTCCAGACCCGCTAACGGATGATTACCATCAACCGTAATCGTATCGTCTTCAACATCGACAACAATGACCGTCTGCTCGCCTTCATCAGTCTGTGCACGCAACTGCATACCTACATCCAGATCTTCGATGCCCTGAAATAATTCCTTTGGTACGGTTTGCACAAAACCATCGTGGCGCTCGCCATAGGCTTCTTTGGCTTCTACTTCAACGGTAAAGTTGTCACCGACTTGTTTATCATTCAGCGCAACCTCTAGGCCAGGGATCAAAAAGCCACTGCCCTGAATAAACTCAAGCGGTTGATGATCGTATGAGCTATCGATTAGGTTTTTGTCACTATCCATTACCGCATAGTGCATTTTTACAACGGTGTTTACTGCGATTTTCATATAATTTCCTGTTTAATTAAGAACGTAAGGAAGCGGCATTTGCGTTAACACCGTATCGTTTAGATCTTTGACTCTGAATATATCGTTAGATTCTGTATCGTTTGCCAAAACGGCCTGAATATAAAGGCTGCCATCGTCGGCCTGATACAAACTAGTAATGTTACCACCCCGGCGCCAGTTGTCGCCAAGTTGCTTTTCAAGCATGGAGCTCGCATCAATCGGCTGCTCGGAATTGCCATATAAGGCAAACATAGCTCGCTTGTTTTTTCCCAGGTACTTCATTCTGGCAACGGTTTCCTGGCCCATGTAGCAGCCCTTGGTAAAGCTAATACCATCAATTGCCTGAAGATTTAACATTTGTGGCACGTATTCTTCCACTGCGTTTTTAGTCAGACATGGAAAACCATTAACAATTTCCAGCAATGTCCAAACAGAGCCACCAAGACAAGGTAACTCGAGGGCATTTAATATGTAGTTCAGGCTTACTTCGTCACCTACCAGAATATAGCCGGAACGGTGACCGTTAAAGGCAATCACACTGACGCCATTGCTGCTGATAACGGGGTTGTCTGAGTCGGGTAGGGTACCAACGTGCTTGTTTAGCGCGCTTTCTGCTGCGCCACCCGTTACCGCCAACATTTTAAACGGGCTCATGACAAGTTCCGCTTTGGCAAACACGGCAAATTTTTGCAGTTGCGCAAGGGAAGCCGAAGCGGAATCCTTGCTCATTAACATTAACACCTGATCTTCGTGTTCAAACACCCGAAAAGCGCTGAAAACTTTGCCTTTGGCATCACAGTGGGCGCCATGAAGGAGTTTCGCTTCAGGTAATTGATTGATGTCACAAGTCAACTGTCCTTGTAAATAGCTTAATCTTTCGTCTCCGGAGACTGAAATCATTGCCATATCGTCTAACCAGACAGCGAAGCTGTCGGGCAGGGTTTCTAATGCAGGGTGTGAGGATTCAGGATTCATGCGTCTCTGCTGTTGAATGGTTTATACTGTTTGTGCTGTAAATAGTGGGGCAAATAATCTTAATTTCAACCTTTTGCTACGAATTTGTCGGTAATTCTTGGGCAAAGGCAGTAGTGATATTCATTCTATATTAATGAAATATAGGGCCGTAAATGGGCCGCTGATAAACTCCATATGGATGAGTTTTAAAGGCGTTTTTCCTGCGTTACTGATTTTGACAATGGAGTAACCATTCTCTGCAATCAAAGCCTTGTCTAAATGCCTTTAAATTCTCACTGAGTGAGCAATAATTTATTGTGATTGGTATCATAACAAGGTGCTGGTTGCTACAATTGCGGAAATTTTTCGAGAAACGGTTTACTTGATGTCATTAACTCACAATAAAGCCAGATTAAAATGGGCATGCAGACGCGGTATGCTGGAATTGGACGTATTATTTATGCCTTTCGTTGATGAGGCCTGGGATCAATTGTCGGATCAGCAAAAACAGGTTTTTGAACGCTTGTTAGAATGTGATGACCCTGAGTTGTTTGCCTGGTTCATGGGGCATGAGGAATGCAAGGATGAACAACTTAACGCCATGGTCCAGCTCATTCTTAACCGAGTCAAAGTTTGAGTTTCAACTCATTGAAAAGCATCGGAGTATATCCTTCGATGCCTTTGAGGTCCTGCTTTGGGTAGCAGTGCTAAGTTTCACTTGTTGGTACTTTGCTATTGATTTATGGCTGTCCACGGTATTTATCGCTGGCGTTGCCCTAACACTGATATTGATCAGAATATTCAGTGTTGATAACAGAGTTAACCTGCCGCTGTTTACGCAACCATTTTCCTGTACCGCCTCAGGGGAACTTAGCACGCGAGGTGGTTATTGTTGGCAATTGTCAGGGAATTCTCTGGTTGCACCCTGGGGATGCTATTTAGACTTAAAGCCGAAAAGCAAACTTCAGGTAAACGGTTCTGCGCACAAGCTCTGGATATACAAAAATATGCTGTCAGATAACGACTATCGTTGCCTGTGTCGAATTATCCACTCTGCGCAGCGAGGCTCCGGCAAGGAAACGTATTAATCCTTAACCGGGGTTAAAATGGTAGCGCTGCTGTGCGCCTTAGTTTCCGGATAATCCAGGGTGTAATGGAGTCCCCGGCTTTCTTTACGTTCCATCGCACTAAGGATAATTAATTCTGCAACCTGCACCAGGTTTCGCAATTCCAGTAAGTTATTACTCACTTTAAAGTGGCGATAGTACTCCTGAATCTCTGATTGCAGTAAATTGACCCGATTCAGAGCCCGTTGCAAACGCTTATCGGTGCGCACAATACCGACATAGTCCCACATAAACAGACGTAATTCATGCCAGTTATGTTGGATCACCACCTCTTCATCGGAATTAGTAACCCGACTCTCATCCCAGGCTGGAATGCTGATAATATCGGCACGGTGATTTAAATGACCGGCAATATGCTCAGCCGCAGCCCGCGCGAACACGATGCATTCAAGCAGAGAGTTACTGGCCATGCGGTTGGCACCGTGTAACCCAGTATAAGAGACTTCACCGATGGCATATAAGTTAGCGATATCGGTTTGTCCGTGTTTGTTGATCATCACCCCGCCGCAGGTGTAATGGGCGGCGGGAACCACCGGCAATGGTTCCTGGGTCATATCCATGCCCAGCTCGGCAGTTTTTTCGTAAATGGTCGGAAAATGCTGTTTGATGAAACTTGCCGATTTATGGCTGATATCCAGGTACATGCAGTCAGCGCCAAGGCGTTTCATTTCAAAATCAATGGCGCGGGCAACCACGTCTCGAGGCGCCAGTTCGGCGCGTTGATCGAATTCCGGCATAAAGCGACTACCGTCGGGACGACGTAAAATCGCGCCCTCGCCGCGCAGTGCTTCGGTCAATAAAAACGTACCTGCCTGCGGGTGATACAAACAGGTAGGGTGGAACTGGTTAAACTCCATGTTTGCTACCCGACAGCCGGCACGCCAGGCCATCGCAATACCATCACCACTGGCGATGTCCGGATTCGATGTATATTGGTAAACTTTACTGGCACCACCGGTGGCAAGAATGATTTTTTTCGCATGTATGGCTTCGACTTTCTCAATATTACGATTCCACACATAAGCACCGATACAGGTGTTTTGGTCTTTATCATCAGCCTGAGTGATAAGGTCGATAGCATTGCAGCGCTCAAAAATTCGAATTCTGGAATGTTTTTTTGCCTGCTCAACCAAGGTGGTTTGTACCGCATAGCCGGTCGCGTCGGCAGCGTGCAGGATGCGTCGATGACTATGCCCACCCTCGCGGGTTAAATGATATTCGGTATCGCCACTGGCCGATTGTCGCTGGTCAAACTGAACCCCCTGGTCAATCAGCCATTGCATCGAAGCCTTCGCCTGCTCGGCGGTAAAGCGCACCATATCTTCATCACAAATGCCACCACCGGCGATCAGGGTGTCCTGTACATGGGCATCGATAGTGTCTTTTTCATCGAATACTGCGGCGATACCACCCTGGGCATAATAGGTAGAACCTTCATGAATGGGACCCTTGCTAAGCAGGATCACATCGGCCAGTTGTGCCAGGTTCAGGGCCAGGGTCAGACCTGCGGCGCCACTTCCTATGATAAGCACGTCGCAGTTATGTTGTTGATTCATCTTCGCAAGTAATATTATGATGGCAAACAGGTTTCGAATTCTAACGTAAAATCAGGGGAATACCAATGTTCAGCGGTTTCAGGGCAATGAAATAGCGGCTAATATTGAGTAGAGGATCATTTTTTTCAACTTTGATGTTTTTTTTGCGAACTTTTTCAAATCATAACAGTCATAACTGATGCGTTTGCCAAGAGCTGAGATGTTGTCACCGACGACTTAATTTAGGTCGGTGAGGAGAAATATAAAGGGGAATTGGCTCTGATGAGCGAGCAGAATGTTGACCAGATACTGGTCAAACAGGTACAGAATGGAGATAAAAACGCTTTTAATTTGTTGGTGCAAAAATATCAGCAAAAGGTAATGAATCTGGTTTCCAGATACATTAAAAACCAGGCGGATGTTGCCGACGTTACTCAGGAAGCTTTTATTAAAGCTTACCGCGCTATCGGCAGTTTTCGCAGTGAAAGCGCTTTTTATACCTGGCTGTACCGGATTGCGGTCAATACCGCGAAGAATCATTTGTCAGCAGGAAGTCGTAAACCGCCGGGATCGGATATCGAGGTGGAAGATGCGCAAATGTATGATAGTGGCGAAGCACTTCGCGAGAATGCGTCACCGGAAAGAATGATTTTAACGGATGAAATTCGCCAGTTAATTTTTACGACTATCGAGCAGTTGCCGGAAGAGTTGCGAACCGCAATTAACCTTCGGGAGCTGGATGGATTAAGTTATGAGGAAATAGCCAACATAATGGAGTGTCCGGTCGGTACCGTCAGATCACGTATCTTTCGAGCCCGGGACGCAGTAGATAAAAAAATCAAACCATTATTACAGCGCTAATTGTGAGTTAAATTATGAGTAACAAAATCAGTGAATCGGTTTCTGCATTTCTCGACTCCCAGGAGGCAGAGGGCTTATCGATTGATGATCTCAAGCAGGACCAGCAGTTGACGGATACCTGGGGCAGGTATCATATGATTGGTGATGTCATGCGAGGTGAAACCGGTCAATATATTATGCCCGACCTGGCAAATGATATCGCCGTAGCTATTGCGGCCGAACCTACGGTACTGGCACCGCAACCTAAGCCTTCAATGGGGGCAACGGTAAAAGCAAAAGTGATCCAACTGGTCAAGCCCGCAGGTCAGTTTGCCATTGCTGCTTCCGCCGCCGGCCTTATGGTGCTGGGGGTACAGCAGGCAAACATGGTCGAACAGGAGCCGCTGGTACCGTCGCAGGTTTTTCAGCCTATTCCGTTTGGTGGGGTTGCCGATCCGGTAAGTTATAATTACGAACCGGCCAGCATTTCCGAGCAGAAACAGGCGTTAATTAAACGTCAGCAAAAACTTCAGGCGATATTGCTTGATCACCAAAAACAAATAAAATTACAGGCCAGCAAAGCGGCGGCCGAAGAACAGCAGGATACCCCTGAAAATTGATGAAGTTTGTACCCTTTCTGATGTTGGCGACATGCATAAGTGTGTCGGCCAACGCCCAACAACAACCATCCACAGAATCGACAGAAAACCAAGCCGTTGAACCTGAGTTAAGGGCTCAACCAACGGCAAAACAGTGGTTGCTGCGACTGTCCGATTCTTTACGAAAATTAAATTTTGATACTTCGTTTGTGGTCGTACGTAATAATCGGGCCGAGCCCTACCGCTGGGTGCATGGCATCGCTGAAGGTCGTGAGCTGGAATTAATTTCTTCATTGAATGGCCCCCGTAAAGAAGCGATTCGGGTCGATAATACCGTAAGTTATTTTGAATCGAACCAGCAACCCTATTCCGTTAACACTGATAGTATCAGTGGTCCTATTCCCCGGGCTTTTACCTCCGATATTGAAGTAATCAGCCTTAGTTACGACTTGGTTGAAGTCGGTAAAAGCCGCATTCTTGGCAGACCGGCGCAATTGATTCGAATGGTCAGTAAAGATAAACAACGTTTTGGTTACTGGATCTGGCTCGATATCGAAAGCGGCTTATTGTTAAAAGCGGCAATCATTAATAACGAAGGTGAATTGTTGGAACAGATTCAATTTACCCATTTGACCATTAGTGAACAATCCAATGAAATGCTAGGGCAATTGCTGGAAGCTGAGTTGCCAGAAACTCATCAAAGTTCGCCGGAAGTACCCAAGGCTGAATTTAAATGGCAGGTCAACTGGTTACCGGAAGGCTTCGAAATGCTGGAATCCAACCAGCACTTTGTCGACCCCATTAATTTGCCGGTCGACTTCATTTTATTCAATGATGGCTTAGTAGATGTTTCCGTGTATGTGAGCGCCACCGATGAAGCACCGCGCAAATCGACGATAAGTCAAACTGGTGCAACCGTATTGTTAACGCAAATCCGTGAAGGTTATGAGATAACGGTGGTAGGAAAAGTGCCATCTCAAACCGCGGATGCGATTGCTGACTCAATCACGTTCAACTAAATCTCCCTCTAAAATAACGCGATTTCTCTCTAAGATAATGCGATTCATCAGCGCGTTATCTTTAGGGGCTCAGGTTTCAGGTTTCAGGTCTCGGATGGCCAAGTGCCTTTGCTTAACTTTATTAGCGACTAGCGCATTGCATTTCTAGCACGCCGCACTTTTAAGCTGTCGAAGGGAGACAACGAAGCGCCTAATCCCGGAGTAACTCTTTGAGTTACGTACCCGCAGCCAATGTTTTCATTGGCGTACCCGAAATAAATTCAAAGAATTTATGTACCCGTAATGAAGAGTACCTTTTAATGACCAAGGCCGTTCGCCCTCCGAAACCTGAGACCTGAAACCTGAAACCCAAATTAAGTCGTAATGTGTTAATATCGCCAATAAACCGAAACCTCGAGTCATTCCCTGATACTACAGGGAATCTAAGCTAAAGTTTCAAGCACAGATCCCGGCCTCCGCCGGGATGACGAAATAGGTCGCACGTTGCGCTTTCTGAAACCTAAGACCTAAGACCTAAGACCTAAGACCTGAGACCTGAAACCCGAAACCTAAAACGAATTTATGAGTTTTCCATGATCGAAGAAACCGCTCGCGTTACCCAAGTCAGGGGCGAGCTAATAGACGTTGAAAGTGTGGTCAAATCTGGCTGCAGTAGTTGTCAGCAGGTAGATACCTGTGGCAGTGGCCAAATAGCCAAAGGCCTGGGCACACGACGAATGAAACTAACCTTGACCTCGACACTGGATTTAAACGTCGGCGATGAGGTGGTAATCGCCCTGCCGGAAAACAATCTCCTTGGTGCGGCAATGCAGGTTTATATCCTGCCGCTACTTGGCCTGTTGGTTTTCGGTGCCATATCCCAGCTATTGCTGGTGCAAAAATGGCAATGGCATGAAATTTATGGGTTAGTCATATCATTGCTAGGCGGTGTCGGTGGCTTTTACCTGGCTCGCCGGTTGCAGAGCCAGCCGCATCGTCAACAGGCGTTAGAGGTTAAAATCCTGAGAAAGTGTGACAAAAAAGCGCACTCACAGGCAATACCTATCAATATCCGCAACTAATGATGGCTAGAGCCGCTGAAATTCGCTAAAATCACGCCATTATTGAATATTGTAACTGCAGTAAATTTTCTTCTAAGAAGCCTATGAAGCATATCCGAAATTTTTCTATCATCGCCCACATTGACCACGGTAAGTCGACTTTATCTGATCGCCTGATTCAACACTGCGGTGGTTTGACTGACCGGGAAATGGCTGAACAAGTCCTTGATTCCATGGATCTTGAACGCGAGCGTGGCATCACCATCAAGGCACAAAGTGTGACCTTGGATTATAAAGCCAAAGACGGTGAAACCTATCAACTGAACTTTATCGACACCCCTGGCCATGTTGACTTCTCCTATGAAGTATCCCGTTCTCTCGCTGCCTGTGAGGGTGCCCTGCTGGTTGTCGATGCCGGCCAGGGGGTAGAAGCACAAACCCTGGCTAACTGTTACACCGCCATTGAAATGGATCTGGAAGTCGTTCCTATCCTCAATAAAATCGATTTGCCACAAGCGGATCCAGACCGGGTATGTGAAGAGATCGAAGACATCATCGGCATCGATGCCACTGACGCCGTTAAATGTTCGGCAAAAACCGGCATTGGTATCGAAGATGTGCTGGAGAGCATTGTTGCTAATATTCCGCCACCGGTTGGCGAGAAAGACGACAACCTGCAGGCACTTATCATTGATTCCTGGTTCGATAATTACCAGGGCGTAGTCTCTTTGGTGCGTGTCGTTAATGGCGAAGTCAAAGCCGGTGACAAGATGACTGTAATGTCCACGGGGCAATCACATATTATTGATAAAGTCGGAATCTTTACACCCAAGCAAACCGATACCGGGGTATTGAGAACTGGCGAAGTAGGCTTTGTTATTGCCGGTATTAAAGAAATTCATGGTGCCCCGGTGGGTGATACCCTGACCTTGACCCGCAAGCCGGCAGACAAGCCATTGCCGGGTTTCCAGAAAGTTAAACCTCAAGTTTATGCGGGTATTTTCCCAATCAGCTCGGATGACTTTGAAAATTTCCGTGATGCGTTGAATAAACTAAGCTTAAACGATGCGTCATTGTTTTTTGAACCGGAATCATCCGGTGCTTTAGGTTTCGGTTTCCGTTGTGGATTCTTGGGCATGCTGCACATGGAAATCATTCAGGAGCGTTTGGCTCGAGAATATGATCTTGACCTAATTACCACGGCGCCGACGGTAAACTACGAAATCTTATGTACCAATGGCACGGTAATAACCATCGATAATCCATCTGATTTGCCACCGGTCAATGAAGTGTCGGAAATACGCGAACCGATTGTGGAAGCGCATATCCTGGTACCGCAGGAGCACTTAGGTAATGTCATTACCCTGTGTGTGGAAAAACGTGGGGTGCAGAAAAACATGACTTACCACGGTAATCAGGTTGCTGTGACTTATGAATTACCGATGGCTGAGGTGGTGATGGACTTTTTCGATAAATTGAAGTCTACATCGCGCGGCTATGCATCTCTGGATTACAATTTTGTCCGCTTTGAAGCGTCAGATATGGTACGTGCTGATATACTGATTAACGGTGATCGGGTCGATGCATTAGCGATGATTACCCATCGTTCAAATTCCGTCTCGCGCGGGCGACAACTTGTTGAAAAGCTGAAAGAATTGATTCACCGTCAAATGTTTGACATTGCCATTCAGGCGGCTATTGGCAACAATGTTATTGCTCGTACCACGGTCAAACAATTGCGTAAAAACGTTATTGCCAAGTGTTATGGTGGTGATGTCAGCCGTAAGAAAAAACTGTTACAAAAACAAAAAGAAGGTAAGAAACGTATGAAACAGGTGGGTAATGTTGAAGTGCCCCAGGAAGCGTTTTTAGCCGTATTAAAACTAGGAAAATAACTGGCTATGGCAATGTACTTTTCTCTGATTTTGGTGATCGCAACCCTGGTTACCGGTACCGTTTGGTTGGTGGACAAGTTTGTGCTTGCACCGAAACGCCAACTGAACCTGGCCGAAACCGAGGCGCAGTGTGCACAACCCCTTTCTGAAGAGGCACAACGAAAAATCACCCAGCCCAATGGTTTCGTTGAAACCTCGGTGCAAATCTTCCCGGTCATTGCCTTTGTTATGGTATTGCGCTCGTTTTTATACGAGCCATTCCAGATTCCCAGTGGATCGATGATGCCAAATCTATTTGATGGCGATTTTATCCTGGTTAACAAATTTAATTATGGCCTGCGTGATCCGGTTACCCGCAGCAAATTTTGGGAAAATGGTGACCCCGAGCGTGGTGATGTGGTGGTATTTAAATACCCGGAAGATGAACGCATTGATTACATCAAACGGGTTATCGGCGTGCCGGGCGATGTGGTGATTTACCGCAATAAATCCCTGTATATCAGGCCCGCCTGTGCCGAGGATGCAAAAGACTGTCCGGGTGCTGAAAAAGTCATGAACGATTTTCTTGCAACCGGGGAATACTTCCAGTTTGATATGCCGCTAACACGCTATAACGAAAATTTGCCGGGCCGAAGTCATGAGATTCTGGTCAATAACAATACCTATCAACAAACCCGACGTTTTCATAATCAACCGGGTACGGTGAAAGGCGAATGGGTTGTGCCCGAAGGTGCATACTTTGTGATGGGAGATAATCGTGATAATTCCCAGGACAGTCGTTTCTGGGGGTTCGTACCTGAAGATAACCTGGTCGGCGAGGCCGTGGCAATCTGGATGAGTTTTGAGTTCGATCGTCCTGAAGATAGCTGGCTACCAGGTTGGTTTCCAACCGGGATCCGCTTTGAGCGCATTGGTGGAATAAACTAATTGACTGGCATCGATAAATTACAACGACTGAGTAAGCGCCTGGGTTATCAATTTAATGATAGACAGTTACTTACTCAGGCTCTTACTCACCGTAGTGCGAAAGGCGTCAATAATGAGCGCCTGGAATTTCTCGGTGACTCGATTCTGGGTTATATCATCGCCAATGAATTGTTCCAACGCTTTCCCAAGGCGACCGAAGGCGAGCTGACCCGGATGCGTTCGAGCCTGGTACGCGGGGTGACATTAGCGAAACTGGCTCGCAGCTTTGAACTGGGTGACTATCTGGTCATGGGACAGGGAGAGATGAAAAGCGGTGGTTTTCAACGAGATTCGATTTTAGAAGATGCCACCGAAGCTCTAATCGGTGCAATATTCCTAGATTCTGATTTGCAGAAAACCCAGCAAATGGTATTAGAATGGTTCGCTGAACGCCTTGACGCCATTAAACCGGCTAAAGCACAAAAAGACCCGAAAACCCGCCTGCAGGAATATTTACAGGGACGCAAGTTACCTTTGCCTGCTTACGAGGTTATTGACACCAGCGGACAGTCCCATAACCAGGAGTTTACCGTCAGCTGTCAGGTATCTGGAATTGACCAGCTGCTGATCAGCAAAGGCACATCGCGACGCAAGGCTGAGCAGGCCGCTGCCCAGCAAGCTTTGGAGTTACTCAATGTCTGAACAACCGCCATATTGTGGCCTTATTGCCCTGGTGGGACGCCCTAACGTCGGTAAATCAACGTTACTTAATGCCTTATTGGGTCAGAAAGTCAGTATTACGTCCCGCAAACCACAAACTACCCGACATCGGATCCTTGGTATCCTGACCGAGGACAACCGCCAGGCCGTATTGGTTGACACCCCAGGTCTGCATGCTGAAGAAAAGCGGGCGATAAACCGGCTTATGAATCGCGCCGCCAGCAGCTCTATCGCTGAAGTCGAGCTTATCGTGTTTTTGGTGGAAGGTACGCACTGGACCGACGATGATGAGCTGGTGCTGAATAAAATCAAAAAGAGTGGTCGTCCGGTCGTTCTCGCTATCAATAAGATTGATAATGTTCAGGACAAGGAACAGTTATTACCACACCTGCAGGTGTTAGGTGCTAAGCATGATTTTCAGGACATCATTCCAATCAGTGCCAGTAAAGGCGATAACGTCGATAAGATCAAAAAAGCCTGTCTGCAATCGTTACCGGAAGGGGATTTCTGGTTCCCTGAAGATTACATTACTGACCGTTCGTCCCGCTTTATGGCATCCGAGATAATTCGTGAAAAACTGATGCGCTTTACCGGTGACGAGCTGCCGTATTCGACCACCGTTGAAATCGAGCAGTTTAAAATTGACCAAAATGGCATCGTCCATATCAATGCCTTGATCCTGGTGGAGCGTAACTCGCAAAAACGCATGATTATCGGCAATAAAGGTGAAAAACTGAAAGTCATCGGCCGCGAAGCGCGCCGCGATCTGGAAGAGTTATTGCAGCGCCAGGTCTTTCTGGAAACCTGGGTCAAGGTCAAATCCGGCTGGGCCGACGATGAGCGAGCCTTGCGTAGCCTTGGTTACGGTGACGATTACTCGGGCTAGCCATGAAAGGTGACAGGGATTTACCATTACAAACCGTATACCTGTTACATTCCCGCCCATATCGGGAGAACAGCCTGTTATTAAACCTGTTAAGCGCGGAACTCGGCCATATCAGTGCCGTCGCCTATGCAGGCAGTAGCCGCAAAAATAGCAAAAAGGCGCAGTTACAACCTTTCTCCGTGCTTGAGGTGCAGCTAAAAGTCAGTGGCTCCATGTATACCCTCAGTCAGATTGAGTCGGCAACGTTGCCATTGCCGCTATCCAGGCAGTTCCTGTATAGCGGTTTTTACCTGAATGAGCTGTGCGTGCGTCTGCTGCCGCAAAATATCAGCTGCGATCCGCTGTTTGAGCAGTATCATCAAGCATTACAACAACTCAATAATCAACAGTCCATAGAGCCAATTCTTCGCAAGTTTGAATTTTCGTTATTAGAAGAGCTCGGGCTGGGTATCGATTTTTCGGTACTGGAAACTGAGCCCGGCGTTGCCGAACGGGATTCTCAATACTGGTATTATTTACCTGAGCAAGGGCTGATCCCCGCCGATTACCAATTACAGGCGGATAAGTTTTGTTACCAGCACTTAATCGCAATCCGTGATGGCAAATTACAGCAGTCAGACGTATTATTGACCTGCAAGGCTTTGATGCGGCAGGTATTTAAACCCTTACTGGGCAATCGACCATTGCAGAGTCGTAAGTTATTTGCCTACAGTAAACGATAAATTTTCAACATTAAGAGTAGTCGTGAAACCATGAAAGATATTTTACTTGGCGTCAACGTTGATCACATTGCCACTTTACGCCAGGCGCGAGGCACCAGTTACCCAGACCCGGTTCATGCCGCCAGTGTTGCCGAACATGCGGGCGCCGACGGCATTACTATTCATTTGCGCGAAGATCGCCGTCATATTAATGATCGCGATGTTGAAGTCATGGCGCGTACCTTGCAGACACGAATGAACCTGGAAATGGCGGTTACCGAAGAAATGCTGACCATTGCCGCAGGCATTAAACCTGAATTTTGTTGCCTGGTACCAGAAAAGCGTGAAGAGCTGACTACCGAAGGTGGGCTGGATGTCGCCGGTCAACTGGATAAAGTGACCGATGCGGTACGCCGGTTACAAAGTCACGGCACAACAGTAAGCTTGTTCATTGATGCCGATATCGTCCAGATTGATGCTGCCAAAGCCACTGGTGCGACGTTTATTGAAATACACACTGGCCAATACGCAGAAGCGGAAAACGAGCAGGAAATGCACGCCGAGCTGGTGCGTTTAATTAAAGGCATCGAGTATGCTGACAGCATAGGCCTTAAGGTCAATGCCGGCCATGGCTTAACCTATTTTAATGTCAAACCGATTGCCGCGATTCCACAGGTAATCGAATTGAATATCGGTCATGCTATCATCGCCCGCGCTGCCATCGATGGCCTGGATAAAGCCGTCCGCGATATGAAAAAACTAATGCTGGAAGCAAGAGCAATGAAACTTGACCCGTTGTCGACGCATAGCGTCTATGGTGGAGTCAAGGCAAAGCCTTGATGGTGGAGTCAAAACGGACGGCGTTTTGAGGGTGGAATTGAAACAGAAAACGTTTCAAAGGTGGAAGGTGGAAGTGTAACTTGGCAACCTTCCACCAGCGTTAGCCTCCACCTGAAAGCACGACGCAGTGGAGTGGTTTCTTCCACCATCGTAAGATTACCTCTAAAGCAAAGGAGCCCCTATGTCCGTCGTTGGCATTGGTAATGATTTAATTGAAATTGCCCGCATCGCGAAGATGGCGGATAAGGCTCGTGATCGCCTGTCAAAGCGGATTCTAACCGAATCGGAAATGGCGATTTACCAAAGTCATAATTTTCCTGAGCGCTTTCTCGCCAAACGCTGGGCGGCGAAAGAGGCAGCAGCAAAGGCTTTGGGCACGGGGATTGCCGCGGGGGTGTCGTTTCAGCATATCGAAATTTCCAACCTCGATAATGGCCAGCCACAACTTAACTTCAGTGGCCGCGCTTTAGAAATCGCCGAACAACTCAATGCGATTCATTTCCATATCAGCCTGTCGGATGAACAGCACTACGCGGTGGCGTTTGTGGTGTTGAGCAAATAGCACGCTAAATCGAGGATTTAGCTTCTAGCACATCAAATCGAGGATTTAGCTTCTAGCACATCAAATCGAAGATTTAATTCCTAGCACGCAAAATTGAAAATTTAGCTCCTAGCACACGATTGAAAATCGTTCCTAGCATGCTTCCGAAGAGCAAGAGTTATGGTGGAAGTGTGAGGTGGAAGAACCTGCCACCTTCCACCAGCGAAGCTAGACACTCCCACCTTATTTCAGTTCTTCGTCATTTCCTGCCACGACAGGAAATCTCAAGTTAAAGACAAAATCGAGATCCCGGTCGACACCGGGATGACAGCCCCTTGGCGCATCGTTTCAGGCATGCAATCGAAGATCGCGCCTAGCGAAGAGCAAGAGTTACGGTGGAAGTGTGAGGTGGAAGAACCTGCCACCTTACACCAGCGAAGCTAGACACTCCCACCGTATTACCGTTCTTCGTCATTTCCTGCCACCACAGGAAATCTCAAGTTAAAGACAAAATCGAGATCCCGGTCGACACCGGGATGACAGCCCCTTGGCGCATCGTTTCAGGCATGCAATCGAAGATCGCGCCTAGCGTAAAGCAATTGGCCAGGAGTGTAACGTGCTAGGAACGCAGTGTGCTAGGAATGGAATGTGCTAGGAGCGTCAGTGTGCTAGCCGGGATTTTAACCCCATGCTTAGTGTCACTAACCTATGTCATTCCCTGATACTACAGGGAATCTAAGCCTGAAACTCAAATCAGAGATCCCCTTTTTCAAGGGGATGACGCAACTTTCAGTGAACAAATGGACAGGTTTCAGGTCCTGGAAAACCAGAAGCCTTCGCTAGGAGCGCATGCGTTCTAAGAGTGTTAACGTGCTAGGTGCTTTCCTTTACATGACAAATGTAAGGCTCCTCGTTGTCACCCAAAATAGGACAGCGAGAGTATTTTCTCCACCTGCGGTAGCGTCCACCTTAAAACACGACACAGCGGAGTGTTTTTCTCCACCATCGTAGATTACCTCTTTAACAGCGTCGAGGGCGCTAGCTCTCGCCGCTCAGGATCCCTTCGCTAGCGCCAATCAGCTTATCTATCTCATCAAACATTTCTAGCAGCTCGGGTTCGATGCTGTCGAGTTCCTGTTCGCTGAGATGGGTTTCGATATCGCGGCAAATTCGCTCCAGCCGTGGTACACCGTTATAGCAACAAGCACCATTGAGTTTATGAATAGCCTGGTATAACCCATGTTTGTCTTTGGCCTCCATCAGTTCCTGTAATAACGCTTTGGTCTCTGGCAGGGATTTTAGCAACATGCTAAGCATTTCTTTGGCAAGCTCGGGGCGATTTCCGGAACGCTCAAGGGCCAGCGACCAGTCGATAACCCCAGCATACTTATTGCTGATAAATGAGTCTTTTAAGGTTAATGCCTTGCCATTGTATGCTGGCGTCATATGTTCCATGCCATGTTCGTACAGGTAATGCTTTAACAGGGTTTCATCAATGGGCTTAGTCATATAGCCAAAGAAGCCGTTTTCCAGCATTTTGTCCTTTTCTCCCTGCAGGGCATGGGCAGTAACGGCAACCACCGGGGTATCACTGTTTAGGGTAGTCAGGCGAATTTTTTCCATCGCCGTAATGCCATCCATAATTGGCATCTGAATATCCATAAAGATAAAGGCGAAACGCTGCTTACTGGCCAGATCCAGGGCTTCTTTACCATTGCTGGCAGTCACCACCGTTTCCACCAATTCCGATAACAGGGTGCTGATCAGCTTTAAATTCGCCTCATTATCATCAACGGCCAATACTTTAATCGCTAACTTTTTATAAGACTGTTCGAGTGCGGGAAGTTGACTAACAACTTTATCGTCTGTGGAAATCAACTGGGCCAGTTTATTGGTTAATATCGGTTTACTGAAACAGTTTTTTGCGCCGGCAGAGACAAAAGCTTCACATAGGTTTACCGCATTGGAGTTAACCGCCACATAAATATCCGCAACCGAATGATGCAATTTCTGTATTAATTTGCGGGTATCATCGAGTTGATGATCATTAATGCGCACACCGACTATCGCCAGCTCGAATGAATTTTGCTCGGCGGCGGTCAATAGCGCCTCATGGCTTTGTACCACAGTTACCTGCATCTGCCAGAACTTTAACAGCTCTTTTACCGCCTGGCGGCAATGAGGAAGCGGATCGAAGACCAGTATCGACTTACCTTTCAGGTCACTGGGGTAAGGCTTGCTTTCCAGAGGCAGGGGATTAAGCTGGCATTGCCACTCAAACCAGAATGTCGTGCCTTCATTAGCCTTACTTTCAAAGCGAATATCGCCGTGCATTTCCTGGGCAAGACGTTTCGAAATGACCAGCCCCAGGCCAGTACCACCGTACATGCGGGTGATGCTATTATCGGCCTGGCCAAAGGCTTCAAACAGGTTTTCCTGCTGCTGGCTACTGATACCAATGCCGGTGTCTTTAACCGCCACCACCAGCTGGACATTCGAGTCCTCTAAAATCTTATAATCAATGTCCACTTCCACCGAGCCCGAATCGGTAAACTTAATCGCATTACCTATCAGGTTGGTCAGTACCTGCTGAATCCGCAGCGCATCGCCAACCAGGGAATCCGGCATGCTGGGGTTTAACCGTACTGAGAAATCCAGGCCCTTTTCATTGGCCGATGGTGCTAACAGGGATATGGTCTCTTCAATACACTCATTAAAGGCAAATGGAATCGAATCGATAACAAATCGGTTTGAGTCGAGCTTGGAAAAATCGAGTATGTCGTTAATGATGCTTAACAAGCCATTGGCGGAGCGCTCAATGGTACGTAAGTAATCCCGTTGGGTATTCGACAATGGCGTTTTTAATACCTGGCGGGTAAAGCCGATAACGCCATTGAGCGGTGTTCGCAATTCATGACTCATATTGGCCAGGAATTCTGATTTGACCCGGCTCGCTTCCTGCGCCCGGCGTTTGGCCAGGTCTAACTCAACGTTCTGGATTTCAAACTGCTCCAGGCTTTCGCGTAGATCATTGGTGGCCTGGTCGATGTTTCTATCTAAGTCATAATGATAATCCCGTAGCGAGAAGAACAGGATATTCAGCCCTTTACGCAGTTCTTCCAGTTCGCCTTTGTAGTAGGCATCGATTTGTGTGTCGTACAGGCCGTTGCGCATTCTATCGATGGCCAGGTTCATTTGTTGCACCGGCACAGCGATGCGATTTATTAAACGATTGGCAAAGACCCCGGATAACAACACCGACATCAAAATAATCAAAAACGAGACGATATACAGGCTTTGCTCATGCAAGGTGATATCGGTTTGATCGACCACCAGCAATAAATAGCCCAATAACTGGGTCTCGCGCTTACCATCTACCGAGTAACGATTAAAATTTATCGGTGAGGTGTAAAGGTAGTAATCATCAAAAGCAATAAACTGGGTGCTCTCTAATGAAGTACGAAACTCACCGGGAAGCAACACATTGAGATCTTCTAAATTGCGGCTCACCGCGATGGTTTGCATTTCTTCGTCAACAATCAGGATATTGTCGAGCAAGTCGTCCTGGCTGACCTGTAACTCTTTTAATAATTCATCGAGAAAACGAAAGTTGGAATTACGGATCCCCGACTGGGCACTGATCTTTAACGGCTGGGAAATCGCATTGACCCGATAAAACAGACTCGATTCCAAATCGGATATACGCGAAAAGGTGAAAAAGCCCGCCAGACTCAGGCCAATAACTGTGGTTGGCAATATGGTTAATAAAATAACCCAATCGCGAAGACTGACTTTAAACATACAGGTACTAAAACCGTGTTAGAATTGTTTTTATTTAAACTTCTCACATCATGGCATAAGTAGCGAGAAAGTTGTAGTCGCATCGATTTTTGATGCGACTACAACTTTCTCGCTACCAAGGCGGAATCGAATCGGAAAACGATTCGAAGGTGGAATCAAGACGGAACACGTCTTGAAGGTGGAATTGACGTAAAACGTCAAAGGTGGAGTCGAATCAGAAAACGATTCGAAGGTGGAGTTGAAGCAGAGCTTCAATGGTGGAAGGTGGAAGCGTAAATTGGCAATCTTCCACCAGCGTTAGCTTCCACCTCAAAACACGACGCTGGGGAGTGTTTTGTTCCACCATCGTGAGATTACCTCTAAAATGCGACAACTAGAGCATTTTCTCCACCTCAAAACATGACGCTGGGGAGTGTTTTGCTCCACCATCGTGAGATTACCTCCAAAATGCGACAACGAGAGTATTTTCTCCACCTTAAAACACGACAGAATGAGTGTTTTCTTTTATGGTCAAAATTTTTAAAGCACAAAAGCGCCCATCGATGGTGGGCCAGAACCTCGACTTGGATATTGTCGGCTTTGACATCAATGGTGATGGCATTGCCCGCTCGGGAAAAAAGTCGGTATTTGTTACCGGCGCCTTACCCGGCGAACAGGTGCAGGCGAAAATCATCAGCGAACACAGTAAATACCTGCGCGCTAAGGCGATCAAGGTTACCAATCCACATCCGCAACGGATTACGCCTCGTTGTAAACATTATTATCAATGCGGTGGCTGTGACTTTCAGCATATGCCACGCGAATTAGAGCTCGAGGTGAAACAACAAAAAATAGCCGAGCTGTTTCGTCGTAATGCCGAGCTGGATGAGTTGCCATGGCAAGCACCATTGCTTAGCGATGAGTGGCATTATCGTCGTAAAGCTCGAATTGGCGTGCAATATAACCGCCTCAATCAGCCCCTGGTTGGTTTTCGCCAGAAAAATGCCAAACATATTACCGAAATCAAATCCTGTGATGTGTTAGCGCCAGATTTAAGTAACATATTCGCTAAGCTACAAACATTGTTGAGCGAGCTGAAAGGCCATCAGCTTATTGGCCACGTGGAAGTATTTGCCACCAATGCCGTCACCCTGGTATTCCGTTATCTGGGAAAGTTGAGCAAGGACAACCGTGCTCGCTTTGTCGCCTTTGCTGAACAACATAGCTATCAGGTGTTGGTTGAAGATGACCAGCAACTCCATGATCTTACTGAAGTCCAGAGAAACGGCCAGAAAAGCGAACTCTATTATGATATCGACGGTTGTCGTATTAACTTCACCGCCAAAGACTTTATTCAGGTAAATGCCGAGCTGAATGCTAAAATGGCAATGCAGGCAATTGACTGGCTTGAGCTGACAAAAGCCGATAATGTCCTCGATTTGTTTTCCGGGCTTGGTAATTTTAGCTTGCCGATTGCCAAACGAGTAAAGCAGGTGGTGGGTATCGAAGGCGTACAGACAATGGTCGATCGAGCCAGTGACAATGCCAGCGCCAATCAAATGGATAATTGCCAGTTTTATCAGGCCGATTTAAATGCAGAACAGTTTCAGTGGCCATGGCCAGAAGCCCGCACTTTTAATAAAGTCATTCTCGATCCTGCTCGTGCCGGCGCCCATGGGGTGATAAAGCCGGTTGCTGAACTGGGTGCAGATAAGGTACTTTATATTGCCTGTGATGCTGCAACCATGGCTCGCGATTGCAAAACATTACTGGCATCCGGCTATCGACTGGAAAAGATCGCTTTGTTGGATATGTTTGCCCAAACCCGACATGTGGAGACGATGGCGCTCTTCCATAAAACCTGAATCGACGAGACGGTTTTATGGGAGGTGGAGTCAAAACGAACTGCGTTTTGAAGGTGGAGTCGAATCAGAAAACGATTCGAAGGTGGAATTGACGTAATACGTCAAAGGTGGAAGGTGGTATATCACCTAAATCGCGACAGCGAGAGCGTTTACTCCACCCGCGTTAGCTTCCACCTTAAAACGCGACGCATGGGAGTGTTTTACTCCACCTGCGGTAGCATCCACCTTAAAGCGCGACGCATGGGAGTGGTTTGTTCCACCTTCAGAACAGTATTGAAGCGTTATGCTTCAATACTTAACCAAAGGGAAGTTTAATGGTTTCTGTCAGAAAATCTCACCAAATGAGCAATGCCAGTTTTGATGCCTGGTTGGCCGAGTTGCACCTGAGCGCCGCTAAGCAAAAAGCGCTGGAGGCAACCTGGCAACAGAACCATCACCTGTACAGCAAGCATTTGCCTTGCCAGGTGAAAGCGTTAGAAATGGTGGAAATCCTCGCTGGCCTGAACATGGATAAGGATTCGTTAAAAGCTGCACTATTAGTACCATTAGTTGAACAGGGCTTTTTGCAGTTATCCGATATTGAAACCGAGTACGGTAGTTCCGTTCATACCCTGGTCGATGGGGTGTGCCAGATGGATGCAATTCGCAGTTTACAACAACCCAGCGGTACCCAGTTTGCCAGTGGCCAGATTGATAACATCCGTAAAATGTTATTGTCGATGGTCGAAGATGTTCGCGCGGTGGTCATAAAACTCGCCGAGCGAATCTGTAATTTACGGGAAATTAAAAAAAGCGATGAAGAAACCCGGGTTATCGCCGCCCGGGAAACCCAGACCATTTATGCACCGCTTGCCAACCGTCTGGGTATCGGGCAATTAAAGTGGGAACTCGAAGACGTAGCATTTCGCTATCTGCACCCGGAAACCTATAAGCGCATTGCTAAATTGCTTGATGAAAAACGCCTGGATCGCGAGCAGTATGTGGAAGATTTTGTTAATAATATCCAGGGCAAACTCGATCAGATGGGCATCAGCGGTCAGGTTTATGGCCGCCCTAAACATATCTTCAGTATCTGGCGCAAAATGCAGAAAAAGGGTCTGGATTTCGACCAGCTCTTTGATGTGCGCGCGGTGCGCATTGTTGTCGACAAATTGCAGGACTGTTATGGCGCCCTTGGGGTTGTCCATACCAGCTGGAAACACCTGCCCAGTGAATTTGATGATTATGTCGCAACCCCTAAGCCAAATGGTTACCAGTCAATCCATACCGTGGTGCTTGGCCCGGAAGGCAAGTCGGTAGAAATTCAGATCCGTACCCAGCAAATGCATGATGATGCGGAGCTCGGTGTCGCCGCCCACTGGCGCTACAAAGAAGGCAGCGGCCAGAGCAAGGGCAGCTTCGATGATAAAATTAACTGGTTGCGTAAGCTATTGAAATGGCAGGAAGATGTGGCTGGCTCTGACGAGTTGGTGGAAGAGCTTCGCAATGAAGTATTCGAAGATCGCATTTATGTGTTCACCCCTAATGGTGATGTTATCGACCTGCCCAATGGCTCGACACCGCTGGATTTTGCCTATTACATTCACTCGAATGTGGGGCATTGCTGTATCGGTGCTAAAGTCTCCGGTCGCATTGTGCCGTTTACCTATAAACTGAAAACCGGTGAGCAGGTCGAGATCCTGACCTCGAAGAAACCCAGCCCCAGCCGCGACTGGTTAAATCCAAGCCTGGGCTACCTGCATACCGCTCGTTCCCGAGCCAAGGTTCAGCACTTCTTTAAACTTCAGGATAAAGATAAACATGTGCAACAGGGCAAGGAACAGCTTGAAGGCCAGTTACAAAAATTTGATCAGATTGAAATAGATTATGAACCGGTATTAAAGCGCTTTAATGTCTTGTCGCTGGAAGATTTACATGCCGCCATTGGTGCCGGGCATGTTAAAGCCGCACAGGTAATAAACCAGTTGCAGGGACAATGGCAAAAACAACAGCCTCAGGATGAAGTCGATCCGAAACTGGTGATCAAAAGTAGCAGTAAGTCGAAGGCTGATAAAAATGGTATTACCGTCTCCGGTGTCGGTAACCTGTTAACCCATATGGCCAAGTGTTGTCAGCCGGTACCGGGTGATGCCATTAGTGGCTTTATTACCCAGGGGCGGGGAATTTCCATTCACCGCAGCGATTGTGAGCAGTTACTTCACGCCGAACAACAGCACCCGGAGCGCCTGATTGATGTGCAGTGGGGCGAAAACCAGAACGCCAGTTATCAGGTAATGATTCAGATCATTACCGGTGAACGCCAGGGCCTGTTGCGCGACGTCACCACGATTATTGCTAATGAAAAAATCAATGTGCTGGATATGTCATCGAACAATGATAAAAAACTGCACCAAAACCTGATGTTCTTTAAACTGGAGCTGGCCAATACCTCGGTGCTCGAGCGCCTGTTTGCTAAAATCCGGCAACTGGACGATGTGGTCAGTGTGAATAGGATTAGGCGGTAGCCGGCTTTGCCGGCTACCGAAGCGTCAGGCTGCAGGCTGCAAGCAGCAGGCTCTATGTTACTCGGGTAACTACTCAGACTTATTTATTTTAGGGAGTTTACTATGTTGTCCGCCCCGGCGAGTGTGGAAAAGCTGATTTGGATTATGCAACGACTTCGCGATCCAGAAGGTGGTTGTCCCTGGGATCTGAAACAAAACTTTGCCTCGATTGTGCCATATACGCTGGAAGAAGCCTACGAAGTAGCCGAGGCGATTGAAAACAATGATTTTGTCGAGCTGGAAAAAGAACTGGGCGATTTGCTGTTCCAGGTCGTTTTTTATGCGCAACTTGGCAAAGAACAGGCACTGTTTGATTTTGATCAGGTAGTAAGCCATATCTGTGAAAAACTGATCCGTCGTCATCCCCATGTCTTTGCCGATATGAATCTTGCCAGTGAGGCAGAAATCAAAGCAAACTGGGAAGCGGAAAAGGCGAAAGAAAGGCAGCAAAAAGCCGAGCAGGCATCGCTTAGTATGCTCGCCGATATTCCCCGCAGCCTGCCGGCGCTATCACAAGCCGCTAAAATCCAGAAACGTTGTGCCCATGTTGGCTTTGACTGGGACAATATCCACGACGTGCTGGAAAAGGTCAAAGAAGAGTGTGACGAAATCTCCACCGAGCTAAATGCTGAGCCGATCGATCAGGATGCGGTTGCTGAAGAAATCGGCGATCTATTATTCGCCGTGGTCAACCTTGCCCGTCACGCCAAACTTGACCCGGAACAAACCCTTCGCCAGGCCAATCAAAAATTTACCCGCCGCTTCCAGCACATCGAACAACACTTTTTCGATACCGGCGAAGACATAAAGGCCGCCAGCCTGGAGCAACTAGAACAGTTGTGGCAACAAGCCAAAAACCTGAATGGTTAAAATCATTCAGGTTTTTAGTACGCCAATCGAAAAGATTGGCTTCGAGTACGTCAATAAATGACATTGACTTCGGGTACACAAAATCAGAGATTTTGTTTCGGGTTAGAGCAATTTCACTCGAAGCAACGCAGTTTGTTGCGTACCCGGAATGAACCTACGGTTCATGTACCCGGAGTGATGCTGTTCATCACGTACTCGGAACAATCTTCGATTGTGTACCGAAAGCTTTAATCGTCTACGATTGTGTACCCTATAGACGTGACATTGCTAGAAATGAAATGTGCGCGCAGCTTTAAAAAAAACTCGTCATTCCCTGATACTACAGGGAATCTCAAACTTGAGCTGATGCATTAGATCCCCTTTTTCAAGGGGATGACGTAGGAGAATTCAGGCCTCGAAAGGCAAATGCTTTTGCCAGGAGCGTATGCGTGCTAGGAACGCAGTGTGCTAGGAATGTTAATGTGCTAGCAGCTATAAATAAGGCTCTTCGTTGTCACCGTGTCAGCTGTCACCCAAAATACGACAACGAGAGTATTTTCTCCTCCATCGTAGATTACCTCTTAAACCAACAGGTGAGTGTTCACTTGCCTGTTGTAACAATTCTTTCACTTCTCGATCATTTTACCTTCACATTTCCTGCTTAAAGTGACCTTGGTTTTTCAATCTGCACGGTAGGTTTACTATGTTACAACGCCACACTCGAATGTCTTTGATCCGTAAGCGCAGCGCCGCCCATAAGGTGTATTTACCCGCATCCGCGCGGGAAAATCAGTATCTGTTGGTGGAAATTAATCCCGAACACTTGTTCCGCCGCATGCGAGACAACGCCGAGAGCATTACTCCTGAACGGGTTTATCAGGCGCTAAGCTCCGCATTTTTTCAATGTTGCGCAAACCATCAGGTCGAAAATGTCAGCTTTATCGCCTGTAATAAGCTGGTCCGGGTAATGTACTCGCCGGAGCAGCAGGTGGTTGAAACTGAGCAACAATTAATTTTCCTCTACAACCCCAATACCCATCATGGCCGTCAGCATTATTACGATAAGCAACACTGGTCTAAGAAAATCCAGCTATTGTTTCTCGCCACTGGTGACGATATTCGCCATCAGGCACCAGCATTTCATCAGCAGGTCACCCGGCTAATGAGTGAGTTCGCCAAGGGGCAGGGCATTAGCGCAGGCGATATGAAAATCAAAGACTTTCAACACCTGACTTACGATGTATTTGAGGCTCATAAGGGCGATAAGAAAACCGTCACTCACGGTTTTCGCCCGATTGCCAAACGCTATCAACAGCAAGGTTTTATCCTGCCGGCGAAAAGCCGCGCCATGACGTTTGCAGTGGCCAGCCTGCCGGTAACCCGAAACTTGTTAAATCAGAGTGAAATCGACACCCAGGCAGCGGATCCTTTCAATCCTCTTTATACCCTGGTAGCCGATTCATTCACTAACTTAGCGCGACAATACAATCTTAATCACCTGGCGATGGTGGCAAATGGCAAAATACCGATTGTGAGGCAAAGCGATGAGGATTTTGTGATTCCAGAAGGCGAATTGCTTAACCTTGGTTTTAACACCAGTGCGTTCAGTGGCCAGCTGGTTAGCCAGTGGGATGCCAGTAAGCTGGTCGATACCATTCGCCTGGTGTTTGTTGCCAGCGAACATAACTGCAGCCATCGTGGCTACGGCCGTTTTGTTAACCACTTAACCGAAGTGTTGAACAAACTCACCACCCAACTTGGCTACAACAAGGAAAAAGATGCGATAACCTTGCGCGTCTTTCAGCTACTGGAGCAAGACTGACGTCGTGCTCCAGGTTGTAGAGGGATACTACGTAGGTGGAGTTGAAGCAGGGCTTCAAAGGTGGAATCGAATCAGAAATCGATTCGAAGGTGGAATCGAATCAGAAATCGATTCGAAGGTGGAATCGAATCAGAAATCGATTCGAAGGTGGAATCGAATCAGAATACAATTCGAAGGTGGAATCAAAATGAACCGTATTTTGAAGGTGGAAGTGTAACTTGGCAATCTTCCACTTCCACCATCGTAGATTACCTCCAAAATACGACAGCAAAAGTATTTTCTCCACCTGCGGTAGCCTCCACCTTAAATGCGACGCAAGGGAGCATTTACTCCACCATCGATAGATTACCTCCAAAATACGACTGCGAGAGTATTTTCTCCACCCTCGACAGTGTTTTTCGCGTATGATGAGTTCAAGTTTACTTACTTTCTTGTTTTTATGTGGCAACAACAAATTATTCAGCTTGCACCGAAGACGCGTGGTTTTCATTTAATCACTGATGATATCTACTTTCAGGTACCGCAAATAGGCGATTACAAGGTCGGAATGTTGCACCTGTTTTTACGGCACACCTCGGCATCACTGAGCATTAATGAAAATGCTGATCCAATGGTACGACAAGACCTGGAAAGTCACTTCAATACGTTTGTACCGGAAAATCAGCCTTATTATCTGCACGATTATGAAGGCCCGGATGATATGCCGGCGCACATCAAAAGCTCAATACTAGGCTGTGAGTTAACCATCCCGATTACCAACGGTAGATTTGCTTTCGGTACCTGGCAGGGAATTTACCTTTGTGAACATCGTAACCATGGTGGCTCGAGAAGTTTAGTTGCGACATTGAACGGCGAAGTGTAACAAATCACTCCCTTGCGTCGTGATTTGAGGTGGAGGCTAGCGCAGGTGGAGTAAACCACTCTCGGTGTCGTGTTTTAAGGTGGAGGCTAGCGCAGGTGGAGAAGTGCAACCATTGACGATTCCGTCAACTCCACCCTCAAAACGCTTTCCGTTTTGACTCCACCTTCGATGACGCCTGGCGTCGAGACTCCACCTTCTTAATCAATCCACTCAGCATTCTATCCAGCTCCTCTGTCTCCTGTTTGTATTTAGCCACATGCTGATTACTCAGGTAACCAATCCGTTCGCCAATGACCAGCTGGGTTTTTAATTCCGCTAAACTACCTTTAGCAATGAAGAGAAACTTTATTTTGTCATTAATGGTTGGTTTCTCAATTCCTTCCGCAATATTACTGGCAACTGACAAGCTACTTCGTGTGATCTGATTTCTAAAACCAAAATCAGACAATGCATTCGTTAACTGGTAAATTTCCACAGACAAATTACAACTGCGTTGCCAAACATTAAGTTTTTCATGGTACATGACGAATCCTCTAGTTCTCATTCTCTTCTTAAATTTTATTAAAGAACTAAGCTGCATCAGCAAAACAGCGCACAGACCAGAGAAAACGGTACATAGTAACGCGACTCCGGAGTAACCCACCCTTGACGTTATACGTCAACTCCACCTTCAAGGCTTGCCTTGACTCCACCTTTGAAGCAAAGCTTCAATTCCACCTTCAAGGCTCCGCCTTGATTCCACCTCGGGATTTCCAGTCTCCAAACGCCACCGAATTCCGGTAGCGTTTGAAGACTGAAAATCCCGTTGTTGTCCCGCCCCGCTTTTGCTACAATGCGTTCCCGTCCTGCTACACTGTTAGCACAAATACTTTACTGTTTTCCTTACATCTGGGTTTCACATGACAACAAGATATATTTTTGTAACTGGCGGGGTTGTTTCATCCCTGGGCAAGGGAATTGCCGCAGCATCTATGGCGGCAATTCTGGAAGCGCGTGGCTTAAAAGTCACCATGCTAAAACTTGATCCATATATCAATGTCGATCCAGGTACGATGAGCCCAATTCAGCATGGTGAAGTTTTCGTCACCAACGACGGTGCTGAAACCGATTTGGACCTGGGCCACTACGAGCGTTTTATTCGCACCAAAATGACCAAGCGTAATAACTTTACCACCGGTCGCATTTATCAGGATATCCTGGCCCGCGAGCGTCGCGGCGAGTTTTTAGGTGCTACCATCCAGGTTATCCCTCATATCACCAACGATATTAAGCGTCGCGTGATTGAAGGTGCTGAAGGCTTTGATATTGCTATGGTAGAAATTGGCGGCACAGTAGGGGATATTGAATCCCAGCCGTTCTTAGAAGCGATTCGTCAGCTAGGTGTTGAACTGGGTCGTGATCGCGCCATGTACATGCACCTGACGTTAGTACCATATCTTGCCGCATCCGGTGAGATCAAAACCAAACCAACCCAGCACTCGGTGAAAGAGCTGCGTTCTATCGGTATCTTCCCGGACATTCTGGTTTGTCGTAGTGAAGGCGTGATCCCGGCGAATGAGCGTGCCAAGATTGCCCTGTTTACCAACGTTGAAGAGCGTGCGGTTGTTTCCATGCGCGACGTTGACAGTATTTATAAAATTCCGGCCCTGTTAAAATCCCAGGGTACCGATGAGCTGGTAGTAAAACGTTTTGGTATTGATGCCCCGGAAGCTGATTTGCACGAGTGGGAAAAAGTGTTGTACCAGGAAGCGAATCCGAAGGGCGAAGTGACCATTGGCATGGTGGGTAAATACATTGAATTACCGGATGCCTACAAGTCGGTTAACGAAGCATTAAAACATGCGGGCCTGAAAAACCAGTTAACCGTCAATATCAAATACATCGATTCACAAAGCGTCGAGAGCAAAGGTGAAGAAGCCCTGGAAGGTGTCGATGCGATCTTAGTACCTGGTGGCTTTGGTGCCCGGGGTGTGGAAGGAAAAATCCTGACCGCCCAATATGCCCGTGAAAACAACATTCCATATTTTGGTATCTGTTTAGGCATGCAGGTAGCGCTAATCGAATACGCCCGTAATGTGGCCAATCTTGAAGGTGCTCACTCAACCGAATTTGATGCCGATACCAAATACCCGGTGGTTGGCCTTATTGAAGAGTGGCTGGATGAAGAAGGCCAGGTTGAAACCCGTGATGAAAACTCCGACCTTGGTGGTACCATGCGTCTGGGTTCACAGCAATGTCACCTGATTGCCGGCACCAAAGCCGAACAAATTTACGGTAGCGAGAGCATTTATGAGCGTCACCGTCACCGCTATGAGGTAAACAATAATTACCGTCAGCAATTGAGTGATGCCGGACTGGTATTCTCGGGATTATCCGCCGACAAGAAGCTGGTGGAAATCATCGAAATACCAGAACACCCCTGGTTTGTGGCCGGTCAGTTCCACCCGGAGTTTAACTCCACACCACGGGACGGCCATCCATTATTTGAAAGCTTTATTGCTGCAGCCTTTGAACACCAGAAAAGTCAGCAAAAATAACAAACTTAAAGCGAGCCGCAGTTTATCCAACTAAACTGCGGCTTTTTTATTGAAAATAAAGAGGTTGAAATGTCAGAGATAGTTAAAGTGATCGCCCGTGAGGTTATGGACTCGCGTGGAAATCCGACAGTAGAAGCAGATGTACACTTAGCATCTGGCGCTTTTGGTCGTGCCTGTGCTCCGTCTGGTGCATCGACAGGTTCCCGTGAAGCATTGGAATTGCGTGACGGTGATAAAAACCGTTATTTAGGTAAGGGCGTATTGAATGCCGTTGCCGCCGTTAATGAAAAAATCGCTCCAGCTTTGATGGGTAAGAATGCCTTAGAACAGGCACAAATCGACCAGATCATGATTGACCTTGATGGCACGGAAAACAAAGAAAACTTCGGTGCTAATGCAATTCTGGCGGTATCTTTGGCAACTGCAAAAGCAGCAGCAAATGATAAAGGTGTGGAATTATACGAGCACATCGCCGATCTGAACGGCACACCTGGCCAGTATTCGATGCCAGTACCTATGATGAATATCTTAAACGGTGGTGAGCACGCCGATAATAACGTTGATATTCAGGAATTCATGGTACAGCCGGTTGGCGCTAAGTCTTTCCGTGAAGCGTTGCGCATGGGCGCGGAAATCTTCCATCAGTTGAAAAAAGAGCTGAGCAAGAAAGGCCTGAACACCGCCGTTGGTGATGAAGGTGGTTTTGCGCCTAACTTAAGCTCTAACGAAGAAGCGTTAGCGATTATCGAAACCGCTGTTGCAGGCGCCGGTTACAAGATGAATGAAGATGTAACCCTGGCATTAGACTGTGCATCTTCTGAATTTTACAAAAATGGTGTTTACGACTTAGCTGGCGAAGGTAAGCAGTTTGATTCCGAAGGTTTTGCGGACTATCTGGCCGACCTTGCTAATCGTTACCCGATCATCTCTATCGAAGACGGTCTCGATGAGAGCGATTGGGATGGCTGGAAAATCTTAACCGACAAGATTGGTGACAAAGTACAGCTAGTGGGTGATGATTTATTCGTAACCAACACCAAAATCTTAAAACGTGGTATCGATAACGGTATCGGTAACTCGATCTTAATCAAGTTCAACCAAATCGGTTCGTTAACTGAAACCCTGAACGCGATCAAGATGGCGAAAGACGCCGGCTTTACGGCGGTTATCTCACACCGTAGTGGTGAAACCGAAGACGCCACCATCGCTGATTTAGCCGTTGGTACTGCCGCCGGTCAAATCAAAACCGGTTCCCTGTGTCGCTCAGACCGTGTAGCCAAGTACAACCAGCTGTTACGCATCGAGGAATTCCTTGGTGATGAAGCGGTTTACAATGGCCGCTCTGAGATAAAGGGGCAGTAGCCCGACGTTGAAAAAGCTCCCTGACGGGAGCTTTTTTGCTTTAAGAGGTAAGCTCCGCTGGTGGAATCAAAATGGACAGCATTTTGAAGGTGGATTCGAAACAAAAGACATTTCGAAGGTGGAACTGCAACAGAACTTATCTCGCGTTAGCTCAACCGCCACTTCTCAAATACGGCCTAAGCCTCCGTTCTCAAACAATCCCAAACCGTTATTTCTCAAACAAACCCTAACCGTCATTTCCTGCCACGACAGGGAAATCTCAATTACTGGCTTTGGTTTAGAGATCTCCTTTTACAAGGATATGGGCATGGATGCTCTGTATGCAGAAAATGCACAAGTACAAGGATATACGCAGGTAGAATAACGCACTAATACATGGAAGTACGCAGGTAGAATAACGCAGGAGCAGTTATCGAGGAGCAATTTTCTGTGATGACGGCTCAAAAGGTGATGACGAGATAAGGGGAGCTATATCTGAGCTAGCTAATACTTCATCGCTGGTAAAACCTTTTTAAAGTTTTGCCAGTTAATTTGTGCTGAAAGCAGAAGCTCGCGTAATTCCAATGGCTGTGGTTGTAGCTTTTGTCGCCCAACCCAGCGATGGCCGCTGCAGGCGGCAAGCATGACTTTTCGATTCGGCTTTAACAAACGAAATCCCTTAGAGTTAGTCAACACTGTATCTCCATCCTCCGTGCCGATAAGAAAACGGCCCGAATAATTACAGCGAATCAGTCCTTTCTCCGTATCGATTCTATCGATGCAGTCAAGAATTATACTCTCTACACCGTTTCGCTTTTGATAAACTGGGATCACTAACCCAAGACAGATATATTTACCCTGATACCATTTACTAATTTGAACGTCAGTTTGCTCATCGATCGGAATTTTCGGTGCCTGGCGAGAAGCCCAGCCAGCATTTTGATAGTCAATGCTGATAGGCGCTTCCACGTTTAATAAGGCATAGGCGGTGCGGGAAATATAATGACTCAAACTTTTTAACTTGGCTTGAATGGGAGCGGCACTTTCAATCGGCAACGCAGACAATTTATTAATCTCACGTTCATAGAGTGCGTGACAAAGCTGATGAAAATGCGGATGGGTTTGTGGCCCCTGCCAAATAGAATCCTGTTCCATGAATCAATGTTATGTGGTTCTTAAACTTCGAACCAATGCCAAACCTTTTTGTCATTATTGTCTAGTAATTAAACAAAAGAACTCAGGAAAAAGCCAGCGTTGAGTTTAGGGTACCGATTATAAGTTTTCTAAAGCCTATGCAATTCCTGCAAACCAACGCGGCATTTTCGTCCCAAACCCCAACCGTCATTCCCTAAAAACCACAAATCACCTCTAGTCTGCGCCCCTTAACCGTCATTTCCTAAAAACCACAAAATCACCTCTAGTCTGTGCCCCTTAACCGTCATTTCCTGCTACGACAGGAAATCTCAGCCAGAAAGTTTTGTTTAGAGATCTCCTTTTACAAGGAGATGACGATTGGGTTAGCGGGCAGGACTCAGGCTTCGCCTTCAGGAGGGGGAGCGGCCTAGATGCGAGCATTTAAAAATGTCAGAATCCTGAAACTTGAAACCCTAGACCTCCGGTTTTTAGTCAATTCCAGCTCAACCATTAACCGTCATTTCCTGCTACGACAGGAAATCTCAGCCATAAAGTTTCGTGTAGAGATCTCCTTTTACAAGGAGATGACGAAGTTATAAACGGAATCCCGAGACCGTCAAAGAATGTCGTCATACAAATCCCTCCATTCAGGATTCAAACGTCCAATCAATTCATCTTTCCACGAACGTGACCACTTTTTTAATTGCTTTTCCCGAGTAATCGCATTGACCATATCGTCGAAGGCTTCAAAATAAACCAATTTCACGAGGTTGTATTTACTGGAGAAACCATCAATAAGTTTCTGCCTGTGCTGATACATCCGTTGTGGCAAATTACTGGTGACACCTATATAAATAACGGAATGGCTGGTGTTGGTAATTATGTAAACAGCTGGTTGTTTCATCGATGAATTCCTTTTCATGCCCAGAATATTCAGTTTAGTCTTAGATTCCCTGTCGTGGCAGGGAATGACGCGCTAGGTTGGGAGTGGAGGTAAATACCTGAACGTTAACTGACGAAGCCGTAACGCAACACTCACCATTGCAGCAAAGCTGCAACTCCACCTTTGACGTTGTCCGTCAATTCCACCATCAAGGCATAGCCTTGACTCCACCTTTGTAGCAAAGCTACAACTCCACCCTTGACGTTGTCCGTCAACTCCACCGAAAATTGCTCCTGCATTTTCGGTATACCAGCCATCCATGGCTATAACCCTCGAAACAAAGTTTCGACTCCACCGTCAAAACGATTTTCATTTTGACTTGCCCTTGCTATTATCTCCTTAACTCTGTTAACGGCCTGTAACTTCATGAAACTCATCAATGCCATCCTTATCATCCTAGTGCTGCTGTTACAGCACCGGTTGTGGTTTGGTAAAAACAGTATTGGTGATTATCTGACCCTGAAAGAGCGGGTGGCCCATCAAAGTGAGCAGAACCTGAAGCTTGAGCAGCGCAATAAGCTGCTCTATGCGGATATTGATGATTTAAAAAATGGCCTTGAAGCCATTGAAGAAAACGCCCGTAATGAACTTGGCATGATCAAAGAGGGCGAAGTGTTTTTCCGGGTCATCCCCAAAGAGAACTAATCGTGACTGAAAACGACGATAATCTTCAGGTACCGGTCGTGGTACCCGCCGCTGGTATTGGCAAACGCATGGCCAGCGACATTCCTAAACAATATCTTCGCCTTAATGGCAAAACCATTTTAGAGCACACGGTTGAACGCCTGCTCAGCCATAACAATATCAGCCAGGTGATTCTTGCCCTGCACCCGGACGATAAGTATTTTCAATCATTGCCGCTGGCTCAGAACCCTAACGTTAAAACTGTTATTGGCGGCGATGAACGTTGCGATTCGGTATTAGCAGGGCTGAAGGCGGTAAACGAAAATCCCGATACTAACAACGCTAAGGCGGTCATGGTACACGATGCGGCCAGGCCTTGTGTCAGCCTTGAGGATATCTCCAACCTCATCAAACATTATCAACAGACGGGGCGTGGCGGTATTCTCGCTAGTCCGGTGCGTGATACCATGAAACGCAGCAATGCACAGCAGCAGATATTACACACCGAAGCGCGGGATAATCTCTGGCATGCGTTAACACCGCAGTTATTTAACACGGTCGAATTAATCTCGGCGATTGAACGGAGCCTTAAAGAAGGTGCGGTTATTACCGATGAAGCGTCGGCCATGGAATACTGTGGTTATGCGGCCGATGTGATCCCAGCGCGCAGTGACAATATCAAAATAACCCAGCCAGAAGACTTGCACCTGGCGGAATTTATTCTTCAGCAGCAGTACCAGACAAACAGAAATTCAAGCAAAAGCTTTAACGAAAAAGCTTAGTATAAGGGGTTAGCACAGATGCAGATGCGAATAGGTCATGGTTTCGATGTACATAAATTTGGTGGCGAAGGGCCGCTGACCCTGGCCGGGGTGAAAATCGAATTTGACCAGGGCTTTATTGCTCATTCTGATGGCGATGTTGCCATTCATGCCCTGTGTGATGCCATTCTTGGCGCCCTGTGCCTTGGTGATATTGGCAATCATTTTCCCGATGACCAGTCCGAATATGAAAATATCGACTCGCGCATTTTATTGCGCCACGTCGTCAAATTAATGCAACAACGAGGCTATAGCATAGGTAATGTCGATTTAACCATCGTCGCCCAGGCTCCGAAAATAGCCCCATATTTGCTGGCGATGCGCGAAATTTTAGCCGCCGATTTGCAAACCAGCATCGATAACGTCAACGTCAAAGCAACAACGACCGAAAAGCTTGGTTATGTTGGCCGCAAAGAAGGGGTAAGTGTGCACGCGGTGGTATTACTTAGCGCCGATGTATTAAATGCTGAAACCGTACAAGCCGATACCAAGCTTGTTGCGGCTAATACTCCAAAAGCTGGCACCGTGGCTTAAATAGCATATGTGGCTTAAGTAACATAAGCCCAGTAGTAAACATAACAAGCCTTAGACATATTACGAGACCAATACATGACTGACACTCTCGCGTATTTATATCAGACACCGCAAGCGACCGGCGTGATCCGCGAACAGATGGCCGACTTTAAAGTGTTTGAGATCCTGCCATTTCAATTTAGCGGTGAAGGCGAACACCTGATTTTGCATATTCGTAAAACCGGTGCCAATACCACTTTTGTCGCCCGTCAGCTGGCGCGTTATTTTAAAGTCAAAGACATGCAGGTGTCATACGCCGGGTTAAAAGACAGGAACGCGGTAACTGAGCAGTACTTTAGTATTCACCTGCCGGGCAAGCCCAATGATGATATCAGTGACTTAAAAATCGACGGGGTCGAAGTGTTAAGTCACACCCGGCACAATAAAAAGTTAAAAACCGGTGCCCTGGCGGGTAATCGCTTTGAACTGACTTTGCGCCACGTTACCGACACAGATGATCTGCAAAAACGTTGGCAACAGGTTTGTGCCACAGGCGTGCCCAATTATTTTGGCGAGCAACGCTTTGGCATTAATGGCAATAATTTAACCAAAGCTGCTGAAATGTTTGCCGGCGCCAAAGTTAAAGATAAGAAAAAGCGTGGTTTTTATTTATCGGCAGTGCGTTCGTACCTGTTTAACCAACTGGTTCAACAGCGCATCGAACAACAAGGCTTTGATAAGGTGCAAGTTGGCGATGTGATGATGATGGCCGGTAGTCAGTCGGTGTTCCTCGTCGAAGAGCTTAACGAAGCGCTAACGGATGATATTTTAGATCGCTTTAACCGCCACGATATCGATATCACCGCAGCAATGTGGGGTAGGGGGGAGCCGATGAGCAGCGGCGCAACCGGTGAACAGGAACGGGGATTAGCGGAGCAGTTCAACGATTATTGCCAGGGCTTAGAAGCCTTTGGTTTAAAGCAGGAACGTCGCCGTATTCGCCTGATGCCAAGTAATCCAGATATGCAGATTAATGGCGATACGGTTACTTTGACCTTTAGTTTACCGGCGGGCAGTTTTGCCACCACCATTTTGCGTGAACTGTTACAATACCGAGATGCCAGTGAGCAACTTCGCAATCAGGGAGACAGCCCAGCATGATGAAAATTCTGGTCAGTAATGACGATGGCGTTAACGCCAAAGGTATCAAGGTGCTTAACGATGAGCTGAGCAAGTTTGCCACCACCCAGGTGATTGCCCCGGACAGAAACTGTTCCGGCGCCAGTAATTCATTAACCCTGGTAAACCCCCTAAGAGCCGAAACCCTGGCCAATGGCTATATGGCGGTTAATGGCACGCCGACGGATTCGGTGCATTTAGGCATTTCCCAATTATTTGATGGTACCCCAGATTTGGTCGTTGCTGGCATTAATCATGGTGCCAATCTTGGCGATGACGTGCTCTATTCCGGTACCGTTGCCGCCGCGACCGAAGGTCGACACATGGGCCTGCCGGCTATCGCTGTCTCGTTAGCCGGCAGCAAACATTTTAAAACCGCCGCCGTAGTCGCGGCCAAGTTTATCCAGCGCCTGGTTAAACACCCACTTAATTCCGATCAAATCATCAATATCAATGTCCCGGATCTGCCCATTGAAGAATTACAAGGCATTAAGGTTACCCGCTTAGGCCATCGTCATCGCGCGGAGACCATGAAAAAAATGAAAGATCCCTGGAATCGCGATATTTTCTGGTATGGCTCGTTAGGGCCAGGCTTAGATTGTGGTGAAGGCACGGATTTTGATGCGGTCGAACGTGGTTATGCGTCGATTACGCCGCTGACCGTTGATATGACTGCCTATCGCAGCCTGATGCCAATGACCGAATGGGTGAATGAACTGAAACTATGAGTAAGTCATCATCTTTTAGCGGAAAATCACAACGCTCTGGTATGATCCTCGCCAAACAGTTGCAGGCCAGCGGCATTCAAAGTACTAAGGTGCTTGATGCCATCGCCCGTTGTCCGCGGCATTTGTTTGTGCCTGAAATCCTCGCTCATAAAGCTTATGATAATACCGCTTTGCCAATTGGCCAGGGGCAAACCATTTCCCAGCCTTATATTGTCGCGAAAATGACTGAGCTGATTGTTTCCGATAATCCACAAGAAAACGATAAGGTATTGGAAGTGGGCACCGGCTCGGGCTACCAGACCGCGATTCTTGCCACGCTATTTAATAAAGTCTATTCCCTGGAGCGGATTAAATCGCTACAGTGGCAAGCCAAGCGCCGATTACAAAAGCTCGACTTGCATAATGTCGCGATGAAACATGGCGATGGCTGGCGTGGCTGGGCCAGTAAGGGCCCGTTTAAAGCCATTATCGTTACTGCCGCGGCGGTAAAAGTGCCAGAACAATTGCTGGAACAACTCAGCGATGGCGGCAAAATGATCATCCCGGTGGGGGAGACTCAGCAAACCTTACAGCTGATCACCCGCAACAATAATAATTTTGACTATCAAACCGTTGAGGCCGTGCGCTTTGTGCCTCTGGTGCCCGGAGATTTACTGTGAAAATATTTTCCTCGTTATATAACTGGACCATCAAGTGGGCACAACATAAGTTCGCTCCGGCGGTGTTATCGATTTTAACCTTTGCCGAGTCGGTATTTTTCCCGATACCGCCGGATGTATTACTGGCGCCGATGGTACTGGCGAAACCGCACACCGCCTGGCGGTTAGCAACGATTACAACCATTTCATCGGTAATTGGTGGCGTAGTCGGTTATTTTCTCGGTTATATGCTGTTTGAACCACTGATCCAACCACTATTAATTGAATTTAACTACATGGATAAATTCGAACACGCGATGGCCTGGTTTGAACAGTACGGGGTATGGGTGGTATTTCTGGCGGGCTTTTCGCCAATCCCCTATAAGGTATTCACCCTGTCTGCCGGCTTTTTACAAATGATGTTTATTCCGTTTTTGATTGCCTCGGCGGTCGGCCGTGGCATGCGCTTTTTCCTGGTTGCCGGATTGATCGCCTGGGGCGGCCCGAGAATGGAAGCCAGACTTCGACAAAGCATCGATGCTATCGGCTGGGGATTAGTCGCCTTGATCGTAATACTTTATTTTCTGTTGCGCTAACCGTTACAATAACGGTCATAAACATCAATGAATTCAAATTACAGGGTATAAAACTTGTTGTTGAAAAAGGGACGCTTCATCATTTCGCTGATATCAACCTTAGTGTTGAGTGCCTGTGCCGAGCGCCATCAACCGGCGCAGGTGGTAACCCTTGGCGGCTCCGTTCCTACCAATTACAACGACAAAAACACCCTGTCCGCCAGCAGCCATAAAGTGCAGGCCGGTGAAACCTTATATTCTATTGCCTGGCGCTCTGGCAATGATGTGAATACCCTGGCATCAATTAATAACCTGGCGCCGCCTTATCGCATTTTTCCCGGGCAAATTTTGTCGTTAACGCCGGTTAAGAAAATCACAAAACCGGCGCCAGCTCCGACAAATAAAGGCTTAACCGCAAAAAATAATACTGTCATAAAAAATCCACAAAAACCTCCAACAAAAGTAGTTGCAAATCAAAATTCGAAGGAGTATGTTAACAAAAGTGACGAAAAAATAACCAGTGTAAAAGTGCCGTCCATCAGTTCCAAGGTCGATTCCTGGCTTTGGCCCACCAAAGGACGAGTCATCTCTGGCTTTTCGAGCGCAAAGCAAGGTAACAAAGGCATCGACATTGCCGGCGTTAGGGGCCAGGAAATCAAAGCCTCCGCCGACGGACTTATCGTCTATTCCGGTAACGCCTTGCGAGGATATGGAAATCTAATAATTATAAAGCACAGTGATGATTACCTGAGTGCGTATGCACACAACGACACCTTGTTGGTTCAGGAACAACAAACCGTCAAAGCAGGACAGGTTATCGCGAAAATGGGCAGCACCGGCACAGATAAGACCATGCTGCATTTTGAAATACGATTTCGGGGCAAATCGGTAAATCCCACCAGGTATTTACCAAAGCGTTAATAAACAGAGGTAGAACGTGAATAACACCTAGACATAATTACGATTAGTATTGGGAGATATTGATGAGTAAGACGAAAAGCATCGATGCGGTTGTTGAGGACGTAACCGAAACTACTGCCAAGACCGCCAAGGAAGACACCATAAAATCGGAAGATTCGGGCGCCAGCTTAGACGCAACGCAGTTGTATTTAAGTGAAATTGGTTTTTCCCCGTTATTATCCGCAGAGGAAGAAGTCTATTTTTCTCGTAAAGCGCTAAAAGGCTGCGAAGCCTCGCGAGCGAGGATGATAGAGAGTAACTTACGGCTAGTCGTTAAAATCGCCCGACGATACAATAATCGTGGTTTGCCCTTACTTGACCTTATTGAAGAAGGGAATTTAGGATTAATTCGCGCCGTTGAAAAATTTGACCCGGAACGGGGCTTCCGTTTCTCAACCTACGCCACCTGGTGGATTCGCCAGACCATCGAACGCGCTATCATGAATCAGACTCGTACCATCCGTCTGCCGATTCATGTGGTTAAAGAACTTAACGTCTATTTGCGCGCCGCTCGTGAGCTGGTACAAAAACTCGACCACGAACCCACCGCTGAAGAGATCGCCACCAAACTCGATGTGCCGGTTGCCGATGTTTCAAAAATGCTGAAACTTAATGAACGCATTACCTCGGTAGACACACCATTTGCCGGCGACTCGGAAAAAGCCTTGCTTGATGTACTTGCCGATGAAAAAAGCCAGGGCCCGGAATCCGACCTTCAGGACAGTGACATCAAAGAAAACATCGTTCACTGGCTCGAAGAGCTGAACTCCAAACAACGCGAAGTCCTCGCCCGCCGCTTTGGCCTGCTCGGCTACGAGCCCGCCACGTTAGAAGACGTCGGCATGGAAATCGGCCTGACCCGCGAACGCGTAAGACAAATTCAGGTCGAGGCCCTAAAACGCCTTCGCGACATTTTGTCATCGCAAAATCTAAGCATAGAAGCACTCTTCCAGAACTAACCAGTGGTTAGTTCTGAAAGCTCCTAGCACATTCAATCAAAGATTGAATTCCTAGCACACGATTGAAAATCGTTCCTAGCAAGCAACCGTAGGTTGCGCCTAGCTGCTAGGAGCGTATGCGTGCTAGGAGTGCAACGTGCTAGGAATGTTAATGTGCTCGTCGCTTGCTTTTCGTGCTCGTTGCTCTCTTTTTTACTCCGGATACTCACTCAAAACTCCTCTCTAACGCCCATATTCTGCGGCCATATCCACAACACCTAAATTTCCTCACTAACCAAGCTAAGATGAAAAACAGCGTCGAGCACACTAAATCGGAGATTTAGCTCCTAGCACATCAAATCAAAGATTTGATTCCTAGCACATGATTGAAAATCATTCCTAGCACGCCTAGCTGCTAGGAGCGTACGCGTGCTAGGAACGCAGTGTGCTAGAAGTGTTAACGTGCTCGTAGCTTGCTCTTCACGCTAGGAGTGAAACGTGCTAGGCGGGATTTTCAATCCCATGCTAGTTGCTTGCTCTTAAGGAGGCTTACTTTGTACTACCAAAAACTCGCCATCTGGCAACGTAGCTTTGAACTTTCTGTGGCTATGTATCAGTACGCCGAACAAATCAAAGACTATGGCTTTCGAAACCAGATCACGCGATCGGCGTTATCTGTACCCAGCAATATTTCCGAAGGAATGGAACGTCAATCTGAACAGGAAAAACATCGATTCTTATCGATAGCCAAAGCGTCACTTGGCGAATTCAAAACACAATTGATGATCGGTGAACGGTCAGGATTGCTAAATCGAGAATTTGCAAAAGCCAAAATTAAAGAAGCTGAGGAAATCGCGCGGATGATAGCAGCGATGATGAGAACACTGAGCAAATAGCACGCTAAATCGAAGATTTAGCTTCTAGCACATTCAATCGAAGATTGAATTCCTAGCACACGATTAAAAATCGTTCCTAGCATGCAACCGTAGGTTGCGCCTAGCCGCTAGGAGCGTACGCGTGCTAGGAGTGAAACGTGCTAGGAATATTAATGTGCTCGTATCTTGCTCTTAACGCTAGGAGCGTATGCGTGCTAGGAACGCAGTGTGCTAGGCGGGATTTTCAATCCCATGCTAGTTGCTCAGCAAATCAACACGTTAGTAGCCAATCATTGTTTCAATTGATTGGCGAGTTGATTTGCGTGAAAATTTTTCTCCTTTTTTCCTTTGGATTTTTTGCTCTAACTGTTAATCTTGTAGGCCGAAATCCCACTTGGCAAAGGCCTGTCAATAAAACCGAACATAAAATGTTCAGGTGTTTCCTGGTCGTTAACAAGTGGTAACAATTGCGTAGCTAAATATCTGGTAAGGTTTTAGCTACCGACAGAATAAGACGTAGCTAAATTTCAGTTAAGGGGTTCAGCTACCGATAAGAACAAAGATTAATGATAAAAAGATGTAAATTTACATCTTTTTTTGAGTGCAGTATGTCAAACGCAGTAAATTCGACAGCGAAGTGGTATCTAATTACCTCTAAGCCCAGGGACGAGCGCCGTGCGTTCGACAACCTGGCTGGTCAGGGGATAGAAGTCTTCTATCCGAAAATTTCTGCAGTAAAAAAACGACAGGGAAAAAAGTCGGTCACTATTGAGCCTTTATTTCCCAATTATTTATTCGTAAAACTGGACTCAGAGCTGGCAAATTTTAATGCCATTCGCTCCACCCGAGGTGTGGCGAGTTTCGTTCGTTTTGGCGCCGAGATGGCAACGGTAAACGAGCAGTTAATCGAAAAATTAAAACAAGATACGGAAATAACCGGAAACCCAGAGCAGCTGCCAACCTTAGCTGAACTGGAAGATTATAACCGGGGTGATGCGCTAATAGTCACCAGTGGCCCATTTAAGGGCCTGTCCGCGATCTATAAAGCGTCTGATGGCCTCGAACGTTCAATCATTCTATTGAACATGCTCGGCCAGCAGAACGAGGTCGTCGTCAGCAATCAGGATTTTGATAAAAAAGATTGATTGCTGACTACGACGAGCACGCTAAATCGGAGATTTAGCTTCTAGCATGCTGATAAATCAGCTCCTAGCACACTAAATTGTAAATTTAGTTCCTAGCATGCAGTCGAAGACTGCGCCTAGCAAAGAGCAACCGCTAGGAATGTTAATGTGCTAGGAACGCAGTGTGCTAGGCGGGATTTTCAATCCCATGCTAGTAGCTCAAAAAATTCGAAGTTCTTAAAAATTTCGAATCAAAATTTTTAATCACCGAATTTTTTGCCTTTAGGAGCCAAACCTAAGGGCGGAAGCGTGCCTAAACCGCAATCACGGGGTCAGATCTTTAGCTCTGACCCCATAGATTGCGTTAGCATGCAACATAAAATGTTGCGCCTAGCACGCTGAGCAAGCTCAGCTCCTAGCACATCAAATCGAAGATTTAATTCCTAGCATGCAATCAAAGATTGCGCCTAGCAAAGAGCAACTGCTAGGAATGTTAATGTGCTAGGAGTGAAACGTGCTAGGAATGCCAATGTGCTCGTAGCTACTAAATTTAATTTCGCCCCCTAAAAACAAGAAATTGACCATGACAAAAAACAACCAAAATCCGTCCGTTTCCACTCCGGATTCTGACGAAATCGACTTAACCCGCCTGTTCGGCCTGCTGCTCGATAAAAAGCTATTTATCGTCGCAGTTACTGCGCTGTTTACCCTAATCGGTATCACTTATGCTTTACTGGCGACGCCGGTTTATAAAGCCGATGCGCTGATCCAAATTGAGCAGAAAAATGCTGGTTTGCCGGGCCTTGATGAGCTGGGTGAGATGTTTGCCAGTGACAGTGAAGCGGTTACCGAGATTGAGCTGTTAAAATCTCGTATGGTGATGGGTAAGGTGGTTGATGATTTAAAACTGACGAATGTGGTTACCCCGAATTATATGGGCTCTAATGGTGCAATTGGTAAGTTTTTTGCCCGCCGTTACAGCAAATTAGAAGATAACGATTTTAACCAGCCTTGGCTGGCAAGCTTAACCTCTGAACACTACGCCTGGGGGGGCGAAGTGATCAATGTGGCAAACTTCTCTGTACCGCGTGCATTTGAAGGAAAAGGTTTTGTCATTACCTACTTAGGCGAAGATGCTTACCAGCTATCCCTGGCCGGTAACCCTGAAAAAGTAATCCTAAAAGGCCGTTTAAATCAGTTAGCCACCTCCGATACTTTGCGTGCAGGTGAAATCCGACTATTGATTACTGACTTGCTGGCGTTAAAACAAACTCAGTTCAACCTGGTAAAAAGACCGCGCAGTGATGCGATTAAGTCTTTACAGGCCAACCTTTCGGTTTCTGAAAAAGGCAAAAGCTCCGGAATCTTGTTTTTAACCTTACAGGGTACCGATAAATCCGCTACCGAATTACAACTTGATGCCATCACTCATTCTTATGTACTTCAAAACGTTCAGCGCATGTCGGCGGAAGTGCAAAACTCCATTGAGTTTTTAGAAAAAGAATTACCTCAGGTTAAAAGCCAGTTAGAGGCGGCGGAAGCATTGCTGAATAACTTCCGATTAGAAAACCAGTCGGTCGATTTATCCCTAGAAACCAAGTCTATTCTTGAGCGCATTGTTGAACTCGATACCCGAGTTCATGAGTTATCCTTTAAAGAAACGGAAATCGCCCAGCGTTATACCAAAGAACATCCTACATACACAGCGCTGATCAGCAAGAAAAAAGATTTGCTAACGCAAAAGCAGCAGTTGTCTGAAATGGTAAAAAACCTGCCATCCACGCAACAGGAAATCCTGCGCTTAACTCGTGATGTGGAAGTTAACCAGCAAATTTACTTAGCGCTTTTAAACAACGTTCAGCAGTTAAACGTTGCCAAAGCGGGCACCGTCGGCAATGTGCGTGTGGTTGATCAGGCGCAAGTTGGCAAACTAGCGGTAAAACCGAAAAAATCCTTAATCGTCGTATTAGCAACCATGCTTGGTGGCATGTTTGCAGTAGCTATCGTCTTACTTCGCGCTGCTTTTAATCGCGGAATCACAAACCCTAAAGATTTCGAAGATATCGGATTAACCTTGTATGCGACAATTCCTGTTTCTGAAGTGCAGGACGCCTTTAATAAGAAGCGTGAGCGGGTTACCAAATTAAAAGCCAAACTTCGCAAATACCGAGGCAAAAAAAACGAAAGCAAAATCGATCCGTCCACCAATCGTCGTAAAGATCACGAATTATTGCTGGCAAAAGAGTACCCAACCGATCTAGCGGTAGAAGCTATTCGTAGCTTGCGCACATCATTACACTTCGCCATGTTAGAGGCGAAAAACAATGTCGTGATGATCTCTGGTGCTAGCCCTGAAGTAGGGAAATCATTCGTTAGTGCCAACCTAGCAACGGTAATCGCCCAAAGTGGCAAAAAAGTATTAATCGTCGACGCGGACATGCGCCGAGGCTACCTACAAAAAATGTTCGATATGGCCTGGGATAATGGTTTGTCTGATCACTTGTCACATAAACTTGAGCTAGAGAAAGTGATCAAATCGACCGGCATCGAAAATCTGGATATCGTCACCCGTGGTGAAGTCCCTCCTAACCCATCAGAATTACTAATGAGCAAGCGTTTCGAAGATTTTGTTCAAGAGGTCTCAAAACAATACGACTTGGTATTAATCGATACGCCACCAATTATGGCAGTAACCGATCCTGCAGTCGTTGGCCGACATGCCGGAACTTCCTTCATGTTAACCCGCTACGATATCAGCACCTTAAAAGAAATCGGAGCAGCATTAGAGCGCTTTGAACTGAATGGTGTGGAGATCAAAGGCGTGATCTTCAATGCCATGGAAGCAACAGCCAGCTCATACTATTCCGATTATGGGTATTATCAGTATCAATATGGAAAACTTGCTGATTAATTGGTATTAGTCCAAAGCTAAGTTAATAAAATACTATTCCTTGCCAAGACTAAGAATTTCAAATTTAACAAACATAAAAAAGTAGTTAACTTTGAAGCTTCTGAGCAATCCTTAAATAAGCCTTTGGCTTGTTCAATACGCTTTAAATAATAAGAAGTTATCATGGAAAAAAAACGAATTTTAACGGTATTTGGTACCCGCCCAGAAGCTATCAAGATGGCGCCTTTGGTGCACGCCTTAGGACACGATAAGCGCTTTGAAGCTAAAGTCTGTGTTACCGCGCAACATAGGGAAATGCTCGATCAAGTATTAGAGTTGTTTGAAATTTCGCCAGATTATGACCTTGATTTAATGAAACCAGGTCAAGATCTCACGGATGTAACCTGTCGAATACTTAAAGGGTTGCAACCTGTGTTAGAAGAATTCAATCCTGAGTATGTATTAGTTCATGGCGACACAGCTACCACGTTTGCTACAACTATTGCCGCTTATTACCAGCAAATCAAAGTTGGCCATGTTGAAGCAGGCCTTCGTACAAATAATATTTACTCGCCTTGGCCAGAGGAAGGGAATCGAAAACTTACCGGAACTCTAGCTAACATTCACTTCGTTCCAACTCAAAAATCCAAACAAAACTTACTTAAAGAAAACGTATCAGAACAAACAATTAGTGTGACGGGTAATACGGTGATAGACGCGTTATTTTGGGTAAAAGAGAAATTAAAAGATAACCACTTTTTAGAAGCAAACTTTCTGGAGCGTTTTCCTTTTTTAAAGGAAGACAAACGTATCGTACTTATTACTGGACATCGGAGAGAAAGCTTTGGAGGGGGATTTGAACGCATCTGTCAGGCTATCGCGAAAAGTGCAAAAGAGTTTCCAAATGTACAATTTGTATATCCTGTTCACTTAAATCCGAATGTTCGAGAACCGGTCAACCGTCTCTTAACGGGGTTAAGTAATGTTTATCTGATCGAGCCGCTAGACTATTTGCCGTTCGTATATATCATGGATAAATCGGCGATTATTCTTACCGATTCTGGCGGTATTCAGGAAGAAGCCCCTTCTCTTGGTAAGCCTGTCCTTGTTATGCGAGAAACAACGGAACGACCAGAAGCTGTTCAAGCTGGCACGGTTAAGTTAGTGGGGACCAACACCGATCTCATCTATCAAAATATTAAGCGCCTTTTAACGGACGACCTTGCTTATCAGGAAATGAGCTTTGCTCACAACCCGTATGGTGACGGTAAAGCGTGTCAGAGAATCGTTGATGCCTTGTCCTTCACCGGTGTGGAATCTGTATCAGGAGAATTCAATAGTATATTTACTCGCCTTGTTTAGGATTACTCGACTAAATAATCAGTTACTTAGTTCACATCGAATATCAAGCCAAATAATAAATTCTTCAGCAATTAAAAAGAACATTATTACTATGAAATCATTCAATACGGTATCCGTAATCGGCCTGGGTTATATTGGCCTGCCGACTGCCGCTGCTTTCGCGGCCAGAAAAGTTAAAGTTACAGGTGTAGATGTAAACCCAAACACCGTTGATACGATTAACAAAGGCGAAATTCATATCGTCGAGCCTGAATTAGATATGATCGTCCATGCCGCAGTTACAGAAGGCTATTTAAAGGCTACTACCATCCCAGAGCCCGCAGATGCCTTTTTAATTGCCGTTCCTACGCCTTTTAAGAAAGGCTCTAGTAACGAAAGTGAAAATCATGAGCCGGATTTGTCTTATATCGAAGCTGCAGCTAAGTCTATTGCACCAGTTTTGAAAAAAGGTGACTTAGTTATCCTTGAATCAACCTCACCTGTCGGTGCTACTGAACAAATGGCGAAATGGTTAGCAGAAGCTCGATTTGACCTAACGTTTCCACAAACAGCTGGCGAAGATTCTGACATTCGTATTGCTCATTGCCCTGAGCGAGTATTACCGGGACATGTGATGCGAGAATTGGTAGAAAACGATCGTGTGATTGGCGGTATGTCATTGAAATGTTCAGAATACGCTATTGAACTTTACAAGGTTTTCGTTGAAGGGGAGTGTGTGGTTACTAATGCTCGTACAGCTGAGATGGCCAAGTTAACTGAAAATAGTTGTAGAGATGTGCAAATTGCCTTTGCAAACGAACTTTCAATTATTTGTGATGAATTAGACATTGACGTGTGGGAGTTAATATCATTAGCTAACCGTCATCCTCGCATCAATATTTTACAACCTGGTCCTGGTGTTGGTGGTCACTGTATTGCCGTTGATCCATGGTTTATTGTTAGCAAGACCCCAGAATTAGCGCGCATTATTAAAACGGCTCGTAAGGTAAATGACGCGAAACCAGAGTGGGTAATCGAAAAAGTGAAATTGGCTGTCGCGGAGTTTTTAATGGCCAACCCAGAGAAAACAGCGAAAAGCGTGACTATAGCCTGCTATGGTTTAACGTTTAAGCCAGACATCGATGATTTACGTGAAAGTCCTGCACTCGAGATTACCAAAAAATTGACAGAAATGCATCAGGGCAGCCTCATCGCAGTTGAGCCAAATGTGGTATCCCTACCAGAACATTTAAATCATATTAAGTTGGTTGATATCAAAAAGGCTGCACATGCTGACATTAAGGTATTACTAGTTGATCACAAAGAATTTAAGGCGCTAAACGAAGTGAGCGGTTTAAAAGTTGATACAAAGGGTATTTGGTAATGGATTTTAGTAATTTGAGAATTGCTGTGATCGGCCAAGGTTATGTCGGTTTGCCTCTTGCGGTGGAATTTGGCAAGAAGTATCCAACACTTGGTTTTGACATCAATCAACATCGCATTGACGAGCTACAGAGCGGTGTTGACAGCACGCTAGAATGCAGTTCCGAGGAGCTAGTAGCATCAACATTTATCAGCTATTCATGTGACATCGATGATTTACGCGATTGTAATTTTTACATTGTTACCGTTCCTACCCCAATTGATGAGCATAAAAACCCTGACTTAACACCGCTTATTAAAGCTAGCAAAATGTTAGGCAAGGTGATTTCAAATGGGGATATCATCGTATACGAATCAACTGTGTACCCTGGCGCGACCGAAGAGGATTGTATTCCGGTTGTGGAAAAAGTGTCGGGTCTTACCTTCAATACAGATTTCTTCGCGGGTTACTCTCCTGAGCGGATAAACCCAGGGGATAAAGAGCATCGAGTGACTAATATTAAAAAAGTGACGTCTGGCTCAACGGAAGCTGTTGCTGATTTTATCGATGCGTTATATAAAAGTGTAATCGAAGCAGGTACCCACAAAGCGACGAGCATTAAAGTGGCAGAAGCGGCGAAAGTTATTGAAAATACCCAGCGTGATGTAAATATCGCATTAATTAATGAGCTTGCATTGATTTTTAACAAGCTAGGTATTGACACGTTAGAGGTATTAGAAGCCGCCGGCACAAAATGGAATTTCCTGCCATTTCGCCCTGGTTTGGTTGGTGGCCATTGTATTGGTGTTGACCCTTATTATCTTACCCACAAAGCTCAAAGTATTGGCTATCACCCAGAAATGATCCTTGCAGGTCGCCGTTTGAATGATCAAATGGGCACTTACGTAGTATCCCAATTAACCAAAGCCATGGTCAAAAAAGGTATTCAGATCAAAGACGCTAATGTGTTAGTGATGGGATTGACCTTCAAAGAGAATTGCCCCGACTTACGTAACACTAAGGTCGTAGACATCGTTTCAGAGTTGAATGAATACAATATCAATGTTGACGTAATGGACCCTTGGTGCTCTTCCCAAGAAGCACAGCTTGAATATGGTCTTAATACTATAAAACAAGCGGAAGAAGGCAAGTATGACGCGATTATTCTCGCGGTTGCGCACAACGAATTTAGGAACATGGGTGCCTCAAAAATTGAAACTTTTGGTAAATCTGATTGCGTAATCTACGACCTTAAATATGTTTTAGAAAAAGATTCAGTAGATTTAAGACTCTAATCTCATATAAGACTTTATTTCCCCAAATTAAAAAAACGAAAAGGACATTCTAGTTTCTAAATTCTAGTTTCTAGCATCCAGATAATGACTAATTACGAACGAATTCAAAAAGACTTAATAGAAACCCCTAAAATTTGGCTAGTAACTGGAGTTGCAGGTTTTATTGGCTCTAACCTTTTAGAGAAATTGTTATTACTGAATCAGACTGTGGTTGGGTTAGATAATTTTGCAACTGGCCGTCAATACAATTTAGACGAAGTTAAAAGTGAAGTTACAGAAGAGCAATGGAATCGTTTTTCATTTATTGAAGGCGATATTCGTGAACTTGAAACATGCCGAAAAGCTGTAAAAGGAGTGAATTATGTTCTTCACCAAGCTGCATTAGGTTCTGTACCGCGCTCAATAAACGATCCAATTACTTCAAATGAAGTAAATATATCAGGCTTCTTAAACATGCTAGTTGCCGCTAAGGATGAGCAAGTTGACAGTTTTACCTATGCTGCTTCTAGTTCTACATATGGAGACCATCCAGCACTTCCTAAAGTTGAAGAAAACATTGGTAACCCATTGTCGCCATATGCTGTGACGAAATATGTTAACGAGTTATATGCCGACGTATTTGCTCGAACATACAATTTTAAAACCACAGGCCTGCGTTATTTTAACGTATTTGGTAAACGTCAAGATCCAAATGGTGCTTATGCAGCGGTGATACCTAAATGGACAGCTGCTATGATTGAAGGCGAGGAGGTATTTATTAATGGTGACGGAGAGACCAGCCGAGATTTTTGCTTTATTGAAAACGTTGTGCAAATAAACATACTGGCAGCGACAGGGCCAGAATCTTCAAAAAATCAGGTCTTTAATGTTGCGTTGGGAGATAGAACCACTTTAAATACGTTATATCAAACCATTCGTGTTGCCTTAAATGAATGTGGCGTAGCATGCGATACAGCACCCACATATAAGGATTTCAGAGCCGGCGATGTGAGGCACTCTCAGGCAGATATTTCTAAAGCGAAGAATCTTCTAGGGTATAAACCTGAGTATAAAATTCAGCAGGGAATTGACAAGGCTATGCCCTGGTATGTTGGTGTTCTGAAATAGTGATTAATATTCTCCGTATAGTGAAATTAAATATCTCTGATAAATTATTTGGGGAGATATTCAAAGGCAGTGTTTTTGTTTTTTTTACAAAAATAATTGCTGTAAGTTTAGGCTTAATATCAAATCTGTTAATTGCTCGAAATTATGGTGCTGAAGTAGTCGGAATTATCTCTCTTATAACTTCGTTTTTAGCTGTGATGGGCTTATTTAGCACTGCAGGAATGAACACTTCTTTGCTCAGGTTAATACCCGAACAAATACAAAAATACTCTTTATACGAAGCTAAATATATATATATAAAGATAGTAAAGCTCACTATGATCTTGGGGGGTATCGTGAGCTTAATAAGCTTGGTTGCTATTCATTATGGTATTTTTAATGAGCTCTGGGGAGCAGAAATGGCCTATTGGTTAGGTTGGGCGACATGCATAATAGTATTTGCCAACTTAGCAGCCATAAATTCTATCGCGATCAGAGCATTAAAAAAGGTCAAAATGTTTGCTTTATTACAAGTGGTTCAACCAACGATCAATTTGTCTTTGTTGATACTTGTAATACTTCTGACTAATAATCCTGATACTCCTATCTATGCAATGTTATTATCATTTTTGTTTAGCTTTTCTGTATCTTTGTTTCTAGTTAGTACAGTGTTTCCTAAAAAGACGAATCAACCAAAAATTGTAAAAGAGTATGATTCAAAAAGTATTCTTTCGCTTTCATTTCCAATGTTTTTAAGCGGTTCGGTTTGGCTTGTAATGTCGCACACTGACACGATAATGATAGGTACGTTTTTGGGGCCCGAGGACGTTGGAGTATACGCAATAGTAGTGAAAGTTGCACTTTTAAGCAGTTTTGTATTGACCTCTATTAACTCTGTTTTAGCCCCTAAAATTGCAGAAGTCTATTACGGAGGGAGAGAAAAAGACTTAATAAAAATAGCTAGAAAGTCCTCAAAGTTAATTTTTTATTCAACCTCGCCTATATTACTATTCATAATTTTATTGGGCCATGAAATCTTAGATGGATTCGGCTCGGAGTTTAATGTTGGCTACTACCCGTTGGTGCTACTGGCGCTAGGGCAATTTATAAACTCTATATGTGGCTCTGTAGGATATTTCATGAACATGACTGGTCATCAGAAAACATTTAATAAAATAGTGTTATTTTCAGGTGCTTTGAATATTGCATTAAATTACTTACTTATCCCATTATATGGCCTAATCGGTGCTGCTTTAGCTAGCTTAATCGCAAATACAGCTTGGAATGTCTCTTCATTAATATTCATTAAAAAGAAGTTTGGATTTTATATGGGATACCTCCCTAAATTTTCCTGAGGTAATTGATATGGGCTTTATAAAGCACTCTGCTCAAAAAGTATTAATAAACACTAAATTAATGGATTCTTTTTATAACGTCCCGGTCGTTAACTCAGAAATCTATAATCCATTTTTTATTATAGGCTCAGGAAGATCTGGTAACACTCTACTTAGGCGCATTCTAAATAGTAATCAAGAACTATATATACCACCTGAAACATACGTCTTGGGGCACAGTATAAGACAGTATTTGAAATACCCTAATCTTGAATGGAATGATTTATGTTATCTAGTTTTGTCTTTTTTCGAGTATGAAGATGACTTTCATACATTTAATATTGATTCCTTGAGAAGACTGAAGAAAGAGTTAGTCATGGTTCCTTCTTCGAAAAGAAGCTTGTCTTATATTATCGATTCATTTTATAAATTTTATGCTCTGCAGCACGATATCAGTAGCCCGCGTTGGGGAGATAAAACGCCTTTAAATACTTTACATCTAGATTCAATATCAAAAGTATTCCCAAATAGCCAATATATACACATTATTCGAAGCCCATATGATTCTATTTATTCTTTTGTGAGCGCAGGTTTGTTCACAAATGTTGAGTCAGCGGCCGAACGTTGGTTAAAATCAGTAGAAGCTGCTCTTGAATTTAGTAATAAGGTAAAGAAGCGATATATCGAAGTGAACTACTCTGATTTAGTTACAGTTCCGGAACTAACGATTAAAAGAGTATGTGATTTCCTAGGAGTTGAATATAGCCCTAAAATGCTGAACCCTCCCACAGAGAGTCTTGGGGATGTTGATTCTTTATTACATCACTCTAATGTCAAAAAGCCAATTAGCGCGGATAGCTTAGGTAAAGGTTTAAGAAAAATGAGTAAATTCGATGTAGCGCTGATCGATAACGTGCTAAAAAATTCTCAGAATGAAAAAGTGGTTAGTTATATCAATAGTAAATATAGATTAAATATATGAATATATTTGTAATTCCCGCTTGGCATCCTACACCTGAAAAACCCCATTTGGCTCGATGGGTAATGCCACATATTGAAGTAAGTCGACGTATTGGTACCGTAACTGTTTTACATGTTGAACAGAGTCATGGTGAGAATGAGCAGGTCAGCGTCAGTCAAGAACATGATTATTATTACGCCAAAGTAAACATAGAAGCCAAAAATATATTTCGTAGAACAATTATTGGCTATGGAAAGTCATTGGTCGAATATACAAAAGCCTTGAAGTTACTATATGAAAAAGCTGTGGCGCATAATGGTAAGCCTGATATCATCCATGCTCATGTTTCTGCCCCTGCAGGTTTTTCCGCTGCACGCATAGGGCGTGATTATGGTGTGCCAGTGATAGTAACTGAACACTACTCAGGTTTTTTTTCTGATAACCGCTTTTTTTGGCGGCTCCCTTATTTCTCACATCAAATGCGTCGTTCGATTAAGGGATTATACGCCGTTAGCCCTGGATTCAAGGCTTCTATAGAAAATAAATGTAATATAGAAGTTAACGGTGTTCTTCCTAACCCTATAGACACCTCTTTATTTAAGCCTAAAGTTACAGAAAATAAATCTTCGGTGTTAAAAATCGTTTCAACAGGCACCGTAGGGAGTATCAAAGGAACAGACATATTACTTAAAGCTATTTCAAGACTACCTAAGGGCCTTAAATATAAATTAAAAATTATTGGGAATTATGACTTTAAGGATAAAGAAATTAACGAATTATTGCGAAATCCCCATGTCGAACTCTTAGGACATAAAATGCAAAGTGAATTAGCTTCGATCTACTCTAATTCCGATCTTTTTATAGTATCGAGCAGAATTGAAACTGCAAACGTATCAATGCTGGAAGCAATGTCGTGTGGTTGTTATGTTATAGCACCTAAAATTAATGCACCTGAAACTCTATTAAGTGAAACGGTTTCTTCAATATACGAAGCAAAAAATATCGACGATCTTGTAAAAAATATTGAAACGCTCCCTTCTTTTAGTCGAGAAAAACAACGGCAGTTCGTGATTGAAAATTATGGCTTACAGTCTGTTACACGTCAGCTTAAAAGAGCATATAAACGAGCTCTCATTTTATAGTTATTTATTTAAAAAATTGCCTACTACATATTCATGAAAAAATGGAATATTAATTATCATACAATTTGGATATACCTATTAGTATTTTCTTTCTCTTTTGAAAAGCCACTTATAGTTCTATCATCTCTTGATCGTTTAAACCCAAGACTTTTTGACTTGGTCTTAGGGTTAGGTATTTTAATTCTAATTAATAATCGGTTAAAGTTTACAGAGGTGGTATTCAAGTATTGGTTACTTATTGTTGCAAATTTTTGGGTTTGTGCTGTTCTTGGATTATTGCTTTTTGACTTTTCTAGTCAAGTGAAGCTATACATGGTTTATTATTGTTTCGAATATTTTAAAGGCGTTTTAGCGCTTGCTATATATTTGACTATCCCTGAAAAATATCGTCCTCTGAGAGTAATTGTTAACGCACTTTTTATAGGCGGTTTTTTTGTCGGTACTTATTGTCTTTACGAATACTTTATAGGAATTGAACAAATTGTTTTGACTGAAGGATTAATTTTGTCAAAGCCCAAGGAGTTAGTTTGGGGGCCTTTTTCTGGTTCATACTTTCACATAGCTAATTACATACCGTTAATTAGTGCTATTTGTCTTTCCAAAATGATAGTAGTTAAATCCAATAAAATCTTTTGGTTTGTCGTATTTTTGTTTTTTTCTTGGCCTATTTTGTTTACTGGTTCTCGTACAGCAATATTTCTTTTTATTGCTTCAGTTTTTTTTGTTTTTGCATTTTATATTCGCAAAAAGACAACTGTCTGGCTACTATTGTTTTTTACAATTTTTACATCTGTGGTGGTAATAAATACGAGCTTTATAGCCTCAGAAAATTACACCTTAGAAAGATTAAACCAATTTGAAGAAAATGATTCTCATAACTCGATTTTAAATCGCGTTCTATTCTTTTCTCATTTTGACATAAGTAGTTATGATGAAGGGGAGTACCTTCCATTTATCGGAGCTGGATTTTATGTTGCACCTATCGAGGGACGTCCGAGGGTTGGATATGGATTTCATAATATTTATGTGTTCACCATAGAACAGTCTGGGATAATCGGATTTTGTCTGTTTATAATGTTTTGTTTTGTTGTAGTGAGGCGATTCGTTAACTTTATTAAAGTAGGTAAAGTATCTAAATATCACTGGTTTGTGGTTGCGGTTACCGCATATACGCTAGGAAGTTTGGTTATCGGTTGGTCAGGGCACACATTTTGGAGAGGCTTTGCAACGAGTAATTTTAATACCTTACGAATATTATTGTTAGTGTCCTGTAGCCTATATATAACAAAATCTTATTTAGCATTAAGCATTTTTAAGAAAAATAACTGATATGGCAAAAATCTTACTAATAAATGACCACTCCGGCTTTAGTGGCGGTGGTGATGCTGCGCTTTATTTAGAGAAGCAAGCATTGGAGGAAGCTGGTTATGAGGTATATGTATTAGCCTTCGATAAAGAAGCTAACGAACACCAGCGAGTAATAAGCTACGTTGAGCATAGGTCTCGCATAGTGAATAAAGTAAGAAAGTTTTTGGGATCCAATAATATTTCTGAGTTTATTAGAAAAAAGTTAGAGTTTATTAAGCCAGATGTAATTCATTGCCATCTGATATCTAAGTATCCAATTGATGTTTATGAAAGTATCAGTAAATACAGGGTAATTACAACATTACATGGACCTAACTTTTTTTGTGCGACTTCTTGGGGGGGGTTAATGAATGGTGCTCCTTGTGAACAAGGCATAGGGCTCAAATGTTTTCGACGAGGTTGCACAAGCTTAGTTAATGCTTCTTTGTATACATACTTAACCAATAAGCTCTGGAATAATTTAAAATCTAACACCAGTATTTTTCATTGTCCATCAAGAAATATTTATAGTGTTGCTCATCGTTTAGGACTTGAAAACCTTACCTATAAACCACTAGGGATAGATTCTGCATTCGAAAAACCTGTAATAAAACCATTAAGTTCACGGCCAATTTTACTATATGTTGGTGCTATATCAGAAGTAAAAGGTATCAAGGTATTATTTAAAAGCCTTCTTGAGATAAAAAAAGTGTTTCCTAACTTTCTATTGAAAGTTGCGGGAAAAGGTATCCTTCTTGATTGGTGTAAAAATTTCGTAATAGAGTATGACCTTCAAGATAATGTTGAATTTTTAGGATTCGTTGATCGTCATACCGTAAAAGAATTATATATTGAGGCCAATGTTTTTCTTATGCCGAGCATTTGGCAAGAACAATTTGGTTTGGTTGGAGTGGAAGCGCTCGCATGTAAAACCCCTTGTGTTGCAACAAATGTTGGTGGGATCCCTGAATGGTTACAGCATGGGCAATCGGGTTATTTAGTTCCACCTCATGCTGTTAATGAACTTGCGGATGCAACAATTAAATTACTACGCTCTAGCACGATGAGACAAAACTTTGGAGAATATGGCAGAAGTTTTGTTCTTGAACATTATGGCGCATCCAAATATAAGAGCAATATGCTCGAATTAGTTGAAAAGTTATTAAAATCAGATGAATAAAATATTGTACATAGTCAGCGGGAGGAGTTTCCACGGTCACTCTCTAGGGCGCAAAATATCAGAAGTAATCAACTGTTGGAGAAAAGAAAAAGTTGATGTAGATGTTATCTGTGGCGCAGATATCTTCAATAATAAAAGCTTTCAATCTGCAGATTATGGTGCTCAAACACACTTCGATAAGAGTTATAGAAACAAAGCGTGGTTATCCGCTGTTGTAATATCTGTTTCTGAGCTCAAAGATATTATTCATGATTTTAAATTATTTTTTCATATACGAACTAGAGCAGTTAATTCTCAGTTAATTTGGGAGCGTTCTTCTAGGCTTCATATTAGTAGTCTATTTTATTCTAAGGCGCGTAACATACCGTACGTTCTTGAATGGAAAGACAATTTAGTTAATTATAGATTTTCCTTATTCAAGCCGCTAGCTTTAATGACTGAATGGCTAAAAGAAAAGCTCTCAGACTATATTGTGGTCGAATCGCATGTCTTGAAATCTCGATTGACAAGTCGAGGCATCGATCCAAATAAGATTGTCGTTGCACATAACGCGGTTGATGTCAGCGAGTTTGTGTTATCTAATCAAAGGAAATCTAAGATCCGTGATCAATTACAGTTAAACAATGACGACATTATCATTGGATATTTGGGGAGCTATGCGTTTTATCACAACCCTCAATTATTGATAGAGGCGGCAAATGAGACAAAAAATCAAAACCGTCTCAAGTATGTGTTAATTGGCAATGGTAAGTATTATCGTGAATGCATAGAGCTAGCAGAAAAGTATAAAATAATTAATCGAACAGTCTATTTTTTAGATGGAGTGCCAAAAGAAGAGGTTCCACTACTCATTCAAGATATGGATATAACGGTACTTCCTGGCTCAACTGATATCATTTGCCCCATTAAAATATTTGAATATATGGCGATGGAAAAACCTGTTGTTTTACCTGATTACAGTTGTAACCGTGAGGTAGTCAAAGATAAGGAGGATGCTTTGCTATTTAAACCGTTTGATTGTAATGATCTGGTTGCAAAGCTGGTGTTATTAGCATCGGATAAAACTTTGCGAGCGCAGCTTTCGAAGAATGCTAGAGCATCGGTTCGTCAAGAATATAATTGGTCTAATACTTGGGGGAGTGCTTTGCTTAAAATATTGGGTGGACTCTCTCAAAATAGCGTCACCAAACTTTAATTATTTAATTGATAAGAAAGGATTGTCATGAAACTTTTTGTTGCCGCTAAAAGAAGAATTAATTCATTCTATTGGAAGCATGTATTAGGTGGTTGTGGAGAAAATTGCGTTGTAGATACTGATGTGGATATTTACAATGCCCATAATGTTTTTTTTGGAAATAACGTTACAGTCAATACAAGAGCCATAATTCAGTCTTGTGGTAATTCTGTAATAAGATTAGGCAATAATGTGGTCGTTTCATACGGTTCGATGATTCTGACTGGTAATCTAGATTTTATTCAATTAAAAGGTGGTCATAATACGACAAACGTAACAATAGGCGACAATACTTGGATCGGAGCTAATGCGATAATTTTACCTGGAGTAGTAATTGGCAGCGGTTCGGTCATTGCAGCAGGAAGCATCGTGACTAAGAATGTTGGTAATAACGTTATTGTAGCGGGTAATCCTGCGAAAGTGATAAAGGATATAAATCGTAAAAGTAGCTGATAGATTCAAGGGAAATGCCTTCGATTCTTTATATTTATAGCGCCTTCTCATCGCTATGATAGCGTTAAAAGTGAGACATAATAAAACGATGTTAAGCTTCCTCAACCAGAATAAAAAAATGACTAGAAGTGTAAAACAAAAAATATTCCAATTTAAGAATAAGTTAATACGTGGTAGGGCCCTAGAGCATTACGACGAACTACTAAAGAATTCTAAATTAGATTCAGAAGACCTCAGAAATATAACTTTAGTGCAGTTAAAGAAACTGTTCGCTTATGCGAAAGCTAATATTCCATACTATAGTGCGGTTTTTAAGGACATTGATGTAGAGGATATCAAAAATTTTGATGATTGGGAGAATCTTCCTGTTCTAACAAAACAGGATATCAAGGCTAATATCAAACAATTAATGCCTGTAAATATCTCAAAGAATCGTTTAAGAGTAGTTTCCACTGGAGGTAGCACAGGGGAACCATTAAAGTTGTACCACGATAAGCTTTATTTTTCAGATGTATTGGGTTGGCGAGTACTGAATTGGTGGGGGTGCGAACCTTCAGATAACATTGCATTTATTTACCGAAAGGTAAAAACTGGATGGAGAGCAACACTTAATGCGTTACTTTGGTATCCAACAAAACGGATCTTTTTAGATGCTTCAATGATGACCAGCACAACTATGGATGTTTTTCTAAACAAGATTCAAACGCAAAGGCCTAAAGTGTTACAAGGGTATGTCGGAGGTGTATATGAATTTGCTAAATATTGTAGATTTAAAGGTATTACATTTGACTTTTTTAGCGCAGTTTGGGTGACATCTGCACCACTGTCTGAAACACAACGACGTCTAATGGACGAAGTGTTCAAAGCCCCTGTGTATGATCAATACGGTTGCAGTGAGGTTTATTGGTTGGCAGCGGAGTGTTTAGAGAGAAATGGCCTACACGTTTTTTCTGATGAACGATATATTGAAATGGTCGATCATGATAAAAAAAGTGTAAAGAAAGGGCAGTTTGGAGTGGTAACAATCACAGACCTCGGTAATTACGCATTTCCTTTAATTAGATACCAAAATGGTGATCGGGGACGATATCTAGAAAGAGAGTGTTCATGCGGGTTACCTTTTCCGTTGATTGATAAAGTGAAGGGAAGGGTTACCGATGTTATTAAACTGCCGAATGGGAATATCATTGCTGGAGATTTCTTGACAACCATTTTTGATAATGAGCCTGACACTGTTCATGAGTTTCAAATCCACCAGCGCGAAGACTATTCAATAACTTTAAAGTGTGTACTTGGCGACGCTCCAAATGCACGAGCTAATTGTGATAAAAAAATTAAGGAGTTGGAGGAGCTAGTAGCTAATGAAATTTCAATTAGCCTTTGCTTTGTTGATAACATTAAACACGATAATGGTAAAACAAGATACATAATATCGGACATTAAATGAATATAGCTTTTAATGCTCTGAGCGCATTACGAGGTGGCGGTCAGACGTACATTAAAAATATCCTTAACGAAATACCTTCCAACAACGGTGTAATTTACTTAATTGTCAATGCTCAAAATAGGAAACAATTTGAGCCCTACGTTAAACAAAACATAAAAATTATTGAGCCTAAGCTTGCGTCAATCAACGTGATTTATCGCACTTTCTGGGAAATTTTTATATTACCGTTTTGGCTAAGAAAAAATAGTATTAAAGCCTACTACGCTCCTGGTGGTATTATGATGACGATAACGCCAAAAGGTTGTAAAAGCTACACTGCATTACGTAATATGCTTCCTTTCGATGACGCTGAGCGTAGACGATTTCCACTATTTTCATATATCAGATTTAAGTTGTGGCTACTAAAACACGTATTTTTAATATCATACCGCCTTTCCGATGGGGTGGTGTTTATTTCTGAACATTCAAGAAACATAGTTAAAAAACACTTACCAAACATTGATGTTAAGTCCACAATCATCTATCACGGCCTTAACCAAAATTTTTTGACAACTCCGCAATACAGAGTTGAACCACCTCTGTTCCCAAATGAGTACTATTTATATGTTTCAATTTTAGATGTGTACAAAGCTCAAAAAGAGGTGGTAGAAGAGTGGATAAGGATGTCAAAGAGTGGATTTGATTCTCCTTTGGTATTAGTAGGACCTAAATACAATGAATATGGTGAGGAAGTTAACCAACTCATTCGAGAAAGTGGTTGCGATCATATCCACTATATTGGTGCTAAACGGTATGAAGAATTACCAGCTCTGTATCATAATGCTAAAGCCTTAGTATTTGGTTCTTCCTGTGAATGCTGCCCAAATATATTATTAGAAAAGTTGGCAGCGGGAAAACCCGTTATTTGTTCCGATATAATGCCCATGCCTGAGTTTGGACAAGATGCTGTACTCTATTTTAATCCGTATACGAAGGGCTCTTTAACCAAAGCTATTAACCTGTTAAATCAAGAGGGTAATCTAGATTTGTATGGCAAGCGAGCTAAGGCTAGAGCTCTGCACTTTGATTGGCAAAAAACCACTGAAAATACTATCAATTTTCTATCACGTAAAGTTTAAAAATTTCTGAAGAGACTAATTATGTTTAAGAATAAAACCCTTCTTATTACGGGCGGTACTGGCTCGTTTGGTAATGCTGTTTTGCGTAGATTTTTAAAGTCTGATGTATCAGAGATTCGAATTCTTTCCAGAGATGAAAAAAAGCAAGATGATATGAGAAAGCACTTCAATTCTGATAAGTTGAAATTTTATATCGGTGATGTGCGTGACTATCAGAGTATCTCAAATGTGATGCGTGGCGTAGATTACGTATTTCATGCAGCAGCATTAAAGCAAGTTCCATCTTGTGAGTTCTATCCACTGGAAGCGGTAAAAACGAATGTAATAGGTACTGAGAATGTACTTGAAGCAGCAATCGCTCACGGCGTATCTAACGTGGTTTGCTTAAGTACCGATAAGGCTGTATACCCAATCAATGCGATGGGTACATCGAAAGCAATGATGGAAAAGGTAATCGTTGCCAAATCGCGGAATGTTCCAAAAGGAATGACAATATGTACGACGCGTTACGGTAATGTGATGGCGTCAAGAGGTTCTGTGATTCCATTATTTGTAAGACAAGTGATAGACGGTCAGTCTATTACTCTTACTGACCCTAAAATGACCCGCTTCATGATGACGTTAGATGATGCTGTCGATTTGGTTTTACACGCTTTTAAACATGGTACTAATGGTGATATTTTTGTCCAAAAAGCTCCCGCCGCCACAATTGAAGTGCTCACCGAAGCGATCTTAGGTTTAATGAAAAAAACAGATCACCCAGTTAATGTGATCGGTACTCGCCATGGTGAAAAGCTGTATGAGGCTCTATGTAGTCGAGAAGAGATGTTTATAGCTGATGACCAGGGGCAGTATTACAGAATACCTGCCGATAATCGGGATCTAAATTACGCCAAATATTTCGAAGAAGGTGAAAAAGACCTGTCAAATGTTGAAGATTATAACTCTCACAACACAAAACGTCTTGATGTCTCAGGAATGAAAGATTTGCTTCTTAAACTCGATTTTATGAAAGAGATCAGCAAGGGTAACTTAGTTGTACCAGAAGGTGTTTAATGAAAGTACTTATAATCGGCGCGACAGGGATGCTTGGCTATTCTCTGTTTTCAAATCTAAGTGAAAATAATACGTTGGATGTGTGGGGCACAGTCCGTAACATCGATGGTAAGGAACGCTATTTTAGAGGCAGAGAAAAAAAGTTAATTCACGGCGTTGATATTTCGAATATTGAAAATTTAAAAGCAGTAATCAATCAATTAAAGCCAAATTTTGTTTTAAACTGCATAGGTTTAATAAAACAGTACAAAGAATCGAAGTCACCAGTTGCCGCCATTTCGATTAATTCCTTATTTCCTCACCAGCTTGCAAGTATGTGTGATCAAGCAGGAAGCAAGTTGATACATTTTTCAACGGATTGTGTGTTTAGTGGCAATAAAGGAGCATACACCGAAGAGTCTACTCCTGATGCAAAGGATGTGTACGGCCGCTCGAAGTTACTTGGTGAAGTCGATTATGCACCTCATTTAACGTTACGCACTTCAATTATTGGTCATGAATTGTCGTCTAACGTGAGCTTAGTAGATTGGTTCTTAACTCAATCAGGAAAAGTCAAAGGGTTTTCAAAAGCCATATTTTCGGGTCTCCCTACTTGCTACATTGCAAAAATATTATCAGAGAGTGTGTTTCACCTCCCGGAACTTTCGGGTTTGTATCACCTTAGCGTTGATCCTATTGATAAATATTCACTGCTCCAGAAGGTGAGTGATGAGTACGAGAAAGAAATTGAAATTGAGGAGAGTGATGAACTTGTCATAGATCGTTCTCTAAGTTCAAAGCGATTTCAAGACGCAACTGGTTTTAAAGCCCCTTCTTGGGATCACTTACTAAAAGAAATGCATCAAGATTTTTTGAAATATCATAAGTCATAAACATGAATAAATTAAAAGTTATAACGATCGTAGGCACTCGTCCTGAAATTATTAGGCTATCACGTATCATTGAAAAGCTTGACAACCATTGTGAGCACATTCTTGTCCATACAGGCCAGAATTATGATTATGAGTTAAACCAGATATTTTTTGAAGATATGGGAATTAGAGCTCCGGATGTATTCTTGGAGTGTGCAGGTAAAAATGCAGCAGAAACTATCGCTCAGGTTATTGAAAAATCTGACAAGTTATTTGAACTAGAGCAGCCCGAAGCTTTGTTAATCTTGGGCGATACTAATAGCGCGTTATCTGCTATCTCAGCGAAACGTCGTAAAATCCCTATCTTTCATATGGAAGCCGGTAACCGTTGTTTTGATATGCGGGTTCCTGAAGAAATTAATAGAAAAATAGTTGATCATATTTCTGATGTTAATTTGCCTTACAGTTCAATAGCAAGAGACTATTTATTGCGAGAGGGTCTTCGCCCTGAATATGTAATAAAGACTGGTAGCCCGATGGACGAGGTACTGAATTATTATGAGGAAAAAATTAATGACTCTAATGTGCTTCAGCAGTTGTCGTTAAAGTCTCGGGAATTTTTTGTGGTAAGCGTTCATCGCGAGGAAAATGTAGACTCACCTACAAACCTTGAAAAATATGTGAATGTTTTGAATACATTGGCTGAAAAATATCAATTGCCGATTATTGTATCAACACATCCAAGAACTCAGAAAAAGATTGATTCTTTAAATTTGAAATTTCATGAGTTAGTAAGGTTACTAAAACCATTAGGTTTCTCTGATTATGTTCGACTTCAACAGGAGGCAAAAGCTGTTTTAAGCGACAGCGGTACTATTACCGAAGAGTCCTCAATATTAAATTTTCCGGCTATCAATATTCGCGAGGCACATGAAAGACCTGAAGGGTTCGAAGAAGCAGCCGTAATGTTCACAGGTATGGAAATTGAAAGAATTTTACAAGCACTTGACATTCTCGAAGTGCAGCCTAGAGGTAAGGACCGACTGATTAATGTTGTGGATGACTATCTTGCACCAAATGTTTCCGATAAAATTTTAAGAATCATTACTAGTTACACCGATTACGTAAATAAATTTCTTTGGAAAAAAGCAAATTAATAAGATTGCTCAAATACTTTAACTATTGTAAAAATGCCGCTATAACAAGCGGCAGCGTCCCTTCTACATGTACAATTAGAGCACAACTTGGTTGTGCTTGTCCCACAGTATATCTTGCACTGTATGATAAAAAGTAATGCAGTGTTTTTGAGGTTTTTGGTTAGATATTGACGTGAAAAATTATTCAAATCTCTGTTAGTCAGTTGCTAATCAAAGTAATTTGAAGTCATATAAAAGTTTGGAATAATAAAAAGTGAATATAGCTATTATTACTGATGACAGCTTACCGAAAAGTACATTGGTTCACGCAAAAATGCTACACGAGTTGGCCGTTGAGCTAAAAGCAAATGGTCATTCCCCGGTAATTATTGCGCCTGGTACAAAACCACAAAAAAGCTCTCTTGATAAAGTAGATTTTGAAAATATTGAATATTGGAAGTTTAAATCTGGAAAGTTAAAAGGTGAAGGTAAAGTAAAGAGAGCAATCAGGGAGTCTTTATTGTCGATAAGGGCTTGGAAGGCAATAAAACCATCCATACAAAATTTCCACTTCGACCTGATTATCTACTATTCACCTTCAATCTTTTTTGGGGCTTTAGTCAATAAATTAAAAAGATATTGTAATGCTCGTAGTTATTTGATCTTAAGGGATATCTTTCCTCAATGGGTCATTGATGAAGGGCTAATTAAAGAAGGCTCTTTAATAGAAAGGTATTTTAGATATTTTGAAAGGATAAATTACTCGGCTGCGGATAAGATTGGTTTAATGTCTCCAAAAAATAAAGAGTTTTTTGACTTTAAAACCAATAACTCTCTAAATACCGAAGTTTTATTCAATTGGATTGATTTAAAAGGTAACAGTCCAAGTGCTTCAGGTTTAAGAGAAAAGCTAGGCTTGCAGGATAAAGTTATCTATTTCTATGGTGGCAATATTGGCCGCGCACAAGATATGAGTAATTTACTGCGACTTGCTAAGGCTATGAAACCATATAGTGATGCTCACTTTATATTTCTTGGACAAGGGGATGAAGTTGAGCTGGTTCGTGTGAAAATTAACGACTGGCAGTTAACAAACACTAGTTTACTGCCTTCGGTAACCCAAGAAGAATACAAGGCAATATTGCAAGAAGTTGATGTCGGTATGTTCTCATTGTCAGCTACTCACAAGAGTCATAATTTTCCGGGTAAACTTCTAGGCTATATGCACGCATCACTCCCCATCTTGGGAAGTGTTAACCCTGGTAATGATGTTATCGATATCATAACAGGCAGTGGTGCTGGTTATATTTATGAAAATGGACAAGATGAAAAACTCCTGAAAGCAGCCATCGATTTATACGATGGGGTTTTATCTCGAGAGCAGAAAGGGAATAATGGTAATAGACTGTTAGCTCAATATTTCTCTGTTGAGACTGCTGTACAAAAAATTTTAAGCGTTCACGAAGAAGCAAGTAACGCTGTAAGTTAAATGGAGAAAATACTCTTTTTCGTCAGCATAGTAAGGAATATCGATGAGTGTTGTTAATATCATGCTAGCCTGCCTGATTGTAGGTTATTTTTTTTCATTCGTTAGTATAAAAATTCTTAAACCATACTCTCATAAGGTTGGTCTTGTTGATAAACCCAATCAACGTAAAAATCACTACGGGGAGATCCCTTTAATTGGTGGTATTGCAGTTTATTGCTCATTGTTAATCACGTCTATACTCATTTTGCCAGATACTACCCAGCTTCGTTTATTTTTATTTGCTACCGGAGCAATGGTCCTAGTAGGGGCAATAGATGACAGATTTGACTTGAGAGTTCGTCACAGACTTCTAGCACAGGTATTGATCGCATGCCTAATGATATTTGGGCTTGGTGTCTATCTCGAACAATTAGGTGATATTTTTAATGTGGGTGTTATAACTTTAGGAGTTTTCGGGGTCGGCTTTACTATTCTTTGCGTATTGGGGGCCATCAATGCATTTAATATGGTTGATGGTATCGATGGGCTTGTAGGCTCACTAAGTATTAATAGTTTTTTGTCTATCATGCTGTTAGTGTTATTAAGTAACAGTTTTCAATTCGCCATTCATACCTTTGAAGTGGTAATACCTTGCGTTATTTCTGTATCGATATTGGCATACTTGAGGTTTAATCTTTTTACCCAAAAACGTATAAAAAAAGTGTTTATGGGAGATGCAGGTAGTATGTTTATTGGTTTAAGTATTGTGTGGTTACTCACTGTATGCACGCAAGGTGATTCTCCGTTATTTAGACCAGTTGCAGCACTTTGGATAATCGCTATCCCATTAATTGATATGTTGACAATTGTTAAACGACGTATTTTAAGAAAACAAAATCCATTTAAGCCTGATCGCGATCATCTTCATCATATCTTTATGCGTGTAGGTTTTACCGATCGCCAGGCACTGATGATTATTACAGCCGTGTCTATAAGTATGTCGACCATAGGTATACTAGGCGAGGTGCTTAAGGTAAATGAATCCATAATGTTCGTTGGTTTTATATTGGCTCTAATTTGTTACATCTTCTTTATTCGACATGTTTGGAAATTTACCATAAAGCTTAGGAAACTACTTTCCGTGGATAAACTTCAATATCAAGACTCAATTCTAAAGAATCAAAGTAAATAAAGTAACTTGATAGTAATTCGAACGGTATAACTTAACTTGTGTTGTATTCAAATTTTGCATTAGGAAATCAAAATGTGGCTTGTGCTGATCATGACCAGAAGTAAACCCACCCAATATTGCCTGATGTTGTGATCGGCTTTGTGTTGGTTAATTAAAATAGAGTTTTTATTTACTTCGGCAAATGATGCTATCGTACGCTTAATGTTTTTACTATTGCGGTATAACTAACGACACAAAAAAGCTTTATTAGGTATTAAATAATGGAGTTTAGACATGATATAAATGGCCTGAGGGCTGTAGCGGTATTGTCAGTTGTACTTTTTCACTTCGGGATATCTGGATTTAAGGGGGGCTTTGTAGGTGTAGATATATTCTTCGTTATTAGTGGCTATTTGATGACTGGGATTATTTTTACAAAGTATTCTAAAAACGAGTTTTCCATATTTAAGTTCTATCAAAACCGAGCGAAAAGAATAATTCCTGCTCTTACGGTCATGATCGGGTTCGTATTAATCGGTTGCTATTTTATTCTGCTACCCAGTGAATACGAGTTATTAAGTGAACATGCTATAGCTAGCTTAGGTTTCATATCTAATGTCGTTTATTGGCGTAAAAGTGGTTATTTTGACACCGCAGCTCATTCAAAATGGTTGTTGCATACCTGGTCTTTGTCGGTAGAGTGGCAATTTTACATTCTTTACCCTATCGGACTTACAATACTGTTTAGGTATTTATCACTACACATTGTTAAAATGTTACTCTTAATGGGCCTTTTCACATCTTTAGCCTTTTCTATTTGGCTAACTTATAAATCTGCAAATGCCGCATTTTACTTTTTACCTAGCAGGGCCTGGCAAATGTTATTTGGCGGCCTCGTTTTTCTTTATCCGCTTTCCTATCGCCCATTGTTGTCAAAGTATTTAAATTACGCTGGCTTAATGGGGATTGGACTGAGTATTTACCTCATTGATGGCAATGATGCTTGGCCCGGATATTTGGCATTGTTACCAACCATTTCTACTGGAATTATTATTTTGGCAAATCGCCAAGAAAGTATATATACAAACAACGTGCTATCTAACTGGATGGGAAAAATTTCCTATTCTGTATATTTATGGCATTGGCCCCTCGTGGTTTTTCTTTCTTATCAGGGTTTTACTAGTTTAAGTTGGTCCATTTTAGGTGTTTCTTTGTCGTTGTTGCTTGGTTATTTATCTTGGAGGTTCATTGAGAGTAATGCCAGGTTGATTGATAAACGTTCAGGTGATGTAAAATTTTTGCGGTTGAACCAACTAGGGCGAGTGTGCACAATAGCTTTACCTGTGCTTTTAATTAGCTTTGTAATTAATTACACAAAAGGGATGCCTGAAAGATTCGATAAGGCGGTTTTTCAGGCTGAAATGCAGGCGAATAATATAAACCCAAGGACTAGTGAATGTTTAATTTCTAGCGGAATAAATGCAGAAGACTGTTTTTATGGAAATGATGGTGAAATAAACCTGATAGTCTTTGGAGATTCTCATGCCAATTCTATGGTAACGGCTATTGAATCGGCGATGATGAATCATACTAAAGGTAAAATTTTATTTATAGGCTATTCTGCTTGTTCTACGATTCCGGGCATTAAACGTCGAGATATACCTTACTCTCAATGCGGTGAATTCGTAGAGGAGCAAATTACTAGATTAGAGAAGGACTATTCAAATATTCCAGTTGTCATTATTAATAGACCCTCTGTTTCTCTTTTTAATCAAACAAACCCTGAAAAGGTAAAGTTAAAAGGGCCACTGGTCTACTTTAATAAAAAGTATAGTGAGCTTTCCGGTGAATTATTTAATGAATTTGAAAATTACTTTTTTGCAGCAATGGAGCGCCTATCCAAAGGTCGTCAGTTATACATAGTAAAAGCGGTTCCAGAATACTCTGTTGATATTCCCAATAGTTATGCCAGAGAGTTAAAAAATGGTATTGAAAATTCGATGTTAACTATCTCAATGGACCAATATAGGGAACGAAACCAATTTATGCATCGCTTATATGAAAGTGCTGCGGAAAAATTCGACGTTACGCTATTAGATCCGACTGATTACTTGTGTGAAAATGGATTTTGTTTTGCAGTTATGCAAAATACCCCATTGTATTACGATGACAACCATTTAAGTGAGGCTGGCAATAAGCTTTTGATACCCATGTTCGAATCTATCTGGGGAAAATCTAATATAGATTTGGAAGGCAATTCTAACGGTTATTAAATTAGTGGGTTGGGGTCTTAATGGAGCAATACGGATTAAGACGAGTGTTTAAGAAGTAAGCTCAGCATTGATATTAGGTTCGGAATCATTGAAACAACTTCTTCACCGGCTTTGTAATTTCGTAATCCTTTCCTTTCTTAGCTATATCACCAATGAGAGTGCACATCTCCGCGAATGATACTATCTTGTGCGGTAAGAATGCTTAGATGTTTTTATAGTAAATAAATAGCCCGGCTTTTTCAGTCGGGCTCAATGTCAGTGAAAACGGATTTTTGAAAATATTTATACAACCTTTAACTTAGTGGAAAGGATGAGTCCGCAAAGAGCACTAAGAAATAGAAGAAGATTCCCTGGTTCAGGAATGCTTTGAGGTGGAAGCAAGCTATCATCAATCCAAATAGATCCCAGGTACAATTCACCAGAGACTATAGACATAGGATATGTATCAGTAGTCCCGAGAAACGTAAACATTGGTTGCTTATTACTCACGATTACAAATGCACCGGGCGATTTTTCAACTCTGGATGTAACAATACCTCCCTCATTTTCATGTCCAACAAACAGCAAAGTGAAATCCTCCACGATAAATGGACTTCCATCTAGCGTGAATGTAAAAATTATTCCCTCTCCAACATTTATATTGTCTTCAGGGTTGTTATTACAATCATCAAGAGGACATATACCCAATCCTGAGCCAGAATCAAGCCAATGATTAGCGCCTGTGTTGGTTGTAAATGTAACATTAAATCCTTCTATGCCAAGTAAGTTCTCAAATGTGAATACGCCAGAAACTGGGCCTTCATCTTCTTCTGCTGTTTCCGTAAAATCCAGGAGTTTGATTAGCTCTGCATTCGCGGTGATTGGTAAGCTCAATAACAGGGTTAAAAAACTTATTTTGAGTAAGGATAGTATTCTTGCCATGATAGTTACCTCTTAAAATCGACTGCATGGACAATATGCTAAGATGCATGAGTCGGATTAATGCAAAAATCGAGCCGAACGTCTAGAGAATTAGGTGTTTGTGATAAATAACAAAGGGTTAAAGTTGTGTCATTGAAAATAGCTCTTTTCACACATATCTAAATGTGTAAAAAAGCCTGACAATAAAGAACAGGTTGCTTAAGGTAATGCAAGGTGACTAGAGGTATCTAGGTCTTAGTCAGTAACACCCTTAATTCATGAGGGAAGGGAACAAGACTTTACCCGAACAAGTTAAATTTTAACCCACACCCAATGCAGCGGTTGAACGGCGCAATAGGAAAGCTGAGAGTCGGAAGCTATAAGCTATAAGCTATAAGCTATAAGCTATAAGCTGTAAGCTGTAAGCTGTAAGCTGTAAGATAGGAGCAGAGCACGCTGTAACGCTATAAAGCTATAAAAAAAGCTGTAAGGAAAAAGCGGCTTTTACGTTACAGCTGAAAACTACAATTAGGAAGTTGCTAGGAGCGCACGCGTGCTAGGATTGAAACGTGCTAGGCGGGATTTCATCCCATGCTATTTGCTCGCTTTCCCCTTCCTCTTCCGTCCTTTCTGCATTCGCACTGGCAATTTATTTAACGACGACATTCAATTTTAAAAATCTATTATTACTTACTCAATTTTGAGCGAATTATGAACTTAACACATTTAAAACAGCTGGAAGCTGAATCTATCCATATTATTCGCGAAGTCGCGGCCGAATTCGATAACCCGGTTATGCTGTATTCCGTCGGTAAAGACTCTGCGGTTATGTTACACCTGGCATTAAAAGCCTTTTATCCTGCAAAACCACCGTTTCCGTTAATGCACGTGGATACAACGTTCAAATTTAAAGAAATGATCGAGTATCGCGATAAAGTTGCTGAAAAATATGGCTGGGACTTAATTGTGCATATCAACCAGGAAGGTGTTGATGCGGGCATCAATCCGTTCGTGCACGGTAGTGCTAAACATACGGATATCATGAAAACTCAGGCATTAAAACAAGCTCTGGATAAACACCAGTTTGATGCCGCCTTTGGTGGTGCCCGCCGTGATGAAGAGAAATCTCGTGCGAAAGAGCGCGTATATTCATTTCGCGATAAAAACCATCGTTGGGATCCGAAAAACCAGCGCCCAGAGCTTTGGAATACCTATAACGGCAAAGTGAACAAAGGCGAAAGCATTCGCGTTTTCCCACTCTCGAACTGGACTGAGCTGGATATCTGGCAATACATCTATCTGGAAAATATTGAATTACCATCCCTGTACCTGGCCGCCGAGCGCCCTGTGGTCGAGCGCGATGGAACCCTGATCATGGTCGATGATGAGCGCTTACCTCTTGAAGACGGCGAAACTCCAGAATTGAAAAAGGTACGCTTCAGAACCCTTGGTTGTTACCCATTAACGGGAGCAGTTGAATCCAATGCCGAGACATTACCTGAAATCATTCAGGAAATGTTGCTAACCAAAACCTCCGAGCGCCAGGGCCGAGTCATTGATAAAGACTCTAGTGGCTCGATGGAGAAGAAGAAGATGGAAGGTTACTTTTAACCCAACTATATAATAGTTGTTGGGTTAAAAGTAAGCTGTAAGGCTGTAGAGCTATAAAGCTGTAAAGAAGGATTTGAGGCTTTAAAGCTATAGAGCTATAAGGCTTTAAGGAAAAAGCGGTTTTTACTTTACGGCCATACAGCCTTAAAGCATTACAGCCGGTTTTTTCGCTCTTACTTTACGGCATTAAAGCGCTAAAGCTTGGTTTTTCGCTCTTACTTTACAGCCCTACAGCCTTCTATCGTTACAGCTTGTTTATGCAAAAGGATTTGCTATGAATTATGAAAAACTTACGGTTTGGAAAGAATCGTTGAAGCTATCGAAAGAGTTATACCTTTACTTTAAAGGATTTAACAATTTCGGATACAAAGATCAAATTACTCGTTCTGGTTTGTCGATACCTAGCAATGTTGCTGAAGGTATGGCGCGCAATTCTGCCAAAGAAAAAGCACACTTTTTGACATTGGCCAGAGGGTCTTGCGCAGAGTTGAGAACCCAGATTTATATCGGTATAGATATCGATTACATAGATGATGACATTGGCAAGCGATGGTTGTCAGACACCAGATACATTGATGCCATGTTGAATGGATTAAGAAAAAAGATACTAGAGCAAAGTAAGCCGTAAGGCTTTAGAGCTATAAAGCTATAGAGAAGGCTATAAAGCCATAGAGCTGTAAGGCGATAAAGTCGCTTTTTCTTTACAGCCTTACAGCCTTAAAGCATTACAGCGACAAAGAAGGCTATAAAGCCATAGAGCTGTAAAGCGATAAAGTGGCTCTTACTTTACGGCCTTAAAGCCTTGAAGCGCTACAGCGTTAAACCGGCTTTTTCTTTACGGCCTTACAGCCTTACAGCATTACAGCTTTGAAACGGAAATAGGTTTTATGATTGACGAACAATCTTTATTAGAAACGGATATCGAAGAATATCTGAAAGTACATGAAAACAAAGACATGCTGCGTTTTTTAACCTGCGGTAATGTCGACGATGGTAAATCAACGCTGATTGGCCGCCTATTGCACGACTCGAAATTGATCTTCGAAGATCATATGGCGGCGATTAAATCAGATTCGAAGAAGTTTAATACCACGGATCAGGAGTTTGACCTGGCATTGTTGGTAGATGGTTTGCAGTCGGAGCGTGAGCAGGGCATTACCATTGATGTAGCGTATCGTTATTTTGCTACTGAAAAGCGTAAGTTTATTATCGCCGACTGTCCTGGCCATGAGCAGTATACCCGCAATATGGCAACCGGTGCATCGAACTGTGATTTGGCGATTGTAATGGTTGATGCCCGTTATGGGGTGCAAACCCAAACCAAACGTCATAGTTATATTTGTTCCTTGTTGGGTATTAAGCACATTATCGTTGCGGTAAACAAAATGGATCTTGTCGATTATTCGCAGGATGTTTATCGCAAGATCAAAGAAGACTACAAGACGTTTGCTGAGCAGTTGGATATTCCGGATATTCGCTTTGTCCCTATCTCTGCTCTGAAAGGCGATAACGTGGTAAACAAATCCGAGGCAATGGAATGGTACCCTGGCGCGACCTTAATGGCGCTGCTGGATACGGTGAAAGTCGACACCGATAAAAATACCGACGATTTTCGTTTCCCGGTGCAATATGTTACCCGTCCAAATCTGGATTTTCGTGGTTTTTGTGGCACCATCGCCGGTGGCATTATCCATGTCGGTGATGTGATCACTGCCATGCCTTCTGGTAAATCATCGTCGGTGAAAAGCATAGTGACCGCCGATGGCGAATTGCAGTCGGCGTTTGTCGGCCAGGCGGTGACAATCACCTTAAACGATGAAATCGATGTGTCCCGTGGCGATGTGCTGGTTAAATCAAACAAGCTATCTACGGCTTCCGATAAATTCCGCGCCACCATCGTCTGGATGAGCGAAGCGGCGATGCAGCCGGGTAAAGAGTACGAATTTAAAATTGGTACCAAGAACACCTATGGCCGTGTCAATAAAATCGACCATCGCATTGATGTAAATACCCTGGAGCACATCGAAGAAAGTGAGATGCAGTTAAATGAAATTGCTTCTTGTGTGGTACAGACCAATTCTCCAGTGGTTATCGATGAATACGTGAAAGTTAAGGGTACTGGTTCGTTTGTGATTATTGACCGTCTTACCAATATAACCGTGGGCGCGGGTATGATCACTGAAACCACAGTCGCCGGTGAAGACCAGCCACAGGCACGTGAATATACCCAGTCGGAAAAAGACTTGAATGCGTTTATTCGGGCTACATTCCCAGAATGGGAATGTAAAGCTGTAAGCTAAAAGCTAAAAGCTAAAAGCTAAAAGCTAAAAGCTAAAAGCTAAAAGCTAAAAGCTTTAAGCTGTAAGAAAAAGCAAAGAGGCTGTAGGGCTATAGAGCTGTAACGCTATAAAGAAAAAGCAAAGAAGCTGTAAGCTATAAGAAAAAGCGGCTAGTTAAGTTAAGGTTTGTTTTTGCTCTTACTTACGGCTTGCAGCTTGCAGCTTGTGGCTTAAAACTTTGCTTTTTGGGCTTAAAGCTTTAGTCGTTATGGCCTGCTTTTTCGGATTCGTCATCTACGAGTAATTGAAGATCTCGCTCTTCGGCTGAGTTCAGATTTCCAGTCGTGGCTGGAAATGACGGGGAACTAATATACGGTGGGAGGTGGAAGTATCTAGCTGCACTGCGGGAAGAAAAATCATCTTCCACCTCACACTCCCACCATAACTCTTGAGTTGCTCTTGCTTTTGCTAGGCGCAATCTTAGATTGCATGCTAGGAGCTGATTTATCAGCGTGCCAGGAGTGAAACGTGCTAGGAACGAAGTGTGCTGTTGTCTCACACGACTGAAAGGGAAAAAGTTTTTTTATGCTTCTTAGCCAATGGTTGATGGTGGGGATCTTCCTTGCCACCTTTTTAGGGCTGGTTCGATTTCAAAAAGCGCCGGAAAAGGTATTTTCTTTTTCGATATTGTTGTGCCTGGTTTGTGGGTTGGTGACTACTGATGAGATCTTTGATAACGGGGTGAATTCAGGCTTATTGTCGCTGGTATTACTGATCCTGTGTTCATTTGCCTTAGAGCGAACCAGCTTTCTTCGCTATATATCGGTTAAGCTGATTTCAAAATCAGCTACGGCATCCTATGTAAAGTTGTTGTTTGGCACGGCGTTAAGCTCGGCGGTATTAAATAACACCGCTATCGTTGCAACCCTGATTACGCCCTTAAAAAATAACAAGCATATCAACCCGGGGCGGTTGTTATTGCCGTTATCTTACGCTGCCATTTTAGGTGGCACGTTAACCTTGGTGGGTACTTCTACCAACCTTATTGTTAATTCAATGGTTATCGAAAAAGGCATGGCAAGCCTGGCGTTTTTCGATTTCACCCTGGTTGGCATAGGGGCGTGCCTGGCCTGTTTTCTGGTGATGGCGTTGATGTTGCCGCGCTTGCCAAAGAGCATTAAAACCTCGGAACAGCCGCAGGCGTATTTTATTGAAGCAAAAGTATCTAGCGATTCAAAATTGATTGGCCAGTCAATTGAAGACAATGGCCTGAGGAATATCGATGCCTTTTATCTGGTGGAAATCATTCGCCAGGGCTTTTTAATTTCGCCGGTGGCGCCGGATGAACGCATATTAGCCGGGGACAAACTGGTATTTAGTGGCGATGTCACTAAGGTAAAGGTTCTGCAGCAATATGATGGCTTGCAACTGTTTGCCGAACAAAACGATCTCCTTACCGATAACCTCACGGAAGTGTTGGTCAAACCCGGTTCGTCAATTGCCGGTTTATCACTCAAACAATCTGGGTTTAGAGCGCGCTTTGACGCGGCCGTTGTCGCCATTCGCCGGGAAGGGGAAACGCTTTCCGGAAAGCTTGGCGAGATCGTCATTCGCTCTGGCGATTTTCTGGTTTTAGCGGTTGGTAATGACTTTCGCTCACGTCCGAACTTATCGAAAAACTTCTTTTTATTATCCGGGGTGAAACCGGAAAACATCTTATCCGGCTGGCGCAACAGTTATGCCTTACTCGGTTTTGCTGCCAGTATAAGTGCATCGATTGCCTTGCCGTTTACCTTACTGGAATGTTTGCTGGTATACACCGCCGGACTATTTGCCTTTAACTGCATCAGTTTAAGCGAAATTAAACGGCGCTTTCCGTTTGAAATCTGGTTGGTGGTTACCTGTGCTTTGTCGTTATCGACCGCGATGGAAAATACTGGCGTCTCGCAGTTAATTGCTGACAGCGCAGAACACTATTTACTCGGAAGTGACGTGATGCTGGCATTTGTTTGCGTGTATCTGGTGACCTTAGTCTTTACCGAGCTGGTTACCAACAATGCCGCTGCAGCGTTAATCTTTCCCATTGCCTATAACATCGCCCTTGGCCTTGGGGTTGACCCCATGCCATTTATCATGGCTGTGGCATTTGCAGCCAGCGGCAGTTTCATTATGCCCTGGGGTTATCAGACCAATTTAATGGTCTTTAACGCTGGCAATTACCAGCTTAAGCACTTTATAAAGTTCGGCATCCCCGTGTCGGTCACGTATAGCACAGCAGCGATCACGCTGATCCCTCTTATTTTTCCGTTTTAAAAGCAGCTGTAAGACCAAAGCTGTAAGCTGTAAGAAAGGCTTTAGGGCTATAAAGCTATATGGCTTTATGGAAAAAACGGTTTTTACTTTATTAGGAAGCTGTAAGACGAAAGCTGTAAGCTATAAGAAAAAGCAGCTTTTTACTTTAATAGCAAGCTGTAAGACGAAAGCTGTAAGCTATAAGAAAAAGCAGCTTTTTACTTTACGGCTTTACAGCCTTAAAGCGTTACAGCATAGGACTTGCTCTTACTCTCGTCTTATCGCTTATGGCTTACAGCTTTTAAAAATCTACGATTTTTAGGAATTTTTTTATGAAAACAGAAAACACGGTTTGGCACATGCATCAGGTATCAAAGCATGACAGAGCCAGCCTGAAACAACAAAAGCCCTGTTTGTTATGGTATACGGGGTTGAGCGGTAGTGGTAAATCCACCATCGCTAATGCCGTTGATGAGTTGTTATTTAAACAAGGTAAACACACTTACCTACTTGATGGCGATAATGTGCGTCATGGCCTGAATGGCGATTTGGGCTTTTCCGATGCCGAACGCGTTGAAAATATTCGCCGCATCGGTGAAGTCAGCAAGCTGTTCGTTGATGCCGGTTTGATTGTCAGCACCGCTTTCATTTCGCCGTTTCGCGCTGACCGTGAAATGGTCCGCAAGATGTTGGAAGAGGGCGAGTTTATTGAAGTCTTTATCGATGCCCCGCTTGATGTCTGTGAATCGAGGGATCCGAAAGGCTTATACAAAAAAGCCCGGGCCGGGGAGATAAAAGATTTCACCGGAATCACCTCCGATTACGAAGCGCCATTACAGGCGGATATTCATATCAAGACGGATGAAATGAGTGTGATCGAGAGTGCGGAAAAAGTAGTCCAGTACCTGGACGAAAGCTGTAAGTAGAAAGCTGTATGCTATAAGAAAAAGCAGAGAGGCTTTAAGGCTATAGAGCTATAAGGCTATAAAGCTGTAAGATGAAAGCTGTAAGCTTTAAGAAAAATCGGCTCTTACTCTCGTCTTATAGCTTGGAGCATACAGCTTTGCTTTTCACTCTTACTTTACAGCCATACAGCCATACAGCGTTAAAGCCTGTTTTTTGCTCTTACTTACGGCTTACAGCTTGTGGCTTAAAGCTTTGTTTTTCGTTATGTGGGGTCAGGTCTTGATCCGTGCAGAAAAGCTCAACGTTAGTTGGGCTTTTTGCATTTTTGAATTCCCTAAAATGTCCAGACTGAGCACTTGACTAGTGCAGTTCGATTAACGCTTTGGTAATGCATTGAATATCCCTTCTTATGTAGTCTGTTCACGCCATAAATCAGCCGTTACTGCAATTAGGGCTACTTATGGCAGAGAGTCAAAACAAACTGTCACTAATCGAGATTTTCTGCCAATAGATCGTTAACCAAATATTAACTCCAGATTGAATTGTTTATTGTCCATTGAGAAACAATGAAAGAAGAGGGCAATTACAAGGTTAATATGTGATCAATATATACGCTGTTGCGGCCAATTTTTAAACCTTATGTGTGTTTATTGTGCGAACGAACTTTAAATTGTAACTTTTTGTATTCAATTTGTTGCTCTTTTGTAATTGAGTGGTTAAGGTCCTTTCTCTTTTTTCATATTGATTTTTAACGTAAAGGACCCCCTTATGAATCAATTTAAACTTAAGGCTATTTTTTCCGCTCTTGCTCTTTCCTCACTGACTGGCTGTTTAGTAACGCCTCAAGCGTACAACAACCCTCAATTAGCTCAAGCAAGAGCAGCTCTTACGCAACGGATGATGGCTCCGCAGGTACAAAACCAAAATCAAATGGCGCAGCAGGAGCCTGCAATTAGTGAACAAGAATTGCTTGCGAAAAAAGAAAACGTTTTTGCAACCGGTGGACCAGCACTTTTTGAACTGAAAAAAGATGGTATCTTGATTGATGGCGAGATGTATCTGGACTTCGAAGGTTCTGTTGCTAAGCACGGTAGTAATCGTTTAACTGGTGAATTTACATACGCCATTCAAAATTTTGATGGCACATTTACCCTTAAATATTTTCGTGCAGGTTCGACTGCAGAACCGATTAAAATCGCAACTGTCTTTAAAAACGGCTCTAGCTACAACGTACGTACCGTAACAGGTAAAACATTACCTGGTTCTACATTAATTCCGACTGCTGATGGCTTTATTATCGGCCGCACAGGTTCAGCATTCCAATACACCATTGGTGGGCGAGTGAAGCCATTAAACCTTGTTGATGGATATCACATTGCTCAATTTCAAAAAGGCGACGTTGCATCAAGCGGTTATATCCTATTGGAAAAGGACAGTAATCCAGCGCAAAAAAGTGGTATTGGTGGCCTGATGGATTCTATTGACAGCCTTGGAAATACATTAGGGCTTAATAAGGCTGATCACTATGTTTTAGCAAACATTGCTACAGGCGAAACAGTACCGCTAGATGTTCATTTAAGTGGCAAAGATGTTGCCGAATATAGTGGTTGTGTTCAAAGAAACTCGGTTGTAAACGAGTGTGCTAACGTAAACTTTACCGAGGCGCTTTTTGACCAGAATGGTTTTAAAAATGGTAGTCACTATTTTTGGGCAATAGATTGGGCAAGCACGCCAACTGGTCCTATCGCATTTTACAAAACATCTACCAAAGTAAAAGCTGTTGATATCAAAAATGGTCAGGTACACACATTATTTACCAGAGCGTTGGGCGTAAATGAATATCACTTAGCACGACATGCGGATGGTAAAATTTCAGTTATTGCCAAGCTTGGATTTAGCTCGGACACTATTGATGATGTCGTAAGTTATATTCGCAATGAAAGCCAGGATATTGAACCAATGCAGGTGCTTGGCGAATAATTTTATTGGAAAATTGGTAAAAGCCACCCTTGTCAGGGTGGTTTTTTCGTTCATGGAAGCAATGCCAATTTGGTGCGGTGTACGCAATTCTGCAAAAGACATTTGGCAATTACAGGAATTACTGACGTGACGGATGTTTTCATTTCGTATTCGAATAAAGATAAAAATATAGCCAATCAAATTAGTTCCAAACTTGAAAGTGTACAACTAAAATGTTGGATAGCCCCAAGGGACTTAAAACCTGGTGAAGACTGGGCAAGTGGTATTGTACGAGGGATTGATGGCTGTGCTTGCATGATTGTCGTTCTCTCGAATTCTTCTAATTGTTCCAATCATGTCTTGAGAGAAGTTGAAAGGGCTGTCAGCTCTGGGGTTCCTATTATTCCATTTAAAATTGATGACGTATTGCCGTCAGATGCTATGGATTATTTTTTGAAGGTTTCCCACTGGTTAGATGCTCAAGACATGAAGCTCGATGTTGCCATTGAAACTTTGTCGAATAATGTAGCCACTATTTTGCAGCGTGAGCCGAAGCTAACTGCTAATGAAAATGTTGAAAAACAGAATAAAAAATCGGGCCTAACTCTTGATAAACATCGTTTCACTGGACTGGTGGCTATCGCAATGATAGGAGTTGCTTCGGTCTATTCTTTCTTCCATTTCAGTAATTATGGTGTAGATAATATTCCGCAGAAAGAAAAGAGTATCGACGGGCTAAACTCGGTTAGTAATTCTGATAATGTTCAGAGACTACCCTCATCAGAGGTGAAAGAGGTATCTTCCAGAGACCGACGTTCTGAAAAGCTAGAACAGGTTAAGAGAGCTCAAGAGGCATTTTATGCTCAATTAAAAACTAGAATTCAACAAGTTACAGAACCAACTCTGTTACAGCATTTTCATTTTTTCGATGATCTTTCGAGCGAAATAAGCGAGCAGTTTCTTCTCAGTGGTAGGTTTGAGAATAGTGTCGAAACTAATACCGAAAATCCTAGAGTTACCTTCTATTCAGAATTGCTAGAAAGCGATTCGTTTTTGCTTGTTTATATACATCTTGCAAACGGTGTTACGTTCCAGGTTTACCCTACATTTAATAACCCATCGCCATTATCAGTAGAGCAAGAGCACATTGTCGGCGCCGATGTCCCATTTGAACTTGAGATCTCGGAAGATACGGATGATGGTATTGTGCAGTTTGTTGCCACTCCTGAACGAAAAACTTATGAAAAGCTGAATCTGCTCAGTGTTCCTGTGGATGGTTTGGATGTATCGGTTGTGGACCGGAGAGCTCTTACTAATGTCATTCAAAGCAATGTTGCTTTGAATGGGGTAAGCCAATACTTTTTATTTCTCCCAGAAACAAACTCTTAACTTTGCTCTGAGTATTGATGCATTCCCTTAAAAATAAATCAGAAAAATAATAAATAAGGATGTTACATGAAGTTTAATCAGATATGGGTATTGCTGTTTCTAATAGTGCTTAGCGGCTGTACAACATCAACACAAAATAAAGTGCCGACATTGCTCTCCAGTGACCCTTCCATAGATTCTAAGCATTATCTTTCTCATGTACCTGTTTACGTCGAAGTCAAGCGGGATGAGGCAGGAACCTATTACTTTGGTAACTATAGCTTTAAGCGCGGTTTTGATGCGATTAAGTTGAATGACCTGTCTCATACATTTTCGACCAGAGTGAATGATTGCGCAGCTGGCATGTTACCTATTGAACAGATCAAGAATTGTGACTTGGAGCGAGCCTTATTTCGCAAAAAGAAGGTAGATGCAGACGATATTGGAAAAAATATTCTTGGAAACATTGTCTTCGGAAGTCTTACGTTAGGGGCCGGTGTCGCCGCATACTACACCACAGAATTTGACCAAGAGGCTTTTAACCGAGAAGTCACAATACTACTACATAAGTTCGATCGAAAAGCATTTTTCGAAAGACTCCAGGCGCAGTTGGCTGACAATCATTCTCAACTTCAATTAGCAAATGATAGATTAATAGAAAAAGCGCAGTTACTGAATGCTTCTATTGGAACTAGGGTGAGTGTCCGGGATGATAGCGGATTATTAAATAAAATACCGAGTGTAAAAGTGGTGTTAGCCAGTCCCATTTCTGGTGAAATAGATTACGACTTTTCATGGAGTGAATTTGAGGAGTTCCAACACGAATCAAAACGTCAGATAGATACGCTAATATCTGGCGGAATGTTGAAAATTGAATGTGAGGATTTAAATTCTTATGAGTATGATGTGACTGGTTGTGAGCAGGAATGGCGTGTTCAGGAAAACACAAATATCGATTCAGTCACCTATCAAATAACTGCTGCCAGAAACTATCAATTTCACATAGCCCCGAAGGTGATAGATAAAAACATTAGCATTCGCAGAGGGGAAAATAGTTCCAACATTGAACTTGAAAATCTCAGTGAGCATTTCATTACGCTCAATAGTTTATCGCTATACATTGGTGATAAAAATGAAACTATTAATCATTTGAACATAACCTTGCCTCCAAGAGGTCATTTCAATCGCCTGACTCTGGATGATTTTCGTTTATACAGTCAAGAGACGATTGTGAGCAGTGCGACTAAAAGCAAGTTGCTTAAACCTGTGCAGTTCGGCTTTGCCGCAAAATATAGTTTAAATCATGAGTCGAACGAAGAGACGGTTTTTCAACTTCAAACTCGTTTTAGTCGCCTTCAGGGTGTGGCGTTGTAACGAGTAAATATGATTAAGTCTTTCGTTGTGGTTTAGTGAAATGAGTAAGTTAATTAATAACGATAAATTACCTTTTATTATCGGTGTAACCGGACATCGTCTGTTACCCAGTGGCGAGCAACTGGGCACCTTGCGAGGAGACTTTCGACAAGCGCTTTTGTATTGGCGAAACAAAGTGGAAAAGCATACACCGATATGGCTGCTATCCGGATTTGCGCAAGGGGCAGACTTGTTGGCCATTGATGTCGTAGAAGAGTTGATTCAAGAGCTTAGCTGGGACGAGAATTTCGTCAAGGTCGTTCCATGTCTGGCGATGCCCTATGAAGCGATGTTGATTGATTTCGAAGGAAGTAACGAGTGTCCCCCTGAGTTTGGTCGTGACGCGCTGGTAGAAAAGTATGCACGCTATCGGCCAAATTGCATAGTTGTACCGCATGGACTGTTGGATGACGATTACCGAAGCGCATTAAAAGATCGTCAATATGGCCTTGCTCGAAATCAATTGTACCTAAATCAAGGCGCGTTTCTTGCGAAATACTGTAACGTGGTGATTGCCATGTGGGATGGCTTGGCGAGTCGCGGCCTCGGCGGAACCGCAGATGTGGTTCGATTGAAGTGTGCTGAAACAAAAGGGCTTGATCTTTCTGGCGTGCCAGAGGAAATTTTGCCTTTTGATGAGTTTGAAGGCGGCCCATTGGGTGTTGTCCATTATATTCACACTCCAACATTTGGCGAGGCCGAGAACAGGTCTTCTATACTCTCTGAATTTCATGTGGTCGACAGCAATTTATTTCCCAGGCAAAAATTGTTGGGTGCTATTACCCATGCCGTGTCAACAGAGCAAGGACATGATGAAAAGATTACAACTAGGGAAGCTAGATTATTACAGCAGCAAATTGAGCTATTTAACTTAAATGCATGTGAATATCAGAATGAAAACCCGATTAATAAATCGGAAGGTTCATCGAATAAAGTTTTTGATGTCGCTGATAATTCTGCGATCTATTTTCAATCTCGATATAAAAAGCGACTTGTAACTTTTTACGTTTCGGTGGTTTTTACGTTTCTGTCTTACGAGCTTTTTACTTTTACCGTGGGAAGCATCCTCGGGATAGTCATGAACATATTAGTATTGCTCATATTGCTTTGGGTTATGTTCCTGCGTGAACGAGCTGGTAAGGTTCTGTATAAGAGCAAATATCAATTGGCTAGATGTATCGCAGAAGCTTTGCGAATAAAGGATAGCTTGAATCAAGTGAGTGACTCGGCCCACGCAGAACTTTACATTTCTCGAGAGCAAAGGTTACGTCTTCCTGTGTTGTTACAAACGCTATCCTATAGTGACCTATTCAATCAATGGAAGATTTCTCATGCGGACAATGGAAAGGATTTTAATGCTGCAAGGACTGATTGGTTAGATGAGCAAATTGCTTTTTTTGAGAGTCGCTTACAAATATCGGGTCGGATTAAGTGGAAACTGGTATCAAGTAAAAAACCGAAACAGGCTTATCAGACGCTTTCTAAATATCCAAGTAAATGCCTGGGGTATGCCGCGCTTTTTGGTGGCCTGCATTTACTAACCCAGGGGCCTTTTTTGCATGGGCATCCATACCTGGACACGATCCAAAGTATTATGCTTTTTACCATTCAAATGTTGTTGATGACGAGTGGAGCCGCAGCGTTTTGGCTGGAGTACAATAATTACCAGTCTAATTATAAGAATTATGAGTCGTTATTGGTGTTATTTAAACGCGCGAAGGCTTGGATAAGTGACTCATGTGAAAGCGAATCGAAAAAAGTATTAGTGATGCAAAAGCTGGCTTCAGAAGCAATGAGGGAACATACCGCCTGGTATTTTACGGAACGCAGTAATGACATGAAGCTAAATCGACTGCGAAAGTCGGTTAAGCTCCACTAAATTTGGCTGAGATTTCCTATCAAGTAGGAAATGACGGAGACCTTGGTTCAGGTGGAAGGTGAAAGTGTCTAGCTTCGCTGGGGGAATTAAAGTCGTCTTCCACCTCACACTTCCACCATAAGTCTTGCTCTTTCTCTTGCTCTGCATCTTATAGCTTAAGGCTTACAGCTTACAGCTTACAGCTTACAGCCTAGCTTTCGCTTTGCTAGGCGCAATCTTCGATTGCATGCCAGGAGCTGATTTATCAGCGTGCTAGAAACGCAGTGTGCTTTTGTCCTCTCCCACCTTTCACCTTAGACTTCCACCTAACACTCGCTTTTCTCCAGCGTCCTCATTTGCTTGTGAGCCGATTATTTCTTAATATATGGCTCACGGTGTGAGCCGAATAGGTGTCGCTAATCGGCTCATTGGGAGAGGAATTTGATATGTACATATGGCAGGCAGCGGGTTGGCCTCAGTTTGAGTATGACAAAAAACAGCTTGAAAGTAAGCTGGCTAATATTGAAATACTGCAAACTAGATTGTTAGGGCAAGTGCAGGACATGCCTGAGTCAGTTGACAAAGAGGCTCAGATGGATGCTCTTATCCAGAACGCGATTCGAACGTCAGCGATAGAGGGCGAAATGCTCGATGTTGGTTCGGTGCGGTCTTCTGTTGCCAGGCACCTTGGCCTAAATAAGGCGGGTATGACTGGTGCTACAAAACAAACGGAAGCACTTGTTGAAATGTTGGTTGACGCTACGGAAAATCTGTCATCGTCTTTGTCCGTGAAGCAGCTATGTAAATGGCAAAGTCTTTTGTTTCCGGAAACCCCACTTCTTCACAAGTTGATTGTTGGAGAGTTACGGGGGGAAGAGCCGATGCAAGTCATATCACAACAGGGACGTCGTCAAATCGTACATTTTGAAGCTCCTGGACGAGAATTGTTAGATGCGGAAATTGATGCATTTTTAAATTGGTTTAATCAACCTTTGGCTGGTAACGGAGCCATTCGAGCTGGTATTGCTCATTTATGGTTTGTAACCTTGCATCCTTTTGGTGACGGCAATGGTCGTTTGACAAGGGCGATAACCGATCGAGCACTTGCTCAGGTAGAAGATACATCGACTCGTTTTTATTCGATGAGTGCGGCGATTGAAACTCGCCGAGGCGAGTATTATGACCAGTTAGAAAAAGTCCAAAATGTTAAAGCTCAATCGCAACAATCAGGAAGGTCTCCGTTAAATATCACCAGTTGGCTTGATTGGTTTCTGGATGTGTTAATCGATGCGTTAGAGTCTGGCATGGTCAGGATTGAACGAGTATTGGCGAAATCTAAGTATTGGTATCGGCACAGTCAAACTGTTTTGTCTGAGCGGCAAATTAAGGTTTTGAATCGGCTACTTGATAACTATGGTGATGAGTTTGTCGATGGTATTAATGCGTCAAAATACCAAAGTCTGGCGAAGGTGAGTAAAGCTACCGCAACCAGAGATCTGACGTTGCTATTTGAAAAAGGTTGCCTGAAACGTTCAGATGCGGGCGGGCGAAGCACTCGATATGTGATTAACTACGATGGTTTGAAGCTATAAGCTATAAGCTGTAAGTCGAGCTTCTGGCACGCCAAACTAAAAAACAAGCTTCTAGCACACCAAATCAAAGATTTGATTCCTGGCACACGATTGAAAATCGTTCCTGGCATGCAACCAGAGGTTGCGCCTAGCGGGAAGGGTACGTGACTGAATGCGTCACTTCGGGTTGCCGACAAGGATGTTGGTATGCAGAATTTGTCTGTCGTTACATGGACGTAACTTATTAGGGCAATGTAGGGATGCCGCCATGGACGGTGGTATATCGATTGTGTCCGGAACTGACAATCGATTCAATTGCCGAGACCGGGATCCCGCTCTTTAATTCAGCCTGAGATTTCCAGTCGTGGCTGGAAATGACGGAGACCATGGCTCGGGTGGGAGGTGGAAGTGTCTAGCTTCGCTGGGGGAAGAAAAGTCGTCTTCCACCTCATATTTCCACCATTAGTCATGCCCTTGCCCTTGCTTTACATCTTATAGCTTAGTGCTTACAGCTAACAGCTTACAGCCTAGCTTTCGCTTTGCTAGGCGCAATCTTCGCTTGTATGCCTGGAACGAAGGGTACATGTCTCAACGACACTACGGTAAATAAACCAGAGGTTTATTTCGGGTACGCGATGAAAATCATCGCTTCGGGTTAAAGCGGCTCTAAACTCGAAGGGTGTTGTCTGCCCGTACTCGGAACAAAATCTTGATTTTGTGTACCCGGAGCCGAAATTGTTTTCGGTGTACTCGAAACCAATGCTTTTTATCAGCGTGTCAGGAATGTTAATGTGCTCGTAGCTCCTCTTCCACCTCACACTTCCACCTTCCTCTCGTCAGGCGTGCTAGTTGCTTGCACTTCGTTCTAAGATTTACAGGTTAATTTTTCAGGTGTATATTTACACCAGTTGTGCATCGTTGCGAGCTGTACTTAGAGGGTATTATTATGGCAAGACAAAGTATCACGTTGACTGAACCAAATGATGAGTGGCTGAAATCTCAAATATCTACTCATCACGAGTACAGTAACAAGAGTGAACTTATCAATGATTTGATTCGCCAGGCCCGCCGTGCTGATATGATTAATCAAAAATTAGCTCTATCAGAAATTAGTGGCTCGGTTGATCAATCTAAAGAAGAAATATTGAAAGAGTTTAAGGAAAAACTTAAGTAAATGCATAAGTACGAACTCACTCAAAACGCCAAGGAAGATCTATTTCGCATTTATCGTTTTGGGTTTGAAGAGTTTGGTGAAACATTAGCTGATAAGTACTACCACAGTTTATTTGATGCCTTTGAAAAAATTGCCTAAGACCCTTTTTTATGCCCAACTGTCGATCATATTCGACCAGGTTATAGGCGGTTTATACATAAACCAGACAGTATTTATTTTCGCGTTGTAAGTAACAAGGTAATTATCACCGCAATTTTAGGGCGACAAAACTGTGATAACTGGCTGTAAGCCTTGAGCTATAAGCGGTAAGATTTAACCTGAGCACATAGCACGCAAAATTAAAAATTTTGCTCCTAGCACATCAAACCTAAGATTTGATTCCTAGCATGCAAGCAAAGCTTGCGCCTAGCCGCTAGGAGCGTACGCGTGCTAGGAGTGAAACGTGCTAGGAATGAAATGTGCTAGCAGCTCCTCTTCCACCTCACACTTCCACCCTCCACCTTCGGTTTTCCCTCTATTCTGGCACCCCTGATAGCTTCAGCGCTTCTAGCTGCGCTCTCAGTTGTGCCATAAACTCGGTTCCGGGATCGCTTTTTTCTGTACTGTAGTTGGGGTCCGTTTCTTTAAATAACGGGTGGCCCCTGAATTGATTAGATTCCTGGTGGCCGATCAAATATTCCACTTCAGGGTATTTGTTTTTGAGGTATTTGATTAACTGAACATTGGCGTCTAATTGCGCTTGGGTAAGCGGTGTGTTTTCGTCGCCACCCACATTTTCGATGCCAAAAGCACAGTAGTTCAGACCGATGACATGACGGGCAAAAGTGGTTTCTTCTGGCAATATTTGATAAATCGTTCCATCTTGGTCAACCACAAATTGTGACGATACATTTAACGAGCTAGCACCGGTTATCTGCACTCGAAAGTCTGGCAATGTAGGCTCGTTAAAGGCTTGCATCGTGCCTTCCAGGGTTGGGATCACGGTATAGTGAACGACGATCATTTTCGGGTCGATCACCGCCTTGTCAGTTTCGATATCATGACGCTGTTTCAGGTACTCTAACGATAATTGCTCACGCTCCAGGTCGAAAATAACCGGCTTTTTAACGATTTCAATTTCTGGCACAGAAGTGTAGGCATTTGCAGAGCACCCCGCTACGGTAAGCATGAGAATCAGTGTTGAGAATATACGTTTGTTCATGATGACTCCTATTCGCTAAGCAGCTTTTCTTGTTTTAAGGAACAGTAATTTTTACCGGCGCAGGCTAACTCTGCGGTTTTGCCAAGGAATACCGGGCGATTGTAAAAGCCGTGGCCAATGTAGGGGTAGTAGTAGACCGGAATGGAAACCCGCTTAGCGTAGTTTTCCAGTACGGTTTTATAAATTAAGCGCTCGGCGTCGTTGGCGTCAATGCTATGAAACTGGCCAAACACCACGCCAGCGGCATTTAAGTTATCGGCATATTCTAGCTGGTGCAGGACACGATCGATTTTTCGATAGCCTTCATTGACATCTTCCAACACTAAAATTTTGTCAGTTAAATCCGCTTCATAGCGGGTGCCAATGGTGGCCTGAAACAAGGTTAAATTGCCGCCTCTGAGTTCACCGGAAACGCCTTGTTTTGCGGCATCATTTAACGGCAATAGTCGGTCATAATACACCCCTTCATACAAGGACTGATGCAATCTGGCGATGCTTTCCCTGGCGTTCGATGTGTCTTCTTTTTCTGGAAGTTTTGGCTCATCAGACATAGCCTCAATTTCACTGTTATATGCGGCAACGATGCCATGTACCGATGGCCAGCCAACAATATTGTTTAAAAAGTGATGAATCGCCGTCACGTCACTGTAACCAATAATGGGTTTGGCTGGGTGCTGTTTTAATTCGTCTGTATATTGCTCTAATGCCGGTAATAAATTAAGGGCACCGGCGCCACCGCGAATAAACCACACCAGGTCGCTGTCGGGTGCCTTAATGGCGTTAATTAACGACGTCACCCGGTTATCATCTAAATTCACATACCCCAAATCGGATATGGTTTGGTCGAAATACCGGGTGTTAACCTTCATACCCAGCATTTCCAGGTTTTCTTTTAGCGAGTCGACTTTGGTTTCATCATACGAGCTGGAAACGGAAATTAAATCCACGGTTAATGGCTTATAGGGCTTTACGGCGTTCTTTTCCGCGTTGCTGGAACAGCTTGCCAGCAGCAGAAGTGGGGCGATTAATGCCGAGCGCGTCATTAGTTTCATGATAACTACCTTTGTTTTTATGCAAGTCTGAGAAGGTTTATAAAATATTCTTGTTTTACCCATATTTGGAATATTTTATTTATAACATCTTTATGATTAAATGTGTGCAATTATCAGGTAACTGGTCGATAGGTTTATTAAAAATGAGACAATTTATAATTACAGTCATAGGGTTGTTACTTCTGAGTGGCTGCGCCGCAAACGCTCCAAAAGGTGTCACAGCAAACGGGCAAATTGGGGCGGCTGACTCGATTGCAGCGCTTAAAAGCCAATATCAAACATTAAAGCAAGAGAGTTTTGATAAACACACTATTTATCCGACCGATATATATCCACTGATCGAAGCGTTACCGGAGAATCCTCGCTTTAAGGTGTCCGAGGTGGGTAAGTCTTTTTTAGCAAAACCGATTTATCACATCCAGGTTGGGGAAGGTAACCGCCATGTGTTTATGTGGTCGCAGATGCATGGTGATGAACCGACGGCCACCGCCAGTGTATTTGATTTAATCAACTATATTGATGCGCCAGGAAATCAGCAGTGGTTTCAAAGTTGGAAGGACGAATTAACCCTGCATATTGTACCTATGGTTAATCCAGACGGGGCAGAGCAGGAGTCGCGCTTTAACGCACAAGGTATTGATATTAATCGTGATGCAAAGCGTTTACAAACTCCGGAGGGCAGGGTTTTACTTAAATTAGCAGATTCCATTCAGCCTGAGTTTGGCTTTAACCTACATGATCAAAATCGATTTTATACCACCGGCGAGAGTGACAAACCGGCTACCATCTCGGTATTAGCGCCGGCATTTAATGATGAAAAAGATCTCAACGTTGCACGCCGAAATGCCATGAAGTTAATTGGGCTATTAAACGATAGCATTCAGAAAGAGCATCCAGGAAACGTTGGCCGCTATGATGATACCTACTCGTATCGTTCTTTTGGCGATTTATTTTCCGGCAAAGGTATTGCAACCACATTGATTGAATCTGGCGGTCATCATAATGATCCAAATCGACAGGTGGCCCGGTGGTTAACCTTTATGATGTTGGTGCAATCGATTGATGCCATCGCGCAAAAGCAGTATGTAAACGAAACCATCGCTAAGTATGAGGCTATCCCGATGAATCAAAGCCGGGGCATTGTTGATGTGTTAGTGAAAAATGTATCGGTAGGTTTCGACAAGGAGAGCCAGGATAGTTTGGAGAATAAGCAATATCTTGTCGATATCAGTCTGAACTTAGGCCGTAAACTTGACCGGGCCAGCATTGCCGAGATAGGCGATATTAGTCACGGCAATGCTTTCAATATGTTCGATATGTCAGGGTATCAACTATTGCCAATCAAAGGTTTTGAAGTCAGCGAAACGTTAACCTTGAGCACGGAACAATATAAGCAGCTATTATCGCAAGGGTTTAGTTACTTTATTGATAACGATGAAATGTTAGAAATCGCTACGGACTTACCCGTTGTAAAAACGAAACAGGCGTTGCCAGAGCGTCCACAACTCCACAAACCAGCGAGCTTCTTGTTTAGTAAAGAAGGCAAAATCGCGGTAGCGATTATAAATGGTCAGCGCGTCGCGCTCTAAAGGCCCTAGCTCAGTAGCCCCTGGCTTTAGAGCTAGCTTCTAGCACGCAAAGTTGAAAACTTTGCTCCTGGCACACGATTGAAAATCGTTCCTAGCATGCAACCAAAGGTTGCGCCTAGCGGGAAGGGTAGGTATCGCGAGCGATAGTTTGGGTACGGAATGTAAACATTCCTTCGGGCACATAAACCAAAGATTTATTTCGGGTACGCAACAAACAACGTTGCTCCGGGAACATAATCCAAAGAATTATTTCGGGTTAGAGCGGCTAACTTCGTCATCTCCGTGTAAATGGAGATCTCGCGTTTTAAGTTTTGGCTTGAGATTTCCAGTCGTAGCTGGAAATGACGGGAAACTTAAACCGGGTGGGAGGTGGAAGTGTCTAGCTTCGCTGCGGGAAGAAAAGCCGTCTTCCACCTTCTACTTCCACCATATAACTCTCAAGGCTTTCGCCTTCTCACTCTAGACATGATTCCCAACGCCGTGATGAACAGCATAAGATTACTTGGTTCGGGAATGGATTCTGTAGGGGGCAATGGGTTATCGAAAATCCATAGGGACTCCAGGTACATATCACCTGAAAGGAAGTCAACACGATATCCGTTTTTCGCGCCGGTTATTTTGGCGGTACTGTTTACATTGCTTATTTGAAATATCTGGCCAGTTGAAACCCGAATCTCGCCAGCTTCAATGCCGTTATATGTTTCATGACCAGTAAATACTAATAGAATATCGTCGGCGAAAAATGGGAAGTTACCAACTGAAAAGCTAAATTCGAACCACTCTCCCTCAGTGATACCATCATCGGGGTTATTTTTGCAGTTGCTGGATGTACAAATGCCAAGCCCTGAGTCGCTATCTAACCAGAAAGTACTTTGAGGTGAGGTCTTAAACGTGACTGTTAAAACCTTAATTAAATCATTCGAAAACACATATTCGTTTCCCAGGGCTTTCTCGTCAGCTTTATCAGTGTCTGAAAAATCCAAAATTTTAACGTATTGTGCGAACGCTGCGTTTGTAAACAGGGTAAAGACTAATAAAGTTGGCAATAACGTTCGTGTTAATAAGGGTAGCAAATTAATTATCCCCTTTGCTGAATGGAAAAAAAACGGGTGTCGAAGGGTGACTAAAGGTGTCAACCAATAGCCTCATCCGGTTAGTGAAGGCATTTGGCCCTCCGAAACCTGAGACCTGAAACCTGAGCCCTAAGTGTCGATGCTGGAGCATCGTCACTGTTAAGGCAAAGGTGTCGAAGGGTGACTAGAGCTGACAACAAATCGCTTTGCGTGTCGTCATCCAGGTTTAGACCGAGATCTCGCTCTTTATCTCAGTTAGAGATTTCCAGTCGTAGCTGGAAATGACGGGAAACTAAAACTGAGAGGGAGGTGGAAGTGTCTAGCTTCGCTGAGGGAAGAAAAGCCGTCTTCCACCTCACACTTCCACCTTAACTCTTACTTATTGCTCTTCAGTTTTCTCGAACCGATCAGGCCTGCGATGGCGGTCAAGAACAACAGGATATTACCTGGCTCTGGGACCGCTTCTGGCGGCACCGCACTGTCATCAATCCAGATTGAACCTAAATATACTTCGCCGCTAACAACAACGAAATAGTAGGTGTCACGGTCGACTGAGTATTGCGTTGTTGGCGTGGCATTGGTGATGCTGCGTTCGGATATGTCCTGAAGCAACAGTATTGAGTCGGAAATACCGCCTTCATTGTCATGGCCGACAAATAGCATGGTGAAATCCACCACGACATAGGGCTCGCCATCTAGGGTAAATTCAAAGGTTAACCCTTCACCAACATTGATATTGTCTTCCGGATTACTATTGCAATCGTCCAGTGGGCAGATGCCCAGGCCTGAACCTGCGTCCAGCCAGTGATCGGCACCGGTGTTGGTGGTGAAGGTAACGCTAAAGCCCTCGATACCGGCCAGATTTTCAAAAGTGAATACGCCAGGTACGGCACCTTCGTCTTTTGGCTTGGTTTCGGTGAAATCCAGAAGTTTGATTAATTCTGCATTTGCCATGAATGGCACAGATAGGATGGTTGAAAGTAAGGTTACTTTCAAAAGTGTTGCAAGCTTGCTCATGTTAGAACTCCAAAAATAATAGGACGTCCTGTCAATTAATTGTTCTTAAGATACTTAACTACTTTAAAAGCACCTAACTACGAAATCGTAGGTACTGATGCATAAAGCAGGCCAAGCTAATAAGAAAAGGTAATTGTCATAACTTTCATGGTGTTAAGAGGGAGGTGGGAGGTGGTAATAAGCGCTGTTTCAGCATGGTGTTAAAGAAAGTGACAAAGAGCAGGGTGCCTAGAGGTGTCGAAGAGCAGGGTGCCTAAAGGTGTCTAAAGGTGACTGAAGCTGACAACCAAAAGCCTTGTCCTTTGTCACCGAGCAGAACCTTGATTCTGCTTGGTCACCCTTTTGGCCGATAGTTCTTAGCTAACGAACTAATTAGCCGTGTTAGCATAAAATCAATAACCTCTATTTCCTTTTTTAAGTGGGTAGCCACTTCGGGTTCAAGGTATTGTATTCTTTCGCCGACCATCACCTGAGTTTTAAACTCCGCTAATGATCCTTTTGCGATATATAAAAATTTTTTCTTATCATTCAGAGTTGGCTTCTCAATCCCTTCCGCTATATTACTCGGCACTGATAAAGCTGAGCGAGTGATTTGATCGCGAAACCCCCAATTCGATATGTGTTCGCATTCCGCATAAATTTTGACAGAAAGCTCGAAGCTGTGTTGCCAAACCTTTAATTTTTCATGGTACATGACTTTCTCTGTATTTTGATTTAATAGCTGAGAATAATTATGACATTGGTTGTTTGAAATTTTTTGCGAGATTCTGAAAGGCAGAGAACTTAGAGGTTAAGTAGTGGTCTCTGGAGGAGAATGCAGGTGATGTGAGTCATAAAAAGCTGGGTGTCTAAAGGTGTCGAAGGGTGACTAAAGCTGACAAAGAGCAAGGTGACTAAAGGTGTCGAAGGGTGACTAAAGCTGACAACCAAAGGCCTTGGTCTTTGACACCGTTCGAAATCTAATTTCGAATTGACACCGAGAAGAATCTCGATTCTTCTTTGACACCAGGCGCAGCATACAATGCTGCGTCATCTTTTTCTTCTGCTAAGCTTTTTCAAGTCACTACTGAGGAGCTTAATAATGAAACATATCATCCTGGTTGTTATTACTTTCTTTTTCCTGACCGGTTTTATGACCGAAGAGGAGAATGAAAAAGAGCGCGAAAGAATTCGCTGTGAAACCATCGAATCAAATCCAGAAGTGTATGCCAAAGAGCTGGAATCGATGGAGTACAAGGTAATCTGCGAGGTCGGTAGGGAAGAGTGGTGCGCCGAGATGGATGCCAAATCTAAAGGTGACTGGTCGGCAAAAGAAGCTGGCGCATATGCGGAGTATTGTGTGTTTGACTAATCGATATACCTCTCGTTTGTCGGAATATCGGGGTTTCCGGTTTCAGGTCTCAGGAGTTTACTTTCAACTGAACGATATTCCTCACGTTTTTCGGACTATAGAGGTCTCCGGTTTCAGGTCTCAGGTTTCAGAAACTTGTCTAAGGCCTTGGAACAGAGGCCTGAAACCCTATTTTTTATACTCTACGACTGTATCGTTAAGTGTTACAAATTTGGCGTTTACTAGTCGGTTTAATTGATTTTGAATGGCTACTTCGTTGCCTTTTATGCTCATATGTGAAGCAATGTGATTTTTCAAACTTACCACTTTTTTGGGGCGCTTATCCTTTGGCTTTGACGATAAACTAACAATCAGTCTTTCAAAGTCTTTATCAGTATTCGCTAATTTAACCTGCCTGCATTTTCTGCCCGATTTAGTGATATGACTAATTAATGGAGAAAATCCATTGTCATTGCTTATTACGTCAAAACTTACATCAGCCTTCGCTTCGTTATCAAACTTGCCAAGATAGTAGGCTAAATGGAAGTCCAGATTATTCGCCTGGGACGCCTTAATTTGGATTAATACTAAATTGATTGGGTGCTCGTATTTTTTATCACCAAAATCCAGTTTTGGTTGTTTGGCTCCAGCAAAAACAATAACTTTTTCGTACGTTGATAAATCTAGCTTACTTAAGCAACCGATATTTTCGTAATCAATAAATGCCCAGCTCATTATTCCGTCCTTGAATAGCATTGTAGGTATGTGAAACTTCAGAATAGCTAAATTAAATCTAATATTGCAAGGGCGAATGCCTAATTGAGCTCTCCGGTTTCAGGTCTCAGAAGTTTACGTCGGCGCTTAAGTTAGCTTTTCTTCTGCGTTAAAGTAGTTTTATAAATAAATGCCAGTAACTAAGATTTCCTGTCGTAGCAGGAAATGACGGAAACCTTGGTTCAAGTGGGAGGTGGAAGTGTCCAGCTTCGCTGGGGGAATAGAAGCTAGACACTTCCACCTTCGACTTCCCCCATAAGTCTTGCTCTAGCTCAGCATCTTATAGCATAGGGCTTACAGCTTAGCTTTTGCTTTGCTAGGCGCAATCTCCGATTGCATGCCAGGAGCTGATTTATCAGCGTGCCAAGAGCGATAGCGTGCTAGAAACGCAGTGTGCCATAGCGCATCTTCCACCTCCCACTTCCACCATAACTCTGTCTTTTGAATAACTTATAAGGCCGTTCGCCCTCCGAAACCTGAAACCTGAAACCTGAAACCTTGAACTAAGGCCATTCGCCCTCCGAAACCTGCAACCTAATCGCTTCGCTTTTATTTTTTTCGTCTCCGGATCTTCTGTTCACTCTCCCTTTTTATTGGCCTCGGCGCCTATCGATTAATAATTTCTCTACTCGACTTAGAATTAACTTTTCATTCAATCATCAGGGTTATTCTGGGAGAGGTTTTATGCGTCACGAGAACTTAAAAGTCTGGCAAAAGAGTTGTGAATTTGCTGTGCAGGTATACAAATCAACTAGTGCATTAAAAGATTTTAATTACCGGGATCAATTAACTCGTTCTTGTCTTTCTGTTGCCAGTAATATCGCTGAAGGGATGGAACGGGCATCGGCAAAAGATAAGCTCAGGTTTTTAGTTATTGCCCGTGCTTCTCTTGCAGAACTGAAAACGCAGATCCTAATTGGAGTAAAAGTAGCTTACATCGATGAAAAATTTTACCGGCAAAGCGTTACAGATATTGATCAAATAGCCCGAATGCTAGCCGGTTTAATAAAAAAATTCGAAAATTAAAAGGCCAGTGGCCTTTTAACTTTCAGGTCTCGGGGCTCAGGTTTCAGGTTGCCGCAATATATCTTGAGCAAATGCGATTGCCGTTTGAAGCCAGAGACCTGAAACCCGAGACCTTATAGGTGGAAACGCCGAAGGTAAGTTTCCACCGTAATCGAAGGCCATTCGCCCTCCGAAACCTGAGACCTGAAACCGGAAACCTTAGAGGGGAAACGCCAAACATAAGTTTCCCCGTCAACAAATTCTTTTTATCGTCAAACCCAAAATTATTTGCTTTCCAACTACCTGTTTTCAAAACTATATTCACAGAAAATTCAATGGTGAATTTTGTTAAGGAAACATGATGAACAGTAACGACTATGACGATGACTATGATGCTGATTATGATGACGATGATGAGTATCAAGGCACCGGCCTTGCAGGATTTGAAATCGCCTACGGCAGTAAGAACAAACAGACATTGAAAAAGTCAGCCAGAACCAAATTGAAGACCAAGCGCAAGCTGGATTCAATTCTTGAAAAACGGCAGCTGGATAAAGAGTTAAGTTCCTTTTATTACGATTTAGAATTATAGGGCTAAGGCCCTGAACAGGATAACAAGATGAAAAAAACAATAATCAGCAGTGTATTCGCTTTAATCGCCTTTAGTGCAACCGCCGAAGAAGGTTATGAAGTTGAGTACAGCGAAGAAGCGCCGCTTAGCTATGTAGAACAAGTCGTTGATACCTGCAAAATCTACGCAGAAGAAGATGAAGTGTCAGCTGCTGACATGAACCGCTATCTTCTTGAGTGCGTCAATGACGACCTGGAAATGAGTGGGTATAAAAAGCTGGCGGCTTTACCGAACACTTAAGGTCTCCGGTTTCGGGTTTCAGGTTTCCGTACGCTTGAACAAAACTTATGGGCCTCCGAGACCTAAAGCCCAAACAAACGTTAAGCCGTCATCTCCGTGGAAATGGAGATCTCGCTCTACAATTTAACCCTTAGATTTCCAGTCGTGGCTGGAAATGACGGGAAAGTGAAATCCGGTGGAAGGTGGAAGTGTCTAGCTTCGCTGGCGGAAGAAAAGCCGTCTTCCACCTCACACTTCCACCATAATTCTTGCTCTTATCTCGGCATCTTATAGCTTAGGGCTTACAGCTTAGCTTTTGCTTTGCTAGGCGCAATCTTCGATTGCATGCCAGGAATGAAGGGTATATGTCGCATGCGACATTCCGGGAACATAAACCAGAGGTTTATTTCGGGTACGTAACAAAATACGTTACTCCGGGTACGAGATGAAAATAATCGCTTCGGGTTAAAGCGGCTCTTAGCAGAATCATGCCCTCCTGTGATTCTGCATACCTACATCCGTGTAGGCAACTCGCAGGGTGTTGTCTGCCCGTACCCGGAACCGAAATTGCTTTCGGTGAACTCGAAGCCATGCCTTTTCTCAGTGTGCTAGAAATGAAATGTGCCAGGAGGGATTTATAATCCCATGCTTGTTCTTTTCCTTTTTGCTTTTCTCCCTTTTTTTTATTACTTTTAATTTATTGTAAATATTAATAAAAATGAGCGAGCCATGACTTTAATTAAAAATGTTTTAATCAATGAAAAATTATTATCAGCGGAATTAAATAAACTATCCGTTGAAGAAAAAATACAGGCGAAAAAAGTATTAACATCGGCTGCCAATAAATTAAAACTACCATCACAAAAATTATTAAATGCATTAAAAAATGAAGGCTTTGATCTGGCGGATTTAGTCGGCAATGGTCCTGCTAAACCGGCAAAAGCCCAACCTACCAAGCGAGCGCCTCGTAAACTGGTATTGGAAAACCAAAGCTTTGCCATTCTTGATGAAAAAAATAAAGAGCTTGCCCATGCGGTAGGGCGAGGTGTCACTTCATATAAAGACAAAGGTTTTAAAGTGGTTAAATATGACGAACTTCCTGCGGCCCTGCAGAAGGTAGCAAAGGATTTGATAGCCAAGTAGCAATGCTGACGCATCGCTACTGTTGAAGAGGTAATCTTCGATGGTGGATTAAATGCTCTCGCTGTCGCATTTACGGTGACAGACTAGCGTCGGTGACAACGAATAGCCTTACACTTGGTCATCCCGGCGACGGCCGGGATCTCGCTCTTTGATTTTTGCTAGGCACAATCTTCGATTGCATGCCCGGATCTAGTTTATCAGCGTGCTAGAAATGGATTGTGCTAGAAACGCAGTATGCTATAGAGCATCTTCCACCTTCCACTTCGACCATAACTCTTCCAGTTATCCGCCCTTTGACTTTCCTCAAAAGTCAACCCTAAAAACACATTTCACTGCAATCATTTACATATTTTTTGGTAGCAATTTGTACGCAATTTCCCTATAATTTTTTTCGTTTTAGAGCAAGGACTCTGAATTTGTTATTAACGGCATTCCAATAAAAACAACAGCCAGTTAGTACCAAAAACAAGTGGGGTAAAGCGTGTTTTGCATGCCCGCTGGATGCTAGCAGTAACAGCATTGGATAAATAACAAAGAAGATTAATGTGCTGTGGATTAGTACCTTATAAAATGTTTAAGGTACTGATGAGTACGCATAACGACAGGGAATTGTCGAAAGATCAACTTCGGTGTGATTTAAACACGCCGTATCACTGATTTACTTCTATTTATATCAATCCGTTGTTTACGCATATCTGCGAAAAATAAAATGTGGCTCAGGGGGATGCGCTAATCCTGCCAAAAAGCCAAGCTAAGCACCGAGGCTCGCGTTTCGGTGCTTTTAAAAGGTCTCCGGTCTCGGGTTTCAGGTTTCTGAAATTTGACAATGGTATTTGGTTTTCTGAGACCTGAAGCCTTAATACTAAGTGTCGATGCTGTGCATCGTCACTGTTAAAAATTATTGGTGTCTAAAGGTGCCAAAGGGTGACTAAGGTTGTCAACGAACAGCCTTATTCGCTTGGAAAAGGCACCAAGCCTGAAACCTGCGCGCTATTATTACTAACTTTTTCGTTGTAGGCGGAGAGTTTTTCGCTTTTGGGAGCTAGACCCAAGGGCGGAAGCGTGGGTAAACAAGCTACTAGCACACTAAATCGAAAATTTAGTTCCTAGCACATGATTGAAAATCATTCCTAGCATGCAATCAAAGATTACGCCTAGCTACTAGGAGCGACAGCGTGCTAGGAATGTAATGTGCTAGGAATGTAATGTGCTAGGAGTGCAACGTGCTAGAAATGCAATGTGCTCGGAGCGCAGTGTGCTCATAGCTTATTTCAAAGACCAAAAAGCCATGGTATTTTAGTCGGTCAAAGTCGAAGTAAAATTAAAACAAAGACAATTTACATGAACAAATTAAAAGCAGTAACAATTTCCCTGATGTTGGCCGGTTTATCGGCGTGTAGTTTGGTTCCTGGTGGCCATGTTGACGATATCGAGCGCAATGAGGCGGAAAAATCTTTCGATATCTCCGAGAAAATTAATGCCATGTTAATGACGCCGGACGTCATTAATCGCCTTAAGGCCGCCGAGCCTGTTGCTCAACAAAACAAAGTATTAGAAGCTGAAGTAAATAATTACAGCTATATCATCGGGCATGGTGATGTACTTAACATTACCGTCTGGGATCATCCTGAATTAACCATTCCTGCTGGTCAGTTCCGTTCCGCCGGTGAAGCGGGGAATGTGGTTCATGCTGATGGCACCATCTTTTATCCATACATAGGTAAGGTAAAGGTAGCCGGGTTAAGCGTTAGCAGGGTGCGTGATTTGATTACTGAGCGCTTAAGCCGCTATATCGAAAAGCCGCAAATCGATGTGTCAGTCGCGGCATTCCGTTCACAACGCACGTTTGTAACCGGTGAAGTAAAACAGCCAACCGTACTGCCAATCACTAATGTGCCGATGACGTTGCTGGATGCTTTAAATACTTCAGGTGGCCTGGGACCAAACGCCGACTGGCGTTCCGTAGTGTTAACCACTAACACTGAGCAGGGCAGTAAAGAAGAAGTTTTGGATTTATACGCTCTATATCAAAAAGGGGATATGAGCCAAAACCGCTTGTTGTCACACAATGATATTATTCATGTACCACGCAACGACGCATTAAAAGTGTTTGTGATGGGCGATGTGGAACAACCGACTACCCAGCGTATCGATCGCGAAGGCTTAACCCTGGCAGAAGCACTGAACAACACCGGTGGTATCAATGAAGCCACCGCAGACGCCAGTGGTATTTTTGTATTGCGTGCGTCGCAGCAGGCGGACAAGTTAGTGGATGTTTACCAACTTGATGCATCCAACGGTGCGGCACTTATCCTAAGTACCCAATTCGAATTGAAACCGATGGATATCGTGTATGTAACATCTGCTCCGGTTTCACGTTGGAACAAAGTATTAGTTCAGCTGTTCCCGACCTTCAACGCCATTCGAAATATAAGCGATAGTGTCGATCGTTTCCAAAACTAATCGGAATGTAAAGTAAGGCCATGTTCAATAATATCCTCATCGTTTGTGTTGGAAATATCTGCCGCAGTCCTGCGGCAGAGCGTCTATTGCAACAACAACTGGCTAATAAATCCGTTACCTCGGCTGGTCTTGGTGCGGTTATCGATCATGGCATTGAAGAGAGTATGGCTCAGTTATTGACGCAAGATGGCATTGATACTAAAGGTCATCAGGCTCGTCAGATTACTGAACAAATGGTTGCTGAAGCGGATTTGATCCTGGCAATGGAGCAGCGGCATATCAATGCCATTCGTACTAAGTACCCAACCGCATCCGGGAAGACGATGCTGCTGGGTAAATGGAACGGCGACGAGGAAGTCCCGGATCCATATAAACGTAGCCAGGAAATTTTTGAATTGGCCTACGGATTAATTAACAAGCATTGTCAACAGTGGGCGGAAAAGCTTACTTAAAGGGCTATAAAGCTGCTTACCGGTATCATCGCATAGGGAAGTCATGGATTTCCCTATGCGCGTTTTACGAGCATAGAAATCTGTCGCCGGCGAGTTGTGTAAGTGTTAGATAGCCAGTTGAGACAGAGGAGTGAATATGGAAGAGTTTGAGATTAAATTACCCGAGCTGGATCGCAGTGCAGAGGATGCTTTAATCCTGGCTCAGCAGACGATGATTGAACAAGCACGTCAGGTTCAACGCATGGCCAATGGTCTTGGTCAGTCGTTTATTGATGTGCTGAACCTGCTATTTAACTGTTCAGGCCGGGTGGTTGTATCAGGCATGGGCAAGTCCGGTATTATCGGTCAGAAAATCGCTGCAACTCTTGCCTCAACCGGAACACCATCGTTTTTTATTCACCCCGGTGAAGCCTTTCATGGTGATCTGGGCATGCTACGTGCCAAAGATGTGGTGGTATTAATCACCAACAGTGGCGAAACCGATGAAGTGTTAAAGCTGGTTCCTTCTCTGCAGGCATTTGGTAATAAAATTGTTGGAATTACCGGCAATCCTGAAAGCACACTGGCTCGCAACTGCGATATCGCCCTGGAAATACAAATTGAAAAAGAAGTGTGCCCGAATGAGTTAGCACCTACTACGTCTACTACTGCGACATTAGTACTGGGCGATGCGTTGGCCATCGGTCTGATGCACATGCGTGACTTTCAACCACAGGACTTTGCTAAATTTCATCCTGGTGGCAGTTTAGGACGTCGATTACTGACTCGGGTAAAAGACGTCATGCATAAAGACAACCTACCGTTTATTCCGAAAAACGATCCGATGCAGCATGCCATTATGGTGATGACAAAATCACAACATGGTATCGCAATCGTGGTCGACGGCGATAAATTGCTCGGTGTTATTACCGATGGTGACTTGCGTCGAGCCTTAGTTTCAGGCGAAAACCTAAACACCGTTGTCGCTCAGGACATAATGTCAACCGACCCAATCACCATCAATGAAGATGCCAAAGTGATCGAAGCAGAGAACCTGATGCGTGACAGTCATATTAAGCAACTTTTGGCGGTTGATGGTACCGGTAAGGTATCCGGCCTGTTGAGTTTTTATCAGTAATTATTTCGAAGCAGTCGATGATAAAAAGAAACTCCTGGCAAATCATGGCGGACACGGTCAATGCGCTATTACTTCGTGAAGTAAAAACACGCTTTGGCTCAAATCGGCTGGGCTACTTCTGGGCTCTATTTGACCCCATTGCTCAGGTTGCGTTTATGGCAACTATTTTCACATTGATTGGGCGGGAGAGTATTACCGGTGTACCAATTTCTCTGTTTTTAATAGTCGCAATCTTACCCTATAAGTTGTTTTCCAAACTCTTACCCCAGCTATCCGCTGCGGTATCCTCTAACAAAGCCTTATTTGGTTACCGCCAGGTTGCGCCGATCGATCCGGTAATTACCAGATTATTGATTGAGTTGGTTGCCTTTGTCGTAGTTTACCTGCTGGTAGCGTTAATTTTAACCTGGTTAGGTATCGACGCAGTTCCTGATGATTTTTTAAAGCTATTGCTTGCTACCTTGTTATTGGTTGTGATGTGCCTTGGCCTTGGGCTGGCGCTTTGTTCTGCGACAATATATTGGGAAGATACGCCAAAACTACTCAGTATTGTTTTGATGCCAATGTTTTTTATTTCCGGAATTTTCTTTTGCGCGACCATGATACCAGCTAAGTACTGGTTCCTGTTTGACTGGAACCCTGTATTTCACGTCATGGAATTAAGTCGGGATGCGTTTTTCTCTAGTTATCAAACACCTGTTGGTGATTGGGCCTATCTATCTGTGGTATCGTTGGGATGTCTGGCATTAGGGCTAGGCAGTTATCAAATTAATCGTCTTAAGTTTGTTACCCAATGATTAAGCTTGAAAACTTAAGTAAGTATTACAAAACCAAACAAGGTCGGCATTACATTTTAAAGGATGTGAGTATCGAATTGCCGACCGATCGTAATGTCGCCATTCTAGGTCCTAACGGTGCAGGTAAATCAACTCTGGTTCGGATGCTGGGAGGTGCCGACTTGCCTAATCGTGGCAAGATATCCTCGGATAAACGCATTTCCTGGCCCCTGGGTTTGCAGGGCGGTTTACAGGGATCGATGTCTGGGCGTGAAAATGTTCGTTTTGTCGCTCGAATTCATGGGTATAAAGATACTCGTGAGATCGAAAATAAAGTTCGTGATTTTGCCGAAATCGGCAAGTTTTTTGACGAGCCAGTAAAAACCTATTCCAGTGGCATGCGCTCCCGCGTGACATTTGGGCTTACCATGGGGTTTGACTTTAACTTTGATGTTTTACTCATTGACGAACTGTCTGCCGTTGGTGATGCCAATTTCAAGAAAAAAAGTGAGGCGTTAATGAAAGAAAAGTACGCCCAAACCAAGTTAATCATGGTCAACCACTCTGTCGCCGAATTAAAACGATTCTGCGATGCTGGCCTGGTGATATATAACCAACAACTGCATTATTTTGACTCCCTTGATGATGCCATAGAAGAATACGAAACTCGTTATGTCTCAAACCGCTAATCAGTTGACGCCATTGCAGCGTAAAGTGCGCAAACTAAAGCGCGACCCTAAGTTATTTGTTGCCGACTCGAAGGCTTTTGTCAGCACCCGAAAAACCCTTTATCTCACCTGGGCTAAATTTGGTTCATTTGCCATTGTCCTGGCCGCGTCTTTAATGGTCGTTGTTTACTATTCAATGCTGGCAAGTCCGCGCTACGTTTCAGAAACTCAGTTTGTGGTAAAAGAGTCTGGAAGTAATGACCTGGCACTTGGCGGGTTAGCAGCTTTAGGTGGTAGTTCGCCATCCATGCGCGATGCATTAATCTTGCAAAAGTTTATTGAGTCCAGGGAAATGGCAATGAAGCTGAATGAGACGGTTGATCTTAAAGCGCATTTTGAAAGTTCTCAATGGGATTACTTTTCCAGGCTCAATGAGAACAGCTCGAATGAAGAGTACATCAAGTATTATCAAAAACGGATTACGGTGATTCATGATGAAATGTCAGATGTTCTTTTGATTGAGGTACAGACATTCGATGAAGACTACTCACTACAGGTAGCCAACCAGTTACTAACGATCAGTGAATCCTTCATTAATGACTTAAGTCATAAGATGATGCAGCAGCAACTAGACTATGCTGAGCAGGAAATCGCCCGCGCTCATCAACAACTCTCAACCCAACAAACCAATCTGGTGAAATTTCAGGATGATTACAAATTATATAGCCCTGAGGTTCAGGGGGGCGCTCTGGTTGAAGCGATTAACCAGATGGAAATGGAACTTATTAAAGAACAAACGGAATTAAAGTCTCTTCTGGTAGTGATGCGCGAAGACTCGGTGGATGTACGCACCAAAAAAACTCGGATTGAATCGCTAAAAGCACAAATTGCTCAGGAGCAGGCACGATTGACTGAAAAAGATCAGGTGTCGCTGAATAAAGTAAACCGGGACTTTGCCGAGATTAAATTAAAGACTGAGTTGGCGGCTGATTTGTACACTTCAGCGTTGGTCAATATGGAAAAAGTTCGAGCGGATGCGTACGGTAAGGTCAAGCATTTATTGGTGATTGAATACCCAGCATTAGCACAGGAACAAAAATATCCAAGACGTATTTACAGCATTATTACCTGGTTTGTCTCTTTACTCCTAATGTACGGAGTCGGACGCATGATTTACACAATAATAAAGGAACATCAAGAATGATGAAGGCATTGTTACTTGCTACAAGCTTGGCATTGTATGCAGGGGTTGCTCATAGCTCGATTAGCATTTCCCAAAGTGCCACGGATGAAAATAAAGCAACGATAGACCAAAGTAACCTAAAAAACCTCTACGGTGACTGGGTTTTCAATGGTGGATTCAAAGATACTTCATTCTCTGCGATTAATCCTAACTATAAAATTACCCAGGGAGATTTACTGTTGGTGCAGCTATGGGGCGGCGTCAACTTTCAGGAAACCCTCACCGTAGATCCCCGCGGCAATATCTTTATTCCCAAAGTCGGGCCAATCAAAGTATTGGGAGTCAGCAACGCTGATCTTAACGAGCTGGTTAATAAGAGCGTACAGCGAGTTTATAAAGCCAATGTTGAAGCGTACGTAAATTTAGTTTCCAGTCAGAAAGTGAAGGTCTTTCTATCCGGGCTGGTGACTAATCCAGGGCTTTATGAAGGCCAAAGTGCTGATAGCATTTTTCGCTTTATTGATTTGGCCGGTGGTGTGCGTCAGGACATCGGCAGCATGCGTAATATTCAGGTAAAACGTGATAACGAACTTCGCTACGATATCGACCTGTATGATTTCCTGCAACGTGGTGAACTTCCGGTCATGCAGTTGCAAGATGGCGATGTAATATTTGTTGGTCCAAAGCAGGGTGAAGTTGAAATTGAAGGCGAAGTTGGGTTTCAGGGTAAGTATGAAATCAAACGAGCCAGTGCAAAACTTTCCGATGTCATGGCAGCTGTTATTCCAAATGATAAGGCCACCCATATTACCATCATTGAACCTCAGCACAACAAGGTTCAAACCGGCGCAGTTAAAGAAATACAAGCGTTGCAATACCCGCTTAACAAAACCGATTTGTCATCGATTGCCGTTGAGCCTGGGGCATTAATCAAAGTCTCTTCACAACTAAAACCCACCAGTATTAGTGTCGACGTACTTGGCGAGCATGACAGCGAGTTTGAAATGGTGTTGCCATGGGGCGCAAGCCTTGCTGATTTGCTGGAAAAGGTCGAATTTAACAAGTTATCAAATGACAGCGCTATCCAGCTGTTTCGCCGCTCTGTGGCTCGTCGACAAAAAGAAATGTTAGACGCTTCATTAAGCTCACTGGAACAGACGGTTTTGACAGCGCGTTCAAACTCCGTTGAAGCGGCGCAATTACGTGAAGCCGAAGCCAAAGTTATCTTACAATGGATTGAAAAAGCTCGTCAGGTGCAACCTAAAGGTCAGGTGCTGCTGTCTGAAGGCTATGCTCCGGATAAAATCATCCTGCAACAAGGCGACCAGGTAGTCATCCCGAGCAAGCGCAACCTGGTAATGGTACACGGAGAAGTGCTTTTCCCAACAGCTATCGCGTTTAAAGCAGATATGAGCGTGGAAGATTTTATCGCTAAAGCCGGTGGTGCTAATGACGATTGGGATAACGTTAATATTTTACTGCAAAAGCCCAATGGCGATTTTGTCAAAATTGAAGGCCGCCAGTTAACTAAAGAAACCTTAGTTGAGGCAGGCGATGAGATTTTCGTTCTGGCAAAGCCAGATATGAAAGAGTGGCAACTTACCAAGGATATCTTCCAGGTTATTTATCAAATCGCCATTTCTGCAGCTGTTGTGATAGGGATTTAATTCCAACTTATCCTGGTGATGAGTTCTTTTTTCTACTACCCAAAACCTGAAACGCCATAGGGCATTAATAAAATGACAAAAAAGAAATTTAACAATAAAAAAGTGAGTCGCGAACCGGCCGGTTATAACTTAGATGCTCTTAATCAGGCATTGAGTTCGCAAGTGAGCTTGTTACAAGTGCGCCTGGAGCGCGTAACTGAGCAAAATGAATTACTGAATGCTGAAAATATCAGATTGAATCGAGAACTTACCGAAGTCAATGAGCAAAATCTAACGGAGTCTCATTTGGAGGAAAAGCTAAAAACTGATCATGAAAGCGAGTCGAAACTTGAATTAAGACTGAAAACGTTAGAGCAAGAGAACAGCCTAATTTTATCTCAATTGCATCAGGTGCAACAAAAATTTGAACATTATTATGAGCTCGCTAACAGTAAGCCTCAGCCAGATAACAGTCGGGCACAGAGTTTTAGTGTCAAAGTACCTACCGTTAAACCTCGTCATTCAGCGATGGGAAGAAAATTCAGAAAATTTAAGAAAACGCCATTTTTATTTTTTAGTGATGCCGCTAAAAATATGTTTTCTGTGACAAGCAAGTAACCATAATTAGTTCTATCGGTGTTAAAAATAATAATTTCAATAATAAATAACCATCTCAAAAAGCACCTGATCCCATAAAAGTTTTACAGCAACCAGAATTTATACAATCTGAACGACAGGATTTGTTCAGCGTTGTTACTAATAACCCCCACAAGAAGAAAATAATTGATGAATAAAAATATTTTTGATCAAGCTCAAAAATTATATTTTTCAGGAAAATATAAACAAGCCCTTGAAAAATATGAGCTTGCCGCTAATAAATACGGCGAAGAACTGGTTCACGTAAACATATTATTGTGTAAGAAACAATTGGGACAGGATGTTTCATTAGAACCTTACCATGATGATATTACCCGGCTAATGCTCGCGAATTCTGGTGATATCAAGTTAGATCGACAAGAGCGAGCTAATCTAATCAACCATCTTAAAACCCTGCATCAGAGAAAATCTGAAGACGTCCCAGTCAAACCCGTAAATCCGATTCCTGGGGATTGGCCCAAAGACTTGGAGCTTCAACCGTTACCTGACAGTACTAACGATTTTATTTGGAAAATGAAAAATAACCCTAAGTCAGAACAGAAGCCTAAAAAAGACCTGGGGTTAAGTGTCATTATTCCTACATTTAACAGGCTGAATATCTTAGATATAACCCTTGCCTGTTTAGTGAATCAGATTACGGATTACCCATTTGAAGTCATCGTCGCAGACGATGGTAGTCAAGATGCTGTCGATACCATTGTACGTAAATACGAAGACAAGTTAGATATCAAATATGTGCGTCAGCGTGACAATGGTTATCAACTTTGTGCCGTTAGAAATTTAGGGATGAGAACGGCAAAGTATGACTTCGTTTCTATCCTGGATTGCGATATGGCTCCGAATAGGAAGTGGGTTCAATCCTACATGGAACTTCTTGAGCAATCTGACGATGTGGCCTTAATTGGCCCGAGAAAATACATCGACACCAATGGCATGTCTGCTAATCAGTTTTTAGCGAAACCAAATCTAATATCTACTTTACCGGAAGTTATCACCAATAATGTGGTTGCCGGTACCATCAGTAACCAGGTGTCAGTTGACTGGCGACTTAGCGTATTTGAGGAGACCGAGCAGCTTAGGCTGTGCGATTCTCCGTTTCGTTATTTTAGCGGAGGCAATGTTGCATTCGCAAAGAAATGGCTGGAAATTGCAGGATGGTTTGACGAAGAATTTACCCATTGGGGTGGTGAAGATAATGAGTTTGGTTATCGCTTATACAAACATGGTTGTTTCTTTCGTTCTGTTGATGGCGGTATGGCCTATCACCAAGAGCCTCCGGGTAAAGAAAATGAAACTGACAGAGCAGATGGTAAGCTAATTACCAGTAAGCTTGTGGCTGAGAAAGTCCCTTATTTTTACCGAAAAATTCAAGAGGTAGAATCTGCGGTATTGAAAAGAGTACCACTTGTGTCGTTCTACATCCCCGCATACAACTGTGAAGATTACATTGAACGCTGTGTCGATAGCGCCCTGAACCAAACGGTAACAGATATTGAAGTCTGTATTTGTGACGATGGTTCAACGGATAACACCCTGAAAATCCTGAAAGCGCGATATGGTAGTAACCCCAGAGTGCGTATTATGTCTCAACAAAATGGCGGGATCGCCAAAGCATCTAATTCCGCAGTCAAAATGTGCCGTGGCTATTACATCGCACAACTGGATTCTGACGATTATGTAGAGCCGGACGCGGTTGAATTATGTCTTAATGAGTTTATGAAAGATCATAGCCTCGCCTGTGTTTATACAACAAACCGTAATGTAGATGGCGATGGTAATTTAATCGCCAATGGCTACAACTGGCCTGAGTTTTCGCGCGAGAAACTAACCACAGCGATGATACTTCATCACTTTAGAATGTTTACCGCTCGGGCGTGGTATCTGACGTCAGGGTTTGATGAAACGATTGAAAACGCTGTTGATTACGATATGTATCTAAAAATCAGTGAAGTTGGCCCTATTAAGCACATCAATAAAATATCCTACAACCGCACTTTGCATGGTGAAAATACCTCGATTAAAAAGCTAGGAAAGCAAAAAGAGAACCACTTTAAAGTGGTTAATAAAACATTCGAGCGTCAGGGAATTAACCAGTGGAATTATCATCCATTAAACATTGATGATGATGCTTGTCGTAAATATCTATTTAAGAAACAATCAGCGGAGTTACTTTAATGATATCTCTTGTATCTATCGTTTTTGGAAAAGAGCTTCCTCTTCTTCAATTACAAGCCAAATCCATAGAACTCCATACGAAAAATTTAGATATTTCTCAAATAGTAGTGATCGTGAATGATGATTTCTCCGATGAGACATATGTATTGTTGAAGTCCGTATATCAATCTTTCTTAACAGAAAGTTGCGAATTACTCATCATTTCGTCTGAGGAATTACTGCTAGACTCAAATATTCCTCCGACTCGGGATTGGTATACTCAACAAGCTTTAAAAATATTAATTTCTAAGCATATCAAAAACGAAAATTATTTAATTTTGGATGCGAAAAATCACTTAATTAAAGGTCTTGAATATAGTGACTTGTTTTATGGTGATAAACCTATCACATATATGGAAACTAACGTTGCTCTATGGGGAAACTACTTAAACGCAAGTGGCGAGATCATGCAACTAGTCGATCAAAATGTTGATTCTTTTATTTCACCAGCCACTCCATACTTAATGATAACTAAGCATGCTCTCGGGCTGTTGGAATTTTTAGAGCGAGAATATGATAAAAATATTGCCGAAGTCATCAATGGCAATAAATACGTAACAGAGTTCTTGTTATATTTTTCTTACCTTAAGAAATACGATTTATTAGAAAGTAGTTATCATATAGGCAACCCTGGAGACAGGATATGGGCAACATTTTTTGCTAAGTATCCTGATACAGAAGACTCCATTGATAGAGTCTTGAATGTTGTTAATGGCTGTAAAGTTAAGTGGATAGGCTTACATCGAAACCGATTTGTAAAAAATGGAGAGATTCCTCCAGCCCTCGATATAAGGGATAGGATTGTCGATGTTTGGTTGGATGCCAAACTATTTAACTCTCGCAAAAGTGCCAATGATTTTTGGAACAACATAGCGTTGATAAACGAAAAATGAACATGAACATTACCATTGCCGGCACAGGATATGTCGGCCTTTCCAGCGCCGTTTTGCTGGCGCAATATAATCAAGTTATCGCTTTGGATATCGTTCCAGAAAAAGTTGAACTGCTAAATAATAAAAAATCTCCAATTGTCGATGCCGAAATTGAACAGTTTTTAAATGAGAAAACGCTTAATTTTACAGCGACGCTTGATAAAGAACTGGCGTATAAAAACGCTGATTTTGTCATTATCGCCACACCTACAGATTATGATCCGGAAACGAATTACTTTAATACCAAATCGGTTGAAGCGGTGATTAAAGATGTGATGGCGATTAACCCGAACGCTGTCATGGTGATCAAGTCCACGGTTCCGGTTGGTTTTACGGAAAATATCAAGAAAGAATTGAACTGTGAAAATCTGATGTTTTCTCCTGAATTCTTGCGAGAAGGCCGAGCCTTGCATGACAATCTTTACCCATCAAGAATCATCGTTGGTGAGAAGTCTGAGCGTGCATCAATTTACACGGAATTACTGATTCAAGGTGCGGTTAAGCAAGATATTGATGTTTTATTCACTAATCCCACAGAAGCCGAAGCCATCAAGTTATTTTCAAATACGTATCTGGCGATGCGCGTAGCTTACTTTAATGAACTCGACACCTATGCCGAGACACATGGCTTAGATACTCGCCAGATTATTGAAGGGGTGGGGCTGGATCCACGAATAGGGACGCATTACAACAACCCGTCATTTGGTTATGGCGGATATTGCCTGCCAAAAGATACCAAGCAACTGCTGGCTAATTACCAGGATGTGCCAAATAACATGATCCAGGCTATTGTTGATGCCAATGTTACCCGCAAGGATTTTATTGCCGATTCAATCATAAAGCGCAATCCCGAAGTGGTTGGTATTTACCGCCTGGTGATGAAATCGGGTTCCGATAATTTTCGTGCATCTTCTATTCAGGGAGTGATTAAGCGAATTAAAGCTAAAGGCATTGAAGTGGTCATATATGAGCCGGTGATGGAAGAAGATGAGTTCTTCCATTCCAAAGTGGTTAAAGACCTGAATGAATTTAAGCAAATGTCGGATGTCATCGTTGCTAATCGCCTGACCGACAATATTCGTGATGTCGTTGCAAAAGTGTATACCCGTGACCTATTCGGTAACGACTAACAACATCATTTGATTTATCCCATCGTTTAATGAGTTTATTTCGACAGGCTGCTATGGCCTTTGATAGTGGTGATTATGGCAAGGCGCTCTCTCTGTATGAATTAGCAGGGGAGCGCTTTGGGCGATCTATAGTGCAGGCTAACATGCACCTGTGTAGGCAGCGACTTAATCACCCATCGACTACTGACTTTCAATTACCAAATGTCGAACAAAGAATGGCGGAAAGCTTTGCGTCAAAGTTCGATGGTGTTTTTGTGGTTAATCTGCAACGAGATGTTGAAAAACGCTATAAAATTGCTCATCACCTTAACCGTCGAGGTATAAATTTTGAGTTCTTTAATGCCATTGATGGGCGCAAGGGCAGAGCACATGAGACTTTTCAGGCATATCAACAACGACCGTTAGGCAAACTGCAACATTTTCCCGCGTATTCCGAGCTCGAACAGAAGCGATCCGTTGGTTTTATCGAGTCAGCGGGTGCGGTCGGATACTTGTATACCTACATTGAACTGTTGCAGCAGGCTAAAGCAAAGGGATTAAGCCGTATCCTGATCCTCGAAGACGATGTGGTTCTGGCGAATGACTTTCACCAAGCATCTGGTCAACTGATTAGCTCGATTCCAGAAGACTGGAAAGTGTTGCATCTTGGCGCCTCTCAATACGATTGGAGTGGGGTAGATTTAGATGAAGCCAAGCGGTTAGGATATTATCAGGCGGAATGTCTGGCAACTTGTGGGTCTTTTGCATTGGCGCTGGACGTATCAATTGCAGATGAGTTGATTGAGCTGGCCTCTGGCTTTGAAGCGCCTTTTGATCATTTACCACTGGGACATATCTATAAAAAATACCCCCAGCAGTGTGTGGTCGCTTATCCAAATATCGTTATTCCGGATGTGCGCACAAGCGGTATTCGAGGTAACCGTTGCCAGGAAACGCAGGCTCAGCAAATGCGCTGGGCAATGCAAAAATTCGATTTTCCATTGCCTAAGCCGAGTATCAATGTATTTATTAATGATGCTCAGAATCTGAAATATCTACCGTCTTTTAGCGAAGCAGCGAGTCGGCCGTTCGAGCTAAGGATTTTCCGTCCAAGTGTTGATGGGCCACGTCCGGTCCATCAGTTCTCAGGGGAAAGTTTGTCGGGCTTCTCAGTCATGGACGAACAAGCATTGACCGCTGTTAATGCTCCAGAGGCGGATTTCTCTGTTCAGGTAACCGGTAGCGAGCCGCTTAGCGAATTTGATGTCAACGCATTTATCGATGCTAAATTTCCGACTGTCAGTTCAAAGCCCCTCTCCAACGATTGTCGGTTGAGGGAGATGAAGCCTCAATATGGCTCTATGGTTAATGGCCGTGTATCTGTGATCATTACCACATATAAGCGCACCAGCAGCCTTGCTTTGGCTTTGCAGTCGGTGATTGAACAAGATTATGTTGATAAAGAGATTATCGTTGTCGATGACAATGGGCTTGGCTGCGAAACGCAACGATTGGTCGAAGATTTAGTAACGCAGCTGAAGCAGCAAAACCCGACCACGAACATTGTCTATATTCCTCATTCGGAGAATCGTAATGGCTCCGCAGCGCGCAATACCGGGATTTTTGCCGCTTCAGGTGAATACTTGTGCTTTTTAGATGATGACGATTGTTATTTGCCTGGCAGGCTGTCAAAAAGTGTTGAGGTATTAGCAATGACACCAGCCGAAATTGGCGCGGTTTATTGTGGTTATAGAAACGGTAACGAGAATGGAAATGCAGAAAAACGCTTTCTAGCCGGTGACCTTACCGAGTATATCCTGACACTGGATTATCAAAAGCATTATTTGCATACCAATACGGCAACTTATAAACGTGAGGCTGTGTACCGCCTTGCAGGTTTTGATGAAAGCTATCGCAGGCATCAGGATTTGGAATTTAATCTTCGTTTTTTTCAGCACTTTAAAATGGGCTGCGTTACAGAGGCTTTGGTGCAGCTTAGACCTCAAGCTTCGGTAAATGAAAATAAAGTGTACAATCAAGAGCTGTTTGACTTGAAGGTTCGATTTCTGGAACAGTTTCGTGGAATAATTGGCCAATTTTCACAAAGAGTGCAAAACAAAATTTATCGCGCCCACAGCGAAGAAATTATCGCGTTCAGTCAAAGCAAAAAATCCTTGAAAGCTGCGTTGAAAGCGCGATGCAGCAACACGTTCTTCCAACTTTATAAGCATTTATGACGATACCTTATCTTAATCAGGGCGAGTATGAATTAAGCGTAATTGTGCCGGTTCGACTGATAGAGTCCAGACTTGACATACTCGAACGAATCGAGTTTTGCTGTGAAGCCCGCAACAGCAAGGTCGAATTTCTTATTGTTGATGATGGTTCCGAACAGGCATATGCAGATAGTATTCAAAATAAGTGTTTTGAATTAGGTATACGTTACTTATCCACCCAGGCGGATCCCGAATCTCAATTTAATCTGGCGAGAGCTCGAAATTTTGGCGCGCTGCATGCCAAAGGGCAGCTTTTGTTAATCATGGATGTTGACCTGGTGCCATACCCGACATTCTATGATGATATCCTTATCGAGGCTGAGATGCTCGATATGAAGAATACCGTTGATCACCTGTTAATGTGTCCGGTGATTTATCTGACTGATTCGGGTTATCAACAATACAAGAATACGGCGCTTGCACATCGTAAGTCGTTTTGTATTAACCAGATGTTGTCATCTAATAAAGATAACGTGGAAAAATATTCCCATGGTACCTCAGTCGTTGTCGTTAACCGCTATTTCTATTTAAGTTGTGGTGGCCAGAATGAGAACTTTGAAGGCTGGGGATATGAAGATTACGAGTTTAATACCCGACTGATACGCAAAAACATGCGATACCCTCTTCCTAGAAAATGGAGTTCGATGAAGGGGAACTTTATGAACATCAAAAAGTACAAGGGCTGGAAGTCTATTTATCGTCTTTATGGCGATTGGTTGGGGGCGAAAGGCATTTACCTGGTACATGTACCGCATCAGATAAGTTCAGAATATCACGCTAACAAAAAGCGTAATGAAAAACTTCTCAAGCGCCAACTGAACCGCGATTTTGATATGCTAGAGCCAGCACCGCTGGTTTGGGGACAACAAAAAACCGCCGTGCTCGAAGCAAGTGTTTATACGGCCAGTCGTTATCTGGCAAATGTGTTTGGTGAGCTCGTGAAATTTTCAGCTGTACCATTAGAGACGTTTGCAGATATCTCCCGTTGGGTGGAAGAAAACCATATCACTCAGTTTGCGTTTAAACTTCCTTTACATGATGTAAAGTCCGAATTAGTTTATCAATGGTGTAAACAAAACGATTTTGATTTTTTTATGCTAGGCCGAGGGGCCTTGCCTAATTCAATATTTATAAACAAAAATGATCAATGGGATATTCGACGTCCTTTATCCGAAAGCCTCTGGAATAAAGAACTAAATGGCTCTGATTTAGCTGACGTGACTCGCTATCTGCTTAGCAACGAAAAGAAGCGTCAAAGACGCCTGGCAAAACTGAAAGCGGAACCTTTCGCGAGTTCAGGTAAGAAGGTGTTATTGATTTCAAATATTGAATCGGGCTCGTTATCGGCAAAAAGCCGAGCGTTAAAAGCGATCAACTATCTGGTAAATAACTTAAATGAAGGCTGGGTGATCTTATATCCAAAGTCAGATTTTAATATCAGAAGTAATCGAGAAAGATTATTTGCACTGCAAGACAAGGATATTTTTGAAGCTGAAGAGCTTGCTGATGCAATCGTTGCATTTAATTCCTATTCAGCTTTGCACGGTGCGATATGTGGTAAAGCGGTCTATCTTCTTTCAACTAGCTGGTTTGCTCACAAGCAATTAAATGTTCTCGCTACAAGTCATCAAGATCTGTTAAGTAAAGTTCAGGAAGGCTTTAGTCCAAATCGAGAAATGGTGCTGCGGTTCGTTAACTACCTGAGGTTTAAATGTTATTCGTTCGCTTTCACGCTGGAACAGCCTGGAAGTTCTGAGGCACACGTAATCGAACGGGTTACATCTTTGAAGTTTTATGAACTCAGAGGCTTTTCCGAAAGCACGATATATTTTAATCGGGGTAGAGACATTATTCCGTTTAATAGCCCTCAGTTTGACCGTTACTGGAGCGATCGTTATCAAAAACTTAGTCGCTTTAGAACGGTTATTTACAATAAAGCCTCCTTAAATGCTTTGGTTCAGGGAATGAAGAAAATATTCTTCAAACCTGGCATTCGATACAACAATACGAATTACAAGTGACATGACGATTTGGATTTCATCCGCCGGGATTATGAAGAAACGCTCCAGTATTGAAGCATGCATGGGCGAGCCCTTGCGACTTCCAAAGCGCTCTTTGCCAATAGGTAAGCGAGACAGCTTCGCCGGTTGGGGGCAAAAAGCTAACACTGAAAACGTGCGGGCGTTGGCGCAAAAGCATCAGTGTCAGTACCTGAGCCTGGAAGATGGCTTTATTGGCTATATTGGTCACCCGGCTAAGAACGGACATGCGGTATCTTTGGTGAGTGATGATACCGGGATTTATTACGATGCGAGGCAGGCGTCACAGCTTGAAGCGCTGATAAAGACAGAGAAACAGCCGGAAATTCTGGCCCGCGCCGAGCGGTTAATCGAAAAAATTCGCAGCCATTGCATCACTAAATACAATTGTTATCAATCGACGACGCTGCCTGCTGACATCGCTGAAAAGCTTAGCGCCGTATCAGGAAAAAAAATCCTGCTTGTCGATCAGGTGGCCGGTGATTTATCGGTAACCGGTGCCCTTGCCACGGAAGACGATTTCATGGCGATGGCCGAACAGGCACAAAAAAATAACCCTGACGCTACCTTGGTTCTGCGTACCCACCCGGATACCCGTTTAGGAAGTAAGAAAGGTATTTTAGCCCGTGCGAATTTGCATAATGTGCTGATCATCAGCGAGGCCTGTCATCCACATGCGTTAATCAATGCGGTTGATGAAGTGTATACAGTTTCCTCGCAAATGGGCTTTGAGGGATTATTGCTCAATAAACCCGTACATTGCTTTGGTATGCCGTTTTATGCGGGGTGGGGCCTGACCTTTGATGCCAAACAATGTGCTCGCCGGAATAAACAAGTTTCGTTGCCAGCGCTTGTTGCAGCGGCATTGATTGAGTATCCCAAATATTACAATCCGATTAGTCAGCAACGCTGTGAAGTGGAAGAGATCGTCGATTTGATCGCTGCGCAGTATTCATCACAAGAGACACTGTCGGCAGAATCGCAAAAAATCGCTAGCAAGCCTTATTCGACGATTTACCTGGTTGGCTTTTCGTTGTGGAAACGCGCTTTTATTAAATCATTTTGCGCTCACCTGGCGGATACGCTGAAATTTGTATCACAGCCTGTTTTACAACCAAAAGCCGGCGAACAAAATGTCGTCTGGGGCGGTAAGTACCCCGAGCTGGAAAATTGCATTCGCATCGAAGATGGCTTTATTCGTTCCAGCGGCCTGGGTTCGAATTTATGTCGCCCCTCATCTTTGGCCATCGATTCTCATGGTATTTATTTTGATAGTCGTAAGCCAAGCGATCTTGAAATTCACTTAAATACCTTTGCGTTCGAGCAAGACCATAACCGACGCGGAGAAAACCTGATTACCTTGTTGCAGCAAACCGGTGTCAGTAAATACAACGTAGGTATAAAACAAACCTATCAACCGGCCTCGAATTCGAAGCGAAAACTATTGGTCGTAGGGCAGGTAGATGGTGATGCATCGATTAAAACCGGCAGCCCGAAATTACAGTCAAATGAAGCGCTATTGTGGGTGGTGCGAGAGAAAAATCCCGATGCTCATATTATTTACAAACCGCATCCGGACGTGGTTGCGGGTAATCGTGGTGGTCAAATAAGCGCTGATTGCCGGCAACAATGTGTTGATGAACAGGTTGTCGAACTATCACTGAATTCACTGTATGCCCATATCGATGAATTGCACACCATGACTTCATTGAGTGGTTTCGAAGCGTTAGTACAAGGCGTACCTGTGGTTACCTGGGGTCAGCCGTTCTACTCGGGCTGGGGGTTAACAACGGATCAGTGTCCGCCTGCGCGTCGGCGAAGAAAGGTTTCACTTAGCGAGCTTGTCTATGCTACGCTCGTGCTATACCCCCGCTATATCGACTGGTCTACGGACCTGTTTTCTACGCCTGAACTTGTGATTTCCACGATGGCTCAACAAGGCTCAAGCGCCATTACCGCTGATAATTACTGGCAACGTCTGGTAATTAAAAGCAGGTATTTATGGCAAACGTTTTTTTAATATCAGGCTCAGCCGTTTATATGCAACACGTATTATTCTTACAAAGTCCGCTAGGTCCATTTTTTAAATACCTTGCAAAGCATTTTTCCAGCCAGGGACATCGCACCTACAAAATTAATGTTAATGGTGGCGATACCGTCTACGCCTGGGCCGATAAACAATTTAACTATACCGGCCATGCCAATAACTGGCATGACTATCTTGCTGGTTTTATCGCTCAGTATAAAATCACTGATATTGTGCTTTACGGCGATTGTCGCTTTTATCACAAAGTCGCCGTACAGTTGGCTCAGTCATTGAACTTAAAGGTCTGGTGCTTTGAAGAGGGTTATCTACGCGCAGGCTTTATCACTCTCGAGCAGGGGGGCTGTAATGGCAATTCCAATCTGGATGTAAGCCTGGCTCGGATTCAGCAACATAAGAAAAAATTTGTAAAAAGTGATATGCAAGTTGGGCCTACATTTAAAAAGCGCTGTTGGTACGCGATTCGCTATTATGTGCAATTGCATCGGCAAAAGAAGCGTTTTTGCCATTATCAGCACCATCGTCCATGGACGAGTTTGCAAGAGGGTATTAATTGGTTAAAAAGCTTTAAACAAAAGATGGTATCGAAACTTACCGATCCATTTATAGCCCGTAAATTGATTCGCCAACATTCTAAGAATTTATTTTTGTTGCCACTGCAGGTACGGGTGGATTATCAACTGCGCCAGCACTCGCCATTTTCGTCGGTAGACGAAGTTATTCAAAAGGTTATCCAGTCTTTTGCCAACCATGCGAATAAACACGACGTATTGGTGATCAAACATCATCCTCAGGATCGTGGCTTTGTTAATTATCAGAAACTGATCAGCAAGCTGATTCGTTTCTACAATTTGGAAGGGCGGGTTTATTATCTGCACGAACTGAATTTACCTAAGCTATATAATCACTTAAAAGGCCTGGTGACGGTGAATTCTACGGTCGGTTTATCTGGCCTGTTACACAACGTTCCAACCAAGGTATTAGGGACGGCTTTATATGATATCAATGGCCTGACCTGGCAACACGATTTAGATACCTTCTGGCAAAGTGAGTTTCAGGTAGATGAAAAGCTTTTCGCTAAATTTCACAGCTACCTGCAGCACCACACACAAATCCCCGGCGATTTTTATAAACAACGTGACCGTTTGATCGCACGCAGTTATCAGCAAATAACACAGGCGAGCGAAGTTACGGCAGAGACGTTGAAGAAGATCGCTTAGGTGGTGATACTAGCGTATCGCCACCTAAGCGTGGCACGCAACATAAAAGGTTGCTTCTAGCACACAAAATTGAAAATTTTGTTCCTGGCACACGATTAAAAATCGTTCCTGGCATGCAACCAGAGGTTGCGCCTAGCCGTGACAAGTTGCCAGGAGCGATAGCGTGCTAGGAATGTAATGTGCTAGAAGTGAAATGTGCTAGGAGCTGGCTTGCCAGCATGCTCATTAGTTAAGCCTAAGGCCGTTCGCCCTCCGAGACCTGAAACCTGAATCCCGCCAACTTTTAATCCGAGATTTCCTGTCGTGGCAGGAAATGACGAATTTTGTTGGTTTTGGAGTTTAGCCGTGTTTAGTCGCTAGGAGCGATAGCGTGCTAGGAATGCAATGTGCTAGAAATGTAATGTGCTAGGAGCTGGCTTGCCAGCATGCTCATTACTTAAGCCTAAGGCCGTTCGCCCTCCGAGACCTGAAACCTGAATCCTTAGACCTCGATAAAGCAACTGTTGCTTTATCGCTAATCTAATCCGAATAAATCCCTCGTATACACCTTCTCCTGACATTCCAGCAAATCCTGATGCATGCGGTTTGCCAATATCACGTCACATCTATCGATAAACGTTGCTAAGTTATTCTCAACCTGGGAATTAAAAAAGCTCGACGTTTCAATAACCGGCTCATAAACAATCACTTCTATGCCTTTGGCTTTTATTCGCTTCATAATGCCCTGAATCGATGATGAACGAAAATTATCTGAGCCTGTCTTCATAATCAGTCGGTAAACGCCGACCACTTTCGGCTTTTTAGCGATAATCGAGTCGGCAATAAAATCCTTGCGGGTGGCATTCGCCGCGACGATGGCGCGAATGATGTTGTTTGGCACGTTCTGATAATTTGCCAGCAACTGTTTGGTATCTTTAGGCAGGCAATAGCCACCGTACCCAAACGATGGATTGTTGTAATGATCGCCAATCCGTGGATCGAGACAAACCCCTCTAATGATTTGCCGGCTATCGAGTTGCAATGATTCGGCGTAAGAGTCCAGTTCATTGAAATAAGCAACCCGCATCGCCAGATAGGTATTGGCGAATAATTTAACCGCTTCTGCTTCGGTTGAATTAGTCAATAATACCGGTACATCATCTTTTATCGCCCCCTCAACAAACAAACTCGCAAGAAACTCAGCCCGATCCGATTGTTCGCCAACGATAATGCGAGAGGGATACAGATTGTCATAAAGGGCTCGGCCTTCACGCAAAAACTCTGGGGAGAAGAGAATATTGTCGGCATTAAGCTGAGCTTTTAGCTGTTCAGTAAATCCGACGGGTACGGTTGATTTGATGACTATTGTGGCGGTCGGGTTTATCGCCAAAATTTGCTTAGCGACTTGTTCAACACTCGAGGTGTCGAAAAAATTGCACTTAGGATCATAATCGGTTGGCGTGGCAATAATGACAAAGCTGGCATCGCAGAATGCTTCTTCCGGCTCCGAGGTTACCTCGAACCTTGCGCTTTTATGGCGGAGGTAGTCACTGATCTCATTATCGGCAAAAGGGCTGAGCTTATCTTTGAGTTGCTGAACAATATAAAGATCAATATCAAATCCAAGCACATCATTATGTTGCGCCAATAGCAGGGCATTGGATAGTCCGACGAATCCTAATCCAGCAACGGCAATTTTCATAGACAAACTCCCAGTGAACTATCGTAATTGGTATTCGTAGTGTTTCCATACAACCTAAAGTCCCAAGGTGTCGTTTTTGTGACTAAATTCAAAATTATTTATGAAAGCCTAGATGCCGATACCTCAAAAGGCTATGTTCACATCCTAAAAGGCGAAAGAAAAATAGACCTGATAGGTATTCAAAGCCGGGTTTGAATCATAACGATTGCCATTGGATATATGCTGATATGACAGCCCGAGCAGGGTGTTTGGCCAAATGTTATAACCCATGGAACCTTTATAGTAGAACTGCATTGGGCCGCCATAATCTTTATAGGCAACTCCTGGCTCGCCAAACTGATAATCGGATAGCCAGTACATGCCACCTTCAACATTAAATTTAAACTTATCGGTTAAGTAAGTTGCCAGGCCAAGGCCGCCGCCTAGCATTTCTCCTCTGCCATCTGATGTATGCAGTTGACCAAGATTGACGACTGGATAGTGATAGATCGGCCATCGCTGGGTCAGCGATTTTTCTTTAAACAGGTAACTGAGTTCAACTTTTTCGATATCGATATTTTGAGCGCTACTTGGATAGGCGTAAGACAAACTCAGATTGGGTTCCAGGGCCTTGCAGGCAAAGGTTGATAGGAAATACAAACACAATAATCGACTAAGGAAGAGAAACTTTGGCATTGGGAGCAGTACCTTTCGTAATTGCAAGTATGCATTTACTTACTTGCACGATTAGCCGGTAACACTCCGCGACTATAGCTGCTCCATGTCAGGACAAACACCGAACGGAAAATGTTTCAATAATTTAAAGTTAGAAGAGAAAAAAGAAACAGGCAAGAACGGAGAAGGTCAAAGGACTTTAGATCCAGGTTTCAGGTCTCAGGTTTCGGAGGGCGAATGGCCTTAAATTTAAGCACCTAGCACGTTTCACTTCTAGCACATTGCATTCCTAGCACGCTATCGCTCCTAGCTACATGTCACGGCTAAACTCCAAAACCAACAAGTTTCGTCATTTCCTGCTACGACAGGAAATCTCGGTTATCAGATCTCCATTTACATGGAGATGACGATTTAAAAGTTGGCGGGCTTCAGGCCTTGGACCGATCTTTAAGTACACTGCGTTTCGGGTACATAAACCTACTGGGTTTATTTCGGGTACGCCAATAAACAACATTGGCTCCGGGTACGTAACTCAAGAGTTACTTCGGGTAGCGCTGGAGCTACGAGCAGGTTTCACTTCTAGCACATTGCATTCCTAGCACGCTTCACTTCTAACACATTACATTCCTAGGACGCTGTCGCTCCTGGCGACTAATCACGGCTAAACCCTAAGGCCCAATAGGTTTCGTCATTTCCTGCTACGACAGGAGATCTTAATTATTAAATCTAGTTAAGAGATCTCCTTTTACAAGGAGATGACGACTTAGAAATTGGCTGGTTTCAGGTTTCAGGCTTTGGGCCGATCTTTAGGTACACTGTGTTTCGGGTACATAAACCTACTGGGTTTATTTTGGGTACGCCAATAAACAACATTGGCTCTGGGTACGTAACTCAAGAGTTACTCCAGGAAGGGGGAGGCTTCGAGCAATTTTCATTGCGCCTTACAATAGCTCCTGAGCGAGATCCCGGCCGTCGCCGGGATGACAAGTGAAATCTGAATATACGGGGTGTCGTTGTCACCCTTAGTCACCCTCCGACACCCTTAGTCAGCCTTCAACACCCCTAGACAGCTTCAAAAACCTAAACCATCCCGAAGCGATGTGTTTCATCGCGTACCCGGAGTGACGTTTTTTGTCACGTACTCGAAACAATCTTTGATTGTGTACCCGAAGCAACGCTTTTTGTTGCGTACTCAAAAATTGAGCAGCGAATGTAACAAGTCGTTACCTGTCCGCTTATTTTTGCTGAAAAAACTAGAAAAACCCCCTGCATTGCTTTATGGTTCAACTTGTACAATAACAAATTTACGTCCGCAGCTTTAATGGTTTATAAATGCGCAGTGGCAGGGAGCAACTCCTTGATTCGCATGTTGCCTTTGGCTAAACCGTGCCGACGTTACCGATATGGTTTATCGATTATGAACATACTAAAAAAACATGTAGCCGCATTACTCACTCTTGCTATCTCTGTTGGCGCAGTGTTCCATGCTAATGCTGAAGAAGCTCCTCAGGTTCGTGTTGACAGTGACTTTATTAATATCCACTTAGGGCCAGGTAAAGAAACGCCGGTATTCTATGTCGCCGAGAAAGACGAGTGGATCGAATTAACCAATCGCCGCACTGGCTGGTTTAAAGTTAAAACCGAAGCTGGGGTTGAAGGTTGGATTGATGAGTCTGAGCTGAAATTCACGCTTGACGAGAACGGTAACCGGGTTACCTATAATCCATCCGTCGTGAAAGAATTTATTACCAGTTTATCTAAATAACTGATTATAATGAAAAGAGATTTGCAAGCCCCCCGCTTGTTGCCACTATATACATAGGTTATAGTGGCGGTTGGAGAGATGGAACCCTCATCATAATCTGAGTTTTGTCTCTTTATCGTTTTAAATGCTTTACCAAGAACACGAATAAAAACAGGAGCAAAACTCAGTGGATACTTTTAAAAGTAGACTTATCCAGCTAACTCTGGCCAGCGCCCTAACCACGGTAACTTTATCGAGCGCATCCGCCGAAGAAGACGTCGAACAGACTGTCATCGACCCCGTAATTGGCCAGCCTACCATTGAGATGCATTCTAAGGATTTTGAAGTCACTGGTTTTGCTGGCTTAGCAGGCCTTGATCAGGTTACCACTAATGGAATGTTTGGGGTGCGGTTTGCCTACCACCTGACAGAAAATATTTTTGCAGAAGGCTCATACAGTGTCACCGGACACAGCAATAGTGTTACTTACTACGACGGAGTTATCGGTTATCAGTTTCCAGGTCAGTTATTTGTCAGCCAGAACTATCGCTACAATACCGCAACATTTCTAGTGTTTGGTGGCGGTAAAACCGACTTTGAAAACACCGGTGGAGCCTATAACACGATTGTTGGTGGTGGCGGCTATCGAGTAATGATTACCGACGATTTTAATGTTCGCTTTGATTTACGTGGTCATGTGCATCACCAAATCGAAGGCGACCGTGACGGCTGGTCGATTGACTTTGAAGCGGCTGTGGGTCTTGGCTATTATTTTTAATTGAGCTTTATTTTAGAAATAATTAAACAACTGTAAGCTGTTGTAACAAATGGAAATGCATTAACCTCTCTGCAAAACCTCGGTTTTTGGTTAAAGGCACGGTTGTTTTAAATGGGCTGATAGTGTTAGTTTATGTTTATATCCGAACATTATTGCTAGTGACAAACCGTTTAATTCGTGAACAGGTTAACCAATGAAATACAATAATAAGAAAATGGCAATGATTTTGCTCCTGGTGTTGCCATTTTTCGCATCTTTTAACGCATTTTCGCAATCAGAAAGTGAATCAAAAACCTCATCCACAGCGTTGGAATCAATGAAGCCGGAAATCGTCGATCTGAGTACAGAATTGCGCCTTCTTGAAGAAAAACTGTTGTACCCGGATGCGGAACAAATTTCGATTTACCTGTCGTTTAATACTCAGGAACAGTTCATCATTGATAACCTTAAAATCAAACTTGATGGTGAGGTTATTGCTGCCGGTCAGTATGAATCGCGGCAGGTCAATGCGTTAAACAAGGGCGGTATTCAACGTGTCTTTTTGGGGAATATCACTCCAGGCGATCACACGCTAGTTGCTTTCTTTACTGGCGTCGACGGCTATAATAAACCTTATAAGCGTGCCGCAAGTCTGGATTTCAACAAAGGTAGTACTGCAAAAGCCATTGAGTTGAAGGTATCGTATTCAACTCAGTCCTTACAGCCGATCTTTGAAGTTGTTGAAAGATAACAAGCGTTTACGAGCATACAAATGAGAAGTCAGCAGTATTCAAATTCGTTAGCGGACACTCCACGCAAAATTAAGCAGTATTTGACAGACGGGTGCAAAGCAAAATTAATCATTGGTAACCGGCCGGACTACCAATCGTTTTCTGTGGTGAAAAGTGCCGGAGCGGTTAGTCGCGCCCTGTTGGCAGCGATCGGGCTGACGACATCCTGTTTTGCAATTGCCCAAGAGTCCAGCACCGAGACATCCAATCCTACCCCAGCAACTACCGTCGCCGAACAACTTACAGAACACAAGGTCAAAACCAATAAACTGGATTTACCAACGGCGTTGGCGGCTTATGAGTATTATCAGGGTAACTATTTCGACGCGTTAACCGAGTTAAGCCTGGGTAAGGCAGAGCTCGGAGATGCAGTTACCGCCAATGGCGAGTTATTTGCTGCCGGGTTAAATCTTCATTTTGATATCAACAGCGATGCTGCGAAAAAATTTGAAGACTCCCTCAATGCCATCGATGATCCGCAATATCGTGACAGCGCCTGGTTTTTACTGGCAAAGAATTTCGCCAGTAACCAAAATGTTGCTGCGGCGACTCAGGCCCTGAGCAAGGTTTCAGGCAACTTGCCGGAATATATGCTTGATGACTACTACTACCTGCTGGCGCAAATGCATATTGCCAATGGGCGTATGGAGTTGGTAGGCCAGGCTCGTTTAAATATTCCCAAAGACTCGATTTATCATTGCTATATCACGTTTAATGAAGCGGTTAAATGGGTGGAGCTAGGTGATTTACAACAGGCGACCCGTCATTTTCAGCAAACCGTATCTCTGGCCAATCAATTACCCGTTTCTGATGAAACCGAAGCCTTAAGCGATCGCGCGAATGTGGCAATGGGGTATTTGTTTATCAAGCAGGGGATGAATGACCGGGCCATCGCCGCCTTTAAACAGGTTACTCAGAATAACCTGGATACTCACTCGGCAATGCTGGGTTATGGCTGGGCGTTGTCCAGTAAAGAAGAATACTATGCGGCAATCGCTGTCTGGCAGCAGTTAACCGCGCAACCGATGCAGACTCCATTTGTCCGTGAAGCGTTTATTGCCGTTGCTTATGCTTATGAGCAGCTGGATGATATTGAAACCGCTCATACGGCTTATAACAACGCATTGCAGCACTTCTCCCGTCAACAAACTTTGACTATCGGCGCCCTGGACATGGTAAAAAGCGATGCGTTTTTTGATACCGTGGTGCAACACAGCATTGATAGCAGTGACGTCAATAAGCGCCGTGGCCTGAAAGGCGCGGATGTCAAATTAACGTTACCGCCGCAATTGCATAGTTCACAACTTGCTGCCAGTCGCGAGTTTCAGAATAAGTTAAAGGATTTACAAGACGTTAATGCCATCATTATTCAGCTGTTGGAATGGCAAAAGCGGGCCGACAACTTAGCTCAGGCCTATTACGGTACCCTGACTGATGATCTAAACATGTCTTATGATGCCGAGCAGCAAGTTAACCAGCAGCGTATCCAGGCATTTATGCAGAGTTTTGTGCAGCACAGTGAAAGCCTGAATAGTGAATGGAAACATCATTCTGGTCGCATTTATCAGGACAGCAACCTGGAAGACAAACAGACCAAATTGCTAAGTGATTTGGCCGAGTATCGACAGTTGACGGAAGCATTCAATGCTCAGGCTAACGTAGATAAAGACTCCGAGCAGTACAAGCAGAACCTGCAGCGCCTAAACCGCATTGGCGGCGTTTTGTTATGGCAACTGGGAGATTATTATCTCGATCAGCAGGGAGCCATGGACAAGTTTGATACCATCATTGCTGCCGGTCGCTATCAGGAAGCAGCCACCACTGAGTTGACGCCAATCAATAACCTGCAAAACAAACTGGAAGGGAAATTAAATGATGCGTTGCGGGTACGAGCGCAAATTACCCGCCAAATGCAAACCGAATTACAGATCAGTCTGACCACGCAATTGCAAGATATCGATCATTATGTGCAACAGGCAGAGTTGGCTATCGTCCGCCTGCAAAATGCCGGTTTTCAAAAGGACAATGAATTTAATGACGAAAATCAGGGCGGAGGTCAGGAATGATGAATAAAAGTATCTTAGCGCTTTGCGTCTCTGCCGCCTTATTAACTGCCTGTTCGTCAGTGAATGACGAAGATGCCCGATTAGCCGATGCCAGGGAGCGCCGGGCAACGCTGGCTGAACTGGATCTGCAACCTTCTCCGTTAGTGAAAGTCGAACTTCCTAAAATGGAAGCCAGTGACTTAAAAGCCGCCTTTCATGAAGTGTTGGGTTTAGATATTCCGGAAGAAATCAAAGCGAATATCCGTCAACGGGTAGCCATCCTTGAACTGCTTGAGGCAGAAGAAGCGCAATTAAACGGCACCCCAGGAAGTCATTATTATAATGAGGCCATTGCCGCCTTGACGGCAATGATCGACCAGAACCCTGGTGGGGTAGGTAACGATCGCCTGTTATACCAACTGGCAAAAGCCTACGATCTGCAAGGACAACAGGCGCAAAGTTTTGCCGCCATTGAGCGTTTGATTGCCGAACATCCTGATAATGACTACATGCTCGAGCTTCAGTTCCGTCGTGCCGAGATTCTATTCTCGCAAAAACGTTATAGTGAAGCACTGGCCAGTTACTCTGAAGTCATCGCCACTCGGGATAACAACCCGTTTTACCATATCGGCCTGTATATGCATGGCTGGTCACTGTACAAGATGGAAGCGGATGAGCAGGCACTGGTGTCTTTCACCCAGTTACTTGACGCCTTGATCATTGCCGAGTTTGAAAACATCTGGACCCTTGATGAGATGGCGATGTTAATCCCGAAAGGTGATCAGCAGCTACTGCGTGAAACCTTTGATGTGATGACCCTGATTTTCTCTTACAGCCCGGAAGGCGGCGGTGACTCGATTGCCGCTCATTATGATCGGCAGGGCGAGCGTCCCTATACCTACCTGAACTATCAGGCGCTTGGTGAGTTTTATCTGGAAAAGCAACGTTATACCGACTCGGTCGATGTGTATGATGAGTTTGTAAAGCGTAATCCCAATCACCCGGGCTCAGTATGGTTTTCGAAGCTGAAAATGGATGCGTTGGTGATGGGTAACTTCCCGACCCAGTTAATGGAAGAGAAGCTGAAATTTGCCGCGACTTACGAACTAAACTCACCGTACTGGGATGATAAATCCGAGCTTAACAAACAAAAAATCACCCCAGTGTTAATGGATCTGTTGCAGGAGCTGGCGCAAAATGCGCACGCGGACGCCCAGGCAAAACGTCGCATTGTTGACACTGCTCAGAATCCAACATCCGCGCAGAAAACAGCGATGGCCGATGCTTACCAACAAACGGCGCGCTGGTATCAACTGTTCCTGTCAAACTTCCCGGGTCATGAGCGCTCCAATGAAATCATGTTTTACCTGGCAGAAAGTTATTACGAGACCGAACAGTATCGTTTAGCGGCGAAATATTTTGAACAGGTCGCGTATCAGCAGGAAAATGATCCAAATGGCGCTGAAGCCGCCTATGCCTTGATTCTCAGTCAGGAGAAACTGCTGGCACAACTGCGTTCCGCTCCGGCAATTTCGGAAAATAATATTCTACTGCAGGAATACAAAGCCCAGTTTATTCTGCGCTATGGTGACGACCCACGGTCGACCATGGTACAGAACGATATTATTCAGGAGTTTTTCAAAGAGGGCGAATACGAGAAGGCATTATTATACGCCAACAGCGCGTTGGAGAATGATCCTCGCCTGACCCTTGAAGAAAGAATTTCAGCCTTGTTAGTGATTGGTCACAGTCACTTTGCGATGGAAGATTACAAGCAAGCTGAAATGAGCTATGAAAAGCTGCTGGTTAAGTATGACCATACGCTAAAACGTTACAGCAATATCAATGACCGACTGGCTGCCAGTATTTATCGCCAGGCAGAAGAGGCAATAGAAGCCGGTGAATTGCAACAGGCGGTCGATCATTTTGCCCGCATTATTCGCAAGGCGCCGGACTCACCGATTCGCCTTAATGCTCAATACGATATGGCGACCTACCTGCTGGAAATGGAGCAGTGGCATAATGCCATCGATCAGTTACATGAGTTTAGGGTACTGTACCCGAATCATCGCTTGTCGAAAGAACTGTTAACCAAACTGGCGTTTGCCTATCAGCAAACCGAACAGTGGGAACAGGCAGCAAATTACCTGAAAATGATCTGGTCCGAGAAACCACAAAGCGAAGAGACCCGGGAAATGCTGTGGTTAGCCGCAGAAACCTATGAAAAAGCTGGAAATCGTTACCAGGCGTTGCGCTCGTATCGGGTCTACGCCCATACCTATCCACAGCCATTGTCGGTGAATATGGAAGCGCAATATAAAATGAGCGAGTTCTATCGTGAAAATGGCGATACAGAAAAGCGTGAATTTTGGTTGCAGAAACTGATTGCTTCCGACAATAAGGCCGGTGAGCAACGCTCTGACCGCTCTAAATACCTGGCTGCAATGGCATCGATTAACTTTGCCGAACAGGCGATGGACCAATTCAGTCAGACCAAGCTGACCCTGCCGCTGGCGAAAAGCCTGAAGAAAAAGCGGGCACTGCTGGATACCGCCCTGGCTGAATATAACAAAACTTTATCTTATGGTGTTGCCGAGTTTACCACCAAGGCGAATTATCAAATTGGGGCGATTTACAATCAGTTAGCCGCTGATTTAATGAATTCGCAACGCCCACAGGGCCTGGATGAGCTTGAACTGGAGCAATACGATATTCTCCTGGAAGAACAGGCTTTCCCATTCGAAGATAAAGCCATAGCTATTCACGAACAAAACGTTCAGCGTAGCTGGAATGGAATGTATAACGAATGGATACAGGAAAGCTTTACCGCGTTAAGTAAATTATTGCCTGGTCGCTATGACAAGCAGGAAGTAATTGTCGAGGTTGTTGATGAATTTTACTAAGCCTTATATGCAAAACCGTAATCTTCGCCAAGGTCTGCTGGCGTGTCTGTTACCGCTAGTCATGTTTGGTTGTGCGTTGAGTCCGGAAGAAGAAGCTGCGTTATTAGCAGAGCAGCAGCGTCTGGAAGAGGAGCAACGCCAGGCCAAATTACAGGAAGGCCGCAGTGAAGAGTATTTGCGTTTAATCGCGATGCCGAATAAGTACAAGCAAAGTGCGGTGCAGGTGCAGCCACCCTTATCGGTAGAAATCAAAAATGCGATGGCAAAAGTCGATGGCGGTGCAGTCAGCGATGGTCGTAAAGCCTTGGAAAAAATTTCCATCAACCATCCGAACCTGTCAGGAATTAAGTTAAAGTTAGGGGATATCGCCCTTAAAGATAATAATTTAAAGCTAGCCCAGGTGTATTACCAGCAGGCAATCAGCGCCAACTCCTATAACTATTTTGCCCATAACCGTCTTGGCACAGTGTTGCGAAAATTAGGAAAGTATGCTGAAGCCAAAGAACATTACCTGGCCGCCTTAGACAGCTGGCCAGCGTTCGCTCCGGCGCACCATAACCTGGGCATCTTGCTGGATATCTACCTGGGCGATAAAGCCGGGGCGATTAACCACTATCAAACTTACCAGGTATTAACGGATAACAAGAACCGCAAAGTAAATGGTTGGATTGCCGACAGCTCTGCTCAGTTATCAGCGCTGCAAAAAGGTAATAATAATGGCTAATAAATTAATCTCAGCGACTATGTTATTGCTGTCTTGTATGTTGCCAGCGTCCTACGCTTTGGCGCAACAACAGGAGCCACAAGAGGCTCCGGCGTCAACAAATTCTGAAGAGGTGAGGGAAGAAAACACGTCTTCAAGTAATGCTTCAGCCACTACTGCCCCCAATCGTGGTGGCTTTATCACCTTGGAAACCACCATCGTGGGTAACAAGGAACAACCAAAAGTTTTGTCTATCGTGCCCTGGCAAAACCCGGAGCAGGCAGGTAGTTTATCAACGGAAATCACCTCACAGATTGAGCAGGTATACCGTCCACTGGATAAACAGAGTTTGCAACGGGAGCTGGAGTACTTTAAGCAAAGCCAACAATAACAAAAAGGAACTTTGGCGGTCGTTTGTCCGCGTTTTATTTAGTAAAAATTTAACGTATTTGTCGATACGTTATGGTGTATTTTCAGATTACAGAACAAAAAGGTGAGGACCTATGTTTGAGACAATTATTCGATTTTTCCAGGAAGGGGGTACCTTCATGTTTCCTATCGCTGTGGTACTGGCGGTAGGGTTGGCTATTGCACTAGAACGCGCTATCTACCTGTCGCGCGCGTCACGACTGAATGGTAAAGCGTTAAAGTCGATTCAGCCGCTGTTAATGCGCAAAGACTTCGACTCGATTGGCCGAATTTCTGATAAGTCGGCGATCACCAGCATCTTTACTGCCGGGGTAAATCGGATGAAAGATTCAGCCGATCGCGATGAAATTGAGTACGCGATGGAAGAAGGCGTAATGGAAGTGGTTCCGCGTCTGGAAAAGCGCACCTCTTACCTGGCAACTTTGGCGAATATTGCCACGCTTCTGGGCCTGTTAGGTACTATCATCGGTCTTATTGCCGCGTTCTCGGCAGTTGCATCGGCAGATCCTGCTGAAAAAGCCTCACTGTTATCTGAGTCGATTTCGGTTGCGATGAACACCACGGCATTTGGCTTGATTTCAGCGATTCCGCTACTGCTATTGCACTCTGTGTTGCAAACCAAGACCACAGAAATTGTTGATAACCTGGAAATGGCTGGTGTCAAATTCCTGAATATCATCAGTAAAGATAAAACGGCTAAGCAAAACGCACAATAAGGCGGGTCTTACGAATGCTAAGAAAGCCCCGAATTAAGCGCGAGGAAGCTGAACTGGACATAACATCATTTATGAATTTGATGATTGTTCTGGTGCCGGTGCTTTTGATGATGATGGTATTTTCCCATATTACCGTTCTGGATCTTAAGTTGCCGGATTTAGCAGATCCCGCCCAACAGACCGAGCAAAATGACGAAGAGATAAAGAATCTTGAGATCATGGTCCGTCAGGACGCGATTGAGGTTTATTATCCCCAGTCTTATTTGCTCAAATATATTCCTTCGACGGAAGAAGGATACGATTATGACACCCTGGTGGCGACCCTGAAACAGGTTAAGCAGTTGCTGGCTAAGCAGGGCATTGAGAAGCGCGATTTGTCGTTGTTACTGGAACCGGATATCGAGTATCAAACCATTGTTACCTTGATGGATAAGGCTCGCTCCTATAAAGCGGTTGTGGTGGCATCGGTCGTTGATGCTGAATTGTTCCCGGATATTTCCCTTGGTGATGCACCAACATTGAAGAACCCTGAGGCAATCAGCCAGGGCGTTGCAGCAGCAGGAGGAAGTGAATAATGAAGCAATCATTACGCGCAAAACGCATGCAACGTCATCATCAGCGTAACTCCAAGGTCTCTAAGTTGAGTCTGGTATCGCTGATGGATATCTTCACTATCCTGGTTTTCTTCCTGATGGTGAATGCATCTGATGTCCAGGTGTTGCAAACCAATAAATCGCTTGAATTGCCGGAATCGGTTTCGGAAGAAGCTGCTGAAGACAACCTGCTGATTATGGTTAATGCCACCGATGTGATTCTTCAGGGCCGACAAATTATCTCGGTTGATGAGTTAATGACATTGGAATCAGTGATTGTCGAGCCGTTGAATGATGAGCTGGAATATCAGAAAAACCGTAAGCAGCTGAGTGAGCAGGAACTGGAAAATGGCCTGGCGATTAATATCATGGCCGATAAGTCCGTTCCCTATGCGCTATTGAAGAAGGTGATGCAAACCTCGGCGTCTGCCGGTTACACCAATATTTCTCTGGCGGTTGAGCAGGTTTATGCCAACACCGATGAACTATTGCAACAGGCTGAAGCGGAAAACAAAGGGGAGGCGGGACAGTAGTGAGCAGTCAACAAACCCCGGTTATTATCCCCTGGCGTATAGGTGAAAATAACAAAACCTTTAATCGTATTACCGGAGTCATGCTAGCGCTGACCCTGATCTTTACGTTAATCGTTATGTTAGTCACTCTGCCGGAGCAGACCCGGGAAGAAAAAGAAAAGATACCGCCACAGCTGGTTCGAATCATGGAGCGTAAGGTGGAAGTGGTTCCTCCCAAGCGAGAGCCAATTCCTGAGCCTAAGGCGGAAGAGGAAGTACCACCAGAGCCTGAGCCCGAACCTGAGCCAGTGAAAAAAGAAGAGCCGAAACCAGAGCCTAAGCCACAGCCTAAACCGGAAGTGGTAAAGGAAGATAAGGTGAAAAAAGCACAGGAAAAGGCGAAAAACTCCGGCCTATTGGCTTTATCCGATGAGTTAAGCGAAATGCGCGATACTCTGGATATGGGCAATTTGCAGAATGAGAATCTCAGCAATGAGGGTGGTAATGCCGAGCAAACCCAACGGGTGATTCTCGCGGGTAAAGCCAAAGGCACCTCTGGTGGTGTTAGCAATGCAACCTTATCTACGGATGTTGGTGAAGGTGCGCGCCTGGCTGGTCGCAGCAGTACCGAATTTACTGCCAAGGTCATGCCGACCGGTGGCAATGAATCGGTGGCAGCTCAAAGCCAGTCGGAGATGTTATCCGGTAGCCGTACCACAGAGTCAATTCGCCAGACCTTCGATAAGAATAAAGGCGCATTGTATGCCATTTATCGCCGTGCGTTACGCGCGGATCCTGGCCTCCAGGGTAAGGTGACGGTAAACCTGATCATTCAGCCAAATGGTAGTGTATCGCTTGTCGATATCGCCTCCAGCGAAATTGATGTGGATGATTTCAAACGTAAACTTCTTGCCCGTATTAAGTTAATCAATTTTGGTGCGGAAGATGTGAACGAAACGAAACTGTCGTACACCTTTAACTTCCTGCCGTTCTAAGGAACGGAGTGGACTTAAAAAACCGGCTTAATGCCGGTTTTTTGTTTTTTGATAAGCACGTAAATTTAAACATTTACTCCTAGCACACAAAATCTAAGATTTAGTTCCTAGCAACTAGCAACTAGCAACTAGCAACTAGCAACTAGGAGCGTCAGCGTGCTAGGAATGTAATGTGCTAGGAGGGGGTCACCCCATGCTATTCGCTATGATTTACTAAAAAGCAGCAAGCCGCTGAAACAGCCAATACATCGCCACCGAACCACAGCAATAACTCACCGCAAACCGCAGCTTATCCAGGGTTATTGATTTGATAAGCAACCGGGATAGGGCAAACAACACATACAAGGCGGCAACGAATAGCAATTGCCCGATTTCAACACCAATATTAAAGCTTAATAACGCCTGCCACTTTTCACCGGGAGGCAGGCCAATGTCGCTAAGAACCGAAGCGAAACCAAACCCATGTAATAAGCCAAAACTGGTGGATACTGCGACCGGATATTTCAGGGTCAGGCTATGTTGGCGGTTTTTAGCAATTTCCCAGGCTAGCAATACAATACTCAGTGCGATCACTGCCTCTACCGGTGCTATCGGGAACACCAGGGTATCGGTTGTTGCCAGGATCAGCGTTAATGAATGGGCAATCGTAAAACCGGTAATAGTAAGTAGCAATTTTCTGCCGCTTCGGGATATGTAAATCAGGCATGCAACGAACAACAAGTGATCCAGGCCAACAAGAATGTGCTCGATACCGAGGATGGTATAAGCAATAAAGGTATTCTGATCCTGATATTTATCCTCAATAGTGAAGTGCTGCTTATCGGCATTAAGTACCGTAGTGATGGTTTGTCCCTGCAAATCAATAACACGCACTAACACATCCGCGGCATTTTCATTGAAGCCCTCGATACTGATCCGCATCCCTGCTAATGCTTCTCGTTCGATTTGCCAGCTTTCAATATAGGCCTGGTTACTAAACTGGCGATGTCGCAAGCCCGATGGTTCGGTCTTATCATCAAAACTGACATCAAGCTTAAGCCTGGCATTTTCGCGAGCTGGGACTTTAAAAATAACATCAAACGAGCTTGCTTCGAGTTGTGAGATGGTCAGTGAAGCCGGGCGCATATCGTCGGCCTGGCATAGAGCGGTCGACAGGAAAAATGTCAGTAAACTTAAAATCGCGCGCATGGTTATTCCCCGGCCAGTAGCATCGACATATCAACATTGATTTGATAACGCTTCAGCAATTCCTGTTCAAACTTGTCCTGGAAATCCTGATCCTTTTGATAGCGCCAGTCGGCGATGACTTTATCTTTAATGTCGGCTAATGCCGGCAGGGTACCGGGTTGGACATCCTCAATATAGACAAAGTGTTTACCATAGCCGGACTCAATCGGGCCATACCATTGTTCTATCGGCGAAGAGGATAATGCCTGTGCAAAATTATCACCAAACTGGCGGGCGATATGGCCAGCGCCGTGATTGACCAGGTTGGCCGGCAGTAACGATGAATGCCCCTCCGGTTCCAGGCCTTTGGTGATCCGCTGCTGCTGTTGTTCAAGCCAGCGATTTACCTGGTCGGGTTCTTGATCATCGCTGATAAATACCTGCTGAAAACTGTAACTGTCCTCTAATCGATAATTATCCTGATGTTGCTGGAAAAACGCCTGTAACACATCCTGCTCTGGTGGTTTGGCGGTGCTGATATCCTGCATCATAAATTCCAGTTTCTGCCGCAGGCGTTTGCGAATCACGCTGTCGTTTTCATCCAGCCCCATGGACCGGGCCTCACGAGCATAGATTTCGTCAAGCACATATCGGTTGATTAAACTATCCATTTCCTGTTGCGTGGGGGTGCGTTGCCAGACTTTGACAAAGCGTTGATGCAATTGTTCGACCCGGCCGCTACTGACATTGATAACTTGTTGATCGATATCCGCATCGTCGTTGCGCAGATCGTACGTCACAAATAGCACCGCTGCGATTACCATGAAGTGAAATAGAGGATCCTTGAAGAAAGCTTTCAGCATATTGTTGTCATAGCTCCTAAGAGTGTTAATGCGTTATTCTGCATGCAGTTATAAGCGAGTCGCCTTATAACCAGCATAGTCAATACCAGCTAAATCGGCGACCTGGCGATGCCAGCTTGCAATATCGTGACGATTAAAGCCGCAAAGGTGCTGATGACCACAGGCCCTGGCCATCACCTGCATTAATTCGGTCGAAGCCCGTAAAAAGCGATTCAGGCGCTGGGCGCTTTGTTCCACGTTGAGGCGCTTGGTTAATTCTGGATCTTGGGTGGCTACCCCGGATGGGCAATTATTGAGATTGCACATCCTTGCGCCGACGCAGCCTATCGCCTGTATCGCCGAGTTAGCCAGGGCAATGCCATCGGCACCGAGAGCCATGGCTTTAATAAAGTCGCTGGGGGTGCGCAGGCCGCCGGTAATGATTAAGGTAACCTTTTCTGTGGCGCCGATTTTGTCGAGGATATGGCGGGCACGAGCCAGTGCTGGAATCGTCGGCACGCTAATGTGATCGCGAAACAGCGCCGGTGCCGCTCCGGTTCCGCCGCCGCGACCATCAATAATGATGTAATCGGCACTGGCCTCAACCGCAAACTTAATATCGGCCTCGATATGGTTGGCACTGAGTTTAAAGCCGATTGGAATACCGCCGGTGATTTCCCGGATCCGGTCGGCGAAGTGGCGAAAATCGGCGACCGTCGTCAGGTCTATGAATGTTGACGGGGAGATGGCATCGGTACCGGGTTCTAGGCCTCGAACTTTAGCAATGAGTTCGGTATTTTTATCCGCTGGCAGATGGCCACCCGTACCGGTTTTTGCTGCCTGTCCGCCTTTAAAATGAAATGCCTGAACGTTTTTTAATTTTTCTTCGTCATAGCCGTAGCCGGCACTGGCATATTCGTAAAAGTAGCGTTGATTATTTTCCTGCTCATCGGGCAGCATGCCACCTTCTCCGGAACAAATGCCGGTATTTGCCAGTTGTGCGCCCTTCGCCAGTGCCACCTTGGCATTTTTTGACAGGGCGCCAAAGCTCATGTCCGAAACCAATAAAGGGATGGCCAGTTCTAACGGTTTTTTTGCTTGTTTACCGATAATGAGTTCAGTGCCCACTTCCATATCGTCGAGTAGTGGTTTATGAGCCAGCTGTGCGGTCATAATTTGAATATCATCCCACGTTGGCAATTGGTTTTTAGGCACTCCCATTGCCACCATAGGCCCATGGTGGCCAGTTTTTTCCAATCCATGTTTAGCCAACTCATGAATGAACTCCAGCGTAGGCTCTTCCTGGGTTGCTTTGGCTTTTGGCGGCTTGTTCTTCTCGTCACCGCTGTTGTCAGAACTACCATTGTCCTCTGACTCATTGTTTTTTGCATCCGGTGAGCTACCAATATCTTCCTCACTGAACTGCTTATGAGAACCATCACAGTAAGGCAGGTTATTGGATTGTTTGCATTGACACAAATAAGCGGTTTTATCTTCATCAACACTGATCTTAATGGGCGTAATCGAGGTAGAGCTATGTGAGCCATCGCAGAAAGGTTGGTCGGACGATAAGCCGCAGGCACAAAAGTAGCGGTCTTTATCCTTGGTCAACGATGCTTTTGCCGGCTTGATATCGGCGATAACGGGTTTGCTCATAATGGCTCTCTTTGGGTAATTTATCTTCAGTATAGAAGTCCTGCATAGGTTTCAATATCAGCCAGATTGTTTTTAACGATTTCCTTTGAGGATAAATTAATGTGATTGGTATTACCTTGCAGTACACTGAGAAGAAGGCATGAAAGCAGTAGGAAGAGTTTAGTATGTTAAAATCGGATCCCTTGTCTGTAGTAATCACTGGCGCTAATCGGGGCATTGGACTGGCAATGGCAGAAGTATTTGCCAGGCGGGGAGACAGGGTGTTTGCCATCTGCCGATCTTCCTCAGAGGCACTCAACACCTTACAAAATGAATGTGATGTGACGGTGGTCGATGGTATCGATGTCGCCACGGCGGAGGGCATCACGGCATTGCAGCAAGCGCTGGATAATGTCGTCGTTGATCTTTTGGTTAATAACGCTGGCATCCTCAGGGATGAGTCGTTGCAAAACTTTAATCCTGAGCAAATTGAACAACAGTTTCGGGTCAATGCGTTGGCACCGTTATCCATATGCCAGGCACTGCAAGGCAACTTACGCTCTGGCAGTAAAATCGCACTGATTACCTCTCGTATGGGCTCGATTGCCGATAACGGCTCAGGAGGTCGCTATGGGTACCGGATGTCGAAAGCCGCATTGAACGCCGCGGCGATGTCGTTGTCAAAAGACCTGTATCATCAGGGAATTGCGGTTGGTATTTATCATCCAGGGTATGTACAAACCGACATGGTCGAAGGTCGCGGAGATATTTCCGCTCAGGTTGCCGCACAGCGCTTAGTAGGGCTTATGGATGATTTATCGTTATTGGATTCCGGGGTATTCCGGCATTCAAACGGGGAAGTGTTACCCTGGTAATCACATCGTAAAGGAGAGGGGTTCTGATGCTAAAAATACGTACAGTTCGAAATCTGTTGGCGTTGATTCTGGTTTTTGCCACGATGAACGCCCGGTCGCAGGACCTGACCCTGAACTCTCAAACCATTTCAGCACCATTTTCTATCTCTCAGGAGCCTCTTCGCGGTAATTTCCTGCCAAACCCAGGCAAGGAAATTATCTTGATCGGTGAGAAAGAAGGGCGAGGCCAATTGGCCATTTTTGCCGTCGATACGCGATCTGGTGAATATGAGTTGTATCGGCACCTGCCAATCGATGCCAGCTACTTTGCCTTTGATTCGGATGCAGAATTAAAAGTGGTAGGTAAATCGTCGATTGCAGCGCAGCGTCCATTGCATCGCCTCTATTTTCTGACCAGTACAGAGATCATCGAATTGCAGCCGGAGCAGGCGGAACAACCGTTTCAGCCGCTGTTAAAGGTGCAATCGATATTTATTAAGCAATCATCGAACTACTTAAAGCGCGGTAATTTCGTCCGCTATTTAAACCACGACCGACACCCTGATTTTGCGCTTGCTGATTTTAACGGCTTGAACCTCTATGTGTCATCGCCACTGCAGGCCCAGGGGGAGGCAAAAGGAGAAGCTCCTGTTGATATTGGTTACGAGCGCCAGCAATTGCCAATTACGCCGGTTGTCGAGGTGTTTGAGTCGAGCGTCAGTTATACCAGGCGAAAATGGTTTCTGGCCGATATGAATCAGGATCAGCTTGCTGATATTGCCTGGGTAGATGATGGTAAGCTTCTAGTTTATCTGGCATCGCCGCTGGGCGAATTTTCGTCGCAGGCCCAGCAGGTGAACATCAATTCGAGAATTTCTGGGCAAAATTGGTGGGATACCCGCAATGCCGATGGTTCGAATCTGGATCAAAGTAATCTCGATCATCAGAACCTGGAAAGCATGGACGATATCAATGGCGACGGTATTGTCGACCTTGTGGTGCGGCACAGCACCAGTTCCGGGGTCTTAGATCGAAGCAACGATTATCAGGTGTTTTTTGGCCAGGTTAGTGACGGTAGTGTTAGCTTCCAACAACAACCAAGCACCGTGCTGGCCAGTGACGGCACCGTCGGAGATATTCAATTTATTGACCTGAATCGGGATGCGAGACAGGAAGTACTGATGTCGTCATTCGATATTTCTGTGTCACAGATTATTGGTGCATTGCTCAGTGGTAGCGTCGATCAGGATGTGTTGATTTATGTGCAGGATGCTAGCTCTGGAGCATTCAGGAAAAGCATCAGTAAAGAAGTCGAACTTACATTTAGTCTATCTACCGGAAAAAGTGGCGCCCCCATCGTTAAACTGGCGGATTTAAATGGTGATGGCTACAAAGAGCTGATCCTCAGCGCTGACGAAAACAAGCTGAAAATCTATGCCGGTGTTAACGGTGATAAATACATTACCAATAGAGCACAACGTTTCTCTCTGCCATTGCCGCAAAACGGCGTGTTTTTGACGAGCGATGACTTAAACGATGATGGTAAGGAAGAGCTGTTGGTGCGCTATGGTGATGAAGACGATGCGCAGTATCATGACGATTTGGTGATCATCAGCGCTAAGTAGCGCTGATGATCAGCAAATCGAGGAGGCAGGTTTCAGGTTTCAGGTTTCGGAGGGCGAACGGCCTAAGTAAAGCTAATAGCACATTGCATTCCTAGCACGCTGTCGCTCCTAGCACGCTGTCGCTCCTAGCACGCTGTCGCTCCTAGCACGCTGTCGCTCCTAGCACGCTGTCGCTCCTAGCACGCTGTCGCTCCTAGCACGCTGTCGCTCCTAGCACACTTCGTTTCTAGCATGGTGTCGCTTCTGACTTATTTCACTGCTGGCATGCTATCGCTTCTGGATGTTAGACTCCTAACAATAACAAGCTACTAGGCGCAATCTTCGATTGCATGCTAGGAACGATGTTTCATCGTGTGCTAGGAGCTGAATCTCTGATTTAGCGTGCTAGGAGCAATAAAGGATTGCGTGCTTTGACTTATGAAACCTAACGAAAACCATCATCGCATCTGGACCCTGGTTGCCCTGATCCCACCGGGCAAGGTGGTTAGCTATGGTCAACTGGCGGATCTGGCTGGCTTGCCCGGGCGAGCGAGATTGGCGGGAAGGGCACTGAAACTCGCTTCACCGTCACAAAACCTGCCCTGGCATCGAGTGCTGAACAGCCAGGGAAAAATTTCGTTGCAAAAAGGTAGCGACGCTTATCAACGGCAGGTAAAGCGGCTGCAGGAAGAGGGGATTGTAGTGATTGGTGGTAAAGTAAAGCTCGCGGATTTTCAATGGCAACCAAGCCTCGGTGAGTTATTGACTTTGCCGTTTTAAAAAGCACACTGCGTTCCTAGCACATTACATTCCTAGCACGTTTCACTCCTAGCACGTTTCACTCCTAGCACGTTTCACTCCTAGCACATTACATTCCTAGCACGCTAACGCTTCTAGTAATTGTTAACCGCTAGGCGCAATCTTCGATTGCATGCTAGGAACGATGTTTCATCGTGTGCCAGGAGCTGAATTTCTGATTTAGCGTGCTAAGAGCTATCTTTAATTAACCGCTAGGCGCAATCTTCGATTGTATGCTAGGAACGATGTTTCATCGTGTGCCAGGAGCTGAATCTCTGATTTAGCGTGCTAGGAGCAACCATAGGTTGCGTGCTAAAACTAAAAGGAAGCGATGCTCCTTTTATTTTTGCTTAGCTTTGTTTCCAATAATCTTAAACGCTGGTGTGCCTCGCACCAGGGTATCCCGGGCAAATTCGGTGTGGCAATTCGGACAGATCCCAGGTTGCTCGGTATTGTCTTCGACGATGCGTTCTTTGAAGCACTTAATCAGCGCACCGGTCCCACCTTTTTTGTACTTGAACAATAACTGATTACAGCTATTGCAAATGACTTTGACGGTTTTGGTGGGAAGTTTTTTATTCGGTTTGGGCATAAGTAAACAAGGTTTCGGGTCTCAACGTCAGGTTTCAGGTTTCAGGTCTCGGAGGGCGAACGGCCTTCAACTAAGCAGGTAGCGCACTGCGTTTCTAGCACATTGCATTCCTGGCACGCTATCGCTCCTAGCATGTAATCGAAGATTACGCCTAGAGGTTGAGTCATTTCCTGATACTACAGGAAATCTTAACCAGAATCAGAGGAAGATCTCCATTTACATGGAGATGACGATCTCTTTTACGACGCAGTCCTCACCGACAGCGTCCTCAGCGACAGCGTCCTCACCTAATAACCGCCCAGCAGGCGCAGTCCACCCTCAGAACAATTACCAAACAATAATTATTCGTATCGCATTGCATGTAATCGAAGATTACGCCTGGCTATTGAGTCATTTGCTGATACTACAGGAAATCTTAACCAATAACAGAGGAAGATCTCCATTTACATGGAGATGACGAACTTTTTACGACGCAGTCCTCAGCGACGAAGTCTCCCTCGACAGCGTCCTCATCCTTAGAACAATTACCAAACAATAATTGTTCGTATCGAATTCTTATCCCCGTGCAGCAGAATTTAAATTAACCATAAACCGGTTAATTAACTTTCAACGAGTCGCGCAAACAATTAAACATGGCGCGCTCCATCACAAAAGCTTTGGCTTTTTTTACATCAGCGGCCGTTTCCATAAACATTTTCTGGCGCTTGGCCTGAATGTCCGGGTCGGTCGATTCCATCAGCTTTTTATTTTCTATGGTATGTTTTTGCACAAACTGCACGGCCAAATCTTTTCGCTGTCGGTCATAGAGGGCAAACAAGTCCCGGTAGTCCGCCTGATTGTGGATAATGTCGACCAATTTCTCCGCCAGGTTAAAGGCATCATGGAGCCCGCCATTCATCCCCATCCCACCCAGCGGGTTATTAATGTGGCAGGCATCGCCGGCTAGGATAACTCGATTCTTGAAGTAGGTTTCGGCAACCCGTTGGTGAACATTGTACAAAGTGCGATGGCCAATATGGTAATCACCAGCCTTGTCATAAAGGTGATGCAGGCGCTCCTGTATAAACTCATCGGTTAAATATTTATCTAAGTTAGTTTCATCAGGATCCGTTGGCCACAGCACACGCCAGAGCTTGTCGGTACGAAGAATGACGCACCATTCGTCCGGATCGGAAACATAATTCACGTATGACAGGTTGTCGAACACGTTTTCAAAAGCAAAGTCAGTGCTAACCACCAAAAACTTTTCATCATAGGTAAAGCCGGAAAATTCAATACCGGCGGCTTTACGAACCTTGCTCGATGCGCCATCGCAGCCAATTAAAAAACTCCCCCAAAGGCTCTTTTCGCCGGTTGGTGTTTTCACTTTGACCTCGACGCCGTGCTGGTCCTGGTTAAAATCCACCACTTCATGGTTAAACAGGGTTTGCACACAATCAAACTTAGCCAGTTGCCCGGCAATGATATACGTCAGTTCATACTGTTCCAGTTGCAGGCGATAGGGAAACCGGGTCTCATCGGCTATCACCGACATATCAAATTCCGCCACGTCGCCTGTCTTTCGATCCCGATACTGATATCGATCGACAATGAGCCCTTTGTCGATCATTGCCTGGGCCACGCCAAGATCATCAAGCATCTCCAGTGACGGTGGGTGGAAGGTTGACGCCCTTAGGTCAATGGGCAGGGAGTCACATTTTTCCAGTAACAGCACATCAATGTTATGTTGTGCCAGATACAGTGCCAATACTGAACCGGCTGGACCGGCACCGGCAATAATGACCGGCAGCGTCTTTGAAGTATGATTAGTCATGATGCGACTCCTGTGTGCTCAAGGTAAGAAATTATGTCGCGGCAATTCATCACATCCGCATATTTGGCATGCATATCATGTAAATTGGCCAGGTGTGCCTGCTCGTTACGATCGCCGACCGCCTCTTTTGCGACAACCACCGGGTAGTCATGCTGGAGTCCATCGACCACCGTGGCTCGTACACAACCGCTGGTGGTTAATCCGGTAACCACCAGGGAATCGGCACCGCTGGCTTTAAGCCGTTCATGTAAGTCGGTTTTAAAAAAGCCACTGGCCCAGCATTTTTCGATGATGGCTTCGCCATTAACCGGTGCCAAGCGCGGGTCTACTTTGACCCAATCGGAGTCTTCTGTCAGTAGGTTAAGGGCGTTGATACGGGCTCGGAACACCCGAGCCTGATTATCATTTTGATAGACCACGGTGGTGAAAAATACCGGTAATTGTTTTTGTCGAAATGTCGTTAACAGCTCAGCATTATGGGCAACCACCTCCGGGCAGTAACTGCCAAGGGGGCATTTGGGATCGGTAAAGCCATTAATCATATCGACAACAATTAATGCGGGTCGATGTAACAGGCCGATGTGATTACGCGCTAAATCCATTTAAAACTCCTTTATCAGCCTGGCCACCTGTGCTGGGTGGGTTTCACACACATAAGTCGAGGTATTGCCAATTTCCGCCCGGTGAGCGTTTGCAGACAAGGCAAGGGCATGGGTTAAATAGGGCTGCAATGCATCCTGATCCCCGGCAAACATCAGGGTCGGGCACTGCAGGTTTACCAGCGCATTCTCCAGGTCGTAATCGAAAACCGCCTGATACGCCTTAGGATAATTATCACCAAGCTCGATGGCGGACTGAGTTTCCCTAAGTGCTATCGATTGTGGTGCAGCAGGATCTTTGCCATTCACTTTCTGCCAGTAGTACTGGAAACGTTGTTCATCATCAAGGATGTCAGGTAAGGCAACACTGTTTATCAGTGTCGATTTTACCGTTTCTGGCAACAGTGGCGGGCCGGACAGGATCAACTTTTGCACCCGAGCGGGTGTGTTGGCGGCAATTTCTGCTGCCACAGCTGCGCCGGTGTGATGGCCAAACAGGGAGAGTTTACTATCAGGCGCTGTAACGAACAGATATTCAATCAGATAACGAACCGCACTGGCCCAGCCCTCTACACAAAAGCTGTCTGGTTGCAGTAATTCACTGTTGCCAAATCCCGGCAGGTCTGGGGCAACACAATGAAAATCATCACTAAGGCATAGCATGAGATCATGATACATGCGGCCGTCACTCGGCGTTTGATGCAACAGCATTAAGGTAGGCAACTTGTTATCACCACAGCTGTAAAAATGGACCTTGCCGTTTGGCGTATCCAGATAATGGGCATTGACTACATTTCGCATCACTGACTTCTACAAGGTTGCTTTGACTTCAATGCTGACCCATTTCACGTCGGTAAACTCTTCGATGGAATAGCTACCGCCACTGCGGCCTAAACCGGATAATTTACTACCGCCAATGGGAGCAAGAGCATTACTTTGAAAGGCGTGCATGCCGATATGAACCGCACCGGCTTTTATTTGCCGAGCCGCCTGCATCGCCCAGTTAATATTTTTCGTCAACACGCTCGCAGACAGGCCAAATTTGGAATCATTGGCAAGAGCAATGGCTTGTTCAAGCGAAGAGGATTTCACCACATTAGTTAACGGCCCGAAGGATTCGTCACACCAGGCACTGGCATTATTGGGTGTATCCAGTAATACCGTGGGTTTGTATATCAGGCTTGGTGAGCCATCCTGATATAGAAGTGACTCGCCGCCGGTTAATAATCTCGCGCCCTGGGCCATGGCCTGCTCAACGTGTTGCTGGATTTTATTCACCGCGTTGCGGTTGATCAGTGGGCCATAGACGGTTTTCGGATCTCTTAAATCGCCGATGGTCAAAGCCTCTGCCTGTTGCTTTAATGCAGCGATAAATGCTTCGTAAATGTTTTCATCGACGATCACCCGGCTGTTGGCCATGCAAATTTGTCCGCCATGGGTGAATATCCCCTGGGCAACGATGGCCGCGGCTTTTACCGGATCGACATCAGCGCAGACAATGGCCGCGCTTTTGCCACCCAGTTCAAGCTGGGTCTTAATCATCCGTTTCATCGCAATTTCACCAATACGAATACCTGTCTGGGTGGAACCGGTCAGGGCAATGCCATCAATATCCGGGTGTTCGACCAGCGGCTGTCCGCATTCGTGGCCAAAGCCGCAAACGACATTAACGGCTGCTGGCGGGAGTCCCGCTTCTACCAGTATTTTTGCAAACTTAATGGCGATCACCGGGGTTTCTTCCGAAGGCTTAATGACTACGCTATTACCAGCGGCCAAGGGAAACGCGGTCATTTTGGTCAGCAGGCTGAGCGGCGCATTGTAGGGTGAGACGACGGCGACAACCCCTAAAGGCTCACGAAATACCATAGACAGGCGATCGGGATTATCATTCGGGAAGGTCTTTTCATACAACCGCCTCGCCTCTCCGGCGGCGGTACGCAGCAAATCAACGGTATAACGAATCTCAAAACGAGCTTTACTGATTGCCGAACCACTCTCATCAATCAGGCAATCAAGCAGCCGTTCTTCGCCTTGTTGTTCGATAATATCGGCCGCCTTTAACAGCGCCGCTTCCCGGGCAGAAGGGGCGAGGGAGGACCAGGTATTAAATCCGTCGCGAGCACAGCGAACGGCAATATCGACATCGAGATGGTTGGCTTTGGCAACTTTTGCAAATAGCATTTCCGTCGCTGGGTATAATACGTCGAAATAATCGCCGGTTGCCGGTGCAATGGATTTACCATCTATAAATAAGTCCACCAATGAATCTGAATTTACCGCTGTCATAATCGCCTTTCTTATCTATCTGCTATGCCGTTATTGGTATTAATTTAGGTTTTTTCAGGCAATACCCACCACTCGGGTACCGCGGAAAAATTCAAAGGTTTCTTTTACCCCTTCGTCGCCAAGACCCGATTTTCCCCAGGCGGCCCGGGGCAGGTCAGGACGCAACGCAAACAAGGACACGTCATTGATTTTGACCACCCCGGCGCGAATTTTCTTCGCCATCCGCCAGGCCGTAGAAGGCTCTGCAAACACATAGGCGGCAAGCCCATAGTCGGTTTCATTGGCCATGGCGATGGCTTGTGATTCCTGGTCAAACGTATGGACGGTGGCGACGGGGCCAAAGGTCTCTTCTAAGGTTTGTGTACTATCAAGTCCAGTAATTAGCGTTGGAGGATAAAACCAGCCGTTGAGATTTGGCATTGGTGTTACCTGCAATAGTTGTCCACCAAGGTTTTGGTAATGCGCCACCCGGTTTTTGATGTAGTTTAAATGGCCATTGTGCACCAAAGGCCCCATGTGTGATTCGGTGCCACAGGAGTTTCCTAATTGTATATTTGCCAGCAAGTCTGCAACTTTGCTAAGTAACGCTTGCTCAATGCTGGCGTCACAAATTAACCTGCCCAAAGCCCGACACCATTGTGCATTCATGGTGACCAGGCCATTCACAACGCCCTGGGCCGCTTTATCTAAATCCGCATCGGCCATGACTAACAAGGCATTATTACCACCGAGTTCAAGCTGTGCTGGCTTTATTTGTGCCCCACAACTTTGCCCCACGGCTTTACCCCCCTGAGCACCACCGGTAAAGGAGACGGCCGAAACCGCCGGATGATTGCTGAGCATCGCGCCAACCTCAGCGCCGCCATGGACGAGTTGAAATACGCCTTCGGGCAGTTCCGCTTCGCTGATAGCCTCGGCAATAAGCTGCGCCGATCCTGCCGCCCACTCTGAGGGTTTAAAAATTACCGGGCAACCGGCGGCTAATGCACTGGCGATTTTATGGCAGGCGATGCCTGATGGCGCATTCCAGGGCGCAATGATTGCGGCAACGCCGAGTGGCAGTCGTTCAAGGATGATGTCATTGTCATGCTCGCCCTTTAAGTGCTGCTGTTCGGGGAGCTCTTTGAGGAGGTTGGCGGCAGCAATAAAGGCTAATGAACACACTTGTGCGAATTGTCGGGTGAAACTGATCACTACACCGGTTTGCACCGCATCAAGCTCGGCAATGGATTCTGCTTTTAACGACAAGGCATCGGCAATCTTTAATAAATACCCGGCTCTGTGATGATAACTTAACTCTGACCAGTAACCAGCATTAAACGCTGACTTGGCACATGCAATGGCAGCATTAACCTGCTCAGAGGATGACATGGCCTGATAGCCCAGCAGCTCGCCGGTATTGGCATCGTGCAAGGTATCGCGTCCTGTGTCTGCAGGCGTTTGCCATTGCTGGTCAATATAATTTAATGCTTTCGGTAATGTCATCATCTGCTACTTACTGGTTCTGCCCGACGCTAAACTGATGTTGCTCAGCCCCTTCAACTTCCATTTGTGCCGCCATTAAGCGCCCGCGTTCGGCCGGAAATGCCTGTACCAGCGCCATCGCCATTTCCCGTAAACCGTGTGCACTTGGATGGGAGAAACTGGTACCGGATGTGCCGGTGCACTTAAGGGCATTAAGAGCCACTTTATAGCCATATTCGGATACCTGGCCTTTACACAGGCGCCAACGCTTTACCACTTCATTTTTAGGCAGGATCTCTGGCTCTGCGGTTTCCAGCTCAAGCTGGCGCCGCAGCCAAAGCATCGCCGTTTCCAGATCGGCCATCATCTCGCCAATCAGTTGCTGATGCATCGGGGAGCTGGCGATGGATTTACCGGAATCGCCGAATTTTGCTTTGGTCAGGGTATCCAATGTGGTGTGATATACGGACCAGGCCTGTCCCAGGTAAACGGCGATGCTGGCTAATTGATTACCGACAAAACTACCGCGACTGACCTGCATACAACGCACAAACGCAGAAGGGATGGTTAATGCATCGGCATCAGTGACAAAAACATCCTTCAATATCAGGCCATGGGTTTCGGTACCGCGCATGCCGATAGCATCCCATTTTTGTCGCTCACTAACGCCTTGTGCGTCACGATTGACGAAAAATGTCGAAAGGCCACTCGCATCGTCAATGCCATCAAGACCCGCGGTAACCAGGTATTGATCGGCAACCCCGGTGGCACAACCAAAACTCTTGACGCCATTGAGCAGGTAACCGCCATCGACTTTCGTTGCCTTGGTGCTGATATTAATCGCGGATTTCTCCGACTTCACCGCTTCCGAGGCAAAATTAGCCAGCCACTTGCCGTCCCGCCCCATGGTGGTTAACACTTTTTCAGCAAACGCTTTTACCACCGGCGCTTCCGTTTCGTTAAATAACCCGGCTTCGATAGCCTCAATGGCAAGCAGGCCTCTGGATGCCGACGAGCAATGAAAGAAAAAACATAGTGCCGTGGAAGGGCAGACGGTGCCCAGGGCAAATGTGGCAGCGGCTAAATCGCGCAGGCCGCCGCCGAGGCCGCCATATTGTTCAGGAATGATTAAGCCCAGCAGACCCGCATTGCTCAGGGTTTGTACGTGCGGTCGATAAAACTCACCATGGCGATCTACATCGGCGGCCTGCTCCTTGATTGCAGGCAGGATACTTTCAACAATTTTTGCCCGGGCCTGCTCGGCCTCGGTCATGTGTTCAACAAAATGTGCAGCCGTTAATGTCATTGAATTTGCTCCGTTTTATCTGTCGGCAATTACAATCTGAGATTGAATTGCTGTCCTAAATTACCCGCGGTTCCGTTACTCACCACGCAATAAGGCGCGCAGTTGTTCACCAACATCTTTACCGATCAGGCCATCAACGCGGCCCCATACCGGATCGATTTCTGGACTGAAAATCGCACTGCGGTTGGCTTTATCCCGTGTCACTAACTGCTCAGTGCCTGGTGCATTTCGAACGCCTTTTTGAATCAACTCAAACCAGTAATCGCGGTATTGTTCGACATGATCAAATAATTTAAGGAAGGCACCTTCGGAAGCCCGGTGCACCAGCATCCAGGGCGACATAATGGCACGCTGTCGCGGTGAAATATGCGCCGGTTGCAATCCCTCTACGCTCTCCGCGGCGTCATAAAGCGGCGTCAGCGGCTCGAAGACTTCGTTCATGTAGGCAATGTCTGACCCTAAATCGGAACGTGGCGTTAAATCCAGGTGAAACGCAAAATGTTCACCGGCGGCAACAGAATCTAAGGTGAAGTGGGGAATTGCTGAATCCGCAGGCATAAAACCGTAAAGCATATGCGAGTCCAGTTGCATTTGTTCAACCACAATAGAACAGGTTACCAACCTCGCCAGTGGCCCACCGGTAAACACCCGGACACTGCCGACACTGCCCTGTACCATGGGGAGTTGGCTCTGCAGGTCGATATACGGACCACCGTTATCTGCGGTCACTTCCTGCATATTAAAATGCTCAACAATGGCATGTAATGTCGTTTCTGATAAACGGCGTGGATGTGATTCGCTCATAACTTTTGCCTTTCTTTGTCTTTTATTGTTAATGAAAAACCGTAAATTGATTAAGCATGTTCTCGCTATAACATGGGCTGTAGTAATCGCCAGGGACGATTATTGATTAAATGGGTACGATGCGAACAAACCTTATTGGCGGCTGCCTTTGGATGTACAACACCTTGAGTAATCGCATTTTCAGAGCCACCACGCACGCATTCACAGGCGCTAAGCAGGCCATCAAACTGACGTTCCTGCCAGGGAGTCATGATGGTAAATTCTTTTTGCAGTACGCAAATCTGATTGTTGGCGCTGTTTTTATCGGCAGCGATAACATTAACCCGGTTTTCCGAAGCCCGTTCGCGAAGACCGGTGGTCGTTTGCCAGCCTTCTTGTGTGGCTAATGGTGCCAGCACCGTTTGCGCACCCTGCATGGCGATTAACCGATAGGTTTCCGGATAAATAGCATCATCTTCGAGAGTGATGGCCAGGGTGCCGAAACGACTTTGATAAACGTTAAATTCATCACTCAGTGCCGACCAATGAAAACGACTGGAAAAGTGCACCTGGCCTTGCTCAAATACAATGCCGTTGCTAGCGATAATCACGCCCGTGTGGCAGAGCTTATTATCATTGTGGGTAACGATGCTGGTAGCGATAAGTTGTCCGGGAGAGCAGGCAGCGCTAATTGCCTGGACTGCAGCACGACTTAGCTCTACCTCCTCATCTGTACCCTTAGGTTGTTGCAAAAAAAAGCACTCTGGCAGGCAGATTAACGAGGCAGTGGACGACGCATTGATTAGCTCGACGGCCTCATCAAGAGAAGTGACGCTGATCGCAGCACAAGTCACATCTTCTGGCGCCTCAAAGTCCTCAATCGACTGCATGGCGGGATCCTCACCAAGGCGCTGGTAGAGTTCTGGACGTCGATTGCTAAAAATATCGCTGTGGTCCGGACGTAATTTATGATTCGCTTGCTCGACATCAATATCCGCCCAGATGACGTCTTCTTCTTTACCGGCCATCGCCAGTATTGTGCCGTCAGGGGCTACAATCTGACTGTCGCCAGCACCAGATAGAAAATTGACCGGAATATTGATTGCCTCGGATATAGGTTGTAAAACTTCTTCCGGGATTAATGGCCCGACTTTGTTGGCGGCAACCACAAATACCTTATTCTCCGCCGCCCTGACCGGAATGTGGAGATCACCTTCATCGATAGCAAAAGAATTGAGGCTGTTGCAAAGCACCTGGGCACCGCGCAAAGATAAGCATCTTGGGGTTTCGTTGATCACCCCATCCATGCAGGAGTACATGGCCAAACGGCCAATCGGCGTGTCTACGATCGGCCCTTGCTTATTGGCAGGTTCGAGAAAGTCATTTTCATGGCCGACCAGCACTTGTTTATTGTTCTCGCCCAGTAACTCACCGGACGGGGCATACATTAAGCTGGTACCGGTAACCTTGTTATCCGCACGGCGGACGGTACAGTTGACCACAAGATAAGCATTGGCTAGTTGTGCTGCCTCGGCGATTTGGCCAAGGAAGTGACCATCAAGCTCGACCGAAACCCGGTAACAGTGATCCTTATCGTCGTACCAGGAGTTATGGTTAACAAATTCAGGTAAAACAATTAAATCGGGAGAACATCCTGCCGCTTGCTTAATCATTCTCAGGCAGGTTTGCAGATTTTCTTCGACATTGTTGGTTACAGCAAATTGCGCGGCGGCAACACGGATCATAACTATTCCCTTACTGGCAGGCTCACAACAAAAAACAGTGTCATGGAAATACTTTATTTGTTATAAAGTAATAACATTAATTCATTTAGTCAATCGTGCTGATTAAATTGTCTTCACATCAGACTTTAATATTGTTATTACAGTACGTTAATAGATTTTGATGGGTTTGTAACCAAACAAATTTTTAGGGAGAGCCGTTTATGAAAGAAGAATATCAATACAGCTTAGCGCTGGCGCTCTTTGACTTTGTGCCGGTGATTTTTTCCTCGATTGGCTTGATACTTATCGCCCGAATGATTGCTGCTATCGAGCCTAAACTGCAACGCATCGCGCAAATCTCGGTGGTGATGATCATCATCGGCGGTACTGCTAAGGTGACCTGGAAAACGCTAATTGCTGCCTTTGATATCAATTTCATGGCTCTTAATCACAGCTTGTTTATTTTTATGGCACCAGGTTTCACCCTGTTGACTTACGCCCTGATTCTCACTCGACGCTCATACAATCGGGTCGAATATTCCTCCAAAGGCTGGCTCTGGCCCGCCGGCTTTATCGCCGTTTTTGCATTAACTGCTGGGTACCTGGCAATCAACTTCCCGGACAAACGCTTCTGGTTTTTATCGTTATTGGTGTTGCTCACCGTAGCTAATATGGTGTTTATCTGGCACGCGGTACGCCACGCCTGGCAAATTAAACAAAAAGGCGCGGGGGTGTTATTTATCGTCAACCTGGTCGGTATCTTTTTATTGTCATACCTGGCTCGCCAGGGCGATCAGAGTGAAGCTGCTCAGTGGCTGGCGGAAATTCTCAATAGTATTACCCAGGGGGCACTGGCGTTGGGAGCATATTGGCTATATCGGGCGACTAGCCGAGAAGTCGAAAATGCAGCAGCTGACGTTCATCCGGTCCTGGGGGTCAGGTCTTGAATTGTGCTGTTTTGGGGTCAGCGGTTGTGGGGTCAGGTCTTGAATTGTGCACTGGAAGTGCAAAATTCAAGACCTGACCCCACAATAGATAAAAACCTGACACCATAACAGATATGACCCCAAGACTGATAACCAGGCATAAATAGAATAATAAACGAGGGAACTCACTATGACCACGCAAGCAGCGGAAAATAAGTATCTGTTTATCCAGGTAAATGAAGGTGTAAGTGGATGGAACATGTCGGTGTTCTATCTGACCTGTATCGCCAGTATTTTGCTCGGTACATTTATTAATGCATTCCAGCCATTTCTATTTACCGAAGTTATGAACATCCCAAAAGCCGAGCATGGCATGGTTAGCGGTAAGCTGAATTTTTGGGGGGAGATGGCAATTATCGCCTCGGTCGGAGTCTGGGGAGCCGTTTCCGATAAAATCGGCCGACGTACGGTTATGGTATCGGGCTTTGCACTGATTGCTTTGGCACTTTATCTGTATCCGGGAGCGGCAAGTGTTAATGAGCTCGTGGTGTATCGAATGGTATACGGAGTCGGGATTGCGGCGGCGACCTGCATGATTGTTACCTTGTTAGCGGATTATGCGGTGAACAAAAGCCGCGGCAAGGCTGCCGGTCTGCAGGGAGTCTGTAATGGCATTGGTGCCATGGTTGCGCTGTTTTTGCTTTTGCGTTTGCCATCGGTGTTTCAGAGCAATGGCTGGTCGGTCGTTGATTCTGGGTTTGCCACCTATTACGTTGCCGTCGGCTTGGCAGTTGTGGTCGGCCTCATATCATTAAGAGGTCTCAAATCTCACGAAAAGATAGAGCATGAACAAAAGCCAGGATTGGCAACGCTAATGGTAGATGGCGTAAAAGCTGCCAAAGATCCGGGCATTGCCCTGGCTTACGGTGCTGCATTTGTGTCCCGCGCAAATTTAAGTATTGTTGGTGCCTTTATGACGTTATGGCTGTCCAACTATGGTACCTCCGCAGATGTTGGAATGTCAGCAGCGGATTCATTGAAAAAAGCCGGTATGTTTGTTGGTATTGCTCAGGGTGTCGCGTTGTTAACCGCGCCTTTGTTTGGTTTGTTGACCGATAAGATTAACCGGGTTAATGCCCTGGCGGTTGCCTGCCTACTCACCTTTATCGGTTATGCGGGGACATACTTTGTAACCGATCCGTTTGGCGGTTTTATGATCGCCATCGTTATCGTGGTGGGGTTAAGTGAAATCGGCGCCATCATTACCTCTGGGGTATTGATTTCTCAGCAAACGGCTGAGAAAAACCGCGGAGCGGTTATCGGCATCTTTAATCTATGCGGTGCGATTGGTATCCTGGTCTCCAGTGTTATCGGCGGTTACCTGTTCGACCACTGGAAAAATGCAGGTCCTTTTGTTTTTGTCGGTTTTTGCGGTTTGATTGTGTTTATCTGGGCCCTGGTAGTGAAGAATAAGGTTGTCCCACATGCCGAGCAATCGCAAAGCTAAAATTACCTAAAAAAATCAAGGGGGTCAGAGTTGTTGAAAATCAACAACTCTGACCCCCTTGATTTTTGACTTGCAGTTAAAAGCAGCTTACTGCCTGAATTGTGTCGGTATGACTAAGCATAGGAAGCAGCTTACCGCCTGTCGCTTGCAGCCTGCAGCTACTTTAATCAATACTACTAAGGGTGATTTTAAGCTTGGTACCTTCAGAGGGGACATTAAACAGCGCATCGTCGAAATCCGGTGGGCCCATTTTCCCTTTGGCATCATTCGACGTACCAACCGGTTCTTTCGGAATACCAATCCAGTTGGTTTTCATCTCGCTATCCATATCAAGATCCTGATATAGGAAAAGGGCGTAGTCACCTTCTGGCAGGTCAAAATTGATCATTTCCGGATCGCCAGGTTGCTCTTCTGTAAACGAGTGGATATGGGTCATAAAGGACTCACCTTCGTCTTCTGACATCCAGTTTTTCTGTTGTTGATAGACTTTGACAACAATCTGCCCCTTGGCGGATTGCACGGGACTAAGGGCGATCTCCACCGGCGCCGCCGTGGTAATAAACGACAGGCCCGCCAGGGTTGTGAATAATGAAGGTACAGCGAGTTTGATTATTTTCATTGTTGTTCCTTTCATAATTATTGAAAACACAATGGCCAAAAGCGACAGGTAAATGGTTAGCTGTCGGAACCACTGGCCAGTAAGAGTTAATCGTCGACGGAAAACTCCATTTCAAACTGATATTGATCCGGTCTGTAGATAGCGTATAAGTGGTCAAACAGATTACCGTCTTTATCAAACATTGAGCGATCAATGACTAGCAATGGTTTGCCAATCGGGATATCCAGATGCATTGCCGTTTCCACGTTTGATAATGTCGCACTGACGGTCTGCTTAATTTTTCCCAATTGGATGCCGGCCGCTTTAAAAATCTCAATACGCGACATTTCCTGCATTTTTTCCGGAGTATAGATGTCGCCGATATCACGGGTCCAGCTGCCGTAATAACCAAAGGGCACACCATCTGATAGGCGGATTCGCTGTGATTGAATCAATGGCGTGTTACTGTCGGTACCAAAGCGTTGCTGAATATCCAGAGGCGGAATGGCAGCGCCAAATAGCAGTGATTTCACCTGGGACTCGCGGCCGAGAATTTTTAAATTTTCCAACAGTCCGCCCATCGGCGCAGCAACCTGTTCAGCCCGATGTTGGTACGTCACGTGTGAGCCCTTGCCACGGCGGCGGGTTATATAGCCTTCCTCGGCGAGTTCATCCATGGCCCGTTTGGCGGTGATACGTGACACCCCAAAAGCATCGGACAAATTGTGTTCGGTGGGCATCTTTTCACCAAAGGGAATTTCGCCATTGTGGATTTTCTCTTTGAGGAACAGGTAAACCTGGTGATATAGCGGTGTTGGCATATCACTTTTTAAGGCCGATTTTAATCTTGGATTTGCCAATAACTCATCAAATGACATATTGATATATCTCTTTGTGCTGATACCGAAATTTTTTTCATCTTAACAGATAGTGTAACTCGGTTCTAATATATAGATATCAAGGGTTAAGCTCAAAAGAGCAGTTTTTATGTTCTAAAGTTATATGTTTGTTACAAATATAACAAAGCCACGCAATTTGCAAACAATGGCGTGCGTGTCTCTAAAAATACCTATAGCGCGCTGCGACTGAAAAAGATCATTCCCGATAAATATTTACCCCAGTTTTTGATGTCTCAGCAGGATTGTTATTAATTATTAAATGTTATAACGTTATATCATTATAAGTGGCAGCGTAGGGATCTTGTCATGCACAATTATCAGATAGCTCGTCGGGCGCAAATCGGCGTGATTATTCCATCGACCAATACCGGGGTCGAATATGATTTACAGAAATTCCATCTCGATGGGGTTAGCTGGCATCCATCGCGGTTCTATATTGAACTGAGAAACTGGGCCGATGAAGTCGAGAAAACAGGCAATGATGAAAACCAGGTATTTGAGCGTTTCCTGGAAATTATGCGCGGTGAGATACCCGGTTCAATCCGTAATATCATGAGTGCCAAGGTCAATCACGTCATGCTTGGTATGTCCGCGGAAACTTTCTGGGGAGGTCTGGAAGGAAATATCGAATTTGAACAGGATATTCGCAATCAAATTGCCCAGTTTAATCCTGATGTTGGCCTTACCACAGGGGCTGGCGCAACCAAGGACGCGTTAAATTGTTTTGGTGCAAAGCGCATATCCGTGATCACCCCGTATCCGCAGGTTGGCGATGATAATGTGATTCGCTTTTTTGAAGATATTGGTTTTTCGGTGCACAAAGTCAAAGGCCTGAATCGTCCATCAGCGACGGCGATTGCCGAAACCCTGATCGAGGATGTGATTGAAGCGATTTATGACGTTGATGATGACAGTGTTGATGCCATTGTCCAGTGCGGAACCAACTTATCGACCCTGGATATTTTTCCGGTGTTTGAACATATTCTCAAAAAACCGTTAATTCCGATCAATGTCGCGACCGTCTGGCATGCGCTGCGGGCAATGGGTATTGACGATAAGGTCACCGGTTATGGTCGTCTGATGGAAGAGTTTTAACTAAACCGGCAGCAAAAAACAAACTTACAGATCTGCTTTAAGGAAGTGAACGTATGGCAAAAGAAAACCCAGGGTATCCGATGTTTAAACTTTCTTATGCGGTCGTTATCTGTTGCCTGATCATGCTGCTAATCTGGCTGATTGGTCCATACAGTGCACACCTTACCTTTGCCGAAGATCAGGGGCCAGCCTGGTACTACTGGAAACTTACCGAGCCAACGGTGTGGACACGATTGTCTGCCTGGTCTTTATATATCGGTCATCAGGTTGCCATCTGGTATCTCATTTATATCAGCCAGAAACGCAAGCTTTCCTACCAGGGCAGTTTTCGCTGGGGCTTGCACAAAGAAAATATACAGGCGCTGGCCGTTAATTTCTTCTTCGTCATGGCTCATATTGTGCAGACCAAGGTCTATTACGATGGCCTGGCGCAGGATACCAGTAATATGGCGGCAATGATGTCGGTGGTGCTGGTACTGGCGTTTACTTTGGTGCTGGAACAAAAGCGTCGCGGATTTATCTTTGGTAAATCGCTGGGGTGGTTAGAGCAGGTCAGGGCAACCTTCGTCCGTTACCATGGTTATTATTTTTCCTGGGCAATGATTTACACCTTCTGGTTTCACCCGATAGAGGTGACCCTGGGACATATGCTTGGCACCGCCTATATCCTGTTTTTTCTGGTCCAGGGTAGCTTGTTTTTCACCCGTTTTCATACTAATCGGGTTTGGAAGACGTTTTTGGAAAGTTTCGTAATATTCCACGCCGTAGTGGTCGCTTACTTTTCCATTCATAATGAATCGGTAAGCATGTTTGGTTTTGGCTTCGCGGCGATGTTTTTTGCGACCTACATCTACGGACTAGGCTTTTCAAAGAAAGTAATTGGTTTATTAAGCCTTGGTTTTATCCTGGTGTGTTTCCTTTTCTATTTCGACGATTTAAGTCAAATGAGTGAAGTCGTCCGCATCCCGATTATCCTATACTTGGTAGCATTGCTGTTTGCTGGCCTGGTTTATCTGGGCGTCATGGTTCGTAATCGACTTGCTCAGAGGCAAGCCTGATTACTTTCTCAGATGTGAGCCTGAGAAAGTCGGATTCAGGTTTCAGGTCTCAGGTTTCGGATGGCGAAGGGCCTAACTACTAGCTACTAGCACGCTGGCAAGCCAGCTCCTGGCACACGACTATAAATCGTTCCTAGCATGCAATCGTAGATTGCGCCGAGAATAAAGCAGGAGTTATGGTGGAAGTGGAAGGTGGAAGAGATAAGCTTTAACAAAGTCTGTTTCTTGCTGGTTTCACGGCTGCCAGCTGGGCGAGTTAACCAAGCTAAGGCTTACGTGACACCTTTAGTCACCCTTAGACACCTCATGCTCCAAACTTTCTTCGACACCCAATGAACCAAACCTTAGACCAGATAACTTCGTCATTTCCTGCTACGACAGGAAATCTGAGTCATTCAGCTAAGTTTGAGATCTCCATTTACATGGAGATGACGGGGAGGGGGTGAGGTTGCAGGCTTCCACTCCACCAGCGCAGCTTACCTCTTAAACAATGAATCGGGTGTATAGCCCGGTTCATTAAACATTCTCCTTTACTTAAATGTTATATAGATATAACATTGTGGCAAATAGTCCCCAGATTTGCGTATCTTATGGCAGGTATCCGATGAACAAACCGTTAAAAGGCCTTACCATTTTAGATCTGACCCATATGCTTTCGGGTCCGTATGGTGCGATGATTTTATCGGATCTTGGCGCCAATACCATAAAAGTTGAACCGCTGGCCGGAGAAGGAACCCGTAAGCTGCTTGCTAATGATCCGGAAAATTCGGTTGATGGGTTTGGGGCGTATTTCATTACCCTGAACCGCAATAAGCGCTCGGTTGCCATTGACTTAAAAAGCGAGGAAGGTAAGCAGGTTTTTTATCAACTGGTACAACAGGCGGATGTGGTGATCAGCAATTTTGGTCCTGGTGTCCCAGAGCGCCTGGGCATCGACTACCAGACCTTATCCCAATTCAACGAGCGAATTATTACCTGCACGGTGACGGGCTTTGGTTCTGAAGGGCCAGGATCTAAACGTCCGGCTTTCGATCAGGTAGCCCAGGCATTCGGTGGCGGTATGTCAATTACCGGTCATGATATCAATGATCCAATGCGCGCTGGTATTCCCATCGGCGATTTGGGCGGCGGAATGTTTGCGGTGATGGGCATCCTGTCTGCTGTTGTCGAGCGTGCTCAAAGTGGCAAAGGCCAGCATGTGGATATATCGATGCTGGATTGCCAGGTGTCGATGTTAAATTACATGGCGACCATGCATTTACTATCAGGTAAAGACCCATATCCGATTGGCAACTCGCATTTCGTCCACGTTCCGTATAACAGCTATCAGACCCAGGACGGTCATATTATTCTTGCCGTTATTACCGATAACTTCTGGCAAAACCTGAAAACCGTGGTCAAGATAAAAGAGTTTGAAGACAGTAAATATGACACCCAGCCCGGTCGTTTTGCCGATAAAGCGTTAATTGATGGCAAGCTTAATGAGCTGTTTGCCACCAATACCAATCATCACTGGATTGGCTTGCTGGAAGCGGCACGAATTCCCTGTGCGCCAGTAAATAAATTCAGCGATGCCCTGAACGACCCGCAAATCCTGCACCGCAACATGGTGGTAGATATGTTGCACCCTAATGGCAAAACCGCGAAAGGTCCGGGGAATCCAATCAAGTTATCCCGCACCAATGAAGACAGCTTTTCCGCGGCTCCATTTATCGGTCAACATACCGATGAAGTGTTAACGGATTTATTAAAGATGCAGGCTTCGGATATCGCAGCATTAAAAGACAAAGGAGTCATTGGCTAATGGCCAGGGGCAAAGAATGGGTGCATATCACCGATGTTGGCCCGCGCGATGGATTGCAGAACCAGGCGCAAATTTTAACCATTGAGCAACGCTTGCAGCTTATTCATGGCTTGACAAAGGCTGGCGTTAAATCGATTGAAGTTGGCAGTTTTGTTTCACCAAAAGCGGTTCCTGCGATGGCTGGTACTGACCAGGTTATACAGCAACTTAGTCATTTTGATGATGGCGTGCAATACCAGGCGCTGATCCCTAACCTGAAAGGTTATCAGCTGGCACAACAGGCGGGCGCTAAATCTTTGCTACTTGTCGTTTGTGCATCGCAAACCATGAACCAGAAAAATATCCGTATGTCAGTCGAGGAAAGTATCGTTCAGGCCCAGGATATTATCGCTTTGGCAAAAAAAGATGGCATTGAGGTACTGGTCTGTATTGCCGTTGCCTGGGAATGCCCATTTGAGGGCAAAACGGATATCGATACGGTATTAACGCTTGCCCATCAACTGCGTATGGCAGGTGCTGATAAACTGGTATTCGCCGATACCATAGGTGCCGCAAACCCCTTACAGGTAAAGGCATTGATGCAACCGGTCATTGAAGAATATGGTAGCGATATCATTGGTTGTCATTTTCATGATACCCGGGCCATGGGAATGGCAAATGTATATGCGGCAATAGAGGCTGGGGTGCGACAGTTTGATGCATCGGTCGGCGGCCTTGGCGGCTGTCCATTCGCGCCCGGGACGACGGGGAATGTTGCTACCGAAGATGTGGTGATGATGTTAGCGCAAATGGGCTTTGAAACCGGTATTGATTTACTCAGGTTGATGGAAGTCGGGCAACTTGCCGGCGACCTGTGCCAGGTATCTTCCGGTGGCCGAGCCAGCGCCTGGCGACACCTTCAGCTTAAACGCAACTTTAATTTTTCCTCTGAATTTTAGACAACTTCAGCAACATCTCCAGCGGCTGCAATTCCAACGTTCTGCACAAATCGCTCAGTGGCAATTAAACTGGCGATAAATAGCACTTCCATAATGTTACCCAACATAAAACCATAATCGCTACCTGCTGCGGCCCCATTAACCAGGAAAATACTGATTGCTCCTAAGGAGAACCAAGGCCATTTGCCTTTAATCCATACATATATTGAACATAGGATGGCGACAACATTCATTCCTATCGTCGCCCAGGGCGGTGACGAATATTCGGCTACGAATCGTTCAAATGGCGCAATCATTTGATTTGGGTCGCTAAAGGTCGCAGGCACCAGTTGTTGATGAATATACTCACCCCAGAGACCGTAGCCAATGCCAGCAAGTACCAGGCCGCTAAACATAAAGTAAAAACCATTGCGCCATTTTAGATTGGGGTTGACCTGGGTGATTATGGATAGGGAGAAAAGCCCTAATACCGGTAGGATCATGGCGTGAAATAACCAGCGAAGTTCGCTGTAAAACTCAAGCCCTGGCGTAGCACCTGTAAGACTGGAGCAAAGCAAAATGGCGTTATCATATATGACACCAAATAGTAAGATTCGAAGCCACCACAATCGCCACGTAGCGTCTTCAATTTTGAACGTAGTTGCCAACAGAAATAACTGGCATAGTAAAATGGCAAAAAAGAAATAACTTAGTGAAATCATATTCCTATCCAATCCTGATGTGTGGCCGGTTGTTATTCTGTGTTTAGGTGATATTTAGGTATTGTTCTACCTTAACCAATTTATTCATTGTGTTTAAATCAATAAGCTCATTTGTATATGAGGTGGTTTCTCCTTTGGTCGCAATATGGCGAAGCAACTGTTGTGCCTGAGGTACAAAAGCGTGGAGTAGAGCCACAGGGTACAGGGCTATCTTGTAACCCAATTGCTGCAATTGCTGGCTGCTATCGACCGGGCTGTTACCACCTTCTACCAGGTTGTGCACCAGTGGAACTTTGTCTTTGAATTCATCGGCAATGATCTGCATTTGCTTTAAGTTTGTTGGCGCTTCGATAAACAATAAATCGGCGCCCGCTTCAAGATACTGCCGTGCCCGCTGCATTGCATCGTCAAAGCCATTGATCGCAAGGGCATCGGTGCGGGCAATCAGTAAAGTATCACTGCTGTTTCTGGCATCGGTAAATGCCTTGATTTTACCGACCATTTCACCGCTGCTAATCACTTGTTTACCAAGCATATGACCACAGCGCTTTGGCATTACTTGATCTTCCATTTGCATGGCGCTGGCGCCACTTTGCTCGAACAGCTTTACGGTGCGCTGAACATTGATGGCATTACCAAAGCCAGTATCCATATCGACAATAAGGGGGAGGGCAGAGATTTCTCTTAAGGTTCTTATTTGTTGCGCCATTTCGGTCATGGAGATTAAACCAACATCAGGCACGCCATATTGACAAAAGGCGATTCCGGCACCGGATACAAAGCCGACTTCAAATCCGGCTTGTTCAATAAGGCGAAGAGAAAGGCCGTTGGCCACCCCAGGCGCTTTTAGTACCGAATCTCTTGCTAACGCCTGTTTAAGCCGAGTGTTATGTTTCATATCTTAACCTTGCTGAGATTCCGTATCGGAGTACGGAATGACGGGTTTTGTGGCTGTTAGTTCCCGCCAGTTGAGATCGTCATACCGGCGTATGCCGGTATCTAATCTACGCGGGCAATTCGATATGCTCTTCAAGCAATGAACCAAAGCCACGAATTTTGTCATGGATGCCATTCGCTCTCAGTGCATGCCAAAAGGTAATGGCATTGATCGCCAGCACCGGTTTACCCAGCTCTTTCTCCAGTTGTGCTGCCAGCTCCACGAAGTACATATTGGTGCCTGCCTGGAGAATTAAATCCACATCATCACCATCTACCTCTTTTACCAGTTGCCGGGTAGCGCCTGATGTCTCATAGGCAATGTCCACCGGACCTGGTGAGCAGTGTCCTTTAACCCGCACCACTTCATAGCCGATATCTGCCATAAACTTAACCACTTGCGCGTCGCCCACCGGCATATAAGGTGATACCACGCCAATGCGCTTAACGCCTGCGTAGCATTTTAATGCGTCCATAATGGCCTGGGCACCAAAGGTGATCTCACAATTGGCCTCGGATTTGGCGATATCGTTGTATTTCTGAAACTCCCGATCGGAGCGGCCTTTACCATCCCAAAAGGTTTCTGCGGAATAGCCGAAAATGACGTGATCAGGAAGGCAGGTGAAACAATCTCTCAGGCCTTGCTCGGTGGCATCACCAATAGCTTTCACCATAGCGACAAATTCATCCTCATTGGTGACTTTAAAAGGCGGGATTAAGCATCCCCGGGTCGCCAGTGCGACACCTTCTGGGCACATGCGATGGTATTCCTGCTCAACGGCGGTATTGGTAGACGGAACTAATACCGCAAATTTTTTACGATAACCATAATAATCGACTGACATAAAGGCTCCATGCGAAGGCTTGGTAAACTTGATTGATGTAAATGTTATAACATTAATACAAATAATGTTAAAGTCGATGATAGTAAACAAAAAAGCAAGCTAGTAAAATACTATGGCCAATAAAAAAATCGCATTAGTCACTGGTGGTAATCGAGGTATCGGACGGGCGATTGCCCGCCAGTTATCTGACCAGGGAATTCATGTAATAATCACCGCAAGGAAGATCAGTGATGGCCAGTCGGTGGTTGATGAGATTATCGAAGCCGGCGGTTCTTCTGAGGTTATGTTATTGGAGATGACGGACTCGCAGCAACGAGAGCGGTTGGTACGGGACATCGATGCTCAATATCAGCGCCTTGATATTCTCGTCAATAATGCCGGGGTTGCCCTGGATAAGTGGGTGCCAGGCGCGGACCTTGATATTCAGGTGATGCGAGACACCATGGAGGTTAATGTCTATGCGTCACTGCAATTAATTCAGCTGGCGCTGCCATTAATGAAGCGTAACCAATATGGTCGAATCGTTAACTTATCCAGTGAACTTGCCTCGTTAAATGATATGCACCTGGGGATGACCCTGGCGTATCGAACCTCTAAAGCGGCGCTTAATGCCATTACCCGAATCCTTGCTTTGGAACTGGAGGAATACCCAGATATTAAAATCAATGCCGCCGCCCCCGGTTGGGTGAAAACAGAGCTTGGCGGTGACGATGCACCGTTAACGCCAGAGCAGGGAGCGATAACACCGGTCTGGTTGGCAACCTTGCCTGAAGATGGTCCGAGTGGCGGTTTTTATCGGGAAAAGCAGGCATACCCATGGTAAATTTTTACCATTGGTAGGTTTCAGGTTTCAGGTTTCAGGTTTCAGGTCTCGGAAGGCGAACTGCTGACAATGCACTTTGAAAAGGTAGATTCTGCATTGGTTATTTGACGAAACGTGTAGCACTGATTCTTTCAATGTAAAATAAATGTACGATAAATGGTAAATCAGTGAATCGGATGTTAGAATTCCAACCGTTAAATTGTTCTACCCCATAATCGAACATCGCTTCTACGTATTCGTTTAAAGTTAGTCACTATTGTTTCTCTCCTTATTCATTGTATAAAGCTATTCGCTTCAGTTAGTTCTTTTTTAGCAATGTACGTTGCTTGTGCAACATTGATTATTTATCTATTAGGAGAGTTTTATGTCTAAAACTACAGGTACTGTAAAATGGTTCAACGAAACTAAAGGTTTTGGTTTTATTACCCCGGCAGATGGCAGCAAAGATGTATTCGTACACTTCCGCTCAATCGTTTCCGATGGTTTCAAAAGCCTTGCGGAAGGCCAGCAAGTTGAATTTGATGTAGAGCAAGGTCAAAAAGGCCCTCAAGCGGCTAATGTGTCTGCTATCTAACAAACAAATTTAATGACAAGCTCAGTTAGTATTGAGCTTGTCATCTATTAGCAATAATCGCTTCTTATACTTACATTCGAGGTACACTATTTACTTATATAAAAAGGAAATGAATGCGCTTTTTAATCGGCAATTCAAATTGTTATTATCGAAACCCGCCAATATCAGAAGTTGCGGTAAATAAAAATACGGTCACTTTTAGCGATACTAACGGCAAACAAAAACTGAAATTCAATTCTTCAGAACAAAGAACACTCTTTATAAAGTGGCTTTTATCTTAAGCTTTTAGATCCCTGTTTCTGTGCGATCTTATACCTATCAATCTATAGGTCATATCCAATTCAATACCAATTCCACTACGTGTTTTCCCACTCAGAGAGAATTTAAATGCTTTTAGGCAAAGCCATGATTGCTGAGAATGGTCGTTCCATTATCACAATCAGCCAAAATCAGTAACGCCCTTTAAAAGCCTTTAAAACTCACCCGCTGGGAGTTTATCAGATGCCCATTTACGATCCTCAGCCCTAACTTGGAGATGCGCAAAAACTTAATGGAATTGGTATAAGGGAGATCCCGGCTCGGAGGCCGGGATGACGGAGTAAATATTCAATGACAACGGATGGCTCAGTTTTGGATGCTTTAACTCTGAGCGACGAAGTTTGTTGCGTGCCCGGAACAATCTTCGATTGTGTACTCGAAGTGACGTTTTTCGTCACGTGCTCGGAACAATCTTCGATTGTGTGCTCGGAGTGACGCTTTGTGTCACGTACTCGAAGTATCGTTAACGATACGTACTAAAGAAATATCGTAAAGGATACGTAATAAAGAATTATCATTCATTGTGCATACGTCACACCTGTCCAACGGCGCTGGACTGTCACAGCCGCAACGGCGAGGCCAGCGGTGCACATTGCGGCAAGCAACAACGGGCTTTGGCTGCCAAAGCCGATATAAATAGATCCGGTTGCTAAAGTAGCGACACTTCTTGCCAGGGTGCCAAGAGAAGAATATACCCCCATCACCAAACCTTTTTCATGGTCACCGGCCCGCAATGAAACCAGGCTCTGGCACGAGGTTGTCATTAACCCTGTGGTGCCTGCCTGAATCATCATTGTCAGCAATATGCCCCAATAAGAATGGTTCAAGGCAAAGAAAATCATCAAAATCATAGCAATGGCGTAACCCAGGGCGCCGTATCGTAGTAGCTTATGTTCGCCAAAGTGATTGGCCAGCTTACCAACCAGTCCCCCCTGGACGATGACCAGAGTTAGTCCACCGGTAAGTAAAAACGCAACCAAATCGTTTGGACCGTCGATCAATGCTAAATCCTTTATCCAGATTGGGAATATGGATTCAAACAGACCGGCGGCGAGGTTAAGCAATATGCCACATAACACAATTAGTGCGACTACAGGCCTGGCCAGCACTTTTTTGATGGCACTTAGCTGTTCATCCCTCGGTTGTTGCCTGAGTTTGAGTTGTGTCGACTTGCTAAGGCTTTCCTTGAGGAAAAACATAATGGTACACAGAGATACCAGTGACAACGCCGCACTGGTTAGTGCCGGATATAAGAAGTTTGCCGTCTCGAAATTTCCCCCAGCCATCACGCTGCCTACCGCTGCACCGATAACGAAACCTAATCCCAGTGCGGCACCTATTAATCCCATTCCCTTGGCACGATTATTTTTATCGGTAATATCGACAATGTAGGCTTGCGCCGTGGCAATATTACCCGCCATAAAGCCGCTCAGTAAGCGCGATATGGCGATAAGCCATAAACTTTCCGCGAAGGCGAGGATAAGGTAGCCGATACAAGCTCCGGCCATACTGACAATCAATATGGGTTTACGGCCGTAATAATCGCTCAACCGTCCGAGCCAGGGCGATGAAATAAACATCGCCAGCGGGTACAGCGCCATTAATATGGTAGCCTGTTCTGGACCGCCGCCAAGTTGCAACACATAGTAAGCAAAAATTGGGATCATGATGCCAAAGCCAATCAAATCGACCAGCACCACAAAAAATATATAGCGCATGAAAAATCCTTACTCAGTCGAATACCTGATTGTCGACACGCCAATTCCGCTCCGGCGATTGTTGCCAGGTATAGCGACGTAACAGCCCATCGTTATCGATAAAACAACGTGCCGGCGCATTAGCTTGATAGATATCGGACTGGTATTGAAAAACCTCAACAGTCAGGGATTGGTTTGCTAATTCGAGGATTGCCTCATTCTCGATTAGGGATGCGGAACGTTGGCTGTTGTAGGGACGTAACACCGTATCGCTGTCATCAAGCGTGCGAATATCAGGTACGATAAGTTCATTGCAAAGGCCATTGGCTAACGCATGTACCGCGCTGCCCATAAAAACCCGCATCAGGGGGAAGAAGCATTGCCTGTCATTGATTGGCTGTTGACCATGATGACGGTTTACCTGCCAGTGCAGTTTGTTATCGCGAATATAATAACGAGCAAGGAATTGGCTGTGCTGGCAATATTGCCAATCGATAATGATTTGCAGGTGACCATTATCCTGACGTTGTCTGCAATCACTGTATATGATCAGCTCTGCGTCTTCGATAATGCGTGCGGACAGAGTGCCGGTATGCGTGGATGTCGTATATTGCAGCCAGGGTTCGCTAATGCTGGCCTTTGTGTCGTTCAGGTGGTAATCAAACTGCCCCTGCTTTTCAATGACAGCGTCTTCAGGGAACAGGCCGCTGTCCCGCAATATCAACCTGTGATCAATATCAGCCATCTTCGCCTCCCTGTCGAGGCAAGTGTCCAGCGTTTGCATTTTCATCATTCAGTTCAATCAGCTCGATCAGGTGCTGATGGCAATCATCCGGGTTTAAATACACCATCTTTCTCGAACCTAAATCGATAACGCCATCTGGAGTAACGTAACCGGGATAAATGCCTCGAGTTTTCAGGGCATTTAGCGCTGCCTCGATGTCACTGACATACCAGGCAAGGTGATTGAGGCCACCACCGGCACAGGGTTGAGTCGTTAACAGCTTTAAATAAGGCTCCTGAAGCGGTTCGATAAGCTCCATGGTAGTGCCATTGATATTAATAAAGGCGAACCGGGTTAAAGGCATATCGTCACTGTCGAACGGAGGAAAAACCTCAATACTGTCATTGCTTATGCCATAAATGAGCTGATATTCACGAATACTGGCTTTGAGATCCGGAACCACATATCCCACATGGGCCAGTCCACAAATATAGTGATTCAGAACATCAGATAGGTTGTCAGTAACGGACTCAGGGTTTGACATAGCAAAAGCTTTTCGTTGACTAAATGTTATATTGTTAATACATTAAGTCATAATAAGCTCGAGTACAACTATTGTGCACAAGCACTAACAGACAATTATCAGGGGCCTTTATGAACGTTTTTATTCTTGGATTGGGTAATGTTGGCAAGGCGTTAGCAGATACGTTAAGAGCTCAAGGACATCATGTTGAAGGAAGTACCACCACCCCGGCAAAGGTAGAATCATTAGCTCAGCACGTGGATAAGGTTCATGTGTTGCGCGGTGATGAGTCAGAAAAGCTTGCCGAGGCAAGCCAAAGCGCGGATGTCCTGGTAGTCTGCGTCGCGCCGGATGTAAAGAAGACCCGTACCAAAGAAGAGCGAGAACAGCATTACCAGCAGGTACTGGAAGAAAGCTGTAAAAGTGCCGCCAATGCCTGCCAGCGGGTGATATTCCTGTCTTCATTTTCGGTGTACGGTGACGGCGGCGAGGGGCAAGAGCCCATCAGTGAGTCAACTCCGACCGCAAATCATGATGAGCCTTCATCAAAATACTATCAGCGGGCAGAGAATCATGTTCTTGCCTCATCGCACGGTTGTGTGTTGCGTTTCCCGGATATGTACGGTGCGCCCGGCGATTTAAGTTTTTCCGAACGGGTAAAAATGGCTATCGATTACTTCGGCGGTAATGCCATTTTTGGTGCCGATGCGCCGTTATATGCGATTCACTTTGAAGACGTCGTTGCCTCAGTGGTACATGCCATTAATGAAGAGCTTAGTGGCATTTTCAATGTTTGTGATGATGATAATCTGCCGGCATCGAATCAACAGGTATTTGATGCGATTTGTGCTGAGCACGGCTGGCCGGCGCTGACGTTTTTAAATCAGATCAAAGCGCCCAATCGCAAAATATCGGCGGCGAAAATTTATCAAAGTGGTTATCGGGTTAAACATCCGGATCCGAATCTTCAATACTTATCTTAGTTTGACGACTGAAATGGGATAGGGATCGAACATGGTTAATATCGTAATCACTGGTTCAACCAAGGGCATTGGCAAAGGGCTGGCGGATGAGTTTATTGCTCAGGGACACCAGGTGGTTATTTCCGGCCGTAATCAACAGGAAATCGATCGGTTAATCGAACAATCAGGCAGTGCCAATCTCTATGGACTTGCCTGTAATACCCAGGATAAAGATGCCGTTGTCGCCCTGTGGCAATTTGCCGTTGATAAATTGGGCGGGGTTGATATCTGGGTCAATAACGCCGGTCTTGCCCGCACCGTCTGGCCCATTCTTGAAACCCCTGATGAAGAAATTTATACGATGGTGAAAACCAATGTACTGGGTACCATCAATGGCTGCAAAGTTGCCGCGGCGGCAATGAAAGAGCAGGGCTCGGGTAAAATATTTAATATGCTCGGCGGTGGTAGTGATGGTGAGTACTTCCCGGGAATGGGGATTTACGGCACCACCAAGCGTGGTCTCGATTATTTTACCAATGCACTGGCAAAAGAGCTAAAAGATGATGGCGTATTGGTTGGCAAGATTCGCCCGGGAATGATCATTACCGAAGGGGTTATCCGCGAGTCTAACGCTGATAAGAAAAACTTCGAACGTCGCCGTAAAATGGCCAATGCATTATGCGATACGGTCGAAACTGTAGCACCATTTCTGGTCAGGGAAATGCTGGCCTTTAATCAAACCGGTAAGAAAATTCGTTGGTTAACGCCGATGAAAATGACCGCTCGAATGCTTAAAGCCATGGTGATCACACCAGAAGATAAATTCAAACAATTCGATCTCTAAATAGGGGCTAATTATGACAACAATGAATAAAGAAACCAAAACGTTAGATGAATTTCTCGCTGAAAACCCAAACGTGGATGTATCCCGTTATTGGGAACGTTGCTGGGGGATCCTGACCGAGTTAAAAAATAAAATTACTGCCCGCTTTCCTGATCTTGAGCAGCACCCATCGACATTTGATCGCGCCTATTACACCTCTCCCAATGGCGAGTTTGAAGGCTCCTATAAAGCCTGGAGTGGGGAAGGGGTCGAATGGCTGGTAAATTCCTGGATTGGCAATCGCAAAGCCAGTATCCTCGATATGAACACCACCGCATTTTTGTCCCAGGAAACCGATGTACCGCATCTGGTTATTGTCTTTGGTACCGTGCCCCATTTGTTTTGCTATTGCGATTATACCCCCCGAAAAAATTTGCTTACCGATGTCGATTACCTGGATAAATACTATAACGACGAGGTAAACAGCTGGTATATGAAGCTACGTAGCCATGAAAACTTTCACTGGTCAGTAAGTCATGGCACTTATATGCGAGCGCTTGTTAACCCAGCGACGCAAAGCTTAATGGGCGAGTTGAACGATGACAATATCGATATCCTTGAAAAATACCTGCATGAAATGGTTGATCGCTGGTTAGGTTGGTTGGAAAACGCAAGTCCGGTACCTGAGTCTGAACGAGCCGAATTACAACGCCATGATCACATTATCCGGGAAATGGGCTACCGTCGCGATCCGATGAATAAGCTCGCAGCGAATGTCTTCGGTGAAGATGAGGTTGAGCGGATGATTGAACTGCGCATGGGCAAAGAGCAAATTGATAGCAAGAAAACCTATGAGGGTTAAGTTTTGACGACCCACGTGCTTGGAATTTCCTTGGTTGAGGGCGTAAAGCGTCATAACCTGTTTGCTTATCTGTTTGCGGTATTGATCTCATCCGGTTACGCCGGTGCCATGTCAATTTTGCAACCTGGGCTTTTACAGGTTATCGGCATACCTTATCAACAACAGGCGGAACTTACCGGTTTACTCGGCGCCCTGCAGGAAGTCATCTTTATCGTCATCCTGGCACTATACGGGGTCATTGCCGATCGCATTGGGCGACGATATGTGTATACCTTTGGCCTGGCGTTAACCGCGCTCGGGTTTGGTCTGTATGGCACCGCCACGTCGGTTAGCGAACTGGTAATTTATCGGGTCATTGTTGCCTTTGGCTCGGCAGCCATGGTTGGCATGATGGTAACGGTAATTGCCGATTACAGTCGCAATGAAACTCGCGGCAAAGCCAATGGCCTGCAAGGCATCGTCGCCACATTTGGTGCCTTTATACCACCAATACTGGCTACCTTACCAAAGCAGTTCGTTGATTCCGGCATGTCTGATGTGATGGCGCAGCAGGCAACATTTGCGATTGCCGGAGCCATGGGCGTTGTTGCTGCTATCGTCGCCTTTATTGGCCTTGCTAAGGTGTCTGGAAAAATTGCAGCAGAGCTTAGAGAACCGTTTTTTACCATGTTAAAACATGGCGCCAGAGCCAGCAAAAACCCGGGCATCGCCCTATCCTATGGCGCGGCTTTTATATCCCGCGGCGATTTAGCGGTAACCGGTGCGTTTATGGGGCTTTGGCTGGTACAACACGGCACCGGGCAGATGGGGTTGTCAGCCAGTGATGCGATGGCAGAGCTGGCAGTGCCAGCGATAATGATGGTGGTATTAGGGGCATTGATTGGTTCAGCACTGATGGGCTATATCAGCGATAAAGTAAATCGTATCACTGCGGTTTCATTAGCGTCAGGCTTAGCAGCCATGGTCTATGGCAGTATCTATTTTGTCATCGATCCGACCGTATCCTGGTTATTACCCTTGTTATTTATCATGGGGATCGCAGAAATCAGTGCCTTTGTTTCCAGTCAGGCCCTGGTCGGCGAACGGGCTCCGAAACACCGGCGTGGAGCCGTGATCGGGTTTTTCGGTGTTGCCGGCGCCATCGGTATTTTAGTGGCCACCGCCGGTGGTGGCTATCTGTTCGCCAACATTTCACCATCCACACCTTTTGTTCTGTTTGGTGTGTTAAATCTGATTGTATGTTTATGGAGTCTGGCGCTAAATCGTCGCCAGGCGATGAATCCAACCCTTGCGGGAGAGAATTAATATGTCTAATGCCAATGTAACCGCTGAATTTGCCCGTCATTTAGACGAAGGACAGCAAATCGATACGTCGGAAACTTACCTGGCGGTGTTATCACTGCGAGACCGGATTTGGGATTATATTCAGTCTGAACTGGAATTTGACGAAGATTTAGGATGTGCTGATATTCATCAATTTGATGATTTGAATGGTAATCATCTTGGTCGAATGAGAAATTTTACCGGCAAGAACAATCCGGTGGATTGGGTAATTCATTCCAATATTGGCCAGCCTGAGAACACTTTTACCAATATTCACCTGACCTTCTGGATGAAAGATAACACCGATGTGCCACACCTGGGGATGGCTTTTGGTACCTTGCCGGAAGCATTTTATTACATTGACCTGATGCCGCGCTGCGAACTGGTGTTACACCCGGATTATGTGCAGAAGTATTACCAGCCAGTAAATGGTTTAGCGATGAAGCATCTCAATGATTTGTATTTTAATAATGTGAAACCATTTCATGCGGCTATGCCGTTTATACGCGCCAGCCTGAGTCCCTGTGCCGTCGCTGGCGTTGGGCCATTATCGTTTTTCAAAGACCATGCTGAAGATGCGATTTTTGAACTAGTTCGCTACTGGGTGGCATTGGTTAAGCAGGCGAAAATTGATACCGATACACAAGCGTGTGCATTTCGCCGACAACGAGATTATATGCAACGCCGCAATATCGTCTATCTGGATCCGGCGAATCCAATTGCAGAGCGCCTGGTGGGTAAAGAGGCTGCCGATCGTCTGGTTAGAATACTTGCCGGTGAAGAGCGTAACGGTAAACTCTATCAACAGGTTTAAGTAACGACAAAGACAAGCCGCAGGTAAGAAAACTTGGCTATAGGTACATAAACGATGATTAAAAAAATTGTGATTAGTCTGGCATTGTTGGTTGTAATTGCCTGTGTTGGTGTTGGTACCTGGATGTCGGTGCCATTCCCTTACCAGCAGGATGTCGCCGAAAAAGCGTTGGTTTCCGATGCTGATATGCATGTGTTAAGCGAGCCTTGGTTACAGTTTCAACCTAGCGAGGGAAACCCGACAACCGGGCTTATCTTCTACCCGGGAGGTAAAACACCGGCATCGGTGTTTGCACCGTTAATGCGGGAAATTGCCGCCAATGGTTATCTTACCGTTTCCGTGCCGATGCCGTTAAATACCGCTTTTTTGGGCATTGATAAGGCACAGGAGGTCATCAATGCCAACCCAGAAGTACAACGCTGGGTCATCGCCGGCCATTCATTAGGTGGTGTCGGGGCGTCAGAATACGTTAAACAGGCGGACGAGAAAGTCAAAGGCTTACTCTTGTATGCGTCCTATCCGGCCAGCGACATTAGCGGATTAACCATTGAGGTACTGTCGATATATGGCTCAGCCGATCAACAATCAACACCAGAGAAAATCAAATCGTATCAGGACCTGTTACCTTCAACCGCCCAATACCGCGAGATTCAGGGCGCAGACCATTGGCAGTTCGGTGCCTATCAACCAAGCCTGAGTGCCGGTGTTGCAACCATTAGCCATCAGGCACAACAATCCGCTATTATGAGAGCAACTTTGGAATTTCTTGCAAGCATAGAGGGATAAATGCGTTATTTGGCGGTCGATGAAACACAAAACCTCACTTTTTCAGAAACACAACAACCGGTGATTGCTAGCGACGAATGCCTGATAAAAGTACAGGCGATCGGTATCAATCGCGCCGATTTATTGCAAAAAGCAGGTAAGTATCCGGCGCCAAAAGGGGAGTCGGAGATCCTTGGCATCGAGGTATCTGGTACTCTGGAAACCGTCGGTGACGATGTTACGCTCTGGCAGCCGGGGCAGTCGGTTTACGCATTAGTACCCGGCGGTGGTTATGCCGAATACGTGAAAGTGAAAGCCACGCATCTTATGGCGTTAGCTGCTCAAAACACCGCCACCCAGGGCGCGGCAATTGCGGAAACTTTTCTGACCGCTTATCAGAGCCTGTTTACTATCGCTAAACTGCAACCAGGTGAAAAGGTATTAATCCATGCTGGGGCGTCCGGTGTAGGCTGTGCCGCCATTCAATTGGCTAAGGCTCGAGGATGTATGGTGGTAACAACGGTTGGCAGTGATGAAAAGGCAAAGGCGTGTAAAGCGCTGGGAGCAGATACTGCGATTAATTACAAACAAAAGGATTTTGCCGCCTGGGCCAAAGAGAATCACTGTCAGTTTGATGTTATCGTCGATGTGGTTGCCGGCGATTATGTCGCTAAAAACATTAATGTTGCAGCCCTGGATTGCCGCATTGTCACGTTAGCGATACTGGGTGGACGGTTTAGCCAGGATTTTGACATGGCGAAGATGCTGGCCAAACGTATCAGCTTGTTTGCCTCAACCCTGCGTAATCGAAGCGATGATTATAAAGCGACGCTGGTTGCTGACTTTGACCGGGACTTTGCTGCCTCCATTGCTGATGGCAGCCTTCAACCTGTTATCGACAGCGTCTATTCCTGGCAGGACGCCAATCTGGCGCATCAGAGAATGGCCAATAATGCCAATATCGGAAAACTGGTTCTGGAAGTCGATTAGCCCGTTAAAAGCTACTATCAAGCGCCTTCAATGTCGGTAAACAGGTCCCGCTTGTTAAAGCCTGCGGTCAAAAAGCGACTGAAAGCTTTGCCGCCGGTAAGCCAGATTACCTTACTACCGGACTTACTGGCGTTTAATATGCCATCAACCAGCCATGGCGTAACGGTCTCTACCTTATCACCAAGAATGTTGAATATCTTCTTGGCTTTTTTCCACTCTGGCGAGCTGGTATCGTAATCACCAATTAACAGGTCGGTGACGACGATGCCCGGGCTCAGGGTATTAACCTGTACCTGGGTGCCTTTTACTTCTTTTTGCAACGATTTAATCAAATAATTAACCGCACGTTTGGTCGCGCCATAGGCTGCCATGCCAGGTTGGACGGCGCCATTGCTGCCAAATCCTTCCATGTTCCAGATTTGTCCATGTCCCTGGCGCTTCATTCCGGCTAATGCAACCTTGCTGGCGAGAATAAGGCCAGTCAGGTTAGTATTGACGATAGTCATTAAATCATTGGCGCTTTGTTCTTCCAAAGGACAGCGCTTGATGCTCATACCGGCATTATTAATCCAGATATCGACCGAGTCATAACAACTGATGCCGTGTTGCCACAAGGCTTCGAGATCTTCTATTTTGGTAATATCACAGGTGATACCGGAAACTTTGTCTTCACCATACTGCCTGGCCAGTGTCGCCACCGTGTTGTCCACGTCTTGTTGTTTGCGGCTGGAAACGATAACCCGGCAATCACGCTTGAGAAAATTTTCTGCTAATCCTAAACCAATGCCACGGGTACTGCCGGTAATTATTACGGATTTCATTTACATCCACCTGTTTTTTATTTTACATTATTGTTATAACTATATATCAAATATAACGAAATTAGGATCAAAAGAGAAGTTAGTGAATGGATAGGGAATTTGCGATAGGCAGCGTTGCCCACACATTACTGCAGTTAAGGGGAACCTGGCATGACAGCGTTGAATTATTTGAGCTTGATGGTTCGCCGCTAAACGATGATACCGCAGCCGGGAGCGGAACTCCGGGGCTATCGCCCTTTGATAACCTGGTATATATCGACTTTGATGGCGAACATTTTGCGATAACCAATGTTCATTTCCGTGGCCGGCCAATGGCTGCAAAAACTTTTACCGGCAAATTGATTAATGGCATTTTGGTTTTCGATCCCATGGGGCCCGGCAGTTATAAAAATATTGGTATGTCCGGCGGTCCTGGAGTCCTGACCTTTTCCAGTGAATCTCTGGACCAGGCCGCAGGCGTATATATGGAGCCAGATTTTATTATGATTACCGCACCTGGACAACGCACCCGACATACGGTGTTGTACCGCAATGGCCAGGCAAAAAGAACCCTGACGGCGAAAGGGGTGCGTTTATCGCCAAGTTGTGACACACGCCATCCCCTAGATCCCAGGGGCTTAGAAGGACCGGTTCACGAAGAGAGGTTTCAGGCGAAGATCTGGGAGCACCTTGGGGAAGGGTGAGGACTGCGTCGGTTATGGACAGGGATGTTTTGTATACAGAAAATGCAGGAGCAATTTTCTGAGAGGAGGTTGTCGTAAATGAGGTACGCTTCGCTGGTTTTGGCCATGGATTGGCCAGTATGCCGAAATGCACAAGGACATGGATGTTCGCAGGTAGAATAACGCAGGAGAGCAATTTTCGGTGGGAGGTGAAAGAAAAAGCCTTCATCGAGGTATTCCTACCTCGACTCCACCTTTGAGATACCTTGTATCTCAACTCCACCATCGCAGTGATTTTTGCTGCGACTCCACCTTCGAGATGTTTTCTATCTCGACTCCACCATCGCAGTGCTTTTTTTACTGCGACTCCAGCTTAAGGACAAAGACGAATTCAAAAAATTCGTCTTGTTGCTATTCAATGATCACTTTTTTTGAGTTCGCCGATTCTGTCGTTAACACATCCACTTCCTGCTCAAACGCATTTTTAATGCGTGGCTGCTTAATCGCAGGGGTCATTGGCATCGCGTCAAATACCCAGCCATCGCCGGCTTCTAACGCTTCGCGGCGCGCAGGCGAAGGAATCGTTAATACCTTCTTGCCCTTGTATTGATCCCGGGCCAGGGTGTCGACTTGCCATCCTTGCTCCTCAATTAGCTTGCGCCGTGCCATTCTGAAGGTACTCATAAACTTATCGGACTTAACCGAAACCTCATTCGACAGGGTTTCTGGCAGGTAATAAGGTTGCGATGCTTCGACAATTTCCGCATCTTCTTCCAGGATGGTGGTTAACCGCTTCATTGAGCCTTTATCGAACAATGATGACTTCATAAAGCTTCTGAATTGCCAGGCAAAGGTTCGGGTGGTGTGCTCATCAATCGGGGTGTTGGCATCGAACATAACGATGTGCCAGCCTTCGCGGATATCAATCTGAATACGAACCACCATGCCTGGTAGGTGCCATTCCGGATGGACCCGGGTTTCCTGCTTATCTTTGCGAAGTAGACGACGCCAACCCAGGAAGCCACCTTTAAGTTGCGGTGGATACATTACGTTGGTGGATTTTGCCCACCACTCGTGCTTTTCTACCTCGTCAATATAATTATCCTCGGCGGTGCTTGGGTAGCCAAATACTGGGTGAACAAAGGACGCATGAGCAATATCAATACCATTTTCGACGACACGTGATGCTTCTGCTTGCCAGGTAAATTCGGTTTTCAGGCCACGCCAGTCTGGATTATCAAATTCTGGTAACGGTGGAATTGGATAACGCTTATCTTCTGGCAGGTCACCCATGAATACCCAGATCATCCCGTACTTTTCTTCAACCGGATAAGAGTCGACTTTAAACCGTTTGGGTACTTCGAAAGAGTCGCCTTCTGAGGGAATCTTCTGACACTTGCCGTTGCCATTGTATTGCCAGCCGTGGTAAGGACAAACGACACAGTCACGTTTCTCATTAACCCAGCCGCCCGCAAGCGAGCCACCGCGGTGTAAACAGGTATTGGCCAGACACTTTACCTTGCCTTCTAAATCACGAAACAGCACCAGATCCTGGCTTAATAATTTCGCTTTAACCGGCTTATCTTTGACATTGTCTGACCATTCGGCCACATACCACAAGTTCATTAACATGGAAGAGTTCCCTTTGTCTTAATGATGTAACAATACTATTTTTGACATTCTTACGGCATTCTTGTCAACTAAGATCAACGGATATAAAAAAATACCGAATTTAATCAGCAACTAACTATTGACAGAATGGCTGCAAATCTGAGTATTTAGTATTGGTTGCCTTGATATTATACTGAGTTTATTGTTATATCAATATAACAAATATGGCGGTATGTGCCGGTATTGGGAATAAATTGCAGTTTTTGCGTAGAAGGATGGCGTAGGTGGTTATGCAGAATTACAAAATATGGGAATGTCAGGTTTGTGCCTGGATTTATGACGAAGCCAAAGGTTGCCCGGAGGAGGGGATTGCTCCGGGAACTCGCTGGCAAGATATTCCCGAGGACTGGACGTGCCCGGAGTGTGGTGTCGGTAAACACGACTTTGAGATGGTGGCGATCAGCGAATCGGTGACAGAGCCGGCCGGTAAAGCGCCAAAGGGTCAGGATTCTCAGGATTGTATTGAATATCGAGTCTGGGAGTGTCAGGTATGTGCCTGGGTTTATGATGAATCGAAAGGCTGGCCGGAAGAGGGTATTGCCCCGGGAACCCGCTGGCAAGATATTCCGTCTGACTGGGCGTGTCCGGAATGTGGCGTGGATAAAAGTGATTTTGAAATGCTGGAAATTAAAAAAGTGGTGATTCCGGCTAACAAGGATGTAAGTCGCAGCGAGCCACAAATTGCGGCGCAACCTATCACCGCGGTAGGTGCCGGGATTGAAGTCGTGTCATCCGTCGATTCAACGCGTCTGCCCATCATCGTCATCGGTTCCGGGCTTGCCGGTTATAACCTGATTAAGGAAATCCGACAGCTGGATACCGTTACCCCAATCTATTTGTATACCGCCGATGATGGCGCATTCTACTCCAAGCCGCAATTGTCCACTGGCTTTGCCAAGTCGATGACGGCAGCGCAACTGGTCAATAAAACGGCTGAAGAAATGGCTTTGCAATATGATATTGAGACTCATATCTTCACTCAAATTACAGCCATTCACAGCGATGACAATTGTATTGAACTAGCATCAGGTGGTCGGCAATGTTACAGCAATCTAGTCCTTGCCACCGGAGCCAGCGCCATACCCGCACCGATAAAAGGTAGCGGGCTATCCCATGTTTATTCCGTCAATGATCTACAGGACTACAATCGATTCCGTACTGTCGCCCTGAGTAAAAAGCCAATAGCTGAAATAGTTTCAGGTAAGCCTAAGGTGCTGATTATCGGTGCCGGACTCATTGGTTGTGAGTATGCTAATGACTTATTGTCAGCAGGTTTTGAGGTGGATATCGTCGATACCATGGGGCATTTACTTGCCAGTTTAATCCCTGATGTTGCTGCCAAGGCGGTTGAGGTGGCACTTGGCAAGGCCGGTGCCAGATTTCACTTTAATAACCGTATTGAAACGCTGGAACCATCGGGTAATGGTGTCATTGCCACCTTAACTAATGGTCATACCGTGTATGCAGATATGGTGTTGAGCGCCATCGGAGTTCGCCCTAATCTTACATTAGCCGAAACTGCTGGGTTAGAAACGGACAGGGGAATCGTCACTAACCGTCAATTGCAGACATCCGTTGCTAATATCTATGCCATCGGCGATTGCGCACAGGTCGAATCGCATCTGTTGTTTTATATCCAACCGTTAATGATTCAGGCCAAAGCACTGGCCAAAACCCTGACCGGTACAGCCACCGAGGTTCAGTACCCGGTAATGCCCGTGATAATTAAAACTACCTTGCACCCAGTTGTTGTTAGCCCGGTAGCAAGGGATGGTAATGGCCAATTGCTACCCGGACAGTGGCAGATTGATTTGGCAAGCGATACTGGCGTTCGGGCGGTATATCGCCATGGCAATAGAGTCCTTGGATATGCCCTAACTGGCGATCAGGTGACAGCCAAAGCGGATTTATCCCCCCTGTGCCCCGATGTACTGGAGTGAGAACCAGGTAAAGTCTAATGGGGTCAGGTCTTGAACCGTGCACGCTTACATTGAAAGTCATTGATAAAGGCTATGATTCAATAAGTTAACTTCTATTTTTGTAATTCCTGATTGGTTGATGGCAGGTGCATACTAAATTAAAAGGCTAATGTAGGTCTTATGGGGTCATCTATTGGGGTCAGGTCTTGATCCGTGCATGCTCGCATTGAAACTTATTGATAAAGGTTATTATTCAATAAGTTAATTTCCGCTTTTGTAATTCCTGATTGGTTGATGGCCGATGAATGCGAAATTCAAGACCTGCCCCCATTTTACTTCTTATTTTTGTCCTATAGTCAGAATTATTGGCATTCAGGGATGAGAGTATGAGTCGACCATTGAGAATTGAATATGAAGGTGCGTTGTATCATGTGACCTCCAGAGGAAACGAGCGGAGAAATATTTATAGAGATACAGTCGATTATCAAATGTTTTTGACTGTTCTAACGCATGTATGTAATCGATTTAACTGGATTATTCATGCGTATTGTTTGATGCCAAATCACTATCATTTGCTGCTAGAGACTCCGGAGCCCAATTTATCGACAGGTATGCGGCAATTAAATGGTGTCTTTACACAAAAGTTTAATTGGCGTTATAAACGTCAAGGTCACCTGTTTCAGGGGCGATATAAAGCTATTTTGGTGCAAAGAGAAAACTATTTTCTCGAGCTGTGTCGTTACATTGTTCTCAACCCGGTTAGGGCCAAAGGCTTGGTATCGAGACTTGATGAGTGGCGATGGAGTAGTTACCTATCTACGATTGGAAAAATTAGCTCTCCCAACTGGCTTGCAACGGACAAAACGTTATCGTTATTTGCTAGTAATAGAGCTGCCGCAACACTGCAGTATCAGCGCTTTGTGAGTCAGGGAGCAGATGTCGAGATTTGGCAGCATCTAAAAAACCAGGTGTTTTTAGGCGACCTGGACTTCGTTAATAACGCCCTTGACATGCTCAAAGATTCAAACCAGTCGTTATGTGAAATACCAATAAAACAAAAAAGACCCGCCGCCAGGCCACTTCAATATTACAAAGAAATTTTTGACACGGATAAATATCAAGGTATCAGTCAGGCTTACGCTACTGGTGCATATTCGATGAATGAAATTGCTCGATACTTTGAGGTTCACTATTCCACGGTCAGTCGCATAGTTGCGAAATTCAAGACCTGACCCCAATAGCGAAATTCAAGACCTGACCCCATTAGTTTTAGCGAGACTCGATATAGGCAAAACCTTGGGTCAGGGTGGTCAGTGTATCTGCTTCTAGTAGGGTTGCCGTATCTTCATCGGCCTTTAAATAACGATGCAAAAATGCGGTTGTGGCCGCGTTGACCATGGTTAATGCATCAGTTTGCGGCGCATGCTCGCGTTCCGGGCGACAAATCAGATTGCCAAGATAATGGTCGGCACCTTCGATAACAAGCGCATACTGGTTGGCATCGGATGCGGTGTCAAACGACATCTTGTGTACATCCCAGGTTTTAAAAAAGCGTCCGTCGACATCCCAGGTACCGGTGGTAATTAACATCGGCCCTTTGACGGAATGCCAGCTGTCTTTGGTGATAACATCAAACATGGGCCCAGGTGGTGACAGGGCGACGACTGCTTTGATATCAGGGTTCTGATAGTAATGATATTGTCCGTCGTCCGGATTATAGGTTCCGGCACCGGCGAATTGCTGAGCCGTAAAGCCACCAAACGAGTGGCCCGCCATAGCGATGTTATCTTCATCAAATTTATTGTGAAGCTCTGGGATCTGTTGCGCCAGGTTCGATAATTGGCTGAGGAGAAAGTTAATGTCGAGAATCCGTTGTTCTACCAAACCAAATTCACCGTACCAAAGGCTATTGAAGATACCGTTGACCATGCCACAACAATCTTCATGCTGCGGGGCGAGCACAACGTAGCCGTGACTTACCCAGTGGGCAAGTACGGCATCATAATAATCTTTATTCGAGAAGTTTCCAGGTGAGAAAATTACCAGCGGATAGTCTTCTCCTTGTGCAGGATACATCGCGGTTAAGGATAGGGGGCGGTTTAAATCTTGGTTGTACAGTTCGATATCCCGGTTTATTTTTATTTGCAGTTCACCCGCACTACGAAAAGGGATTTGTGCCAGTTGCTCTGCGCTTGCCTGCAACGGTTTTGCCTCTGGTAAAACAGGCGGCTCAGAACAAGCCAATACCATCAAGACGCTGAATAATACGATGGTTAGTTTATACTTGCTCATTCACTTTCCTCCCTGGCTAACTTATGTTCCGTTTCTAAAAACTCAGCGGTATCTTTGGCCGATCGTATTGGTAGTTCGAGGGGAATAACATGGCCAATATTTGGGTAGATAATTTGTTGTACCTGAGGCGCATTGGTTAATTTTTCCACGAACAGTTGCACATGATCGACTGGTAACTGCGGGTTATCTTCTCCCCACATTACCAGGGTCTGTGATGTAATTTTGTTCAGTAACGGACTGATATCCGATTTATCCCACTGTAGCAGGCGTTGGTATTCCGCCATCCGGTTGCCGTCGCGGCGATACATTTCATGAAACTCCTCAACGCTGCTGTCGGTAATTAATTTTTTATCGATCACCGGGGCTTGCAGGAATGGCTTAAACAACGACTCTGGTAATAGATACAGAAGAACGCCGCCCCAATCAGGCAGCTCACGTTGCATATATTTATTGCTCACTTTTGGCATGCCAGGGGCGTTAATGAGTACCAGTTTATTTATTTTGTCGGGATATTCGGCGGCGTAGTAATAGGCAATGCCGGCGCCAGTTGAACTACCAACAATACTGGCTTTGTCGATGTTAAGGTGGTTGATAAGACCATCTAAAAGCTCTGCTCCCCTGGCACGGGAATAATCATTTTTCGGATCTGGTCCAGTCAGTCCGTGACTGGTTAAATCGTAACGAACTAAGGTAAACCTGTCCTTTAATACATCGACCCAAGGTTGCCATTGGCGCATGGTGTAAAAATGCGAATGGATGAGAACGACGACGGGCCCTGAACCTTCGACTTTGTAGCGCAGGTTTACGCCATCAATGTTGACCTGTTGAAGATTGTTGCCACCGTATTTGCGTTCCAGATTTTCAACAGGGATGTCTCTGAAGGCAATTAACACCCAGGCGCAGTAGATCAAAATGATGCTGAGCAACAGGGTTAGGACAATTTTTATGGGTACCGTAATAAAGCGCCAGTCCATCGCAGTTCCTTCTTTTGAATTGGTAATCCATATCGGCAGACGCGCCGCAATAGCTTTAATTTATCATATTGTTATATTAATAGTACAACTTTGTTGATAGAAGGTGGAAGATCAGGTGTGATTTGTGTTCGATAAAAAAAGAGGCCAATGGCCTCTTTCTCATTATTGTTACGCAATAATCACTGCGCGATAGTTACATAGTGCGTTTTAAACGCTTGGAAGCTTTCTTATTCAGATATTCCAAAGTTTCAGTGGCATTCATTTTGTTGGCATAGGCAAAGATGTCCATGCCTTCGCACTCGGTGAACTTGTATACGCTGTCAACGCTCAAACGTTTGCTCTTCAGGGTTTTGTTTAACTGCGATTTGTTATCTTCTTTAATGTAATTACAAACCTCTTGGTCGATTCCGACATTCGCCTGTGCAACGGTTGCAAGCGAAAGTCCGGAGGCCAGTAATACCGATTTCATTAAAGTGTTCATTGTCTTATCCTACATTAGCGAATTTATAAACCATATTACGAAGCATTTTTCCGTTCAGATCTCTTCAGGTTTATTTTTTAAGGCCCCAGATCCAATATTCCTGGGTTAAATACAAACGTCTTATACTAACATTTTCGTAATCACCAGGCTAATCCTATGGGAATGCCAGGAATATCTGTGGTATTGACGCTTCAGGCTAAATCGGGGGGAGATGAAATGAAGAGGTGATGCTGTCGCACCACCTCGAATAAATTATTTTGCAGATTTACCGGTATCTGGATTAATTGGTGTGGTCCAGAGAAAACGAGCAATGGCAACGAATACTATGATTACCACAGCGCAGGAAATGGGGTTGAGGTCGGGGCGAATCCAAAATTCTGTATACCAGCCCCAGTACGTAGTGATTTCAAAGTTATACCAACAAACTCCCGCTGCACCAATGGCGTAGCGGATCATCAATCCTACTTCGGTTTGTTTGGTATGGCGGTAAAGCAGATATAGCGACCAAACAAAGATTGCAGCCGATAATAGATAGGTGGCAGGGTGCCAGGTACCAGCAACGCGGGGATCGAGGATGGTAATCATCAACACATACATAAACCAGTTGACGAAGACGTATTCGGTAGCGGCAATTCTAGATACCTGAGGCTTGATGCCTGGTGTCGGCTTGCCCAAACCGTCGCGAATACCAATGGACTTTCGAATCCAAAGTAACATGCGGCAACGCATATCTTTGTTGAACATGGTCAATAATAGAATTGGTAACAGGAACAAACCGGATATTTCGAGGATGTTGTGGGAACCAAGTAAAACCGGTGTGCCGGCTGCATCTTTTACCATCGGAATGTGGTTGTTGTGCTCAAAAAAATCCAGTCCGAGTTCGAACCACCCATCCCAGATAAGCATGGCTCCGAGGAAACCCATGATTGAGCCTTTGACTTCATCCATCTTTAAGCCTTTATAGACCAGGACAACACCGATACAGCCATAAACGAAGCTAACCAGGTATTTCCAGGTGAAATCTGCTGGCATGGCATAAATCAGACTTACCACCACCATATGACTGATGGGTTTTTGCAGGGTGATAAAACAATAGACAAGCAGGCTGACTATCAGCGTATTTTTGCGAATGTCGTGTAAAGTTTCAGAGGGTGCTATGGTTTGTTCGCTCATATGGCGGTCCTTACAACTTGGGGTTATTTTTGTTTTAAATCGATTTTATTCAGTATCGGTTAGTCATCAGGCACAGAATCATTAGTTATCGTGCCATAAAAAAGGAGTGCAACGCACTCCTTTTTTCGGTTCACTTTGCTTAGAAAGTGAACATGACTCTGGCTCCTGCAGTGCGCGGCTGTGGCAGCGTTGCGTGTACCGAGAATGGCAGGGCTCTGCCATCTGGGAAGAAACCATAGCCAACGTTACCAACGGATGACTTAATGGTGTCATCATCGAACAGATTCTCAACATATAGGGTCAGTTTCCAACTGTCCGCTTCAAGACCTGCAGTTAAGTCCCATTCATCATACGCTGGTAATTGCGCATAACCACCACGGTCAACATTACGCTCTGACTTGTATTGGCCAAACATTTCAATAAATGCTCCATATTTACCAAATTCGGTACTATATCGGGCACTAAAGGTGGCTGAATGCTTGGGCGACATGGTTAAACGCTTGCCAGTAAAGTCTGCATCAGCGTTACCCGCTATCATTTTATCGACATCGTTGACGCTGGCACTGGGTATATCTGTGCTGGCGATAATCTCAGCGACATTAAAGCTGGTATATTCTGCATCCGAATAAAGGTAGGCAAAGGACATCCTGAAACTTGGTGTGATCTGCCAAATACTGTCAAGCTCAACACCCTGAGACACGGTTTCACCGGCATTAATGACCGATACGGTCGCCAGACCAATATCATTAAAGAACGTATAAGGAACCTGCTGATCTGTATATTCCCAATAGAATGCAGCGAGATTCACCAGTACATTATTTTTCTCGTTAAATGCCTTGGCACCAATTTCGTATGCCCATAGCGTTTCTGGCTTATATTCACCGGTACTGACGTCACCATTGGCATCCGTCGTGGTGATACCGCCTGGCTTGAAACCTTTCGCGGCGGATGCGTAAGTGAACACTGTGTCATTCACCTGATAATCGAAAGTGATACGCGGTAAAAACTCATCGCTGCTAACACTGTTCGAGGTAAAATAATTTGGATTTGGTGAAGTAAATGTTGGTGGGTTGTTGGGATCGAATATCACTGAGTTGTCGATATTGAACGCATCAAAGGTACGATCATCGGCATTACCTGTGTATTCAATCGTCTCATCCATATAACGACCTTCAAAAGTAAGGTTCATATCATCGGTGAGAGCGAAATTAATCAGTGCCGCAACCGACCAGTGTTCGGTATCGCGGGTAATTGGCGTAATCCGGTTTTCCCCTTTAGGTAAGGGTTCGTTTTTAATGTCGGTAATAAAGCTGGTAAACGGTGACTGGGCAAATTGCGCAAGTAAAACTTCTTCGCTGGCGCCTTCACGTAACCAGAACTGGCTACCAAAACCGGTATCCATTTCTTCATACCAATACAACCCTGAGACGACCCAGTTATAACTTTCACCTTCGCCGGTGAGGCGAAATTCCTGATTAAATTGTTCGACATCATAGCTGGTATCCACATCACTTTGCATACCAAATTGTGACCACGGTGGTATATTAGCGAAGGGTACGCCAACGGGATCAGAGTATATGCGGAAGTCAGTTTTATCAAAATCTTCCTGAATGTAGGCATCGCTTTTGGTGTATGCTGTTATCGATACAAAGCTCATGCTATCGAAATCCCACTCAAGCTCCAGTGACGCACGAGTGTTTTCAATTGACGTCCCCGGGTAATCCTTACCGGTTAATGGGTCTGGAGACAGATCTATCATATCTTCGCCAACCCTGATATCGCCGGTCACCATTGCCCGACAGGCTGGTTGTGGTGGAAAGCCCATCATCGCCAGGACATTATTGAATGAGTCCCAGTAGGGGTACTGATAAGCCATACTACAATCAACACCAACACCGTTCTCATCGAACTCATAAGGAAACATTCCCCCGCCCTGTGCCGTGTTGACACTACCGGTGGCGAAGAAATTGGTTTGCGGATCAAATTCCGGCAACATGGAGTTTATTGCTACAACAGGCCGAGGACCATGTTGCTCATCCGAGTATTCAGCGCGAAAGTAGGCACTGAAACTATCGGAGGGAATAAAGAAGAAAGACAGGGCACCGCCACTGACATCAGACTCACCGAGAGCCCCTCCTGTATTGGGATTTTCATAATATCCGTCACTCGCCGAATCGATTAATTTAATTTTTGCGGCGAAGCTGTCGGTTATGGCTCCTTCATAGGACGCGGAAATATCATAGATACCATGCTCCGCGACATTGAGCATAAAGTTACCTTCGTTATCGAAACTTGGACGCTTGGTTACATAGTTAATAGCACCGGAAAAGGCACTACGTCCGTAGTTTACGCTTTGCGGTCCTTTGACTACCTCTACCTGTTGGAGATCAAGCAACTTCATATTGGCGGTAATACCACCACCGGCAAGAGTAACCGACTCGGACGAAACATCAACACCATCGACCAAAACCGCGACATTTGGGCGACCCCGGTCAATGGTTAAGCCGCGCAGGCTAGGGCGGGTATCGTTGGCTGCTGCACCAATATCGAATGCCAGGCCATTAACGTATTTGGCAACATCATCAGCGGACTGAATACCTTTTTCGGCAATCTGTGCTTCCGGGATTGCTGATATAGCTAATGGAATGGTTTCAATCGTTTCCGTTATTCGACGCGTTCTGACTTCGATGCGTTCAATGCTGGATTCTTCGGCAAATTCGCCAGATGCTTCAGCGGCTGTGGCGATACTTACCGTACTCAATTGAGCAATTAACGCGGTGGTAATTGCCAGCGAGAGTTTATCTCTTTTGTGCATATTGACCTCGATAACCCTAAAGTTAGGTAGTAATTCGGCTTGATATTATTGATTTGTTGTTCAACAGGTAGCCGAAACCTGGTTAATTTCTAATCTACACACTTTGCTATAATGATGCAACATTAAAACATTATAATGTTATATTAATATAACAAATGGGTATATCCCTATGAAATAAAGGGGTTTATTCTGGGTTTTTAGGGTGGGTATGAATCTATAATTAAGAGGGGAAATTGATGCTATGAGCAGTAATTTTTCAGGTTATGACTGAAAAAAGTTCAGGCAGTCGCAGACTGATTGTAGCAATTATTGCTGGTTGACAAATTGCATCAATGCGCAATCCATTTCTTTAACGCCTGAAGCGATGACTTCATTTGACTGCACCCATTGCCACCAGGTCTGTAATTCAGAGTATGGGGCAAGGATATCGTTCACGCCTAATTGCTTTGGCGTTGCCAATGCGAAGTAAAAGCTGCATGCCAGTGCAATATCACCAATATGCAGGGTGCGCATGTCCGATTCCGATTGTTGCTTCATCTGCACAAACATCCTCTCACCCTGAGCCAGAGCATGGCTAAGGTGGGATACCTTATCACTAAGAGATTCTGCTTCAATCTCAGTTTTGCTAAGCAGCAAAGAGAATAGCGGGAACAGGGCAGGACCTAAATGTAAATCGGCATAACGGCACATCATGCTTGCATGTGCTTTGCCTAAAGGAGTGTCAGGAGTGAGTGGATGAGTCGGAAATGCAGCTTCCAGATATTCCATAATTGACCAGGATTCAGCGAGATGAGTACCATCATCGAGAATCAGGACCGGAATTTTAGCAAGTGGAAACTGCTTTCGAAACGCTTCAGTTCGCAATGGCGGTTCCGGGTTAACAATATCGATATCCAGGCCTTTGATTGCAATTAGCATTCTCACTCGGGTAGAAAAAGGTGAAAAATTAGAGCTGAGTAATTTCATTGCTTGATCCTGATATATAAATGATTTTATTTCGTTTTTACGGATTAATTAAGTGAATTCCTAAAGCCGCATTGGCTATCAGTCCAATCCAAATTAAATAAACATAAGGACGTACCCTGGCGAGGCTTTGATTCAGCGTTGCATCAATCTCATTTGATGGGCCAGTTTGCATCATTTTCATAAAGGCCGGAATGAAGGGTTTTAGCTTGACTCGAATGCCGAGGCCACAAGCTACCAGCGCCGCAAAGATGATAAGCTTCCAGGACAGGTAATCGGCTTTAATCAGGCCTTCGCCCAATAAGGATTGCCCGGCCACTGATAAGCTCAGCAGAATAATTACTACCCGAAAGCTAAAGTCAATTTTCGTTAACGGTTCGACAAACGCTTTCCCGTGGCCAAAATGGATGCAAAGAACCATTGCTAACCAGGCGATGCAGAGCACCCATATAGCCAACATGGCCGAAAATGGAATCGTCAGGAGTCCGAGGTTGTATGCCATCTGCATACCCGGTGCCAAAATCAATGCCATGCAAATTCTTGGTCCCTGGTCGACACCCATCATGATGGTTAAGGCTGTAGAACGTTGCTCTTTCGACAATCCCTGCCTGGCGACAAACCTTGACGCATAGAAGGTACCGAGGTCACCCCCGAGCCAATAGACGAAAAACAGAATGTGCAGTAATTTAAAAAACAGATAGTCGGTCATTATCGTATTAACATTATTGTTATTTTAATGGGCTACAATAAGTAACCCTGGCGTAATTGCCACTGTGAAATACCAGGGGTTTATGGTTATCACAGGTCTCATAGTTGAGTACCCGACCCACCATAATAATGTGGTCGCCGCCATCGTACTGATGTTCACATTTGCATTGGAATCGGCCACAAACCCCTGCCAACAGCGGCACCCCGGCAATACCTTCAGTAACCTCCAGGCCGGAAAATTTATCGGCGCCTTGTCGGGCAAAGGTATTTGACAGCTCCTGTTGTTGCTCATTTAAAACATGTACGGCGTAATGACCGTCGTTTGGAAAAGAGGACAGGGAGCGGGCATTCTTATCGATACTCCAGAGAATTAAAGGCGGGTTTAGCGACACACTGTTAAAGCTACTGGCGGTAATGCCGATATATTCATCATTATCATTTTTGGTGGTGATAATGGTAACGCCGGTAGGAAACTTTCCCAGGGCACTGCGAAATTCGCGCGGGTCGATTTCAGGCTGAATCATCATTCCCGTGTCCATAACCGGTTTATCTAACATACTGCGCACCTAATACCGTGTCGGTTGGTGTCCATTCCATCAGCCCAAATACCGTATATTGTTCTTTGTTTGACTGGTAAAACTGCCATACAGAACACAAACTGTGGTTGTCATCGATGAGAGTGTCGCGGCTTTTTAACTTAAATGCCTCGCCATAGAAATGTTGGATGCTCCATAGGTAACGTCCATAAGCGCGGCCGTTACCGTAAACATCGGGCCCCTCAAACGTATGAACATTATCAACGCGAGAACGACGATAGGTAAAACGGCGTTCAATAGCGCCCTTCATGGTTACGGTCATTTCGGCACTGCGCAAGGTTAACGGGCGGTAATCGATAATGACTTCGGTTTCGCCAATATGTTGTTGCTTGTCATCGTGTACCTGTAAGGTGCCTCGCCATTGACCAGATTCCTTCACTGGCAGGATAAATGGTTTTTTGGCGGCTTTTTGCTCGTTTTCGAGAAACTCGCGAACCATGTTTTGTTCGTCAACATTGTTGTCATGATCCTGGGTAACCACATACAAGCCATTGAAAACCGCAACTAAGGTATCAGCCTCAAATAATTGTGAAGAATAAACCTGAATACCGCGTTCCGGAATAATCAGGTTAACGGTTCGTAAATCCGTATTCCAGCCAGGTGAGTAGTAATTGGAGTCGACCAGCAATCCATAGGGGCGGCCAGCCCCCATAAAGTCCGGGCCACAATAAACCCGGTCCTGATCACTATCGATTACGCCAAATTCAAAGCGGGCACCGGCGGTATCGAAGCGATTGCGCAGGGGACCTGAATTTTGAAAATCCGTTTCCATCCAATAGGTAACTTTATCGCCTTCAAAGACACTGGCGCGATTAACTTTATTAAAGCCAGTATGGGAACCATCCACATCGAACACGGACGGCAGACCATGCCACTCGCCGGTTATTGCCTGTTGAAAATTACTGGGTTTTTGTTCAGCCATACGCTTCTCTTATTCTCTTCTGGTTTCTGAATGGCTCTGGAGATTGCGCCATATCAGGGGTATTCGCCTGTTGTCAGTAAGTGATTGGTTGCAAGCCGATTCGGAACTGACATCAAATTTAGAACCCGGTTATTGACTACCTGATTTCATCTTATTGTCACGATAATGATATATCAATAAAACAATTGGTATTAATTGACAGTTAGCAATTTGTTACATGAGAGGCCGCGTTTGCTAAATGAAACAATAAGTTGTTAGCTCCCAGAGGTGGTCACTCGCGGGCAGTGGACGGCTGGTTTTCCACTGCAGTTAAAAATCGATGCTTTGGTTGTCCCAATCCAGATAACTTAATTGTTGATCGAAGGTTGCGGTTTTGACGATGTTAAACAATTGTTGTGCGACAAAATCAGGCGAAAATAATTTCCCTTCTGGGACATTGGCCTGAAAGGGTTTTGACAGGTCACTATCGGTTGTTCCCGGATGAAAAGCGATAAGCTTGACCTGTTTAAAGCGCCGTGCAAACTCAATGCTGGTGGTTTTCAACAACATATTAAGCATGGCTTTTGATGCCCGATAGCTGTACCAGCCGCCGAGCCTGTTATCCTGGATGCTGCCGACCCTAGCGCTGAAACACACGACCTTGCACGGATGGTTGCGGGCAAACAGTGGCAGCAGGTGCTGAAGCCACAGCAGTGGTATGACGGCATTGCTACGGATAACGTGTTCGAGATTATCGATGCTCACATCTTCGAGTTTTTTTTCCGGAGCGAATTCGTGCAATTTGCCATGACGTTGATAGTGGCCATGCAACACGCCATTACAGATAAATATGTAATCAAGGTGTTGCACAGAAGCGAGAATCTCTTCACAACAAGAAGCGATTGCGTTTTCACCATAGTCACATTGCCTGTCTATCAATTGTAACGAAGAGGGAGTTGCAGATGAGAGTTTTGGCAATGCTGAGCGAGATATTCGGATCAGAGTCTGGCTGCAATCCTGGTCGGCAACATGGTTTGCGATCGCGTTTGCGATTGCACTGCTGGCACCAATGATTAACGTGCTACTCACAGTGATAGCCAATGGTTGCGAAGGGCATTACTCTCGGCTGTTTAGCTCGGTACATTGACGACAGTCGAGGCGTTCCTGTCCGGTTAACCAGCGAGAAATGGTGTAACGGTTTCTGGCGAACAACAGATACGCTTTATCGGCTGCCTTTGCCACCAATGGCCACCGAAGAGGGGCGACGCGCCATTTTTCGCCAACCAATGACCAGGCACGATAGGTTACGTCCAGCCCCAACAAAATATTCCCGCTATCATCTTCGCCATGCAATATGGCTTTCGCTTTTTCGACATTAATCTGAGGGTAAAGCTCCTGAAAGTCCAGCCGGTTAATGTCAACAAAATAAAGCAGGTTTTCAGCATTTTTGCGTTGCAATGCTCGCATTTCCTGCAGGCACAGTGGGCACTTACCATCGAAATAAATGGTTAGTTTCATATTAGGCCCCTTGTTGCAGAAGGTGTGGTACAAGTATTAACGCTGCCAGCAGAACATGCAACAGACTGACAATCCAGGTTAAGTTACGTCGCATCGAAAAATAATCGGGGTAGATTTCCGCATAATTCTCAAGCCTGGCTTCATGGCGAAAAATTAACAGGTAGGAAATCAATAATAATGTGATTGCGATTAGCGGGGATTGCAATAACAGGCTTAGAAAGGCAATGAGGGAAAGTACGTTCGAAACAATCAGTTCGCGATCGTAAAAGGCTTCACCGTTATTTTTCAGGCTGTTAGCCCAGAGGGTTCCGGATAAGAAACTCAAAATCACGGCGCTGTAGCCAATAAACAGAGTATCTCCGGACAAGTCAAACAAGCGCACATCAAGCGCGTATAAGGAAACTCCGGCGAGAAAGGGAAGCAATCCTGCGTAACCAAGTCGTTTGTAGGTGGGCATCGCGGCCTCCGAAACCTGAATCAGTTTATCAAAGTCTTCAAGATATGGGTTTGACACAACTAATGTTACGGAGAAAACCGGGAATTCGATCAAAAAGTAAATCGAAACAACACGATTTAGGTTTCCGGTCTCAGGTTTCAGGTTTCGGAGGGCGAATGGTCTAAACCTAGAGCAACGAGCACGCTGGCAAGCCAGCTTCGAGCACACGATTAAAAATCGTTCCTAGCATGTAATCAAAGATTACGCCTAGCAATCAGGTTTCGGAGGGCGAATGGCCTCATACCTAGCTCTGGGAGCACTGCGTTTCGGGTGCATAAACCTGCAGGGTTTATTCCGGGTACGCCAAAAAAAACATTGGCTACGGGTACGTAACTCAATGAGTTACTCCGGGTTAAACCAGCTTCGGGCACCCGATTGCATTTACGACGGAGTCGTCACCGACGTTAGTCTGTCACAGAAAATAGCTCCCTGCATTTTCTGCATACAAACCATCCCTGGCCATAACCGATAACCTGACAAAGAACAGGTTATCTCCCTCGACGCAGTCTCCCTCTGCAGCAGTGGTAATGCGCTCAGCATTACCACTTAGCAACTTAGTTGTTTATCCCTTCGCGAACCCAGCGTTGCCACTGCAACGAATGGCCCAATGCCAGACGCTTCAGGCTGCGGACTAATGCCTGAAATTCGATAACATCAACGATATAAAACAGGATCCAGGCCATTGGTGCAAACAACCAGAGGTTAAGGTGGTGTTTGGGATTATGATCGCTAAGTAACTGGATGTATGTCATGGTGGTCATCAAGCCGATAAGCAACATCAGTGGCGCATAATTGCCGCTAAAGACACTGTAACCGAAGAAGGCGACGATCAGAAATGCTTCCAGTAATAAAATCAGCTCTCCGTATACGGCGATCGGCAGGGTGACAAAGGTCAGGTACTTATGATGCTTTTTATGGCGACTGAAAAACATATCCTTGTATCTTAATAACGTCTGGAAGCGACCAAATTTCCAACGCAGGCGTTGATTGCACCAACCTTTGTAATCCGATGGAGCTTCCGTGTATGTGATGGCATCGGCCGCATAGCGTGTCTTGTAACCGAGAGACAGAATACGTAACGATATTTCAATATCTTCAGTAATAATATCAGTGTCGAATCCACCCAGTTTGGTTAATACGTCGCGGCGATAACTTGCCGCCGCACCACCGATAATAAATACCGAGTTAAATACCGAATCGGCTCGGCGCAGGAAAAATCCACATAGGTATTCCAGTTGTTGCACGATACCAATAATTTTACGTTTGTTACCGATAACCACGTTACCGGCAACGGCACCGACCTTATCACATTGAAATTGCTTGACCGTATTTTTTATCGTATCCGCGGCCATCAGGCAGTCACCGTCTATCGTCATCACGATATCTTTGCTGGCCAATGCCAGGCCTTTATTTAAGGCCCTGGCTTTGCCGCCATTTTGCAACGGCAAATACTTAATGGTTGGTTTGTGTTGGCCGCGGACAAAATAGCGACTGGAAAATTTATTCAGATAGGCGCGAATCAGCGCATCGGTTTGATCGGTTGAGCCATCATTAATAACAATAATCTCTAAATCCGGATAATTATTATTAACCACGGACTCGATAGTACCTATGATGCCGGTTGCTTCGTTGTAGGCGGGTACTAACACCGAAACGCCTTTGACCGGAGCGGTACGAGCCTGTTTATTGATTCGGCTTTGTCGAAATGAGTACAGCGGTAATGCAAATAACTGGATCAGGTATTTGCTTAAAATTGGCAGTAAAAGCAAAAAAACGACGATACGAGCGGATTCCAGATCTGCATAAAATTGCGGATTTGAGTGAACGTGGAGCCAGACTAAGCCACCGGTAATCAGGTAGCCAAAGCAGAGTAGAGCCAGTTTGCCCCAAATAGATGAAGCCATAATGAATTCGCTTTTTGTTGTTAATAAAATTAATTAAATGAACCTGTTAGGACTCATTCTCGAACATGTATCAGGGGCTTAATTGAAACTCAGTATGCAGTGTTTAGTGATCAGGTACAAATATAACTTTGTAATTTAACGTAATGAAAAGTAATGAAGGTGGAAGAGGGTGTGGGAGATGGAAGAGGAAGGTGGGAGGTGGAAGTCGGTTCAGAACCCTGAAACCTGAGGCCTGAAACCTGGATGTTTACATCCCTGGCACCCATGCATCATATCATCCATGTGATTCTATCGTCAGTATGTTCCCGACACTGCCGATATACCTATATCCTTATAGGCAACTTACATCCCTGTAAACAAAAGGCCCCGAGAGGGGCCTTTATCGACAGATTTTAAGGGAGATAGATTATCTGGCGATTAGTTGGTTTTACCTTCAAGCAAGCTTTTGCCGTTAATGGCTATCTTGCGAGGTTTCAGGGCTTCAGGAATTTCACGCTCCAAATCGATATGCAACAAGCCGTTTTCCATATGTGCGGAAACAACTTTCACATGGTCCGCCAGTTGGAACTTGCGCTCGAAGTTGCGCTCGGCAATGCCCTGGTATAAAAATTTTCGATTCGCATCCGCTTCTTCAGTTTGCTTGGTTCCGGTGATGATTAATGAACCGTCTTTTGATTCAATATCCAGCTCCGATTCGACAAACCCGGCGACAGCCATAGAAATGCGATATTTATCATCGGCGATTGATTCAATGTTGTAAGGAGGATAAGCCGGTTGTTTCTCTGCTCGAGAGGCTTTATCCATTAAAGAAGCTAAGTGCTCTGCACCGATGAATGAACGATAAAGTGGAGAAAAATCAGTAATAGTACGCATAGTCATATCCTATTTATAGCAATATGTTAAAAATTAAGTGCCTTTCTTAAAGAAACGGCGGTTATGTCGTTTGTAGACCCATTATGGCGACTACAGTTATTGATATGGGGCAGGGAAAAATCGTTTCAAGGGATGAAATAAAAAAATTTTTAATTTTTTAAGGGACACAATCGAAGATTGTTGCGGGTACGCGGCAAAAAAAGCCGCTCCGGGTAACGAGCACTTTCACTCGGAGCAACTCTGTGAGTTGCGTGCCCGGAGTAAAATTTTTAATTTTACGTGCTCGGAGGGCGTTGTTCGCCCGTACTCGGAGCGAAACAATGTTTCGCGTACTTTAATTAGGAGAACCTCATCCGTCATCTCATCGAACAAGTCCTGCAGTTTTGGTTTGGCGATATTTCACAAGAGCTCGCAGATAAAGCCAAACAAAACCTTTGGTACGCGGCCAGTGTCGAGCAAGACCTACAAATCGCTGCTCAATTTGGCTCCTTGGTTGAGTCGGCGGCAACAGGTCAATTTAAAGACTGGCAACATAGTCCACGAGGCTCTCTGGCGTTGATTATCCTGCTTGACCAGATGCCGCGCAATATTTATCGGGAAACCGCAGCCGCGTTTGCCAACGATGCGCTCGCCTTGCAATATTGTCTCGATGGTATTGACCGGGGGCATGATCAGAGACTTTGCCTGATTGAGAGGTGCTTTTACTATCATCCACTTGAGCACAGCGAATCTTTGTCGATGCAAGACCTGTGTCTGAGCAAATTTAATGAACTGGAGGATGAGTACTTTCTGGAACCACATATCCAGTTTATTCAAAACGCCCAGGGTTTCGCCCGTGAGCATGCGGATATTATTGAGCGATTTGGCCGTTTTCCACACCGTAATCGGGTATTAAATCGAAAGTCTTCGCAACAGGAACTCGCCTATTTGAAAACGGCAAAACGGTTTGGCCAGTAGAGTGAAGGGTACGCGGAAAAAAAAACGCCGCTCCGGGTACACAATCGACGATTGTTTCGAGTACGTGGCAAAATACGCGACTCCGGGTAACGAGTGCTTTTACTCGAAGTAACTCATTGAGTTACGTACCCGGAGTGAAATTTTCAATTTCACGTGCTCGGAGGACGCTTTTCGTCCGTGCTCGAAGCGAAACTATGTTTCGCGTACTTGATTAATTTCACGTGCTCGGAGCGAAACTATGTTTCGCGTACTTGATTAATTTCACGTGCTCGGAGCGAAACTATGTTTCGCGTGCTTAAAATTGGAGATTGTTTCGGGTAAAGAGCACTTTCACTCGGAGTAACTCGTTGAGTTACGTACCCGGAGTGAAATTTTCAATTTTACGTGCTCGGAGGGCGTTGTTTGCCCGTACTCGGAGCGAAACTATGTTTCGCGTGCTTAAGGTAATATGTTGCCAGACAACATATTACCTAACCATCATCAACGCAGTATCGTAGTCTGGCTCGTTGGAAATATCTTTAACCAGTTCTTTGTAGACTACTTTGCCATCTTTATCGATGATAATGATAGCGCGGGTAAGCAGTCCCATGTCTTTGATTAACAGACCATATTTGTTTCCAAAATCACGCCAGACTGAGTCCGACAGCACCTTGATCTTGTCAACCTTTTCAGTGCTGCAAAACCGTTTTTGTGCGAACGGTAAATCGTTAGAGATGGTTAACAGCACAACATCACTTGGCAGGCTGCTGACTTCATTATTAAAACGTTTGGTCTGGGTGGAACAAACCCCGGTATCCAGGCTCGGTACGACAGAAATCATCACCGTCTTTTCGGCAAAGTCGCTTAAAGAGACTTTCTCGAATCGTTCGTTGACGACAGTAAATTGTGGCGCATCGTCACCCACATTAACCGGTTCACCGAGTAGCGTAATGGGCTTTCCGCCGGCGGTAACCACCTGGCCAGTATCGGTTGAGAAGTCAGAGTTAGCATTAACCGCGAACGAGGCTACTAAGCCTAAGGCTAAAAATACGTATTTCATATATCGGGGCAATTCCTTATTTGACCTTTGTTTTATCCATGTTAACGTTTTTCAGGTATCGCTAGAAGTTAAAATTCGACTTTTTTACCTGCCACCCAGGTCTGGTTCACTTTAGTTTTCCAGATGTTTTTCTTTGCAATCGCAAAAATATCCTGATCGACGAGAATAAAATCTGCCTGTTTTTCAGGTTCTAACGAGCCCAGATAGGTTTCCTGGTGCCCGGCATAGGCAGCGTCAAGCGTAAAGCTTTTAAATGCCTGGGACATGGTCATTGACTGCTCCGGATACCAACCACCTTTCGGTAGATTTTTCTGATCCTGGCGAGTCAGGGAAGCATGTAAACCAAAAAACGGATTGGGTGACTCTACTGGAAAGTCGGAGCCTGCGGCGATGACTACACCTTTGTCCAACAGCGATTTCCAGGCATATGCGCCTTTGATTCGCTCTGAACCTAAGCGGTCTTCGGCCATATTTTTATCGGATGTCGCATGAGTTGCCTGCATCGAGGCGATCACCTTGAGCTCGGCGAAGCGATCAATATCACTTATTTGTAACACCTGGGCGTGTTCTACCCGGTGACGCAATGCAACGCTATTGGTTTGTTTTATCGCCGCCTGGTAATGATCCAGGACGATTTTATTGGCATTATCGCCAATGGCGTGGGTATTTACCTGAAACCCGGCTTGCATGGCATGGTTAATGATTTGTCCCAGGACCTTATCATCGTGTAATAACAAGCCTCTATGGTGCGGCATATCCGAATAGCCCTCGATTAGCGCAGCACCGCGACTACCGAGTGCGCCATCTGCAGAAATCTTAACACTATTGATTTGCAACATTTTATCATCGTTTAACAGCACCCCGCTCGCCAGGGTCTGCTGCCAGTTTGGATCCATGACATCGACCATGGCGTTGATACGAATTGGCATTGCCTGTTTTTTAGCGAGGTTTTGATAGGCTTCAATATTTTGACTGGAAATGCCGGCATCATGGACAGAGGTTAAGCCCAGTGACGCCAGCGAGCGCATGCTTTTGTCTAAAGCGCGTTCCATTTCATCCAGGGTCAACGCTGGAATATGATCAAAGATTAACGCCATGGCATTATCGACAAAGACACCAGTTGGTTGATTGTTGTTGTCGCGAATAATCTGTCCGCCATCCACTTCTTTGGTTGAAGCCTTGATGCCGGCAAGTTCCATTGCTTTGCTGTTTACCCAAAGTGCATGGCCATCTACCCGGGAGAGCACTACGGGGGTATCAGGAAAGGCTTGGTCGAGGCTGGCCGCCGTCGGAAATTCATTGCTTGGCCATTGCACCTGATTCCAGCCACGACCTTGAATCCAGGCCGTATTGGGATTTTTCTTGGCAAATTTGATCACCCGTTGCACGCTGTCCTGTTCTGACTCTGATCCCATTAAATCTACTCGCATCAGGCTCAGGCCATAATTGAGTACATGGCCGTGGGCATCAATCAGGCCAGGTAACATTACCTGACCTTTACCGTCGATAATTTTAGTATCGTCAGCGGCTTCAATGTTTTCGGTTAGCTTATAAATGCGATCAATTTTATCGTCGGTAAACTGCAACGCTTTGAAGGTCATTAGCTCACCATCGGTAAAGGTATAACCCTTCACGTTATTGATGATAGTGGTGTCCGCCAGGGCAGGAACGGAGAACATGCTGGCAACGGTTGCAACAATCAGTGCTGGTCGAAATGAGAAAGTCATAATAATTATTATCTTTGTTAACGTGATGTTATCTTAGCAATGAAAATTGCGCTGGGCTAGGGGGCTGTTGGGGCAAAATTATCACGGGGCCAGAGTTGTTGAAAAGCAACGACTCTGACCCCTAAGGGTATCAGGCGGTTCGGGTGGCGATCGCCGGAGAGATATTTGCGGCTTTTCGAGCCGGGTAAAGGACAGCGAGTAAACCAACCAGATAGATACAGGCAATGCCAATCACCACCAGCACCGGATTAATGGGTGACAGGGTAAAGGTATTGACTAACCAGATATTCAGGCCAATGGCGCCGGCGCTGCCAATGACTACGCCTAAGGTCGTTATCATCAGGTTTTCTATCAGAAAATACCCCATGATCTGTGAACGCGATGCTCCCAGGGCACGACGGGTACCGATTTGTTTGGTGCGCCGGTTGATACTGAACATGGCCAGGCCGACAATCCCAAACCCGGTGATAAGCGTTAAGGTAAAGACCACAGTGGTCAGGATCTTATTTACCGCATTGTGGCCACGATAACTGCGCTCACGGGTTTCTTCCATGGTCCGCAGGCCGCGGATGATTCGACCTTTATTGCTTTGTGCCAAGGCTTTTTCAATGATTGGCATAAGTTCATCACGGCGCCCGGGTTCGGTACGAATCATATAACGGCTATTGCTGGTTTCCATTTGGTATGGCACTAGCATCGAGCGCTCCACACCATTCCAACCATTCCATGGTGCCTGCAGCGCTCTGACGATGCCGATAATCTGAATCGGCTGGGTCTGTGAAATATACACGGTTTTGCCCAGCGCCGATTGCCAGTCATCAGGATACAGTTCTTTTGCCATTGCCTGGGTAACGATGGTTTTAGCCGGCCAGCGGGTGGTCCCGGATTCCCGCCATTGAATATCGGTCTCGGCAAAATTTTCACCGCTCAATAACTCCAGGCCTAAGGTATGTATCGCATGATCATCAACCATATAAACGGCGACACCCGCCGAAGATTGGTTTTCACCGGGTTCAGTTTGCAGGCCCATTGACCAGCCGCCACCGCTTAATGGGATCGCATTAATCTGAATGGCATCGACAACGCCTGGGGTGTTGCGCAGCAATTCCAGATCATCGCGCAGCGCTACTTCCTGGTTATAATCGGTAGCGAAGATAGTGTTACTTAAATAAAACAGGTTAGCTTCATCAAGACCGCTGGGGCGCTGCATTTGCGCATGTCGTTCCTGCATCATGAATACGGCATTCACCATAATGGTTAAGGTAAGGGCAATCTGCAGGCTTATTAGAATTGCACCAACCTTGTTGCGCAGTAAGGCTCGAAAAATCAAAGCTATTTCGTTCATTATCAGGCTCCTTACTGAGATTTTAATTGTTGTGACGGCTGCACTTTCGATGCCTGCCAGGTCGGGTACAAGCCCGCGGCGAGACTCGAAAGGATGGCAAGAGCAATCGCGGATAGCACCAGGGTGGCATCCAGTTCGGTTAAGCCCCGGGTCATTTCTCCGTACAAGCTGTCAATGCCCTGTAGGCCAAGGTACGCAAACAGTAAACCGAGCAGCCCACCGGCTACGCCGATACATCCGGATTCAACCAGGTATTGATAGAATAGGTCGCGGCGGCTGGCACCAAGCGCCTGGCGAATGCCGATTTCCCCGGATTTTCCGAGAAATTTAGCCAGCAATAAGCCAACCGTATTGAGCAAGCAGACGAGCAAAAACATCAATGACATCGCCATCATCATAACCGCGTCGTCCTCGACCACTTCCATCGATTCAAGCCATTGCATCACGTTTAGCAGGCGATTGTTCAGAGGTCGTTCAAACCGGCCAATGGCTTTTTGTTGTTGCACGTACGCAGTAAGAAAATCGTTATATTCCTGCCAGGCCTGGTTGTCGGGCAATTCGACCCAAAACTGGGTCCATACACATTCAGAATTGAGAAACGCCTCAAAGCCATCACCGCTCGGTTTCCAGCAATTGGTATTGCCACTTCGGTTAATCTTTTCTTCGGCAATCATGCTAAATGGAACGAAAATTTCTTCCGTTTCGTTAAATGCGCCGGTGCTGATATCGTAAAAGCGTGGTAATGGATTCCAGTAATCAATAACACCGACGACTTTGTAATAAAAACCGGCGATTTTAAGGGTTTGGCCGACGGAATTTTCACCGCCAAATACCCGTTGGTTGATTTCACTGTTGATCACGACCACCTGCTCTTTGCTTTCATCCGCCTGGCGAGTCCATGGGCCACCGTAAATAAATGGTACGTCAAACATGGTAAAAAAGTCGGCGCTATTGGCGCGGGCACTGACCTGAAATGGGATGCTGTCATCACCCTCAGGTTCAATCACCGCATTGGCCTGGGACTGCACGGTTTGGCGCATCGCTTTTCGGGCATCCATTAACGCCATCGCGTCCCGATAGGTCAGCTGCGCTGGTGGACGACCATCATCAAAATACGGCTCATTGACATCCCAGCTGTCTAGTTGCACATTAAACAGCTGATTGCTTTTGTGGGGAATGGGATTGGCTGACATCATGTAGTTGACGGTAATCGTCGTCATGGCGGCACCGATGCCAAGGCCGATGGCAAGGATCATCAACAGGCTCAGCCCCCAGTGCTTGACCATACTGATTTTTGCCATTCTTAAATAATAGAAAAACATACGACTTATCCTTTATCGCTTAAGCAATGGCTTGTGGGCTGACATCGATATCATGATCAATGACTTTATCCAGTTCACTGACCCGGCCGTCCTTGATTTGGATTTTGCGACTGGCCCGTTTCGCCAGTTCATTATCATGGGTTACCATAATGATGGTGGTGCCCTTGGTATTGATATCTTCTAACAATGACATGACGGATTGCGCCATATGGGTGTCGAGGTTACCGGTCGGTTCGTCCGCCAGGAGAAAACGAGGATGGGTCGCCAGGGCCCGGGCAATCGCTACCCGTTGTTGCTGACCACCGGAGAGTTGGCTAGGCAGGTGCTTCATTCGCGATGCCAGGCCAACCATATCTAAATGATGTTCAATGCGTTCTTTACGCTCTTTTCCTTTTAAGCCCAGGTATCGCAACGGCACATCGACGTTGTCAAACAGGTTAAGGTCCGGTATTAGATTGAAACTCTGGAAAATAAAGCCAATCTTTTCATTGCGAAACCTTGACCGTTGCTTGTCGTTTAATCCGCTAACGTTGATGTCATCCAGCAAAAAACTGCCACTGGTAAAAGTTTCTAACAACCCGGCAATATTTAAGAAGGTGGTTTTTCCTGAACCCGACGGGCCAGTAACGCTGACAAAGTCACCTTCATTGACTTGTAAGCTAAAGTCCCGCAATGCATGGGTTTGAATCTCATCGGTCTGGAACACCTTGGAGATATTGGTCATGGATAACATAGAAGGTTCCTTTCAGTAATGTTTAACTATTAGGGTTAGTGTCATCGGCGCTACTGGGTAAGTAACACTTTGTTGGCGTTTTTAAATCGGTCGGTACCGGAAATAATGATGCGGTCACCGGCTTGCAAGCCATCGAGAATTTCTACCGAACCGAGGCTGCGTGCGCCGGTTAATATGGCTTTCTTTTCGGCAATATCACCATTGAGTACATAGGCAAATTTACCATTGGAACTGTCCAGGAACTGGCCGCGTGGAACTTGCAGGACCTGAGTGCGTTGTTCAAGCAGAATCCGGGAATTGAGACGTTGGTTCTGCCGCAGGCCCGCAGGACTTTTTTCTTTAAAGCGCACCCGACCGGTTACCTGGTTCTCAATAATTTCCGGAGAAATGGTGATCAGCTGGGCCGCATACTGGTTACGGTTAAACTTGATATCGACGTCCATGCCTATGGCCAAATCATCGGCGTAGGATTCGGGAATGGCTACTTCCACTTCAAATTGGGTGAGGTCGACGACCATCAGAATGGGCTGATTTTTTGCCAGGTAGGTTTTGTTTTCGACATTCAGGTTACCAACAATGCCGTTAACCGGAGACCGTACCTGCAGGGCATCAACCTGACGTTGAAGTTCGTTAACCAGGCTGGTCTGGCGTTTAATCTGTAATTCTAACGATTTAATTTCAAATTCGGCACTTTCCTTGGCCAGCCTGGCATCATCTACCGCATGTTCATACTGTAATTTTGCATTGGCGAGATCATCCTGCGCTTTTTCAAAGTCAATCTGGCTGATAGCACTTTTCTCGTAACCAAGATCCGCCCGGCGCTTTTCCCGTTCCGCTGTCGTTAACGCAACTTTAGCCAGATCCACGGCTTTTTTATCAATCAGAAATTGTTTCTTAGCAAGAATGCGCTGGCGCTCAAGGCCGGTTTGCAGGTCCAGCAGGCCGGCAGCTTCCTGTTCAAAGCGAGCGGTGAGTTCGGGACTATCGATACTGGCAAGCAGTTGTTGTTTACTGACTTTGGTTCCAGCATCAACACTGAAAGTAATGGTTCCTTCGGCGGGCGCGTAAATCGTCGGACTCACCGCGGCAACTACCCGGCCTTGTACGGACACATCTCGGGTAAAATCGCCGACGGTGATCTCACCGATGCGGACCCGTTTCTGGGGAATGGAAATATCTGCCTGGCTCCAGTTACTGGCAGCGGGAACGATTTGCCAGGCCGCGAGAGAGAGTGTGATTAGACAGATGCCAGCGATGACCGCCCATTGATTAAATTTCGACTTTTTTTTGATTACCACATCCTGATTGCTGGTATCTGCAATTTTCATTATTCCCCCGAACAACTTCCAGTTATTGCTATTAAGATGAGGCAAGTGGAAAAAAGGTTGTAAAAAAATTGAAAAAACTTAAAAAAATGAAAATGCCGATTATGCCCGAGAGTCCGGTTGTGTTGGATGAGTGCAGTAGCCCGGGCTCGCGCGCACTGTTATCGCTTGGTGCTGGTGTTCACATATACCAATCACATTAAGTTTGTGCACAACTCAGAGTTAGGGCAGAGGTTCATTTACAACATAGATTTCATTGATATAGTCATTCTATATTAATGAAATATAGGGCAGTAAATGGGCCTCTGATAAACTCCCTACGGGTGAGTTTTATAGGCGTTTATCCTGCGTTACTGATTTTGACAATGGAGTAACCATTCTCTGCAATCAAAGCCTTGTTTAAACGCCTTTAAATTCTCACTGAGTGAGCAATAATTTAACGTGATTGGTATTATTAATCGTGTTACACCTTTTGCTAATTAAAATTTAAGAGCAGTCCGGCGCAATAACCAACCATTGGCGTTAGTGGACGTTAGAGGGAGTTATGGTTTTAAATTCGTTTAAAAAAGGGTTTCAGGTAAAATTAATGTCACTGTTTGTGGTTGTTTTCCTAGCAGCGATCAGTAGTGACGCGCTGGCAACTGCAGCGCCAGAAGAACCAGCGGATCTGGTGATTAATCATGCGCGAATCATTGATGGCACTGGCACACCCGCCTATCGCGGCAATGTTTACATAGCTGGTGATAGAATCGTTGAAATTGATAGGGACAACGCGAGTAAACGCAGTGCGACTCGCCATATCGATGCGATGGGCAAAGTATTGAGTCCCGGGTTTATTGATTTGCATTCCCATGGCTCGCCATTGCGTCATGGCGATTTTAATAACTTTACCGCCATGGGGGTAACGACCATTTCCCTGGGGCAGGATGGTTCCAGTCCTGATAGTCGCAACCTGGCCAAATGGATTGCCAAGGTTCACAAAAACGGGGTTACCCCAAACATCGCCATGTTTATTGGCCATGGCACCTTGCGCCGCCTGGCTGGCGTAAATGGCGAGGTCATTAGCGCAAAACAACAACAAGAAATGGAAAATCTGCTGTCAGATAACCTTCCCTATGTATTCGGTATGACTACCGGCCTCGAATATAGCCCGGCGCTCTATGCCAAGCCGCAGGAAATCCAGGCATTAGCAAAAATTGTCGGTAGAGAGGATAAGCTGATCATGAGTCATCTGAGAAATGAGGATGATAGTGCCCTGCAGACATCCATTCGCGAGCTTGCTGAGCAAGGACAGTATGCCCGGGTGCATGTTTCGCACCTGAAATCTGTGTATGGCAAAGGGCAGCAACGGGGCGCACAGATATTGTCGTGGCTGCAATCAGCGCGAGACGATGGTATTGAAATCAGTGCTGATGTTTACCCTTACACGGCAAGTTATACCAATATCGGTATTGTTTTCCCGGAATGGGCTAAAACGGATGCGCAACTGGCAATCGCGGTTAACAACCGTAGGGCAGAGCTGGAAACGTTTATTCGCAATAAGGTCATGGCTCGCAATGGTCCTCAGGCAACCCTGTTTGGCACGCCGCCCTATACCGGGAAAACGCTTGCACAAGTTGCAGTCGAAGCGGGAAAACCATTCGAGCAGGTTTTAATCGATGATATTGGTCCACGGGGGGCATCTGCCGCCTATTTTGTTATGGACGATGATTTGCAAAGTCGCCTTGTTGTTGATAACAACATTGCCATCGCCTCAGATGGCAGTCCTACCGGTTTTCATCCTCGCGGCCATGGCACCTTTGCCAAAGTACTGCAACATTACGTGCGCTCGCGTGAGCTGCTCACGTTGGAACAGGCGATCCATAAAATGACTGGATTACCTGCGCAGATTTTAACGCTCAAACAGCGAGGCGTTATCAAAGAGGGAAATTTTGCCGATCTGGTGATCTTCGAACCACAGCAGGTAAAGGCAAATGCGAGCTATAGTGAACCGCATCAGTTAGCCAGCGGCTTTGAATATGTTCTGGTAAATGGGCAGTTAGTGTTGGCAAACGGAACGTTCTCAACAGTCAGGCCGGGCAGGGTATTGCAACCGGATAAATAAGTCGTCAAAGAAAAATCAAGGGGTCAGAGTTGTTGATCTAAGACCAACAACTCTGACCTCTTGATTCTATTGATTAGGTTTGCGGCGCCACCTCGCGAGAATGGCGGTAATGGCCAAGAAAATGGCGATCAGGCTAACCAGGATGCGCTCGATTAAATATCCCCATTGGCTGTAGGGCGTTTCTCCTGAGGTCAGGCGCACTTCGGTGCTTAATGTAGCCTGCTCAAACTGCGGCACCGATGCGGCAATTTCGCCTTGGTGGTTAATTACCGCGGTAATGCCATTATTGGTGGCACGCAACATCGGACGACCAAATTCAATAGCGCGCATGCGGGCAATATCCAGGTGCTGATGCGGGCCATGCGAGTCACCAAACCAGGCATCATTGCTCACCGTCAGTAACAGGTCGGTGTCCGTTGATACATTCGCCGCCGTTTGTTGGGAAAATGCCACTTCGAAACAGATCAGCGGAGCAAGGTTTAAGCCACCCGCGCGCAGGTTATCCTGCACATAATCACCACGGCTAAAGGATGACATAGGTAAATCAAACAAGGGCGCGATTTTACGCATCAGCGACTGAAACGGCACAAACTCGCCGATAGGCAGTAAATGATGCTTGTTGTAGCGGTTATTGTTGCCGTAATAATAATCCCGGCTTTTATCCTCGGGTTTTGGACTGATGCCGGATTTACTGCCAAGGACAATCAAGGTATTAAAAAAGCTTCGGCTGGTCATTTCATAATTAATGATGCCGGTAATTAATGCACTTTGGTGCTCGCGCGCCAGGGCATCAATGTTCTTTAAATAAGGTTGTGATAATGGCTCGAGTCTTGGAATGGCTGCTTCCGGCCAGATGATTAAGTCATGGTTTTGATATAAAGTAGCCGTATCGTCAACGTATTGTTGAATGATCACATCTTCGCGGTTTTTATCCCATCGCAACGATTGTTTAATATTGCCCTGAACCATGGCGATCTGCACGGGTTTACCTGTATCCGTGACCCAGGTTGGCAGGTGGCTCAACACCGTGCCAATAATCAATGTGCTGAGAATAATCCCGGGTAACAGACGTTTTTGACTGAACAGTAGGTAGTAAAGAGCAACGCAGGCAAGCAGTAATAATGACGACAATAGGGTTTCGCCGACGATAGGCACCCATGCCACCAAGGGCGAGTCTATCTGGCTATAACCGAGTGATAGCCAGGGGAATCCGGTAAGCAAACGTGCCCTGAGGTATTCGCTGAGAAACCAAAACAGCGGTAATAACAACAGGTAGCTGGATGCAAGTCGCCATTGAAAACAGGCGGTAAGCCAGGCCGCCAGCGCCGGAAACAGTGCCAGGTAGGCACACAGCAATAACATTAAAAACAATGAGGCGATTAACGGCATACCACCAAAGGTAGCGATGCTGACATGTACCCAGGAAATCCCGGCGGCAAACCAGCCAAGGCCGAAGCTAAAGCCACGCCACCATGCCTGCTTTTTATCGGCATCATCTAGTTGTCGGATAAAAACAATAAGGCCTAACCAGGCAACTGGCCATAAGGAAAATGGTGCATAAGAGAGCACCATAAGCAGTCCGGCGATAAAACTGGTAAGTAATTTAAACGTTGGAGATTGGCTCAGGCTCAAGGTATTGTTCCATCAATTTACAGCGCGGCTCGGATTCTCTTTGTTCTGAAGATAAGAGCGCTGCCAGCGCCCTTATCGTTCATCCACCAAACGACCATTGATTTCATGGTCTTTAGGTACAGTCACCTGTAGTTGTTGTATGCGACGTTTGTCGGCGGAAACGACTTTAAATTCAAATCCTTCAATTTTAATACTTTCACCGCGCAGCGGCATATGCCCAAAGCGGTGCATGACGGTGCCACCAATGGTATCGGCAGCTTCTTCATCAAAGTTACAGTTAAAGTATTCGTTAAAATCATCTAAATCAGTCAGCGCTTTAACGTGGAAAACATTGCCAGCGAGGCGACGAATTTCCCGTTCCAGTAAATCATCATGCTCATCTTCGATTTCGCCGACGATCAGCTCAAGAATGTCTTCGATTGTGACCAGGCCTGACACGCCACCGTATTCATCAACAACCACAGCCATATGATAACGCTGCTGGCGAAACTCTTTTAATAGCGGCTCAACCCGTTTGCTTTCCGGGATGATGATGGCAGGGCGAATAATGTCTTTTAATGAGAAGTTGCTCGCGTCTTTGGTAAATCCATAGGCCAGCAAATCTTTGGCCAGTAATACACCTTCGATATGGTCAATGTCATCATTGATAACCGGAAACCGAGAGTGCGCTGATTCCAGCACGATAGGCAGAAATTCTTCCACCGACTGCTCAATATCAACGGTTACCATATGGGAGCGGGGGATCATGATGTCTCGAACGCGCATATCGGCAACTTCCAATACACCTTCGAGCATTTGCTTGGTAGCGGGTTTGATCAACTCACGGTCTTGAGCATCTTGCAATACTTCGACCAATTCTTCTTTATTTTGCGGCTCTCCGGTAAACGCTTGTACGATTTTTTCCATTATGGACTTCGAAGAGCCGTTGCTAGAGTGCGGGTTGTCGTCGCTCATAGAGCAAATTTTTACCTTAGTTATTTAAAATAATGACTGGCCGATTTGATCGTCTAGTCGGTTATGTAGGGGTTAGCAATATTTAATGATGCCAGCAGCTTAACCTCTAAAGCTTCCATTTCTTCAGCATCATCTTCTCTTATATGATCATAACCCAGTAAATGCAAGCATCCGTGGATTATCATATGGGCCCAATGGTCCATTAATGCTTTATTCTGTGTCAACGCTTCCTGACGAACGACTTCGGCACAGACCACTAAATCACCAAGCAGGTTAATGTCGACCCCCTCTGGCACCTCAAATGGAAATGACAGCACATTGGTGGGTTTGTCTTTGCCTCGGTATTCGCGATTTAATTGCCGGGACTCTTCATCAGTGGCAATGCGAACCGTTAGTTCAGCATCTTTTGAGTACTGGCTTAGCGCGGTATCAATCCACAGTTGTAGCTGGGCTAAGGAAGGCAATTCCTGGTTGTCATCACAGGCAATTTGTAAATCGAGAGTATTGGTTGTTGTCGTCACTATAATCGTCAGTCGGTAGGGAACAGGGTGCGCATCCAGGGTTCGTGCCTAGGGTAGCGAGGCCTTCAGATACAGCCAGGCTTCGCACCCAGGACAAACAAGTAGAGTCTTGTTTGCGCAAAAAGTTCCGGTTATTTAATAAAAACTTTGGCTAATGGTTACTCAGCTTCGCTGTTGCCGCTTTTTTTCTGCGCGACATTTCTTTGTTGATTGGAATCATGGCGCTCATAGGCTTCGACAATCCTTGCTACTACCGCATGGCGGACGACGTCTTTAGACTGGAAAAAATTAAAGCTGACACCCTTAATGTTGTCTAATACTTCGATCGCATGACGCAGTCCAGAACGTTGCCCCCGTGGTAAATCTACCTGGGTAATATCGCCGGTTATGACCGCTTTGGAATTAAAGCCAATCCGGGTCAGAAACATTTTCATCTGTTCAACCGTGGTGTTCTGGCTTTCATCGAGGATAATAAAGGCATCATTCAACGTACGGCCACGCATGTAAGCGAGAGGTGCGACTTCAATGACATTACGTTCAATGAGCTTTTCAACTTTTTCAAAGCCAAGCATTTCAAATAAGGCATCATAAAGCGGACGCAGGTATGGGTCGACTTTTTGCGACAGGTCGCCCGGTAAAAAGCCTAGCTTTTCGCCCGCTTCTACCGCTGGGCGGGTGAGCAGAATACGACGCACTTCCTGGCGCTCCAGGGCATCGACAGCACAGGCCACCGCCAGGTAGGTTTTACCAGTACCGGCAACACCGACACCGAAACTGATGTCATTAGTCAGTACATTCTGAACGTAAGTTTTCTGGTTTTCGTTACGTGGTTTTATCAAGCCCCGTTTGGTCTTGATGGTTACCATCTTATCGTAATCCGCCTGGTGATCGCTGCCTTGCTCCAGCACATTGGCTTCATGAATTGCAAGGTGCAACATTTCCGGGGTGATATTACCCGCTTTACCCTTAACTTCTGCGGTTTCGATATACAGATCTTTGAGTAGCTTAGCGACGGCATTGCTGTGAGTTTCATTGCCATGAATCTTGAACGCATTGCCACGGTAGCCAATCTCAACGCCTAGCAGACGCTCAATTTTACGCAGGTTTTCATCTAGTGGACCGCACAGGTTTGCAATCCGATGGTTGTCCATGGGTTCCAGTGTTACATCTAAGCTGGTTTTCATTGTAATTAAACCATTTTCCTTTATCAGTTCGGGGGCAGGTTTTGAATGGTGCAATCACCGCACCTTCAAAAACTGACCTCTAATTATCAGGGCGTAAAGGTTTCAACACCTAAACGGTCTGTGTCAGTATCCGTCGACATAGTTTGACCATGATGCTGGTTGGCAAGTATATCTGCCGGTGAATGGGCAATTCGCAGACCCATTTCACCCTCTGTGCGAATCAGCTTGCCGCGTAATGAATTACTGTAAACATCGGTGATTTCCACATCCACAAACTGGCCGATAACCGTGTGTGGTGCTTCAAAGTTAACGATGCGGTTGTTCTCGGTACGACCACGCAATTCCATCGGGTTTTTCTTCGATGGACCTTCAACCAGAATGCGTTGCTCGGTACCTAACATTTTACGGGCAATCGATAACGCCTGGGTATTGATTCTGTCCTGTAAGATTTGTAAACGCTGTTTCTTGGTTGCTTCACTAACATCATCTACAGCATCGGCCGCAGGAGTTCCCGGACGGGCGCTATAGATAAAGCTGAAACTGATATCAAAATTAACGGCTTTGATCAGGTCCATGGTCGCTTCGAAATCATCATCGGTCTCGCCTGGGTAGCCAATGATAAAGTCAGATGACATACAGATATCCGGACGAACCTTGCGCAGGCGACGAATTTTACTCTTATACTCAATCGCCGTATGGCCACGTTTCATCATATTCAGAATACGATCACTGCCGCTTTGTACCGGCAGGTGCAAGTGACTGACCAGTTCCGGAACATCGGCATAAACATCGATAATGTCGTCGGTAAACTCTACCGGATGCGAGGTCGTGTAGCGAATACGGTCAATGCCATCAATGGTCGCGACTAAACGCAGTAAATCGGAAAAGCGACAGATACTGCCGTCGTGGGTTTCACCACGATATGCATTTACGTTCTGACCGAGTAAGTTTACTTCCCGTACACCCTGTTCTGCTAATTGGGCAATCTCATAAAGTACATCGTCAAGAGGACGGGATACTTCTTCGCCGCGGGTGTATGGCACCACGCAGAAGGTACAGTACTTACTACAGCCTTCCATAATCGATACGAATGCCGTCGGGCCTTCAGCCTTTGGTTCAGGCAAACGGTCAAATTTTTCTATTTCCGGAAAACTAACGTCAACAACCGGGTTGTGTTCACCGGTAACCTGCTGAATCATTTCCGGTAAGCGGTGCAAGGTTTGCGGGCCGAATACGATATCGACAAACGGCGCTCGCTGACGAATCGCGTCACCTTCCTGGGAAGCAACACAGCCACCAACACCGATGATTAAATCGGGATTGTCAGCCTTGAGATTCTTCCAACGGCCAAGTTGATGGAACACTTTTTCCTGAGCTTTTTCACGAATGGAGCAGGTGTTTAACAGCAATACATCCGCTTCTTCCGCTTCTTTGGCTTCAACAAAACCGTGAGTGGAATCTAACAGGTCAGCCATTTTTTGCGAGTCGTACTCGTTCATCTGGCAGCCCCAGGTTTTAATAAACAGCTTTTTGGTCATGCACGTTCGCCTAAATTCGGTACCACCCAAAGTATAAAGCCTTGCAGGGAATAATTCGCCTCAAGGGTCGCAACTGACTTTGTCAGGCAACGGCCCGAGTTACCTGATGCTAAGCAGCGAAAAGTTGTCGGACTTGGGTGGTTGGTAAATAAAAGGAGCATATTTTACTCTTTCTTGTTTCACCATGCCACCGTCTGGCTGTTATTAATTTGTAAAGTTGTGGGGCGAGGGGGCTTTGTTTTTACATGAAACAGGCAGGAACCCAAAGGTAATTGTTAAAAGTTCCTGCCCCATTAGTTGCCAGGCAAATTTGCACAGAGATTTTATTCTGCCGCATTATCGGTCGCCGGCCAGCTCTGGTTTTGAGCCAACTGGTTATTAAAGTGACGGGTTTGCTCGCCAATGTTTTGAATCGTATAGTGAGCCTGCTGATAAATATCCAGTTGTGCCTGATAATCCAGGTGCTGCAGTGCATGCATGGTTTTTTGTGCCAGGGTATCGACGTTTCCCTGATAGGTCACGGTATAGGTTTGCATAGGCATGGTAACCTGTTCGGTGACAGACAGAGCCTGTTCCGCCTTTGCAGTCTGAGCCAATACAAGAGACGTGGATAGCAGGGCGATAGCTAAGGTTTTCATAATGGTTTCCTTCATAAATTTTGCATCATCACGATTTAAGATAGGAAATGTTAAAAAAAGGTTGCGAGGCGGTTGTAAGCAATTATGTCAGATCCCGCATTTTTATAGGTTTTGTTACATTCCTAGTGGTATTTTCCGTTTAACGTGAAATTCTGGCACTTTATCGAACATGCTTATTAACGCTTTGTTTTTAGGACATAAAAAACATCATTTTCATTTTGCTCTGGCATCTCCGGGGCGTTGTCCATTAGAATGAAAGCTCGGGTCAGGTCTGCAATGTTGCCACTGCTGCACAATGCAATCACCGAACCCGCTAATACCAATCACATTAAGTTTGTGCACAACTCAGAGTTAGGGCAGAGGTTCATTTACAACATAGATTTCATTGATATAGTCATTCTATATTAATGAAATATAGGGCCGTAAATGGGCCTCTGATAAACTCCCTACGGGTGAGTTTTAAAGGCGTTTATCCTGCGTTATTGATTTTGACAATGGAGTAACCATTCTCTGCAATCAAAGCCTTGCCTAAACGCCTTTAAATTCTCACTGAGTGAGCAATAATTTAATGGGATTGGTATATTCATGAGTACAGCAAAGGGCTAATGCAGGGAAATGGAAAAGTTTGATTGTCTGATAGTTGGTGGCGGCATGGTAGGTGCTACCGCGGCCTTGGCATTGGCCGATTTAGGATTAAAAATAGCGGTCGTTGATGCTCATCGGCCAAACCCTGAGTTACTCGAACATCCTCAGTCATTCGATCCGGAACAACCGTATAACCTCAGAATATCGGCAATTTCTCTGGGTTCCGAACAGCTATTGCAACGCCTGCAAATCTGGCAGCAGGTATTGGATTGGCGGGCTTGTCCCTATCGACGCCTGGGGGTATGGGAGTTGGGATTAAGTTACGCAGAATTTAATTGCCGGCAGATAGACCAGACCCATCTGGGATATATGGTGGAAAACCACTTACTGCAGGCTTCTGCCTGGATACAAATGCAGGCGCGAAAGAATATTTCAATGATTGCCCCGGCGCGGCTAAAGGCAATCGAGACGTTTTCTGATCGGGTATTGGTGACTCTCGACACTGGTCAAATTCAATGTGAGTTGCTCATTGGTGCCGATGGCGGCAATTCAAAAGTACGGGAACTTGCGCAAATCGGTGTTACCGGTTGGGATTATCAACAATCGGCGATGTTAGTCAATGTCATCACTGAACAAGGGCAACAGGATATTACCTGGCAACATTTTATTAATGGTGCCCCTGCTGCTTTCCTGCCATTACAGGGGAATCATGCGTCCCTGGTCTGGTACGATAAACCCGGCGTGATTAATGAATTGGTGAAGTTGCCAAATGAACAGTTACAACAACGCATCATCAAGCACTTCCCCAAACGCCTGGGTGGGATTGAGGTTCTGGATAAAGCTTCTTTTCCATTGGCGCGTCGCCATGCCAATCAATACGTAAAAGGAAGGGTATTGCTGATTGGTGATGCTGCTCATTCGATCAATCCGTTAGCAGGGCAGGGGGTGAACCTTGGATTTAAGGATGTCAAAGCCCTGCAGGAAACGTTCGCGATGGCGATTGGCTCGGGCAAGCATTACGCCAGCCCCGAGGTATTGACTCAGTATGAGAAGCAGCGCCGCAATGATAATTTGTTGATGATGACGACCATGGATTTGATTTACCGCGGTTTTAAACAACCAACGGGGCCGGTCAAGTTGTTGCGTAATTTAGGGCTCTTTGGCGCCCAGCGCTTAGGTGTGGTTAAGGACAAAGTGCTGGCTTACGCCTGCGGGTTATAACATTAAAAATCAAGGGGTCAGAGTTGTTGATCCAAGATCAACAACTCTGACCCTGTAGGATCCCCACAAATTTATAACACTTCATAGCCGAGTCCTTCGCTCTGGTTTTGAAGCGTTTTTATTGCATTCATTGTATCTTTTACCGTTATCCTAAAC
>NZ_SWDB01000075.1 GCF_005116735.1 Thalassotalea mangrovi | reverse complement strand
TATGATCCAATATCAAAGGAAATGATAGCATTGAAGGATGAGACTAATCCAATTGAGGAGTGGCAGCATATAGAACAGCTAAAGGGTAGTGCTGAAGGAAGCATACGATACCCCGCATGGAATGGGATAATATCACAGGAGGTACTAGACTACCTTTCATCCTACATAAATAGACGCATATAAGTACGCATTTAAGCATAAACACGCACTATGCCGTTCTTCTCATGTATATATATATACAGGCAACACGCAGATATAGGTGCGACGTGAACAGTGAGCTGTATGTGCGCAGCTCGCGTTGCATTTTCGGAAGCGCTCGTTTTCGGAAACGCTTTGAAGTTCCTATTCCGAAGTTCCTATTCTCTAGAAAGTATAGGAACTTCAGAGCGCTTTTGAAAACCAAAAGCGCTCTGAAGACGCACTTTCAAAAAACCAAAAACGCACCGGACTGTAACGAGCTACTAAAATATTGCGAATACCGCTTCCACAAACATTGCTCAAAAGTATCTCTTTGCTATATATCTCTGTGCTATATCCCTATATAACCTACCCATCCACCTTTCGCTCCTTGAACTTGCATCTAAACTCGACCTCTACAT
>NZ_SWDB01000073.1 GCF_005116735.1 Thalassotalea mangrovi | reverse complement strand
CCTGTTAATTTGCATCGAAAATTGATCCACTTCAACCCCTAATTTGCATCCAAAATTGATCCACTTCTTTAATTAGTTCTCGCACTCAAATTGCGGGAGAAATATTGGAGTGATTGATGTGTCATTACTAAGCGTTATCCGGCGCTGGCATTTTCGGGAAGGGATGTCCCAACGTGAAATAGCCAGAAGAACCGGACTTTCAAGAAATACCGTTAAGAAATACCTAGCCAAGGAATGCGTTGAACCTGCGTATCCCAAACGAACATCGACTAGCAAACTTGATGGCTACAAAGAACTGCTATCTGCTTGGTTGCTGCGTGAATCGAAGCGTCGGCGTAAAGAAAGAAAATCAGCCAGGAGGCTGCACAAAGAACTCGTTGATCTGGGCTTTAGTGGCTCTTACGATCGCGTTGCGGCATTCGCTCGGCAATGGCGGGAGGAACAGAAAATTGCGGCTCACGGTCTGAACAAAAAAGCCTATGTCCCATTAGTGTTTGCGCCAGGTGAAGCGTTTCAGTTTGACTGGGGTGAGAATTATTCTTATGTCGGTACTCGTAAGGTAAAGCTTCAGGTGGCTCACTTTGTATTATCCCATTCCAGAGCGTTCTTTCTGCGTGCCTACTGGACTCAGACGCATGAAATGCTGTT
>NZ_SWDB01000072.1 GCF_005116735.1 Thalassotalea mangrovi | reverse complement strand
GCAGTATAGATGGAAGTAGTTTGTCTTGGCTACTTGTCTATACTGGTACGTCATTACGTATTGATAGGACCACAGTTTGAGATGTATTCTTCTATCTGACTTAAGTGAAGAATCAAGATCTCGGTGACTTATAAATCTTAATACTAATAAGTATTCAGATATATATGTTAACTCGTATATCACTTTGACTTACTATGGGTGAAAGTTATATACTAACTCGAGTACTCTGTATCTTGGGTGATAGCGGTT
>NZ_SWDB01000071.1 GCF_005116735.1 Thalassotalea mangrovi | reverse complement strand
ATTCGGCGTATGAGTGGTGATTGGATAGCTAGTGTTTGTAGGCTCTGTGCTCGCGCACCCAACTACAGACCAACTATCCTCCTCAGTTTCTTCACTAGCATAGTTTTATGCTTGTTGAACTGATCCGGGGCCTGTGTTGCGTACCTATCTGGAAGGAATTGTTAAGCTTTGCTTAAAATGTTGTTTGCGGCATCTCCTTCGGTGGGGAAGTCGTGAACACATAAGCCGGCACTTGTGATCCTTGCGTCTTTGCATAGTTTATGCATTGTTCGCAAAGGTGAATAAGCTGTTTGCTGAGATCTCGGTTGCGGAAATATTATGGCGGTGACCCGAAGAAATTCTGTCCCGCTAAGCACGTTTGTCTC
>NZ_SWDB01000069.1 GCF_005116735.1 Thalassotalea mangrovi | reverse complement strand
GGGATGGGGACACTGTCTGGTGGGTAGTTTGACTGGGGCGGTCTCCTCCCAAAGAGTAACGGAGGAGCACGAAGGTTGGCTAAGTACGGTCGGACATCGTACGGTTAGTGCAATGGCATAAGCCAGCTTAACTGCGAGACAGACACGTCGAGCAGGTACGAAAGTAGGTCATAGTGATCCGGTGGTTCTGTATGGAAGGGCCATCGCTCAACGGATAAAAGGTACTCCGGGGATAACAGGCTGATACCGCCCAAGAGTTCATATCGACGGCGGTGTTTGGCACCTCGATGTCGGCTCATCACATCCTGGGGCTGAAGTCGGTCCCAAGGGTATGGCTGTTCGCCATTTAAAGTGGTACGCGAGCTGGGTTTAGAACGTCGTGAGACAGTTCGGTCCCTATCTGCCGTGGGCGTTTGAGAATTGAAGAGGGCTGCTCCTAGTACGAGAGGACCGGAGTGGACGAACCTCTGGTGTTCCGGTTGTCACGCCAGTGGCATTGCCGGGTAGCTATGTTCGGAACTGATAACCGCTGAAAGCATCTAAGCGGGAAGCAGGCTTTGAGATGAGTTCTCACTGGGACTTTAAGTCCCCTGAAGGGTCGTCGGAGACTACGACGTTGATAGGCAGGGTGTGTAAGCGTTGTGAGGCGTTGAGCTAACCTGTACTAATTGCCCGTGAGGCTTAACCATACAACACCAAAGAAAATTGT
>NZ_SWDB01000068.1 GCF_005116735.1 Thalassotalea mangrovi | reverse complement strand
CTCCATTGGGCTCCATTTCCCGGTAGACGTCCACTGTTTCGGCCATAACTCATCTGTTATGGGTCGGATTCATGTCAAACCAATGCTGATTTCAAGCTAACTCAGAGGGCTACGACTATGGTCGTACCGATCCGCACGATCCCGAGTGCATCGTGTTTGAAAATCGTGCGGTTCAGAACTGCTTCCGAACAATGAATCGGGTATTATGCGCACCTCTCTTTCGTTACAAGTCAAAATGCCTTGATTCTTTCGCCTTTGGAACCCATATGTCATGGGAAACGTACAGTGACGTTCCAACCATGCTCCGACCGCATCTCGATTCGGGCCGGGAGGGCGAGATCGCTCGGTGCGTGTATTACCGGTCAACCTGCCAGATAATTTCTCAACGGACTGGAAATGTGATTTGGACCGGTCGGCATTGTTG
>NZ_SWDB01000067.1 GCF_005116735.1 Thalassotalea mangrovi | reverse complement strand
AAGACCGTTGGGAATATTTTTAGGTTGGCTACGTGGGAGCATGATCAGAATTGAAATCCGTGTCGGTCGATTTTTGGACGAGTGGTTCGCCAAGGCCATTTTAGCTACATTAATTGGTTCGGGGAGTCGAAATCTCGATTTTGGCACGGAAGCGGTTCAGCGAGATAATTTCACCACATGTTCCCCATCATGAAAGATAACCAAGGGCCCAAGAATCATGCAATTCGGACGTGTAACGAGGGA
>NZ_SWDB01000066.1 GCF_005116735.1 Thalassotalea mangrovi | reverse complement strand
GCGCCGGGGTTCGTTAGCCCGCACGACACTGCCCGAGGACGCGCGCCGGCGGGGGACCGAGTACGTGACGGGGGTTGCCCCCACGCCACGCACCCGGCATTGTTAAACACGTGTTCGCGGTCTGCTTTGCAGGTTTCGACAATGATCCTTCCGCAGGTTCACCTACGGAAACCTTGTTACGACTTCTCCTTCCTCTAAATGATAAGGTTCAGTGGACTTCTCGCGACGTCGCGGGCGGCGAACCGCCCACGTCGCCTCGATCCGAACACTTCACCGGACCATTCAATCGGTAGGAGCGACGGGCGGTGTGTACAAAGGGCAGGGACGTAGTCAACGCGAGCTGATGACTCGCGCTTACTAGGAATTCCTCGTTGAAGACCAACAATTGCAATGATCTATCCCCATCACGATGAAATTTCAAAGATTACCCGGGCCTGTCGGCCAAGGCTATAAACTCG
>NZ_SWDB01000009.1 GCF_005116735.1 Thalassotalea mangrovi | reverse complement strand
TTTCAAATCTTGCCGTTTCGGTTTCGATTAACCGCTCACTTTGGAGTGGTTATCTTATCAAAACACTTCGTTGGGTTACCCCGTGGAAGTGGATGCGCATTTTAGGGATTTTCCGGAAGCCGTCAACTGTTTTTTTGAAAAAAAACGAAAAACCTGTTTGTTTGCACAATTTCCATACAGACCATATATATTAAGCGTTTTGATAAATAGCGCTAATTGCCATCACGCCGTTAGATATTCAAAGGACTCCTCACATAGAATCAATAACTTAATGGGGATTTTTAAGTTTCTGGGGTGAAAATGGTGATTTAGTTAACAATTTTTTTAACGTTTTACCCTTTATTTGTTAAATTTATACTCAAATCGTTAAATAAAGTAATTAACCTTATGCAAGCTAAACATCCTTCAACCCGCTCATACAAGACCATCAGTCCTTTATTAGGAGAAAATGTTTATATTGATTCTTCAAGTGTAATCGTTGGTGATATTCAAATTGGAGAAGACAGCAGTATTTGGCCTCTCGTTGCGGCACGAGGTGATGTCAATATCATACGTATCGGCAAACGTACCAATGTTCAGGACGGTACGGTTTTACACGTGACTCGAAAAACGCCGAACAATCCCGAAGGTCACCCACTTATTATCGGCGACGATGTAACCATAGGCCACAAAGCTATGTTGCATGGGTGCCAACTGGGAAATCGAATCCTGGTCGGCATGGGTACAATAATTATGGATGGCGCCAAAGTTGAAGATGATGTGATTATTGGCGCAGGCACATTGGTACCACCTAACAAGGTTTTGCAATCCGGTTGGCTTTACTTTGGTAACCCGATGAAAAAAGCCAGAGAGTTAAATGATGCTGAAATCCAGTTTTTGGCAAAATCCGCCGAGAACTACGTGCTATTAAAGGACGAATACCTCGCTGAGTCTTAATCTGAATAAAACGAAACGTTAATAACTCAAGCTGATCTCGGTGACATCATCGAGATCATTATCTTCCGTCCACTCTTCCACCAGTGCTTCCAAATCAAACTTTAACTCCTGGCTAATAGCACCAGGTTTCGGCAGTACATTCGGTTTGAACTTAACAACAATAACAACCTTTCGACCGGATGCCATGCCACTAAATCTAACCAGAGATTGATCAACAAGCACCTCAAAATCATCATTGAACAAAAGAGATTGGTTCATTTATTTACCCTGAATCAGCAAACGTCTCAGCTCTTCAATTACCGGTTCAATATCTGGCATCGCTGAGAACCAGATAGAAAAGCTTTTTGCCGCCTGCCCTACTAACATACCCAGACCATCAATGCATTGTCCGGCTCCATGGTCATGACACCAAACCAGAAAACCAGTAGGTTCAGCCTGATATACCATGTCATAGCAAATCGTTTTGGTGCCAATAATGGATGAATTCACATCTGGGCGCTGCCGGGCAAGACCCGCTGATGTTGCATTAATAATGACATCGAAACTACCAGCTAGTAGTTCATCAAACCCACAGGCGTGAATCCTTGGATCGCTAAAATAGTTTTGCAGATTATGAGCTTTCGATGCAGTACGATTGGCAATAGTCAAAGATTTAGGGGTTTCATTTAATAATGCAGGAATCACTCCCCTTGCAGCGCCGCCGGCACCTAACAACAAAATTTTTGCATCGATTAATTGCACCTGTTGTCGGTGTAAGTCTGCCACTAACCCAAAACCATCGGTATTATCACCGCAAATTTTATCCCCTTCTAAAAACAGCGTATTCACCGCGCCACTATCTTTAGCCGTTACAGATAACCGGTCACATAGTTGCCAGGCTTGCTCTTTAAAAGGTGCGGTTACATTCGCTCCTTCACCGCCAGCAGCAACAAACGCTTTAAAAGCATCAGCGAACCCATCCTCAGGAGCAAGCTTAGCCTGATAATCAATTTCGATATCTAGCTGGCTTGCAAATCGTTGATGTATCCAGGGGGAGCGCGACTGACTAATCGGATTGCCAAAGACGCAATATTGCCGGGGATTCATAATGTTACTTTATCGTTGAAACAGATTTCGATCATCCTATCGAATCCCGAAATCGATTGAAATAAAAAAAGCAGCGACGAGGCGCTGCTTTGCGTTGTTAAACATTTGTTGGTACAAATTAAAATTTATAACCAAGCATTATCGAATACACCATCGGATCAACACCAACGTCAGCAGAGCCGGCTATTTCTCCAATATTAAATGTCGCATCAGTTTCAATATCAATGTATCGGGCGGATGCATTAATCAGCCAGCTTTCAGAAAAATAAAAATCCAGGCCGACCTGAGCAGAATATCCCCAGGAATCGTCCAGTTCCAGGTCATTAAAACCCAAAGAACTGGGGCCTGATTTAAAACTTTCCTCAAAGAAAGTGGTGTAGTTTAGTCCTAGTCCTACATAGGGCTGGAAACTGCCTGCTGTGCTGAAATAGTAAAGGACACTTAATGTTGGTGGTAAGTGTTTAACTGACGCAAGTGTCGCTCCATCAACTGGAACACCAAAAATACCAGGGGCAATACCCGACGGGTCATTAATAATAACATCGTGCTCAAATGGTGTCGCCGCCAGCAATTCAAATGCCCAATTAGGGCTGAAAAAATACGCAAAGTTTAGGCCCAGCTGAGTATTATCGTCTACCGACACAGATAATGGAGTATCTCCGCCTAACGCTTCGACGTAAACACCGGAACTTCCACTATCAGGATCAACATTCGTAGCACCTGCACGAATGACCCAATCGCCAGCTTCATTAGCATGTACCATTGGGGTTAACAGAGCGGTCAGTACCGCCATTGTTACGATTTGCTTTTTCATACGTCTCTCCCTCAGAGAACAAATCACAAAATCGCCATTGTATGTATCATCTGGCTTCAGGCGTTCAAACTGAAGCTCCCTGCAATGGCACTACAAGTTTAGTCGATCAGTGTTGGCCTGCTTGTTGATTTGAATCAAACCTCAGGTGAATAATTCAGGATAAACGGCAAATTTCTAATCATTGTCTATAGTTAGGTTCGTTACATGGGTGGCGATATGGGTTCCAACAGGCACGTCACCACCTACCCTTTTCAGAGCTTTAAGATTACAACGCATGACTATTGAAATCTCGGTGGTAGTACCTGCAAAAAACGAACAAGAAAATATCCAACCGCTTGTCGAAGAGATCAATCAAGCACTATCGGGCAGGTATAAATACGAAATCATCTATGTTGACGATGGTAGTGAAGATGAAACCTATCAACGGCTAGTGCAATTGCGAAATAAACAGGACAATATCCGCATTATTCGCCATCGGCAAAGTGTTGGTCAAAGTACGGCGGTACGAAATGGTGTAAAGCAGAGTCAGGGTAGCCTGGTAGCGACATTAGATGCCGATGGTCAGAACGATCCTGCTGACTTGCCCGCAATGATAGACATTGCTATGCAACAGTCTCAATACAGTCACTTTTGCGTCGCGGGTTATCGCAAAAACCGGATTGGAGATAACTCCTGGAAACGCTGGCAATCAAAAGTAGCGAACAATATTCGGCAAGCCTTTCTCGATGACGATAGCCCGGATACAGGTTGCGGTATTAAGGTTATTCCCAGGGCGACATTTATGTCGCTACCCTACTTCGATCATATGCATCGTTTTTTACCTGCACTTATTAAACGTCGTGGCGGCCATATTGAAGTGGTAGAAGTAAACCATCGCAAACGATATTCCGGCCAGTCTAATTACTCGTTTAGAAATCGCGCATTTGTGGGATTGGTGGATTTACTTGGGGTGCTGTGGTTGAAGAGCCGCTACAAGCGAGCAGAAATAATCGAGACCAAACATGATTAGTGCGTTATCAACACCGGTCAAAAAGCATCTGTTGAAGGCCATACTGAGTTTCGCTTTGTTCCTGTCAATTGCGCTGATACTGCAAAATTATCTGTTCGAGGATATGTTTTCGACACCTTTTTGGCGACAACTGTCACCATCATCAATATCAGTACAAGTTGCTTTTATCGCCGTAGCAGCCATCACTACGATGTTCGGGTTTCCGCGCCAGGCAATAGCATTCGTCGCCGGCTACGGCCTGGGCTTCTGGCATGGAACTTTAATTGCTACATTTGCAACCCTGCTTGGAAGTGTACTTTGTTTTAGCTTTGCCACCAGGCTTTCAACGCATTATCAACTCGCCACTAGCTCAAAGCTGGTGAAGCGATTAAGTGCATTCCTCGCTAGCAATGTCTTTCAAAAGACCCTGATTGTTCGTCTATTCCCATTCGGCAGTAATCTTTTAACTAACCTTGCCGCCGGCATAAGCCAGGTCAATAAAGTCGCCTTTTTTAGTGCCACTCTTATAGGCTACTTACCGCAAATGATAATTTTCAGCCTAAGCGGCAGTGGTATAAACATGCAATCACAATGGCAATTGCTCCTGAGCGGGCTTTTGCTGTGCATCAGCCTGGGGCTTGGTGTTTGGCTATACCGTAAAGAACAGAAGCAAAAGAGTGAAAACCCATTCATTAGCCCTGGTCACGATGAACACTAATATTAAAGAAACAAGGGATTTAACAAATCAGCTACTGCTGCTTTTTTCCGGAATATTGGTTATTTCCCTGTTAGTCGGATTGTATCTTCCAGGGATCGACATCATTCCACTCTATCACGAAGAAACCCGTCGAGCCCTGGTCGCCCGCGAAATGCTCGCCAATTCAAGTTGGTTTACACCAACCATCAATCAGCAGGCATACTGGGCTAAGCCGCCCTTGTTCAACTGGTCCATTATAGCCGCCAGCCTATTAACTGACGGACACATAGATGAATTCGTAGCGCGACTGCCATCAATGGTATTCGCATTTATGATGGCATTGGCTTTATGGCTATTCAGCCGCCAAATTTTTGATCTTCGTATAAGAGCCTGGCTGGTTCTGATGTTTTTATTGACCCCGGAGTTGATCCGCAAAGCAACATCGGCAGAACTCGATACCGTTTTTATGGTCCTCGTTAACCTGTCATTATTCAGTTGGTTTTATTTCTGGCATAAGCAGCAGACAGCCCGAGCCTGGTATATGTCCATGACCTTTGTGGGACTTGCATATTTATGTAAGCGCGAAGCAGCTTTGCTGTGCTATTTCCTCACCGTAGTTGGCTATCTAACCTATTGTAAAAGCTGGTCAAAGGTAAATAAAAAAGAACTTTTTGGCGCCTTGTTGATTCCCTTCGTATGTGCCGCGATGTGGTGGATTCCGATGTTAGCAAAGTTCGGATGGCAGGCTTCTGTTGAGTTAAACCAGGCTGAAATTGCTGCCCGCCAATCCCAAGGCACTGCCTTGCAATATCTCAGCGGTGTCCTGTCATATCCAGTCAAAGTTTGGTTGGCGCTACTTCCCGCTGGCCTGCTCTTGCCATTGCTCATTTCTGGTCGCTATCGCCAACAACTCAATTCCAGATATACCAATCTCTACCCTTATTGCCTGATAGCGCTTATCAGCAATTTAATTCCCATCATGTTGATAGGCGACAGCAATGTGCGTTATTACCTGCCCATGTTTGTGCCGGCATTACTATTGACGGCGATGATTCTGCAAATAGCATACCACTCAGAACAGGACAACGTTGTTCAACACTGGCATGACAGATATTTGCAAACCCTGGGCAACACAGTGCCGATGCTGACTTACGGGGTAATAGCTTTGGCTTGCCTGCTACTGGCATTCATGGCGCCAGTATCGTCTAACAGCAACATCGGGTTAATGATCATTTTTATCTTTACGCTGTTTATCATTCTCGGACAATACCGAAGACCGCAAAGCTACAACACCAGTGATCACAGCAATGCTTTCGTGTTCTTTTCCGTGACCCTGGTACTATTATTGCGACTATTTGATATTAGCTACAGCATGCCCTACCGGTTAAAAAGCTTGTCTGAATATCGTGATATAGACGCTACCTTGAAGCAAATAAATCAGGAAGTTAAAAACAAAGCACAAGCAACAGGATCAGCCAAGCCCGTGCAGGTTTACGGCGATTACCGACTGCCACACGCCCTGTATTTTTATGATAACAAGAGTTTAATTCGCGCTACTGACTGTATCTCCTTCGACGAAAGCGAAGAGGCGACCTGGCTCTTCATCCAGCCCAGCGATGAACCAATAACAATAAAATCGGGCGATACTCTGCTTGCACAGTTTCCATTCTTCAAAAAGCACCGCCTGCACCTAATCAACACATCTCAACCCGGACTATATTGTCGTTAAAGCTCGTTAAGCCAGTCTCGAGGGGTTAAATAGGCCTGGAGTTTAGCCTCCTGAGTGTCGGACTCAGGCTGATAGTTATATTGCCATCTGGCTAACGGTGGCATCGACATCAGAATAGACTCTGTACGACCTCCGCTTTGCAAGCCAAATAAGGTACCGCGGTCAAAAACTAGATTAAACTCTACATAGCGTCCACGTCGATATAACTGGAACTGTCGATGCGTATCATCATACGGGTGATTCTTACGGCGCTCGATAATTGGCACGTAAGCATCAATAAACCCTTGCCCAACAGCCTGGATATAAGATAAACACTGCGCAAAGTCCCACTCATTCAGGTCATCAAAGAATAAGCCTCCGACACCACGGGTTTCATTACGGTGTTTCAGGTAAAAATAATCATCGCACCAATGTTTATGTTTGTCGTACACGTCATCACCAAATGGCTGACATAAATCATGGGCCACCTGATGCCAGTGTTTAACGTCCTCATCAAAAGGATAAAATGGAGTGAGATCGAAGCCGCCGCCGAACCACCAAACCGGTGCCTCTCCCTCTTTTTCCGCGATAAAGAACCTGACATTGGCATGTGACGTTGGGATAAATGGATTTTTAGGATGAATCACCAGGGAAACTCCACAGGCACGCCAGGTACGACCGGCAAGTTCCGGGCGATGTGCGGTAGCCGATGGAGGTAGCTTATTACCGCTTACTAAAGAGTAGTTAACCCCGCCTTGTTCAATAACGGCACCATCGGTTAACACCCGGGTGCGGCCACCGCCACCCTCCTCACGCTGCCATTTGTCTTCGACAAATTTACCTGAACCATCAGCTTGTTCCAGTTGCTGACAAATACGATCCTGAAGATCTGTTAAAAAATCAACTACGGGTTGAATATCTACCTGACTCATTGGCGAAAAGTTTCTCCGGTTAACGCATCGATGATTGTTGATGGTTTGGTAAAACCTAAGGTTTCACCCTTGATGATAAAATCTACCTGCTCACCCAGTCCCTGTTCGACCTGCTGCCAGGTTGTCGCTGGCGGCTGCCCTGTCAGGTTAGCACTGGTTGAGACGATGGGTTTGCCCGTTGCCTGACAAAGGGCGACCACATCGGGCTGACTGGTTACGCGTACCGCAATCGAGGTAAACTGGCCAGTCAACAACTCGGATAACCCCGGCTTTGCCGGCAGGACCTGGGTAATGCCATCGGGCCAGCGAGATAATACGCTAAACCGCTTATCCTGAGGAATCGCGTTATCATCAACATAGGGTAAGAGTTGCGAATAATTACCGGCCAACAAAATCAGCCCTTTTTCCTGAGGCCTTTGCTTCAAAGCCAATAGCTTTTTGATTGCCTGAGAATTGTCAGGGTCGCACCCCAGACCAAAAACCGCCTCAGTTGGATAAGCTATGATGCCGCCGTCAGCAAACACACTTGCAGCCGTTAATTGAGTCACACTTTTTCCTGAACACTTGTTAATAACTGACAATTTTAACAAGTCTTAAGCCCGACAAACAAACTTTGTGTCATGTTTTCGCAACAATTTCATCATCATTAGCCGATTAGCGGAGCGGAACGTTTTGGTATTGAGCTAAACCCGGGTATAATTGCCGCTTATTTTTCCAGCCTTATGGTACCCCCTTGGGGCTGAATCTTTTCATCATCGAAGATATATAGGCACGTAACATGAAAGTGGGCATTATCATGGGGTCAAAATCCGATTGGCCAACAATGAAACATGCAGCAGAAATGCTGGATTCTTTAAACGTTAGTTATGAAACCAAAGTGGTTTCAGCACACCGTACGCCTCACTTACTTGCCGAGTATGCGGAATCTGCCAAAGAACGCGGAATTAAAGTCATTATTGCCGGTGCCGGTGGTGCCGCTCATTTACCTGGCATGACCGCTGCCTTTACACCGCTTCCGGTACTTGGTGTGCCAGTCCAGTCAAAAGCCTTATCCGGTCAGGACTCGTTACTGTCTATCGTACAAATGCCAAAAGGTATCGCTGTTGGTACATTGGCGATTGGAACAGCGGGCGCAGCCAATGCCGGCCTGCTAGCGGCACAAATTCTTGGTACCCATGATGAAAAAATTATGACTGCCATTGAAGAATTCAGACGTGTACAGACACAAACCATCCTCGATAACCCGGATCCACAGGAGTCTTAATCGCTGATGAACGTTTTAGTGTTAGGTGCAGGCCAACTGGCACGAATGATGGCGCTGGCGAGTAAACCGTTAAATGTTGCGATTCGAGCCTATGATGTTGGCAGCAAGACGGTTGTCGATCCATTAGCGCCACAGTTAACCTTTGGTGATTTGGACCAAGGTATCGAATTTGCCGACGTAATCACCGCTGAATTTGAACATATTGACCATCAGACGCTGGCAGTATGCGAAGCCTCAGGCAAATTACGTCCTTCCAGCCAGGCAATCAAAACCGGCGGAGACCGTCGACTAGAGAAAGCTTTACTGGATAAAGCCGGCGTTGCCAATGCACCTTATAAGGTCATTGAACACAAAGAAGACCTGCTTTTAGCGATTGAAGAACTAAACGTACCTTTGGTTTTGAAAAGTGCTTTAGAAGGCTACGATGGAAAAGGCCAGTGGCGAATCAAGGCGGATAGCAATGTCGATTTGATTTGGGATGATATTGCATCATTTCTAGAACAAGCTAAAGGCCGTGTTCCTCAGGGAATCATCGCTGAGCAAATGATTCCTTTTGATCGCGAAGTTTCTATGGTCGGTGTCCGTGATATTCACGGCAACACCTTTGCTTACCCGTTAACCGAAAACCACCACAGCAATGGCGTTCTTAGTGTATCCCTGGCAACCGGTGAGCATCAGGGCCTGCAACAGCAAGCCGCTAATGCCTTTGCCAAAGTAGCCGATGCTTTAGATTATGTTGGTGTTTTGGCCATTGAGTTTTTCCAGGTCGGCGACAAATTACTGGTTAATGAGATCGCGCCACGGGTCCATAACTCTGGTCACTGGACGCAACAAGGCGCTGACACCTGTCAGTTTGCGAACCATATTCGTGCCGTCTGCGGATTACCTGTGGGAAGCACAGATTTAGTTCGCCCGACGGCCATGATAAATATTCTTGGCGTCGATTCGGTTCCCGTTGAAGTCCTGTCTGTTACAGGCACACAACTGCACTGGTACGGTAAAACGAAACGACCAGGTCGTAAGATGGGTCACATTAATGTTTGTGGTGCAGATAAAGCCGAGTTGTTAGCAAGATTGACAAAAATTACTGAGATATTGCCGGAGGATGACTTTCAGGGAGTTAAACAGTACGTCAACGACATTAGCTAAATAAAAAAGCGCCTTCCGGCGCTTTTTTATTGTCTATCGATCTGGTTTGCGTAGCAATGTAAAGTGAAACTAATTGCCTCTAACTTGAATTTTTTCAACATTGCTAAAGTTTGAGGTAGCTGGATTGTCAGTAAGAGCAAACTCTATGGCTACATAGTTATTACGAACTTTTTTGGCAGGTTTGGTGTAAACCCACCTTTGGACCCCTAAGATTGCACTCGCGTCAAACAACCCGTCTTGGTCTGACGCTGCAACTTGAATATCCGACACATTACCATCTTTCTCGATACTAAAGCTTATTAATACAGTGCCCTCAATACCATTTTTTACTGCATACTTGGGGTAATCTGGTAACGCCCTTTTAATGACTGATACTTCCGCATTGTTATCTGGAGCAGGTGTGGCCCCAATACTCTGGAAAGTCATTAACCCTAATGCGAGTAGTATCGTGGCAGGGAGAAAGTTCGTGATTTTTGCGAATCCATTTAGGAAACCTCTTAATCGTAGTCTCATGTATATTCCTTGTGATTACGTACGGTTTCAATTCCGACTTGATGTTTTCCTGTAAAGTTAACACTATCAGATAGTTATTGTTGATGCACGATGGTTTTAGAGGTATAAAAATGAATATATTTTGCAAGATTGCGACGGTAAGCCAGTTCCGGTAATTTCAACAAGTAGCCTCGTTTTGTAACGAGAGTTCAGCGGTCGAGGGATAGTAAGAAAAGGAAGCTTTATGCCAATAAAAAAATGGCTTTTTCAATATCTCATTGCGTTACCTGTAATTGCCCTTTTGCTATCAACTATTCAATACTTGAAAGGGAGAACAATAGAGTATTCAGTAGAGTTTGGTATTTTATGGGCTGTAATTTCAATCGGTATTTTCGCTGTAACGCGTGCATATAATTACAGAAAAAACATTCAATGTGATTTATGCAACGATTTACCCACCGATAAACGCACAAATGGTGATATGTAAACAAAACTCGAGCATCATGTCGTTCATAAAATCACAGGGACAAATACTCATTGGCTATTCCTTGAGCCAGCTAACCGCACGTTTGCGCCGGTCACAGTTATAGCTTAAGTTATTGATTGATAAGTGCAGTGGCCAACGGCCGTTGCGAGCGATCTACAGTCATTTATTCCAACTTCAAAGTATCTAAAATAGCGATTCAATTTATGAGATATATTCAAATTGTACTTTTAACGGTTTTGCTATTTTCGACCAAAGTTCATTCGGACAGTTGTTACACATTGCCTGACAACGACTTATTCAAAGCAAGATCAATTTACCGTATCGTTTCAGGCATAAATAGTAACCAAAACGAGACCGTCGCTGTTTTCGGGTATTTCTCAATAAAAGATAGAAAGATTATGCTCTATACCGATATGGCTTCGAAAAATAGCCAAGTCGAAGAAAATGCAGTACAGATATTGGTAGATGCGAATTTACTTGAGCAGGCCCAGGCATTTGATGGAGATTATGCAAGAGTATCCGGTAGACTTTTAAATTTTGAGGGAAAGCCTGCGATCGATGATGTATTTTTCTTGGATTTTGTAGGCAATAGATCATTTGTGTTCAATGAAGTAAATGGCTCAACTGAACTAAAGGTGTACCCTTTGTGCAAAACTGACATTGAAACCAAATAAAAATTAGTGGGCATAGAGCGCAGGAACCAAACCTTTATTTGATGGGTTAAGCTGTACTAGCCCAAACTCCTCTTATATTAGAAATTGCTAACGGGTTGTTCCTGGCACAATTCGGTCATTCAAGGTTGGCCAAGATTCCCTGTAGTATCAGGGAATGACACAAGGGCTTTTGCTTTTTGCTCGGAACAGCGTGTGCTCGGAGCTGATGACATCAGCGTGCTCGGAGTGGCATTTTCTGTCACGTACTCGGAGTATCGTTTACGATACGTACTGAGGGAGCTTTAACTCCCGTTACTGGCACATCAGAGACGTTCGGCTCTCGACCTAGATACCGTGTAGTATCACGGTATGACTCAAGGATTTTTGCTTTTACTAGGAACAGCGTGTACTCGGAGCTGATGGCATCAGCGTGCTCGAAGTGGCGTTTTCTGCCACGTTCTCGGAGGATCGTTTACGATACGTACTGAGGGCGCTTTAGCTCCCGCCTACTGAAACTTACCGCACTTTTTATTTGCGCACTGTAGCTTTTCGCCAGCAGCCATATTTCGCTTCAGCAACAGTGGGAAGCCACATTCTTTGCAATCCTGGGCAACAGGCGGATGATTGATGGCATATTTGCATTTAGGATATGTATCGCAAGCATAAAAGGTTTTGCCATAGCGGCTACTTTTTTCACGCAAATGCCCCTTCTTACAACTTGGACACTGCACATCCAGGGTTTCTTCCGGTTCGTGTTCGATATGATCGCAGGCGGGAAAGTTACTGCAGCCGATAAACAGACCATACCTTCCCTGCTTCACAGCCAAAGAGCCGCCGCATTTTGGGCATTCGCTTCCCGGTAGGATTTGCTCTTCAAACTTAGTAACTTCCTTTACCGGGCGAGTGTAATCACATGTGGGATACTGACTGCAGCCCCAGAAACTTCCAGCTTTAGAGTGTTTGATTTGTAATGACGCATTGCAGATTGGACAGGTTTCATTGGCTTGTTGCAAGGCGTGCTCGTGCAAAGAGAACAATGACTGATCGGATTTTGACATAACACCAAGCCCCTAATAGATTCAGGGGCGTATTATGACATAGTTTGTGATTTGTCCAAATCACTAAACGTAAGTAATGGAAATTACGATTGCTTTAAAAACCGCTTAGTGCAAAGGCCCTTCACACTCATCGAAGATTAAATCTTCCATTTGCGAGTAGGCAGATTCTTTGCCCGGCACATTAAACAACACCATTAATACCACCCACTTCAAATCGTCGATATTGAAATCTTTGGTGTCCAGTTCAAGCACCCGATCAATGACCATCTCACGAGTGGCGAAATCGAGCACATTAACGTTTTCCAAAAACATCAAAAAGCCCCGGCATTCAGTGTCCAGAAAGGTGGTTTCCTGAGACGTATATATACGAACCGATTGCTGAGGACGCTTAGTTAAAAAGTTATAAGCATCTGTATTTTGCAGATTGGCGAGTTTCTCTAACCAGGAAAGAGCTTTGTAGATTTCATCCTGGTGAAACCCAGCGCGCGTCAATTCATCGGTCAGGACATCATGATCGACCATTACCTCGGCTTCACTATGAATATAGTTCTCAAAAAGGTACATAAGAATATCGAACATAACTATCCCCTATTTTTGTTTTAGGTAGCCACCTGGCACCGCAGTTACCAGCCCTCTTAGCTCCAGAATGGTAAGCCGTGTTAACACTTCTTCTACGGGAAGTTTACAACGGGAAGCTACGACATCTGCGGAGGTAACTTCATAGTCCACACTAGCTAACAATGGGTCGAGAAACAAGCTTTGAGGTTCGTTTTTTTTGATTTTTTTAGATTTTTCTGGCACTTGTAAATTTGTGGTTAATGTGGGTAAATTTGCGGTTATATCATCAACACTGTCAACAAGATGAGCGCCCTGCTTTATCAGTTGATGACAACCTTTTGAATTCACGTTGTTAATTGACCCAGGAATCGCAAAAACTTCTCGGTTTTGTTCCATCGCCAGACGCGCAGAAATCAAACTACCACTCTTTAACGCCGCTTCAACCACTAAAGTGCCAAGGCTAAGGCCGGTGATAATACGATTGCGTTTAGGAAAGTTTGCTGCCCGAGGTGGTGTTTGCAAAAAATATTCAGAAACAATGACGCCGCCATTGCTCAGGATTTCATTACTAAGCTGGTCATTACGCCTGGGATAGGTTTGATCGAGTCCGGTGGCTACGACAGCGATGGTTTTACCTTTAACTTGTAAGGTACCGCGATGTGCTGCGCTATCAATACCGACCGCCAGACCCGACGTTATGGTCAGCCCCTTATCGGACAAGTTAGCAGCAAAGTCATTGGCAACATCCAATGCAGCATAACTGGCCATTCTTGGCCCAACAATAGCCAACTGCATCGAGCTAAGTAACGAGCAGTCACCACGAACGAACAGCAGTAAAGGTGGGTCAGCGATTTCTCTAAGTAACGGCGGGTAATGCCGATGTGAGATTGGGATACAGTGAATATCAAGAGCCTGGCATTGATGGTAATACTGCTCAGCGTCCGCTAGAGAAGCACTAATAAGCGAGCTTACTTGTAGGGAGGTCAGGCCGAGAGACTTAAGTGCCTGCGCATCCATATGCAGCAGAGATTCAGGCGATGCACATCTGAGTAATTGAAGTTTTTGTCGATGTGAGATACCCCTGAGCCTTGTAAAAGCCAGCCAATATAATATGTCTTGAGTCATACTACGCCTCCCTGTATTTGAAAGACGATGATATCAGGAACCGATTACGATGGTATCGAGTCAGTGTGTCCGTAAAAGCTCCGTACTTGCGACCAATCCTGGCAATACCCATCCTGTGATTGAGGGTACCTATATCCCTAAACGCACCTTCCCTCTAATCGATAGAATGTTGTCGGCAATTGAATCGATTGTCAGTTCCAGACACAATCGATATACCATCGTCCATGACGGCATCCATGCATTTTTGATATACACGCCTGCCCTGGCGATATCAGGGCATACATACATCCTTGCACACCCATGAATCAATCCATCCTGTGATTCAGGGTACTTACTTCCATGTAAGCAATAAACCCTCCCTTGCTACCATCCATGGTGCGGGAGGATAAGTACATCCATGTACATACCCGTACCGCATCCTGCTCTCCGGGCATACATACATCCTGGTAATAAAAAAAGGCCGATTGGCCCTTTTTCTAAACTGCTATGGGGCAGTTACGGTATCACTAATTCGCACCGATTTCTTCGTGGCTAGCACTACGGCAAAACTAGTTTTGTCCTGAACCTTAAAGACCATAAGCTGGCCAATGTTTTCGATTGGCATCTCATAGCGGTCTTCTGAATCATCGCCTTTTGTCAGGCGATACCAGCGTGAAGCATCCTCTTCGTAGATTGGACCATCTTCAGTATCGAGGACATCTGGACTCTGACGGTTTATCGCATAAATCTCACCCTGCTGAATATTAGCGTTGGCGCCTTTATTCAATAGGACGATCTCCAGCTTACCGAACTCACGAACATTATTGTGATTTCTGATAAACATCGCCTGCACATCTTTACCTTCAGCAAGACGCATTTGGTAGAATGCCGGTAATAGTTGTTCGGTGTTCACTTCAAGAATAACATCGCCAGCGCGGATTTCACGTCGAGAGTTTTCCAACATCAAAGACGCAGGGATACGATTGGCCATATTGCCGTCTCTTAAGCCTTTCGCGGTACCAGCCAAAATGGCGTAATAGCCTAAATGATCACCGGTCTCCGGATCCAATATCGGCTCGCCCTGCTTGTAAATCGCATAGCTCTTGCCTGCCTGCAAATCTCCTTTCGCGTACAGGATTGCGCCTTCCACATGAGATTTGTACTTTTCATCTGCGCCCATAACGGTGGCAGCATCAGCAAGGATGTCCTTAGTCAGCACGTTAGAATAATTCAGTAACGGCGCTAGCTCTTCCAGCGGTAATATCGTGATCGGATTGGCATCCTTCATTTTCTTACGGATTTGCGGTGACCATTTATATTCAGGTTTACCACTGGATTGGGCATTATCTTTTACCAATACAGGCTGTCCCTGATCATCAAACGTCAAACGCAACTTGTCTCCCGGATAAATTAAGTGGGGGTTATTAATTTCCGGGTTCCAACGCCATAATTTTGGCCATAACCATGGCTCTTCCAGGTACATCGCTGAGATATCCCAAAGGGTGTCCCCTTTTTTAACCACATAGGTTTGTGGCGCATCATCTTTAAGACTTAGCTGATCAGCCAAAACCATTGCGGAGGTCAGAATGCAGAAAGTGGTTATTAGTATTTTTTTTAGCATTTAGTTGGTTCCATATATAAGCAAAGCAAGTCGGCAGACTTACCAAGTTCCCCTACAAGTTGCAGACCACCTTGCTATGCCAAGAAAATACCAGAAGCTTGCAACCGGTGTTCGATTCATCGTGACCACCGCTTGGCATAAACTGGTATAAGACCTTATCTCAAAGGAAATAAAGGCTTATTAAACATATCACTGTCTAGGGCAAATGACTAGAGCCTGATATCACAGACCGTGCTAACACCTTCCTGAAAATGTGCACGCCCTGACTTTGCTTTGAAATTAATCCGCCATCAACAGCCGGCGTCCACAAGCACCTTAGAAATATCTTTTTAATCGGAAAAAGGCTAGAATTAGCGGTATTGTATTTTTCAAAAAATATAGCAATTCGCTTTAGGACCTATGACTATTTTAAATGTATTGAGATTTCCGGATGAACGCTTAAGAACCGTTGCCGAGCCGGTGACTGAAGTGACTGATGAAACGCGTAAAATCATCGAAGACATGTTTGAAACCATGTATGACGAGAATGGCGTCGGCCTGGCAGCAACCCAGGTAAACATTCACCAGCGTATTGTAGTTATGGATGTCAGTGACGATCGTTCGGAGCCCCTGGTGTTTATCAACCCAGAAATCATTGAGGCCAGCGAAGACATCATGATTAACGAAGAAGGTTGTCTGTCGGTGCCTGGTTGCTATGCCAAGGTGGAGCGCCACACTCAGGTAAAAGTAAAAGCTCTGGATAAAAACGGCGAAGAGTTCTCACTGGATGCGTCAGAGTTGCTGGCTATTTGTATTCAACACGAGCTGGATCACCTTAAAGGCGTGCTGTTTGTGGATTACCTGTCACCGCTTAAACGCCAGCGTATTAAGACCAAACTGGAAAAAGAAGCCCGCCTGCATCAGCGCGCCAGTTAACATCTCCTGAAACAACACAGTTGGAACACAACCTTGTCTTCACCATTAAAAATAATTTTTGCCGGTACCCCGGATTTTGCAGCCCGTCATTTACAAGGGCTGCTTGACTCAAACCATGAAGTTGTAGCTGTTTATTGTCCCATTGATAAGCCAGCGGGCCGCGGTAAAAAACTTACCCCGTGTGCCGTAAAGCAGTTGGCCTTGCAACATCAGATTCCGGTCGAACAACCAGTGAACTTTAAAGCAACTTCCGACCAGCAGACACTGGCCAGTTATGATGCCGACATTATGGTAGTAGTCGCTTATGGTTTATTGCTACCGAAAGTCGTTCTTGATACCCCGCGCCTTGGTTGCATCAATGTCCATGGTTCGATTTTACCCCGCTGGCGTGGTGCGGCACCGATTCAACGCGCTGTTGAAGCCGGAGATCCGCAGACCGGCGTGACCATTATGCAAATGGATGAAGGACTGGATACCGGCGATATGATAGCTACTGCAATTTGTGATATTGCCAGCGACGAAACCAGCAGCAGCCTTTATGAAAAACTGGCGGTATTAGGGCCGAAGGCTCTGGTAGAGACTCTGGATTTAATCGCCGGTCAACAAGCCAGCGCGACACCGCAGGATGATAAGCAGGCCACATACGCTCATAAGCTCAGCAAAGATGAGGCGATTCTCGACTGGCAACAAAACGCGGCAGTATTAGAGCGAAAAATTCGAGCCTATCAACCATGGCCGTTCGCGCAGATACACCTTGAAGATGACAAGCAACAGATTCAACGCATCAAAATCTGGCAAGCCCATATAAGCGAAGGCAAGCCGGGCACCGCTGCGGGCACCATCCTGGCAGCCGACAAACACGGTATTGTGGTGCAGTGTGCAGATCAGGCACTTTGTCTGACCCAATTACAGGCTCCCGGGAAAAAACCCATGTCGGTTGCCGATATTTTAAATGGCCGCGCAGAATGGTTTGTACCCGGCACCCCTATCACGGGGAAAAAATAAATGAGCCCTTCTGAAGCAAAAAAGTCAGAAAATAAAAAGACGCCAAACCTGCGCGCGTTGGCGGCAAAAATATTGTTTCAGGTGGTTGATAAGGGCCGCTCTTTAGCCGATGAGTTACCGGATGCCCAATTAAAGTTAACCAATCCAAAAGACAAAGGGTTACTGCAGGAAATTTGTTACGGGGTCTTACGCTACCTGCCGCAATTGGAATACCAGAGCAAAGAATTTATCAGCAAACCTTTGACCGGCAAACAACGGGTATTCCATTTTCTGATCCTGGTTGGTATTTACCAGTTACGTTACACCAGAATACCCGACCACGCGGCCATCAGTGAGACCGTTTCTGCCTGTGAATCACTGAAAAATCGTCATATGAAGGGCTTGACCAATGCGATACTGCGCAATATTCAACGTAATGGTAGCGATGATTTAGAGCAACTGTTTGAACACTGTGCAGATGCTATCAAATATAATCATCCGGGATGGTTGCTGAAAAAGCTGCAACTTGCTTATCCGGATGACTGGATAAATATCGTCAGTGCCAACATGCAGCGTCCGCCGATGTGGTTACGTGTCAATCAACAAAAAATCAGCGTTGCCGATTACCTTGAACTGCTGGCACAGGCAGGTATCGAAGTCGCTCATCAGGATAGCCATTCCCAGGCTTTATGTCTTGACCAGCCCAGGGATGTCTCCACCCTGCCCGGCTTCCAACAAGGCCTGGTCTCTGTTCAGGATGGTGCGGCTCAACATGCGGCTGTCTTCCTCAATGCCCAGTCGTCAGATAGCGTACTCGATGCCTGTGCTGCACCGGGAGGAAAAACCTGTCACATTGCCGAACGCACCCCAGGGATTGCAAAGCTGCTCGCCCTGGATGTTGAAGAACACAGACTACAACGAGTGCATGAGAACCTGCAGCGATTGCAGTTAAATGCACAACGGATATGTGCTGACGCCGGCGACCCGAATAGCTGGTGGGATGGACAGGCATTTGACCGAATTCTCCTCGACGCTCCCTGTTCCGGCACAGGGGTTATTCGTAAACACCCGGATATCAAGTGGTTACGACGAGCATCGGATATTGAACAACTGGTTTCGTTACAAGGTCGAATCCTTGCCGCCATCTGGTCGACGTTAAAGCCCGGCGGCAAGATGATTTATGCGACCTGCTCAATACTGCCAGAAGAAAATCGTCAGCAAATCGAAAGGTTTGTTGCACAAAATCAGGATGCCGAGTGGCTACCTTTAGGTGATGGTCATCAGCGAGACTGGCAAATATTGCCCGGACAGGACTCGAAGGATGGCTTTTATTATGCCAAACTAGGCAAAAAAGCGTAAATAAAAAGAATAAGTTAAGACGATGAAGATTATCATACTCGGAGCTGGTCAGGTTGGTGGAACGCTCGCCGAAAATCTTGTTGGCGAGCAAAACGATATCACGCTTATTGATTTAGACTCAGACCGGTTGCGAGAGCTACAGGATAAAATGGACCTGCAGGTCGTTACCGGTCATGGCAGCCATCCGGATGTATTAAGAAAGGCAGGAGCCGAAGATGCGGATATGCTAATCGCGGTGACCAGTGATGATGCGACCAATATGCTCGCCTGCCAAATCGCCTTTACTGTCTTTGATACGCCAACCAAAATTGCCCGGATTCGTTCTGAACAAATCCTCAAATATAAGAAAAAGCTGTTCCACAATCAGGATATTCCTGTTGATCACATTATCGCACCAGAACAATTGGTAACCCGCAACATCGCACGTCTAATCGACTACCCTGGCGCCTTACAGGTACGTGAATTTGCCGGCGGCAAGATTTCACTGGTTGGGGTTAAAGCCTATTATGGCGGCCTGTTAGTTGGCCATGCCCTGTCCACTATTCGTGATCACATCCCCAATATTGATACCCGGGTTGCGGCTATTTATCGTAATGGCAAACCCATTCGTCCATTAGGTACCACCGTTATCGAAGCCGATGATGAGGTATTCTTCCTGGCAGCGACTAAACATATTCGTGCGGTAATGAGCGAGTTACAAAAGCTGGAGTCTGCTTACCGACGCATAATGATTGCTGGTGGTGGCCACATCGGTGCTGGGTTGGCGCGAATGCTCGAAAATAACCATCAGGTAAAAATTATCGAGCGCAACCCTGACCGGGCTGAGCAGATTGCCAATGAGCTTGATGAAACCCTGGTTCTGGTTGGCGACTCATCCGATACCGAGTTGCTGCTCGAAGAGCATATTGATCAAATGGATGTATTTATCGCCGTCACCAACGACGATGAAGCTAACATTATGTCAGCCTTATTGGCGAAACGACTGGGTGCCCGGAAAACCATTGTTTTAGTACAGCGTGGTGCTTATCACGATTTGATCCATGGCAGCGAACTCGACATCGCCGTTTCGCCGCAACAGGCAACGATTTCGGCATTATTAACTCATGTTCGTAAAGGGGATATCGTTAATGTCTACAGCTTACGACGCGGTGCAGCGGAAGCGATTGAAGCGGTTGCCCATGGTGATGAGCAGTCATCAAAAGTTGTTGGTCGCGAAATCCAGGATATTAAACTGCCACCAGGAACGACCATAGGCGCGGTGGTGCGTGGTGATGAAGTGCTTATAGCTCACTCGACAACAGTAATACAATCTGATGATCACGTGATTTTATTTCTGGTAGATAAAAAGTATATCCATCAGGTTGAGAAGCTGTTTGCGGTCAGCGCCATCTTTTTCTAATACCAATCCCACTGCGTGCTTTTGCCACTCAGTGAGAATTTAATGGTATTAGTATAATCGCGATTAACGGATTAAAACCGGATTAATCGCGCCAGAACGATGGTAAGAATAACACCAGCAAGGTAAAGATTTCCAGGCGCCCAAACAGCATGGCTATAATCAGCACCCACTTGGCAAAATCATTGATGCTGGCAAAATTAGCGGCGACTTCACCAAGACCAGGTCCGAGGTTATTTAAACAAGCCGCAACCGCGGTAAATGCGGTAAATTCATCGATACCACTGGTGATCAATAACAACATGCAGATAATAAAAATTGCGGCATAGGCACTAAAGAATCCCCAGATAGCATCCACCACCCGATCCGGTAGAGCCTTACGACCCAGTTTTATATTAATAATGGCTTTCGGGTGTATCAGTCGGCTTAACTCACGTATGCCCTGCAAGTACAGCAGTATCACCCGCACCACTTTCATGCCGCCACCGGTACTACCGGCACAACCGCCGATAAAGCTGGCAAAGATCAACATTAACGGCAATATAATCGGCCATTCAGAGAAATTGGTGGTTGCAAACCCGGCCGTGGTACTAATCGATACGGCCTGGAACAGGGCTTCATCAAACGCCGTTTCGTAACTTTGTTGATAGCCTGAAGCGATCAGCACAATAAAACAAATCAGGGTAAGAATGACCTGGATCGAAATAAAAATTTTAAATTCAGGATCAAAGATATAGGTTCGCAAACTGCGATTCTGGATTGCGGCGTAATGCAATGCAAAGTTAACACCGGCGACAATCAGGAAAAATACGCACACCAGGTTAATCATAGGATTGTTGAAATAACCAATACTGGCATCATGAGTCGAGAAGCCACCAATTGCGATTGTCGAAAACGAATGGGCGATGGCATCAAAAGGCCCCATGCCGGCGAGCCAGTAAGCAACCGCACAGGCGACGGTCAGACTTAAATAGATGTACCAAAGGTGCTTCGCCGTATCAGCGATTCTGGGTGTCATTTTTGAGTCTTTCACCGGACCTGGTGTTTCTGCACGATACAACTGCATACCACCAACGCCGAGCATCGGCAGTACCGCAACCGCCAAAACAATGATCCCCATACCACCAAGCCACTGCAGTTGCTGGCGATAAAATAAAACCGCATGAGGTAATCCGTCAATGTGGGTGAGTATGGTAGCGCCGGTAGTGGTTAACCCGGAAAATGATTCAAAAAAGGCATCCGTAGTCGTCAGTGAAGGGTTGTCCAGCAACATTAGCGGTACCGCGGAAAAGCTCGCCAACACGGTCCAGAACAAAACCACGATGAGAAACCCTTCCCTGGCCCTGAGTTCGCCCTTCTGGTCCCGGTTTGGATACCAGAAAATAAATCCGGTGATCAGGCACAACACAAATGCCATTAAAAACGCGACACCACCACCGTCTCGATAGATCAGGGAAACCAATGCAGGAGGCAACATGGTAACACTGAGTATGGTTACCAGCAGGCCTAAGATTCGAATAATATTAAAATACTGCATGGCTTAATTGTTTTTCTTGTACGGCAATCACTTAGCGGCTATTTAAAGTGATTGTATGCCTAAGTTTGCTAAATAGAAAGGAGGAGGAGAACAATTGTTTTATGAAACGCTGCTATTCCTCTAAAAACTCTACCTGACCACTGGTAATTTGAACCACATCATTTTTAAATACGGCTATTTTATCCATGGGTAAAGATACGGTCAGATTTATCTGGGCGGCGAATTGCTGATTAATCACCTTACCCGTGTGTAATTTCAGACAGTGTTCGATATCGCTTAATTGTGGATAGCTGCAGCTCAATGACAACTGCTGGCTCGGTACAATACATTGTGTTGGCAGCTGCAATAAGGCTTCGCGTACACTGGCGCCATAGGCTCGTTGCAAACCACCGGTACCAAGCTTAGTGCCACCAAAATAGCGGGTGACCACCGCACAGATTTCACCGATTTCACTCCCCTGTAAAACCGCTAGCATTGGCCTGCCCGCGGTACCGCTGGGTTCACCATCATCGCTGAATCCATAACTCTGGCTATTGTCAGGTCGGTCATAAATAAAGGCTACGCAATGATGTGATGCATCCGGATACTTTGCACGGACGGTAGCGATGAAACTCTTACATTCGACAGAACTTTGACAGCGGGCTATGGCACAGATGAACTGGCTTTTATTAACCTCGATACTGTGCTCAATGTGGCCATCGGGAACCAGGTATGGAGAAGGGATACGCTCGCTCAATGTCGCCAGCCTTTATGTCTTGGAAGGTTTATCAGGTGCGAAATAACCCCGCACCTGATGGATGTCTAAACGAGAAAAGCTGAACTAAGCCAGCCCCAGGTCCCGGGTCATGTTTTCCAGGCGATCGTCATGAACAATGATGTTATCTTCAATACGGATGCCACCAAACTTCTTCATCTCTTCAATCAATGCCCAGTTGACAGCGTTGTTGAATTCACTATTCGATAAGTTTGTTAAAAACTCATCAATGAAGTAAAGACCTGGCTCGATAGTAAATACTTGCTTACCCTCTATACCACGGGTGGTGCGTAAAAATGGATGTTGCTCAGGTGCGGCAACCGTAGCACCGGTATCATCTTTCATAAAACCACCCATGTCGTGTACCTGAAGCCCCAGGTGATGGCCTAAGCCGTGCGGGAAAAAGTAACGCGTAATGCCCTGCTCAAATACCTGTTCGGCACTGAGATTAATGAAATTAAAGTCCACTAACAGTTGCGCTAACAATCGATGATTCTCAATGTGCAAATCCACATAGCTAGTGCCCGGTACCAAGCCATCAACCAGCTGCAGCTGCAAACGATTCATTGCCGAGATTAACTCTGCAAAACGATTTTCGGCAAAAGCGTAAGTACGAGTGATGTCGGCAGCGTAACCATGAAAACTGGCTCCTGCATCAATCAAAAAGGAATGGTGTTGTTGAGGAGCCTGCTTTTCTAACACGGTGTAATGTAAGATAGCGGCATTCTCATTTAACGCAATAATATTGCCGTAAGGGACATCATTCTCACCATGACCCGTTGCCTTCAGGTAAGCTAACTGAATATCAAATTCACTACCCTTATCGAAGAAGCAGTCTCTTGCAGCCATGTGACCCAGCACAGCCAGTTTATTAGACTCACGCATACAAGCGAGTTCATAATCCGTTTTATAAGCGCGATGATAGTGTAAGTAATCCAATACTGGCTGAGTATTGACCTGACTAAAACCATACTCCTTCGCCATATCCTGGTGGGCACCAATATAAACCGAAGATGAAAGATCCGTCGGTAACAGCGCTTTTACCTGGTCCGGCTTGCTGATCACTTTGATGTTAAAGCTGTCATTCCAGAAGTCTTGCGCCAACGGCGTCACTTTATGCCAGAAATCTAACGGCTGATAAAACACTAAGGTCGGTTTGTCTTCGCCATTAACGATTAACCAACAATGAGGGGTTTCGGTGACCGGTAACCAATGTTTAAAATGAGGGTTACATTTAAACGGATAATTCATATCATCCAAAAAAATGCGACCAGCATGACCGGAATGGATCACTAATGATGATGCTCCCTGTCGCGCTAAGATAGTCGCGGTTCTTTTTTGTAATTCAGCAATATGTTGTGGGTATAAGTCTGAAAATGATGACATGTAATTATTTATCCTGTTCTCTCTCTAATTCATTGGTCAGGGATGTTAACATAGCTGGCGCGCACTGTTAAATCACTGCCTATTCTATCGTCTGCAAAATAAGTTGCTGAAAGGCATTATTGCTTTTTTCCTGACGATGTCGATAAATCTCTGTGTAAGCCAAAACACTTTTCACGTAATTTCGTGTTTCCCGATAAGGGATGGATTCAACCCATACATCGGCAGGCAGCGACTGGTTGTCTTCAAGCCAACGCACCACTTTTTCCGGACCCGCATTATATGCTGCGGTAGCCAACAGTAAATTCTGATCAAAGCGTTGCATCAGGTAATTTAAATAGTTAAAGCCAATATCGACATTGGTATCAACATCCATTAACTGCCAACGATTAAAACTGGTCGCTGGTCGGCGCAGGAAGTTCGCCGTCATCGGCCTCACCTGCATTAATCCAAACGCTCCTGCGTGAGAAGCCGCATCGCTCATAAACAAACTTTCCTTACGGGCGATTGCATAAGCCCAGGATTCATCTACCTCATATTGTTGAGCCGCCTGTTCAAATACACTGGCAAACGGCATCGGGAAGCGTATTTCAATATCGTTTAAACTGCCCAGTTGTGACAATGAATAAATGCTACGATCATACCAGCCCTGCTCATACGCTATTCTTGCGGCGATCAGCTTTTGCTTTTCATCCAGGTCCCGCATCCAGTAATACCATTCCCGCCGTGCAAGTATGTATTGTTCGAGGTGAAATAGCTCCAATGCTCGTTGCCCGGACTTATCCAGCAATAATTCAAGCTTTTCATTATCGTCAATATTCAGTGGCTGATGGTTTATCTGACTGGAATTACCAAGCCGAACAGCCGCCAGGAAACCATAATAGCTTCGTTTTCTGGCGAGCTCCCGGTAAATGATTGTCGCCTCCCGGTCTCGCTCCAGCTCCTGGAGGCTTCGTGCCCGCCAATACTGCCACTGGTTTTTAGCCTGGGTCTCAGGCGTTAATAACTCGAGTTCATCGATGATACCCTGGTAATTTTGACTACGCAGTAAATAAGCAATGCGCCATTGTAACGCCCCATCATGAATATATTGCCTGTCCAGGTTGGCATACCAGATACCGGCATCCTGACTGTCAGAACGCGCCAACGCAGTTACTAATGGATTAAGAATCAGCTTGCGCTGATGTTCATTTAATCGTTGCTGTTCGTCGGCACGCTTAAACAGCTCCATGGCTTTCACTTCATCATCCCAGGCCATCCGCGTCAGGGCATAAACAATGATGTCTCCCTCCTGCTCATTACGCTCGGGAAGTTTCGCCATATCCGCAATCGCGCCGGGGTTTCTTTTGACCATGTTGAATACCTGTTTCAGGTATTGCTGCTCATCGCTGAGTTGTCGCTGCAAGTATGCCGATAGTTGCGATTGAGCGGCATCTTCTGCCAGTAATATGCGCTGCCAAAGCAATTTATCCGTTCGATATCCCTGTTGCTCCCAAACTTTAAACAAGGGGTCGCATTCCTTAGGTTGTGACCGCCCTTTTAACCAAAGTGGTTCGACATTGGACAATACGTTTTTTGTATCAACACCGAGCTGTAATTGAAATCGATAATAGTGACATGACAGCGTCGCATCGCTGGTAGGACGGAAATACTGCACGTATTTTTTCCCCTCGCCTTTTTTGGCAAGGTACTTCAACCAGGCGCGTCGCAAACTCCAGTCCAATGGCGTGTGCTGGTGCTCATCCAAAAACGCCGCAACATGGACCTCATTGTCTAAAGTCAGATTTTTTCGTAACTGGTTGCGCACAAAATAAGGCTGCAATGGATAATCATCTAACTTCGTCAGTGCGTTTTGATATTCGCTTGAACCAAACTCAAATGTTTGCTTAATCAGGCTTGAATAGGTTTCTCTTTGTTCAGTCCAGTCAGGACTGACCGTCGAATTCGATGCCTGAACAACACCGGTAGTTGACATTAAAAAGGTAAAACTAAAAACGGGGATCAGGGGAAAATATTGAGATAAAGATTTCATACTACAGACACGCCAATTACAACTCATCACCGGGGCCGGAAAAATACATAGCCCATTGGTCTACGAAACACCACAAGACTAGTTCAGAACTCATTAACAAGGTAGAGGAAGTTGTAAATAACCTGAGCTAATCTGAATTAATAGCAAACAGCAGGTGCATTCGTTTCAATAACTATTACAATACCTCAATTCGTATGGTTTAGTATCATTAAATTATGACAGAATCAGATTTTGACAACGCCAATCACACATTAGATGCACTCGGTCTCCGTTGCCCTGAGCCGGTAATGATGGTGCGGATGAATATTCGCAAAATTGAAACGGGAGAGACCTTATTAGTCATCGCCGATGACCCTTCTACAACCCGGGACATACCAAGCTTTTGTGAATTCATGGAGCACGAGTTGGTTGCCAAAGAAGTTGAAGGTGCACCCTACCGTTATTTGATTCGCAAAAAATAACGGTTCAAAAAATTGTCCGAACATAAAAAAAGCACCTTAAAGGTGCTTTTTTCAATTCTGTAATATCGGATTTATTGTAGCAACGAAATATCTGCGATATTAAAGAAGCTGGCGCGGATCTGACTCAATAAGGTCAAACGATTCACTTTTATCGCTTCATCATCTGCCATCACCATTACGTTATCGAAGAAAGCATCAACCGGCTCACGTAAACCCGATAAAAGCGTTAACGCTTGCTGGTAGTCCTTATCAGCAAATAACGTGGTTAATTGACCATTCAGAGCGTCAAATTCCGATGCAAGAGCCTGTTCCTGACTTTCGCTGGCAAGTTCGGCTTTAAATGCCGGATAGAGTTCACCGTCAAACTTGGCCAGGATATTTCCAACCCGCTTGTTAGCTGCAGCCAGGGCAGCGGCCTGTGGCAAGGTTTTAAAGTGACTTACTGCTTTAATGCGCTGTTCAAAATCCAGTGGCGACGTTGGTTTTTTCGCAAGTACCGACTGAATTACGTCAACACCGATGCCCTGCTCCTGATAGTAAGCACGGAAACGACCCATAATAAAATCAATCACATCAGCGGCAGTATTTTCATTAACCAGCTTATCACCGTATGCAGCAATGCTATCTTCAATTAACTCCTGAATGTCCAAGGTTAATTGTTTTTCTATGATAATGCGGATTAATCCAATGGCAGCACGGCGCAATGCAAACGGGTCTTTATCACCTTTCGGTGGCTGGTTAATACCGAAGATACCAACCAGGGAATCCACTTTATCGGCAATCGCTACGCAGCAACCGGTGACGCCTTCGGGTAACGTATCACCCGCAAATTTAGGACGGTATTGATCTTCCAGGGCCTGAGCAACACCTTTTGCCTCACCATCATGGCGAGCATAGTATTTACCCATGGTGCCCTGCACTTCCGGGAATTCTAAAACCATTTCGGTCATCAAATCGGTCTTACTTAACAGACCTGCACGAAATGCTTCGTCGCCATTAGCCTGAACCTTTTCAGCAACGGCACGGCTTAATGCTGCAATTCGCTCAGATTTATCTTTTAACGTCCCCAACTGTTTCTGGAACAAAACATTTGCCAAGCTTTCAAGACGAGACTCAAGACTTACTTTCTTATCGGTTTTGAAAAAGAATTCGGCATCCGCTAAACGTGGACGAATGACTTTTTCATTACCTTTAACAATCTCTTGTGGCTGCTTCGATTCGATATTGGTCACGAAAATAAACTTGTTAATGAGATTGCCGTCTTTATCCTGAACCGGGAAGTATTTCTGATGATCTTTCATTGAGTAAATTAAAGGCTCAGCCGGAACCTGCAAAAACTCTTCATCAAATGTACCAATAAGTACCGTAGGCCATTCATTAATGGCGGTAACTTCATCAAGCAAGTCGTCATCTAGCAAAGCTTCAGCATCCATATCTGACGCTGCAGCAAGGATCTGACTGGAGATAACATCACGGCGAGCGTCAAAATCCGCAATCACATAAGCGGATTCCAGGGCCGACAGATAATTGTCTGCGCTATCTAACGTCACTAAGCCCTGATGGTGGAAACGATGTCCCAGCAATTGGTTTGACGATGAAACACCAAGAACGTCACCCGGGATAACCTCACTACCATACATCATAGTAATGGTATGTACAGGACGAATAAATTGAATACGGCTGCTTCCCCAACGCATAGGCTTGGGAATAGGAAGTTTACTTACCGCCTGGTTCACCATCGCAGGAATTAGCTCCTGAACGGGCTTACCTGGTTGGCTTGCAACATGCAATAACCACTCACCTTTATCGGTAGTCAGGCGCTCAGCCTGGTCAACGGTAATGCCATTAGAACGTGCCCAACCTTCCGCTGCTTTGGTCGCATTACCATCTGCATCAAATGCTACATTAACGGCAGGTCCACGCTTCTCAACGGTTTTATCCTCCTGTTTGTCAACAAGGCCAGCAACCTGTACCGCAAGACGGCGAGGTGAAGCAAACCATTTAGCATCATCAAAAGATAGCTCAGCGGCATTTAACTGCTCAGTGATCTGCTCGTAGAAAGCGGTAGCCAGTTTTTTTAGTGATTTTGGTGGTAACTCTTCGGTTCCCAATTCAATCAGGAGAGTATTAGTAGACATATTATTTCTCCTCCACTGCTTGCGCATTTTTACATAATGGGAAACCAAGCGCTTCACGAGCCGCGTAATAAGCTTCTGCACAAGCTTTCGCTAATGTACGGACTCTCAGGATATAACGCTGGCGTTCGGTCACAGAAATCGCATGACGGGCGTCTAACAGGTTAAAGGCATGGCTCGCTTTCATTACCTGCTCATAAGCCGGAAGAGGAAGACCTAATTCAATCAGTTTTGCACTTTCACGCTCACATACATCAAATTGATTGAACAGCGCATCCACATCAGCGTGCTCGAAATTGTATGCGGACTGCTCTACTTCGTTCTGATGGAAAACATCACGATAGTAAACTTTACCCATAGGACCATCGGTCCAGACCAGATCGTAAATACTGTCAACGTTTTGGATATACATAGCCAGGCGTTCAAGGCCATACGTGATTTCACCAGTAACTGGTGCACACTCTAAACCACCGACCTGTTGGAAATAGGTAAACTGGGTGATCTCCATGCCGTTTAGCCAAACTTCCCAACCAAGCCCCCAGGCACCCAGCGTTGGTGATTCCCAGTTATCTTCTACAAAACGGATATCATGCACTAATAAATCCAGGCCCAATTCCTGTAAAGAGCCAAGATATAAATCCTGGATATTCTTCGGAGAAGGTTTTAGAACGACCTGGAACTGATAATAATGCTGCAGACGATTCGGGTTTTCACCATAACGACCATCGGTCGGACGACGGCACGGTTGCACATAAGCACTGCTCATTGGCTCAGGACCAATTGAGCGTAAAAATGTCATGGGATGAAATGTCCCTGCTCCAACTTCCAAATCCAGCGGTTGTACAATGACGCAACCTTGTTTAGACCAATATTCCTGAAGCTTCAGAATTAGTCCCTGGAAAGTTTTGATATCAAATGTGCTTGTGCTCATGTATCCAGAAAACCTATATAGAACGTTTAGTATTTGAAAATGGCGGTAATTATAACGGTATGCCACCAAAAGGCCTAGGGCTGTCGCCCTTTTCTAGACAATTTTTGTTCAATAATCGGGGTAAAGGTAAAATAAGGCAGAGAAAAGAAACTTTATTCAGTTTATACGACAGATGGAATTATTCGAACCATTCACCGTATTAATGAGTTTAATGATAGTAATGACAAAAAAGCCCGGAAATCCGGGCTTTAATTTAACCTGTTTTGCAGTCGCAACTACACGTCCAGGTTTGCTACGTTAAGGGCATTATCTTCGATAAAGTTGCGGCGCGGTTCAACGTGATCCCCCATCAAGGTGGTAAATAGTTGATCGGCTGCGATAGCGTCTTCAATGGTTACCTGCAGCATGCGACGGGTTTCCGGGTCCATCGTGGTTTCCCATAGCTGCTCTGGGTTCATCTCACCCAAACCTTTGTAGCGTTGGATGTATTGACCACGCTCAGACTCTTTCAGCAACCAGTTACGCGCTTCAACAAACGATTTCACCGGCTGAACTTTTTCACCACGCTTCACATAAGCGCCCTCTTCCATTAAACCATTAATTGCCTTGTTCAGGCTCATAATGGCTTTAAATTCAGAAGAATGTATCACGTCATAACCTAGGTTATAGACATTATCGATACCATGCATGCGTACGGTGATCGAAGGATAGTAAATATTGCGCTCATTATCCTTCATCACTTCGGCACTATATAAGGAACTGCTATCGCCATCTTCTTCAAGAAGTTCAATCAGCTTATTGGTCCATTCCTCAACCTGAGAACGTTCGGTAAAATCCGACTGTTCGACGGCCGGTGCATAAACCAGCTGCTGCAAAATCGCTTCCGGCAAATGACGGGATACGCGATCGATAACTTTCATCGTGTCACGATATTGATTAAACAATTGTTCCAGTGCAACTCCAGACAATCCAGGTGCAGACTCATTAACATGAATCGACGCATTCTCTAATGCCAGGGTCGTGAAATACTCTTCTTTCTGAGCATCGTCTTTCAGATAGCGTTCCTGTTTGCCTTTTTTCACTTTATAAAGCGGCGGTTGTGCAATATAAATATAACCACGTTCGATAACTTCAGGCATTTGGCGGTAGAAGAAGGTCAACAGCAAGGTACGAATGTGCGAGCCATCGACGTCAGCATCGGTCATGATTACAATCGAATGGTAACGCATTTTATCGGGGTTGTACTCATCACGACCAATACCACAACCCAATGCAGTAATCAGCGTGCCAACTTCCTGCGAAGAAATCATCTTATCGAAGCGTGCTTTTTCAACGTTCAGGATTTTACCTTTCAATGGCAAGATTGCCTGATTTTTACGATTACGACCCTGCTTGGCTGAACCACCCGCAGAGTCACCCTCCACAATATACAGTTCAGAAAGTGCCGGGTCTTTTTCCTGACAATCTGCCAGTTTTCCTGGTAGTCCGGCAATATCCAGAGCACCTTTGCGGCGAGTCATCTCACGAGCCTTACGAGCCGCTTCACGAGCACGGGCCGCATCAATAATCTTCATAATGATGGTTTTTGCGGTAGTTGGATGCTCAAGCAGGTATTCGCTAAGCTTCTCACCCATCGCCTGTTCAACCGCCGTTTTCACTTCTGATGAAACCAGTTTATCTTTGGTTTGTGAAGAGAATTTAGGATCAGGCACTTTTACCGATATTACCGCAGTCAGACCTTCACGGGCATCATCACCGCTGGCGCTAGTCTCACCACCGCCCTTGGCTTTTTTATTCAAACCCTCTTTGGTCATATAACTGTTCAGGGTACGGGTCAGAGCGGTTCTGAAACCACTTAAGTGAGTACCACCATCACGCTGTGGGATATTGTTAGTAAAGCAGTAGATATTTTCCTGGAAACCATCATTCCACTGCATTGCAACTTCAACCACAATGCCGTCATCACGGGCTAAATCAAAGTAGAATACTTCTTCGTTAACCGGCGTTTTATTGGTATTTAGATACTCAACGAAGGCCTGTATACCACCTTCATAAAAGAAATGGTCTTCTTTACCATCGCGCTCATCCACCAAACGGATGGAAACACCTGAGTTTAGGAATGATAATTCACGGATTCGTTTTGCAAGAATATCGTAATGAAACTTAGTGTCACTGAAGGTTTCCGAGCTTGGCCAGAAGCGTACCTGAGTTCCGGTTTTTTCCGTTTCTCCGATAACCTTAAGTGGCTCATCAGGTACACCCATCGTATAAGACTGCTCATGGACCTGACCATTACGGCGAATGGTTAATTCCAGCTTTTCACTAAGGGCGTTTACAACAGAAATACCTACACCGTGCAAACCACCAGAAACCTTATAACCAGAGTCTTCACCACCAAATTTACCACCAGCGTGAAGCACGGTCATAATAACTTCGGCAGCCGAAACACCCTCTTCCGGGTGAATATCGGTTGGAATACCACGGCCGTCATCTTTAACAGATACTGAGTTGTCACCATGAATGGTTACGACAATATCACTACAATGTCCGGCCAACGCTTCATCGATAGAGTTGTCCAAAACCTCGAATACCATATGGTGTAAACCGGTACCATCATCGGTATCACCGATATACATCCCTGGTCTTTTACGTACTGCATCCAGGCCTTTTAAGACCTTAATACTGGACGAATCATAACTGTTTTCTGTCATTCTAATTGCCTATGTTATCGCCAGGGCTACTGCTCTGGAATTTCGTAGTGTTCGAACTTAAATTACCGACCGTCTCGGTGTTTAAACTTCGCTTATTATGCCATGTTTCACGTGAAACATTTTATATTTATTGTGCTTCGGAATTATCGGTTCCAGTGCACTTTTTTCAATGGCCGTGATAAACACCTGACATTGTAATTGTTCGATAGCAGCAGCTAATCGCTGCCTTGAATCTGTATCTAACTCAGCCCCAATGTCGTCGATTAATATAATCGGCCGTACCTGCTGCTGATTAAAAATTAATGTTGCCTGAGCAACGGTTAATGCCATTAAAAACATTTTTTGCTGTCCACGAGACAACACTTGATCAATGGACATTTTTTGATAGTGAAATTTCACATCAAATTTTTGTGCGCCATAGCTACTGTAGCCATACTGGCGTTCTTTGTCTTCACAATCGCGAAGCAACTCTGTTAACTGGTGCTTTTCGCCCCAGCCTCGACTGTACTGTAATGCAATTCCCTCAGACAACTCTGGTAACAAAATGGCCAACCAACGTTGTAGCTCTTCGCTAAGTTGCACAACGTACTGTTTACGTAAAGCCGCCAATATTTCCGATTGCTGAACAAATAGCTCTGTCCAGTACTCGTATTGCTGTCCCCTGACCCCGGTTCGCAAACAGGCATTTCGCTGCAGAAGCACTCTGCGAAACTCACGCCATAACTCTGCAAACTGATGTTCCACGTGAAACATGCCAAGATCAACAAAACGTCTTCGTTCTTTAGGCCCTCCAAAAAACAGCTTAAACGTCTCTGGAGTAATAATCTGTACCGCTACATGCTTTGCCATCTCAGACAATTTGTAAGCGGGCGCGCCATTCAACTTAATGGTGCATTTGCCATCATTATGACGACTAATGCCTAGTTGTGAATCCCGGTCATCTTTTATGGCAACGGTAAATTTATCCGCCTCGCGATTAACCAGGTTTTCCAGTTTTGTTGTTCGGAATGACTTTCCATGTCCGAGAAAAAAAATACTTTCTAGTAAACTGCTTTTACCGCTACCGTTGTCGCCGAGGATAAAGTTCAGAGCGGGATCAAACTCACTGTTATGAATCGTTAAATTGCGAAAATTATCGACATACAGTTTTTGAATACTCATTACAGGCGCATAGGCATAATCACGTATAGCGCTTCGCCGGACTCTTGCCCTTCTATCACCACGCTGGAGTTCGCATCCGATAACGTAAATTTAATGCCTTCCTCTTTTACCGCATTTAATACATCGAGGATGTAACTTACGTTAAAGCCGATCTCCAGAGGCTCATAAGGAAACTCAATTTCCAGGTATTCTTCAGCCTGTTCCTGCTCAGGGTTATTGGCGGTGATCTTTAATTCATTACTGCCAAAGTTTAATCGAACACCTTTAAATTTCTCATTCGACAGGATTGATGCACGCGACAACACTTGCTTTAGTTCATCCCGTTGCGCCAACAATACCTTGTCACCATTTCTTGGCAACACACGGCGATAATCCGGGAATCGGCCATCGACTAACTTAGAGGTAAAAGAAAACTCCGTATCGACAATACGAATATGATTTGAACCCAGGTAAATTGTCACCGGTTCATCAACCGGATCAAGCAAGCGAATAATTTCCAATATTCCTTTACGTGGCACTATCACCTGTCGGGTAGGTAGCTGTAGGTTGTCATCGGCAATCTTACAAATCGCCAGTCGGTGACCGTCAGTCGCCACAGAGCGTATTTCATTGCCCTCGGTTTCAATTGACATACCGTTCAGGTAATAACGTACATCCTGGTTCGCCATCGAAAAATGCGTACTTTCGATTAAGCGTAATAGCTGCGATTTATTGAGTCTAAATTCAATATCGCCCTGCCATTGTTCAATGTTGGGAAAGTCATGAGCAGGAAGGGTCGCTAAAGAATATTTGCTGCGTCCACAATGAATAATGATATTTTCGTCTTGTAGCTCAAAAGTAATAAGGGATTGTTCAGGCAGGCTTTTGCATATATCGAGTAATTTTTTCGCCGGTATGGTTACTTTACCATCACCCCCCTGATTATCGACCTGGGTTTGCGCTACCATCTCAAGTTCTAAATCCGTAGCCACCAAGGTAAGTGATTGCCCACTTACCTCAAGAAGGATGTTACTAAGGATAGGCAAGGTACTTTTGCGTTCCACGGCCCCGGAGACCAATAACAATGGTTTAAGCAATAAATCTCGATTTAATGAAAACTTCATTCTGATCTCCCTGCTACGATGATAGCGTTCTTATTAAATTTGAGTAGTCTTCTTTTATATCATGACTTTCATCACGAAGGGACTTTACTTTACGGCAGGCATGCAACACCGTTGTATGATCCCTTCCGCCAAAGGCATCGCCAATTTCTGGCAAGCTATGGCTGGTTAATTCTTTTGCCAGTGCCATGGCTATTTGCCTGGGCCTGGCCACCGAACGGTTGCGGCGTTTAGACAGAATATCTGCAACTTTAATTTTGTAGTATTCCGCTACGGTTCGCTGAATATTGTCTATGGTAACCAGTTTATCCTGTAATGCCAGCAAATCTCTTAAGGCTTCACGAACAAAATCAATGGTAATTGGTCGGCCGGTAAAATTGGCGTTAGCGATCACCCGATTAAGGGCGCCTTCAAGCTCCCTGACATTAGAACGCAAACGTTTAGCGATAAAAAATGCCACCTCATCTGCCAGATTGATTTGGCTTTCCTGAGCTTTTCGTTTCAGGATAGCTACCCGGGTTTCCAATTCTGGCGGTTCTATCGCCAGGGTTAACCCCCAACCAAAGCGTGACTTTAACCGGTCTTCAACGCCAGTGATCTCCTTAGGGTAACGATCACTGGTCAAAATGATTTGCTGGTTGCCTTCTAATAACGCGTTAAAGGTATGAAAAAACTCTTCCTGAGTACGTTCTTTATTGGCAAAAAACTGAATATCATCGATCAGCAATGCATCGACGCTACGGTAATACTGCTTAAATTTCTCAATTTCATTATTTTGCAGCGCTTTTACCATATCCTGAACAAACCGCTCTGAGTGCATATAAGCAATTTTGGCATTCGGTTTGTTCATCAAAATACCGTTACCCACTGCATGTAATAAGTGAGTTTTACCTAGACCGGTACCACCATATATAAACAGTGGGTTGTAAGCCTGACCGGGGTTATCGGCGACTTGCGAGGCAGCGGCGCGAGCCAGCTGGTTCGATTTACCTTCGACGAAGTTATCAAAGGTGTATTTGTCGCGTACATTGGTCGATTTAGGAATATTGGGAACCACATTGCTAGGGGCACCATCATTTTCCCGAGTTTGACGCATCGAAGCGGCAACATCTGGAGCAACTTCTCGTTTGGCTACGGCAGGCTTACTGCCCACATCGAAGCGCACTTCCGGAGGATTGGGATTTTGTAAGGCCACTAACTGAGTGATCCGACCCAGATATTTTTCGCGAACCCAGTCCAGTACAAACCGGTTAGGCGCGTACAGCGTCATCACATTGCCAGCGACTTCACACTGCAATGGACGAATCCACATACTAAATTGTTGGGCTGGTAATTCTTCTTCTAGAATCGACAGACAGCTTTGCCAGAGGGAATCTTCCACTCAATACTCCTGGAAATTAAGGGCTACAATCCGATGTATTAAAGGGTAACGAACAGAGAAGGTAGCAAGATTATCCTGTGAATTTTTTTAATTATCGAGCCATTATCACCTCACTTATCCACAAGTGCAACATAAGCATTGGGATAATTTTAAAAAATTATCCCCTTTTTCACTAAGCAACCATTTTTACTGGCTTAAAGAGGTAAATTGGGCTGTAATAATTCGCTAAAACTGAGCGAAATCTCCCTGTTGCAATGCCCGCAGCAGTGCTGCACATTAGCTTTTGTTATAAAACTGTGGATATGAAGACCATTTTCTTATACATAAGCACTGATATAAGCAAAGATCCTACCTGGATCGAATTAGCGATCAAAAACCGGTTCCTGAGGGTCTTGTTTACCCGTTTTCGACCTACTCCTATACTTTAGTGAAACCATGTTGTGGCAAAGGATCCAAAAAAGGATCCTTTTAAAACTCTTTTTATGAATATCGTTGACTTTATCACCTATTCTATTTAGAATTCGGCCTCATTTTTTAACACAGTGCTCGAAAACGTTTGTTTTCGCATAGCAAACAAACTTAACGGGATAGCGTAATGAAAAGAACATTTCAACCTAGCGTATTAAAGCGTAAGCGTAACCACGGTTTCCGTGCTCGCATGGCAACTAAAAACGGTCGTGCGGTAATTGCACGTCGTCGTGCTAAAGGTCGTGCTAAGCTTAGCGCTTAATCCTTTTCGATAAGGATTATTACCCACATGGGTACCTACAGCTTTAATCGGGAGTCACGTCTGTTGACTCCCGGTCACTTCCAACAGGTTTTTGACCACCCTTCTCGATATGGCTCCAGCCATTTCACTATATTAGTTACTTCCAATAAAGACGATAAAAACCGTTTAGGCATGGCGATTGCTAAAAAACGGGTCAAACTTGCTGTACAAAGAAATCGAATAAAACGTCTGGTTCGGGAAAGTTTTCGCTTAAATCAGCATAAACTGCCTGCCGTTGATTTGGTTGTTATGGTAAAGTCAGGGATTGATCAACTCGAGAACGAAGCGATTAATCAGCAATTGGAAAAAATATGGCGAAAAATCAATCAGCGGCACAAACGCTAGTCATTGCTCCAATAAAAGCTTACCAACGCTGGCTTAGCCCGCTGTTGGGAAACAATTGTCGCTTTAATCCTACCTGTTCCAGTTATGCGATAACGGCAATAAATCGCTTTGGTGTCGTAAAAGGGTGTTGGTTAGCAATTAAACGTATATTAAAATGCCACCCTTTGCACGCGGGTGGTGATGACCCCGTTCCTAAATCTAAACAAGAGAATTAACACATTATGGAATCACAACGCGGTTTGCTATTTATCGCATTACTGGTAGTTAGTTTCTTACTGTTTCAACAGTGGCAAATGGACAATGCACCGCAACAACCAGTAACAACGGAGGCTGCTGCCCCGTCTGAACAGCCATCTGAAGGCGCTGATTTTATTCCTCAGGCCAGTGAACAAACGCCAACCATGGAAAATGCCACAAAAAAAGGCGGCATTATTACTCTGGCATCTGATGTTCTGGAACTAAAAGTCGATACCCAGGGCGGTGATATTGTTGCCGCGAAACTACTGCAGTTCGAGACCGAACAAGGCAGTGGCCAGGCGATGCCTATTCTTACTTCCGATGGTTACACCTACGTAGCACAATCAGGATTGATTGGTGCTCAGGGTGATGCAACCAATAAAGGGCGCGCAGTATATGCGACAGAAAACAGTAATAATCAAATTTCTGGCGATGAGCTAACAGTAGATTTAACTTACAACAACAATGGCATCAACTACATTAAGCGCTTTACCCTGAAGCGTGGTCATTATGATGTTAATGTTGAGTATATTATCGAGAACACCAGCTCAGATGTTGCCAATGTGCAACTTTACGGCCAGTTAAAGCAAGACACTTACATCGAAGATGATGGTTCCATGTTTATGCCAACTTATCGCGGTGCGGCATACTCTACCAGCGACAGTCGCTATGAAAAACTGCCGTTTGATGACATTGAAGATGCGAACCTGAAAACCAAGACCAAAGCTGGCTGGGTCGGTATGTTGCAGCATTATTTTGTCAGTGCCTGGGTACCTAATCCAAGCACTACCAACGAGTTATACACTAGCTACCTGGACAGCAAAGGCCAGGCGGTCATAGGTTTTAAACAACCTAGTGTATCTGTTGCGCCAGGCAGCACTGAAACGCTGGCGGCAACCTTTTATGTAGGTCCGAAAGATCAGGATTCACTGGCCAAAATCGCCAATGGTCTGGATTTGACCGTCGATTACGGCATTTTATGGTTTATCAGCCAACCACTGTTCTGGTTACTGATTCAAATTCAAAGCATCGTTGTTAACTGGGGTCTGGCGATTATCTGTATCACCATTGTGGTGAAAACCCTGATGTATCCGTTGACGAAAACTCAGTACACGTCAATGGCGAAAATGCGCAAAATCCAACCGAAAATGCAGGCACTGAAAGAGCGTTATGGTGATGATCGCCAGAAGATGTCGCAGGCAATGATGGAGTTGTACAAAAAAGAAAAAGTTAATCCAGCCGGCGGTTGTTTACCGTTATTGGTTCAGATGCCTATCTTCCTGGCGCTGTACTGGGTATTTATCGAAAGTGTCGAATTACGTCACGCACCATTTGCATTATGGATTAATGACCTGTCATCCATGGACCCATACTATGTGCTGCCACTATTAATGGGTGCGTCCATGTGGTTGATGCAGAAGTTACAACCAAATATGGCAACTGACCCAATGCAACAGAAAATGATGCAGTGGATGCCGGTGTTTTTCACCTTCTTCTTCCTGTGGTTCCCTTCAGGGTTGGTACTTTACTGGTTAGTTTCTAACGTAATTACCATCATCCAGATGCTGATTATCTTCCGTTCGATTGAAAAGGCGGAAGAGCAAGGTAAGGCGAAGGCCGTGAAGAAGTAATACTTTTCTACTTTTTAATAAGAGGCCTGCAATTGCAGGCCTTTTTTATCAGCCATGGAAAATTTACGTTAACCTATTAAGCCTTATCCAATTTCCCGCTTTATGCTTACTCAAGGCCGGTAACTCGTTTATAATTCATCCCATAATTAAATGAGTTAACGTCAGTTTATGTCCGAAAAGAGTTTAAGCAATACCGAAACCATTGCCGCCCAGGCAACGCCTCCCGGTCGCGGGGGTGTCGGTATCATTCGAGTATCCGGCCCATTAGCCAGTCGTGCCGCAGAAAAGCTGTTAGGCAAAATACCGAAAACCCGTTATGCCGAATACTTATCATTTTATGATCAGGACCAGGAGGTTATCGATCAGGGCATAGCCTTATTCTTTAAAGGCCCCAACTCTTTTACCGGTGAAGATGTGCTGGAGCTACAGGGACATGGCGGCCCGGTTATCCTCGACATGCTGCTAAAACACATTGTCAGCCTGGATAATATACGCATGGCCAAACCCGGTGAGTTTTCTGAACAGGCATTTTTAAACGATAAGCTGGATTTAACTCAGGCTGAAGCCATTGCTGATTTAATTAACTCAAGCTCAGAGCAGGCAGCAAGAGCCGCCCTACACTCTTTGCAGGGGGATTTTTCCAAACTCGTTCATCAGTTAGTTGATGATGTGATTCATTTACGGATGTACGTGGAAGCGGCTATCGATTTTCCCGAAGAAGAAATAGACTTTCTTGCCGACGAAAAGGTCAGTTCATCACTGAACGGGCTAATAGAACAGGTTGCTGACGTACTTGCTAAGGCCCAGCAAGGTGCCATTATCCGCGAAGGTATGCGGGTTGTGATTGCCGGTCGCCCCAATGCGGGTAAATCAAGCTTACTGAATGCGCTTAGCGGCCGCGAATCAGCCATCGTCACCGATATAGAAGGTACCACCCGGGATGTGCTGTCTGAACAAATCCATATTGATGGTATGCCGCTCCATATTATCGATACAGCCGGACTTAGGGAAAGCCCGGACAAAGTTGAACAAATTGGTATTGAACGAGCCTGGAAAGAAATTAAACAGGCTGATCGGGTATTACTGATGATCGATTCACAGCAGGATGATCGTGTTGATCCCACTGAATTTTGGCCAGATTTCTTTAATCAATTACCAGATAACATGGGATTAACCATCATCCGTAATAAAGCTGACATCAGTGGTCAAAGCTGTGGTTTTAAGTTATCCCATGACAAACCTACCATAACCCTTTCGGCGAAAACTGGTGACGGTATGACAGCATTAACGGATCACCTGAAACAATGCATGGGTTATGAAGGTAATGCCGAAGGCGGCTTTATGGCACGCCGCCGTCATATTCAGGCACTGGAATCCGCCCAGCACCATCTGTTAACTGGCCAGGAGCAGCTTTTATCCTTTATGGCCGGCGAGATTCTCGCCGAAGAGTTGCGCATTACCCAGCAAGCGTTGAACGAGATCACCGGTGAATTTACCAGTGACGATCTGCTTGGCCAAATATTCTCTTCATTCTGTATTGGTAAGTGACGAGGCTCCCGCCCCGTCAGGTAGGGTGCCGAGTCATCCCGGCGGAGGCCGGGATCTTCCTTCTCTTACTGAGCCTTTATTTATCTACCCACTTAAATCTAAACCTTAGATTCCGTGCAGTATCACGGAATGACCCTTACTTTTTGCGTCATCCTGTTGAAAAACGGGATCTCAAGACAGTGTGGGTGCCGAATCATCCTGGCCGAGGCCGGGATCTCCCTCCTCTTGCTGAGCCTTCATTTATCTACCAACTTTAATCTAAGCTTTAGATCCAGTGCTGTATCACGGAATGACATTTATTTTGTGCAGTATCTTTAAACAATGTCCTGGAGTCACGCTTTTAGCAACCGGCTAATACCAGAAACGTCCCAAGCCACTTCCGAAAACCACATAATACCGGGTACATCGTCGTTATTGCTTGGTCAATAGCCTACAAACGTGGCAGGATAGCGAAATTAACACACTAGCTTCATACTACAAGCCACAAGCGATAAACTACTTACCGCTTACAGCTTATAGCTTAAAGCTCGTAGCAAAATTCAACCAACCGAGTTCCCATATGTCATCATTTCAAATCATCGTCGGTAGTATGCTCGGCGGAACGGAATACATTGCTGAAGCCGTAGAGTCCGCTTTAACATCCGCAAATCACCACTGTGAACTGCACTTTCAACCGAAATTTTCAAAAATCAGACAGAAACAACAAACCTGGATTATCTGTACATCCACACATGGTGCAGGCGATTACCCGGAAAACATTGAAAGCTTTGTCGAAGATCTCTGTGCATATGATCAACCAATGAGCGATCTCAATTTTTTAGTGATCGCCGTAGGTGATAGTAATTACGACACCTTTTGCATGGCAGGAAAAAACATAAGAAACAACATGTTAGATAAAGACTGCAGTGAAATAATCGAGCTTTTATGTATCGATATGGATGAGGATATAGATCCAGAAGTGATCGCCGAACAATGGATTCGCGATCATTTGGATCAGTTATAAATAACTTATACACAGTTTACGATCTGAATTAACGCTATTGTGAATAAAACAGTGATCAACCCCTTAATTATCACTTATTACTCAGTGCACAATAAATTCAAAAAGATCTGCTGTGGATAAACAAGACTTTTGATCAAAGGAAATACATGATCAGATCCAACCTTGATCACAGGATCTGATCTTAGCCAATAGACTATAAAATAAAGCTTTTTTCAGGTTATCAACAGAAAAGGCGATCCTTAATAAATAATAATAATAAGATCTATATATAGATCTTTATCTTTTATTAACGATCCCGCGTTCGATCTTTTAACACTTTGATCATTTCACTGCCCGGTAATTAAAGGTAGAATATACAACCTTATTTAATACCGACTGGTATAAGGTCAATTTCCTTTTTCATTAACCGAGGTTTTTCGTTTATGTGGTATCAAGATTCCTTTGACGTCATTGTTGTTGGAGGTGGTCATGCTGGTACAGAAGCCTGTCTGGCAGCGGCTCGCATGGGTTGTAAAACACTTTTACTGACCCACAACATTGATACCCTGGGTGCGATGTCATGTAACCCGGCTATTGGTGGCATAGGTAAAGGTCACCTGGTAAAAGAAATTGATGCGCTAGGCGGATTAATGGCTGAGGCCATTGATCATGGTGGGATCCAGTTTCGCACCTTAAACTCTTCAAAAGGCCCTGCCGTGCGCGCCACGCGAGCTCAGGCAGATCGCTTATTATATAAGGCATATGTCCGTAACTATCTGGAAAACCAAGAAAACCTGACGATATTCCAACAGCCTTGTGATGATCTGATCCTGGAAAATGATCAAATTATCGGTGTTTCCACACAAATGGGCCTGAAATTTAAAGGCAAAACCGTAGTATTAACGGTGGGAACTTTCCTGGCCGGACAAATTCATATTGGCCTGAATAATTATCAAGGTGGTCGTGCCGGTGATCCGGCATCGGTTAACCTGGCTAGCCGTTTACGAGACATGCCATTTCGTATCGAGCGCCTGAAAACCGGCACTCCGCCACGTCTGGATGCACGTACCCTGGATTTCAGTGTCATGCAGGAGCAACCAGGTGATACTCCGGTACCGACATTCTCATTCATGGGGAAAGCGGAACATCATCCGCAGCAAATCCCTTGTTATATCACGCATACCAATGAGCAAACCCACCAAGTGATTCGTGACGGTTTGGATCGATCGCCGATGTATACCGGCGTGATTGAAGGTGTTGGCCCGCGTTACTGTCCTTCTATTGAAGATAAAATCATGCGATTCGCTGATAAAGCATCGCACCAGATTTTTGTTGAACCAGAAGGGCTAACCACCCACGAGGTCTACCCTAACGGTATATCGACCAGTCTTCCTTTCGATGTGCAAATGGATCTGGTGCGTTCGATTAAAGGCTTTGAAAACGCTCATATTACTCGTCCAGGTTATGCGATCGAGTACGATTATTTTGATCCTCGCGATCTAAAACAAACCCTGGAAAGCAAGTTTATCAATAACCTGTTCTTTGCCGGTCAAATTAACGGTACCACCGGTTATGAAGAAGCGGGTGCACAGGGCCTTGTTGCCGGTATGAATGCCGCTTGCCGGGTGCAGGACAAAGAAGGTTGGACACCAGGACGTGAACAGGCCTATATGGGCGTGTTGATCGACGATCTTTCTACCTTAGGTACCAAAGAGCCATACCGGATGTTTACCTCTCGAGCGGAATACCGTTTATTGCTGCGTGAAGATAATGCCGATATTCGTTTAACCGAGAAAGGCCGTGAATTAGGTCTTGTTGGTGATGAACGCTGGCAGCGTTTCTGTGAAAAAATGGAAAACATTGAACTTGAACGGCAGCGTCTACGTGGCCTGTGGGTACAAAAAGACCACGAGGCAACGGAAAAACTGAATCCGATGCTAAAAAATCCAATTTCCCGAGAGGCTAACTTAGAAGATCTGCTACGTCGTCCGGAAACCCGCTATGAAGATCTGATGTCGATCGAAGCCTTTGGTCCGGGCCTTGCGGATAAACAGGCTGCCGAGCAGGTCGAAATTCAAATTAAGTATGCGGGCTACATCGAACGTCAATTAGATGAAATCGATAAGAAAAAGCGTCATGAAGATACCTTGATCCCTGCTGATTTCGATTTTGCGCAAATCTCTGGTTTATCGAATGAGGTCGTGGCCAAACTAACCGATGCCAGACCTGAAACCTTAGGTAAAGCATCGCGGATTTCCGGAATCACACCAGCGGCAATATCCTTGTTGCTGGTTTATCTGAAAAAACACGGTCTACTCAGAAAAACCGCTTAACCTTAGCAACCAGACCGGCGATAATAGCCGGTCTTTGTTTATCAGTCCCTGCCCTTTGGAACGCAAAAACCGATGACTAACCTAAAATCCCGATTAACTGATTTAATTTCTCAGTCCGACATAGCTGTGACCGAGCATCAGATTGATTTGTTAGTGGCTTATGTTGAGCTTTTGCATAAATGGAACAAGGCTTACAACCTCACCTCGGTTCGTGATCCTGAGGAAATGTTGGTAAAACATATCCTCGACAGTATCGCCAACGGGCCTTTTTTGCATGGTGAACGATTTATCGATGTCGGTACAGGACCTGGCTTGCCGGGTATTCCCCTGGCAATTTTGTATCCGCAAAGAAATTTTGTATTATTGGATAGCTTAGGAAAACGCATTACCTTTTTACGCCAGGTGGTATTCCAGCTCAAGCTTTCCAATGTAACCCCGGTACTAAGTCGGGTAGAGGAATATCATCCGGAACACCCATTTGACGGGGTATTGAGCAGAGCCTTTGCATCTTTGTTGGATATGGTAAGCTGGTGTCAGCATCTAATTGATGAAAATGGTCGTTTTTTTGCACTAAAAGGTGTTCTTCCTGAGCAAGAACTGCAACAATTGCCTGCTGGTATTGAGTTGGTCACTTATCATCGAATTCAGGTACCGGCTTTAGAAGGCCAAAGACATTTAGTTGAACTAAAAAAAACGAACGCTAGTTAATCGTCATATCGAATTTTTGCGGGGACGCTGTGGGAAAAATAATTGCAATCGCCAACCAGAAAGGTGGCGTCGGTAAAACAACGACATCGGTGAATCTTGCCGCTTCCCTGGCGGCGACCAAACGAAAAGTCCTGCTGATTGATTTAGACCCGCAAGGCAATGCTACGATGGGCTCTGGCGTTGATAAATACGAAGTTCACGCCACCAGTTATGAACTCCTGATTGATGAACAACCGTATGAGCAGGTCATCGTTAAAGATACCATGGGACATTATGACCTGATTGCGGCTAATACCGATGTTACGGCCGCTGAAATCAAGTTAATGGAAGTTTTTGCCCGCGAATTGCGATTGCGCAATTCCCTGAAGGACGCCCGCGAGTACTATGATTTTATCATCATTGATTGCCCGCCTTCCCTCAACATGTTGACGGTTAACGCCATGGGGGCTGCGGATTCTGTGCTGGTCCCCATGCAGTGCGAATATTATGCCCTGGAAGGTCTGACAGCATTGATGGATACCATTGCCAAGCTCGCTGATGTAGTTAATAAAGACCTGCATATCGAAGGGATCCTGCGCACCATGTATGACCCTCGTAACCGTCTTGCCAATGATGTTTCCGAGCAATTGAAGCGACATTTTGGCGATAAGGTTTATCGAACCGTGATCCCTCGCAATGTTCGCCTGGCAGAAGCGCCAAGTTTTGGTGCACCAGCAATGTATTATGACAAATCGTCTACCGGAGCTAAGGCCTATCTTGCTTTGGCGGGTGAATTACTTAAACGGCAGCAGTCTGCTGTCAGTGAAGAATTAGTTTAGGCAGGAAAATCAATGAGCACATCTAAACGTCGGGGATTGGGTCGAGGCCTGGATGCATTACTAACCACAGCACCGCGACCTGCCGCTGATGGAGGCAACGCACCGCAAGCGGGTAAAAAAACGGATAGCGACCTGAAGATGTTGCCTGTAGATACTTTACAACCGGGGAAATACCAGCCCCGAAAAGACATGTCTGAAGAAGCCCTGGAAGAATTAAGCCATTCGATTAAAGCCCAGGGGATTATCCAGCCGATCGTGGTTCGCCCGGTATCCTCACAAACTTATGAAATCATTGCCGGTGAACGTCGCTGGCGCGCGGCACAGCTGGCAAAAATTGATGTGGTTCCCTGTATTATCAAAGATGTCGCCGATGAAGCCGCCGTTGCGATAGCCCTGATCGAAAATATTCAGCGTGAAGATCTTAATGCCATGGAAGAAGCCATTGCCCTGGAACGGTTACTCAGTGAATTTGAACTGACTCACCAGGAAGTCGCTGAAGCCGTTGGTAAATCTCGTACTACGGTGACGAATTTATTACGCCTGAATAGCCTTAACAGCGAAGTGAAAACCTTCCTGGAAAATGGCGATATCGATATGGGTCATGCGCGTGCCTTGCTGGCTCTATCTGGCGATGTACAAACCACGACTGCCAGAACCGTCGCTGCCAAAGAACTCACCGTTCGCGAAACCGAAGCCTTGGTGAAAAAAGTGTTAGAACCCGTGGCACCGAAAGCGCCTAAGGAGAAAGACGCCAATACCCTGAAGCTCGAACAGGAACTGGCGGAGCGAATCGGTTCTTCTGTGGACATCCAGCACAATCGCAAAGGTAAAGGCAAGATGGTGATCAGCTATGCATCCCTGGATGAGCTGGACGGAATTTTGGCAAAAATTCATTAATCTTGTTGGTCGTTAAACAGGCGCGAGAAATTGCACATTTTTAGCGCGTGATATGCCTCATAAAGTTGCAAAATAAACCTAAATCAGTATACTTGCGCTGGCTTTTGGCGAGAAAAAAATCAGACTCAAATCAAAAGTTCGATTTGTGATGATTTCTTAGGAGTTTCGGGTGCAAAATAAATTGGCACAGCCCGGCAGAAAATACGCATATAAACAAGTACTTCTGCAGTTTTTGTTAACGCTCCTGAGTTTTATAATTTGTTTTTTCGGTTGGGGATTCACTGCCGCGACATCAGCATTAGCTGGTGGCATGGTCAGCGTAATCCCTAATTTTGTATTTGCACATAAGGCTTTTAAATTTGCCGGTGCACGCGCTGCCAGACAGGTAGTTGATTCATTTTATGGCGGCGTGAAAATAAAATTGGTTTTAACAGCGATTCTTTTTGCCTTGTGTTTCAAGTTTCTCGACCTTTCGTTGTTGGCCTTTTTTATTACGTATTCAATAACAATGCTGGTTCCATGGGTGAACGCCATTGTTAACAGGTTTCATTTTAATCAACAAAAATTGGGATAAAAGATGGCTGCAGATACAGGCTCTTATATCAAACACCATTTGACTAACTGGACGATGTGTTCAACCGACAGCGGTATTGCTTTTAACAAAGCGTGTACTGATGCCGGTTTCTGGACATTACACGTTGATACCTTAGGTTGGTCAATTGTTCTTGGTTTGATTTTTCTTCTTACATTCCGCTCCGTTGCTAAAAAGGCATCGACGGGCGTTCCAGGGAAATTACAGTGCGCGGTAGAGATGGTTGTCGACTTCGTCGACAAGAGCGTTAAAGAAACCTTCCACGGTAAAAACGCACTAATCGCCCCACTTTCACTGACCATTTTTGTCTGGGTACTTCTGATGAATGCCATGGACTGGGTGCCAGTTGACTGGATCCCTACCGTTGCCGGTCTTATTGGTCAGTATGGTTTGGGCATGGATCCGCATGACGTTTACATCAAGTCTGTACCTACCACAGATATGAACATGACCTTCGCGCTAAGTATTGGTGTGTTCTTCTTAATCATTTATTACTCAATCAAAGTAAAAGGTGTTGGTGGTTTTATGAAGGAATTGACCCTTCAGCCATTTAATCACTGGGCCTTTATCCCGGTTAACTTCATCCTCGAATCCGTTACCCTGATTGCACGTCCGGTGTCATTGGCACTGCGTTTGTTCGGTAACCTTTACGCTGGTGAGTTGATCTTTATTTTGATCGCAACCATTGGTTTATTCCAGTTGCCTGTACATTTCCTATGGGCGGCTTTCCACTTACTAGTTATTCCGCTTCAGGCCTTTATCTTCATGATGTTGACCATCGTGTACTTAAGCCTGGCGCACGAAGATCACTAAGACTCAGGATGAGCACTGGCGAATAAAATCGCTGGTGAGTGAGGCAAGGAAGCCGGAATATTTTTAAATTTTTTAACTTTTAATTTTTAACTTTAACTAACTAAAAAATAACTGGAGATACACATGTTATATATTGCTGTTGCTCTACTAATCGGTTTAGGTGCATTAGGTACTGCGATTGGTTTCGGTCTATTAGGTGGCAAATTCCTTGAGTCTGCTGCTCGTCAACCTGAACTGGCTCCACAGCTACAAGTGAAAATGTTCATCGTTGCTGGTCTTATCGATGCGATCGCAATGATCGGTGTTGGTATCGGTCTATATCTACTATTCGCTGTTGGTGCTTAATTAACTACCGAACCTTTGCGAATTAATTAGATATAGGAGCTACGAATATGAATATTAATGCTACTTTAATCGGTGAATCGATAGCATTTATCGTATTTGTTATTTTCTGCATGAAGTTCGTATGGCCACCGATCATCGGTGCCATTGAAGAGCGTCAAAAGACCATCGCTGATGGCCTTGCTGCTGGTGAGAAAGCTGAGAAAGATCTTGAGTTAGCTCGAGATAACATCAAAGCACAGCTGAAAGAAGCGAAAGCTCAAGCTGCTGAGATTGTTGATGCTGCGAAAAAACGCGAAGCTCAACTTATCGAAGAAGCCGCAGATAAAGCAAAAGCCGAGCGTGAGAAAATCATCGCTTCCGGCCATGCAGAAATTGAATCAGAGCGTAACCGCGCACGTGAAGAATTACGTCAACAAGTTGCCGTACTTGCTGTTGCCGGTGCCGAGAAAATTCTTGAGCGCTCTATCGATGCCGCTGAACATAGCGACATCTTAGACAAACTAGTTGCTGAACTTTAAGAGAGGATTGAGCTATGTCTGAATTGACAACCATTGCTCGTCCTTACGCGAAAGCAGCGTTCGAGTATGCCGTTGAGGCTAAATCTGTTGATGCCTGGTTAGAGATGCTTGTATTTGCATCCGAAGTTAGCCAGAACGAAACCGTTGCCGGTTATATAGCTGGCGGCATGGGCGTTGAGCAGATAACAGATTTGTTCCTTAAAGTATGTGGGGAGCAACTCAACGACAAAGGCCAGAATTTCATTAAGATCCTGGCAGAAAACGGACGCTTGTTGGTGCTACCACAGATCGTCACTCAATTTGCTGAATTAAAAGCAGAGTATGAGAAAGAAATATCTGTTGATGTAGCTTCTGCGGTTGAATTAAGCGCAGAACAAGTTACTTCATTGAGCGCCGCGCTTGAAAAGCGTCTGGCTCGTAAAGTTAAGCTAAATTGCACAGTAGATGCCAATGTTGTATCCGGCCTTGTTATCAAGGCAGGTGACACAGTTATCGACGGTTCTGTCCGCGGTAAACTGGATCGTTTGGCTAACTCAATGCAATCCTAATCGGGGAAAAGAGCATGCAATTGAATTCCACTGAAATCGCTGAGTTGATCAAATCTCGAATTGATCAATTCGACGTTGTTAGTGAAGCTCGTAACGAAGGTACTATCGTTTCTGTAACTGACGGTATCATTCGCATCCACGGTCTTGCAGATGTAATGCAAGGTGAGATGATTGAACTTCCTGGCAACCGTTATGCTATCGCCTTGAACCTTGACCGTGATTCGGTAGGTGCGGTAGTTATGGGTCCTTACGCGGACCTTGCTGAAGGCGTAAAAGTTAAAGGTACTGGCCGTATTTTGGAAGTACCAGTAGGTCGCGGTCTTCTTGGCCGTGTTGTTAACACCCTGGGTGAGCCAATCGACGGTAAAGGTCCTATCGAAAGCGATGGATTCTCTCCTGTTGAAGTTGTTGCACCAGGTGTTATCGACCGTAAATCAGTTGACCAGCCAGTTCAGACTGGTATCAAGTCAATTGACTCTATGATTCCAATCGGTCGTGGTCAGCGTGAGCTAATCATCGGTGACCGTCAGGTTGGTAAATCTGCGATCGCACTAGATGCAATCATCAACCAGAAAGATACAGGCATCAAGTCAATCTACGTAGCGGTAGGCCAGAAGGCTTCTACGGTTGCTAACGTAGTACGTTCTCTTGAAGAGCACGGTGCACTTGAAAATACTATCGTAGTTGTCGCTTCTGCTTCTGAAGCAGCTGCACTGCAATACCTGGCGCCATACTCTGGTTGTACTATGGGTGAATACTTCCGTGACCGCGGTGAAGATGCCCTAATCGTATACGATGATTTGTCTAAGCAAGCTGTTGCTTATCGTCAAATCTCACTACTACTTCGTCGTCCTCCAGGACGTGAAGCATTCCCAGGTGACGTTTTCTATCTTCACTCACGTCTACTAGAGCGTGCTGCTCGTGTAAACGAAGAGTATGTAGAGAAGTTCACTAACGGTGAAGTGAAAGGTAAGACTGGTTCACTAACTGCTCTGCCTATCATTGAAACTCAAGCGGGTGACGTATCTGCGTTCGTTCCTACTAACGTAATTTCAATCACCGATGGTCAGATTTTCCTTGAGTCTAACCTATTCAACGCTGGTATCCGTCCTGCTGTTAACGCAGGTATCTCGGTATCTCGTGTTGGTGGTGCAGCTCAAACCAAGATCATCAAGAAGCTTGGTGGTGGTATCCGTCTAGCCCTTGCTCAGTACGCTGAATTAGCAGCGTTCGCACAGTTCGCATCTGACCTTGATGATGCTACTCGTGCCCAGCTTGAGCACGGTCAGCGTGTAACCGAACTAATGAAGCAAAAGCAATACAGCCCTCTTTCTGTGGCTGAAACTGCAGTTTCTCTGTTCGCGGCTGAAAAAGGTTATTTAACTGACATCGAAATCAACAAGATTGGCGATTTCGAAGCAGCGTTATTAGCCTACGCCAGTAACGAGCACGCAGAGCTTATGGCTACCATCAACGAAACTGGTAACTATGATAAAGATATCGAAGCGGGTCTGACTAAATTGCTTGAAACATTCAAAGCAACTCAAACCTGGTAATTATTAGTTTCGGAGACAACAGTCATGGCCGGTGGTAAAGAAATTAAAGACAAGATCGGAAGTGTTAAAAATACACAGAAGATCACCAGCGCAATGGAAATGGTTGCGGCATCGAAAATGCGTCGCGCGCAGGATTCGATGGCTGCCACTCGTCCATACGCTGAGAAAATCAGAAACGTGATCGGTCACATTGCATGCGGTCAACTTGAATATCGCCATCCTTATTTGGAAGAGCGTGAAGTTAAGCGTGTAGGCTATATCGTTATTTCTACCGACCGTGGTCTTTGTGGCGGCTTAAATGTCAACTTGTTCAAGTCTGTATTAAAAGACTCTGCCAAATGGCAGGAACAAGGCGCCGACGTGGAATTTGCATTAATCGGCTCGAAAGCAGCCGGTTTCTTTTCCAGTTTCGGTGCAAACATTGTTGCCCAAAAATCCGGTTTAGGCGACCAACCTTCCGTAACCGATTTAATCGGTTCTGTTAAGGTGATGTTAGACGCCTACGACAAGGGTGATATCGACCGACTTTTCGTAGTGTACAACAAGTTTGAAAACACTATGAGTCAAAAGCCGACTATCGATCAAATGTTACCTTTGCCTAAGTCCGATGATGACAACATTACCCATCGCTGGGACTACATTTATGAACCAGATGCGCAAGTACTACTTGATCAGCTGTTGGTTCGCTTTATTGAGTCCCAGGTATACCAGGGCGTGGTTGAAAACCTCGCCAGTGAGCAAGCCGCGCGTATGGTAGCGATGAAAGCCGCTACCGATAACGCAGGTAACTTAATTGACGACTTACAATTGGTATACAACAAAGCCCGTCAGGCGGCGATCACTCAAGAGCTGAGTGAGATCGTTGCTGGTGCGGCTGCGGTATAGGCAAAGAATTAATTAAAGTTTAGAGGAATAAACATGAGTGCAGGTAAAATCGTGTCAGTTATTGGCGCAGTTGTGGACGTAGAGTTTCCACAAAATGCTGTACCTCAGGTATATGACGCATTAACTATCACCGAAGGTGATCTGGCTGGTCGCGTACTCGAAGTACAGCAACAGCTAGGTGGTGGCATAGTACGTACTATCGCCATGGGTTCATCTGACGGTTTGCGTCGTGGTCTGAATGTAGAGAACTCGGGTAATCCTATCCAGGTACCAGTTGGTACTGCGACACTTGGTCGTATCATGGATGTATTGGGTAACCCAATTGATGAAGCGGGTGACATCGCCACAGAAGAGCGTTGGACGATTCACCGTGAAGCGCCTTCTTATGAAGAGCAATCAAACTCCAACGAACTGTTAGAGACTGGTATCAAGGTTATCGACCTTGTTTGTCCATTCGCTAAGGGTGGTAAAGTTGGTCTGTTCGGTGGTGCCGGTGTTGGTAAAACCGTAAACATGATGGAACTTATCCGTAACATCGCGATCGAGCACAGCGGTTTCTCTGTATTCGCTGGTGTTGGTGAGCGTACTCGTGAGGGTAACGATTTCTATCATGAAATGAGCGAATCTAACGTACTTGATAAAGTAGCGCTAGTTTACGGTCAGATGAATGAGCCACCGGGTAACCGTCTTCGTGTTGCGATGACCGGTCTTACCATGGCAGAAAAATTCCGTGACGAAGGTCGTGACGTTCTGTTCTTCGTAGATAACATTTACCGTTATACCCTGGCGGGTACTGAGGTATCGGCACTTCTGGGTCGTATGCCATCTGCGGTAGGTTACCAGCCAACTCTTGCTGAAGAGATGGGTGTTCTACAGGAGCGTATTACGTCAACTAAGACTGGTTCAATCACTTCAATCCAGGCGGTATACGTACCTGCGGATGACTTGACTGACCCATCTCCAGCAACCACCTTTGCTCACTTGGATGCAACGGTTGTACTTTCTCGTGACATCGCTGCCCAGGGTATCTACCCGGCAATCGATCCACTAGATTCTACTTCTCGTCAGTTGGATCCACTTGTTGTTGGTAACGAGCACTATGACGTGGCTCGTGGTGTTCAATCAACACTACAACGTTACAAAGAGCTGAAAGACATCATTGCGATCCTGGGTATGGACGAGCTTTCTGAAGAAGATAAGCAAACCGTTGCCCGTGCTCGTAAGATTGAGCGTTTCCTTTCTCAGCCGTTCTTCGTTGCAGAAGTATTCACCGGTTCTCCTGGTAAGTACGTTTCTCTGAAAGACACGATTGCTGGCTTTAAAGGAATCCTGGCTGGTGAATACGATGAACTACCAGAACAAGCGTTCTACATGGTTGGTTCTATCGAAGAAGCCGTAGAAAAAGCTCAGAAAGCTTAATTGGCTTAGGAGAGAATATGGCTGCCATGACGGTTCATTTGGATGTAGTAAGCGCCGAAGAAAGCTTATTTTCGGGTCGCGTAGAATCATTGCAAATTACAGGTAGTGAAGGTGAGCTGGGTATTATGCCTGGTCACGCTCCTTTACTGACTGCTTTGAAACCAGGTATGGCGCGTATTGTTAAACAACATGGCGGCGAAGAGGTGATTTACCTTTCCGGCGGTATGTTGGAAGTTCAACCAGGTAACGTTACCGTATTGGCCGATGTGGCTGTACGCGGTGACGACCTGGATGAGCAAGCTGCTTTAGAAGCCAAGCAACGTGCAGAAGAGCACATTGCAAACGCATCTGCTGACGTTGATTACGCAGAAGTTGCTGCAGAGCTAGCCAGAGCGGTAGCGCAATTACGTGTTATCCAGGAAGCAAACAAATTTAAGAAGAAGTAAATACGTTTACTTACTCTGATTTTAAAGGCGCCATTCGGCGCCTTTTTTGTACATGGATGTACTTATCCTCCCGGACCATGGATGGTAGCAAGGGAGGGTTTATTACACGGATGTAAGTATGCCCGGTGAGCAGGATGCGGTACGGGTATGTACATGGATGGTTGCATACAAGGAAGTATGTATATCGAATGTGTCGGGAGCATTCATTCGATTAGAGGGAGGGTTTATTGCTTAAAGTAATAAACCCTGCACCACAGGAGGATTCGCTTGCTGAGTAAGAGCTTGTTATTGAGCTATGATATGAGCACGGTAGTTCTCGTAATCAATGGTTAATAAAAAGTGTTTAAGAATGTCATAACCGAGAATGCCCTTGGTTTTTATACCGCGTTTGAGCCTTGAGCCGGTAGGCGCAGATTCATTATTTTTTCCAAGGTATGTTACCGCACCGTCAACTGGAACGGTCATTTTCACATTTTCAAGCTCATAAGGGCCAAATTTCAAGGAGTTTACCGAGAAGTTCTCAGTATCCATTGAGCTGTTAATACCCTCGACAGTACTGCTTATTAATTTAGTCTCATCCAATAATCCATTTTCTTCGGCCCAGCCACGTTTTATATAAATGCCCGAGTTATTGCCCGTATCCAGGGTTAACCAGACTTTTTCACCATTAATTTCTACCTGCACAGCAGGAAGGCCGCTACCTAATGCCCGGCGCATCGGTAAATTGGCATGTTTAGCTAAATCGACTGCCTGCTGCGGGAGTAATTGCATTTTTGAGTTTGGGTAGTCAATCTGGACGATAATATTTTTAAAAAAACTATTACCGAATAAGAAATCTATATTATTAAGCTCTCCGCCAACGACTTTATTAAGTTCAAATTGAGCACCAAATACTTCAATCGGTATTTGATTGTAAAGGGGGAACTTTTGTTTACTATTCACTCCTTGAACCTCTATATGTCCAGTTCTGGTAAAGTCTTCACCATGTTCATCAACGAATGCCTGATTGATCATGTGAATATTTGCACCTGAGTCCAACATTGCTTCGGTACTCTGTCCGGCAAGGGTTAAATCGATGAATATATGATTATTTTTAAGTGTGAAAGGAACCCATTCAGCATTGGCTGGAAGGCTTGGAAAATAGGTGCTTCCGACCAGAAATAAAGCGACTGCTTTTTTTAACATCTGTTGTCCTTAGATGATTATTATTTTAGCGGCGATTGATTCTAATCGCTAAGCGAGGGTACAACAATTCGTAAAAATAGGATGGCTTTCGAGACTAAAATTCACCGGGCATCATGCTCAATACCCGGCAGAATGTTTAATTTTTGGTGATGTTATGGCGTTACTATTGAGCCCATAAGTGAGCCCGGTAATCTTCATAATCTATGGTCAGGATAAAGTGTTTTAACACGTCATATCCCAGGATTCCCTTGGTGACCACCCCTTTAGCTCTTAAACGGGAGAAGTCTTTGGTCTCGCCTCTTCCCTGGGCCAGGTTTGTGTCAACTCCCTCTTCAGGAATGCTGGCGGGAATGCTCTCCAGTTCATAAGGGCCAATTTTTAAGGTATTGATGATAAATGACTCAGTGCCTATGGTTTCGACAACTCCGGCCACATTGGATTCAGTGGTCGCACTATCGATAATGCCATTTTCGAGAACAAAATTACGCTTTAAAAAAAGACTGCCATTGTTTCCTGTATCGAGCATTAACCAGGTTTTCATGCCATTTAGTTCTACTTCTACCGCCGGCATGCCAGAACCACGCTCTTCACGCATGTTGATATTGGCCAGCTTTTTGAGGTCAACTGCCGATTTCGGTGCTAATTGAATTTGTTTGTTAGGGTAGTCAATCTGGACAATGATACCCTTAAAAAATCCGGAACCTAAAATCAGGTCAACGCCAAGATCAAGCGCTGCTACCTCCGGTAAATCGAGATCCTGACCAAACATATGTAGATTTATATCTTTATAAATGGGGTAGTCTTTGCGCCCACTGACACCTTCAATGGTTACCTTGGTTCTGCTTTTCTTTAAATGCTGACCATGGGCCTCAATAAACGTCTGGGAAATCGCATTAAGGTCGGCACCACTGTCTAGCAGGGCTTTTGCAGGCTCCCCTTCAATGGTTACATCGATCATGATAAGGCCGTTGTTAAGTTCAAATGGAACCCACTTAGCGTAAGATGAAAAGCTAATTAAGGTTATCAAAGCTAACAATAGGGCTTTAAAACTGAAGTTTTCCATAAAATTCCCTTTATTATTAATTAAATTGATTGGTTTGGAACTCGTATGATTACCATTCAATTTATCGGGAAATACACGTAAAATAAAGCCAATGTAAAAGTTAATGGAAAAGCTATGTCACTTTCTGTCGTTATTCTTGCTGCGGGTAAAGGTACTCGTATGCGTTCAAAACTTCCCAAAGTTCTCCACCCTGTTGCTCACAAATCCATGGTTGAGCATGTTATCGATTCTGCCCGAGCATTAGATGCGCAACAAATTAATCTGGTTTATGGCTTTGGTGGCGAGTTATTAAAAGAAGCGGTCAAAGGCGATGACTTAACCTTTGTTGAACAGGCTGAGCAACTGGGTACTGGGCATGCAGTCGATCAGGCTCGGGAATACATCAAAGACAATGAAGACGTGTTGGTTCTTTACGGTGATGTGCCGTTAACCCAGGTATCAACGTTAGAGCGTTTGTTAGCGGCCAAACAGGACAATTCGATGGCGCTGCTAACCGTAGAGTTAAGCGATCCGACTGGTTACGGTAGAATTGTTCGCGATAATGGCAAGGTTGTTGGCATTGTAGAACAAAAAGATGCGAACGCTGAGCAGCTGCAGATTACCGAAGTGAATACCGGCATCCTGCTGGCTAATGGTGGTGACTTAAAACGTTGGTTAGGCAATCTATCCAATGACAATGCTCAGGGTGAATATTACCTGACTGACATTATCGCTATGGCTCATGGTGAAGGTAAAACCATCCACACCGCCCATCCAGATACTGCCATTGAAGTAGAAGGTGCGAATAATCGTATGCAACTGGCCACGCTGGAGCGAGCCTACCAGGCACGACGCGCTGAACAGTTAATGATTGCCGGTGCCAGTTTACGCGATCCGGCGCGCATTGATATCCGCGGTGAATTGTCGATTGGTGAAGAAGTTAAAATCGATATCAACTGTATTTTTGAAGGTGACGTTTCCCTTGGTAATAACGTTGAGATCGGTGCTAACTGTATCTTGAAAAACTGTCAGATCGGCGACGACGTTGTGGTAAAACCTAATACCATTATCGAAGATGCGGTTCTGGAAAATAAATCCAGTGTCGGTCCATTTGCACGTATCCGCCCAGGTTCGGTATTAAAAGAAGATGCGCATGTTGGCAATTTCGTGGAAATGAAAAAGTCGACTTTAGGACCAGGTTCGAAAGCTGGCCATTTAACTTATTTGGGTGACACTATTGTTGGCAGTAAAGCGAATATTGGCGCTGGCACTATTACCTGTAACTATGATGGTGTTAACAAATCCCAAACTATTATCGGTGATAACGCCTTTATCGGCTCTAATGCATCCCTGGTGGCGCCGGTGACGATTGGCAATATGGCCACGACAGCAGCTGGTTCGGTAATTGTTAAAGATGTGGAAGATGATAGCCTGGCGGTAGCCCGTGGCAAGCAGCGGAATATTAGTGGTTGGAAACGCCCAGCTAAAAAATAACCGTTAATTAATCAGAGACAGCCCAATGACTGAAGCAAAATTAATAACCCTGTTAAAAATTGCTATCGGCATTGGGCTTTTTTTATTGGTGACCGGTTATTCCATGCTTCACGTATTTTACCTGCCGGAAAAAATGGGTGTCGCAGGTATGGTGTTAGGCGCCGCCTGTATCGCTTTGGGGCTGATCTTTTCTCTTCCTACCAAGATGTATCTGACCTTTTTACTGGTAAAGCGTGAACAAGAGCGCAAAAAACAAAAGTCTGATAATGGTTGAGGCATTCCCTGCCCCAGTTATGCTGGTGTATTTTTCTGCCTGATTCGATGGCTGTTCTTCAGCCTTTTGATTCCCGTTTTCTCTTTAATGTCAAACGTCATCCCGAACTTGATTCGGGATCTCCTGACGTGTGCTGTGGTTGTATTTATTTCAGTCTCTAACTTAAAAGGATGTAAACGGGGTAGCGTATGATTCTGGTTGGCATAACAGGGACGTTCGTCCCTTGGCTGAGATTCCCTGTCGTGGCAGGGAATGACTCAAGGGATTTCGCTTTTTGCTCGGAACAGCGTGTGCTCGGAGCTGATGACATCAGCGTGCTCGGAGTGACGTATTCCGTCACGTGCTAGGAGTATCGTTTACGATATGTGCTGAGGGAGTTAATAACTCCATGTGCAAACCCGTACAGCGTCCTGCTCATCAAAAACAGAATCGATTGTCAGTTCTCGGCAATTGCCCCTGCATTGCTCTAATAAATTACGTCCATGTAACGACCGACACATTCGATATACATACTTCCTTGTATGCAACCATCCATGGTTCGGGAGGAGATATAAAGGGATTTATGGAATGTCGAGATATCAGGGATGACTATATCTCGACTAAGCACGTCCATGAAAGCAAACCCTCCCTTGCTACCATCCATGGTGCGGGAGGAGATATAAAGGGATTTATGGAATGTCGAGATATCAGGGATGACTATATCTCGACTAAGCACGTCCATGTTCATACCCGTACCGCGTCCTGCTCACCGGGCATACTTACATCCCTGTAATAAAAAACGCCCTTGCGGGCGTTTTGTACATTTAGTTAGCAGCTAAGGTTATTACATAACCTTAGTCACAGTCAGGGTCGAATTTAGCGGGTCCGGACCGGTTACCGTGAACAGGTAATCGCCAGCTTCACTAATATCAATCTTGAAGTTTGTTTGCGAATCCTGAACCAGGGCTTCTGGAGTACTCAGGAAAACATCGGCATCGTCACCAGAGGTGGCACCTAAGTTAACCGTTGACCAGTCTTGAGAAGCAACTTTGAATTCATAACTCTGTGCATCCAAAGACAAGGTTAGCGTGTATGTGCTGTTGCCAATGTATGTCATGGCATCGTTTTCGGACCAACCATTCATACTCCCTTTTACATACACTGTAGTTTCACCAAACATTTTGGCACTGTATACAGACAGGATCGGTTCTTGTTGGTTAGACGCATCAAAGATGAAGGTGTATTCACCATCGGCAAATACCATGTGCAGGTTGTCATTTGAACCCGGCACCAAAAGCTGTTCTTCACGCTCAAATACCTCAGTATCATCAAATGGCGCGCCCATGTTTACGGTTGCCCAATCGGCAGAAGCTACTTTAAAGTACTTATCACCGGCTTCAATAGTGGTAGTTAATGCGTATTTACCATCACCGATATAGGTGAATGGAGTGGTTTCACCCCAACCATTCATATCACCGCGTAGGAATACCGTTGTACCATAGAATGGCTCTTCATAAGTGACGCTTAGTATCGGCGCCGACGTATTCGTTGCGTCGATAGAGAAGGTGTAACGAGTCTCTTCGGTAATGGTGATCTTCAGATTGTCGTTGCTACCCGGCACCAGTACCAGATCGGTATTTAACATAACCGAATCACCATTTGGCGCACCAAGGTTAACCGTAGACCAGTCTCCTGAAGCGACTTTGAAGTTGTATTCACCTGCCGCTAAATCGATATCCACCGAGTAAACGCCGTTACCCTGATACGTCATTGCATCAGTTTCACCCCACCCATTCATGTCGCCTCGGACCAGGACAGTGGTATCGCCATAAGGGACAACATCAGGCGCACCTGCGGTCGCGAATGCTGATAGCCCTTCGCCTTGCATCTCGCCCTGAAGTTTTACAAATACCGCAGTGCTCAGTGCTGGCACGGTAAAAGTACCTTCGCCTTCGCCCGAAGTAAAACTTGCACCGGAAACCACACCATCAACAGAATTCTGTTGCACACTATGCAGCGTAAAACCAGACGCCGTTGCTACTGAATGAGAGTGCTCCATGTTACTTGTGTTAACAACAACGACGACTGCATCATGCATTGGGTCAAGGTCGGTAAAACCAGTACCATCGTCAATACTCATCACGATTAGTCCCTGAGTCTGACGCTTGCCAATATTGTGGAAACCAACACGGTTAATAATGTCATCAGCGTTCGTTAAACGGAACAGCTTACTGGACTGGCGAATCTGCAGAAATTCATTGAAGACATTGCTGGCAAAGCTGATTTCATGCATGCCGACCTGGGCCATGGGGTTTGATGCTAAAGAGACTAAAGTATCGTCATTACGACCACCTTTATCTAACGGCAGACCAACATTAAAATTGTTGCCGTAGAAATCAAAGTCGACTTTGTTGTGCCAATCGCCAGCGTCATAGGTATTGCGATCAAGTGATTTAGACCGCAAGAAATCGCCGCCCATTTGCAGGAACGGAACGCCTTGCGAAAGCAGAATAATCGACTGTGATACGTTTTGAGCACGCACTCGCTCGTCCATGCTCATAGAGAACGGCAATACAAACTGCAATTGATCCCAAAGTGATTCATTATCATGCTTGGAGACATAGTTAATAACATCTGCAGGGTCTTTTGCGTACATACCCGGGTTATAGGCACTACCCGTCGCATCAACACCGTTGTAGCTTTTTAACACATAGTCGGCTAATGAACCGGCCATACCAAGTTTAACAATATCCTGCTTGATGAAAGGACCATCCTCATAATCAATGTTTGAGAAGATTTCACCTGTGCGGATACCTTCGCGGATGCGGTCGTTAAAGGTAGATATTTCGGTACCAGCCATATTGAACTGGTTCGCCTGCTCAAAACCACGATCGTCTCGAGTCCAGCCTTCACCGTAGAAATAATTGTCTTCATCGATTTCCCGGACGGCATCACGAGCGGCAAGCATTTGTTGCTTAGAACCATGACTCATAATGTCAAAGCGGAAGCCATCGTACTTATATTGTTCCGTCCAAAGCAGCAGTGAATCTACCATGAACTTGTCCATCATACGGTGCTCAAGTGCCGTATCATTACAACAGGTCGACTGAATGACCGTACCTGATACCAGATCGCGGCTGTGGTAATAACCCGGGACGATTTTATCGAACACCGAATTATCCCAGAGGCCTGAAGAATTAGTGTGGTTGTAAACGACATCAAGGACGACCCGCAGACCAACTTCGTGCAGAGACTGAATCATCGTACGCATTTCTTTGATACGCGCTACACCGTCTGCATCGGAAGCATAAATACCATCAGGTACATTGAAGTGCTTAGGATCATAACCCCAGTTGAAGCTATCAAATTCACGCAACACGTTCATCAGGTCAGCGGCATCGTTAGTATAGGGACTGTAGTTTTCTAAAACAGACTGCAGTGATGCATTGTTGTCTTCCACGCCACAAACCGGTGCATCCGCTTTTAATGCACAAAGATCAGCAACCGTATCGGTTAAATCAACAATACGCTCTGGATCTTCATTAATCGACGCAATGTCATTGGCAGGAAGAATGTGGAAATGCGTTAACCCACTCTCCGCAAGTTTTTTCAGGTGCATGACCGGCGCGCTATCCATTTCAGCGAAAGCCAGGTACTTACCACGGTTTTCTTCAGAAACCGATTGGTCCATGGCACTGAAATCACGGATGTGAGCTTCATAAATTACCGCATCTTCAATGTCGGCTATGGTGGGAATGGATTGCTCAATCCAACCGTCAGGATACAAATCTGAATCTTCCAGATTCACAAACTGAGAAAACACACCGTTAGTCGATAAGCTTACCGAATACGGGTCAGTTACCAATAAGGTTTCGACCATCTGGTTTTGTGGGTGATAAACGGTGATTTCAAACTGATAAAAAGCGCGATCCATGGCTAAGTCAGCACTGTAGCTCCAGATACCTGTCATCGTATCTTCGCTCATTGGATAGCTGCCAGTTTCTACCTTGTTGGCATCATAGACTTTCAGCACAACGTTTTGAGCAGTCGGTGCCCAAAGCGCAACATCGATCATGCCATTGTCGTAGTTCAGGCCTAACTGCGCTTCATCGGCATCCATTTCGCCCATGGTGTACAGATAATCAAGAACCTTATCGGCCTGCACATTGCTGGCGGCTACAGCTTTGTCGTCGCTATCATAACCGACGAGTACTAACTGACCTTTTAATACCGATTTCGCTTCTTCTGCCGTCCAGTTACCCTGGTAGGCTGGCCAGTCTGCCACTTTCGGCGCAAAGGCTTTTTGTTCGTCGGTTAAATCGACAAAGCCTAGCTCCAGGGTTGAGCCATTGAATACATCATTTTCATCAGCTTCGATGCCGGCACTGGCTGAATAGTGCAGTTTGACACTACTAATGTCTGCATCTGAGTTCCATACCAGGGTATTGGTATCTATCCAGTGGGCAGCAAAGTCTGCGGCTTTAACCGGTTGTTCACCTAAAGATACTACTGGGTACTCAAACACAGAAGGTTCACCATTAAAGGTGAAGTTCATCCGTGCATAGGTAGGGTCGTCCTGACGCAACGGCATCTGGAAATCACCGCTACCGAGAGCTTTACCCGCATCATCAGTACCGATATGAACGATGAAATTACCACATTCGGTATAACCTTCTTTCAGGTTAAGGATGTAATACGCACCGTAGGTTGGATCAATGCCAGCATAATTGTGGCCATTCGCCCAATCGGATTCATCATGCGGTGGTGCATAAGCATCACACTGATCGGTATTCCAGGTATGCAGGCGGTAACCTTCGTAGGCACTTTCATCATCGGTGCCCAGGTTAAAATAAAGCACGGCTTCATTTTCTGCCGGGAAGTAAACTGGCGCTGGCGCATTCGGATCGACACCAACCACACAGGTTTCGTTTAGAGCATCCGGAACCGTTGGTACCGGACATTGAATCGGCTCAGGCGCCACACAAGATGTGCCGCTGGCATCAGGTACCATAGGTACATTACAGGTTAACAGGGACTCCCCTGACTTAATATCACTCTCACCGCCACAGGCGGTAAGAAATAGCGATACCAAGGCGACAATCAGCAAATTTGCTAGGTTTTTTGTCGTTTTCATTCTTATTATTCCTTATTCAATCGTTACTTAGGGTTTTCGATTTAGCCTGTGGCTAGAACGAGTAAGTAACACCTAAGTAAAATTGGCGACCGAAATACTGGGTCGTCCCGGAAAACTGCTTACTACCAAAGTAACTCTGGGTTGGCTCATCGGTCAGGTTGTTTACCTGGAACAAGGCGCCAAAATTTTCGGTAATGTTGTAAGAGGCTTGATAGTCAATGATAACTTCCTCATCGAAGTTAGCGATTTGCTGGTTTACACCCCATTGCTCAGAGACGAATTCGTCGCGATAACGAACACTGACACGGGTTTCAAAATCCTGGTATTCCCAGAATAAAGTCGACGTGAACAGGTTCTCTGAAAGCCCTGGTAGTGATTGTTCAACCGAACCACCAGCTAGATCAGTCACTAACTCAACATCACTTTTAGTGTGTGAGTAGCTCAGGCTAAGACCTAAACCAGACCATAGCTCCGGCAGGAATGAGAATACCTGGGTATAGGAGATTTCAAGACCTTTAATATTACCGCCTTCTTCGTTATTGATGGCGGTGCTGTAGATACCAACCGGGTCAACTTCACTGACCACACCTGTGGTTTCATTTTCAATGGTATCCGGCACGTAAAAGCCCGCTTCTTTAAAGTCAAAGTTGCTAACCGTCAGGTTTTGAATGAAAGACTCAATGTCCTTGTAAAACAGGGCTACAGCAACCGCTCCGTCGGTTTCGCTGAAGTAGTATTCGTAGGAAAGATCATACTGAGTCGCATAAAACGGCTTCAGGAACGGACTGTTATTACTTGACCCCGACACTTTTCCGTCGTCAGCCACAGTCGCGCTACGATCGGCGGCTAAGCGATTGATTGGCGGACGAGACATCACTTTTGCGGCAGCAAAACGTAATTGCGAATCGTCAGTCAAGCGAGCATTTAAGTTAAGCGATGGCAAGTAGTCGGTATACTCAATACCAATGACTTTCGGCGCATAATTAGAATTAACCAGGCCAACTTCGTCCATGACATTCTGGGCGCCGGCTGCCAATACGCCGCCAACGTTGTCCAGTGCCGTGGCACTTTGGTCAGTATCGACCATGCGAATACCAATATTTCCGCTAATTGGCGTATCGAAAAGTTCAAAATCAAGGTTGGCCATCACATAAGCGGAGAATACTTTTTCATACACTTCACCACTTTGCAACACTGACCAAGACGTGGAGTTATTGATTACACCATCTTCATCCGCACCCCAGGTTTGCACGGGTTGTGGAATATCATCACCGAACCAGGCGTTCAGGGCCTTATCTAGATCAATGGCCAGGTAGCTTGGGAAGTAACCAAACTCACCTTCCCAATCAACCACTTCAACCATGTCTTCGGTCAGACGAAGCGGTGGTTCACTGCTGGAAAAGTTATTGTCAGCACCATATTCGTATACCGAACGATCACTGCTGTAGTCACGATCAGAATAACGAACACCGAACTCAACCGAAGAGATAAAGTCATTATCTAATGAATAGTTAAAGTCAAGGCGATAGGCTTTCAACTCATCGGTATTCTCATATGGATAAATACCGTATTTGCTTACCATGACGCGATCGATGTCGGTAAATGCATCTTCCTGGCTAAAACCAACATCTGGAAGATCCAGGCCGTTTAGCATGTAGGAAATCGACACGTTTTGATCGAGAACCGGGTTTTCTGCGTTCGCGTCTTCTGCGACTAGCGACCAAAGCAGACCGTTGCGAAATTCGCTTTCGGCGCTGGAATAGCTGATATCCATGCTGGCATTTAACTGGTCGGTAATTTGCCAATCGAGATTCAGGCCATAACTTTGTACTTCATCGAAATCCTGATTGTCATCATTGACCAGCTCAACGCGGGTGTTGTTGCCTTTACTTTTACGATTAATGGTACCGCCAATCATTGAGTTATTAACGATAACCGGATTGGAAATGGCCGCTGTTTCACCATCAAATTTTACCCGAAAACCACGAGCAAAGGACTCACTATCAAATTGAGAAATGAAAGCATCGGCACGGACGATAAAAGTATCGTTTGGCGCCCATTCAATCGCACCAATATAACCGTTTCGGGTTTCCTCACCACCAAGATGCTGTAGCTCGAAACCTTCACTGATAAACTCGTTTTCTGGCGCATCGGCCGGACCATCCATATCATTTGCCAGGAAGTCGAGATCTTTATCGGCATTATATGCAAAGCCGATAAACTGGGTGGCAACACCTGGTTGGTACAGGCGGGCATAACCTAATGAAAGGCCTAAGGTTTCCTCGAGAAATTTACCTTGGTAAGAAAAACTGAAACGATGACCAAATTCTTCAGCATCAGCCACTTCCGATGCCCGGTCATTATACATGCCACGCAGGTTTACATTGAAAGTGTGTTGTTCTTCATTGGTCAGTGGACTTGCGGTTTTAAGTTCGACGGTACCGGCGACACCCCCTTCAATTAAAGAAGCTTTTGACGATTTGTAGACCGCGGCTGAAGAAATCAATTCAGAAGGATACTGATCATATTCGATTGAGCGGCTACCGGATGTGGATACTTGTTCACGACCATTTAACGTCGAAGAAACAAAGCCGCCGCCAAGACCACGAATGTTAATTTCTGCTGCCTGACCACCAGTACGTACCGCTGCTATACCCGGTAGTCGGGTTAAGGCATCGGCCATGGATACATCAGGAAGACCGCCGAGATCATCGGCTGATATTTGCTCGGATACCGTATCGGCCCAGCGTTTTTGGTTGATTGATTTGATTAAAGAGCTTTTAAAGCCAGTAACCTCAATCACTTCAATGTCATCTTCATTCGTCTCAGCTGTGCTGTTCTCAGCTTCCTGCGCATAGGTTTGCGCAGAGATCGCCAGAACGCCACTTGCCATCAGAGCAAGAGTGACTTTGCTAAAATTAAACATAGTGTTTTCCCCAGATGTTCAGTCCCTGAACCATCAATTTTTTATAAGCTACCTTGCTGTTGTTTTTATTATCCAACGCCCAACACAGAGGTTGGGACAGTTTTATATTAAAAATTGGGCGGGTGAAGAACTATACAATGCATACGTATTCATATCGGTTGACCAGGTTGCTAATAACTATGAATTATTTCGTAAGATCATGTAGTTAATTTACTTGTTTTCTAAATATGAAGTGCAGGCCAATAAATTCAGCCTGTCGGTGATTGCACGGCAAAATAAAACAATTTAACAAGGCTTATTTTTGGTGGTAATGAATACGTATGCAATGACCCTGGTGGGAAACCTGAGACAGGCTTGTTATCCATTGATGCTGGACTATTATTGAATAGGTTTAACTTATTGTTTGTTCAGCGGTTGTCGCTGCCTGCGGAGTTTTTATGAGTACCTCTAAACTGAAACTGGGCCTGATTACCTTAAGTCTGGCAGTCCCTGTTCTCGTTCATGCCAGCCCTGAAAACGAAGAACTCGCAAAAAAATTATCAAACCCCGTAGCGTCTCTTATAAGTGTGCCGTTTCAGTTTAATTATGATCATAATATTGGTGGCCGTGATGATGGCGATCGCTACCTGACAAATATCCAGCCAGTCATACCAATCAGCTTAAATGATGACTGGAATCTGATTTCCAGAACCATCCTTCCGGTTGTTTCTCAGGATGATATTTTTCCTGGTGCCGGTAGCCAGTTCGGTATTGGCGATGTAGTACAAAGCTTTTTCTTTTCGCCGGTCAGGCCGACGAAAAGTGGCTGGATTCTCGGCGCTGGCCCGGTTTTTTTGTTGCCAACCGGTAGTGATGATTTATTAACCGCCGATAAATGGGGCGCCGGACCGACCGCAGTAGCCCTGCGCCAGGATGGGCAATGGACGTATGGTGGGTTATTTAACCATATCTGGAGTTTTGCCGGCGAAGATGATCGGGCGGATGTAAATACGACATTTATGCAGCCATTTATCTCTTACACCACGAAATCGGCCATTACTTACTCACTTAATTCGGAAACCACCTACAACTGGGAAATTAAAGACTGGGCGGTTCCGGTGAACTTTCAGGTATCTAAGGTCGCCCAGCTTGGCGGACAAACGGTCAGTTATGGTGCCGGTTTACGCTATCATATTGCCAGCTCCAATGGTGGTCCTGAAGGTTTCGGTGTGCGTCTAATTTTTACCTTGCTGTTTCCTAAGTAAAACCGGGCATCAAAAATTATCGTAAATTTGTGTTGTTTAAGCGCTACCAATCTATATCTTTGCTGGCGAATGGTTTACTCTGAGCATTCGCTATTTGTCTTTTAAACACTATGCAAGTTATTGAAATATTTGCACGCTTCTTACTATTAGGTTGTTATTCCTTTGGTGGGCCAGTTGCCCATATTGGCTATTTTCGCCATGCCTTTGTTGAGAAATTGCAATGGGTCGACGATAAGCATTACGCTCAGTTAATTTCACTAACTCAATTCTTACCCGGACCAGGCTCTAGCCAGATTGGCTTCGCCATTGGTCTGGAACGAGCCGGATTGCTGGGTGGACTGGCAGCATTTCTCGGTTTTACCCTACCCTCATTTATATTGTTGTTTGTGCTTTCTTCAATGGCCTCACAATTTGAGCAAAACACCTTGTTTCAGGGCATTACTCACGGCTTGAAACTGTTTGCAGTGATTGTTGTCAGTGATGCTGTGCTTGGCATGTACAACAATTTCTGTAAACGACGCTTTCATTCTGGGATCGCGATTATTTGTGCTGCAGTATTATTGTCTTTGCCGGGGTTGGGGATGCAGCTAGTCGTGTTGGTTACCGCTGCCGCTGTTGGTTGGCTAGGCAAAGGCTGGAACCCGGCAATTGATAATTCAACGCCGCTACTGGTAGCGGATAACAACAGTCGATTGATCTCCTGGCCATTGGTGATATTTATAGGGTTATTTATCGCCCTGCCAGTGCTAGCCTCTACCTCTCTGGCATGGCAGACATTCGCTTCGTTTTATCAATCCGGGGCATTAGTGTTCGGCGGTGGTCATGTGGTGTTACCGTTATTGCAACAAACCTTAGAGGGATTGATCAGCAATGACCAGTTCTTAACGGGCTATGCTGCTGCTCAGGGTGTTCCGGGCCCGATGTTTACTGTTGCGACTTATCTGGGCGTACAAATTAACCCGGAACAAAGTTTGCTGTTTGCAATACTGGCGACAGTGGCGATATTTTTACCGGGCTTTTTATTAGTGATAGCCTTGAAAGACGCCTGGCTATCGCTGGCGCATAAACCTGCGGTCAGTGCCTCGGTCGATGCAATTAATGCCGCCGTTGTCGGCCTGCTGATTGCCGCCTTGTATCAGCCGGTATTTATCAGTGCCGTTGAGGGTGGTGTGGATATGGCTCTGGTGATTTTAGGCCTGTTTTTAATGAAAAAACTTAAATGGCCAATCATCTACCTGGTCATGCTATTTATCGCTATCGGCGCCGGATTAAGCGTTGTGAATATTTATTGAAAAATTTTTTAACCATAAACAAGAAGCTGAAAATGAAAAACTTAAGTCTTATTGCAAGTGCACTGCTTCTGGTCGCCTGTGGGAGCGAACCGGATAATAAGGTGCAACCTGAAACAACAATGGAAACGACAGAAATCACTTATCCAAATACACGAAAAGATGACGTGGTCGATGAGTACTTTGGCACCAATGTTGCCGACCCTTACCGCTGGCTTGAAGATGATCGCAGTGCTGAAACCGGCGAATGGGTAAAAGCGCAAAATAAAGTCACTTTCGGTTACTTAGACACCATTCCATATCGCGATACTCTTAAAAAGCGCTTAACTGAGCTTTGGAATTACGAAAAGTATTCCGCACCTTTTACTGAGGGCAACTATACCTATTTCTACAAAAATGATGGTCTGCAAAACCAATATGTTGTATATCGTCAAAAAGGTGACGGCGAAGCCGAAGTCTTTCTCGATCCAAACAAGTTCAGTGACGATGGCACCACGTCGTTATCACAACTGAGCTTTTCTAAAGATGGCAGCATTGCCGCTTATGCTATTTCTGAAGGCGGCAGTGACTGGCGTAAAGTCATCATTATCGATGCCGAGTCGAAAAAACAACTGGAGCCGGCGCTGGAAAATATTAAATTTTCCGATATTGCCTGGAAGGGTAATGAAGGCTTCTTTTATTCCAGTTATGACAAGCCTGAGGGCAGTGAGCTTAGTGCCAAAACTGATCAACACAAGCTGTATTATCACAAACTTGGTACCGCCCAATCTGAAGACAAGGTGATTTTTGGTGCAACTGCAGAACAAAAACGTCGTTATGTCGGTGGCCAGGTCTCTGAAGATGATCGCTTTTTGCTGATTTCCGGTGCTCAATCAACGTCAGGTAACGATTTACACCTGTTAGACCTGAGCAAGCCAGATGCGACCCTGCAAAAAGTGATGGATGATCGTGGTGTTGATACCTATTTGCTGGACAGCAAGGGTGACAACCTGTATCTGGTAACTAATCTCGATGCACCGAATCAGAAAGTGGTCGCCATGGATGTTAATAACCCGGCGCCTGACAACTGGAAAACCATTATTGCTGAATCTGAGCATGTGTTAAAAGCCTCGTCTGGCGGCGGTTATCTATACGCTCATTACATCGTCGATGCAACGACTAAGTTGGTGCAGTTTGACCATCAGGGCAATAAGCAACGAGATATCGCCTTACCGGATGTAGGTTCGGCATCAGGTCTCGATGGTAAAGCTAAAGATCAGGTTCTTTATTACAGCTTCACTAACTATAAAACCCCGGGCACGATTTATTCCTTCGATGTGAAAAGTGGTGAATCTGATCTTTATCAGGCTTCCGGCGCTAAGTTTAATAGCGACGAATACGAGTCTACGCAGGTATTTTATACATCAAAGGACGGTACTAAAGTACCGATGATCATTACCCACAAAAAAGGCGTTGAGCTGAACGGCAAAAACCCAACTATTTTATATGGTTATGGTGGCTTTAATATCAGTCTTACCCCGTCATTCAGTGTCGCTAATGCGGTTTGGATGGAACAGGGTGGTGTTTATGCGGTCGCGAACCTTCGCGGCGGTGGCGAGTATGGTAAGGACTGGCATAAAGCGGGGACACAAATGCAAAAGCAGAATGTATTTGATGACTTTATCGCCGCAGCCGAATACCTGATTGATGCCAATTACACGTCATCGGATTATCTAGCCATCCGTGGTGGCTCGAACGGTGGCTTATTGGTCGGTGCGGTCATGTTACAGCGCCCTGAACTGTTTAAAGTGGCTCTGCCAGCGGTTGGTGTGCTGGATATGCTGCGCTATCACAAGTTTACCTCAGGTGCCGGCTGGGCCTATGACTACGGTACGTCGGAGCAAAGCAAAGAAATGTTTGAGTACCTGTATGCATACTCGCCTTTGCATAACGTAAAAGAAGGCGGTCAGTACCCTGCGACGTTGGTTACCACGGGTGATCACGATGACCGGGTTGTTCCTGCCCACTCGTTTAAATTTGCGGCTGAATTGCAGGCGAAACAGGCGGGTGAAAACCCAGTGCTGATCCGTATTGAAACCAATGCCGGACACGGTGCGGGTACGCCGGTATCGAAATATATTGAGCAATACGCCGATATGTTTGGCTTTACCCTGTTTAACATGGGCGTTAAACAACTTTAAGGGCTAACTACTGCAGGTCCTCGCGCTTTTAGCGCGAGGACCTAATCACTCAATAGCTGACTTGATCAAAACCTTTCCCCAAAGTGAAAATTACCATCACTGTAAAATTAATTGTCACTTTTTCTTTATTTATAAATACCTTATTACCCCTGCCCATCCACTAACCTATTGAAAGAGCTTTGTTTTATGCTCTTTTAAAGGATTTTCTTAAAAGTGTAAAAAAATCCTACATTTTTCTGTCGTTTTTCGTTCTTTATCTATACTTAGGTTTATAAATCGATGGCCAATGGAAAGATTCCGGCCAAGTCCCCCAGGTTGTCTGTGTTGTTTCTGTTTGTCTGGGGCGATGTTTGAAGCTCGTCAGAGCAGCGATAAAACAGGGTACAACACAATGAAAAAACTAACGTCAAACCTTCATGTATCGGGCCTTAACCAGTCAGGCTTGGCTTTAACCTTAGTGCCACCCGAATCGAATTGCAGGTGCAATCGGTAAGCGCGCCAATCCCTTAAACGTCCACTGAATTTTCATTCAGCTTTTTTATGCACTTTTCTGGTGTAGGGGTTCCGCAGCTTAAATTCTGGAAAAGTACGACAAGGAATGCATGATGGTTAAGTTAACAGCACTACTTTTTGCTTTATTTTCCTGCAGCACTATAGCCATGGAGTTTGAAGTAAAACTTGGCGGTTGGTCGGATCATTTAAAGAAAAATGATACCGAGGCTATTATCCGTGAATTTATTGATCCGGAGTTTGAATATAACGAGAACCACAAAGGCTACGGGGTCAAATGGTACTTTTATGAATTATCGCCAAAATGGCAAATTAATCTTGAAGTCTGGCACATGCGCGACTCCCACGATATGGATTATGATTCCATCGGCCTGGGGTTTACCCGGGATTTTCCTCTCGAGGACAGTTTTCTCGACAAAATAAGCTTATCGATGCCAATCACCTACGTTGATCGCTCCGATATTTTGTACTCGGACACCAGTGCCGAGTTTATCCGTAAAGAATTCGTTCATTTCATGCCCTACTTAAGCTTTTACAAGAAAGGCTTTCATGTGGATTTTACTGTGCTTCCCCATGATACCAATACGGGCTTTTCCATTACCGCTTTTGCCCGCCTTGGCTATCGTTTTTGATTAGTGAATTGACAGGTAAGTCTCTTCATTAATGTCCTGACACCTGTTGCTTGCTGCGACCAGGCAGGCGCATGTTATCCACCATTAATTTCGCTTTTTCCGGCGCTTTGCTACCCAAAGCGGTGACGATAATCGCCACCGTAAAGTTCACGATCGCACCTACGGCACCAAAGGCGTTAGGCGAGATACCAAAGAACCAGTTTTCTGGCATTGCTCCTAAAAATCTGGTGCTGGGAATAAACATAATGCCTTTGTGCTGGAATACATACAGTAAGGTAACGCCAATCCCGGCACACATACCGGCAACGGCAGCTTTTCCCGAGATGGTTTTCGAAAATATGCCCATCATTAATGCCGGAAAAATCGAGGATGCGGCCAGGCCAAAGGCCAGGGCAACGGTTCCGGCGGCAAATCCTGGAGGGTTTAAGCCCAGGTAGCCGGCCAGCAGTATCGAAAGGGTCATGGTGATTCGCCCCGCCAGCAGTTCCCGTTTTTCAGATAAATTGGTGAAAAACAGTCCTTTCATCAGATCATGGGAAACCGAAGACGATATCGCCAGCAATAACCCGGCTGCGGTTGATAAGGCGGCCGCTAAGCCCCCCGCCGCCACCAGGGCGATGACCCAGTTGGGCAGATTGGCAATAGCCGGATTTGCCAGCACCATAATGTCGCGATCAACCGTTACCAGTTCATTAATATTTTCATCGGCATGATATTGGATTTTGCCATCATTATTTTTATCTTCGAACTCTAATAAGCCGGTGACTTCCCAGTCTTTAAACCATTGTGGTCGTTGTTCATATTCAATATGCTGACCGGGCTCTGGTTCGATGGTATGGGATAAGTTCAATCGTGCCATGGCGCCAACCGCCGGGGCGACGGTATATAGCAAAGCGATGAATATCAATGCATAGCCGGCACTTGAACGAGCGGCTTTAACGCTGGGCACCGTGAAAAATCGCATGATTACATGCGGCAGGCCGGCGGTGCCGATCATTAACGACAGGGTGTAGGCGAACATATCCAGGCGATTGTCCATACTGGCTGTGGTGTATTGAGCAAAGCCAAGATCGGTGACCACCTGATCGAGTTTATCGAGTAAATAGGTGCCACTGCCATCGGCGAGCGTCGAGCCTAATCCTAATTGTGGAATCGGGTTTCCGGTTAACTGCAGCGAAATAAAAATTGCAGGTACCGTGTAAGCGAAGATTAACACGCAGTATTGGGCTATCTGGGTGTAAGTGATACCTTTCATGCCGCCCAGAACCGCATAAAACCAAACCACTATCATGCCGATTCCTAAGCCCAGGCCATAGTCCACTTCCAAAAAGCGCGAGAAGGCAACACCTACGCCTTTCATCTGGCCGATGATATAGGTTAGGGAGGCAATGATCAGGCAGATAACCGCGACAATTCGCGCGGTACGGGACATAAAACGGTCGGCGATAAATTCCGGTACCGTAAATTTACCGTGTTTACGCATATAAGGTGCCAGTAACGTTGCCAGCAGCACGTAACCACCGGTCCAACCCATTAAAAAGACACTACCGCCGTATCCAAGAAAGGCAATTAAACCGGCCATGGAAATAAACGAAGCGGCACTCATCCAGTCTGCCGCTATGGCCATACCATTTTGTACCGGGCCGACATGACCACTGGCAACATAAAAATCACTGGTCGAAGCGGCTCGCGCCCACCAGGCAATGGCAAAATACAGGGCAAAGGAACCAAATACAGCAATGTAGGTATATAACTTCAACTCATCCATGATTTATTCCTTCACTGCAAACATTTTATCCAGTTTATTCATTTGCCGGGTGTAGTAAAAAATCAGAATGACAAAGGTATAAATAGAACCTTGTTGGGCAAACCAGAAGCCGAGCTTATAGCCACCGAGGCGAATCTCATTAAGTGGCTCAACCCACAATATGCCACAACCAAAGGAGACCAGAAACCAGATGCTCAGGCAAATGCCAATCAGCCGTAGGTTGGCGCGCCAGTATAGCTCATTCGCGAGTTCCTGGGTTTCATTGAGTCCCTGTTGTTCTTTAACCTGTTGATTCATTGCGATTCTTTATTGTCATGTCCTGACTATTTTATGACATGTTTTGTTGAAAAAATCACCTATTTAAATTTTCATGGTAGATTGACCCAAAGCAGCGACGCCTGCTGAGAGCTTTGCATGCGGGGAGTGGCGAAGCCAGGTAGGAAAAACGGGCCGAAGCCCGTTATTTACAATGTGATAAACGCCTACTCACTTGCCCCGTTAGCGGAGGGAGCGGCACCATTATTTTCAGAGTGGTTAGCAGGTTTTTGTGGTTGGGTTACAGTGATAGCGTCCCGAACCAAAGGGTGTTCACCGGTTAGCAAGTCACTCAGGGTACCTTTTTCTTTATCGACAATACCTAATTCTCGCATCATGCTGTCAACTAATGGCGCATTGGCGCGATAGTTTAATGCGGCGTTTGTGATTTGCTCGGAAAGGCCAGCACCAGCTCCCGAACTTTCAGCCCCAGAGGCAACCGTATTACCCTGTCCATAGCCTTGCAAAATCTTGATGCCTTCGATGTTTTCAAGCGGCTTGACGGCGCTGGCAACAATTGATGGTAAGGCCTGAAGAATCGCCAGGGATTTTTGCAATTCCACCTGCTCATCACGGAGTGTATTCTCTGCTTCGTACAGGGCTTTTTTACCTGCAGCTTCTACCGCGTAGACCTTTTCATCGGCTTCGGCTTTGAGTTTTTTCGCATCCGCATCCGCACGGGCTTCGGTCAGAATCGCTTGCGCTTTATCTTCTGCCGCTCGCTTATCCGCTTCCGCCTGAACCGTGATGCCTACCGCTTCACGTTCCGCTTCTTTTTTCGCATCGATAACTTCGATTTCTTTTTGACGATTCGCGACCGCGATCTGCTTGGCGGTTACAACCGCCTCTTCTTTTTCTACCTTGGCTTTTTCAGCCTCGGCTGCTTTTGCGCGAGCTGCAGACTCTTCTTCCGATTTTTGAGCGACTGCAATCTGTTTTTCCTGCATTGACACTTCAACATCACGCTCTTGTTGAATACGTGCCTGCTCAAGTGCTTTGCGTTTTTCAATTTCCTGCGTTTCAATATTTTTCGCTTTTTCAATTTCAGCCGCTTCAACAGCACGCTGTTTGGCAATTTCAGCCTCGCGTTCTTCACGCTCTTTGATTTCACGTTGTTTAACAATTTCTGCCTGTTGCTCAACACGCTTGAATTCGATCGCCTGCTGTTGGATCAACTGTGCTTCCTGTTGTTCTTTTTGAATTTCCAGTGACTGCTTTTCCGCTTCCAGGTTGCGCTGCTCGATCAGAATACGATTTTCCTGTTCGATATCGTTGGTTTCTTTACGCTTTTCCTCAATGATTTTTGCCAGGCGGGCACGACCTTCCGCATCAAATGCGTTGTTTTCATTAAAAAACTGTAAATCTGTCTGGTCAAAACCGGTTAATGATACCGATTCCAGCTCGAGACCATTTTTCTCAAGGTCGGTCATTACATTTTGCTGAACTTTTTGTACAAATTCGCTTCGTTGTTCATGCATCTCAGTCATGCTCATCTCAGCCGCAACCGCACGTAACACGTCAACAAACTTAGATTCCATCAACTTTTTCAGTTCTTCAACACGCATGGTGCGGGTACCAAGCGTTTGCGCGGCCATAGAAATACCTTCGCTATTGGGTGCTACCCGAAGGTAAAAATCGGCTTTTACATCGACTCGCATACGATCTTTAGTGATCAGAGCATCTTTTTGTGTTTTTTCCACTTCGATGCGCAGCGTATTCATATTTACCGGAATCGTTTCATGAACGACCGGCAAGACGATAGCACCGCCGTCCTTAACGACCCTTTCACCACCCATACCGGTGCGGACAAAGGCGATTTCTTTGGTTGCTCGAATATACAGCTTGGCGATGATCAGGCCGATGGTCATCAGCGAAATCAGTACTACACCAGTAATAATTAACATCAGGGTGAAATTGTCACCCGCAGTGAACTGTTCCATTTGGTTTCCTTTACTTTTTTCGTTTTTATGGGGTTAAAGGTGCAGCTATCCAGCTGCTGTTGGCTTTTTCAATTAATACAACCTGAGTACCTTGCAGGAACTCATCATGGTCATTTTCGGGTTCCACCATTACATAGTGTTTTTGATTGAAATCATCTACCAGAGAGGCTTCGGCAGCATTGCCTCTGCGGGCCCTGCCCAGGGTGATGGTGGCAACTTTGCCGGAAAATTCAATGGTCGACACTGCCGAAGTTTCATTTTTTGGAATGATCCTGGCGATCGCATCACCAAACGTGTGGGTGATGATCAGCGCACAAAATAAAGCGACAGGTTTTGCTGCCCAATAAAGGAGTTCAATATTAACTGAGCTTAAAACAAGATAGTTATAGATCAGTCCGGACAGACCAAAACTGGTAAGCATCAGAATCAGCCAAACCAGCAAGGGTAACTTGTCCAGACACAACCAGCCAAGCACTGAGGTTAGGCCGCCAGAACTGACATCCGCATCGACATCTGCATCAATATCAAACCCGGTCAGATCATCAAGCAGGGTCATCACACTGGAGCCAATGACCAGCGCAATACCCTCCAAAAGGGCCAATCCAAAGACAATGGTGAGCGCGACGGAAAACGCAAAATTCACGTCGCTTAATAAAAAATTCAACAAAAGAGATTCCCTTCTTCGCTATTTTTAAAGCATCAATTTACTGTATCTTTAGTGCTCATGCCAAGGGTTTCTGTTTAACAAGTAATCCATGTCATTGGTTATACGTCTCGGCTACATCCAGGATCTGGGTTGGCGCTCGACTTCAAAAAGGGCAAAGTCGGCGATGGTTTTGGCTAACTCTTCTTTTATGTAGGGAACCGTGACAGAGCCACTGGCAAGGACAAACTGGACACTGGCCAGTTGATGTCTCTTCTGCCAGATACTTTGTTTGATTTTCACTTGCTGCAATTTATAGGCTTCAAAAATGTGGTAATCAACGCCAAAACAACCCTTGCGCACGTAAATATAATGATTATCAGTGGCAATTCCCCAACGACGATAGCGCATAAAAATAACCACAGATAAAAATACGCTCAGCAGTGATGTGATGAGCAGTGGCATCGTTTTATCGGCAACGGCTAACAGGGTAAGCAGTGGAATGGCAATTAGGGCTAACAGTAGATACAGGCGCAGCAGATAGCGACGCTGGATGGGCTGAAAGTTTATCGCCGGCAATTGGCTTTGCGGATAAGCATCCGCTACCAGAAAGTCCCGCTGCTCAGCGGTCACTGATGGCACAATGATTTTATTGGTTCCTTCGCTTAGGGATGGCTGACCTTGATTGGCAGCATTAGCGTTCATTTGCTCAAACTTGATATTGATTCGTTTGAATAATTTGTCTAGCCAGTCCTGCTGACAGGTGACCATTTGCATGCGCGAATGCGGCATGGTGATTTCATGCCGGCTAAACAGTCCACTTCTGCGAATATATTTACTGTCTGCCTTACTCAATGAAAAATCATAAAAAGTGATAATGGCACCAATCACAGAAATCAGAGACATGATTGCCATGACAATAATCACCAGGGTTATTACCGCAAGGGTTAATTGCCACCATGGCATGTGTGCACTACTGACGATTTGATCGATATCAATGCCTTTCGCCTGCAGGTATTCGGGAATGCCTTTGGTCAAATTATCAATAAAGGGAGCGAGCGCACCCAATACAATCCATACCCGGTTATTAGAAATACCGTGCAACACAATATCTGAGATAGAACGACGGTTAAGTACGACCTCTCCCTCGAGAGAAGCCGATTGCTCCCCGGCAAGACCTTGTTCATTTGTCGTGGTTGTTGCAGATTGGCGATTGTCTGATGCTTTATGACGCACGATTTCGCGCCTGAGCTGCTCGGCGAAATGTTTTTCCAGTGCCGCGATATTGGCTTCCTGTTGCGCCGAACCGGCACTGTCGAGTTTTAGCGTTGCATAGCCAAAGGGACGATAGTACCAGGGGTGGCTGACTTCAACATTTTGAATGCGGTTAAAGGGTAAGTTCAGATATTTTTTAGAAAATACACCGGAGCGAATTTCCAGGTGATCATTACTCAATCGATATTGGAAAAACCAATAGCTGAGAATTGAGCTGACGATTATCAGGGCTAAGATCGCTATCGAGAGCGGCAACGCTGCCTGGGGATTTTTTTGGATCTGGTTATAGCCGACCAGCAACGCTGGCAGCAGGTAAGCCATATTACCGACAAAGCCGCGGACAAATCTGAGCGCATAATAGATGACCGCGATCGGCGATATGCGGTGCCATTGACTGACAGTGGCTGCGCCTTGATAGTCGCTATTATCAGATGGCGTGTTATCCGTCATTATTACCGCCTTTGTGGGAAAGAATAAACTGACGTATCGATTGTGCAGTTTTCAGCTCAAGTCCGGGGATCTCAAAGGTGTGCATCGCCCCACCAGCACTAAACACCTGCAGTTTTGCCAGTTCATTGCGGCGATCCAAGGGCCCCCGCTTTAGTTCAACATGCTGAATTCTGGTGATTGGCTGGGTGATTACTTTACGAAACAACAATCCGCTTTGATAGGACAGGTCCTGTTCTCGCAAGGCATAGGCTTTAATAGGCTCAGCAAACCACTGATAGATAAATGTGAACAAAAATATCAGTGATAAAATTGCAAAGACAAATAACAGGATGTTGCTGACCTTTTCGGGTAACCAGGTGTCAGGCAATACCAGGACGATTAACAACAGGGATGGAAACACGAATGACAACAGACATCCCAGGATCCGTGTCCATTTGATATGCATTGGCGAGATAGCGGTAAAATTTATCGACTGTATTGATGGCAACACATCGACTGGCAATTGGTTATTGCTAAAATCGGTATTCAAGCGATTGCTCCCGGTAAACGAATCTGAACGGCTGGTAGTGATAACCGTGCATCACAATATTGTAAGTAACACTATGATCTTAAATCAATTAACTCATGCAGATGAAGAAAAATCAAACGCTTTGATCGATCATCCAATGGCTAATGAAATAAACACTTATGATTTGGATCGCAACAATGTATGATTTGAAGGTGTTAAGAATTAATTATTCCTAATAAATTGATTTTATTGTAAGTTAATATTCCTTGAGTTTACCTGCTGTCCACGTTATAAACTACAGCATTATCCGCTAGCATCCCGATGAAAAATTCATGTCTGTTTCTGAGTCGCATCATCAACATACCGGGCTAACTGTCTTCATTGAACAGGTGGCGCGATTTCTTGCGTCAGAGCAGATCATTGATGACTATACCAGGCGTTATGCCTACGGCACCGATGCATCATTTTATCGCCTGGTGCCGGAGTATATTCTCCATTTATCGTCACTGGCGCAGGTGCAACTGGTGCTGGAACATGCGAATCAGTGCAAAGTGCCTGTCACGTTTCGAGCGGCAGGTACCAGTTTATCCGGTCAGGCGATTAGCGACTCGGTTTTGATCATACTTTCCGAGCAGTGGCAGGATTACCAAATCTTCGACAATGGCGAGAAAATTAAACTGCAACCAGGCTTAATCGGTGCCCGGGTTAATGAAATATTGAAGCCTTACGGCCGCAAAATAGGTCCGGATCCGGCGTCTATCGACAGTTGTAAAGTAGGCGGCATTGCAGCCAATAACTCGTCGGGGATGTGTTGTGGAGTAAAGCAAAACTCCTACCATACCGTAGCCGATGTGAGCATGGTGTTGGCTGACGGTACCCTGCTCGATACCAGTGACCGACAAAGTTGTCAGCAATTTATCGACAAGCGTCCTGAGCTTTATCATGGATTAATGGAACTTGCCGTTCAGGTGCAGGCCGATGAGGAACTAGCCGCGCATATCGCTCATAAATATCGCCTTAAAAACACCACTGGCTATGGCATTAATGCCCTGCTCGATTTTCAGGATGGTATCGAGATCATCAAGCGTTTGCTGATTGGCTCGGAAGGCACGCTTGGATTTATTGCCGATATCACCTACCACACGGTCGTCGACCATAAATTGAAAAGTGCCGGGTTATTCATTTTTAATGATATTCGCCAGGCATGCGAACTGGTACCTAAGCTGGCACCCCTTGACGTTGCCGCGGTTGAATTACTCGATAGCAAAGCATTACATGCGGTCGAGCGGCACCCATTGCTAGCGGGACAGCTTACCGATTTACCTGCAGCTGGCGCGGCGTTGCTGATTGAAGTCCAGGCAGATGATAACGCGACGCTAAGCCATAAAGCAGATGTCATCACTGACCTTATTGATTCAATGCGTTCGGATATATTCCTGTCGTTGGATTTCAGTCAGGATGTGAGTCGCAACGCCCAGTTATGGAATATTCGCAAAGGGACCTTTCCTGCCGTGGGCGCCCATCGCGACAATGGCACGACGGTGATTATTGAAGATGTGGCGTTTGCGGTGCAAGATTTAGCGGCTGCGGTGACCGAGTTACAGCAGTTGTTTGTAAAATATCACTATCATGAAGCGATAATCTTCGGCCATGCGCTCGATGGTAACCTGCATTTTGTGTTCACCCAGGCATTTGCCACTCAGGAACAAATCGGCCGCTACCAGGCGTTTATGGAAGCGGTAAGCCAACTGGTTGTTGCAAGGTTTGGCGGTTCGTTAAAAGCCGAGCATGGCACCGGTCGCAATATGGCGCCCTTTGTGCGACGGGAATGGGGTGATAAAGCCTATCAGTTAATGCTGAAAATAAAGGCGTTATTTGATGAGCATAATATTTTAAACCCTGGGGTTATCATCAACGATGATCCGCATGCTCATCTTCAGCATTTAAAAGCCATGCCTGCGGCCGATGACATCATTGATAAGTGTATCGAATGTGGATTTTGTGAGCCGGTTTGCCCTTCTAATGGCCTTACCTTAACACCACGGCAACGGATCACCGTCTGGCGGCGGATCAGCGAGTTAAAAGCCCTGTTGGCAGATGCTAATGCTGCTCCAACATTGCGCCAGCAGTGGCAACTGCAGTTACAGCAACTGCAAAAAGACTATCCGTATATGGGCATAGAGACCTGCGCTGCGACCGGTTTGTGTGGCATGCGCTGCCCAGTCGACATTAACACCGGGGAGTTTGTTAAAGCTTATCGCCAACAGGCCATTAAGGACTCGGCAATCAGGCGAAATGTCAGTAAACAGCTCGGCAATCGCTTTGCTACCACCCAGGTTCTGGCTCGATGGTCATTAGCGGCTCTTGATAAAACCCGCGCCCTGGTGGGAGAAAAAGCGGTTTCAAAAGCCATGGCATTAGGTAACTCTATCTCTAAAGGCCTGATCCCTGAATATCAATCATCCCTGCCTGCCAGCGAGCAACCTCTTGCGGCGGAGAAGCTTAACTCTAATTCTCAAAAACCGGGCGCGCCAAAGGTCATTTATTTCCCGACATGTGCCGGACGGATTTTTGCTGCCGATAGTGATGCCGACGATCAACGACCCTTGCCGGTGGTGTTTACGCGGCTGTTGCAAAAAGCCGGTTTTGATGTGGTAGTACCCGAGTCAATGAACCAATTATGCTGCGGAATGCCATTTTCCAGCAAAGGTGACGCGGCGCAAGGTCATGAAAAGGCGAAGCAAGTGATTGATACCCTCGATGATTTGCTGTTGAGTGAACGCAAAGATGGCGAAACCTGTTATCTGGTTACGGATGCCAGTTCCTGTGCCCTGCACCTAAAAGAGCAGCAAGGCCTTTTGAGCTCTGGCCAGCCATTGAAAGTGTATGAAGCGGCAGAATTTTTAAATCAGTTCGTGGTGGAAAAACTCACCATTACCCCGGTTAGTGAGCCGGTGATGTTACATATAACCTGCAGTTCAAAGCGCTTAGGGCAGGAAAAACATTTATTGCAGCTGGCACAGCGTTGCGCGGCAGAGGTAATCGTCCCTGCCGATATTCATTGTTGCGGGTTTGCCGGCGACAAAGGCTTTTTCGTTCCCGAGCTTAATGCTAACGCGCTGAAATCGCTACATGCGCAAAAGCCGGAAAATTGCCAAATCGGTGTATCTAATGCCCGCACCTGTGAAATAGGCCTGTCGAAGCACAGTCAGATTCCTTATCAATCAATTGTTTACCTGCTGGATAAGGTCAGCATTAACGACAACAAAGCAAGCAAGAGTAATCCAGATGACGTATATTGACCATAGAAATTGGCGCGCCATTATCATTAGTTGCCTATGCGTTTTGGTGCTTAGCGCTTGCCAGGTCACCTGTGACCTGGAGCAGCCTCCTCTGGTGCCTGGCCCGGTGAAAACCGGCTCGCACTTCTCCAGCGGTCAGTTTGCCTCGTTATCCGAGCTATTATCGCAACTGGATGACGTCGACGTACTCCTGGTCACCGATCATACCCTGCCGGAACATCTTAATATGGGGACCGGTGGTGCCCAGGGCAAAGAGCGGGTGTTTATCGACCCGGCGGCCACGCTATTGGCTCGTGAACTGAATAATCTCGGTTTGAATAGTTTTACCTTAAATGTCGAGGATATGACGTTTGCAAAGGGTGAACTGGCCGATAAAGCATCGGTGGATTTTGCCTATGGCGAATACGATAAGGTTTTGCAGCGAGCGGTCGCTAATGGCATTACCATCATTGCCCTGCATTTTGATGCTGATATCATGATTGCAGATGGCGAGACCGTTGCCAATTATATCGGTGGCACGCAAATTATTTTTGACCCTGATAGCCTGTCTGAGAGCTCGTTTAAGCTGGGCTATTACTTATTGCATGATTATCAGGTCCTGGAGTCTTTGCTTGATGCAGGATTCCGACCTCGCCCGGGCTATCGCCATGAATTTCGTTTTCAGGCCAACCAGACATTAAAGATCATTGGCGACTCAACCGGTGGCGGTTTGCTGTTGGAATTGGCCTCACAGGAACAGGCGATGCGTTTGTATCGCAGCCCTGAGGCGATAACTGCGGCATTGCAACCAAGTTTGCAATTATTGGCACGAGCCATCAGTGATTTTCGCTGGCAACTTTCTCAATCTGACAAAAAATTATCTCAACAATAACTCGATTACTTATGATGAACCTATTTACCCGTGCACACAATCTGTCTCGCTTCGCACGCACGGCGATGATTTCCGGTATCGCCTTATCCCTGTTTTCCTGCGCTAGTCGCGATATCAATACTGATTTTCAGTCTGAAAATTATTCCTCCCGGGTGCGTTTCCTGGTCATGCACTATACCGTCAGCGACTGGCAAAGCTCACTGACCACCCTGACCAAACCACCAGGGGGGGTGAGCTCTCATTATTTGATACCCGAGACCAACGATGAAACTTACCAGGAGAGCGATTTGCAGGTTTACCAACTGGTCGATGAATCGCAACGCGCCTGGCATGCAGGTCCCAGCTCTTGGGAAGATCGCAGTGCTATCAATGACCAGTCGATTGGCATCGAACTGGTGAATCAGGCCAACTGTATTTATCAGGAAGACAATCAGCGTCTCGACTTTCACAATGACTACCTATGTGATTATAAAGAGTTTTCCGAGCAGCAAATCCAACTGCTGATTAAGCTCAGCAAAGATATTTTAAAACGTCATCCACAAATTACTCCGACCCGTGTCGTTGGCCATGCCGATATCCAGCCAGAATGGAAATCTGATCCGGGTCCCAGGTTTCCCTGGTACACCCTTTACCAGCACGGCATCGGCGCCTGGTATGATCAGGAAACCTTATTTCGTCACTGGCAGCAGTTGACCAGCAAAGCGTTGCCGGAAATTTCCCAGGTCCAGTGTGCCCTTAAACAATATGGTTATGGCATTGAACTGACCGGTGTGTTTGACGAGCAAACGCATGATGTTATCCGCGCGTTCGAGCTACATTTTCGCCCGTGGCAGGCCGACGGTTTTATTGATTACAAAACCACGGCGACTCTGTGGGCGTTACTGGAAAAATACTTCCCGCATGCGATAAATCCAAAAGGTGAATTTTTCTGTCATTTTCAGGATCAGATTCACCAGCTAGCACCAGGCAAAGAGGATCAGCGCCAGGGAGTCTTTACTTCAACGCCGAACTAAGGTTTCGATGGAGTTTTTTCAAAACTATCGGTCAGGGCGATATCAGCTCATTGGTAAGGTAAGTTGTCACCAGCAATCATGGTGAACAATCAATAAAGAGAAACAGCAACAAGTTTGAAAATGGATTTACATTATATTTCTGCAACCGAGTTGCTTAACCGCTACCAGGATCTTAGCCTTTCGCCAATTGAGGTTTGTGATGCTTACCTGCGACGAATCAATCAGCTAAATGACAAGGTCAATGCTTTTACTTCGCTTAACCCTGAGGTGGCGATGAGTAACGCATTGCAGGCGAAGGAGGATTATCATCATGGCTCCTTCTCGGCTCTGAGTGGCTTACAGCTTGCGATTAAAGATGAAACTTATATTGCCGGTGAGCCGATGACTAATGGCTCATTGTTGCTTAAGGATAATATTGCCAGTACAACCGATCCGGCGGCGGAAAAACTTCTGACTGAGAAAGCCAGCGTTATTGGCCGCACCACTACGCCGGAGTTTTCCGCTTCCAGTGTCACCTGGTCAAATCTGTGGGGGGTAAGTCGCAACCCCTGGAACCTGGATGTTACCTGTGGAGGTTCATCGGGCGGCAGTGCGATAGCCGTTGCCAGCGGAATGTGCAGTTTTGCTAATGGTACTGATATTGGTGGCTCGATACGCATTCCAGCTGCCATGTGTGGTGTCTATGGTTATAAGCCTCCGCATGGACGAATCGCCGAAATCAGCCCATACAACATAGACCCCTATTGTCATCACGGCGTCATTGCCCGTAGTGTTGATGATACTTTTCTTGCTTATCAGAATATGAAGGGCCCGCACCCACTCGACTCTCACTCATACATACCGGATAACTTTTCCATATCATCGGCCCTGCCGGATGTGCGAGGAATGCGCATTGCCGTTTCCACCAATCTTGGTTTTTATCAGGTTGAACCGGATATAATCGATAATTTGCTGGCGTCGGTGAGGTTATTGAAACAGGCTGGCGCTACGGTTGAAGTTGTGGAAATTGATTGGGATGAGCGCATCATTCAAACCGCAAAAACCCACCAACGCGCCCTGATGGGTAAATTAATGCTGCAGGATTATGGTGCGCCAGAGCAGCGTAAGGTACTCACGCCGTACATGCGGCATTATCTGGATAAGGTCGAACAAACCACCCTAGATGATGTGTTTCAGGCAAACCAGCATTTATGCGAAATGTGGGACAAGATTGCTCCGGTTTTTGCTCGCTTTGACGCCCTGCTGTGTCCGACGGTTGCCACCAGCAAAGTACCCGCCGATTATGATTATTCGGTTGATCAGCTTGAGATAAACGGCCGACCGGTTGATGCCAGCAAAGGCTGGTTTATGACCTACCCGTTTAACAGTCTCGGGCAGTGTCCGGTAATGGCGATGCCGAATGGCATGTGTACCAACCAGGTACCAAGTTCGCTACAGATTGTTGGTCGCCCGTATCAGGAAGCACCGGTATTTGCCATCGCCAGGTATCTTGAACAGGCACAACCGATCCGCTGGTATCAGGATCATTTCCCGAGCTTTCAATCCGTTGGCTTGTCTGGTAATAATTAAAATCAGGAGATTGATGGTAACTAATTGAAAAAGTTATTGTCTTACCTAAAGTTTGGTGGCCGCTTCAGACCACGTTACAGCACCCATACTTACCATTAATCAGGGAAATTCCATTGCAAGCCGATCTAAAACGTATTTTTAAATGCCTAATGCTGATTGTTTGTTCAGGCTTAATCTTAGCTTGCGCCGCTATCGGAGATAACAGTGCAGATATTGATGAGTGTCGCGCGATTGCCTATACATCTTCAGATGACTCGGGTCATGGTGCTGTCGCTACGTTTGATTCATGCATGGCGGTAAAAGATAAACAGCGAAAAGAACATCAGAGGCAGGAAACAATGCAATTGTGGGCGAATTATTTTTTCGACCTTATTATCGACAATGATGAAGAAGACTATTAAAAATCAAGGGGTCAGAGTTGTTGATTTTCAACAACTCTGACCCCTTGATTTTTAATGTTAGTTTTTGCCCATTAATACTTTACCCAACTGGGTAAATTCATCAATTAACCAGTTTAGCGCAACCCCCATAGCACCCTGGCTGTGCCAGATCATGTCGACGCAGTGGGGAAACGTCACCGTCTGGTGAGTCGTGGGCAATTTAATAAGCACGCCCGATTGTAAATCTTTTTCGATACTGGCAACGGGTAGTTCAGCCCAGCCAAAGCCATGTTTTACCCCTTCAATTAGCAAACTTGCATCATTGCTGTACCACACCGAGGTAGATAGCTCACTGTCAAAACGGCGGAAGCCGGTAACGGTATCGGTAATGCGTAAATGTCGGTAACTGGCAAGATCCTGAGGAGTCACTTGTGCAAATGTTGCCAGCGGATGCTGATTGCTGACGACGGTACAGTAATGGGCATGGGATATACCTCGAAATGCAAACTGTTGCGGGTAATCATCTTTAGAAAGGGCAATCGCCAGATTGGCCTTGCCCTCGCTGATCAGGTGGTAAGCATGCTGGTGCGGCGAGGTATATAGCAGTAACGAGGTATGAGGAAACTTTTGTTCAAACCGTGCCACTAAGGGCAGCAATTTGGCGTGGGGAATCGCAAAACTATCAATTGCAACGGCGATTTCCGGCTCGACTTCTTCCGCAAGGTTAGCAATTCGACTGGTCAGGTTATGGTGACTGTTCAATACCGCATTAATATCGTTTAGTAACGACAAGCCTTCCGGGGTCAATTTTGGTGAGCGACTGGACCTGTCAAACAGAGAAAAGCCAGCATCAATTTCCAGGTTCATAATGAGCCCTGAAATCGATGATTGCGCTTTACCGAGTTTACGGGCGGCAGCGGAAAAGCTCCCGGTTTCGACAGTCACTTTAAATGCCTGAAGTTGCTCTAATGATAACTGCATTGTCTTTCGCTTATTATTCTTGGTTTGTTAAAAACTAACCCGTTAAACCGGTTTAAACAATATCTTAAATACCCGCAAGTGGCATTTCTAAGCGTTTTTGATGAGGTCTTTTACCTATGACATGAATGAGTTAATACACAATTTTAATCCTAATAGCATGTTTTTAAATGAATTAATTTTTTATTTTCATGGGGTGTAACTGTGAGAATAATTTAAACCTCTTCATCTATCGCCTTAACCGATAGAAGATAATTTTACCTTTTACTAACAATCTTTAATTCTAACCTCATCCCAGATTTTCAGCTGCCGCGACTGACTGATAATCATGACAAAAAACGATAAAACACTAAGTTGAGGTTGAATATGTTGCCGTTCAATATCCGCAAATCGGCGTTGCTTGTCGCAACCGCCCTATTGACCAGTCAGGCCTATGCCGAAGAGCAAGCACCTGATAGCTCGCTTAAAGACGAAGCCAAAGATATGGAAGTTATTGAAGTAACGTCTCTGGGCCGTGAAAGCCTGGCCAGCAAAGTGCCATTAAACGTAACCGCGATGGGCGCTGAGGAGTTGCGCGCAAAAGGCATTACCGATATTAAAGATTTATTCGCCGATAGTGTTGAGATCAGTGCCCCCGGAAATGGCGCTCGTTTTAATCAATCGGTCACGGTGCGAGGCCTAAACGTTTCTGCGGTAAGGGCAACCAACCTCACCTATTTTGAACGCACTACCCTGGCTTATTACCTTGATGCTACCTCATTGCCACAAATGGGTTATCGCATTAAAGATGTTGAGCGGGTCGAAACCCTGCTTGGACCGCAAGGCACCTTATATGGCGGCGGTAGCTTAGGGGGGACGGTTCGCTACATTACCAACAAACCGGATGTTGAAGGCTTTACCTTTGACTTTAATACCAGCGTTTATCAGGTAAAAGAAGGTAGCCTGAGCCATGATACGGATATGACGTTTAACGTACCGTTAGGTGATACCGTAGCGGTACGGGCGAATATTTCCCGTCTTGATGATAATGGTTATGTCGACCGTTACAAGCAAGCTGTCTGGTGGACTGAAGACGAATATCGTAAAGGTAGTCCGGAAGGTGAGTTCTTTGAAGATGATGACTGGGAAGAGACCACTTCTGGCCGTATTCAGTTGATGTGGACGCCATCGGATACGTTCGATATAAACTTCTCGTATATCAAGCAGGATCAGACGGCACATGGTACGACTGCGGCAAGTCGTTGGGATGTCGGCGAGGCATGTGAAGCGTTTTACCCTGGCTCCGAGTGTCCTTACGTTGATCGTGAGGGCGCGCCATTACAATATGATCGCTATACCTTGCAGCGTGCCCATGAAGAATTTACCGACCGTGAATTTGAAATGTCTTCGGTGGAATTTAACTGGGACGTGGGCTTTGCCAATATTACCAGTTCGACCGCCTATTATGATCAAACCAGTGATGGCCAGGGGGATTATTTAAACTACGGTATTCTTTATTACAATGTGTTCGCCTTTATTCCAGGCCTTGGCTTTAATGATACTAATGAATCGGCATATGTTCTGTATGACAATTCTTATAGTGGTTTGGAACATGAGACGCGCTTTACCTCGGACGGCACCGGTGACTGGTCCTGGATTGCCGGCTTTTATTATTCTGACCGGGAAAGTAGCCTGAAATTCTGGGAGATTTATCCAACATTGGACCAGGCGATGATTGATGCCTGGGCATTTGACCCGGTAGCAGCGTACCCGGGACGACAATATATGGATTCCGGATATTTTGAGGATATTAACTCCAACTATGAAGAAATCGCCCTGTACGGAGAGTTGGATTATAAAGTCACTGAGGATTTGACGTTAACGGTGGGTGCCCGGGTATTTAACTGGGAAGATACGAATAACCGCAATATTTCTGACTATACCGGCTGGTTAGGTGTCGATGAGAAGACGACTACCAATAAAGGCACAGGCGAGTCGATTTTTAAATTCAATGCCGCCTACGATATTACCGATAACCAACTGGCCTATTTTACCGCATCTCAGGGCTTTAGGCGTGGTGGTACTAATAGCTATCGTGATGATGGTGATTTGATGGTTTCTGATCAGGCGCAGGTTTTCCAGCCAGATGAAACGACTAACTATGAGTTGGGCTATAAGGGCACCATGCTCGATGGCGACCTCTACTTTCAGGCTGGCATGTATTTCATCGAATGGGATGGCACCCAGACCTATAATAGTCAGAGTCTGTTTGGCTTCCCGTTAAATGGCACCAACAATGGTCCGGATGCCGAATCGAAAGGGATTGAGCTTCATGCCCGTTATAACATTACCGATAGCTGGACGGTAAAATGGGCAGCCGCTAATGCCAGTGCCGAGTTCGTTGAAACTAAGTCGCTTTGTATTTTCGAAGGTGATGAAAACACCCCGGGTAATCAGTGCCGTACCTGGTATGAAGGTGGTGAGTTGGGAGGAACCCCGGAATGGCGTCATAACTTAAGCGTGAACTACTATCAGGAACTGGGGGAAGGTGCGCTGGATGCGTCTTTCCGTGCCCGTTATGTCGGTGAGTTGTATTCAGACCGTGTCGATACAGCACCAGATGAAAACGGTAATTTAGAAGAGTTTCCACCGTTTAAGTTTGAATCTTACGTGCTTTACAACGCATCGATTGGTTATGCCATGGATAACTGGAAAGTCACTGCCTGGGTGGACAACATTACTAACGAAGATGCCCAGACATCCTATCACTTTGATGGTGGTCCATTCGGCTATAACACCATTTACGTCACACCAAGAACCATCGGCGTTAACTTCTCTTATAACTACTTCTAAATCGTAGGATAAGAGTTTCCTTCAATGTTGTAGTTTTTAAGGGCCTTCGGGCCCTTATTACATGGATGGATGTATGCCCGGATATCGCCATGGAGGGTGTGTATATCGAAAATGCCGGGAGCAATTTTTGATGAAGCCGCCTACACCCAATAAAAGGTTCAATTCTCAAGCCACTGTGTTTATTATCATTTTTATAGTCCAGAGGAAGTTATGACAACAACAATAAGTAAACACTCTCAGGCTTCTCAGGTTTTGACGAGCGGATTGAACTGGTCCGGGCGAATTGGCTACTTTGCCCTGCTTTGGGTTGCCATGATGGGTGCTGCGGTGACAACACTTATGCCGCTCATCCTTGGCGCATTCTCCGAGTCCGGTCTTTTCTCGGTACAACAGGTCGGCTGGTTAACATCGGCGGACGTGGCGGGAATTTTATTATCCAGTGCCTCGGCATTTTTATGGGTACGTAAGGTGCCCTGGAAGCCTGTCGTTGCCCTGACCCTTGCCGGGTTTATTGCCGCCAACGGCATTAGCACATCGCTGACCGATTTTACTTCCTTGCTGGTATGTCGTTTTGTCGCCGGATTATGTTGCGGCGTGAGCTATGCCATTGCCCTGGCAGCGCTGGGTGATCAAAACAATAGCGATAAAGCCTTCGGTGATGCGGTTACGCTGCAGGTGATATATGGCACAATAGGATTTGCGATATTGCCCTGGATTATTCAACACTGGGGTTATGCGGGGATATTTCAGTTTTTTAATATCAGTTTGTTGATTACCTTCGTGTTGGTGTGGGTTCAGTTCCCGAGAAACCAGCGAACATCTAGCCAGGAAAACACCAAAATTGCGGTTTCACCTGTCGCCTTAATCTTCTTTGCCATCGTCTGTTACTACTTTGCCCAAGGTTTGATTTGGGCGCACCTTGAGCGTATCGGTGATGCCCATGGCATTAGCAGTACAGATATCGGCCTTATTTTGTCTGCAGGTTTTGGCATTAGCGCCCTTGGTTCCTGGTTGTCTGGTCCTTTAGCGAAGAAAATTGGCCGTCCAGCATCCTTGTATCTAACCCTGGTTTTGCAGCTTGGGTGCATCGTCGCGCTTATGCTGATGAATCAAGCCAATGCCTGGATCATTTATGCCATCGCGACCGTGATTTATCAGATATTCTGGAGCTTTGTGGTGCCCATTATGATGGCGATATTTAACGATAGCGACAAATCCGGACGTTTAATTGTTTTTTGTATCAGCGCGTTTAAGCTTGGCCTTGTTGCCGGGCCACCAGTTGCCGGTTTTATCCTTGCCTCCCATTCGCAGTACCATGTTATTGTTATTGGTGCTATGGCAATTGTGGTAAGTATTGTCTGCTGCCATCTTGCCAGTAAACAAATCGCAAGCAGGACATAGCGCTATCTAATTGCAAATTAGACCGTTAATGGTTTGACATTAACCTGATGACTGGCAATGATGTCTGTTTTTAATCTGCAAATGAGTTCAAAATGAAAAAGCTAATCTTCGCATTGACAGCGATGCTTGTCATGATTTCGCCTTCCCAGGCCGAAGAAAAGTACAATCACTTCCCTGCCCTGGAGTCTCCGGATACCGCAACAGCACTATGCAATATTCGAAATTTTAATGAAAAGCTGAATGCCCTGACCAGCAAAAAAACGTTAACCGCAGAAGATATGGTTAAGGTGCATGAATTAACCTATACACTGGAAAATGCGGTGATGCGGTTGCAACAAGACCTGGATGCCATTGCCGTGGACTTAGAAAAAGTACATAAAGCGTCAGAACAATTGGACGCCGCGACGATTAAAGACAGCGGTGAGAAATATCTAACGGCGACCGGGCTTATCCTTGATCCCAAAAGTTGTCAGTAACCTGCCCTGACTCGTAAATCAGGGAGCGATGACGTTCCCTGCAAATCTGCTTATTTACACTGTTCAGCATCGAGGCACAATCCGGCAACCTTAAATTGTGAATAGGATCTTATCAATATTGCCTTGTTTCTATATATGTTGGCTTAAGCCCGTGTTTCTCAGTCCTGATAAGGGCGCAGCAGGTAGTTGAAAATTAATCATTTATTGATTTATTGCAAAAGTCTGGCTTGTTTCAAAATGAATCGTTAAGCTTTTCAGCGAACGAGTAGAGAAGCGCTTGTGAGATCTTTCCTTTTCGGCTGATAAATAACGTCAACCCCCCAGATTTCCTGAAGTTTTGCGTGTTAATTTGTTGAGATTTTGCATACGTATGCAACACTTAAATGCATTACATACGTATGCATATGTTTGCTACCAAAGCTTAAATTAACGACACTTACTGCCAGAATTATAAATTTGCCTGAAATTTAAGCAGTTGTTGCAATTGAATTTGTTATGACTGAATTATCGTCCGCATGCTGGACAGATTCGATTACCAAAAGAGAAAAGTTTTACTATGGCGACAGCAACGAAAAAACCGTTAACCGCAGCGCAATTCAAAACCAAGGTTCTTCATCACCTGAACTTTACCTCCAGTGAAGTTGACTTTCAGGACAACCCATCGGCCGTTTTGCGAGCAGTGTGTCTGGCAGTGAATGAAGTTGTCTACGAGAAACTGAAAGAAACCAATGCCGCTCACACTGAGCAAAAAGCTCGCTCAGTAAACTACCTGTCCCTTGAATACCTGATGGGACGCATGCTTTCCAATAACCTGCATAACCTTAACCTGTTCGACATCGCCCAAAAAGCGGTTGCCGATCTTGGCTTTGAACTGGAAGATATTTTTGAAGAAGGTCATGACCTGGCACTTGGTAATGGTGGCCTTGGCCGTCTTGCTGCCTGTTTCTTAGATTCACTGGCGACCCTGGATTATAACGCTGTAGGTTACGGCATCCATTATCAACATGGCCTGTTTGAGCAACAGTTCCACAAATGTCGTCAAATTGAAACCCCGGATGAATGGCGTGAATATGGTAACCCTTGGGAAGTCTGTCGCCCGGAAGCGGTACAGGAAATCCCATTATTTGGTTCTGTAGAAACCCAGGCACAGGTAGATGGTAGCGTTAAGAAGATCTGGCATCCTGGACAGATCATCAAAGGGGTTCCATGGGATGTGCCGATCGTCGGTTATAACTCAAAAACCGTAAATGTATTGCGTTTATGGGAGTCTCGTGCCTGTAGTCATTTTGACTGGGACCAGTTTAACGCGGGTGCTTACCAGGATGCTCATAGCGCCCAGAACCAGGCGGAAACCATTTCGAAAGTATTGTATCCAAATGACGAAACCGAAGCCGGTAAAGAGTTACGTTTCATTCAGCAGTACTTCTTCTGTGCCTGTTCTATTAAAGACATTATTAAGCGCTATCAGAAACAATACGGTGACGACTGGTCAGAATTCGCCAATCAGACCGTAATCCAGTTAAACGACACGCATCCGACCATCGCGATTCTGGAATTAATGCGTACCCTGATGGATGATTACGATTTCAACTGGGATAACGCCTGGGCTATGTGTCGTCAGGTATTTGCCTACACCAACCACACCCTGCTTCCTGAAGCATTGGAAAAGTGGGCTGTGTCCATGTTCGAACGTGTACTGCCGCGTCACCTGGAAATCCTCTATGCCATCAATGAGCAGTTCCTGAATCATGAAGTGGCTCGCATGTGGCCTGGTGACGTACAGATGCGCGCGCGCCTGTCGTTGATTGAAGAAGGCCAGCAAAAAATGGTCCGCATGGCCCATCTTTGTGTAGTGACATCTTTTAAAGTCAATGGTGTGGCGCAGATTCACTCTGACTTAGTGCAATCTGATTTGTTCCCGGAATTTAACAAGTTATATCCAGGCAAACTGACCAATGTTACCAATGGTGTCACTCCGCGTCGCTGGTTGAAAGCCTGTAACCCGAAACTGTCTAAGCTGTTAGATACAGTAGTGAAAAACGACTGGGCGAAAGAACTTTCCAGCCTTAACGCCGTTGCTGAATATGCTGATGATGCCAAATTCCAGAAGAAATTCATGGATATTAAGCATGAGAACAAAGTAAAGCTTGCTGGCGAAATTCATAAGCTGACCGGCGTAGAGGTTAACCCTGAAGCGATTTTCGATGTCCAGATCAAGCGTTTGCATGAGTACAAGCGTCAACATCTGAATTTCCTGCACATTCTCGGCTTGTATCGTCGCCTTCTGGAAAATCCGGATTACGATATGCATCCACGGGTATTCATCTTTGGTGCCAAAGCGGCTCCGGGTTATTACCTGGCCAAAGAAATTATCTATGCCATCAACAAAGTGGCGGAGCGTATTAACAACGACGCTCGCATTAAAGACAAACTGAAAGTGGTATTCCTGCCGAACTACCGCGTTACCCTTGCCGAAAAAATCATTCCGGCAGCCGATGTTTCTGAACAAATCTCTACCGCAGGTAAAGAAGCTTCAGGTACCGGTAATATGAAGTTAGCGCTTAATGGTGCGGTTACCATTGGTACCCTTGACGGGGCTAACGTAGAAATCGCTGAAGAAGTGGGTGATGACAACATCTTTATCTTTGGTAACACGGTTGACCAGATTAAAGCGATGAAGGTGGCGGGTTACAATCCGTGGCAGTTTTATGAAGCGAATGAGGAATTAAAAGACGTCATCGACTGGTTACGTGGTGACTTCTTTACCCCGGGTAAGCCTGGCGAGTTGGGTGCGATTGCCCACAGCCTGCTCGAAGGTGGTGACCCATATCGCGTACTTGCCGATTATGACGATTATGCCCGCGCTCAAGAAGCGTTGGATGTGGCCTATAAGGACAGCAAACGCTGGGCTCGCATGGCAATTTTAAATACCGCTAAAATGGGTAAATTTACGTCGGACCGTTCGATTCAGGATTACGTTAACAATATCTGGAAATTAACGCCGATTAAGTAAACAGCCGCAGGCTGCAGGTGATAGGCGACGAGTTTATGTCACTTTTGCGTTGCAGCCTTGCTGATAGTGTTAAGCAAAAGCCGTAGTATTTTTATGCTGGGGCTTTTGTTGTATCAGCCGATAAATAAACGGATACGCTGGTGTAATTGATTGAATTGGTCGCCATTGAGGTAACCGGGATAAAAGAGTTGAAGGAACAGTAAATCATGCATGAACATAACCAGGCACTGAATAACGCCGAGCACGCTAACCCATTTAGTTTTTTAGGGATGCAAACTAATGAAAAAGGTTATCTGCAGTTCAATGTATTTATCCCCTGGGCCGATGACGTGGCGGTAATTGATCGTAAATCCGGTAAAGTGGTGGCGACACTTGAGCGCATCAGTGACCAGGGGCTGTTCAGTAAAACTACCCGTCGTAAAAACACATTTTCCTATCAATTACAGGTTACCAGTCAGGACAGTAAACGCGTTATTGATGACCCTTTTTCCTTTGGTTGTGTGCTCGGTGAAATGGACACCCACTTATTTATCGAAGGAAGCCATAAACATTTGTACCAGAAATTAGGTGCGCATTGTATTCAACATCAAGGTGTGGCCGGAGTCAGCTTTGCGGTATGGGCACCCAATGCCAGCCATGTCGCTGTAGTTGGTGATTTTAACGACTGGGATGGTCGTTGCCATCCGATGCGTAAATTATTAAATTGCGGTATCTGGGAGATTTTCATTCCTCATCAGAGTGCTCGTCATCCCCTGCAGCCAGGTTGTCACTACAAATACGAAATAAAAGACGCTGACGGTAATCTATTGCCTCTCAAAGCTGACCCGATGGGCCTGCAGGCGCAATATCGCCCGGATACGTCGTCAGTGGTCAACGGCGAAGCGGCATTTGACTGGGCTGATAACCAGTGGATGACTAGCCGCGAAGCGATGAATAATCGACATGCGCCGATCAGCATCTATGAAGTGCATTTAGGTTCCTGGCAGCGTGATGAACATAATGAGTTTTTAAATTATCGACAAATTGCGGAACGACTCATTCCATATGTTCAGGATCTTGGTTTTACCCATATTCAGTTGATGCCGGTCAGTGAGCACCCGTTCGATGGTTCCTGGGGCTATCAACCGGTAGGTTTGTTTGCTCCGACGGCGCGTTTCGGTAGTCCGGATGACTTTAAATTCTTTATCGATCAGTGTCACCAGGCTGGCCTCGGGGTATTAATCGACTGGGTACCCGGACACTTCCCGGTGGACGATCATGGGCTGGTGCGTTTTGACGGTACCTGTCTTTATGAACATGAAGATCCACGCAAAGGCTTTCATCCGGACTGGAACACCCTGATTTATAACTATGGTCGTACCGAAGTTGCTAATTTCCTGCGTGCCAGCGCTACCCACTGGCTGGAAAACTATCATATTGATGGCGTTCGGGTCGATGCAGTAGCGTCGATGTTATATCTCGATTATTCGCGCAATGAGGGTGAATGGGTAGCCAATCAGTTTGGTGGTAACGAGAACCTCGAAGCGGTCGATTTCCTGAAACGATTCAACGAAGAATTATATAGTGATTATCCCGGTGCCTTTTCGGTAGCTGAGGAATCCACTTCATGGCCGGGGGTATCTAAGCCGACCGATATGGGAGGCCTGGGCTTTGGTTTCAAGTGGAACATGGGCTGGATGAACGATACCCTGCAATACATGGGGCGCGATCCTATTCACCGTAAGTTCCATCATAATGAAATCAGCTTTGGCTTGGTCTATGCCTTCGATGAAAACTTCGTTTTGCCATTAAGCCATGATGAAGTGGTACATGGTAAAGGCTCCATTCTTGCTCGTATGCCAGGGGATGACTGGCAGCGATTTGCCAACCTGCGCGCCTATTATGGCTTTATGTGGACCCACCCAGGTAAAAAACTGATGTTTATGGGCTGTGAATTTGCCCAGCAGAATGAGTGGAATTATCAACAATCCCTGGATTGGCATTTACTGGAACATGAGCCGCATCAGGGCGTGCAACGGATGATCCGCGATCTGAACCGTCTTTATAAAAATACCCCGGCTCTGCATCAGCAAGATTGTCAGCATCAGGGCTTCGACTGGATTGATTATCAAAATGCTGAGCAATCCATTTTCAGCTATGTGCGCTATGGTGAGGAAGGAACCAATCCGCTATTGGTGGTGGTTAATTTTACCCCCGCTGTGCACCATGAATTTCGCGTTGGTACCCCGATTGCCGCCGAACACAAAGAAATATTTAACTCAGATGCAGCCATCTATGGTGGTAGTAATGTCGGCAACCCGGGGTCTGTGTATCCGACTGATACGCCATGGCAGGGCCAGGCACAGTCGCTGAGTATTACCGTACCGCCACTGTCTGCCGTGGTGTTTGAGATCCTTGGCTAATGCGTAAATTAAAGGCTGGAAAACCTTATCCTCTGGGTGCCACATTTGATGGTCAGGGGACTAATTTTGCCTTGTTTAGTGCGCATGCCAGTAAAGTAGAATTGTGTCTGTTTGATGCGACGACTGAGCAAGAGCTGGAGCGCATTGAGCTTTGCGAGTATACCGATGAAGTCTGGCATGTATATTTACCCGATGTAAAACCCGGCTGCCTTTATGGTTACCGCGTTCATGGGCCCTATGAACCCCATTCCGGACACCGGTTTAATCCAGCGAAGCTGCTACTCGACCCTTACGCCAAACAATTAAGCCGCAGTTTTACCTGGTCTAATAAACACTTTGGTTATGATCCACAAAGTCGTCAGCAGGATTTGATTATTGATCTTCGCGACAATAGTGACGTTATGCCTAAATGTGTGGTCAGTGAAACCATTAAAGGCCTGGGTAACCATATTCAAATCGCCGATCATGACACCATCATCTACGAGGCACACGTTAAGGGCTTTACCCAGAATCACCCTCATATTGATGCTGAAATGCGCGGGACTTTCAAGGCGCTGGGCCAGCCAGAGGCGATCCAGTATTTCAAAGACCTGGGGGTTACCAGTGTTGAACTGCTGCCGGTACAGGGCTTTTTTGATGAGTCTTTTCTTCGCGAAAAGGGATTGAAAAACTACTGGGGTTATAACTCAATCGCGTTTTTCGCACCGGAACCCAGATACTGTCATCAGAACCAGCTGGTCGAATTTCAGCAAATGGTTGAGAACTTCCACCAGGCAGGACTGCAGGTTATTCTCGATGTGGTATACAACCACACCGCCGAAGGCAATCATCTCGGGCCGACCTATTGTTTTAAGGGCATTGATAACCTCAGTTACTATCGTCTTGAACAGGAAGATAAGCGCTTTTATATCAACCACTCTGGTTGCGGAAATACCCTGAATTTAAATCATCCCAGGGTGTTGCAACTGGTGATGGATAGTTTGCGTTACTGGGTTGATGTGATGGGCGTAGATGGTTTTCGCTTCGACCTGGCACCGATTCTCGGGCGCAAAGACTATCAGGGCAACGACAGCTTTTATCAGCATGCCAGTTTCTTTGCAGCCCTGCGTCAGGATCCAACGCTCGCTAATGTAAAATTAATTGCCGAACCCTGGGATATCGGCCACGGTGGTTATCAGCTTGGACACTTTCCCAGCGGCTGGCTGGAGTGGAATGATCGCTTTCGCGATTCGGTGCGCCGATTCTGGCGCGGTGACGATGGCATGATCCCGGAGCTGGCGAGGCGCTTGCATGGCAGTGCCGACATATTTGAACATCACGGCCGCCGGCCCTATGCCAGTGTCAATATGGTGACCAGTCACGATGGTTACACCCTGCATGATTTGGTCACCTATGAAAAACGCCATAATCACGCCAATGGCGAGGAGAATCGCGACGGTCACAACCATAATTATTCACGCAATTATGGGGCTGAGGGGGAAACCGATGACAGTGAAATCATCCAGCTCAGGCAGCAGCAAAAGCGCAATATCCTCGCGACCTTATTTTTAAGCCAGGGCACGCCAATGCTGCTTGCCGGTGACGAAGTTAACCACAGTCAGTGGGGCAACAACAACGCCTATTGCCAGGATAACGAAATGACCTGGCTGAACTGGCACTGTTTAACCGATACCGGTTCGGCCAATTGCGATGCCGACCAGCAACAGTTGCAGTTTGTGCAAAAGTTGATTCAGCTGCGTAAGCTGCATCCGCTGTTAAACCGATTAAATTACCAGCATGGTTTGCAGGTTTCGGCCAAGACCGGACTGCAGGATCTAAGCTGGTTTAACTGTCATGGTGAACCTATGACAGAGGACAACTGGCACAATAAAGCGCTCAAATGTTTCGCCATGATGCTGGCGGAAACCGAGGCGTTTGAGCCGGACTCGACTCAGGATGGAGTCCAGGATGATGCATTATTGATTATCTTTAATGCCCATAAACATACCAGTCGATTCCAGCTCCCCAAATTACCGGGGCGCTGGACGCGCATCATTAATACAGCCGAGCCGGAGCACAGTCTTGCCTGCATGCTTACTGCCGCAACTCAGCAGTCCATTGATACGGCCTTAATCGATATTGCCGCATACAGCTGCTCGGTACTTACTTACAGCCAATATGATACTCAGGAATTAAATTTATGACGCCTTTACAACAGTTAGCCGATATTGTCGGTTTTCATCCAAGTTATAAGGATTGTTATGGCAACATGGTTCATGCCAACCAGGAGGCTTTGCAGGCGTTGCTGCAGGCAATGGGGTATGATTTAAGCTCGGACGTGGCGATTCTGGCCGCTGCCCAGGAACTGAAAAACAAATCCTGGTTAACCTTACTGCCAGCGATGTCGATGATCAAATCGGAAGCATCGCAGCATACCGTGACCTTAAGTGTTGCCGCTCAGGATGTCGCCCAGACTATTAGCTGGCAAATCACTCTGGAAAGCGGTGAAGTGCTCAATGGCACCCAGGCACTGTCAGAACTGAACAAACTTGATGAGCAGGACGTTGAAGGCGAGTTGTATCAGAAGCTGACCCTGGTGCTACCGCACGTTGAAGAAGGTTATCACCAGCTAGCCGTTGAGCTTGATGGACTGAACTCTACCGGGCATCTAATCGTTGCCCCGAAAACCTGTTACAGCCCGAACGAAGCAGCAGACTATCGGATGTGGGGCCTGGCGGCCCAGCTTTATTCTTTAAAGTCTGATAATAGCTGGGGCATGGGCGATTTTGGTGACTTGAAATCTCTGGTAGAGCAGTCGGCGAAACGCGGCGTTACTGCCATTGGTTTAAATCCATTACATCCGCTTTACCCGAATAATCCGGGACATATCAGCCCATATTCGCCTACCAGTCGCTGCTTTTTAAATACCCTGTATATTGATGTCACGGCAGTCCCTAACTTTAGCAGCTGCGAGGCCGCTCAGGATGTGGTTAACAGTGATGATTTCCAACAGCAGGTTGCTCAGGCCAATGGCCATGAATTTATCGATTATCCTCATGCCGCGCATCTGAAATATCAGGTATTGGAATTGCTGTATCAGGACTTTATCACTGAGCATTTAGACAAAGGCACGGATGTTGCGAAGCAATACCAGGCATTTTGCGATGCCATGGGTGACGACTTATTTGAGCTGGCCACCTTTGATGCCTTGTATGAACACTTCCGCAAGCTTGATTTCCATGCCTATGGCTGGAAGAAATGGCCTGTTGAATATCAGGACCCGCATAGCCCGGAAGTGGAGCAATTTAAGCTCGATCATGCTGAACGTATCGGCTATTTCCAGTTTCTGCAGTGGCAGGCCGATGCACAAATTGGTGCGGCGGCAAGCGCAGCCAAGGCCAATGATATGCCGGTTGGCCTGTACATGGACTTAGCGGTAGGTTGTGATGGCAGCGGCGCGGAAGTCTGGGCTGATAAGCACAGCTATGTATCTGGTGCTGCGGTTGGCGCGCCACCGGATGCGATGAATACCTTAGGCCAGGATTGGGGGTTAACGCCGATCAATCCGGTTGCTTTGCAGGAACAAGGCTATTTACCGCTGGTGAAAGCCCTACGCAGCAATATGCGCCATGCTGGTGCCCTGCGTATCGATCACGTTTTGGGATTGATGCGTCAATACTGGGTAGCGCCGGGCATGCGTGCCGATCAGGGCATTTATATTACCTTCCCGCTCGATGAAATTTTCCGCATTATTGCGCTGGAATCGCGTCGCAACCAATGTGTGGTGATCGGTGAAGACCTGGGCAATGTGCCGGAAGGGTTTGGTGAAATCATGGCGGAAGCTGGCCTGCTTTCTTATAAAGTGCTGTTTTTCGAGCGCTGGGATTCTGGCTTGTTCTTCCGTCCGGAGCTTTACCCAGAGCAGTCAATGGTCACCGTTTCTACCCATGATCTATCAACCATGGCCGGTTGGTGGACCGGTAACGACCTGAAATGGCGTCAGGAGCTTAACCTGTATCCTAATGAACAAATGGGCGTAGATGAGCGCAATGGTCGGGTAACCGATCGTGAGCAGTTATTGGCCGCTCTTGAGCATGAAGGTGTCTTGCATGCGGATGAGTTCCCGGGCATGGCGCCAGCGACCATGAATAATGCGCTATCGCGCGCCGTTCAGGCGTTTTTGGCCAAAGCCCCGAGTCGTATCCTGCTGGTGCCACTGGAAGATGCCTTGGGACTGCATGAACAGGTGAATATACCAGGTACTGTTGATGAACATCCGAACTGGCGTCGTCGGATGCCAATCACGATTGAGGAGTTCTGGCAGCATGTTGACATGAACAACCTGGTAGAAGTGATGAACAACGAGCGTCCAAAGGGATAATTGGACTAGCATTTTGAAGCCCATGCTTTGGCATGGGCCTGGATTATACATTGAACTCAATGGGGAGAGGGAAAATGTCAGCAATGAAAGTTACTAACAATATGATAAAAAATACCTTAAAACTGGCGGTAGCCAGTGCCTTCGTAACAGGTATCGCCGCCTGTTCTTCGGAAAAAAGTGAGTCGGTCGATATTATCGAATCGTCACCGGCGGTTGAATGGCATAAAGTGTCGGCCCAGAACCTGGCGCCATATCAGCAACGCGATGTACGTGATGAAGTGTTTTATTTCGTCATGCCGGACCGTTTTGAAAATGGCGATGTTAATAATGACAATGGTTCAACAACTAAGCTTGAATCCCGCGGCGGCTTTGATCAAACCAACACCGGTTATTACCATGGTGGCGATCTGCAAGGCCTGCAAAACAAACTGCCATACTTGCATGAAATGGGAATTACCTCAATCTGGATGACGCCAATTATGCGTAACCAGGCAGTGCAACATGATGGCAGTGGCTACCATGGCTACTGGGTTGTCGATTTTACTGAAATCGACCCGCATCTGGGTACCAACGAAGACCTGAAAACCTTTATTGAAGAAGCGCATAAACTCAATATTAAAGTTTTCTTTGATATTATCGCCAACCACACCGCCGATGTGATCAAATACAAAGAATGTCATGGTGAAGATGGCAAGCAATGGCTCGGTGAAACCGTTGGCCTTTGCGATTACAAGACATTAGAACAGGTCGCCGCCGGCGATGCATATACCCCATTTGTGATGCCGGGTAGCGAAGACATTAAAGTGCCGGCCTGGTTAAACGACCCTAAGTACTATCACAACCAGGGCGACAGCACCTGGGAGGGTGAAAGTGCCGTTTATGGCGATTTTGCCGGCTTGGACGATATTGATACCGATAATCCATACGTGGTGCAGGGCATGATCGATATCTTCAAAGATGTGATCACGGAATTTAAACCGGATGGCTTCAGAATCGATACGGTTAAACATGTGAATATCGAATTCTGGCAGGAGTTTTCTCCGGCGCTTGTTGAACATGCTAAAGCTCAGGGAATTCCACAATTCTTTATGTTTGGTGAGGTTTACTCTGCCGATCCTGAGTATTTGAGCCAGTTCACCACCACAGGCAACCTGCAGTCGATTCTTGATTTTGGTTTCCAGAGCGCCGTGCAGGCAACTCTGGTTGACCAACAGGGCACCGACGTAATGGCTAAGCTATTTGAAGCGGATCGCTTTTATCAAGATGAAGATTCCGATGCCAGCATGTTGGTTAACTTTACCGGCAACCATGATATGGGCCGTTTTGCTTACCTGTTAAAAAGCAAGCACCCGGATATGAGCGAGTCAGAAGCGCTGGCGCGCATCAAGTTATCCAATGCCCTGATGTATTTCTCCCGTGGTATTCCGGTCGTTTACTATGGCGATGAACAAGGCTTTGTTGGAGATGGCCATGATCGCGATTCGCGTCAGGATATGATGCCATCGAAAGTACCTTCTTATAACGATGATGACTTGTTGGGTACCGATGCGACCACAGCGGATGCAAACTTCGATCAGGAACACATTCTGTATAAAGATTTGACCTATCTGGCCAGCGTCTATCAGCAGCATCCGGGGTTGCGTATCAGTGAGCAGGAAACCCTGTATTCGCAGGATAGCCCGGGTATCCTGGCATTCACCCGCACCACGGATACGGAACAATATTTGTTGGTATTTAATACCGCATTGGAAGATCAGCAACAAAGCTTTGATATGCCGTTAGCCGGTTATGAACCAGTTGTAGTTGCCAAGGATAAAACCGAAAAAGACAGTAAGGTGACGATTAACCTGGCACCACTGAGCTTTGCGATATACAAAGCCGAAGCCGCAAACTAAAGTCTTTTGATTTAACGAAAAACACCTGGCATTGACCAGGTGTTTTTGTTTCTGCTTGTACCTATTCCATTAAGTTCTTGCACAACTCAGGCAGAGGTTGATTTGCAACATAGATTTCATTGATATAGTGATTCTATATTAATGAAATGGTATTAACGGTAGGCTATGGCGTTAACCTCTATCACCTGTTCACTATAGCCAAATTGCCATTCGGTTCGCTCTTCGATGATGACATCGGTGAGATAGCGGGTCCCTTCCCGCTGCGCTTTAGCTGCCGCTATGGCCTGCTGAGTTGAGGGAGCATCACCGATGGGTATTAGGTACAGAAACCACCGTTGTCTGGACTGCCCGGTCACCTCTCCAAGCATGGTTCCCGCTTGGCCGGGATCCTCGATGTAAGTGGCCGGGATAAAAGCGCCCTGGTTCGCCGTCATGCAACCGCTGATTACGAACGTCGTTAACAGCAGTACAAGGATTTTAATAAGATTCATGATGCTCTGCGCTGAGACAGCATTAGTGAACAATGAAGATGCTGCCGGCGGCTACTCGTGCCTTTCGAGTTGAAAGTATAGAAGCTTTATTCAATTCCACCGCTAAATATAACGAACCTAATCCAGATTGAGCAGCTCAAGCCCTTTAACGATAATACGGTAGCAACTTTCTGGGTTTTCCAGCGGCAACAAATGTCCGTGCTGCAAATCTTCCAAAAAAAGAGCATCAGGCTGACATTTTTGCCATTGTTGCCAGATTTCTTCGCTAAAGAATAGATTTGGCTTGCCTCGTATCGCTACGGTGGGCACAGAGATACGGGAAATTTCTTTGAGCATGTAAGGTGGCCTGGAAAAATTATGGGCCTCCCAGGCTTTCGGAAATCTTAGTGTGACTTCGTTCCCGTCATCAATGACAGAGTGTTCCACAAAGGCATCAAAGCTTTGCGGATGGAATCGTTGAAAGCTGCGTCGCTGCTGGCAATACTCGCGATAGCTTTGCCTGCAGGCCCAGCGATCCTGTTTTTTTAACGTGGTTTTTACCGGGTCGATATATTTCAAAAGTGCATCTGGCATCCACTTAATGGCGGTGGCCACGCTGCGCTTAACCATCGCTGGCTCGATCAATACCAGGGCTTTAAACAAATCCGGGCGCATATTCGCCGCATAAATGGTGGAACTTGCGCCTAGTGAATGGCCAACGGCAATAATCGGTGCGTCGTAGTGCGTTTCAATGAAAGCGATCAGGTCTTCACCATAAATCTGCCATGACCTGCTTTTTGGTGGTTTGCCAATATCGGGCCATGCGGCCCTGGAGTCTAACGCCGAAACGTTAAATGACTGGGTTAAGGCTTTGATAAATGGCTGGTAGGTGGCACTGGAAAAGCCGTTAGCATGGTAAAAGTGCAGGTCTTCACCCTTGCCGCTGTAAAACTGGAAACTGGCATTGTCGGGTAAGGGATGAAAAGTCGATTGGCTGGATTTGGGAGAAGTCATGACGCCGCCGATTCAAAATTTTACAAAAGAGACGTCATGTTAACGGCAAGCTGGTCGAAAAAGCAACTTCTCATCCGACCAGTATAGTTGACTACTGGTGTAAGTATTGAGTGGTTACTCGCTCAATACTTTAGGTTTGATCTCCTCAACGCGCATCCAGGCGATAGCGGAAATCAATAAACTGACCGCACTGATCACAAAGATAAGGCCTTTGTCTTCTGCCTGCGATACCGCCAGGCCCACACCAAGACTCACTACCAGCTGGGGAATAACTACCGACAGGTTGAATAAGCCCATATAGCTTCCCATGCGGGACTGATCGATTTTCTCTGACATAATCGCAAACGCCAGGGAAATAACCGCTGACCAGCCTATACCTAAAAATGCCATTAAACCGTAGAGCATGTATTCACTGTGACCAAACAGAACCACACCGAAATAACCGAGTGCCATGGTGGCGATACATACGGTATGAACCCGGACCAGGCCATAGGATCGGGTTAACGGTAACAGCACCAGGGCTGGCAGAATGGCGGCAACACCATTTAACACCAAAAAGCTTAAGTTAATAATTTTACCCAGTTCGTCATCGGCAATGCCTGGCATCTTGTCCTGAAGAAATGCGAACAGGAATACAAACATCGACTGAATGCCGATCCAGCTAAATGAATGTGCAGCAAGGACTTTACGAAATCCGATCAGGTTTGCTTGTTGTTCTGGCTTGCCTTGCTCTGAAGGGAGTAAGGTTGTGAATACAAAATAAGCGGTAAGGATAAGGCAGGCGATTTCCACCCAATAGTTATCGACCTGAATGCCTGCAAGTTTAATAAATAAGGCATAAGCATCATAGATTAAAAAGCCCCAAAGTGGCTTGATATTAACCAGGATCTCTTTCAGGTTGATAGCACCCTGGTCATTGCCGTCTTCATTTTCGGTCAGCTGTTTTGGCTCTTCGATGAAAAAAGGCGGAACAACGGCAAGCAGAAATACTAATGCTGCGCCGAGGTATATCAATACATAGTTACCTAAGGTAGCGCCGATGGCGTATGCCATCATTCCAAAGGTTCCTGAAATGAGCTGCATCCAGGTATATCCCTGGGTGCGCTGTTCACCCTGCGGGGTTACGTCGGCAATGATAGAACGGGTAGGATTCATGCTGACATTAATGGATAAATCCAGCGTCAGGGCGATAACAATCGCAATACCGAGCAGACCGTCCATGCCAAGAGCACCGGAAACAATGTCGATATTTGGCAATGCCAGCAACATCATCCCGGCCAGCACGCCACCCACTATGATAAATGGACGTCGACGACCTCCCCAGAACCAGACTTTATCGCTGATAATACCGATAATCACCTGGCCAAGAATACCGGCAATTGGACCCGCCGCCCAGACCAGGCCGACTTCGTGAATATCCAGCCCGTATTGGGTGTTTAACAGCCAGCTTAAAGCCGCAATCTGAATCGACAGGGCAAAACCCATCGCCGTCGAGGGTAAGCTCAGCAGCACATAAAACGACCGGCTCAGGTTTTTTTGAATGGTTAGCATCAGGGTTCTCTTGTTGTTATCCGGGTAGCAGGGGTAATTATTATTGAGCTACCGTCGTCGGTTGAAATAATTGGTATATTTAATGTATGGTGAGCAAATTACGTGGTCAAGCAGACGCTGACAAATTATTGCATACGTATTCATCCAGATATGCTTCTGTCAGCACACAAACTTTCTATTAACGGCCGGAAAAGGTATCACATTGATTGATATCGCCCGTAGTAAAGCCTCGTTTAAACCAGGCGACCCGTTGTTCCGAGCTACCATGGGTAAAGCTGTCCGGAGTTACCCGCCCTGTCGCCTGTTTCTGTAACCTGTCATCGCCAATGGCCGATGCGGCAACCAGTGCTTCATTGAGATCGCCTGAGTCGAGCATTTGTCGTTTGGTATCGGCGTGATAACCCCAGACCCCGGCATAACAATCTGCTTGCAATTCCAATTTTACCGAGAGCTTATTGCCATCCACTTTTGACATCATTTGTTGCGAACGATGCACTTTGTCTGATGTACCGAGAATGTTTTGCACGTGATGACCGATTTCATGGGCAATCACATAAGCCTGGGCAAAGTCTCCTGGCGCGCCATGGCGATTTTTTAAATCTTCGTAAAATGATAAATCGATATACACCTGCTCATCGCCAGGACAATAGAAGGGGCCTACGGCGGCACTTGCCATGCCACAGGCAGAATTGACCTGGCCGGTAAATAAAATCAGTTTCGGTTCGCGGTATGGAATACCTGCTGATTCGAGGATGCTATGCCAGGTTTGTTCGGTATCGGCGAGGATTACGGCAACGAAATCGCCCATTTGCTGTTGCTCCTGGGTAAGTTGTGCCGGCGCCTGGGCGCTACCTCCTGACGACAGACCTGGGGCAACATCGATGCCAAGAAATCGACTACCAACGAATACAACCACGCCAAGAATCAATAAGGTTCGACCTAATTTACTGCGTAGCAAATAAGGTAAAAATCGGAATAATAACGCGCCAATCCCGGCTCCGGCAGCAACGCGCTGACCTCGCCTGTCTTCGACATTACTGCTTTTTCGTTTGCCCTGCCAACGCATAAACTACCTCCGCCGCCTGTTGTAAAATTTAGCAGTTGTCACAGAGGGAGCAAGAAAATGCGATGAATAAACGGCAAGAATAAACCACTAAATTGCAAATGAAAATTATTCGCATTTTTATTTAGCGGCAATGCAAAGCCTGTCTTATAGTTAAAACTGGTTTCGATAAAGATTTAATGCAGGTCGTTTTTCGCCCATAGCTGTTTCTGGCGATCAAGCATACGCTATTCAGTTGTGGAGTATTTTATGACGACTTCCCGTGGTCTTTTGTTTGCTTTGCCTTTTTCTACTTTCGCCTTGTTGCCATCTGTCAGTCACAGCCAGGAAGATACGCTCGAATTCGTGTCAGGCCTGAATCAGGGGAAAATTGTTCATTGTGATAACAGCGTCGATAGCGGTAGTTTTCTCGATGTCTTTGTCTGCGGCGATGAACTCTTTGCTTTTACCTATAATGCGCTGGATGGCGTTGGTATGAACCTTGGTGACGGTGGTCGTCATAGCCGCGTACCTCGAGCTGATCTTTTCAATTGGGCTAATACCATACCACGGCGCAAAACGGGTCCAAACGCAGCAGCCTGTAGCGTTTGTCATACTCCCAGCAATATTATTGGTGGCGGTGGCAATGGTGGTGGCGCCGTCGTATTTAACGCGATTCGCGACCCGCTACACAGCAATCAACCCGGCTTATTTATTCAACGTAATACCACTCATTTGTTTGGCATGGCAGGCTTGCAATTACTGGCTGAAGAAATGACTGATGCATTGCAGCAACAGGTCGCTGACACGGTAGCCATGGTCTGTGAGTCGGGCATAGCACAACAATCCCTGCTTACCGCCAAAGGCATGGAGTTCGGCTCTGTGAATGTTTATCCCCCTTGTGATTCGCCGCAGATTGATGTGCAAAGTCAGGGCGTTAAAGATGATTTAATCATCCGGCCGTTTCAATGGAAAGGCAGTGAGCTTAATGTGCGCACTTTTTCGCGCGATGCCTTTCATAATGAGCTTGGCATGGACCCTGTGGAATTAACCGGTGATGATATTGATGGTGATTTTGACGGTGTCGTTAATGAAATAACTATCGACGATATTACCGCCATGGTGATATATCTGGCGGCGCAACCGCGGCCGACGAGTTTACTTGAGCTGGATGAACTTCGCAAAACGCTGCTTGGACGTCGCTATCGGGACAGTGGTGGGCCAGAGCTGGCCGAAGGGTTAATGCTTCCCCATTTAACCACAGGTGAACGACGTGCTATTAAGCGCGGTCAGAGGTTGTTCAACTCGATTGACTGTTCATCATGCCACAAACCCAGTATGACTATTGAACAGCAGTTTGTTTACAGCGAGCCTAGCGATAACCCGCTGTATCGTGAACAAACCTTTCCTGCCGGGCAAGCCGGTATTGAAATGATAAAAGCCATTCGCTTCGATATTCGCCGCGATCAGCCAGATAATCAGATAGTGTTAAATGGCGAGCTGATCAGTCATCTGGGCGCTTTTGAAACAAACCGAAAAGGTCAGGTTATGGTGCGTTTGTACGGTGATTTGAAATTGCATGATATGGGCCCGGAACTGGCGGAAAATATTGATGAAACCGGCGTTGGTGCCTCAGTATGGATGACAAAAGAATTATGGGGAGTAGGCAGTACTGCACCATATCTGCATGATGGTCGGGCAAGTACACTAGAAGAAGCGATATTAGCGCATGGCGGTGAGGCAGAAGCATCAAAACTTAACTATACTCGATTAAGTGCAACTAACCGTCAGGCGATACTGGCATTTCTAGAAAACCTGGTGCTTTACCTGCCCGCGACCGTACCGTGATTCGATTACACCTTATCGGTGTTTGGTGGATGTCAGGTGGGCAATAAACTTTTTGAAGTTGGTTCAACTAAAACTGGTTTCAGGTGGTACATATGAGATGTAAGCTGTGATCGTTGTACGTTGTTTTGTACCACCTTTCCTTCTATTTGTATTGCAAATTCAGGTGGCATCTATTGTTGCAAACGCCCGCACCGGAAACGTCCCTACCCCCTTTATCTTTACCGGCGTCGCAGTGAATCGAAAATTATCCTCGGGAATTTGCTTAAGGTTGGTGAGGTGCTCAACAATCAGGATGTTATTAGCGAGTAAGATACTATGCACCGGTCGGTTAGAATCCTGAGTATCATCAATGTTTAAACTATCAATGCCGACCAGGGCGACTCGTTGTTGCTGCAGGTATTCAGCCGCATCCTGGGTTAAATAAGGGTGCTCCTGGTAATATTGTTCGCTATTGAAGTGGCGACTCCAGTTGGTTTCCACCAGAACCGCTTTTCCTGTTAAATCATCAAGATGTTGAAAATATTCGGCATCAATAGCGCGAATCCCCTCTGCCACGGTAATTTTGATGCCCGGAAGGTTAGCCAGTGCCGACAAGGGTACAGCGCTGGTATCTTGGCCATTTTGATAGCGATGAAATGGGGTATCGAGATAAGTACCGGTATTCGAGCAAAGGGTAATTTCACTGATTAAAAAGCTAGTGTCCGGATTGTAGTGCTTTTTCGACTGTTCCCGGCTTAAAAAATCGCAGACATGGGGCGCAGGCAGGCCTTTGTAGGTGATCAGACCGTCGAAGATGGTGTGGCTGAGATCAATAAGCTTCATCGGTGCTAGTTAATCGGCTTTTAACCACTGCCAGGCTTGATACAGCTGGTCGTGATGAAAGTGACTTTCATCGATATTGACCAGCTTGGCGAGCACCGCGTCTACCTTAATTAACCATTCCCAGACCCTGGAATCCGATACGACGGCAACTTTTTCAATGTGCCTGATATTATGAAAGACCCATTTTATATCCTGCCATCCCGCTTCGACACCCCATCCGGCATCGTCATCGAGCAATAGCAGGATGCGAATTTTATTATGCTCGGCAATTAACCGGTCAAGTTTGCCGAGCCACTGTTGTTCGGTGTTTGAGTCAATTTTTCCTGATAGCTTAAAACCAATATATTTACCTTCACTTTGGGCGAGTTCTGCAATCATAAGGTTGGGTCCTAAGTAGGGTTAAGAGTCATGAGGTAAGGGTTCTGTACTAGGTTGGGCGATCTTTGCGATATTGCGGCAATTCATCGTTGATTGTGTACCATTCGACTTTAGAGTCAACATGCACATGGGCATCAGGAACCGGTAACGGTGTTAGCGAGCTGTCATCCATATCCAGGGTTGCCAGGGCAATTTCCAGGGTGTTGTTATCATTTGCCGATTGGAAGGTAAGGCTGGAACCACAATTGACACAAAACTGGCGTTTCGTGCCGTTACTAGCTTGATAGGTGGCTAAGCATTTGGCCCCGGTTTTCCAGGTTAAATCAGTCCGTGCCACAGGGACAAAAGTGCTAAAGGCGGCACCATGAAATTTACGACACATGCGGCAATGACAATGAGCAATTTCATTATCAAACCGGGTAAACTGATAATGAATGTTGCCACACAGGCAGCTACCTCTATACGCCATTACCTGGCCTCCGCGGTTATCTTCTCTGGGTTGGTATAAGTTCCGGAGTTGAATTTAACCACCGGTCGTCCTCAATGCCCACCAGGTGAGTAACAAGCCGGCGGCAATGCCAAGCATGAATAATCCCCAGAGTGAACCGACATTGGTTTCATCACCAAACTTATCGGAAATTTTTAATGCCCTGATAAAGATGGCGATGCCGGAAAAGCCACCAAGTAGTAATAAACAGGCGCCAACAACCAGGACAATGGTTTGAAATGTGGTCATGTTTGTTCTCCCAAACTTTACATCACTCTACGTCGAACTCGCGCACACCTTTACGGGTACGACATTCTTCGACGTATTTGCGCAGCAATTCACGGATCTCTTCAGCATTCTCTACCGCACGAATCGTCACTTGCGGATGAGTTCGATCCGATGTCGCCATTTCGATATTACTTTTGGAAAACATGCGCAGGAAAAAGGGCTGGTCCAGTCGATAATCACGAATACGGTACAACTCCAGTTCATCGATTTCTTTGTTAAATACGCCATGGTGAATTCTCAACCGCTGGGTGGTGAGTTCATACTTCATACTTTTCACCTGCAGCCATTTCCACAGCATGATAAACAGTGGGATCACCAACCAGAAGAATAATCCCAGTAAAATGTAGGACCCTAAGTTAATTACTTGCGAGGGCGTGCCTCGCCAGACTTCTTTTTCTTCAGCCATTACCTGTCTCCAGCCCACAGTGAGTTGATTCTGAACCTGAGGTGGGTGCTCAGCGATGATCTCCTGACCGGGTGTCAAAAACGGCTTGGATAATGACTGCTACCTTGCACGACGAACCGCCATAACTAATTAGTATTGTTGGCAATTCGCCCTGATGCAAGGCAGGAAAAACGAATATTGTGGTAATTACCAGGGCCTGGCCATGACGACGGTGGAATCTTCTCAGGGCTTGATGCATGATAGGCTATCCACTCAATAATAAGCCTATAAAATGAATCCGTTTTGTATCTTTCTATCGTCTAAACAAACACGCCTGGTTGCGTTAGCCGGCGCCATCTTCATGCAGTTAAGTGGCTGTGCATCAAATTCATCGCCAGATTCGCAAACGCCTTATTTAGCCATTCCTGAATCGCAGCTGAATCAATTTTCCGACCAGGCTCTACAACAGTTTTACGCCCCGGGCATGGCTGTCGGTATTGTCCATCGTGGCGAGGTAGTGCATTTGCAGGGCTATGGTTTACGGGATTACCAGGGAGTTGAATCGGTTAATGAAAATACCCTGTTTCGCTTAGCGTCAACGTCAAAAGCGTTTACCTCAGCAGCACTGGCGATATTGGCCGATGAAGGAAAAATCGATTGGGATGACAAGGTGATTGAGCACATCCCTGCATTTAACATGCAGCAGGAGTGGGTAACCCAAGAGTTTACGATCAAGGATTTATTGACACATCGCAGTGGCCTGGTCGGTGGTGCCGGAGATAGTATGCTGTGGCCAGAGCCCAGCGGTTTTAATCGCCAGGAGATCATCGAAAACCTGCAGTACCTGACGCCGAAATTCAGTTTTCGCAGTAAGTATGCATACAGCAATGTGTTCTACATTACCGCCGGCGAAATTATCGAGCGGGTCTCAGGAATGGCTTATGAAGACTTTATCGACCAGCGTATCTTTGCGCCGCTGGGGATGAATTGTTTTGCTGGCGATATGCCGGCGCCGGTAATGGCTAATATTGCCCGTCCGCATGGTGATATTGCTGGTGATATCTATCCAATAGACCGCAATGGTATTCATGGTACTGCCACGGTTTCTGCCGCCGCTGGTGGCTTAGTGTGCAATGCCTCAGGGATGAGCGAATGGCTGCGACTGTTACTTAATGACGGTAAAACGGCTGCTGGTGAACAACTTATCAGTCCAAAGCAGCTGCAAAACATGTGGCGTTCGCAGACTATCCTGCCAATGTCAGACGAAGAACAACAACGTAACCAGGGGCATTTTAAAACCTATGCGCTGGGCTGGCGAAAAAACGATATGTTTGGTGAAGAGGTCATTTCACACACAGGCACCCTGTCGGGTATGCAGGCTTATGTAGCCTTAGTTCCTGAGCACGAACTTGGGGTGATTATTTTGAATAATGGATCCAATGGTTCGTTGCGCGCGGCGATGATGCAGGAAATCCTCAGCGCTTACTTAAACCCTGAAGATGAAACCGACTGGATTGATTATTTTTATCAGAAACAGCTGAAAGACGAGCAAAAGTACCTGGCCAATCTATCGGTGCCCAATGGCTCAAATACCGTCTCCCTGCCAATCAAGAAGTATACCGGCGAGTTTCGCGATATCTGGTTCGGTGATGTGTCGATAACTCCCAGTACAGGACCGGCGACCGGCGAAGGGCTGCGCATTGCTTTTGCGAAAATGGTTAACCTTGCTGGAACCTTATCGCCATTCGATGACCATTCCTTCGTGATTCATTTTGATGACCGGAATGCCGCATCACCGGCATTGATTGAATTTACCGTGAGTTCCGAAGATAAGGTCACCGGCTTTACCCTACGCCCTTTTAGCACTAAGGTGCGCGACAATCATGCGTATCGGGATATGGAGTTTAATCGCCTAGATGAAGTGGCAACAGGGGGAGATTAAGAATGGCGGCGTTTAAGAATGACTGAGGGTGTCTAAAAAACAGGTGTCTAAAGCTGACTAGGGGTGTCGAAGGGTGACAACAAAAGGCTCTGGAGGGCATGAAACTTACAGCTTACAACTTTTAGCTTATGGCTTTCCTCGCCTATTTCCGTCATCCCCATGAAAATGGGGATCTCATCGACAAGCTTAGGGTTGAGATTTCCTGTCGTGGCAGGAAATGACGAATACTATCGGGTCTCAGGTCTCAGGTCTCAGGTCTCAGGTCTCAGGTCTCAGGTCTCAGGGCTGAGAGTGTTTTCGGGTTAGGGATTAACAGGCACAAAAAAGGCGACTAACGTCGCCTTTAAAAATGATAATAGCATCAAGCAAGTCTCTTACCGCTTAAAGCTTGCCGCTTACAGCTTAGTAATAACTATGCTCACCACGCTGGTGCTCGGTCATATCCTTCACACCTTTAAGCTCGTCGCCCATTTCTTCAAGAAGTTGCTTTTCGATACCTTCTTTCAGGGTGAAATCGACCTGGCTACAACCGTTACAGCCACCACCGAATTGTAAGATGGCAAAACCGTCTTCGGTAATTTCCATTAACGAACATTCACCGCCATGGCCGGCCAGCTGAGGATTAACTTCAGCCTGCAGGAAATAATTAACGCGATCGAATAATGGTGCATCATCGGCAACTTTACGCAATTTAGCGTTTGGCGCTTTCAAGGTTAACTGTGAACCCATTTGATCGGATACAAAATCAATCTCGGCGTCAACCAGGAATTTCTCACTGTCTTTATCAACCAGGGCAGCAAAACCATTGTATTCGATACGAATGTCGTCGGGCTCAATTGCCTCAACCGGACAATAGGAAACACCACATTCAGCTTGTGCTGTACCCGGGTTTACCACAAACACACGAATACAGGTGCCTTCTGCCTGTTGTGACAATAACTTAACAAAATGCTCTTGTGCCGCATCGGAAATTTGGATCATAGTTAGCTTCTCTCGCGCCTGGTGACTGAGGATAGGGAACCTGGCATTTGCCTGCGTTTAACCCTATACCTGACTAATTAACTCAAGTATGGGGTCTATCATACTATTCTCAAGGCCCTGGGGCTAGTCGAGATACAATTTCGTGATGATTTTCCCCAAAAAAATTCGCCTCAATAAATGGCTTCGAAGGATCTACCGCAAATTCCCGGCAGTTAATCTTCGCCACTATACGAATCTGCTATGGTTTTATGTTAATCTTCTCAGTTAATGTCATAGGTGCATGTGGCAAAAACCATTATTGCCACATGAACTCATTAACATCCTGATCTGGTTTAACTTTACCTCAGGTGAAGTGGATAATAATAACGGCTGAAAAGGCCCAAGGAGACTTCAATTGGTTCATTTCTTTAAAGCGGTAGCGTGCGCTGGCTTGTTTGCAATAGCGCCAGTATTTGCCGAGCCATTGTCATACTATTTCGAACAACCGACCAAGTATCGCAGCAAGGTTCCAACTCCGAAAGCGGTGTTGGGTTTTGATGTCGGCGATCGCCATGTACGTCATGACCAACTGGTGCATTATTTTAAAGAATTAGCGAATGCCAGTAATCAGGTTCGTTTGTTGTCGATGGGGTACACCAATGAACGTCGGCAACAGGTACTGGCGACAATCTCCAGCAGTAAAAACCTGAATAACCTGGAACAGATCCTGGAAAACCGCCGTGCCGGAAAAAATCAGAATGCTGACGATCCGGTCGTCGTCTGGTTAGGCTACTCGATTCATGGCAATGAAATTTCAGGTTCGCACGCGTCTATGCTAACCGCCTACTACCTGGCCGCGGCAGAAACTGAAGAAATGAAACAATTGCTTGATGATGTGGTCATCCTGATTGAGCCGAGCATGAACCCGGACGGCATGGACCGCTTTGTCACCTGGGTAAATACCAATCGCGGCACCAGCGTCAATACCGATCCGGAACATCGCGAACATCAGTTGCAGTGGCCATCCGGGCGCACCAATCATTTCATGTTTGATTTGAACCGTGACTGGTTACCACTTAGCCAGGTAGAAAGTCAGAACCGGGTGAAATTCTTCCACCAGTTTAAACCCAACGTACTGGCGGATTTCCATGAGATGGGTAAGGACAGCACCTACTTCTTCCAGCCGGGTATTCCGAGCCGCACCAACCCACTAACCCCAAAAACCAATATTGAACTGACTAAGGAATTTGCCCGTTATCATGGTGAAGCATTGGATGCCGATCACCGTTTGTATTTCAGCCGTGAGAGTTTTGACGATTTTTATTACGGTAAGGGTTCTACCTATCCGGACATCAATGGCGCGGTAGGCATTTTATTTGAACAGGCCAGCTCACGCGGGATGGCAACGACGTCGGAAAATGGCGTTCTGACCTTTGGTTTTGGTATCAAAAACCATGTCCTGACCTCGTTTTCAACGTTAAAAGCAGCACAGAAAAATAAAGCGAAATTACATCAGTTCCGTACCGACTTTTATGCAGAAAGCCTGGAGAAAGCCTCGGATGCAGACTTTGCCGGCTACTTATTGCATGAGCCAGCGGATCGTCAGCGCCTGAAAGACTTCCTGCACCTGCTTGAGCAGCATCAGATCCAAAGCTATGCCCTGACCGACACCTATGAGTCTGGCGATAGCAAATACCGCCCGGGCAGCAGCTATTTTGTTCCTCTTGAGCAGCCGCAATACCGATTGATCAAAACCATTTTTGACAAGGTGACCGAATTTAAAGACAACAGTTTTTATGATGTCTCAGGCTGGACGTTACCACTCGCCTACAACCTGGAAGTGAAAAAAATCAATCGTGCCCGTGATCTGGACACCGACTCGGAGCCGTTTACCGCCGACCTGTTAACCCTGCCTGAGCAAAACCTGCCGCTTAAAGAAGGCGCGTACGCCTATGCGTTTGCCTGGGATGACTACCTGGCGCCTAAGCTGCTGAATGATTTATTGAATCAGGGAATTAAAGCCAAGGTGGCGACTCAGCCATTCACCTTAGCCGGTGAAAGTAAAAACGAAAAACAAGAATTTGCTGCCGGCAGTATCCTGATTTTGTCGGGTTTGCAGAATCGTACCGACTGGTTCGATAAACTGATGGACATCTATCAGCAGTATCATATCGATATGGCCTCATTAACCACAGGCTTAAGCATTAAAGGCATTGATTTGGGTAGTCGCTCGATGGCACCGTTAAGCCCGGTTCGGGTTATGATGATCGGTGGCCATTCCGTGTCACAATACGAAGCAGGCCACATGCTGTACTACCTCGATGATACCTTAGGTGTGCCGGTGTCAGTGATCGATGATTATCGTCTTGATCAGATTGATTTTAATCGTTACACCCATGTGATCATGGTCGATGGTAATTATAAAAGCATTAGTGATAAGACGCTGGGTAAATTAAAAGCCTGGGTGGAAAATGGCGGCGTGATTTATGCCCAGAAACGTGCCGGTAAATGGCTAGCCAGCAAAAATATTCTGCAAAGCAGCTTTGTCAGCGACAATGAGTTAGCTCGTCTGTTTAATACCGATGAGCTAACTTACGCCGACCAGCAGCAATTGGCAGCGAAAAAGCGCATTGCCGGAACCATCTTCGCTACCGATATTGATTTAACTCATCCATTGGTGTTTGGTTATCAGACCCCGCGCTTGCCGATCTTTAAAAACTCAACCGTTATTATGGAAAAGGCTTCGCATCCGTTTGTGACCCTGGCTCAGTTTACCGACAAACCGTTGCTGAGTGGCTATAGTGATGATGCCATGGTGGGTAAAGTTGCCGAAAATACCGCGATTATCGCCCATAATGTTGGCAAAGGTCGCGTGATCGCCAGTTCCGAAAACCTGGTATTCAGAGGTTACTGGCACGGTACCGCGAAAATTGTCGCTAACGCGGTGTTTTTCCCGCATGCTTTTAGCGCGCGCATCAGCGCTAAATAAACTTGTCCATTTTTATTGCCATCAGCGTTTCAGGCTGATGGCAACACAATAAACGCTTACTCTTTTCACCCCTGCTTTTTTCAGTATCCGCGCCAGTTCATTGGCGGTAGTGCCTGAGGTCAGCACATCATCAACAATGGCAACATGCTCTGGTAATTGCCCTCTCAGATCCACCCGAAATGCACCGCGCAAATTGCGACGCCGTCCCTGCCCGCCTAACCCTACCTGGGTATTGGTCGAGCGCCAGCGTTTCAGGTCATCCATAGCCAGTGGTATTTGACAGCGCCTGGAGACAATCCTGGCCAGCAATGTCGCCTGATTGTATTGACGCCACTTTAATCGTCGCCAGTGCAGTGGCACCGGCATAATCAGATCGGGTTTGCTTTGTTGATATGACAATGTTGTCTCAATGTGCTCAGCCAGTAGTGCACCAAGCAGACGGGCAAGTTCTGGACGGAGTTGGAATTTAAGGCCGCTAATCCATTGGTCGAGCGGAAACTGATAAGGGCCAAACGCCAGCAAGGTGTCGATGTGTTTATGAGTAATGTGATTGGCGATAGCGGGAAGGCTAAGTAGGTTGCTGAATTCGGCATCCCCTGTAAATCGCGGTAATGCCTGCTGGCATGAGGTACACAGCAGAACGGCCTGGTTTTTCTGTTGAGAGCACCAAAGGCAAGGGCCTAACGATAACCAGTGATGCCATAACCGTTGTAACTGCCGGGCAATGTTTTGATATAGGTAACTTGCCGTTGTAGTTTCCACAATCGCCTTCCTTGCGTAAAATAAGGGTATTTCCTGAAGTTATTTTTCCAGGTCGAAAGGCCGTAAATTATGGCAGAGATTTTAAACATTCATCGCTATGGCACTCCGTCCCAGCAACCGGCCATCGTATTTATCCATGGCTGGGGCTTAAACAGCGCCATCTTTACTCCCGTCAGCCAACGCCTGGAAGGCGATTTTTACACCCTGGGTGTGGATTTACCCGGCTTTGGTTTAAATCAACAAAACCCCTGTCCAATCTATGCTCTGGATACCATCACTGAGCAGGTTGCAGCGACGATAGCGCAGGAATTATCACAAAAGGCGATTATTGTTGGTTGGTCTTTAGGGGGGCTGGTGGCATCGCAACTGGCGATTCGTCATCCGGATTTGGTCGCGGGCCTGGTAAATCTCTGTTCAACACCAAAATTTAGTGCCGATGATAACTGGCCCGGGATTGAACCGCGGTTATTGACGTCTTTTCATGCGTCCCTGGCAGGGGATCCGCAAAAGACCATTAACAATTTCCTGAAATTGCAGGCGATGGGCTCTGAGCATGTGCGCCAGGATATTAAAACCATTCAGGGGTTAATCAATCAGTACCCAACGGCCGATGTGAAAACCCTCGACCATTCCCTGAACCTGTTAGAGCAGGTCGATTTGCGTGCCAAGCTGGTAAATATCTCGGTTCCACACTTGCGCATGTATGGTCGGTTGGATGCGCTGGTGCCACAGGCGGTGATTACTCAGGTGGATAAACTGGCACCAAATAGTGATGTATATACCTTCAAGCGAGCGTCTCATGCGCCTTTTATTTCACACAGTGATGAATTTTACACTGTGTTAACGGACTGGATTACTGGTAATATAGGCACAGATAACAAGAATTTTTAAATCCTTATGAGTTCTCCATTAGCAAAACCTCTTTCCTTACCTTGTGGCGCGGAATTACCTAATCGACTGGGTAAAAGTGCAATGACCGAAGGCCTGGCCGATCCCTGGGACCGTCCAACGCCGGCATTAAACACCTTGTATGAAACCTGGTCCGAAGGCGGTACCGGTTTGCATATTAGCGGCAATGTGATGATCGATCGCCGTTACTTAGAACGTGCGGGCAATGTAGTGTTGGAAGACAGCCGTGATTTACCTAAGTTTAAGGCCTGGGCCGCGGCGGGCACCAAAGGTGGTAACCATTTCTGGATGCAGATTTCCCATCCGGGGCGCCAGTGCCAGAACCTGGTAAATACCCAGCCAATAGCGCCATCAGAAGTGCAGTTAAAAATTCTGTCGTTCTTCTCCAAGCCGCGGGCGATGACCCAGCTGGAGATTGAAGATGCGATTTATCGCTATGCCAACACCGCCCGCCTTGCTAAACAAGCAGGATTCACCGGTGTGCAAATTCACTGTGCCCATGGCTATTTAATCAGTCAGTTTTTATCACCCAAGACCAACCTGCGCCAGGACCAATGGGGCGGTAGCCTGGAAAATCGTGCCCGCTTTGCCCGTCGTGTCGTCCAGGCAGTGCGTAAAGCCGTTGGCGACAGTTTCCCGGTTGCGGTTAAACTCAATTCGGCCGATTTTCAAAAAGGTGGCTTTAGCCAGGAAGATTGCGTTCAGGTTGCTGGCTGGTTAGCGGAAGATGGTATTGATTTACTGGAAATCTCTGGCGGTACTTATGAGCAATTATCACTGATGGGCGTCGAGGCGACCGAGGTTCGGGAAAGTACCCGCCGTCGTGAAGCCTATTTCATTGAATACGCTGAGTCGATTAAAGCCAATGCCAAAGTGCCATTAATGATCACCGGCGGCTTTCGCTCCCGGGAAGTGATGGAACGCGCCGTAGCAAGCGGTGAGGTCGATGTGGTTGGTTTAGCCCGGCCATTATGTTCGCAGCCTGATGTCAGTCATCAGTTATTGCAGCAAAAAATCGATAACATTGATGACTTTGAGCATCAGTTAAAAATCGGCACCGGCTTTTGGGGCAACAACAGCCCGGTATCTTTGATCAAAACGATGAATACTGTTGGCCAGGTAAGCTACTATTACAAGCAAATCATTCGCTTGTCGCAGGGGTTGTTGCCGGACCGGGATTTCAATGTCGCGAAAGGTTTTTTCCGTCATTTAAAGACCGATTTTCAAAACAACCTGGCACGCAACAAGGCACAGGGTAAAAAACTGTTTAGCGATAATTAACGCGTTATTAATAAAACTCAGATAAGAATTTTTGCGGTATCTGTCTGAATGTGTTTATGCTACTTAAGAGAGGTGGCGGAAATGCAGGTACAGGAGATTTAGATGCAGCAACAATGGCTTATAGAATGGGCAAAATACCTGGATATCATTACCGACCATCCTATGCTGTATGCCGCCCTGGTGGTTTTCGGTTTTTGGATCGGCGCCTGGATCATCGACAAGTGGGTACTTTCCTGGGTACGCAAGTTAACCGAGAAAAGCCCTGCCCAGCTTGATGATCATCTGGTTGAATTCCTGCATACACCAGTCTTTTACAGTATCTTCATTTTCGGCCTGATTGTTGCGACCGATATCTATGGTGTGCCACCGGCCATCGAAAAAATCATCTTCCCAGTTTACTACACCTTATTGCTGTTGTTATGGACCATGTTCGCACTGCGCTTTACCCAGGTTGCCCTGCGCCAGTTAGCGAAGAGTGAAAAATATTTTAAGGTATTGCACCCGCAAACCCTTCCTTTGTTTGAAAACCTGGCACTGCTGATTATTATCGGCGTATCCATTTACTATATTTTATCGTCCTGGCGTATCGATATGACCGCCTGGCTGGCCAGTGCCGGTATCATCGGTATCGCCGTGGGTTTTGCCGCTAAGGATACGCTCGCCAACCTGTTTTCCGGGGTGTTTATTATGGCCGATGCGCCATATAAAATCCGTGATTATGTGGTGCTGGAGACTGGTGAGCGTGGTGAAGTCACCAATATCGGTTTACGCAGTACCCGGCTGTTAACCCGCGATAATATCGAGGTGACCATCCCCAACTCGGTAATGGGTAATACCAAAATCATCAATGAGTCCGGCGGCCCGAGTACTAATTATCGAATTCGCGCCCAGGTCAGCGTTGCCTATGGCAGCGATGTTGATCAGGTACGTGAAGTGTTATTGAAAATTGCCGAAGAAGAACCGGAAATGAATATGTTTCCAGCACCTGTTGCAAGGCTTCGAACCTTTGGCGCGTCCGGTCTCGATTTTGAATTAATGGGCTGGATTGAAGAGCCTGCGTTTCGCGGTCGTATTCTCGATCAAATCAATACCGCGATTTACAAGAGATTTAACGAGCTGGGCATCGAAATCCCCTACTCCAAGCATGATGTGTACGTTAAATCGTTTCCGAGTTTTCCTAATTTACCTAAGGACAGTTCACAAAGCGATGAAACTTAACTGCTGGGGAACGCAACACAGAACGTTGCTCGCAGGTTTCCGAACTCAGGCTTCGGAGGGCGAACGGCCTTGGCTTGAAGCGACGAGCACATTTCATTCCTGGCACGCTGACATGTCAGCTCCTGGCATGCAATCGTAGATTGCGCCTGGCAAAGGTTTCGTTACAGGTATGTAGCACAGAGATTAAGGCTCTTCGTTGCCACCGACGTCAGTCTATCACCCAAAATGCGACAACAAGAGCATTTTATCCGCCAGCGCAGCTTACCTCTTTAACATTGGCGTTGCGGTCAGCATCGACAATAAACCTTTTCGTCATTCCGGACTCCGATCCGGAATCTCACATTCAAGACTAGATACCGGGCGACCCCGGTATGACGTTAGGATTTGACATAGCGATGACGAGTAAGGATTAAGTAAAAACAAAAAAAGCTCCCTTAGGAGCTTTTTTCACATCTTACAGCTTACCGCTTAAAGCTTGCAGCTTAAGGACTACCGCTTACAGCTTACAGCTTAAAGTCAGATCCCATACTGCGCTCGATACGCTTTAACCCCTTCCAGGTGCTGCTGCATTTCCGGCTTTTCCGCCAGGTAGCTGATCACATCCGTCAGGCTAACGATAGCAACAACGGCGGTATCAAAGTCACGTTCAACTTCCTGAATCGCGCTTAACTCGCCCTTGCCTTTTTCCTGGCGATCTAAAGCAATCAAAACACCGCTTAGGTCGGCACCATTGGCCTTAATAATTTCCATCGATTCGCGAATCGCCGTACCGGCGGTGATCACGTCATCAACCAGCATTACCTTGCCTTTTAGCTCGCTACCTACCAGATTGCCGCCTTCGCCATGGGTTTTCGCTTCTTTGCGGTTAAAGCAGTAAGGTACGTCCAAATCGTGATGATCCGCTAGGGCCACTGCCGTTGTGGTTGCGATTGGAATACCTTTGTAAGCCGGGCCAAACAGCAAGTCATAATCAATACCGCTGTCAGCCAGGGCGGCGGCATAAAAACGACCTAATCGAGCGAGATCTCGACCAGTATTAAATAAGCCGGCATTAAAGAAATAAGGGCTGGTGCGGCCAGATTTCAGGGTGAACTCGCCAAAGCGTAATACGTTTTTTTCCAGGGCAAATTCGATAAATTCGCGTTGATAATCTTTCATTGTCTATTCCAGTTATTGCGGGAATGGAGCAGGTTTCAGCGAGAATGAACCTGCTCGGTAATACATATAGCCAGGTCTCGATATTCGAGGCCAACCTAACTTAGTTAAAATTAGCTTAGCGCAGCCTTTTGCGCTTCAAACAACTCCATAATGCCGGCTTTGGCCAGTTGCATCATGTCGTTCATTTCATCAAAGCTAAATGGCTCTTCTTCGGCGGTGCCCTGCACTTCAATCAGTTTGCCGGTATCCGTCATTACCACATTCATATCGGTTTCCGCTTCTGAATCTTCCGGGTAATCGAGATCGGCAACCGCAGTCCCCTGGTAAATACCAACAGACACGGCGGCAATCATATGCTTAAGGGGATTGGTTTTGATAATGCCTTTGCTGCGCAGATGGTTCAGTGCATCGACTAAGGCCACACAGGCACCGGTAATCGACGCAGTACGAGTACCCCCGTCAGCCTGAATCACATCACAATCAACAGTGATGGTGTTCTCACCCAGCGCGTTTAAATCAACCGCTGCGCGCAATGCCCGGGCGATTAAGCGTGAGATTTCCAGGGTGCGACCGCTTTGTTTGCCGCTAGCCGCTTCACGACGCATTCTTGAATGGGTTGAACGTGGCAACATGCCGTATTCGGCGGTAACCCAGCCTTTACCCTGACCTTTTAAGAAACGCGGTACGCCCTCTTCTACCGTGGCAGTACAAATCACTTTGGTATCACCAAATTCAATTAACACTGAGCCTTCCGCATGACAGGTAAATTGACGGGTGATGGTCACAGGCCGGATCTGGCCGGCAGTTCTTCCACTAGGGCGCATAATGATTTCCTAATTGGGTTAAGGGGAAAATTTAGCTACGCATTATAGTTGTTTGCGGGCCAAGTTAACAGGGCTGGTCAATCTTCAATTGGTTGTAAATTCATTCTGTTAGACCATGTTAATGGCTTGTAAGCACCACGGTCGTGGAGATCGAGCAGCAGGTGGTGCGGGCGGTGATTATGAAATATAGTAACTATATCTGTGGTCTTGTAGATAACCCCATATAATTTAATCAGTTAGTCAAACACATCGGGTTATCTATTTATAATCGAGAAAGTCTGCCAAGTTATGATTGTTAAAACCTTGCCGGGGCGGCATCTAATAGCTGCCAGCATCATGTTTGTTGCCAGTACCATGGTCAATGTCTGTGTCGCTGCAACCGTGCCCGCCAATAACCAGGCAGAGGCTCAACTTGCCAGTGATGCCGTTGACCAGGAGAGAAAAAGCGGTGGTTCGGTGACCACGGTAACGCCAAAGGATCCACAAACCGCGGAAATTGCCGAAAGCCTGCCCCTGTATTCGAAAATCTATGACGATAAACGTGACCCGTTTGTCGATGCGGTTGCCGCCATTTCCCTTGCCGGCTTCACCAATCGTAATGTGCTGATTGAGATAGGCGGTAACTGGTGTACCTGGTGTCATAAGCTCGATGCGTTTTTAGAACAGAACCCGGACATCTATAAAGCCCTGCACGAAAACTTTGTATTGTTAAAAGTCAACGTCAGTGACAGTAATGAAAATGCCGACTTTATGGCAGGCCTGCCGCCGGTATTGGGTTATCCCCATATGTATGTATCGACCGGCCAGGGCAAAGTGATTTTATCGAAAGATACCGCAGAATTTCTTGAAGATGGCAGTTACTCGAAAGAGGCATGGATGACATTTATTGGGCGCTGGCAATCGGCTAATAACGAGGCCAATACCAGCTTGCAGGCCAGTAAGCCGGAGCAAAGCCAAAAGGCGTCTGACGATAACACCGCATCTACCGAGCAACTACAAGGACAGGAAATCGATTAATGGCAAATCAACATTTCCTAAATACGGACATCAAGGTACCGCCGGCGATCCAGGCGCGTGTATCGAGACGACAATTCTTAAAATCTGCAGCATTGGCATCGGCCGCCGCTTCTGCGCCAGTATCTCTGGCTTTTGCAGCGGATGGCAAACCTTCTCCGGATTTAAAAAAAGAACCCTGGCAGACCCTGAACAGCGTGCTGGAACATTTATTGCCAATTTCTGATAAAGGCCCGGGTGCGAAAGAGCTAAAGATCCTCGATTATTTCGTCAATGTGCTTGAGCACCAACCCATTGATAAGGAAGAAAAGACCTTTATCGAAAATGGTGTTGGCTGGCTTAATGGTTACACCCAACAAACGCATAAACAGGATTTTGTCGGCTTGGGGTTTGACGATAAAGAAAAATCCCTGCGCACCATTGCCAAATCGCGGGCCGGTGAGAACTGGATCAACACCCTGTTAACCTATTTGATTGAAGGCATGCTGGCGCCGGCTGTTTATGGCGGTAATCCAGAAGGTCTGGGCTGGAAATGGCTTAACCATCAAGCGGGATTTCCGATGCCAGATAAGGGCAAACGTTATTACGAACTTCCGGCTTATGCACGTATTGATGTGGTTGAAGCTGAAGATTCAAGTGAAGTGGCTGACGACAACAAAACGGCATCAGTGACTGGTCGCAAATTAAAAAGTAAAAATCCGGTGCAGAAAAAAGGAATGGCGTAATGAAATATGATGCATGCATAGTCGGCTCCGGAGCGGGCGCTTCACCGGTGGCCTATGTATTGGCCAAAGCTGGATACAAAGTCGTGGTGCTGGAAAAAGGCCCCTGGCTTGACGAGAAAGATTTCTACAAAGACGAGCTCGCCTGTTGTCGTCGCACCACCTATTCGCCAAAACTTGCAGATGAACCCCAAGTAATCGAAGAAGAATATGAGAACGACGCCGGCGAAAGCTATTGGCAGGGTGAATCCACTGCCGAATCCGGTTGGGACTTTTGGAATGGCTCTATGGTTGGTGGTTCATCAAACTTAATGAGTGGCTATTTTCATCGCTTAAAGCCAGTAGATTTTCGCCTGAAATCTGAATTTGGTGCGATTAAAGGCGCTAACGTAGAAGACTGGCCAATCAGCTATAAAGAGTTGGAACCCTTTTATGATCAGGTTGACCGGGAAGTTGGCGTATCTGGCAAAGTGGTGGAGCACCCGCATTTAGAGCCCCATAAATCCGATTACCCATTTCCTCCAACCGCAGAACACCCAATTTCCGCCTGGATTGATAAAGCGGCCACTGAAATTGGTTATCATCCGATCCCGGTACCCAGGGCGGTATTATCAAAACCTTCCATGGGCCGCCGAAGCTGTGAATACTCCGGCTTTTGTTCCAGCTATGGTTGTTCATCCGGTGCGAAAGGCTCAGGCCGCGCTGCCTTGCTGAATCATGCGGTTGCTACTGGCAATTGTAAAATCATTCCAAACGCCAAAGTGTTCAAGTTGGATTCTGAAGGCCAGAAATCTGAAATGGATTCAGGCAATGAGCCAACCGTAACCGGCGTGCATTATTACGATCGCAACGGTCGCAAGAAAACCATCAATGCCCGTAAATACATCGTCGCCTGTCAGGCGATTGAAACCTCACGTTTGTTATTGGCCTCGAAATCTGAAGCCTTCCCTAATGGCCTTGCCAATAACCATGGTCAGGTAGGGAAAAACATCATCTTCTCTGCTGGCGGTACTGGCCGTGGTGATTTTATGTTTGATGAGGTTAGCAAAGAGCAAGAGCAGTTATTGCGGGTTCGTGGTCCGTTTATTAACCGCGCGGTACAGGATTTTTACGAAATCGACGACAAGAGTTTTGGAGACCGGTCCAAAGGCGGCACCATAGATTTTCTGTTCCATCAAAATGCCATTGCCAAAGCCAGCGGTGAACAGTGGGATGACGATGACAACCTGGTTTGGGGCGATGCCTTAAAAGAGCGATTATTAAATGCTTTTAACTACGGCCAGACATTGCGCTTTGAAGTCTTCAACGACTGGTTGCCGACCGATGATTGTTTCGTCGAACTCGATAACGAGGTGACCGACAAATGGGGTGACCCGGTAGCTAAAGTTCGCATCGGTGCCCATCAACACGATCTCAAAGTTGGCGAATACCTGGCAGCAAAAGCCGAAAACGTATTAAAAGCCATGGGGGCCACCAACGTAAGTTCATCGGTGAGTAGCTATCCACCACCAAATTTACAGGCCGGCGGTTGCCGCTTTGGCAACGATCCAAACACCTCGGTGTTAGATAAAAACTGTCGTGCCCATGAAGTGAAAAACCTCTACGTCACCGACGGCTCATTCATGCCAACCGGCGGCAGCGTGCCTTACACTTACACCATTTACGCCAATGCATTTCGTGTAGCAAAGCATATAAAAGAAGAGTTGAGTACTAAGAGTTAAGTGTTGTGGAATGAAAATTTACTTAATTATTTTTCAAGCAAAAATTAAGTGAACATTTGCGTATTTCTACTTAATTTTTGCTTAGCCCTAAGCTTTAAGCTTTAAGCTGTAAGCGATAAGTAGTTTGGTGGAGGTTTATGTTTTCATTAACTTCCACCAAAACTCAGCTTCATGCATTTTCGTCAGATAGGTCATCCATAACCATAACCTTCCACTTACAGCTTTCCTCTTCCACCTTTATACTTTCATCTTCGTCCTTCCTGTTGCATACTTTGCTCAGCAATTGGCACCACATCAATAAACAGTGCCGATTGTCCTCAATGACAATTAAGTTTTAAGGACATTTCATGATCCATAGTATGACCGCCTTTGCCCGTAATGAAATTAAGGGCGACTGGGGCAATGCCGTTTGGGAAATCCGCTCGGTAAACCAACGTTTTCTCGAAACCTTTTTCCGCATGCCAGAACAGTTCCGCTCACTAGAACCGATTTTACGTGAGCGCTTTCGTAAGCAGCTAAATCGTGGCAAAGTCGAATGCAGCTTGCGTTTTACAGCCAATCCGGCAGCAAAAAGCAATCTAACCCTGAATACCAAAATGGCTGAGCAGCTAGTAGCGCATGCCAAGACAATCTCTGAGATGAGCGGTGTACAGCAGTTAGACCCTGTCTCTATTATGAAATGGCCAGGGGTGATGGAAGCCGAAGAAACCGATATGGATGCCATCTCGGCTGAGCTATTAGCTGGCTTTGATAAAGCCCTGGAAGATTTCAAAGCCGCTCGCGCCAGCGAAGGCAAGAATATGGTAGCGCTTATCATCGAACGCCTGGAAGGCATTGCCGCTCAGGCCGAAGCCGTGAAAAAGCAAATGCCGGACATCATCCAATGGCAGCGGGATCGCATTGTTGAGAAGTTTAACGACGCCAACATCGAACCAGACTCCGGCCGCGTAGAACAGGAACTGGTACTGCTGGCACAGAAAATGGATGTCGACGAAGAAATCGACCGCCTTTATTCCCACGTCAAAGAAACCAACAAGATCCTCAAAAAAGGCGGCCCACAAGGCCGACGCCTCGATTTCATGATGCAGGAATTCAACCGCGAAGCGAACACTCTGGGCTCCAAATCCATCAACACCGACATCACCGCTGCCGCGGTCGAGCTTAAGGTTTTGATAGAGCAGATGAGAGAGCAAATTCAGAATATCGAGTAAAGTTGCTCAATATTTTCAATGTATGCTCTCAATTCGGTAGTATTAATCTAAAGCGATGAGAAACGATTAAGTTAATTATGATTTATCTGGATACAGCTGCTTCATACCCGCTTTTACCTGAAGTAAAAGACACTCTAAGCCGAGCATTTACTGAATTTTATGCTAATTCTGCGTCGAATCACTTTTTAGGTGAGATCGTATCTCAAAAAATAGAAGGCGTACGAGAGCTTTTGGCAGATGAAATTGGAGCTTACCCAAGTGAGATTATTTTTACCAGTGGTGCAACTGAGTCAAATAATATCGCGCTCAAAAGCACTCTGCTCCATCCAGACTTCCCCAAAGATAAGAAACATATTGTTACCACACAGATAGAGCATAAATGCATGTTTGCGATATGTAGCTACTTAGAGACTCTGGAGTTCGATGTAACATATATCGCCCCAAACAAAAGTGGCGTAATTGAGGCAAGTAAGGTTAAAGAAGCACTGCGGCCAGATACTGCTTTAGTGTCGGTAATGCACGTTAACAATGAGCTAGGAACGATAAACCCGATCGCAGAGATTGGCGAAGCTTGCTTTAATGCAGGCGTACTATTTCATAGTGATGCTGCTCAAAGCTTTCAAAAAGTAGGCATCGACGTAGATGAACTGAATGTGGATTTGATGTCTTTTTCTGCACATAAAATAGGCGGCCCTAAGGGAATTGGCGCTATTTACATTCGCGATTTAAGACAAAAGCATCTTACACCGGTTGTTCATGGAGCAGGTCAAGAAGCTGGCCTGAGAGGAGGTACGGTCGCTGCTCCTTTAATTATTGGTTTTGGTAAAGCGATTGAATTATTTTCTGAGCGTTATCGTGGATTTTCAAAAAACGAGATAAAGTCGAAATTTTTAGACCTACTAAAAGCTTCTGAAATTAACTTTCAGGTGAATGGTCTTTCAAATTCGCTACCTCATTGTCTTTCGTTAACATTACCCAAATTAAATAGTAGTAAATTGATAAGGGCTAACGAACGTATTCTATGCTTGGCCCAAGGCTCTGCATGCTCGTCTAAAGAGATTGAAGCATCCCACGTATTAACTGCTATTGGCTTAAATAGAGGCCTTGCAGATAAGACTTTCAGAATAAGCTTCCCTTTAGACGTTAAGGAGATAGATTTAAATATTATTGTTGATTCAATCAAAAAAGCCTCATTGGAAATATGAGGCTTTTAAGTCACGTATTTCTATTTATAGCAAGTGACACACGCGCCCCCGCCTTCCAAAGAATCATACATCTCATCTAAATCAGAAAACTCACAAAAGCCTTCAATATCTCCTAATAATGCATTTCTACGTTTTTTCTTTAAAAAACGAGCTTTTTGCTTTTCATGGTTGTTCATAATTCTTTGCTGAACTTCAGGATCTTCAAGTGTATCTAATGGCTGCCCTTGTCCCATCCAATAGAACCTCTCACCGACCGTGGTATTCGTATCATCACCTTTTTCAAAATCTTTTGCTTGTTCGAAAAGATCCGGGTGTTTGTCTTTAAGTTTCAACCACTCAATTTTTCTTTGATAAAAACAAAATGTACAACCAGATCGAGAGCGCCATTTATAATATTCAGGAAGCTCTAAGCCATTTCTTTGCAGGATATTTTCAATATCTGATTTAACAATACCATCTTCTCTGAACGGAAAAATTGATTTAATCGGTTTTTCAATTGTCATGAACCCGCTTCTGTCAGGTTCGTCTGCTCGAATACCAACATAATTGTGGATTTCATAGCCATCGGCAATAAATTCGTCAACCCACTTTTCAAATGGCTTTAACTTTAATTGAACAGTACACCAACGGTCGCGCTGAGAGGGTAAGTAATTACCATGCTCTTTTAGTAAATTTTTAAACGTCTTTTCGCCTCTACCGTCTATGTTATTGAGAGACCGAGCATTTAACTTATGTATATAGCCAAGTTGCTGTTCCAGCTTAATAATGAAATCATTAGTTTCCGGTAGCTCATATCCTGTATCAGTAAAAAAATACTCAATATCTAGATCTGGCCTAGTTTCTTTTACATACAAAGCCAAAGCACTACTGTCTTTTCCACCAGATAAACCTAAAACATGCTTTATTTTTTTAGCCACTTACTTGCTCCTTTTCAGTTTCTTCCATGATAGATGAAAGGATATTTGTAAGCGCCGCTAGTTGTTTATCTTTGGTCATATTGCCAATGGATAACTTTACATAATCAATGGCAGATTGAACTTCACCTGATTGCTCTATATCAAATTTAGTGAACCCTTCATAAGATCTAAGTGAACCATCTTTCTCTTTTGTTATAAACGAAACTACCTTAGTATCATTGTCTGACTTTATAGCGCCAAATGATTCTATTCTTAAAAATTGAATGCATAAATTGCGCAACTCATCTAATCCATTTCTCAGATGCTTATCGGTCCAATTTGCTTCAGGAACACCTGTAGCAAGACTTATAACAAATTCAAATTTATAATTACCAGAAACGTACTTCCCCAGCCTCGCTGCGAACTCCTTCAAAAGAGGTGTTTTAGCTACTTTGTCAACTAACGTGCAACGAGCCTTCAGATTGTCATCGAACTCGGCAGACAGGTTAGATAAAATAACTTGCTTATAGCCAGCTAATAACGTTTCATGTTGTGTCGATAATTCTTGAATAGCTTTTTTCAATGAGCTACTAAGTTTTTCACTAGCGTCTTTTTCTTCAACATCTATAGAGAATATTTTGGGCAAATCTTCGAGTATTAACTTGTATGGATCATTGGCTGATATCACTTTGTTTCTGAATGCCCGTGCTTCAAGTGACAGCTCATTGACACCATTCTCATTTATAAAGCTTTCACCACTTGTTTTCTTAACCCACGGCTTTAATGAATGAACGATTTTTACAATATGCTTGGCAATTCCCAAAATATTCTCATCAGTTTTATTAACTCCTATAGTTGCTACAGCTAGCGTATCTATTAAATGAGTTTGTATTTCTGAAATTTCAAAGTAACGTATACCGGCTTCTACGGGGTGCTTATATATCTTCGTAACTAATTCTTCATCCAGTTCAGGTATAAAAATATACTGCTTTGTTGAATCTAAGTCGTAGAAAGCAATTTGCCCTTCTAGTGACTTCAATAGTGCTAAACCATATAAACGGCACAATCCAGACGTGAGACCAAACGGAGGTTTCATCCAGCGTTCGTATAGTTTGTCCATGGTGATCATTTCATCGCTAGATTTGATGAAATTAACTCCATCTAACCAAAGCTCATGCATGTGAGAATGTTTTTGAATAGATTCTTTACTCCATTTATTAGGGAATACAAAACCCTCATCAGTTTCACAATGCCAACCATGCTTTTTAATGCAAGATAGATAAATTCCTTTCTCTGGGGGAAAGGATGAATCTTCAAAACCTAAATTCTCCTGATCCCCATTTTCTAGCATATACCTCATTAATTTTCTAATCGCACTATTCGCGCTTCCAGATGGTTTTGCTCTATTAACTAGTTCGTTTAAAACTGCCGGTGATTTACAATAAACTAAATCCGCTATATAAGAAGCGATAGAGGGCAAAGATTCTTGAGTTACTTGTTTTGAGCAGTATTCCCATCTTGCTTTTTCAAATGAGCTTTCAAGTTCGACTGCTGACTTATGTTCAAGAATTGCTTTTCGTTTTTTGATATTTTGCTGTGCGATGGGGTCGTGAACCAAATCCTCATCATCTTCTTCGATCTTCTTCAAAGCGATCAGCTCAGTTGCATATTCTTCGAGGCGGCTATAATCTTCGATAAAGCCAATGCAAATATGTTGGTAAGCTGGAGTTTCCTTCAAAAGATTTTGTAATGTTGCAAACATATTTCTATCGACTGCAAGCAAAAATGTTAGAAATGGTTCAGCGCTAGTTGGAGTTTTAGATACAAACTCTGGTGTTATATCTTTAATATCGTTAACGAGTCTTGCATTAGCCCATCTCATAACTCCAACTTTGTGATAATGAGCAGTTGCTAAATAGACTTTTTTAGAGTCGTATTCTTTTAACCAGTTAACCCCTTTATTTAAAGCTTTAACATGCTTTAAGACCAACTCCTGGACGTCAAGGTCTCCTCCTTGAAATATAACAACCGAATCGTTTTGCTTTCTTGGAGATAAAATTCGAGCTTCAATTAAATCATGCAAAGCATTTTCAACATTTACACGCTCGAATCCTGCTAATTCGTAGTAATCTAGAATTAGCGCTCGTTTAGCATGTATACCGGTATTTTTTTGCCCAAAAACACTAATTAGTGCAACAAGTTTAGTGATATTTAATTGCAATTTACTATTTAAACTACTTGCTCTATCAATAGAATTAAGTGCTTCATTCCATTTTTTACTTTCGGAAGAAGCTTCTAACAGGTGCTGATAATTATCCTCGAGGCAATTCCATAGGTTTTCGATGTCGTATAGCTTTGTAGGTGATTCGTTATTGCTATAGTTTTCCTCAATAAACTCTCTAAAACCGTAGCGTTCAAATGAATTAAGAAATCCGAACAGGCTCCTCTCGTTTTGAGCGAAACTACTAGATTTAAAAATTGGGCCTAATAAAGCACTTACCATTGGTTCCATTGGAAGTGCCTCTCGCAGTGCCCTGGCCTTTAGTTCACTGCTATGAGTTGCATTTTGATCACTTAAGTGAGTAGCAATAAGTCTTACTGAGTCTAACGAATCTTCAACTAACTGTTTTTGCAGTTTCTTTTCAATATCAATTGAGTCGCCGATCAATTGAATTGATTCATCAACACTCGGGTTATATCCAAAATCTTTATATCGGCCTTGAACCTTTTTCCATTCTTCTCTCTTCTTTATTGATTCTTCATTATAATACTCTGCAAAACCTTGATGGAGAAAACCGATTAAAATCACGGGATACTCAAGTTTTTGTATAATGTCAGCAAGATCTTGGAAAAAGTGAATATCTCTGTTGTAGCGCGATTGATAATCAAAAGCTTTGCCAAGTTCATCAATTAATATCAACAGACCATCTGAATTCAGGTCAATAGAGTTAAAAACGAACTCGATTTGTTTTAAACATTGCGAATCGGTTAGCTTTTCAATATTTACTATTTCTACATTAACTGCTTTTGATATTGACGATAAAATTGCTTGGGCTGGTGGCTCTATACCACATACGTGGCTGATTGATTTCCAGCCTTTTTCTAGACCAAAGCTATTTTGAATTTCAAGAGAGTTTACGCCTGCTTGCTCTAATTTTAATGAAGCTAAATCACGAACGCCGGGATCAGAAGACAACAAATAAGATAAATATAAAGCGACAGTAGACTTACCGGTACCGTAGGTACCAGTAACTGTAAACATTCTTTGAGCACTGCCCGAAAACTCTTTACTAAGGCCCGTTATGAATTTTATAGAAGTATCATGAGCAACGAAGGAGTTAATAAAGCTTGTAACGTTATTTGATGACGATTTAGCATCTATTCGCGTTGAGCTTTTGTAACTTTGCTTTAATTTTATAGGGGGATTCATAATTAAACTCCGTAAAAGCTTTTTGACAACAATGTAATTCCTGCCTCAGTTATATTTTTATCTACTTTTATTTCTCTAGAATTTGCACCTTCAACCCAACTGATGCCTGTTGTCAGCTCACACGCTTCATCCAGCTTATAACCCAATCCATTCGCGGAGAGTCTAAATATACGACCAGGGGAACCAGGTTCCTTTAATATTGTTTCAAAATTAATGACTTCGCGTTTTGAAATCTTTGTTTCTTGTTTAAAAAATTCAGCTAACGCAAAAATAAAAACTTCCGTGGCTAAATCAGGCCTTTCAGTAAGTTCACTTGAGTAGTTTCCATTACCTAAATCTGCTACTAAATTTAATTCAGATAGAGGGCTTACAAAGTCGTCTTCGTTAATAATATTCTTCTTACCACTAGCTTTTCGTTTTCCACAATAATTTAATAGAAAGCAATCTATGTCTTTCTTTAGTGTTGCTTCATTGAACAGACTGTTACTGACTAACTTTTCTGATTTTTTGATACACTCTCTCAAAAGAATTGACTTTTCAAAGTGTTGCAAAGCTGAGAAATTATAGAAAAACCGGTAAGCAGTTAGAGATGATAAATCACGATTCAGTAAGTAGTGAATTAACCAAATGGAAGATTTTTTTTCTAAATAGGGATCCCTCGCTGAATTTAAACTCCCCTCTGAAAAAAGATACTTCCCAAATGCAGTGAGTTCATTTTCATTTACGACACCGCACATCTTTCCCCAGTAGCAAATAGAGTCAACCATATTTTTACCCACGCCAAGCTCAACAATTGATTGAGGAGCCTCAAGCTTACTAGTTGACGGTAATTTATCTTTACTATTCACATAGTTAGCTAGCTTATAAAGCCATCCGTACCTTAGAGGGAAAGTTTCGTGACCTGAAAATTTTGCTTGCATTGCTTATTTGTGCTCCTGGAGAAATCGTCCAGGCGTAATACTATACCGCCATTCGCTAATAATAAAGGAATATGTCATAAAACATTGTATAAATAGACAGTGGTTTCGGGGGGGGGAATTCATAAATACACTGAGAGCAAGAGTTGCTATTGTTATTTTCGTTGTTTTTGTTACCTTAAGCCCTTCAAGTCTCAATTACAGTAAGCTTGAGCGTGCATCGATACGGATAGATGCACTAAATATGCACGGAGCCCTATGTCTTCCTTAAAACAACTTGGCTTAAAGAATGTTTACCGTACAGGCCATGACAACCTCTATACAGATTTCTATAGAAAGTCTTTAGCTGCATCTGCTTCATACGATAGAGCCGTAGGTTATTTCTCTTCTGAAATTCTAGCGATGAGCTCAAAAGGGCTCAGCAGACTTATATCATCAAATGGAAAAATGCGCCTTATTATCGGTCACCCATTAACAGATGAGGAATTTGACGCCGTTAAACACGGTCTGGCATTAAAAGCTGTAGTTGCAGATTTATCTCTAAAACTAGAAGAAATGCTTGAAAGTTCTAGTGACAAATATCCTAGGCTAGAATTATTGTCTTGGCTAATTGCATCTGGGAAATTGGAGATAAAATTTGCCTTACGCAGGGCTGGGATGTACCACGAAAAAATTGGTATTTTTAGAGACCTCGAAGGAAACATTGTTGTTTTTCAAGGCTCGGCAAATGAAACTCCTCATGGAATGGTTGCAGGCTATAACGCTGAATCGATAAGTGTTTATAAAAGCTGGGAACAAGAAATATTTACTGCATATGGCGAAGAATATTTAAGCGGCTTTGAAAGGCTTTGGAAAAATGAAGAAATAGAAATAGTCACCTTAGATATTCCTTCAAGTACTTACGATAAAATCTCAAAAAGCTTAAAAGTTGATGCTAGCCAAATTAATTCTTTAATTGAATTTGAAGAAGAGCTTGAAGCACGTCAATCAACTTCTACAAATCAAGAGCCCAAGGTACCACAAAAGATAGGCTCAAAAACATTTAATATTTACGACCATCAAAAAGACGCACTATCATTGTGGAAGAGCAATAGTTTTAAAGGGATTTTAAAATTAGCAACTGGCTCTGGTAAAACGATCACCTCAATATATGGTGCAGTAAAAATTTATGAGGCCAAGAAAAAGAAGGGGCAACAACTCTTTTTAATAGTAGCTGTCCCTTATGTTGAACTTGCAATACAGTGGATTGACAATTTAAAGCTCTTTGGAATTAATGCGCACGAATGTTTCGATTCCAAAAGCAGCTGGGCTACATCGCTCGAAAATCAGGTAAATTACTTCAATTCTGGAATCACAAATTTTTGCGCAGCAGTAGTTGTAAACAGAACTTTAACAACACCATATTTCCAATCATTACTAAACTCGATTGATGAAACATCTTTAATGTTGATTGGGGATGAGTGCCATAATCATGGCTCTAAAAATATAAACGCTCTATTGCCAACTGCTTATTATCGAATGGGGCTATCAGCTACTCCATTTAGAAGCGACGATGACGAAATAGACTCGCCATTCCCTAACGATGCTAAACAAAGGCTTCTTTCCTATTACGGAGATATCGTTGCGACTTACGGATTAGATGACGCTATCCACGATGGCGTATTGACTCCGTACGAATACCATATTATTCCAATTTTTCTAACCCTTGAAGAGCAAGAAAAGTATGAAGACATCTCTAAAAAAATTACGAAAATCATTCTAACACAACAAACCTCAGGTTTAAGTAAGGAAGATAGAGAAAACCTTACTAAATATTGTGGCCAAAGAAGCCGACTTTTAGGTTCAGCCCAGAACAAACTAATCAAGCTAGCTGAATTAACTGCTAATGTGCCGGAGAATGACAAGACTCATTCGCTCTTTTATGCCGGTGAAGGGAAACCTTTCGGTGAGTATGAAGAAGAAGATATAAAGGTCATCGATCAAGTGTCCAAGGTATTAAATAAAAATGGTTGGAAAACATCTCAATTTACTGGTGATGTATCACGACAAGATCGAAAGTTCTTAATGTCTGCATTTAAAGATCAAAGTATAGATGCCTTAGTTGCAATGAAAGTATTAGACGAAGGGATTGATGTACCTGCTTGCAAAACAGCATATATTCTCGCAAGTACTAAAAACCCAAGGCAGTACGTTCAGCGTCGAGGAAGAATATTAAGAAAGTCTGAAAACAAACACATAGCAAAAATATATGACTTTGTAGTATTACCCGCTAACGATAGTAATGCTTCTCAGAAGTTAAAGATATCTGAAGCTGAACGTATAAACGATTTCGCGTTACTAGCGGTTAATAAAATTGAAATTGAAAAACTGATTGAGGAGCATGGACTTAGTTATGACATCACTTGAAGAGATTAAAAAACAACTTCTTGAAGCCGAAAAAGAAGCTGATGTTCCTCGAGACCAATATCACGATCTTGCAAGGAAAATTGTAAACATAGAAAGGCAGTCATTTTACGGCGAAGACAGTGAAAGAAACAGACTTAAGAAAATTAGGGAAGAAATCGACGCGACTGTAAAAAGAGGTGGCAACAGTGAAGTTTAGGAAGATTAAATTAAAACATTTCCGTCAATTCTATGGCGAGCAATGCATTGAATTTTCAACAAACAACAATAAAAATATCACGTTAATTCATGCAGAAAATGGCACTGGAAAAACAGCTTTTTTAAATGCAATTCTGTGGTGTTTTTACGAAATAACTACGAGTAACTTTAAAGATCCTAAAGCACTTCTAAATAAAATAGCTAAAAGTGAAAACTCCAATAGTTATAGCGTTGCCATAGAGTTTGAAGATGATAAAAATAGAATTTATGAGACTATAAGGTCATTTGATAGCAATGGACAAAAATTTAGAGTTTTTGAGATCATCGATGGCTCACATACACCTATTGATAACCCTAATTCATTTATAAATTCTGTTATCCCTAAAGATATGGCTAAATACTTTTTCTTCCAAGGTGAAGGGATTGGAAAAATGTCAGGCTCTAAAGGAGGATCTGTAGTAAAAACTGCAGTAAGGGAAATATTAGGATTTACAATAGCAGAAAAAGCATTAGAAGACATTGTATCTATAAAGCGGACATACCAAAGGTCACTTTCTGCTGCCGACAAATCAGGACTACTTTCCAAATTACAAAATGAAATAATTGCATTAGAAAATGCAATTGAAAGAAATACTAAGCAATTAGAAGACTATACAAAATCAATAGCGATGTACGAAGAGAAGCTAGCACAAGTTGAAGAAAAGCTAGCTAATTCAGATAGTGCAGTAATTAAGCAAATCCATAGCCAAAGAAAGTCAACAGAAGCTCAGTTAATTAGAGAAAAAAGCCTTCTAAAGACAGCTCAAAACGAAAAGCGAAATCTCGTCACTGAATATGCCACAACAGTATTTGGTTTTGAATTATCCAACTTAGCTTTAGATTTTATAGATGAATCTGAATATAAAGGTACGGTTCCAGCCCCATACAATGAACAACTTGTGACAGATATTTTAAAAGCTAGTACATGCATTTGTGGCAGTGACATTAAGCCCGGTACTGAGGCATTTAGCCGAATTCAAGATATGTTAAAGCAAGCTGCTGATCCGATGCTAGAAAGCAGAGTTAGAAAAGCAAGAGCTCAATTAACTTCAATAAAGAATGACTCATCAAAAGCCAAAAAGCGGTTTAACAATAATATCAAAGCGTTAGCTGATGCAGAATCAGCCATTAGTCAATTAAAAAACGAAATTGATGAATTGACAGTAAAAATTAAAGGGGCAGAAAGTTTAGAAGATATTCAGAGTTTAGAAAGTGAAAGGATGCGTGCTAGAAACAACTTAATTCAAGATGAAAGAGCATCAGAAAGAACCAAAATAAAGATTGAGTCTGATGTAAAAAACCTTGTTCTTAAAAAAGGCGAACTCGGTCGCCTAGATACTTTTTCTTCCGAAATGCAAAAATATCAAACACTTGTTGAGTGTGTTGAAAAGGTTGAAAATATCTTAAAATCTACCCTTTCAAACTCTGAAAAAGATGTTGAAGAAAGATTAATAGTTAAAGTTAACAACTATTTAGAACAATTTGTTCGACAGGACTATAAAGCAAAATTAAATCCAGCAACATTTGACATCCGCTTAGTTGATAAAAATGACCACATAGTTCCTGAAAGTGATGGCCAAGCTCTGCTTCTAAGCTTAACCTTCATCTCATCGCTTATCGAAATTTCTAGAGAGCGGAAAAATGCTAGAGGTCAAATTTTAACTCCCGGAGCAATTGCTCCATTCGTGGTTGATGCACCATTTGGTGACTTAGATAACAAATATAAGGGGCATGTTGCTAAAGCCATTCCAAATTCTGTAGAGCAAGTTATTTTCTTGCTTTCTTCTAGCCACTGGGAAGGTGCAGTGGAAAGTAATATAAGAGATAAAGTTGGTGCCGAATACAATATGGTTTTAGAAGAAACATCAGAGAACATTTCAAAGGCATTAGATTCAATTACTATTCTTGATAAAGAATACGAGACCGTGAGATATGGTGCTCAAGTTGACAGAACAGTATTAGAAAAGGTTGGCTTATATGTTTAAAGAGAACATTGATAAACAGGCATGGAAAAAACTTGCTGTAAAGCGAGATAGAAAAAATGAGCCACTTGTCGAGAAGTTATGCTCAAACAAAGATGGAAGTAAGCCTGTATTTAACTACATAAAAGATCTAATGGTATTTGCAGCTATGGTGGGATTCTCAATAAATAAAAGATTCCCCCTTAGTGGAGACACTGTGTCAATCATATTAGAAACATATGCTACGGACCAAAAAGACGCTTTTATTTATTTGCTAGCACTTATGACTGAAAAAAATGGCGCATGTTTAAAAGATGAGAACTTACTTTCATCTATCAAGATATATGAGGAATACTGCAACGCAGGTCTTGAAGAAATTCAGTTGTGGTTAGATGAAAACCCTGGAGACCATGGAGGCATTGATACGCTGGCTAGTAAAATATTTGAGCAAGCAATTGCAAATGAACGCTCTCAGCGTATGGTCGATAATCCCGAAGAGTTAGACGTTGCTTTTTAAAAAATAATTCTAATTCCGAAGAAAAAGCGATAATAGGCTCGCTAAATTGATTGCTCGATTAGAATGTTTTTTTCGTGTTGGATCTTTCTTATTCGAAAGTGGGTGAGAAAGACCTAAAACAGTTGCAGATTTGCATGTATCAAATGATAAAAAGCATAATTTGTTACCCTTACTTCACAGCTAACATATGATTTTAAATAATAGTACAAAATTTAATACGCTCGAGTATTACCGCCAGTTTGTCGAGGATATTCCTGACAAAAGTGGGGTATATTATTGGGTGTATTGGCCTTTTAGAGATACAGATGCTGATAGTGATGATATCGATTTATTGTTGGAACACATTAGAATATTTACTATAACTAATTTGAATTTAGCTGAAGCAAGTAATACCGGATATAAATTTAATGTTATTGTTCAGGAAATTAGATTTAGCGGTGATGAGATTTTCGGATTGAACAATTCAAAAAAAACTAAACTGCTTGCGTTTTTAAAAGAGTCCAAAAGGAATAGGGACTATTTTTTACAGTTTTTAAAAAAGATTTCATTCAGTAGACCATTTTATATAGGAAAAGCTGATAACTTGAAACAACGTTTATCTCAACATTTCCAAAGAAGAAATTCTGAAATTCTTGTTCAGCTTGAAAATCAAAATATACGTGGATCTGACGTACTGATTGGTTATGAAATTATCGAAAATGATTATGATCAAAATGTTAATGTAATATTGGAAGAAATAGCTCAGAGAATAATTAAACCTGGGCTAACAAAAAGGCCTGGATGATGGATGAATTAGACGATTTAAATGGTATTGACTTAAGTTCTAACGAAAATGATGGCATGCTTTTTTCAAATGTATACAAAGTTTTGGAAGGAGGGTTTGAAAGAAATGGCATAGAAACCTACTTGTCATCTGTTAAAGTGGGTTGGCTTGCAAAAGATATAGAAATATTTGAAAAACTAACGGAAGATAAATCTTGGCCTGTAAGTTCAATAATTCAGCGCGAAATTGATGATAGACGTGTAAAACAAATAGCTGAAGAATATATTCTCAAGTCTACAAATAATGTGAAATATTTTCCTCCTATAATTGTGGCGATAGTACCTAGAGAGCCTAATGAGCATATTTCAAAGTTCTTTTCCATCCTCTCTGAGCAGGATATATCATCAAATGAAATAATTTTCAGTAAAAGTGATTTTCCAACTGCACTTAAGGAAAGGTTTTTGGATGCTGAAAATAAGAGCCGAGTCGATGGTCTTTATGTTTTGGACTGGCTTAATTCTCAAGGAAAGCTTGCATTAAGTTGGGATAAAGCAAAAATATATGGAATTGTAATCGATGGTCAACATAGACTTGAAGCGCTAAAATACGCGTTACAAAAGAAGCAAGATGTTGCCAACTATTTACAAGATGTTGTTTTTCTTGATGTATCTAAAAAAGCAAATAAAGAAAATCGAAGTCCTGCCGAAGCTCTTCGGAGAATCTTTATAGATATTAATTATAATGCTAAGCCCGTTTCAAATGCGCGTCGAACTCTAATGGATGACAAAGATTTGTCATCTTTAATAGTTCAATCACTAGTCAACGATGATGACATGAATGGAGAGCGGCTTAACAAGTATTTAGTCCCACAGATAGTTGACTGGCATTCGGAGAATCTTAAGCACTCATATCCTCAAATAACAGGAGTCTTAGTATTACAACAATTAATAGAAGATAATTTTCTTAATGGTGTGAATATAACATCCCTTTCTGATATGAGAACAAGAAATAGAGTCACTCGATTTGTTGAAATTTTAAACACTAAATTTCTCGTTGACGAAAAGATATTATCAAAAGAAAAGTATAGTGGTATTGGAAAATTAGAGGAGTCATACAATGAGTTTAAAGACAAAATTGACAAGGCTCCTAATGGTGGAGGCGCACCAGACGACAAGGAAGATATACTATTTACAATGGATTACAATGTATTGAACGTAGCTAGAGATACTTTTGAAGAGCTATACTCTACTAGCATTGTAAAGTTGTTTAACGAGTTCTCCCCATATAAAAGAGCCGTTGCTATTCTAGATAAAAATAAGGTTTTTGATAATGAATACAACCTCAATCGTTTAGTAATTAAAAATCCTTCTAAGCTTAGCGATGAGCAACGAGAACAGCTTGAAAAATTGCAAACTGAAATGAAAGTAGAGCTTGATCCTAAATTTTATTTAATATTCACTGTGTTGGGACAAAAAGCTTTCTTTAAACACTATTACAAGGAGTTAACGCGATATTTACAATCAAAAACAGTTACTGAAACTGAGGTTTTAACCTTCACTAAATTATGGCTGGATAAAATGAATTTCATAGTTGACAAACTTGTAACTTCGAATTTATTTTCAAAAGATCAGAAATTCTCAGTTCCTCCAGAAATCCAAAGTAAGCATGATGTAGGTGCGAGGGGGATTGTTGCAGGTAGTTTTTGGCAAGGAATTATCTATAATGACCAGAATATTATTTATAACAGGCAAGGTGTTGATGGTTTTGTCGGAGTGTTGAACTTTTTATATAACGTAGCGCATGAAGAAACACTATTGAGAAACGAATCTTTTACTTTGAGTACATGGGATGCTATTCCATACAGCAAAGCTAGAATACACAGGAAAATCAAACAGGATAATCCGGACTTAGAGGAAAGTGAGGTCGAAAAAATAGTTTCATCAATATGGTTGTCAAAACTAGAAACAATTAAAGACTTAGTAAGAAATACTTTCTTCATCTAAGGTCAGTCAAAAAACAGTACTAAATAAATCTCTTCTTGAAAGATTAGTTTAAACACTGCAATGTAGACCTACTTAGACAGTTGATTAAGATGCACTAGTGTGATTACCAAAGGAAACTGACGCTATAATTACCGAGGGACTTTGACGTGATCACACTAGTACAAATGGGCCAATTATACTTGTAACTTGTCTATCCTATATCCGCTGACTTCGTAAAGTTCAGAAAGTAATTGGGAAAATGACCGATAACTAATCTTTAATCTGGATATCTCTTGAACCGATAGGTCATTTAAGATTTTTGAGAGTTTTTTATTAAATGCTTTCTGTTTTTTGAAATCTGCAAAGCTGTTATCGAGGTACACTCCTTTGTTTAGGAGTAGAGGCCTCGAGTTTTTATTAACATAATCAAAAAAATCGACATCCTGATCAGCCATTTTTATTTTTACACGCTCCTTTAATTGTGGAAGTGGGCCGTCATCAAAGCCCTCATAACCAAGCAAGGTAAGCTTTCCCGAATTGATATGAATTTTCACCAATTGGATATCATCCAACTCACCATAAAGCTGAAGGCCTGCATTCACGTAAATACGCAACAATGGCGAGAGTGATTCAATGAACTTTTTATGCAGAGTTAGAGAATGTGGCTCGTCTTCCTCGTAGCCTAATTTACAGGCGGGTAAATAATCTTTTGCTAATAAACATTCTTCTTTGATTTTTTCAGTATCAGCAATGCCAAAAAGGAGTTCTTTGGCTTCATTTTGCGCAGTTTTATAATTTCCGAAGAAGACTTTGACATCTCGCTTTAGGTCATCCGGTTGCTGTGTATAAGGTTTCCGTTTTCCGAATAATTCTAAGGAAAAATAAATGGTTAAGTCTTCTTTGCGCATCTTGGCTGACATTTCAAACTCAGCATAGTCATACCAATCACACACAAGTTTGAAGGCTTTCTTATTTGAACCAATGACTTCCGAAATTTGCTCTGACAGCGAAAATTCCTCGGAGGATGGACAGCGGCCGTAGGCTAAGCATGCCAGCCAAAAGGATTCGAGTAAGTCACTATGCTTTGTAAACAGTAATCGGACTTTTTCTTCGCTAGTCGGAATTGGCGCAGTTTTTTGCTGCCATTGATAGTGACGCTTATTTCGGTTTTGCAGAAATTGTTGTTCTAGTTTTTTATCCTTAAATACGTAGTAAATGCCTGGAGCTACGGCAATAGCTTCTGTATCGACGATTTTTTCGATGTAACATTTAAGTTCGGCTTGGTTGAAGTATTTTTGGAAAGTATTTCGCGAAGTGATAACACCGTCTTTGTATGGGGTGAATTGTGCCAAGTATGACTCATTAGCTAACATGGCTGATACAACCAATAGCTTGTTTGTCAGCTCCCAGGCATTGAATACTGCTTCAATACGTTCATCCTGGTCTTCGATTACATTAATCACGTAGCCGATATTTACTAGGTCTGAGGTTACCTTGTCCGCATCCGGCCTAAATTTGGGGTCCCATCCCAGGGCATCTAAACCATGAGCTTCCAGCTCTCTTAAGTCATCTCCTCGTCCACACCCATAATCAAAAACGGAATACTCGCCATTGAGGAAACCATGTTTTGCCAGATTTTTCATCGGCGCGGATAGTTCATGGCGAACTAATGCGGTTTTATGGCGGTCTATTTGAGTATCATCACTACTAGCGCCGTTGACCTGTTCCACAGCTGATTTTCTGAATAATCGGCCATCTACAAGTGCGTAGCCATGTTTATCGATTAGTCTCGCCCATGAGTCTTTAAAACCGATCATTCGAGAGCTTTCATACAAACCCGCGTTTTCGCCCTCTTGAGTTAACATACAAAAATGAGAGTGATACTTGTGTGATTCAGGGATCATTAACTCTTTGCGGTGCAAAATGGGGGGATTATCAGAGTTTTCGTATTGGGTAACCGTGTGAGTCAATTTAGTGAGATCAACGGTTATGCTTCGTGTTAATGCTGGATATGAGTCTTCAAAAAAATCAGGGTAACTTAGAAGGGATAATTTAAATTCTTTCTTGAATACTTTAACAAGATTCCAACTATCTTCTTCTATTTTGAGCGCTTTGGATACTGTTCGGACAAATTTGGTTAAAGGGGCTGGCGCTTGCTCAAACGCATCGATATGAAAATAGACGGCATCAGGCAACACTTTACCGACTTCAACTTGTTGAACAAGCTCTTTAAATTGGGAGTGATTCATTCAGTAACCTCGGCCGCAAGTGCAATAGCATCTTCACCAAAAGCTTTTCTCCCAGGTATTCTTCGCCCATTTTTACTGATACCCATTACTTGCAAGTGTTTAGCGTTTTCTTGTCCAACACTAATATGTATCGGCCTGTCTGCTCCATAATAATAAAGCTTATCAAATGATAAGTTATTAACTATATAGCCCATGATTTCATCCATGCACTGTTCGAATCCCTTTATTAAAAAATCACAAGCTAAGCCGTTTCGATCGCAAATTAAATTATCTGCAGTATTTACCTCGGACCCTGAATGTTGATCAATGGAAGGGTAAGTTCCTTGAGGGCTGTGCTTTTGAATATGCCGGTTTAATTCCGCAGAGACAAAGCCATAGGTAATGTGCAATTCGCCGAACGTTCTTTCTAAAGGAATTAAGATTTGTTCTACCAGGTCGATAAGAGAATTCAATGTATTCTCTTTTCTAGGCCAGTTATCTGCCGATAAGTCGTGTTTTCCAACGTGCCAGTTTATTACTTTCGCAGCTATTGGGTGATTCAATAAAAGCTTTCGGTCATGGAGGGTATAAAGGAAAGCATTTCCTTTTTTTATGTACTGCAGCTCTCCCGCTGTTCTCATGTGCATCAGTTCACAATCAGTTATTCCTAATAAAAGCTTGGTTTCTTTCGATGAAAATGTCAGAGAATTCGGCATAAGTCGCTTAATCAGTATTGCTTAATTTATATATAACATGATTAAGTGAATTGGTCAGGGATTTAACCTCTTGCTAGATAACACTAAAACACTATATTCTGATTGAACTAAGTGGAACTTAGCAGTAACTAAACAAGGAAAAGGAATAGTTGTAGCAAATGGAAAACAGAAAACTTGCGGTTCTTATCGACTCTGAAAACACCCCTCACTCAAAGTTAAACTTTATCATCGAAGAATTATCGAGCTACGGCCAAATTGTGGTTAAACGTGCTTACGGTGACTTCTCTAGCGACCAGTTAAAAAACTGGAAAAAGCCGTTGAATGAAATTGCTATTCAGCCGCGCCAGCAGTTTGCATATACCACAGGAAAGAATTCTACCGATGCGTTGATGATTATCGATGCGATGGATCTTTTATACAGCAAAAGGTTTGATACTTTTGCCATCGTTTCTAGTGATAGTGATTTCACGAGCCTGGCAACTCGTCTTAAAGAATCAGAGATTCAGGTGATTGGTGTGGGAAAGGGAACAACACCAGTTTCTTTTAAAAATGCGTGTGATGATTTTATTGCTATTGAAGTGTTAGAGCCTAAAGTGGAAGAAGTCCGGGAAAAACCAGCTGCTAAGATACAAGTTTCAAAGGATTTGGAGCAGGAAATATGGCAGTTGATGCATCAGGCTTGGCAAAAGTATCGCAATGATAATGGCTGGGCGGAGCTGATTTCAGCAGGGAAATACTTAAAGCGATTGAAACCAGATTTTGATCCGAGAAACTACGGACTGAACAAGTTATCAGACTTCTTCGATTGTTTTCCGGGGCGCTACGATACGGACAGCAAGAATAATTCACAATTATTATTCAAGCTCATCACCAAAGCTAGCGTCACTAACGCTTAAATTGTGAGGGCAGGTCTTGAATTTCATAGCTTTGCTGCGCAGTTCAAGACTCGTCCTCAATTCGTTCAATCCCCAAGTTAGGCGTTTAGCCGTTTAACGGTTCTTATTAACTTCGATACTCTTTGGCAGATTGTTTTGGAAACCCAGCTCACGATCCTATCAAAAATCCTTATGTACAGAGGGATACGAGCTCTGTAGGGCGAGGGGTAGCAAATAAAAATATTATCCGAAAGCTCAGGTAACCCGGCATGGTTTGTATCTAGTTCTTCTGAACTAGTTTTTTGCGGTTTGGATGCTGTCATATTTTATTCCTTTAAATAGTAAATCCTATGGGTCAGACCCAGCATCTTGCAGGCAATGCGAAATTCAAGACCTGACCCCCAACCTTGTCTGAAATGGAGTTTGGTAGCCTAGCCGCTAGGAGCGTAAGTGTGCTAGGAATGTAATGTGCCAGGAACGAAGTGTGCTAGGAGTACTACGTGCGCTGCTCTACCCTAACATCGCCAAAAACTCATCATGGCTTGGCAGGCTGTCGACGATACGCGAATAACCAGATTCAATTTGCTGTAAGTCAGACATAATTTCCTGAGTGGTAAATTGACGGGTTAACGGGTGTGTGGTTTTCGGTAACATGCCCTGGCCATTCATCACCGATAACCAATTCAGCTCACTGAACAGCTCATTGTTCTCGCGGAACAGGTTGCCGTTTTGCTGGTACATTTCCATCTTATCTTTGAGAGAATCTGGCACATCCATATTGCGACAATAGTTCCAGAATGGGCTGTGGTCGTTATCGGTTTGTTTGTAATGGAGGATAACGAAATCTCGGATTGATGCGATTTCCGCATTGGCAAACCGGTTGTAGGTATCGATATTGGACTGATTAAAGTGTTTGTCCGGGAACAGGCTTAGCAAGCGGAATATCGCCGACTGAATTAACTGCAAACCGGTAGATTCCAGCGGCTCGATAAAACCCGCAGACAAACCAATGGCGACGCAATTCTTTCTCCAGGGCTCCGGTCGGCAGCCATTTACCCAGCGCAATTGATTGGGTTCGGTAATTAACTCTTCTTTAACTAATGACTGCAGCTTTTCTAATGCCTGGTCTTCAGTCATAAAACGACTGGAATATACCAGGCCATTCCCCACTCGATTTTGCAATGGAATTTGCCAGCGCCAGCCATGCTCATGGGCGATGGCTTTGGTGAACGAGTTTACCTGTGGCTGGCTTTTTGATTGGATAGCAACGGCGCTATCGCACGGTAACCAGTGACGCCAGTCTTCGTAACGAGCATGTAAGGTTTTTTCGATAAGCAGTGCTTTAAAGCCAGAGCAATCGATGAAAAAGTCACCGGGAACTTCGCGGCCATCGGTAAGGGTTAAGGATTGGATAAAGCCTTCGTTGTTTAAACGGGCTTGCTCAAATTGTCCTTCAATGCGCTTTACGCCCTTAGGCTCGGCGTATTGGCGTAAATAGTTGGCATATAAAACCGCATCGAGATGGAATGCGTAATTTAAGTGCTTGATCGGAAAGTTTGGGATATTGAGCTTAGGGCTAAACTTATTCTGCTGCGCGGCAAGCCCTTCCATATTGAAATTAACCAGTTCACCGACATCTTCACCGGCTAGTTTGGCTTTCAACCACAATTGATGAAAGGGAACGCCGTTTTTGTTAAGCCCGTATGGGCCAAATGGATGCAGGTATTTGCCGCCTTTGGTCCAGCCTTCAAATTCAATACCTAACTTAAAGGTGGCATTGGTGGCCTTTACCAATTCCTGCTCATTGATGTTTAAAAAACGGTTAAAGTCGTGGATCCCGGGAATCGTCGCCTCGCCAACCGACACGGTGCCAATTTGCTCAGATTCCACCAGGCTGATATTGAAGTGCTCTTGTGGCAGGGTATTGGCAAGCGCTGCGGCGGTCATCCAACCGGCGGAACCGCCGCCGAGAATTACAATATTAAATGGTGACGTTGTTGCATCTGCTCTGGTATCAGTTTTCATTATTGTTATCGATTACTACTTAAGTTGCGTTAATAAGAGCGAAATGGGGTCAGGTCTTGATCCGTGCAGCCAAACTGCGAAATTCAAGACCTGACCCCAATGCATCAAGTTACTAGAAGTTGTATTAGAATCCAACTGTTAAAGGGCCTTAGCAAGTCCTTCAGCCATATTTATCACCTGCTGCATTTGCGCGCCGTTTCGAGATTGATATTCCGCGCCGGTATAACCCCACCAGTCCCAACAGGCGTTGGGATTTAATGGCGCAAAGCTGGATTTGGTTTGCGGGTATAGAACGACAATTTTGTTGGTATCCGCCCAGGCGTTGTAACCGGTGTCGGTAACAAAGGTTTTATCGATTGCCTCGGCATTTTGCTTACAACCATGTAAAGCGATATGTATCCGGCACTCTTCACCGGACATACAGCTTGCCGGAACATAAGCATAACCGGTATCTGCCAGGGTATTATTGGCATTGGCGGCAACAAAATCTTCCTGGTTTATCTCGACAAGTTTGCCGTTAGCGGCCTCTGCTTTGGTATTTAGATCACCATATAAATGTTTAAGTAGGGTGCCCGCGGCATCGTAATTACATTGGTTGATAAAAGGCTCAGCGGTGCTGTCACATGGCACACCCTGGCTTTCAGTCGGGAAACCGTGCCCTGCTTCCATGGCAAATTCGGTTTTTGGCGTCGCACCAAGCTCGGCATAAAAATCGGCGCTTGCCTGAGTGACCTTATCGTTGACGCGATTGTCGGTTGTGCCATGGAAAATCCACACCGGGTGCCCGGCAATATTTGCCAGCGGCGCGATATCGCCCTTTTCTTGGGCTTGTTTTGCAAGCTCAACCAAAGGCGCAATATCCATGGCATTTTCAATGGCCATACATTCACTCAAAGCTGTATTAAGATCGCCTTTGGCGCAACCATATGGGCCACCGGCCAACAGCGCAGCGCCTTTGATTTTATCGGAATAGGCAATGTGCAGCTGATGCGCCATATAGGCTCCGGACGATAACCCGGATACGGTGGTTTGTTGCAAATCCAGATTCAATTCGAGCTCAGGATCTGGACTTGCGCTGCCCTGTTGTTCGCATGCACTGAGGCACACCAGCATCGATGCCATAAGTAATTTTATTTTCATTGTTTGTATCCTTATTGATCGTAAATCCGTGTTGTGAAAATTGTTTTATTAGATAGTCAGATTACCAAACCTAAGCTAAATCATCGCTTTTTGATCTTTCCGAAATCGGGTAGGTGAAACCCCAAACCAGCGTTTAAAGCTGCGGCTAAATGCCGAAAATTCCGAGTAACCTAAATTCAGAGCCAGTCTTGAAAGGGATATATTTTCCGCTTTGAGCGTATTGAGCGCGATGGATTTTCGTGTATCTTCCAATACGTCACGATAGGAAAAGTTGCGGGTGGCGAGAACCCGTTCCAGTTTTTTCGGGTGCATGCCCAGGCTTTGGGCGACATTTTCTTTACTGCAATCGCCAGTCGGCAATAGAGAGTTGATGGCATGACGGACCAACATAAATTCATCGTGAGGGCGTGCCTGCTGTTGAGAAAATTGTTTATCGATAATATCCCTGACTAAGCCAACATCTTTATATGGCCGCAGTCCCAGTACACTTTTCGAGAAGATGATGCTATCCCGGGTAGTACCAAATTCTACTTCGCAGTGGATCAATTCCATAACTGCACGTTGCTCTGCTTCAGGTAGGCTTTGGCGGCAGTTAATCTTAACATCCTGCCAGACATGGCCAATCATGTCATGAATAAGCTTATATATCAGGCCGATACTGAGTTGCACCAATTGCGGATATTGGCGGTTGGCATTGACCATCACATCAAACAGTAATTCGCACTGGTCCTTATTGATTTCGACAATTTTCAACATACTGCCCTGGGCATGCATGTGGGAAAATTTTTGCGCCACTTCCAATGCCTGGCCAATGGTATCTTTTTGGGCCATATGAGCGCCGATAAGTCCAATCGTCGATAAGCCCTGGATGGCGGCCAGGCGAAAGCCGAAATACGGGGTGTTTAATTCACGAGCGCTATCTTCAAGGATGTCACCAAGATGGTGGTAAGGGATCATGGAATCCGGGTCGCGGATATTGGCTGGCAGCAGCTGCGCCCGGTTCAAAAAATGCACCGGATCAGCGCCAAATGATTGAACGAGTTCGAAGTATCCCTGCAATGAGCCAGAGCGAACATAGTAATCCATTTCCAAGTCCTTGTTGTTTATTTTATACGCCGATTACTGTCGCATTATGTCATTTTTGTGTCGTGTAATGTCAAGCCTTTATGCTGATTTTATCTCTAATATGGAATTTCATTATATAAAAAAGCAGCACGTAGATGCTGCCAATAATAAAAATTATAACAACAAGACGGAACCATATGATGACGCCACACACTTTGAAAACCAAACGAACTTTCATTAGTACCTTGGTCTTAGCGGCACTTTGTCAAACCCCTGCGTTGGCGCAGGAGGGGGAGCCAGAATCAACGAAAGCCCTGGAAAAGATCACCGTTACCTCGCAAAAGCGGGTGCAATCACTGGACGAGGTACCGATTTCAGTATCGGCAATGAACGCCGATAAAATCGAGGCCGCCGGCATCGAGCGCTTTGAAGACTTATCGGCATATATCCCGAACTTTAAGGTTGCGAAAGATTCGATTGCCGATCGGATTAATATTCGCGGTATGCAGTCGGGCAACCAGGCGGGTTTTGAGCAATCCGTCGGCAGCTTTGTCAATGGCGTATACCGGGGTCGGGGCGCGCAATCGCGCTTTTCCTTTATGGATGTTGAGCGCGTCGAAGTGCTGCGTGGCCCGCAAAGTGTTCTGTTTGGTAAGAATACCGTTGCCGGCGCCTTGAATATCACCACGGCGCGTCCGGATGAGGAATTTAATGGACGGGTTTCAATAGGTTATAACCCAACGCATGATCAAACCGAACTCAGTGGCATGCTGACCGGTTCGCTTACCGACGAGTTGCGTGCCCGGGTATTCTTATTGTCTCGAGAGATGGACGAAGGCTGGGTACATAACAATTATTATGATACCGACAACCCGGACAGCGAAGAGAATATGGGGCGTGTCACGGTCGAATGGGATGTCACCGACAACACCATGATCACCTTAATTGGCGAAGCCAGCGACTATGATTTTGGTAGTTTCCCGCATGCCATGAAAGTACCGGGGCCATTGGCGGCGTTAGGTTCTTTTTCCAGTTATACCGAAGCGTTTGTCGGAAATGCCGATCCGGTATTGGATTTTGGTTCCTCACAGAATATGGAAGGCGATTCCAGTGAACTGGTATTGATCAGCGAAACCACCCTGGATGCTGGTCAGTTGACCATTACCGCGGCGCACTCTGAGTATCAGTTTGATCGTAATCTTGATGCTGACTATTCAGGCCTTGATGGTTTGCGGTTCAGCGATAGCGAAGATTTTTCACAGGATAGTATCGAAATTCGTTTTGCCTCAAACACCGGCGGCACCTTTGAGTACATCACCGGCCTTTACTGGCAACAACAGGAGATGACGCTCGATGGCCTGTCACTGTTTAACATTCCGGTATTACAACAGGTGTTATACGGTGGTTGTGCGGGTGGTATTGGCGCCTTTGGTGGCGATGTATCTAGCATCTATGCTGGCGGCGACGTGGTAACGACCGCGGCTGGGGTGATTGCACTAGGCGGCGAGAATACGCCGGCATCGCTGGTTAATGCCTGTGGTACCGCGGCGGCCTTTGATGGCCTGCCAACCGGGGTAGGACGCTATGCACTTCTGGAGCAGGACAGCGACATGTTCGGTGTGTTTGCCCAGGGTACCTGGAACGTCAGCGAAGATTTTCGCGCGACGGTCGGCCTGCGTTATACCATGGAAGAAAAATCTGCTAACAAACACGGCTATGCAACCGACTTCATCCCGGATAATCGCACCGAGTCGACTAACCCACTGGTCATTGCCGTTTCCCAACAGGTCGGTGAGTTTGTCACCCATCACTTTACCGATTCTGATGATGGTATGACTCGGGATGAAGATACACCGACCTGGTCAGTGAATCTTCAGTACGACATCAATGACGACACCATGAGTTACGCAACGGCGAGTACCGGCTTTAAGGCGGGTGGCTATAACTCGTTTTATATGCGCAGTAACCAGCGTGGCCCAAACATTGCTGACTCTCGCGATGTTGCCTTTGAAGATGAGAATGTCCTGGCCTTTGAACTGGGTTTGAAAACCAGTTTTCTTGATGGCTCCGCCGACTTAAATGTGGCGGCGTTCCACTCGACTTTTGATGATCTTCAGGTGTCGGTGTTCAGCGGTAATACCACCTTTGAGGTGCAGAACGCGGCGGAAGCAACTTCCTATGGTCTGGAAATGGACGGTCGCTGGCGGGCAACCGAAGCACTAACCTTCTCGGGTTCAGTGGGTTTACTTAACTTTGAATACGATACGTTCGCTAATCAGGCCTGTACCAGCGATCAGTTCCTGGCTGAGCGGCAGCGTCTATTTGCCCAGGCGAATGGCGACCTGGCGAGTCAGATTGGTATCGCTATGGGCTACAGCAATGCCATGTGTGCCAACGCGGGCATTAATGATATGTCGGGTCGCACCGCCTCGAATGCACCGGATATCAGCGCGGCTTTGGCGGCTAATCATGTTGCCGAATTTGGCAGCTTTGACCTGATCACCAATGTTGATGTCAATTATCACAGTGAAGTGTATCGCGTCGACGATTTAGATCCCATCGGTAAAGAGCCTTCACAAACGTTCGTAAATGCCAGTATCACCCTTGATGCGGTAGATCAAGGTTGGTCGTTAACATTAACGGGTAAAAACCTGACCGATGTGGAGCATTTCGATTATATCAACGACGTTCCGTTATTTGCTGGCGCGCATAACTTTATGCCGTTGGCGGGCAGAAACTGGATGCTGAAGTTTAACTACGCCTTTGGTGAATAAACTCCGGTACGGACGAAAGGCATTGCCTTTCGTCCGTTGTCGTTTCATCTCTACATATTTACTGTTATGCACCCTATTTTAAAGCAGCCACTGCTGCACTTTTTACTGATTGGGCTGATCCTCAGTGCGTCCTACCTGACCTTGCAATCCGAGGCTCAGGATACGGACGGTGAGGTGATTCAGGTTAATCGCGACTCGTTATTAAGTTATATGCAATACCGCAATAAAAGCTTTAACGCCGAACGGGCCACAGAGCTGTTTGATGCGATGCCGGCCGATGAGCGTGCGCAGCTCATTAACGATTATGTGCGCGAGGAAGTGCTATTCAACGAGGCGCAAAAGCTGGGTTTGGATGCCAATGACTTTGTGATTCGCCAGCGCATGATCCAGAAAATGACCTACCTTACCCAAAGCCTGGTCGAAACCGACAAACCACTGTCTGAAAGCGACCTGCAGGAATTTTACCTGGCGCACAAAGGTCAATACGTACAATCTGGGACGCTGACCTTTACCCACATTTTTTTCGATTTCTCAACACAAAGTGATGAGCAATTACAGCAGATGCGTAACCAGCTCAATCGCGATGGTGTCAACGCCAGTGAGGCGCTGACATTGGGACAGCCGTTTTTATTTCAGCGCCATTATGCGAAACGAAATACCGATTTGATTGCCAGTCATTTCGGGCAGGATTTTATTGGCCAGTTAGACAATGCCGTTGTCGACAACCAACAATGGCAGGGGCCATTTCGTTCCAGTCATGGCTGGCACCTGGTACAGCTGCAAGCTCGCAGCGAGCAACAATACCTGCCGTTTACAGAAATTCGCGAGCGGATCATCGCTGATGCTCGTCAATATTACCTGCAACAACAGGTCGAACAGCTGATTGCCGGGGTGATTGCGGATTACCGGGTCGATAATCAGTTCGCTGAGCCACAGGCTGGGACATTGTAATGCGCGCGGCAGTCTGTATCGTCATGCTGTTGCTGATCAGTAAAGCAATGGCACACGAAGCGCGGCCGGTGGTGGTTAACCTCACTCAACAGGCACAAATACTCAAACTTGCCGTGCAGGCACCCGCCTCGTTGCCGGCTGATCAGCTTCCATCGATCACTGTTGCGGCGAGCTGTGCAGAACAACTGCCGGCAAGCTTTGAACATCGGCATGGGGTGTTCAGTTCTGAGCAATGGCTGAACTGTACGGATTCTATCGCAGGACAAGTGGTCAACATTCAATACCCGCAAGACAACCCTTCCCTGTCGACCCTAGTCAAAGTGCAGTTACGATCCGGTGAGAAATTTTCACAACTATTAAGTCCGGCGCAACTTAGCTGGCAAATCCCCGTCTCGGAGACGGTTAGCGGCATTACCTGGCAATACACCCAACTTGGCGTCGAACATATCTGGCTGGGCTGGGATCACCTACTGTTTGTCATGTGCCTGGTACTGGTTGCCGGCACGGTAAAACGTGTCGTCATCACGGTAACTGGCTTTACCTTGGGCCACTCGGTGACGTTGATTGCTGCATCACTCGGCGTTATTCAGGTTCCCGTTGCCCTGTTTGAATCTTTGATTGCCCTTTCCATCGTGTTCCTGGCGGTTGAATTGGCAAGTAGAAATGCGCATTCCTGGCTACAGCGCTTTCCACTGATTATATCGGCGGGATTTGGCTTATTGCATGGCTTAGGGTTTGCGTCCGTGCTCGCCGATATCGGCCTGCCACAGGTACAGGTTTTCTGGGGACTGCTCGCATTCAACCTTGGCATTGAACTGGGGCAATTATCGTTCGTCATTGTGGTAATGGGCTTGATGGCCCTGGGTCGCAAATTGGTAGCGATGCCGGCGGTGCAGGCAAAAGCAACGACTGCAATGGTTTACGGCATTGGTATTACATCATCGTACTGGTTTTGGCAACGAAGCCTGAATATGTTTTTAGGGAGAGAGCTTTGAAGAATTTTGTTTATTGCCTGTTGGCAGGCTCGGTATTGCTGGGGATCTCGGAAACGGCCCAGGGTCAGGAGCGACAGCTATTGTGGGGCGATACCCATTTACATACCTCCTACTCCATTGATGCCTATCTGATGGGTAATAAAGATGCGACCCCGGCGACCGCTTATCGATTTGCCAAAGGCTTACCGGTGGTGCATCCCTACAGTGGGGTGAAAGTGCAGTTACAACGACCCTTGGATTTTCTGGTGGTCAGCGATCATGGCGAGTACTTAGGCATTATCCAGAAAATCTTTGCCGGTGACCCTTTGTTAATGCAAACCGAGATTGGCCGGCGCTGGAAACAGATGCAGGAGGAAGGCAATGGCCGTGGTGCCTATTTTGAAGCCGTAGGCCATGCCAATAAAGGTAAGCCGGCAGAGGAGCTGCAGCAGGACAAAGTCCGCGCTTCGGTCTGGTCAGAAATTGTCGATGTCGCCGAGCGTTACAATGAACCCGGCACGTTTACTGCGTTTGTTGGCTGGGAGTGGAGCTCGATTACCGATGGTGCCAACCTGCATCGGGTGATTCTAAGTGATGCTAACCAGGAATCGGGCAACCAGTTTTTACCCTATTCGTTATTTGACAGCGACAGGCCAGAAGATTTGTGGAACTGGCTGGAAGCTACCAGTGAACGAACCGGTGTCGACTTTGTCGCTATTCCGCACAATTCCAATATCAGCAAAGGCCTGATGTTCCCGCTAACCGATTCTACCGGTGCCCCTATAGATGCTGACTATGCCCGCACCCGAATGCGCTGGGAGCCTGTGGTTGAAGTCACCCAGATTAAAGGCGACTCAGAAACTCATCCCGATTTATCCCCTGATGATGAATTTGCCGATTATGAGAAGTTTGAAAAAGTGATGCAGGTTGGTGATAAAGATGCGGCACCAGCAAAAGAAGACATGGCGGCAAATTATGTTCGCAGCGCCCTCAAACGAGGCCTATCGGTGGCCGAGAAAATCGATGCCAATCCCTATAAGTTCGGCTTGATTGGCTCTACCGACGCGCATACCGCTTTGTCTACTGCGACTGAATCCAACTTCTGGGGAAAAATGGCGATTGACTCCACGCCTGCCAATACCCTGGATGCCAATAAGGCGGTGATCCCGCCATCATCCACCGGTGCCGATATGAGTGCGGCTGGCAGAGCTGCGGTGTGGGCCAAGGAAAATACCCGCGAGAGCATTCTTGCCGCATTTAAGCGCAAGGAAGTATACGCCACAACCGGTCCGCGCATTCAATTGCAGGTGTTCGGTGGCTTTAATTTTCAGGCTAGCGATGCATCCCAGGCCAATTTAGCGCAAATCGGCTATCGCAAGGGTACGCCCATGGGAGGCGACATGGTGCCAGCCCCGGGCGATACGGCGCCATCATTATTGATTTCGGCGACCATGGATCCGCTTGCTGCATCCCTGGATCGGGTACAGGTGATAAAAGGCTGGGTGAACGATGATGGCCAGGCGCAAGAGAAAATCTTTAATGTTGCCTGGGCCGGTGATCGTCAATTGGATGCCGATGGCAAACTCCCTGCAATTAGCAACACCGTTAATCTGAACACCCTGCAATTTGATAACAGCAGCGGAGCGAAACGGTTGAATAAGGTTTGGACGGATCCGGAGTTTAACCCTGAGCAGCGGGCTTTTTATTATGTCCGGGTGCTGCAGATCCCAACGCCACGCCATACCTTGTATGACGCAGTAGCACTGGATGTGCAACACCCTGAGAAATATCCGGCCACGATACAAGAACGAGCATACAGTTCGCCGATATGGTATGCGCCACAATAAAAGGAATAATAATAATGAATCAAATGCAATCCGTATTATTGGAAAATGGCAAGTTAGCCGTAAACACCATAGATAAGCCTACCCCTGGCCCAGGTCAGGTTTTGGTAAAAAGCCTGGCATGTGGAATTTGTGGATCGGATTTACACATTACCCGTCATACCGACGAGGTTTACGATGTCTACAAGACACTGGGCGTCATGGATGCGTCCATCCAGGATGATCCTGGTATTTTACTGGGCCATGAATTTGTTGCCGAAGTAGTGAGCTACGGACCAGAGACAAAGCAATCCATGGCACCAGGGGCTCGAGTCACCTGTGTGCCGATCCTGATGAGCATGGGTGGTGCCGGCGTTGGCGTAACCCCAGGCCTGTATGGTGCCTATTCCGAGTACTTCCTGATCGATGAGGCACTGATGTTGCCGGTCCCTGATGGTGTGTCTTCCATTGAAGCGGCCACGACAGAGCCACTGGCCGTGGGTTTGCATGCGGTGAATCGCTCGAACATTGAAAATCAGGAAGTCGCTCTCGTTGTTGGCTGCGGCGCTATAGGTCTTGCAGCCATCGCTGCCCTGAAACTTCGTGGCGTAAAACATATCATTGCCTCCGAGCCCAGGGCATCGCGACGTCAGGTTGCGCTTGAGTTTGGTGCCACCCATGTGGTTGACCCAACTCAGGACGATGAAGTTGCCCTTGCCAGCCAGTTGGCCGATGGGCAACCGGTGGTGATCTTCGAATGTGTCGGTATTCATCAGTTAATTAATAACTATATTATGCGGGCACCAGCGAAAGCGAGAATGGTGATCACCGGCATCCATACCACTCCGACTGAGGTGAACTTTGCCTACGCAACGGTTAAAGAGATGGATATCAGCTTTTCCTATTATTACACCCCGGAAGAATTTGCCCAGTCGTTGCAGAACATCGCCGAAGGGAAAATACCGGCGCAAAAAATGTGTACCGGTAAAGTCGGTATTGATGGCGTCGCCGATACCTTTGCGACTCTTTTTAAACCCAATGATCACATCAAAGTTGTTATCGAACCCTGGCGACAGGGCGCACTGGAAATGATGAGCGAGTAAAGATGATGGAAAATGTATTTATTACTGGCGCCGGTGGTTTTATTGGTCGCCACCTGGTGGAAGCTCTTTTGGATAAAGGCGTAAAGGTAACGGCTCTCATGGTTCCTCATGAGCCGGTGCCCGAGAGTTGGGGCAATCTGGTTCACATTATCCGCGGTGATGTACGTAACTTAGTCGAAATCAGCAGGCATATTGAACCCATTGATACCCTATTTCACCTGGCAGCTATTGTCAGCGACTGGGGTGGACGTGACGAGCATGTCGATATTACCGTCCATGGTACGGAACAGGCGATAAAGCTGGCGCTAAAACACCAGGCCAGGTTCGTGGTAACAACCAGTATTGCCGCATTTGGTAGCACTTTGGGGCACGGTGAAATCGATGAAAATTCTCCTCGTGGCAGCACCTTGTCAAACTACGAGTATGTTAAACAATTGCAGGAAGATGTCACCCTATCCGCCGTCAATGAACATGGCCTGGATGCGGTCATTATTCGTCCTGCGAATGTATATGGTGTTGGCAGTGTCTGGGTTAATCGATTCGTGGAATTGCTGCGCAATAAAGAGCCGGCACTGATGGGAAGTGGCGATTGGGATGCGGGGCTAGTACATGTTAATCATGTGGTGCAGGCAATGATCCTGTCGGCAGAAAATCAGCAGCTTACTTCCGGAGAGATTTTTGTCATTGCCGATGACCCCGGCGTTACCTGGCAACAATACCTGCAGGCGTTATCTGACACCCTCGGATTGCCACAAGCGAAAAGTATCCCGAACTGGCTGGCGAAAATGCTGGCACCGGTACTGGAATTTTTTGGCCATCTGTTTAAGCAAAAAAATGCTCCGGTTGTCACTCACCTGGCTTACCGTTTAACCGGTGTCGAGAGCATTTTTAAAAATGACAAAGCGAAACAGCTGTTGGGTTATAGGCCAATGATTACGCTTGAACAAGCGATGACAGAAATTAAAAACAATCAACAATAATAACAACAAAACAGGAGATTATTATGGCATTACCAGATATGGTGAATCATCTAGATTATTTACTTTGCGTTCATACTAACGAAGAAAAACTGATCAAAAATGCCTTGCCAGGTGTGCACTTGTATCCATTGGTGCTAGATGTGGAAAACGGGTTATGGGTGTTGCGCGTGTTGTTCGAACCGGGTGTGACCCTGCCGAAGCATTTTCATACCGGTACCGTACATCTGTATACCATGAGCGGTTGCTGGCATTATGTCGAATACCCAGACGATAAGCAGGTCGCGGGTAGCTATTTATTCGAGCCCGGCGGTTCGATTCATACCTTCCACGTACCTGAGACGAATGATGGTCTAACTGATACCTTTATGGTCGTTAATGGCGCCAACATCAATTTTGATGAAGATGGTAATTTTGTAAACATCATGGATGCCGGCTGGATTGAGCAGGTTGCGCTGGCTGCTGCTAAAGAGCAAGGCATTGAGCCGAAGTACATTAAGCCACAATCAAGCTACGACTTTACCAAAAAATAAATACAAGGAGAGCATGGGCAGCGGTTCTGCCCATGCAATCAAATAAGGGGAGCGATATGCTAGAAAGACTGAATGATTTTCAAAACCTGAATGAGTATCTGCAGCATGCCATGGAAAGGTACCAGGATCTGCCTGCGTACACCTGCCTGGGACAGACATTAACCTTCGCCGAGGTTGATGAAAAAGCGAATCAACTGGCGGCCTATTACCAGTCGATTGGGTTAAAAGCTGGTGATCGTATTGTTATTCAACTACCTAATTTAATTCAATATCCGATTGCCATGTATGCGGCCCTGAAGGCCGGCCTGGTGATCGTCAATACCAACCCTTTATATACACCTGCGGAAATGCTGCATCAGTTTAATGATTCTGGCGCCGTGGCCATTGTTATCCTGTCCGATCTGTATCCAAAACTTGCGCAAATCAAGTCTCAGACCGGGATAAAGCATGTGATTACCAGCAATGCTGGCGACTTGTTAACGGGCAGCAAAGACAAACCGGATGCGGAGGCGGTTAGTTTTAATGACGCCCTTGAGTCGGGAGCGCAGCGGACAGTTATTGAGTCTAATGCCGGCATCGATGATCTTGCCGTTCTCCAATATACCGGCGGTACGACTGGCGTATCGAAAGGCGCGCAACTGACCCATAAAAACATCATTGCCAATGCCTTGCAATCGGCAGAGCGCCTTGGGGACAGCTGCCGGGAAGGTGATGGCATCTTCATTTGTCCACTGCCGCTTTACCATATTTACGCGTTTACGGTGAATATGGTGTTGCTTGCCTCTATTGGTAATCACAATGTGCTGATTCCAAATCCGCGTGATTTGGATGCCTTTATAGGTGCCATTAAAGCGTTCAAGTTTAACGGCTTTGCCGGACTGAATACCCTGTTTGTCGGCCTGTGCAGTAAGCCGGAATTTCGTGCCCTGGACTTTAGCGAGTTTCGGGTCACCTTATCCGGTGGTACGGCGCTGACTCACACTGCTGCCGATACCTGGCAATCGGTTACCGGTTGTACCATTTCTGAAGGCTATGGCTTGTCGGAAACAGCACCGGTTGTCTGCCTAAATCAACCGGGACATGAGCAAATTGGCACCGTAGGGACACCTCTCGTTGGTACCGAAGTGCAGCTATGGAGCGATGATGATCAGCCTGTCGCTGATGGTGAATCCGGCCAGGTGGTGGTTAAAGGTCCACAGGTGATGACCGGGTATTGGAACATGCCTGATGAAACGGCTCAGTGTCTTACCGCAAATGGTTATTTTAAAACCGGCGATATCGGTATCCGCCTCCCTGACGGGAAAATCCAGATCGTCGACAGACTGAAGGACTTAATTATTGTTTCCGGGTTTAATGTCTACCCGAATGAAGTCGAAGATGCCCTGGTGAAACATCCGGCAGTGATGGAAGCCGCGGTGATTGGTGAGCCTTGTGAACACAGTGGCGAGCGTGTGCATGCTTATGTGACCTTGAGGGAGCAGGCAGATAACAGTGAAATTATCGCTCATTGCCGCCAGACCCTGACGGCCTATAAGGTGCCCAAGGCAATTACGGTGATGGACGAGTTACCGAAATCGGCGGTTGGGAAGATATTGCGTCGCAGTTTGCGTAACGTTGGCTAGTATCCCAGGCAATTAGCCTGAATTTACCGCCATGAGGTTCGTGGTCGATAGCAAAAGCTCCTGATAAAACGGGAGCTTTTTTATTTAACCTTCTTAATGACGAAATGTAATGGTTGAGGGGTGCTATAGTTTAACCAATCCGTGCTTTCCAGGCGTAATGCTAAACTGCATCTATTGCATGTCGTGCTGGTTTGGTCACGTAAGACAATTTGCTATTCGTTGATATTTCCAAGGCTAAATCATGAAATCCACGTCTGTTCTTGTTCTTCTCAGTATGTTTTTGATGTCCGGAGAAATGCAGGCACAGGAACGTAACGTTAAATCCAATGACGAAAAGCTCGCCGATGATCCCACCAAAGTCATCACCAAATTCGGGCTGTCCTACGCCAATAATTACGATTTTAATGACAGTAACTTTTCTATTTCCGGCTCGTTTGCGTTCGATCAGGCGCGCAAGATTAACGCCCGGGTGAATGGCGACGGCAGTGAGTGGCGCATCGGTGGTTCCTGGTTGTTCCCGTTCAGTATTATCAACTTTAATTTTGGTAAAAATGAATATGCCAATGGTGGCAATCAGACCAATTACAGCATTGGTACCTTTATGCCGTTAAGTCATTTTGGTATCGAGCCGGCGGGCTTCCAGATATTTCCCATGGCAGGCTACACCTATAATGATGGTGAAGCACCAGTATGCGTTGAAGGTCGGTGTAGCAGTGAAGACATAACCATTGAGGTGACACCGGAAAATGGCTTTAAGATGGTGCAATCAAAAGGCGGCAGTGGTTATTTAGGTGCATTCGCGCTTAAACCGTTGCAAGCTCACTGGACCTTGATGACGGTGGTGAACTTTAGCTATGGTTCAGAAAACGCCGAAGGCGAAAACTACAAAGGCTGGTTTGGTGGCGTTGGTGCCAGTTTTGCCCCGAATACTAACCATTCATTCAGCGCCTTTACCTTCCTGATGAACAATAACACGTATCTCGACGAAGCGGATAAGCGACTGATTCTGTCCTATACCTATCAGTTTGATTGAGCGATTTTTAATAAAAGTCTCTGCTTTCTCCCTACATAATGGTCTTGATCAAACCGCCTTCAGTTTTAATGCTGGCGCCATTTATCGCTGCGCTTAATGGTGAAGCGATAAAGGTAACAACACTGGCGATTTCTTCCGGTTTAATAAAGCGTTGTAGCAAGGAATCAGGCTCTGTTTCCTGAAAAAAATCGGCAACGAATTCGGCTTCAGTTTTATTCTGCACCTTGGCGCTTTCTTTGAGCCAGGCTTCAACTCCTTCGGTTAAGGTTGGTCCAGGCAATACGGTGTTGACGGTGAGATCCTTACCACTGCCCTTGGTTAAATTTGCCAGGCCACGACCAATCACCATTTGTGCGCCCTTGGTCATCGAGTAATGCACCATGCTTTCCAGGCCCCTGGCACCGGCTTCACTGGCAATGTTTATAATGCGTCCAAACGATTGCTGCTGCATTTTGGGAAAATAATGACGACACAGGCGTACTGTGCTCATGATGTTGCAGTCGAAAAACTGCTGCCAGTCACTATCTTCAATATCAGCAAATGGTTTGGGACTGAAAATCCCCATGTTATTGACCAGCACATCGAGGTTGCCAATGGCATCAATTTCGGCGCAGATGCGCTGACAGTCTTCCGGCTTTGATAAATCACCAGTGACCGCATGGACTTCGCCTTTTGCGGACAGGGTTTTGACTAAATCCGATAAATCCCGGCGTCCATTAACGATTACCCTGGCACCTTCCTCGAGCATATGTTCGGCAATCGACTTGCCGATCCCCTGACTCGAACCACTGATAAATACGAGCTTGTTGTTAAGTTGAAGATCCATAGGAAAGGCCTGATTAAACGCGACTATAAAAGTCAAAAGTATAGTCGTGAAAGGTGACAAGTCGAACTTAAGCTCTCCTGGGTGACAGAGCCGAATTTGAACAGCGAATTCGGCTCACTGACTAACGCCATAAACAACACGGCGTTAGGTGACAGCATGAAATTAGAATTTCACGCTGCTGACAATGCTGCAAAAGACGTTCATTAGATTTGTACTTCAACCCGTCATTCCGCACTTGATACGGAATCTAAACAACGAGATACCGGCCTTCGCCAAATTGTCATTTCCTGCTACGACAGGAAATCTTAGCCAACAATTTAAGATCCCCATTTTCATGGGGATGACGATGTTAGAAGGGGCAGCCCACCACCCAGTTTGCAGAAATGTGCGGTAGCCTCGTACTTCAGCCCGTCATTCCGGACCTCGATCCGGAATCTAAACGACGAGATACCGGGCTACCCCGGTATGACAAAAGGAAGGCCCCTCGTTGTCACCAAAAATAGAATCGTAATTATGTTCCAGACAATTCCGACATACCGGTCATCCATGACCATAACCGACGTTAGTCTGTCACCCAAAATGCGACATCGAGAGCATTTTCTCCACTTAAAAATGAATTCTGTATGGTGTTAATTCATTTTTATCCACCAGCGCAGCTTACCTCTATAACAGTAGCGAAACGTCTAGTTTCGCTACTTAACTCCTTTTTTTCTTTACCCTTTCCTGTTACTATCGCTGCCGAACCAAGGGGTGCAATGTGACATCACATTGCTGAGAACATAACCCTTATTACCTGAAACGGATAATGCCGGCGTAGGGATGGTTGAAGACACGTTGCTTGCCTGAATACCGCAAGCGAGGTGTGTCTGCCGCTTTCATGCACCGGTGATGATGTAGAGATAGTTATGACATTTACTCAATCACCAATTTCTTTCGCGATGCTGTCAATCGCCACCTCTTTTTCTGCATTTGCAGAATCGCAATCGTCCCAGGATAGCCAGGAACAGGCCATCGAGGTGACGGAAACCATCACGGTACAATCGGATTTTCGTGAAGAAACCCTACAAACCATTCCTTCTTCGTTGACCATAATGTCGGCGGCCGATATGGATACCCGCAATGCACAAAACCTGGAAGAGCTCACCGGTGCCGTTGCCAATGTAAACTTTGCTGCGGGTTCGCAGCGAGCCCGCTATTATCAGGTACGAGGCATCGGTGAACGTAGTCAGTATCAGGAAGTGATTAACCCGTCTGTTGGGATAGTCATGGATGATATCGACCTGGCGGGTATTGGCGGTATCGCATCAACGTTTGATATCGGGCAGGTGGAGTTTTTTAAAGGGCCACAGGGTTCACGTTTTGGTGCTAATGCGTTAGCCGGATTAATTTACCTGCAGTCGAATGCGCCCACCGACGAGTTTGAAGGTCGGGTGCGATTATCCGCGGCTAATTACGACAGTTTCAGTACCGGCCTGGTGCTATCCGGCCCTGCAACGGACCGCGTAAACTATCGATTAGTTGCGGAGAAAAATGTCAGCGATGGCTTTATGGAAAACCGCATTGTTGACGCTGACGGCCGTGAATTAAACCGTGATGACACCAATAACCGTGACGAGCTGACGTTACGCGGTAAACTGGCGATTGCCGCGACTGATAACCTGGATGTGGATATCACCCTAATTCATGCGGATTTCGATAATGGTTATGATGGATTCTCGTTAGATAACAGCCGCGAGACATTTTCCGATCAACCGGGTTTTGATCAGCAACAAACCACCGCGGCTAGTGTGAAATTTACCTATACCGGCCAGGACGCCTTTGATCTGATCACCATTGTTACCCACGCTAATTCCGATTTGGCCTACGGTTATGACGAAGACTGGAGTTATGTTGGTTTGCATCCATGGGAGTATTCATCCACCGATCATTACTTGCGCGATCGACAAAACTCAACATTAGAGCTGCGTTTGGTTTCCAAACCGGAACAACGTATTTTTACTGATACTACGGATTGGGTCATTGGCGTTTATGGCAAAAATGACCAGGAAGATTTAACCCGTCAGTACACCTATTTAGCTTCCGATTTCACTTCGTCATTTGACGCACAAAACCTGGCGATATTTGCAGAGCTGCAAACCCATCTTTCTGATGCGTTAACCTTAACCACCGGGCTTCGCATTGAGCAACGCGATATCGACTACGTTAATTCCGACGGCCTGGATTACCAGCCGGAAGATACGATGCTTGGCGGTAAGCTGCTATTGGCCTATCAGTTAAGCGATGCGGCGATGACCTATGCGTCTATCAATCGCGGCTACAAAGCTGGCAGTGTTAATAGTAATGGCACCCTGTCGGATGAATTGCGAGCATTCGACCCGGAATATTTGTGGAATTATGAGTTAGGGTTTAAAACCTCGTTACTGGACAACCGCGCCGTTTTTCGAGCCGCAGTGTTTTACATGACCCGCGATGATATTCAGATCAGCAGTTATCATTTAGATGAGCGTGCAGATGGTAGCAGCGAATTCATCAGTTTTTGGGATAATGCGGCAACAGGCAATAACGCTGGTGTTGAAGTCGAGTTTTTATGGGATATCAGTGACTCGTTAAATATCTATACTAGCCTGGGCTTGTTGAATACCGAGTTTTCCGGCTTTACTTATGGCGATGGTACGAAGGAGACCGGTCGTGACCAGGCCCATGCGCCAAACTATCAGTTCAACGCCGGCGCAAATTATTATATTACTGATCGTTGGTTACTGAACGTAAATGTCGAAGGCAAAGATGAGTTTTACTTCTCTGACAGCCATATCGAAAAATCCGATAGTGTTGTGTTGTGGGCTTCGTCATTGAGTTACCAGGCCGATAACTGGCGGGTAAAACTATGGGGGCGTAATGTCTTTGATGAGCTATATGCCACCCGAGGTTTTTACTTTGGTAATGATCCGCGTGATGGCTATGAAGCTAAGCCTTACTATCAATTTGGTGAGCCAGCGCGCATTGGATTGACCTTCGACTACAACTTTTAACGGACAACATCAGTCGCCAGTTAACGCTGGTGGCCAAGTGAGGCAATATGCAGGTATCTATTGAAATCAGTTTGTATCCATTAGCAGAACAGACTTACAAATCACAGATCTGGGGCTTTATTGATAACCTAAAGGCCATCGATGGCTTGGCGGTGGTCACCAACGGCATGAGCACCCAGGTATTTGGTGACTATGACCTGGCAACGAGCACAGTGATGGCAGAGATTAAAAAAGTGCACCAGGCCCTTGGAGCGGCGGTATTTGTCTGTAAATTTATCGCTGGCGACCGCCAACGAGTGGAAGCACGGAATTAATATCGGCCATGGTTGAACATTTCACCACCCTGCCATTTTGGGAAATAGTCGCGGTAATAACGGCATTACTGTATGTGGTGCTGGCGGCAAGGGGGAATATCTGGTGTTGGCCAGCGGCCCTGATCAGTACCCTGATATACACGGTTATTTTTTACGATGTTTACCTTTGGATGGATGGGTTACTGCAGGTCTATTATTTTGCGATGGCGCTGTATGGCTGGTATGTCTGGCAACAGCGGCCTGTGAATGAGGATATTGGTAAGAGTATTGTACGCTGGCGTGGCATGTCCCATGTTAATGCTATTGCCATTCTCGCCGTGTTATCCATTTTACTCGGCTGGGTGATGGATAACTTTACGCCCACGGATTTTCCATACTTAGACTCGGCAACGACGGTATTTGCGGTGTTTGCTACCTACCTGGTGGCGCAAAAGGTACTGGAAAACTGGCTTTACTGGGTAGCAATAGATTTACTATCTATCTATATCTACATCGAAAAATCGCTACAGCCGACGGCATTTTTATTTGCTATCTATGTAATTATCGCCATCTATGGCTACCTCAACTGGTCTGCCCGCTATAAGCAGCATCAACCTTTAACGGCGATATCTTAATTGCTTGGATACTGATGCAGATGGCTAACGGAAGAATTTCGCAACTGCTAAACCTGCCCTGCTTCGCCGGTCAGGATTGTCAGGCAGAGCCATTCATCGGCAGCGGTAATCATGACTGTTATCTGGTGAAGGTGGCTACAGGCTCGCAATGTTGGTTCGCTAAACATCTTGGTATTACCAATGGAGCCGACAACTCTGCTGCCAACAAAGCGGTGTATCCGCAGTTGGAAAGCCTTTCGCCAGTGCCTTTTTATCAGGATGAAAACTGGCTGATTCTGCCATTTATTGATGGTACTAACATACTCGATTGGGACATCTTAGTATCGGATAAAATCAAACTCGCTGTGCCATTAATGGCCAAGCTGCATGAGCGCGTTAATGCAGAGCTGCCTGAGCTAAGCTTGCAGGCCCAGTTTGCCGAGCTATTGGATACGGTGGATATCCCCGCATCGAAAACCGAATCATTGCGTCGCCAGATTGATAAATTTCTCCCAAAAACCCATGCAGAACAGCCACACGTTGTATGTCATGGCGATTTGAATTTTGCCAATATCATCATTGATAGAGAGGAAAAAGCCTGGCTGCTGGATCTTGAATATCTGTGCCGGGCGCCAAGGGAATACGACATCGCCATGTTTATGGCGATCAATGCTTTGTCACCGGATAAATGGCGCTCTACTGTCATTGACCATTATCAGACGGCCGCGAATGTCGATGTGAATCAACATTTAATCGATATCTATCTGCCTTGTTGCTTGTTACTCAATGGCCTCTGGTATGCCAGCCGAGGACGACAACATCCTGAATTTCGGCAAAAAGCCAGTTGGCAATTACAGCAATTTCGTTTGGTTACCGGGCATTCGTTGTCAGCAGAACTGATCCGGTAATTGCCAGGCTGGTATAAGGCTTAGCTTCTCGTCACCAAACCCGTTAATTCACACAAATGCTATTTTCTGCCTTACTTATTCGAAGTGCATAATATTGGCTGCAATTACCGCAGCAACTGAGTTGCTGAGAAACAATTGCTTGCAATTTATCGGCACGAAACTCGCCGTCCGACATCGTATTTGAACTATTATTGAAAAGTTACCGTATTTTTTATCGCAGACCGGTCATTCCGGATCGTTCTGACAAGGCTGTAAAGAGAGGTACTTATGGATTTGTTTATTGAATCACTAGAAGGTAACACTTATCTCGTGGAAATCGGTGACGGTGGCAAGCGCTCCGTCGTGACTGACGAACAGCAACAACCGTTAAAATTTAATTCGCTCGGCGATATTAAAGAACATTTCAATGAACATTTCTTAAATGAAGTCTGGCTGGAACAATGCACGCCTTACGAAGAAATGTGTGGATTGGTAAGCTCGGGGGATAAACTCCGGATCCGCCTCAATTGGTAATCTTATTGGATAATTGAAAAAGCGACCCGGATGGTCGCTTTTCTTTTATGGGCCGTTGTTAGCAACATTCAATCTGGCTAAACAATCCCAATAAATGGTATCTGTAGTGACTTTCTTCATATTTAAGCATAAGTTGCAGCCATTTCGCTGATCAAAAGAAAGTAACCCGTTAATTCATTGCCTACCCTATTGACCGTTTTTCCTGTGCCATAAGTACCAGCTGTAAATCACCGGGATCAGCGCTGGGGGTAATATGAGTCCGAGCATCAGGTAGCCTAAGTGCTGCTCTGCCAGGGCGAATGAGATTAACAGGCCGATGACACCAGCGAGCATAAACAGGCGTCCGCCAAGATGATGAGTTCTGCGCCAGTTTTCGTCACTGGATAAGGTCCAGGGCGTACGAATGCCAATAAAGAAATTGCTGCGGGTCTTGGAAAGGAAATTGCCAATGATGATAAATAACATAAATATCGCAATCATCAACAGGCGTAGTACCGGTACTTCATAACCCATGCCCAGACCAATGTTCGCCGCAGCCATTAACGCCATCAGCAAGGTTACTGCCAGACCAATCCAGCCCTTGGCTTTTTCTGATTCCTGCAGGTTTTCCTGGCGGGGCTCAAAATGCTTTAAAAAGGTCAACAACAGTAGCAGCCCCAGCATGATCGCTGGCGGGTAGATCAGGGCTACCGTTAACGAGCCGAATCGATCCGGTTCACCATGAATATTCCAGTGTTGTGGAATTTGCATGTCGCCTGGTAACAGCCACAGGCCAGTCAGGCATGCTGCCAGCGTTATTGCAAACACCACCCAGGCACTTCGCATCGCAGTCATAATCTTTTTTCCTTGTTAAACAATGAATAAAGCTGGTTCAGGAGATCTTCAACGACACTGGTCTTGAGACTGTAAATGATGGTAGTGCCTTGCCGCTGGGTCGCTACTAAGTCTGCAGATTTCAGTACATTCAGGTGTCCGGACAAGGTTGACTTGCCAATGTTTAATTGCTCGGCAATCTCCCCTGCACTGAGATCGCCTTGTTTTAACAGGGCAAGAATATCCCGGCGAGCGGCACTGGAAAGTGCCTGGTAAACGTCTGCCACCACAACTCCTGATTAATATTTGAACTCCTTAATTCGTAATTTAGTGAAATACCGAAATAAAAGCAAGTTTAGCCAGGATAGCCAGTTTATCAGAGCTTGCGCAGAACTTCGTTCAGCTCGTAATTACGATCGCAAATGATGGTTTCCAGATGCGCAATGCGCTGTTTTAATGCTGAAATTTCATCATCTTTTGCCTGCTGCTTTGTACTTTGGCCAATTTCAGCCTCAAAACCATATCCGTTGATATCCCAATCTGCCGATAAGAGTTTATAGATATGCTTGAGTTGGGGATGATTTTTGCTGCGAGCCTGGCCATAGCTGCACGCTGCTATAAACAGCCAGATGCCGATAAATGCAAGAATAAATTCAGTCATTGTCTCTCTCCGTTCAGTTGTCTTATCTACATAGTCACGATGGCGTGAGATTTCTTACAGAAAATTTCTAGCAGGAGACTACTGTTGGCATTCAGGCATGGATTGCAAGGTGTTTCAATTTATAGGTTAAATTTGTCTTATATTCGACTATGCTATAGCGTAATAACCTAATGAAAATTCGGAGAAAATCATGCAAAAATCGGATCAGGGAAATGCGGCCCAGGAGGCCGCAGATAAGTTAAGCCTGTCTCAGGTACCAGAATTTTTCCATAAATATATCGACATGGTGGTCGACTTCACCATTACTCTGGTTATTGCGTTGGTGGTATTGCGCATTACCTTGTGGGTTGCCAACAGTATCGTCCGTTTTCTTAACCGGGCGATGGAAAAACGCGAGGTTGAGATTACCTTGCGTAAGTTCCTGCTCGATATCATTCACAGCATATTACGACTAATCTGCATCATTATCTTCGCATCGATGATAGGTATTGAAACCGCATCATTGATTGCCCTGTTAGGTGCGGCTGGTTTAGCGGTTGGCCTGGCATTGCAAGGCAGCCTATCTAACTTTGCCGGCGGAATTCTGATCCTGATGTACCGGCCGTTTAAAGCGGGTGACTTTATTGAAGCTCAGGGACAGAGCGGTACCGTGGAAGAAATCCAGATTTTTAATACCGTATTAAAAACGCCGGATAACAAGAAAGTGTTTATTCCTAACGGCATGCTTTCCAATGGCAGCCTGGTGAACTATTCGGCGGAAAATACCCGACGTGTCGACTTTGTGGTCAGTGTCAGCTATGACGATTCGATTAAGCTGGCAAAACAGGTGATTGGCGATCTTCTCGACAAGGAGAAGCGCATCCTCAGTGATAAATCGAGAACCCTGGTGGTCGGTGCCCATGGCGCAAACTCGGTAGATTTATACGTTCGGGTGTGGGTCAATCGCCCGGATTACTGGGATGTCTATTTTGATTTCATGGAAAATATTAAACTGGCCTTCGATGAAAACGGCTTGACCATTCCATATCCGCAACAGGATGTTTATATTCATCAGGTAGCCAACAAAGAATAGATTGCGCTAGACTGGGCGAAATTTTTGACGGTACGTATCGAGTACATGGAAAACTTTTCGCCCTCTTGCGAGCGTAATAAACAGGCTATTTATCAGCAGTTAGCAGCATATTTGCCGCAAAGTTACAGCATTTTTGAAGTTGGTAGCCTGTCGGGCCAGCATGCGCTACATTTCACCGGGCTACGTCCGGATATCCTCTGGCAATGTAGTGATATTGAAGACAACCTTCCCGCTTTAGCGACCAATATTCGCCATTACGGCGGCGAGTCGTTATTGCCACCAGTGGTGTGTGATCTTATCAATCAGGATTCGTGGCAACATTCGCCAGTTGATGGCCTGTATACTGCCAATACCTTGCATATTGTTGCCCCACAATTGGTAGAAAATTTTTTTACGGTCGCCAATAAACTGGTTAAATCTAAGGGCAAGTTGTTTATTTACGGGCCGTTTAAATACAATGGCCACTACACCAGCGCCAGCAATGCCGATTTTCAACTTTGGTTATTGGAGCGGGATCCAAATAGTGGCATTCGTGATTTTGAATGGGTCAATGCCCTGGCTACCGAAGCCAGGTTTTCGTTGCTGAATGATATCGCCATGCCCGCCAATAATCAGTTGCTCGTATTTCAGCGGGATTAGCGTATGATCTCGCTTCACTTTTAATAAAATGAGGGTTTAGCCCATGGGTTTTTGTCGATTGGTTTGTTTGACCTTTTCCGGATTATTGTCAGTTGCAGTGTGTGCCGGTGAAGACACAGCGAAAAGCCAGCAGGAGCTGGTGCAGAACTTTACTGAGATTCACCAGAATATGATGGCCAAGGTTGCGGTTGCCGACATGTTGTTTGGTTGCAAACTGGAAAAGCAGGAAGTCGAGGCCTCGGGTTCAGAGTTGCAAACTTATATTGTCGACACCGACCGAAACTCTCTGGCTGAGCAGTTGATGGCTTGTATTGGGGAAGAAAATATTGGTTCAGAAATGGCCTTGAATTTTGGCATTATTGGCTGTTTCAGCGATCAAACCAGGCATCTGGAACAACAAGAGCAACAGCAGAAAATGACCCAGGTTGCTGATGCGATGAAGGTGATTAGCAAAGAGGAGCGCCAAAAAAGTTTTACTCAATGTGTGAATAACCAGGCATTGCAATATCTGCAGGTAGAAAAATAACGCGCAAATTCATACGCTTAATCGCTAGAAAAAATGCCCGGACTTAGAGCCGGGCTTTTTTATGGGTGTTTATAAGTGATTACATACTCGGGAGTGCCTTTATTTGTTAATGGTAATGTGAATGGTTATCATTAGTATCTATATGATTTTATTGCGAAAAAAACGAAAAATTGCCGGGTTTGACCTATCCTTAATAGTGGGCTGATCAATTCAATTGAGGAATGTGATGAAAGGTAACAAAAAGGTAATTGAGGGGTTTAATGCGTTGTTGGCGAATGAGCTGGCAGCGATCGATCAATACTTTATTCATTCTCGAATGTACGATGATTGGGGTTTAAATCGTCTGTATCAGCGCCTCGATCACGAGCGGGAAGAAGAAACGGAACATGCGGATTTTCTGATCAAGCGCATGCTGTTTCTGGAAGGCACCCCTAACATGGTAAAACGTCGCGATTTAATGATTGGCAACGACGTTAAAGAAATGATGGAAAATGACCTGGTGCTGGAAATGGAAGTGGTGCAGTCATTGAAAGACGTTATCGGTATTTGTGAGGAAGAGCAGGATTATCAATCCCGGGAAATTCTCGAGAAGCTTTTGTACGACACGGAAGAAGATCATGTTTACTGGTTGGAAAAACAACTGGGTTTAATCGACAAGATAGGCATGAAAAACTACATTCAGTCGCAGATGGGCGACAATGATAGTGACCAATAGGAGTTGAGGATGAAAACATCGAAGGAGTTAATTCAGCAACTCAACAATGTCCTGGCCAATGAGTTAATCGCCATTAATCAGTATTTCCTGCATGCGAGGATGCATAAAAACTGGGGCTTTAAAGGGCTGAATAAGGCCGACTACAAGCGCTCGATTCGGGTCATGAAAAATGCCGATGATATTATCGAGCGAATTTTATTTCTCGAAGGCTTGCCTAATTTGCAACACTTGGGTCGGTTGCGCATCGGTGAGCACTGTGAAGAGATGATTGCCGCCAATTTAAGCTTTGAAATGGATTCATTGCAGACGTTGAAAGCCACCATCGCCTTTTGTGAACAACATCAGGACTATGTTAGCCGCGATATGCTGGAAGAGATCCTTGAATATCAGGAAGAGCAGATAGACTGGCTGGAAGCACAACAGTACTTGATCGATCATGCGGGTCTGAAAAATTACCTGCAGCAAATGATGGAAGAGGAATAGACGAGCGAGGTCTCAGGTCTCAGGTTTCAGAGGGGCGAGATCCCGGTCGACACCGGGATGACTAAGGTTTGGGCTGTTCGTTGTCACCGACGTAGGTCTGTCACCGAAAATGCGACAACAAGAGTATTTTATCCACCAGCGTAGCTTACCTCTTTAATATTGGCGTTGCGTAAGCATCGACAATAAACCTTTCCGTCATTTCCTGCCACGACAGGAAATCTCGGTCTATAGGTGGATAGAGCAGATCTCCACTTTCGCGGAGATGACGGGAAGTAAAGGTTTCGGGATTCAGGTTTCAGGTTTCAGGTTTAAGCACAAGCGACTTGGCAATTAACATGTGTACCTAACCGGTCCGTCATTTCCTACCACGACAGGAAATCTCGGTTTATAGATGGAAAGAGCTGATCTCCACTTTCGCGGAGATGACGGGAAGAGCGAGATTTCGGGATTCAGGTTTCAGCTTTCAAAGAGCGAGATCCCGGCTTTCGCCGGGATGACTGGGTTTTGGGTTGTGGGCTGTTTGTTGTCACTCTAAGTCAGCCATTGTCACCCTTAGTCAGCATTTGACATCCTCAACAGTCGGTATTTGTCACCTTTAGTCGGCATGTGACACCCTTAGATATCCACAAAAATCAGCTGCTTTCAGTGACACGCACAATAAAAAAGTCCGGTATCTCTACCGGACTTTTTTATACGGGGAAGAATTTTTTGATTAGGCGACGGCTTTTGCTTCGACGGCTAAATCCAACAGGCTTTCATCGAGTACCATTTTCGCCACCTGCGAACATTTACCACAGGTAGAGGCGATAGCCAGCTGAGTTTTCAGGCAGCGCATTGAACTTGCGCCTTCCGCCGTTGAATCTTTAATTTGTTGTTCGGTAATACCGTGACAAATACAAACGTACATGAGTGAATCTGTTGAAACATTGAACTGCTGTTAAGATTAATCTAAATGATAATGATTATCAACAATATTTGGGTTATAAAATTGTAAATTTTTAGGCAATTATTGCTCGTTATATCCATATTTAGTCTACAAACGTTGTTCTGCAGTGATATCAAATTACCTGTCCAATCTTGAGGCCTCATAGAACTCATTGATAAAATATTGGTTTTTTGATGTCTATGGAGTTGTTGTGAATAAAAGCTACATCACCAATACCATTGCCCTGGGTCTGGCGCTGGTCGGTTATTTTTTATCCCAGGATATTTTATTTTCAGTGGGTGTGTTCGCACTGTCTGGTGCTGTTACCAATGTATTGGCTATTCATATGCTGTTTGAACGCGTGCCCCTGCTCTATGGCTCCGGCGTGATTCCGTCGCAGTTTGAAGAGTTTAAGCGGGCGATTGCCAACATGATGATGACCCAGTTTTTTACCGATGAGAATATCGATAAGTTTCTTTCCCAGGGTGACGGCCAGGCGGTGCATTTCGACTTTTCTAATGTGATTCAAAAAGTCGATCTTGAACCGGCATTTAACTCATTAGTACAAACCATCGAAGAATCTTCATTTGGTAGCATGCTTGCCATGTTTGGCGGCAGCGAGGCTCTGCAACCGTTAAAACAGCCATTTATCGATAAGATGCAAACCTCATTATTAAACATCAGTGAACAGGATGCGTTTAATGAACTGGTGCGCGAGCAATTAGAACAACCGAATGTGATACGCGGTATGCGCGAAAAAGTAGAAGCCATTATCAACCAACGACTTGATGAGCTAACCCCGCAAATGGTTAAAGATATTATTCAGCAGATGATTCACAAACATCTTGGCTGGCTTGTGGTCTGGGGCGGCGTGTTTGGTGGTCTGATCGGCCTGGTGGTGGCACTGTTGTCTCGCTTTTTATAGTACACACTCAACTAGCTATAGGGCGATTGATTTTACCAAGTCAGTCGCCCTTTTTCTGCGTATAAAAAAGTTTGCAATATTTAATCAATTTCCCCCACTTTAGCCTTAATTTCCAACGACAACTAAGGTATGCTTTGCGCTTAACCCATCTTACTTTTTTCATTAAATAAGGTAGCAAAAACCATGTTTGGTAATTTATCAGCATTGCCAGCTGATCCTATTCTTGGGCTACTGGCAAAATATCGTCTTGACGAAAATCCTAATAAAATTGACCTTGGTGTCGGTGTCTATAAAAACGAATACGGTGATACCACCATACTGGATTGCGTTAAGAAAGCTGAAAAGTACCGATATGATAACGAAGAATCCAAGGTTTACATCGGTCCGGCCGGTTCACCGTTATTCAATGAAAAAATGACGGATCTCATTTTTGCTGAACATCAGGTCATTTCCGAAAATCGTGTACGCACGGTTTCTACCCCAGGCGGTACTGGTGCACTGCGTGTTGCCGCCGAGTTTATTCGTGCCTGTAAACCCGGTGCGACGGTTTGGGTGAGCGATCCGACCTGGGCAAACCACACTGGATTGTTCCAGGCATCAGGCCTGACGGTAAAAACTTACCCATATTACGATTATGAGAACAAATCGTTAAAGTTTGAGGAAATGAAAGCGGCATTATCGCAAGTTGCTGCTGATGATGTGGTGTTGTTGCATGCCTGTTGTCATAACCCAAGTGGTATGGACTTAGACCAGCAACAATGGCAGGAAATCGTTGAACTGGCCAAAAACGTTGGTTTCACGCCGCTAATCGATATGGCGTACCAGGGTTTTGGTGACGGTCTCGATGAAGATGCCTATGGTGTCCGTTTAATGGCAGCCAACGTCGAAGAAATGATCCTGTGCAGCTCATGCTCGAAGAACTTCGGTTTGTACCGTGAACGTATTGGTGCCTGCTCTATTATTGGCAAAGACATAGCGACGACAGACGTAGCCTATTCAGTATTATTGTCGGTAGTGCGTTGTATTTATTCAATGCCACCTGCACACGGTGCGGCGCTGGTTGAAACGATTTTATCGTCTGGCGAGCTAACTCAACAGTGGCACGCGGAACTGGCGGAAATGCGTAATCGTATCAATGATAATCGTCAGCTATTAGTGGATAACTTAAAAGCGCAGGGTGTTGAGCGTGATTTCTCATTCATTACCCGCCAGAAAGGCATGTTCTCGTTCCTGGGGATTACGCCGGAGCAGGTACAGCGCTTACAGGAAGAGTTCAGCATTTATATGGTCGGCTCTTCACGGATGAGCATTGCCGGTATTTCCCGCAGCAATGTTGAATACCTGGCGCAATCGATCGCTAAAGTATTATAACTAAAGCGCTAACAATCAGCCGGCATAGGGCCGGCTGACTTTTCTTCAAGCTAAGTTCAAAAATTCCGCAAAATTCGGTTGCCTGCTTACCATTAACTCGTTAATTTAGTTATTAAATCAGTACAATAACAATAATAAATACGAGTTTTTCATGAGCACTGGTAGCCATCATTCCAATGATGATGCTCGTAATGAGCACATTCAAATCAATATCAATGGCGAACTCTTTCCTCGCCAGCAAGCGAAAATTTCTGTTTTTGATTCCGGCTTTATCCTCGGCGATGGTGTCTGGGAAGGATTACGGTTGCATCATGGTAAACTGCCGTTTATCGACCAGCATTTAAAGCGCTTATATGAAGGTGCTAAAGCCCTGGATTTAGATATTGGCTTAACGCCTGAGCAGTTAAAACAACGGGTGATGGAAACCTGTATCGCCAATGATATGCAGGATGATGTGCATATTCGCCTGATGGTAAGCCGGGGCGTAAAATCGACGCCTTATCAGGATCCCAGGGTCACGGTTAGCCCGGCAACGATTGTTATCATTCCGGAGTATAAAGTGCCAGCACCTCAGACGGCTGATCGCGGGCTAAATCTGTATACCGTGTATGTGCGTCGGGGTTATCCTGATGTCCAGGATCCAAAACTCAACAGTCATTCCAAGCTTAACTGCATTTTTGGTTGCATTCAGGCAACCAAAGCCGGTGCCGACGAGGCCTTGATGCTTGACCCGCATGGTTTTGTTTCTACCTGTAATTCGACCCATTTCTTTATTGTTCGCAATGGCGAGGTATGGACCTCGACCGGTGACTATTGCCTGGCAGGGATCACGCGGTCGAACATTATCAAGCTTTGTAAGCTGGCGCATATTCCGGTTTATCAGAAAAACTTCTCCCTGGCCGAAGTCTATGGCGCCGATGAAGCATTCGTTACCGGTACCTTTGCCGGGGTAACGCCGGTGAAAACCGTCGATGGCCGTGATATTGGCGATTACCCGAGCCGACAAAGCAAAGGCCCGATGGTGCATCGCCTGCAACAACTGTATGCGCAGATGATTGCCAATGAATGTCACAACAGTTTGTTTGAAGTCTAACCAGAAGCCGTAACGGGAGTTGTTATGACCATACGACTGGCGATGTGGTCCGGACCACGAAATATATCGACGGCGATGATGCGCAGCTGGGAAAATCGTGCCGATTGTGAGGTGATTGATGAACCTTTTTATGCCTATTACCTCAAACATAGTGGCAAGGTACATCCGATGCAGGGCGAGATTCTCGCCAGCCAGCCGCAACAATGGCAACAGGTGGTTGAGCAATTACTGGCACCCAGGGATTGTCAGCTGTTTTATCAAAAGATGATGACCCATCATATGCTCGATGATGTCGATTTGAATTTTTGCCGGGAACTTAAGCATTGTTTTTTAATTCGTAATCCAGCGAATGTGGTCAAATCTTATGTTCAGAAAATCAGAGATGTGAGTGATGAAGATATTGGTATTAACCGGCAATGGCGCTTGTACCAGCAAATTTCGGCTATCACTGGTGAGAATATTCCGGTCATAGATAGCCAGGATGTCCTCAGAGATCCCGAGGGTATGTTAAGCGCTGTATGTGAGTACTTTGATTTGGATTTTGATACAGCCATGTTGTCATGGCCTGCGGGGCGCAGAGAGTCTGATGGCGCGTGGGCCCCACACTGGTATCAACGGGTAGAAGCCTCTACCGGTTTTGCTCCGTATCGATCTGATCCCATCAAACTAACCCCGGTACAACAAGCGGTTGCCGATGACAGCATGGACGCTTACCAGCAGATGTATGCAAAGCGAATCATTCCATAAAAAATCAAGGGGTCAGAGTTGTTGAAATTCAACAACTCTGACCCCTTGATTTTTAACCTTAGCTGAGATTCCCTGTCGAGGCAGGGAATGACTCAAGTTTTTTTTTGCTTTTCACTCGAAACAGCGTGTGCTCGGAGCTGATGACATCAGCGTGCTCGGAGTGACGTTTTTTGTCACGTGCTCGGAGTATCGTTTACGATACGTACTCAGGGAGTTCTAACTCCCGTTTACACCCGAACTGTTCTTTTCTTAGAGAAAACCCTATTTTTAGTTTAAAATAGCGACTTTTAATTTTGATCAATTTGGAGAGCCCGTGTCGGTCCCCGGTAATTTGTTTATTCTTTCTGCGCCAAGTGGTGCAGGTAAGTCGAGCCTTATCAAAGCCTTATTGGCGCAACCCAGCGAACGTGCTATGCAGGTTTCGGTATCTCATACCACCCGTGCACCACGTCCGGGTGAGGTAAATGGCGAACATTACCATTTTGTCTCGGTGGATGAATTTAAGGCTCTGATTGAAGATAATGCGTTTTACGAATGGGCTGAGGTATTTGGTAACTATTACGGTACCTCTGAAGCCGCTATTGACGCGCAGCTGCAGCAAGGCATCGACGTGTTCCTTGATATCGACTGGCAGGGAGCGCAACAGGTACGTCTGCGCCATCCGCAGGTAACCACCATTTTTATCTCGCCGCCCAGCAAAGACGAGCTATTAAAGCGCCTGCAATCCCGGGGTCAGGATAGCGACGAAGTGATTGGCGAACGCATGGCCCAGGCCAAATCCGAGTGCTCACATTTTGAAGAATTCGATTACATTGTGGTTAACGATGATTTTGAAACAGCGCTGGCGGATTTAACCACCATCGTTAACAATCAGCGCCTGAAGCGTTCCCAACAGGCAATTAAACATCAGCAGATGTTCCAGAAGTTGCTGGCGGATTAAATCGCTCTTGCTGATGCAAAAGATCTTAATTCACGGAAAAAGATCCTATGCATATCTAGCATAAACTTTAAGCATTTAGTAAACTACACAATCTTATAAAATATCTGTGGGTTTATAACCCTTGGCACTTGGAGTAAATACATGGCTCGCGTTACTGTTGAAGATGCAGTTGATAAAGTTGGTAATCGTTTTGATTTGGTATTGATCGCGTCACGTCGCGCTCGTCAAATCGCCACTGGTGGTAAAGATGCATTGGTTGAGATTGAAAATGACAAGCCAACCGTACTGGCATTGCGTGAAATCGAAGCCGATTTAATAAATACCGAAATCATGGACAATGCTGATCGCCAGGAACAGGTACAACAAGACTCTGCAGAGTTAGCTGCTGTTGCTGCAATCGTAGGCAACCAGATTTAATAGATCCCCAGCCAATGGCCTTGCACTCTGCTTAGCCATTGGCTTTCTTACATTTTCCACGTATTCTTAGATCAGCCCCTTCTGATTATCACCTGATTGTATTCCCTGGGAGAAATGGGTGTACTTATTTGAACCTTTAAAAAAACAAGCCGAGAGCTATTTACCTGCTGAGCAAATTGACATGCTCAAAAAGGCCTATCTGGTAGCATATGATGCTCATGATGGACAGATGCGCTCAAGCGGAGATCCCTACATTACTCATCCGGTCGCAGTTGCCCGCAACTTAGCGGAAATGCACCTGGATCATGAGACATTAATGGCGGCGTTGCTTCATGATGTCATTGAAGATACGGAAATCACTAAGGATGAACTGGCGGAATTATTTGGTTCTACGGTTGCTGAGCTGGTTGAAGGGGTCAGTAAACTCGATAAGCTAAGTTTTAGCTCCAAGCAGGAAGCGCAGGCGGAAAACTTTCGGAAAATGATCCTGGCCATGGTGCAGGATATTCGGGTCATTCTGATTAAGCTGGCGGATCGCACCCATAACATGCGCACTTTGGGGGCACTTCGTCCCGATAAACGCCGCCGTATTGCCCGCGAAACCCTGGATATCTATGCGCCGATCGCGAATCGCCTGGGTATTCATGGGATCAAGAATGAACTGGAAGTGCTTGGCTTTGAAGCCCTGTATCCAATGCGCTCACGGGCGCTGAAACAGGCAGTCAAGCAGGCCCGTGGTAACCGTAAGGAAATCATCCTTAATATTCAGAATGAGATTGAATCACGCCTCGAAGAATCGGGAATTGAGGCTCAGGTTATTGGCCGGGAAAAGCATTTGTATTCCATTTACCGCAAGATGCTTAATAAAGAACTGATGTTCAATGAAGTGATGGATATCTATGCGTTTCGGATCATTGTCGATAACAAAATCGATACCTGTTATCGCTGTTTAGGTGCCGTCCATAACCTGTTTAAACCCATTGAAACCCGCTTTAAAGATTACATCGCGATTCCTAAAAGTAACGGTTATCAATCGCTGCATACTTCGTTAATCGGGCCACACGGGATTCCGGTGGAAATCCAAATCCGTACTAAGGATATGGATCAAATGGCGGACCGGGGTGTCGCCGCACATTGGTTGTATAAGCAAGATGGCGACGATGATAGTGGTACAACGGCTCAGGTACGGGCGCGTAAATGGATGCAGAGCCTGTTAGAGTTACAGCAAAGTGCTGGTAGCTCATTCGAATTTATTGAAAACGTAAAAACTGACCTGTTCCCGGAAGAGATTTACGTCTTTACCCCGGAAGGTAAAATCATTGAATTGCCGATGGGGGCTACCGCCGTCGATTTTGCCTATGCGGTACACTCTGACGTTGGTAACAGCTGCGTTGGCGCCAAGGTTGAACGCAAGCCCTATCCGTTGCGCCAGCCATTACTATCGGGTCAGACGATTGAAATTATTACCGCCAGTGGTGCCCATCCCAATGCGACCTGGCTAAACTTCGTGGTTACCGCCAAGGCGCGCTTGCAAATCCGTCATTATTTGCGTTCCCAGGAAAAGAACCAGTCACTGGCACTGGGTAAACGCCTGTTAACGCATGCTTTAGGGCAAACCAAGCTGGAAGATATTCCAGAGGATAAGATCGAGCAGGTGGTTAATGACACTGGTTATCACTCGATGGACGAGTTGATGATCAATATCGGTCTGGGTAATGCGTTAAGTATTGGTATTGCCCGTCGCCTGACCGGCGATTTTACCTCTGAGAATGATGAACCGGTATACGGTAAAGCAAAAATGCCGATCAAAGGCTCAGAAGGCATGCTGGTGACTTATGGTAAATGCTGTCACCCGATTCCAGGCGATGACATTGTTGCCTATATTTCTTCCGGTAAAGGATTGATGGTGCATCAGCACGGCTGTCGAAACATAAGTGGCCGGGAAAAAGAACTAGGTAAATTCTTCCCGGTTAAATGGGATCCGGATGTCGATAATGAATTTATTGCCCTGTTGCGGGTCGAGATTATTAATCACCAGGGCGTACTGGCAAAGTTAACCACAGTGATTTCCCAGTGTGAGTCGAATATTCGCACGCTCAATACCGAAGAAAAAGATTCAAACCTGTACCTGATTTCGATCGAACTCACCTGTCGAAACCGGGTGCATATTGCTAATATCATTCGCAAGATCAAAATAATGCCGGATGTACAAAAAGTGATTCGGCCACGAAAATAATAATGTATAAACGCAACAAGGAATTAACATGAAAACCATCATATCAACCGATGATGCCCCAAGCGCGATCGGTACTTATTCACAAGCCGTAAAGGTCGGCAATACGGTCTATTTATCAGGCCAAATCCCATTAGATCCACAAACCATGGAAGTGGTATCCGATGACTTTAGTGAACAGGCCGAGCAGGTGTTTAAAAATCTGGCGGCAGTATGTGAAGCTGCTGGTGGTGAAATCAATGATATGGTGAAAGTAAACATCTTTTTAACGGATTTAAGTGTATTTGCCACCGTTAATGAGATTATGGCGAAATATTTTTCTCAACCCTACCCGGCTCGTGCCGCGATTGGCGTAAACGAACTTCCTAAGGGCGTTGCCATTGAAATCGACGGTATTATGAAAGTGCCGAGCGTAAATTAGTAAAGACTGACATTATGACCCCGCAAAGACATCAGCGTATTCTTGACATGCTAAACAAACGTCAAGTGGATTTAACCGTGTGTATGGAAGGGGTTCATAAGCCTCACAACCTGGCTGCCGTTGTTCGCACCTGCGATGCCATTGGCATCCACGATGTTCATGCCATCTGGAAAAATGAACGGATGCGCGTTGGCGGTGGCAGTGCCGTTGGTTCACAGAACTGGGTCAATGTTCATCATTATGATAACACCCGGGATGCGGTGCTGCGGTTAAAAGAGCAGGGAATGCAGGTACTGGTCACCAACCTTTCGGAAACGTCTGTCGATTACCGGGAAATTGATTACACCAAACCAACGGCGATTATTCTTGGCCAGGAAAAATTTGGTGCCAGTGAAGAAGCCCTGGCGCTTGCCGACCAGGACATTATTATCCCGATGGTGGGGATGGTGCAATCATTGAATGTGTCGGTAGCCTGTGCAGTAACCCTGTATGAAGCGCAACGGCAACGTCAACTTGCCGGCATGTATGATACCCCTAGCAACATCTCTGATGAAGAACGCAACCGGGTATTATTCGAGGGTGGCCATCCTATTTTTGCCAAGGCCTGTAAACGCAAAGGCCTGCCCTATCCGCAAATTGATGAAGAAGGCCACATTGTTGCCAGTGATGACTGGTGGCAGAAAATGCAAATGAACCAGGAAGCCTGGGAAGATTTAGATTCATAATCATGACAACGATGCGCCAGGGACAGGTTCAGGAAGGACTGAATAAACTCGCACAAACACCGGTGACGGTGCTCAAAGGAGTTGGTCCTGGCGTTGCGGCAAAGTTAGAAAAAATCGGCCTGAACACGCTTCAGGACGTGTTGTTCCACTTACCTTTACGCTATGAAGACCGTACCCGGGTATATGCCATCCGCGATTTGTTACCCGGGTTACACACCTCGGTCATCGGAGAGGTGGTTGACTGTCAGATAAGCTATGGCCGAAAGCGCATGCTGTTGTGTCGCATTAATGACGGCACCGGCGAACTTACCTTACGCTTTTTTCACTTTTCCGCCGCCCAGAAAAACAATTTAAGTGTCGGCACCATGTTACGTTGCTTTGGCGAAATTCATCGCGGTGCCCGCGGCTTTGAAATTATCCATCCGGAATATAAAAAATTCGACTCCGATGAACCCCACATTGCAGTCGAAGAAAACCTGACTCCGGTATATCCGACGACCGACGGCCTGCGCCAGGTAAGCCTGCGTAATATATGCGATCAGGCATTACAGCGTTTAAAGCGCGGCAGTGTCGAAGACCTATTGCCCGCCGGTACCTTTGATGAGGCCATCTCCCTGGTCGAGGCAATTCAGATTATCCACCGCCCACCCGCCGATGTGGCGTTGACGGCACTGGAAGAAGGTCGTCATCCGGCGCAACTTAGGCTGATCAAAGAAGAGTTGTTGGCACACAATCTCAGCATGTTGAAACTGCGCCAATCGAGCGATAAACATGCCGCCATTCCGTTACACATCGATGCCCAACTGGAGCGTACTTTCCTGGATTCCCTGCCCTTTTCGCCCACCAATGCGCAACAGCGAGTGGTTAACGAACTGCGCGAGGATTTGGCCAAACCGGTGCCTATGATGCGCCTGGTTCAGGGTGATGTAGGTTCCGGAAAAACCCTGGTAGCGGCATTGGCGGCATTGACGGCGATTGGCCAGGGGTATCAGGTGGCGCTCATGGCACCGACGGAAATTCTCGCCGAGCAACACGCAATAAATTTCAGTAACTGGTTTTCACCTTTAGGTATTAACGTTGGTTGGCTGGCATCGAAAAGCAAAGCTAAGGTCAAGCAGCATGCCCTGCAGGCCATTAGCGATGGCAGTATGCAAATGGTGGTCGGTACTCATGCGCTATTTCAGGAACAGGTACAGTTTGCCAATATGGCGTTGATTATCATCGATGAGCAACATCGGTTTGGGGTACATCAGCGCCTTGAACTCAGGGAAAAGGGTAAAATTGATGATTGTTATCCGCATCAATTAATTATGACCGCGACGCCAATTCCGAGAACCCTGGCAATGACCGCCTACGCAGATTTAGATACCTCGGTCATTGATGAATTGCCACCGGGGCGAACCCCAATCAAGACTGTTGCGATTGCCGATGTGCGCCGTGACGAGGTTATCGACCGGGTACGTTTGTCCTGTACGGAGCAGAACCGCCAGGCTTATTGGGTTTGTACCCTCATTGAAGAGTCTGAAGTGCTCGAATGCCAGGCCGCAGAAGATACCGCAAATTATTTACAGGCGCAGTTACCGCAATTGAAAGTCGGTTTAGTCCATGGACGTATGAAACCGACCGAAAAACAGGAAATCATGGATGCCTTTAAAGCCGGGGACATTCATTTACTGGTGGCGACGACGGTCATCGAAGTTGGCGTTGATGTACCGAATGCCAGTTTGATGATCATTGAAAATCCGGAACGGCTTGGCCTGGCGCAATTGCATCAGCTGCGTGGTCGGGTTGGCCGTGGTGGCGTGGCCTCCCATTGTGTGTTGATGTACAAAAGCCCATTATCGAAAACCGCAACCAAGCGTTTATCGGTATTGCGGGAATCGAATGATGGCTTTTTGATTGCCCAGCGGGACCTGGAAATTCGCGGCCCGGGAGAACTCCTGGGTACCCGACAAACCGGTTTGGCAGAGCTAAAAATAGCCGATTTAGTTCGCGATGGCGATCTAATTCCCGACATCCTACCCAAAGCCAGCGAACTATGGCGTCATCATCCTGATGTTGCCCAGGCATTAATTCAGCGCTGGCTCGGCAATAAAGAGAAATACTCGAACGCCTAATTACTGTCGGGGTTTGCTCCTGCTGCGGGCTTTGCAGTAAACTACCTATAATTACCTATTCGGATCCAAGTTGATGACTATCGATAAAAATTCCACCACGGATTTTGGCTATAAACAGGTCAAAACTGAAGAGAAAGAGCAACTGGTTGCAGGCGTATTTCACTCCGTAGCCCAGCAATACGACATCATGAATGATTTGATGTCATTCGGCATTCATCGCTTGTGGAAGCGCTTTACCATAGATGCCAGTGGTGCCCGTCCCGGCAACAAGGTTCTCGATCTTGCCGGTGGTACCGGTGATTTGACGGCGAAATTTTCAAAAATCGTTGGTGCTAATGGCCAGGTGGTCTTGGCTGACATCAATAGCTCGATGCTCAATGTGGGCCGCGATAAGTTAAGAGACCTCGGCGTCGTTGGTAATGTTGATTATGTGCAGGCAAATGCTCAGGCATTGCCATTTGAAGATAACACCTTTGATATTGTTACCATCGCCTTTGGCCTGCGCAATGTCACCGACAAAGATGAAGCATTGCGCTCGATTTATCGGGTATTAAAGCCAGGTGGTCGCTTGTTGGTTCTTGAGTTTTCCAAGCCTGAGCACGAGTTACTGAATAAGGTCTACGATTTCTACTCATTCAATATTTTGCCCAAAATGGGTGATATCGTTGCCAAAGATGGTGACAGCTATGAGTATCTGGCGGAGTCGATTCGCATGCATCCGGATCAGGAAACCCTGAAAGCGATGATGGAAACGGCAGGATTCGAACAGACCAGTTACCATAACCTGACTGGTGGTATCGTTGCTTTGCACAAAGGATTTAAATTCTAACATGTGGCTACCCGGGCTAATGCCACAATTGCTCTGCGGGGCGTTGGAGAAAGTGATTAATTCGACGTTATCACTGGATCCAAAACAGGCAACTGCCTTGCAGCAGATGGACCAGCAGGCATTGACGTTACAATTGCAGGAATTGCCATTTGCCATGGCCTTTATGGTTAGTCAGGGACAAGTGTTGGTGATGGCTACGCGCATTGAGCACAGCTGCTATCTGGCGACGGATATCTCGACCTTGCCTAAGCTTACCAAGCCCGAGTTATTGCCTGAGCTGATCAAAGTCGGTGCCATTGAAATCGAGGGCGATATTCAGCAAGCACAGCGATTTGCGCAATTGGGTCAGTCGTTGGATATTGACTGGCAACAACAACTGGCGCAGCACCTTGGTGATGTGCCAACCCATTATTTAACGAAAATAATGCAAAAAGTAAGGCAAAAGGCCCGCTTTGCCAAGCGCCAGGTTGAACAGGATGCCAGCGAATACCTGCTTTATGAACAACCCGTGTTGGTGAACCAGGCAGTTACTGACGATTTTAATCGCCAGGTCAGCACTTTAGCTGCCGATACCGATAAGCTTGAGCAACGTCTTAATCAATTGAAACAATCCCTGATAGCGAAGGAATAACGTGCGCAGTCAACGACTCTATCAAATCATTAAAACCTTTTTGCAGTATGGGTTAGATGACCTGTTACCAAAGCATAAAATCCCCTGGTACGGCAAGCTTATCAGGTGGAGCTTTTTCTGGTTGCAAAACCAGCATAAAGATAAGTCACTGGAACAACGATTTCGCCTGGCTATTGAGTCATTGGGACCGGTATACATAAAATTCGGACAGATGCTGTCGACCCGACGTGATCTACTGACACCGGCCTTTGCTGATGAGTTGGCGCGTTTGCAGGATAATGTGGAGCCATTTGACGGTAAACTGGCTAAACAGCGAATTATTGATGCCATTGGCAGCGACAAGTTCAGTCAGGCTTTCCTTGAGTTTGATGAGGCGCCGCTGGCCTCCGCCTCCATTGCCCAAGTGCACGCGGCGAAGATGATGCGAGCCGAAGATGATGAAGCGATCAATGTGGTGATCAAAGTGATTCGCCCGGGCATTGATGCCATTATTCTTGCCGATATCGAAGTGATGCAAATGTTTGCCGGATTAGTGAGCCGCTATTACCACGAAGGTAAACGCCTGCGTCCGGTGGAGGTCGTGGAAGAATATCGCAAGACCATTATCGATGAGCTTGATCTGTTGCGTGAAGCGGCCAATTCGATTCAACTGAAACGTAATTTTGCCGATGACAAGGTGCTGTATGTACCAGAAGTGTATAGTGATTATTGCAGCAAAGAAGTGATGGTGCTGGAACGCATTTACGGTATTGGCGTTGGTGAGGTGGCACAGTTAAAAGCTGCCCATGTAAACATGCAATTACTGGCAGAGCGCGGCGTACAGGTATTTTTTACCCAGGTATTTCGCGACAGCTTTTTCCATGCGGATATGCATCCCGGTAATGTCTTTGTCGATGTCACCAACCCTGAGGATCCGACCTGGATTGCCATTGATTGTGGTATTGTCGGCACTCTGAATAAGGAAGATAAGCGTTATCTGGCAGAAAACTTCGTTGCCTTTTTTAATCGCGATTATCATCAGGTGGCACAATTACACGTCGATTCTGGCTGGGTGCCAGTGGATACCAATGTTGAAGAATTTGAATTTGCGATTCGTACCGTTTGCGAACCGATTTTCGAAAAACCGTTGGCGGAAATCTCTTTTGGCCAGGTGTTAATTAACCTGTTCAACACCGCCCGTCGCTTTGATATGGAAGTACAGCCACAACTAGTGTTGTTGCAAAAAACCTTACTATATATTGAAGGTCTTGGCCGGCAACTTTACCCGGAGTTGGATCTCTGGAAAACCGCGAAACCTTATCTGGAAGATTGGGTGAAAGAGCAGATGGGGCCAAAGGCCTTGTTCAATCAGGTTAAAGAAAACCTGCCGTTCTGGGGTGAAAAGTTACCGGAAATTCCCGATCTGGTATACGACTACTTAAAAACCAGCCAGCAAAGCAAAGTCAATCAGCTAACCCTGGTAAAACAGATGCAACAACAGCATTTGCAAAGCAAGCGCCTGCAACTGACAGTGATATCCGTAGGCCTGTTAATCGCTTCAAGTGTGGTGGCGACTCAGGAGTTTTATCAGTTGGCGGCAATTGGCGGTGTCAGCGGCCTGATCCTGATGCTGCGCTCCCTGAAAGATTAGACCCACAGCGCAGTCACCACTGGTCAGGATTGGTATAACCACATTCTCTGACCAGCACGCCAGTCCGTTCTTCACCGACGGATTACTTGCTTTGTTTGGTGAAATATCCCTCAACCCGTAATGCAATACCTGGTGAGGTATCAAAGTTGCGGTCGTCTTCCCATAACAGGAAAGGCTCTACTTCAAAAAACAACCATTTGCGAATTGCATTGACTCGATACCGGTATCCTAAGCGATATTCGGTAATCTCAAAGCCGTTGTCACCCCAGCGCTCGCCTTCAATGGTCAAATTGGTGACCGATGCCCGGCGGTGGTCGTGTTGTTTAAAATAAAACAGGCCATGACGCCAGCGCGCTCCTGAATAAGATTCGGAACCACTGATCGAATAGTTTATCTGTAATTGTCGATCTAACTTAGGCGTGTAAGCATATTGCAAATAGAGACGGGAACCAAAGCCATCGTCGAGAAAGTAATAGACTGAGGGTTCCGCTTTAAAAGCGTGGGTTTTGGTGTAATCGGTTTGCAGTTTTAATCGGGCGCGGGTGAAAATGTCGCCACCGGAGATACCAATACGGGTATCGATATAACTGCTTTCTTCGTCGCGGTTAATGACCCGCAGCGCTGCGGTAAATCGTTCATCTTCCAGGTCTCGGGTAATTGGCAACTCGTTATTGTAGCTTTCGACGCCACTGGCATCCGCTTCGTCATCGGAAAATATCAAATCAACTTTATTCTCAAGGTGAGGCAGGCGCAGGCGGATGCGAAATCGTTGGGTAAATTCCCCCCAGTTCGCGGCACTTGGTTCCCAGCCAAGGCGGATTCGCGCCAGCGATCTCGGGTTAGCTTGTTCTTCTTCGTCATTAGCAAAAAAACTGTCGAACCACAGGGCGGTATTGAAAAAAGTATCACTGACGGCACCATGAAAACCCTCCAACCAGTGTTGCTCATCACCACTGGGTGCAGAATTCTCTTTTTGTTGGTCGATAGCGGTGACCTCGATGACTTCAATTTCTGGATCGGATGACTGTTGCTGAGCCTGGATATCTCCGGTATTCAACAACATCCCCAGCGCGAAGCACCAAATCACCTTATTGTTATTGTTCACGATGCACAGTAATAAGGTTGATAAGACGTTGGAATTATTGTTTTTTAACTATAGCAGAAACGAATTCGATAATTAAAATAGCTCTAAGCTACAAGGCGTTGGTGTCAGTTATTTGTAGGGCCGTCATTTCCTGCTACGACAGGAAATCTCGTCCAATTTTAAAAAGCGAGATCCCGGCCGTCGCCGGGATGACCATAAATTGGGTTTACCTGATTCAGGCGATAAGTTATCGACAAGGCGAGCATGATCCAGTAACTTGCTGATAGCAACCTGCCGCTTATCGCTTGCAGCTTAAAGCTAATCAGCGTTGTGAAAATTCCCAACGCTGATTAAGGGTATAATTAAACTATGACTCGACTTATAATAAGAACAATATCGTAAAAAGGAATCTAACTATGGCTGGAATAAGTCTTTGGCAATTACTGATCGTACTGGTCATCGTCATTTTGTTGTTTGGCACAAAACGTTTGCGTAATCTGGGCGGGGATTTGGGCTCGGCGTTTAAAGGCTTTAAAAAAGCCATCAATGACGACGATGCTAATAAAGAAGACACGCCGAAAGAGCAGTTGGCTGAGAAGTCCAAGGCAGAGCAAACCGACGCTAACGTTAAAGAGAAAGACCAGGCCTAATCCGTTATGTTTGATATTGGCTTTTGGGAGCTAATGGTGATCGCTGTAATGGGCCTGGTTATCCTGGGTCCAGACCGCTTGCCGACTGCGATTCGTTCGGTACGCCAGTGGGTACGCAACATTCAGCGATTCAGTCATAATGTACAGACTGAACTAAAAGAAGAATTGCGAATTCACGAGCTTCATAACAACCTCAAAGAAGCAGAAAAACAAGGCTTTGAAAACTTAACTGCAGACGTCAAAGAGTCTGTCGAAAGCCTGAAAAAAGCCGCTGATGAAGCCACCCGCCCTTATGCAGATGCAGTAAACGACGAGAGTAAGAAAAATAATGACGGATGATCACAGCCAGGGCTCATCTTTATTTGATCACCTGCTGGAATTACGCAATCGCCTGTTGGCTATGGTCGCATCCATTCTGGTCATCTTTTTGTGCCTTGCCTATTTCGCCAAAGATATTTATCGGGCGCTAGCGAAACCCTTAGTTGAAGTGATGCCTGAGGGTACCAATATGATCGCCACCCATGTCGCATCTCCTTTCCTGGCACCTTTTAAACTGACCCTGGTGGTATCGATCTTTATCGCCATGCCTTATATGCTCTATCAACTCTGGAAGTTTGTAGCCCCGGGACTCTATAAAAATGAAAAGCGCTTGGTTGCCCCGCTATTATTTGGCAGTAGCTTTTTATTTTATGCAGGTATCGCCTTTGCCTACTTTGTGGTGTTTCCGCTGGCGTTTGCGTTTTTTAACTCGGTTACACCGGAAGGTGTCGTCATTGCCACTGATATCAGCAGTTACCTGGACTTCGTGCTAAAAATATTTTTTGCCTTTGGAGCGGCATTTGAAATCCCTATCGCAATTATATTGATGTGCTGGACCGGTTTTACCACACCAGCAAAACTCCGCGAAAAGCGTCCTTATGTCATAGTTTCGGTATTTGTTATCGGCATGTTATTGACGCCGCCAGATGTAATTTCGCAAACCCTGTTGGCGATACCCATGTGGTTATTGTTTGAATTAGGTATTATCCTGTCGTCATTTTATCGTAAACGAGCGACAGAAGAGGAAGTGAGTGAATAATGAAAACCTGGATTAATCTACTACTGTTAACGTCGTTACCTTTCGCGGCAACTGCTACTAATGATATCGACCCTTTATTGTGGGGCTGTAGTGAAATTAGTGATGATAGCAAACGCCTGGCTTGCTTTGACGCATACCTTAAGCAAAAAAGCCAACAGCCTTCCGTGCCAGCTAAATCAACAGAACCTGAGGTAGACAACGTAGCCAACGATGCCGTTGTGCCAGTAAGCCCACAGCCTACTCGTCAGCAGGTAGAACAACAGTTTGGTCTCGAGCATAAGAAAACAGAAGCGGAACAGGAAGTGTCTGAGATCAGCTCTACACTGGCGAAGGTGCAGGAGCGAGCCCATAATGCCTGGTCATTTACCCTGGATAATGGCCAGCAATGGCAAACGGTTGAATCTACTTCAACTCGTTTTAAAAAAGGCCAGGAAGTGATCATCAAACGCGGTATGTTCAATTCATTTTCGCTGAAAAAAGCGGACTCAAACAGAACGGTAAAAGTTAAACGTATCGATTAACATGACGACATCGTTAGTTGATATTGGTGTAAATTTAACCAACTCGAGATTCGACAAGGACCGCGACCTGGTAATTGCACGGGCGAGGGCCGCCGGGGTCAAAGAGATGGTAATAACCGGTACCAGTGTCGATGAAAGCCAGGCGGCCTTGCGCCTTTGCGAGCACGATCCTGATTTATATTGTACTGCTGGCGTTCATCCTCATGATGCGGATAACGTGAGCGCTGATTACCTGCAGCAGCTCACGCGACTTTGCAGCAATGACAAAGTGAAAGCGGTTGGTGAATGCGGTCTCGATTTTAATCGCAACTTTTCAACGCCTGCCAATCAAAAACGGGTTTTCACCGAACATCTGGCTTTGGCGGCTGAATTACAATTGCCGTTGTTTTTGCATCAACGGGATGCGTTCGATACCTGGCAAGCGATTATCAATGAGCAGCGACATGCTTTGGTCGGTGGTGTATCACATTGCTTTACTGGCAACTTACAGGAATTAAAGCAGGTATTGGACATGGGGTTTTACGTGGGTATCACGGGCTGGGTCTGTGATCCTAAGCGAGGTCAGGAATTGTATGATATTGTTCGTTACATTCCCCTGGACCGCTTGTTGATTGAAACCGATGCCCCATACCTGACCCCTAAGAATATTCGTCCACGACCGAAAAGTAGCCGTAATGAACCCGGGTACTTACCTCATGTGGCAGACACTCTGGCATCGGCAATGGCGATAGATAAACACGTATTGATAACGAAAACTACTGAAAACGCCCGGCGTCTTTTTCAATTGAATGGAGATATGTAGAGCATGAACTCTTTTGGCCAATTTCCCGCAAGACGCATGCGTCGTATGCGCAAAGATGACTTTTCCCGTCGTTTAATGGCGGAGAATCAATTGACCGTGAACGATTTAATTTACCCGGTATTTGTGCTCGAAGGAGAGAATCAGCGAGAAGCCATCCCTTCGATGCCGGGGATTGAACGCAAGAGTATTGATTTACTGCTGGAAGAGGCACAGGAGTTGGTAGATCTAGGTATACCGGCGATTGCCATATTTCCGGTGACTCCTACGGAACAAAAATCACTGATGGCGGAACAAGCCTATAATCCACAAGGGTTAGCACAGCGTACCGTCAGGGCATTGAAAGAAAAATTTCCCGAGCTCGGTGTGATCACCGATGTTGCCCTGGACCCGTTTACTACCCATGGTCAGGATGGCATTATCGATGAACAGGGATATGTATTAAATGATGTGACTACAGAAGTATTGGTTAAGCAGGCATTGTCTCATGCCCAAGCCGGTGCTGATGTCGTGGCGCCTTCAGACATGATGGATGGTCGCGTTGGTGCCATCCGTGAAGCGTTGGAAGATAATGGTTTTGTAAACACCCGGATTCTTGCCTACTCGGCCAAATATGCATCTAATTATTATGGACCGTTCCGAGATGCCGTAGGCTCGGCGGGAAATATTAAAGGTGGCAATAAATATTCTTACCAGATGGATCCGGCAAATTCCGATGAAGCGATGCAGGAAATTGCCCAGGACCTGGCCGAAGGTGCCGATATGGTAATGGTTAAGCCGGGAATGCCATATCTGGACATCGTACGCCGTGTTAAAGATGAATTTAAAGTGCCCACATATGCTTATCAGGTTAGTGGTGAATATGCGATGCATATGGCGGCGATACAAAACGGCTGGCTTGCCGAACAACCGTCTGTCATGGAAGGGCTACTGGCATTTAAACGCGCCGGCGCCGACGGCATCCTGACTTATTTTGCTAAGCAAGTGGGCTATTGGCTAAAAGAGGCCAAAAAGTAATTTATTGGCCTCTTTGAGCCAATAGGCATGCAGGATTCAGGTTTCAGGTCGCGGAGAGCGAACGGCCTTTGAGTAAAGCATCAGTTTAAATGCGTCAGATAAAGTCTCTGAAGCCTGAACCCTGAGACCTGAGATCTAAAGTCAGTAGAGTCCGAGGCTTAGGATTCTCCGCCAAAACAATTAAGCAATTGGCTTCTTTGAGCCAATAGGCATGCAGGATTCAGGTTTCAGGTCTCGGATGGCGAACGGCCTTTGAGTAAAGCATCAGTTTAAATGCGTCAGATAAAGTCTCTGAAGCCTGGACCCTGAGACCTGAGATCTAAAGTCAGGAGAGTCCGAGGCTTAGGACTCTCCGCCAAAATAATACTCATACTCATCGATCATCGCTTTCAGCTTTTTGTCTTTACGTAAATCCTGTAAAAACATCGGAACCGTGGATTCCACCCAGGCTTTGGCTTCGTCGGTCAATTCCTGATTAGGCCCAGCCCATAAAAAGCCCGCGTCAGTGAAATTCTTGCTGTAGGAAAACTCACTGATGGTATTTTTTTGTAACCGTATGCGGTAGTAAATGGTTAAGTCATTATTACTGACAACCGGTACCAGTCCCAAGGTGCTTGCCGACAACAAACCCGTGGTAAATTGTGATACCTGACCACCCTGGGTGGCATGGTTTTCCACAAAGGATGCCAGTAAAAACGGACTGCCGTGGAGGTCTTTTTCAAGATTAACCAGTAATGGGTCTTTGATCAGCAAATCAAAGTTAATGTTATCGTCGACGGTGCTGATGAATTTCATCGCCGGAAAAGCCTGCTTAATTAAAATAGCCTCTTCACCTTCCGTCATTGGATTCGCCATGGCGTTGGTTAACGATAACCATAAGCCGGCCATTACCATCATTCGTTTGTTCATCATTGTTCTCCTTACTGGTAACAGGCAACTTGCGCCGTTGATGCTAACGTTGCTTCATTAACGGAGGTTGAGCTGATTTCGCTGGCTTGAGTTGCATAGGCAATCTGGTTACGGTCTAAAAAACGACTAACGTATTGACCATTTAACGCAAAATTGATGTTTTGCGGTACGATACCTTCTTTAATCAGCTCGGCAACGTTTAAGGTACTGGTCACGACACCGATGGCTTCGCCAGATTCGGAGACAATAGCACCGCCACTAGAACCCGGCTGGATCGGCGCGCTGAACTGAAATAAACCTAAGGAACCCTGCAGAGCCTTTTTCGAGGTAACATTACCTAAGGTTAGGTTTGGTGAACTGGCTAGTAATCCTTTTAACGGATAGCTTACTGATACCACTTTTTCGCCTAGTTCCAGGTCACCGGCAGCACGGATTGCCAGATAATCACTAGATTCGATATCGGTTGCCAGTAACGCCAGGTCAAGTAATTGACTGGTATTGGCAATTTTTGCATCGTACACCTGATCGGCAAATTTAATTTTGGTTACCAGGCAGTCACGAATGACGTGCTCCGCGGTTAACAGGTGCCCCGTTTTGTTAATTAAAAAAGCGGTGCCACTGCTGCGAGGTTTTTCTTCATCAATCAACAAATTGGTATTCACATCCTGCATAGCTAACGTTGCCGGATATTTCTCAGCGGTAGGCAGGTGTTTGTTTAACACGCGCACAACCAGTTGCTGCATTGCTTTGTATGTGGAGTTAAAAAACGCCGCATCGGTTTGCGAATAATTTAGCCCCGCTTTGTTACTGACTTTGCCCTGATTAATCACCTTGCCGGTCGTATCAAACAGCTTATAATCAAACGAAGCGATTATCTGCCCATACTCAAATTGCCAGTCAGGCTTGATATCCAGTAGTAAACCGATGGGCTTGTCCGAGCTGACGTCAAGGAAAGAGACGTCGGAAAAATAGGGAGAAAACGCGGCTGCTACCCCTTCCCTCAGGGCCTTACCAGGTTTGTGTAAGCCATTGGAATAGAATTCGCTTTCCAATTCGGATTTGGCGATGTAGATACTAAGTACTGTCTCGTTAGGTATCTGTACCGATTTGCTGACTTTGAACTTATTTTTCGCGGGATCGGTACTGACCCGGGCGGTGTTGGCACAACCAAAGACTAAAAGCGCGCAACAAAATGATAAAAACAGGTTGTGGGACTTCATATTTGTTTCTCTTGTTATGATAAAGCTTGTCACATTGACTGCTCAGTACAGGCTTTTTTCTGGCGACAGACATGACGGATAATATCGTGCAATATACGTCCATTCTGTATAAATTTTATCAATAGGTAAATAACAAAATGAATAAAAACAGGAAACTGGCTTATCTGAAACTGCAACTTGCGGTCTGGCTGTTTTCCCTATGCGCCTTGTTTGCCTATTGGGTTGATGTTGGCACTGTGCACCTGGTGTTTGGCCGTACCTTGTTTGCCGCCCTGGCAATATTTCTATTGCTTGGCTACCGTCAAAAACTGCAATGGCGCTTTTCTCCGGTCATCAAAATACGCTTATTTGTCTCTGCCCTATTACTCGTTATCCATTGGTTGGCATTTTTTTATGTAGCCCAGAACGTCAGTGTCTCAACGGCATTGATAACGTTTGCCAGTTATCCGTTATGGGTATTGCTGATTGATTGGGTCCGAGGAAACCGATGTAGTGCCTTGCTGATGTTATCTCAGTCGCTGCTGATCATAATCGGAATCGCCCTGGTCAGCGGTCATTACACGCAGCAAAATCCGGGTATCTGGATCGATGGGATTGTCATAGGCCTGGTTTCGGCATTCACCTTTGCGCTTCTGACGTTTGTGAATCAGGCTTTGTTGGCAGACATTCAACCGGTATCCTTGACCATGTGGCAAAATGCACTGGCGACCCTGTTCCTGATCCCCGGAGTGCTGTATTTACCCTTTACCGGGACCGGAGCAGACATTGCTAAGCTGATGTTGCTTGGGGTGATATTTACCGCGTTTGCCCACTCATTGTTGTTAATGGCAATGCGCAGTGTGCCGGCATTTTTGGTCAGTGTTACCGTATGCCTGGAGCCGGCATACGGAATCTTAGCGGCAGCCTTGCTGTTTGCCGAACCAATATCTATAGCGGTGGCCGCTGGTATTGTTTTGGTGCTGGTGAGTAATGTCTGGGCGGTCAGGGAACACAGCTTGAATGTTGCTGTGCCTAAACACGAATGATGGTCAGGTTAATCGCCAAAGCGGCAATATCGATGATTTCCTGTTTTAATTCCGCCGATATTAACGGATGGCGCTGCAACCAGGCATGTGGCAATGTCAGTTGCAACTCCTGATCGACCCCGGTTAATGCAAACTCTGGCATCACATCATCTTTGCGTCGTTTCGATAATATGACCGCCAGGCGCAGTATCGCCAGTAACTGACATGCCTGCCAGACCGGCGCAAAATTCTGCTGTTTAAGCAGTGTCAGGTCTAAATCGGTTTTATAGTTACCAACCAGGGCACATAACAGCAATCGTTCTGCCGGTGAAAAGCCGGCCAGATCCGCGTGCTGGAGAATATATACCGCATGTTGTTTGTTACCTTTAAACTCCAGCAATAAACCAATCTCATGCAATACACAGGCGGATTGCAGAATACTGCGATAGTGTTGCGGTAATTGCCAGGATGCGCGTAATTGCTGGCAGGCCTGGTCGGCGATATCCGCGACCCGGTATGCCTGTCGCTCATCGATACTAAATCTTGCTATAAGTGCGTTGAGGGTGCGGATGCGAATATTCTGATTACGCATATTGGGCAATAACTCGTAAAGCAGGCCTTCACGAATGGCGCCACCAGCAAGCTGCAACTCGGTTATTTCTAACTGTTCGAATAGTGCCAGTAAAATTGCCAGGCCACTGACAAACACAGGTTTTCGTTCATTTACCAGGCCAGCAATATCGAGATTGTTTAAACTGCCGGCGCTTAGTACCTGCAATTTCAATTCCTCCAGCTTTGCCCGGGTAATGATTGGCAGGGATTGCTGTGCCGTCAGCACTTCAATAATTGCCTGTAGCGTACCAGAAACCCCGAGGACACTCTCCCAACTCGCTTCCATGTATGTTTGCCGGAATGGAGCCAGTACCTGTGATGCGTGAGTTTGTGCCTGGTTAAATGCTTCGCCTGAGTATTGGTCGCCTGGGAAAAACTGCTTATTAAAGGTCACACAGCCCATTGGCAGGGATTGCATGATTTGTGGCTCAAAGCCCTGGCCGACAATCAATTCCGTACTGGCGCCGCCGATATCAATCACCAGGCGGTTGTGCTGAGAAATGGTGGTATGAGCAACACCAAGGTAAATCAGCCGGGCTTCCTCGTCGCCGCTGATAAGGCGAATCTGATGGCCTAAAATTTGCTCGGCTTTGGCCAGGAAATCCGAGGCATTTTGGGCCAGGCGCAGGGTTGCGGTGGCAACGATACGAATGTTATTGGCGGGAATATCCTGTAATCGTTCGGCAAAAAAGCTTAAACACTCCCAGCCACGAGCCATAGCCTTGGCATCGAGGTATCCTTGGGAGTCTAGGCCTGAGGCCAGGCGCACTTTGCGCTTCACTTTATCAACCACCTGAACGCTGTCAGCGACCAGGCGGGAAATCAGCATGTGGAAACTATTGGAGCCAAGATCGATGACCGCATAGAGCGGTTGGGTATGGGCTTGAGATTCTGCGGTCATCCATTGAGATCCTGAACTTATGGTTTGTTTCGCCGGTGGTGAGGACGACCAGTCGACTTACCGCCTTTGCCGCCACGCCCACCGCGCGGCTGGTGGCGACGATGCCTGGCCTTAGGTTTTGGTAAATCCGTTAGTAATGCCTCTGGATCATATTTGCTAACTGGCAGGCTGTGGTCGATGTACTCTTCGATAGCCGGCAGGTTAAATACATACTCTTCGCAGGCAAAACTGATCGCATGTCCGGTGGCTCCGGCACGACCGGTGCGGCCAATACGGTGCACGTAATCCTCGCAATCGTCAGGCAAATCGTAATTAAAAACATGGGTAACGCTAGGGATATGCAGGCCTCGGGCAGCAACATCGGTCGCAACCAGAATATCCAGTTGGCCTTGAGTGAATTGCTCGAGGATTTTCAGACGTTTTTTCTGAACCACGTCGCCAGTTAGCAGGCCGACTCGTAAGTTATCTGCATCCAAATGGGCATAAATGTTTTCGCAACTGTGTTTGGTATTGGCGAAAATTATCGCTTTATCCGGCCACTCTTCTTCAATCAGGGTCTGCAGTAACGCCATTTTATCTTCATTGGATGGATAAAATAGTTCTTCTGAGATACGGACGTTGGTTTTTTGTTCCGGCTCAACTTCGACACTGACCGGGTCATTCATGTGCTCAAACGCCAGTTCTTTTACCCGAAATGACAAGGTCGCCGAGTACAGCATATTAAGGCGTTCGGTCGCTGGCGGCATTTTTCGGAACAGATAGCGGATATCTTTTATAAATCCTAAATCAAACATGCGGTCTGCCTCATCGAGTACCACAGCTTCTATGTGACTTAGTTTATAAACGCCCTGTTTGTAATAATCTATCAGGCGGCCACAGGTGCCGATCAAAATATCAACACCATTTTCCAGGGTCTGGCGTTGACTTTCATATCCTTCACCCCCATATACAACACCAAGGCGCAGTCCAGTCGATTTAGCCATGGCAATAGCGTCGCGGTGAATCTGGATTGCCAGTTCGCGAGTCGGTGCCATCAAGATGGCACGAGGCTGGTTGTGATCAGACTTGCCCTTTTGCAGCAAGTGATGGAAGGTGGCAGCCAGGAAGGCGATGGTTTTGCCTTCACCGGTTTGCGCTTGTCCGGCAATGTCTTTGCCAGATAATAAAATAGGTAACGATTTTGCTTGAATCGTTGTGCAGTATTGAAAGCCCATCGAGTTCAGTCCGGTCACCACTTGTGGTGCCAGATCGAAGTCGGAAAACTTACTTTCGGTTAAATGTGTTTTTTTCATACACTCAAGAATAACACTATCTAACTGATCAATTAAGTAATATCTGGCGGTCGCCAAGAAAAACTGTTCCCGGGTAATGGCGACCAGCCAACACAGGGAAAATGGTCAATTGCGTATCATATAACCAGGTTTTCTAATGAAAATTGGTTAAATTCGTTACGCTATTGTTACTTGAATGGGTTAATTCTTGCATTCACGGTTCAGATAGATAAGATTATGCAACATTATTGGCAGCAGGTAGCTTGCCTTTCTAACGGAGATAAAAATGAGCGAGAAAATTGTTCAGCTTACAGATGACAGCTTTGACGCTGATGTGATAAATGCTTCTGGCCCGGTCCTGGTAGACTTCTGGGCGGAATGGTGTGGTCCTTGTAAAATGATCGCTCCTATCCTGTCAGAGATTGCTGAAGAATATGACGGCAAGGTAACGGTTGCCAAACTAAACATCGACCAAAACTCTGGTACACCACCTAAGTACGGTATCCGCGGTATTCCTACCCTGTTATTGTTCAAGGACGGTGCGGTTGCAGACACTAAAGTCGGTGCCCTATCTAAGAACCAGCTGAAAGAGTTCTTAGACGCAAACCTGTAATTGCTGATGGTTTAAAAGGTCGGGTTCCCGACCTTTTTGTACACGGATGTATTTTGTCGAGAAATAGCCTCCATGGTATCCAGACATACCGTAAATCCGTTTACATATCCTGAACAAGCCATGAATGGTGTTAGTCAGGTGTTGCTTCATTTTCCACAAAATTTTTGTGGAATTGCCAGATTGCTTTACCTAAGCGATTTTTAATGCTAACTTAAATTGCAAACATATCTTTTTTAATCCATAAACCATTTCGTTCTGACCGCTTCCCGGCGCGTTGAAACATTGTAAATATTTACTACATAACAAGACCCATCCTATGAATCTAATTGAACTCAAAGATAAACCTATTGGCGATCTGATTAAGCTTGCCGAAGAAATGAAGCTTGAACATCTTGCCCGGACTCGTAAACAAGATGTGATTTTCGCCATACTCAAAGCGCACGCAAAAAGCGGTGAAGATATTTTCGGTGGTGGTGTTTTAGAAATTTTACAAGACGGTTTTGGATTCTTACGATCGGCAGATTCCTCTTATTTGGCAGGACCGGACGATATTTATGTGTCACCAAGTCAGATTCGTCGTTTTAGCCTTCGTACCGGTGACACCATTTTTGGTAAAATCCGACCACCGAAAGATGGCGAACGTTATTTTGCCCTGTTGAAAGTTAATGAAGTCAACTTCGACAAACCTGAAAACTCCCGCAACAAAATCCTTTTCGAAAACTTAACTCCCATTCACGCTAATCATCGCCTAACCATGGAACGTGGTAACGGTTCTACCGAAGATATTACTGCGCGGGTGTTAGATTTGGCATCGCCAATCGGTAAAGGCCAGCGTGGTTTGATTGTAGCGCCACCAAAAGCGGGTAAAACCTTATTGCTGCAGAATATTGCCCAAAGTATTGCCCATAATCATCCGGAATGTGAGTTGATGGTCTTGCTTATTGATGAGCGTCCGGAAGAAGTTACCGAGATGCAACGCCTGGTTAAAGGGGAAGTGGTTGCATCAACATTTGATGAGCCTGCATCTCGTCATGTTCAGGTTGCAGAAATGGTTATCGAAAAAGCTAAACGATTAACTGAGCATAAAAAGGACGTAGTGATCCTGCTGGATTCCATTACTCGCCTGGCACGTGCCTACAATACGGTAATCCCGTCGTCCGGTAAGATTTTGACCGGTGGTGTTGATGCCAATGCCTTGCACCGTCCGAAACGATTCTTCGGTGCAGCGCGTAATATTGAGGAAGGTGGCAGCTTAACCATTATCGCCACCGCCTTGGTTGATACTGGTTCGAAAATGGATGAGGTTATCTACGAAGAATTTAAAGGTACCGGTAATATGGAATTACACCTGTCTCGTAAGATTGCCGAGAAGCGTGTATTCCCAGCGATTCACTTTAACCGCAGTGGTACTCGTCGTGAAGAGCTTCTGACTAAGCCGGATGAACTACAGAAAATGTGGATTTTACGTAAGATTGTCCATGAAATGGGCGAGATTGACGCGATGGAGTTCATGATTGATAAGCTGGCAATGACCAAGACCAATGATGAGTTCTTCGATTCGATGAAACGCAACTAACGATTTGGTCAAATCTGTTTTAAAGGGAAGCTTCGGCTTCCCTTTTTTATTGCTTATTAAGTGCAAACTCACCGGGTATAAGCGATAATTGCGACCATTGGTATGATATCGACAGAGCAAATCATTGACGGAAGTAACGGGTAAACGCCTGAATAAATTTATCAGCGAATCTGGGTTTTGTTCACGCCGCGAAGCGGATAAATTGATAGAAGAGCAGCGGGTGAAAATAAATGGCAAGCTGCCTGAGCTTGGTACTAAAGTCATGCCGGGCGATGAGGTACAGGTGGATGGTAAATCCATTGCCGCCAGTCCGGACAATAAATCCGATCGCATCTACATTGCTTATAATAAGCCAATCGGTATTACCTGTACTACCGAGCGTCAGGTTAAAGGGAATATCATTGATGCCATTGGCCATAAACAGCGGATCTTTCCTATTGGCCGATTGGATAAGCCTTCGGAAGGTTTGATTTTCCTTACCAGTGACGGTGATATCGTCAATAAAATTCTGCGCGCTGAGAACGCTCATGATAAAGAATATATTGTGACCGTCGATAAACCGCTGTCACCGCGCTTTGCCGAGCGAATGGCTCGTGGTGTGCCCATTCTCGGCACCGTGACTAAACCCTGCGACGTAACAATCCTAAGCAAGTTTGTGTTTAAAATTGTTTTGACCCAGGGACTGAATCGCCAGATCCGCCGGATGTGTGAATATTTGGGCTATGAAGTCACTAAGTTAAAACGTACCCGAATTATGTCGGTGAGCCTGGATAAGTTAAAGCCGGGACAGTGGCGTAATTTAACTCATCGAGAGATGCGAGATATTAATACCGCGGTGGCGACATCGAGCAAAACTGCGCCTGAGGGCGTAAAGTCACAAACCGCACCTCAAAGCCCTGTCACTGTTACAAAATCCGAAAACCGGCCATCAGCCCGAACAAGTGATTCATCCGCGTCGAATCGAAGACGTCATTCAGATAATCGAGATAACAAGGTTAAACCTGGTAATAAGCCACAAGCTGCTGATGCAAACCGTCGAGTGGAAAAGACTTCGAGACATCAGGATAATGCGAATTCAAGACGACCGGGCAAATCCCAATCCACTCAGGACCGTAAACCGACAACACAGAATAAGCCTGCCTCTAAGACACCCGCGCGAACTGACCGCGCTAAATCCCGAAAAGGCACACTAAGCCTTAAGAAATAGTCGTTAGTCTGACTCGGCGGTTGTAAGTGCGAGGCATTGCTCGACACTGCGCCATCTCCCATCTCCCATCTCCCACCTCTAGGCACAGATTCCGTGCAGTATCACGGAATGACAGGGTTGGCATGCCGTTGTTTGCAACAACGTGTGCCCGGAGCGAGGTTGTTTGTCGTGTGCCCTAAGTGGCGTTTTTTGCCACGCACTCGGAGCGAAGATGTTTGTCGGGTGCTCGGAGTAGCGTTATTTGCCACGTACTCGGAGTAATGCCTTGGCGATACGTTCTAGATAATCGCTTTAGCGATAATTTTCATCTACATTAAGAACAACATCTGACGATGATTTTAGGGAATAACATTATGAAATTGGGCGCATTTTCAGTTTCTCTGGCGGTAAAGGATATTCACGCATCGAAGCAGTTTTATGAAAAGCTTGGATTTCGCCAAATTGGCGGTGAACTCGAACAAAGCTGGTGTATTTTGCAAAATGGTGAGCATATTATTGGCTTGTTCCAGGGAATGTTTGAGAAAAACATGCTGACCTTTAATCCGGGTTGGGATCAGCAGGCTCAGGCGCTCGATGAATTTGCAGACGTTCGTGATATTCAGGCCCACTGCAAACAGCAGGGATTGCAACTACTGTCTGAGGTTGACCCAGATTCCAACGGACCAGGCAGTTTTATGCTCGAAGACCCGGATGGCAATCCTATCTTGATTGACCAGCATCGCTGATCACAGGACAAAATGCTTTTGGGTTTCAGGTCTTAGGTCTCAGGATTCAGTACCAGCGACTTGGCAAAGGTTAGTCGCCTGGCGCAATCTAGGCTCACATGCCAGGCATGAAATGTGCGAGTAGCGGGAAGCCGAGGCTGCTAGTGATGGCGTGCGATATGCAGTGGCATAGTGATTTTGCTTTTCCACCGTCCTCTTCCACTTTTCTCTTTCCTCTCTCTCATCGCTATTCGAAATCATTTCTTTAATAATATTCAATTTGTTATCGTAATTTCACTAACTGTTGCCATACTCATAATTAGGTTAAGGTATTAGGCCTTTTTCTCTTCAATAACGATAATCGCCCGTAAAAATGAGGTCAGTGTTGCACTTTTTGCAAAGGATGATGCGAGAAAACTTTCCCCGATTAATGATGACTGCTCGGTTTGGGTCAGGTTTCTCTGTACTTCTTATCCTTACCCTTGTTTCCGCACCTTTGCTGGCGGCGAACCTGCAGGTGCAATTGCCTGAAGAGTTGCCAAAAAAGTTTAAACGAAACATTCGCGCCCACCTTGGTGACTTGCCGGATACCGAATCGGAGCGAGAGAGTTTTGTCTTTACCGCCACCGATAAAACCAGAACCGCGCTGCAGGCGATGGGGTATTATCGCAGTGATATTGATATTCGTGTCGATAAAGAGGTGGTGGTCGACGATGAAAAAATATGGCGTTTGTTTATTGATGTGGTGCTCAATGAGCCGACCCGCTATTCACAAATTTTGATCGATATTCAGGGAGAAGCGGAACTCGATAATCAATTTATTGAACTGGTCACGGAAATTCAGACAAAGTTACTTAAATCTCAGGATATTGTCGATCACAGCGTTTATGAATCGGTAAAGTCGAAGATTTCCAATCTTGCCCTGGACCGAGGCTACTTCGAGGGTCGCTATTTGCGATCGCGCCTTGCGATTCGCGATGATTTTACCAGCGCTGACGTTGAGCTCGTTTATCAAAGTGGCCGGCGTTATTACCTGGGGGAAGTGAATTATTCAGAATTCGATCTTGAGCCTGAACTGCTTGAGGTATTAATCCCATTTGATGTTGGTGAGCCCTACACCAGCCAGAAATTATTGCAGTTTCAAAACCTGCTGCAGCAAACCCAGTATTTTGGCAATCTCCTGGTTGTCCCTGATCTGAAAAATCCGGTAAATCAGCTGATACCCATCGATGTTACCCTGGGGGAAACCAAGTCCCACTATGTTGATGTAGGTTTTGGATATGCCACCGATACCCTGTTTCGCATATCCACCAGTTGGCGCACGCCAAAAATAAACAGTAAGGGGCATAGCCAGGAAACTAAAATCGAATATTCGCAAATTAATCCAACCGGGCGGTTTACCTATCGCATTCCTCTTTCTCACCCTCTCAAAGACCTGTTGCAATTTCAGGTGACCTTTGAAGATGATGAATATGGTGGGCTGGTGGGCAAATACCTGGAAGGCCGGGTGGGTAATGTGCGTATTTATGATCATTGGAGTGCGCAGTACTACGTTCGTTTTCTGGCTGAGCGTTGGCGAATTGATCAATTCCCCGATGATGAGGTTGAGAGCGGTACCTACTTGATGCCTGGCATGATGCTATCACGGACATCCCGTAAAGGGCCGCAACTTGATCCATCCTGGGGGTTTAGCCAGTACTATATCGTTGAGGGTGGGGCTGAAGGCGCTGGATCAGATATTAGTATCGCCAGGGCGATTGCTCGCTGGCGTTTTATAACCACACCGATGCGCCGTCATCGCCTGGTGTTTAGGGGAGAATTGGGTATTTCCGACATCTTTGATGCACCGAAAACGCAACTAGCGCCATCTTTACGCTTTTTTGCTGGTGGCGACTTGAGTATTCGCGGGTTTGATTATCAGTCGCAAGGACCAACGGAGATCATCAACGAAGGAGAATTTGCGGGTGAGGAAATCGTTGTTGGTGGTAAACGCATTGCCCTGGCCAGTGCTGAGTACCAGTATTATTTCACCGAGAAAATCCGCGGCGTTGTCTTTACCGACGCCGGTAACGCGACGGACGATATCCGAATCGACCCGGTATATTCCGTCGGTCTCGGATTACATTATATCTCGCCAGTAGGCGCTATCCGCGTTGATTTTGGTTATGGTATCAGCGAAGACGATCCAAGCTGGAAGTTACACATAAATCTGGGAGCGGAGCTTTAATGATTAGGAGGTTGCTAAAGTGGGTTGTCGCACCGATTCTAATCTTGCTGCTACTTCTCTCGTTGTTAATCTTCACTCAGTGGGGCAACCGGCTATTGGTGGCTGGTGTGAATACCCTGTCATTTATCGACATTCAGTTTCGACAGGGACATCTGCTCAACCAGGCGGAGTTTGAGCAGATCCAAATCGAACTGGATGGTTTGTCGATCGTCCTTGATGAGGTGAGTTATCATTTGCATAAACGCTGTTTATTGGTCAAACGGCTTTGCCTACCCTCCTTACAGGCGGATTCAGTACGGGTTGTTATGTCGCCGACAGAGAAGGTACCCGAACCGGAGCCTGAACCGCTTCCGCCGGCGTTGATAGATATTCCAATCGACATAAGTATCGATACCATTGAGGTAAAGCATATTGCCTTTGAAAACCCCGGTGTAGCGGTTGCTATTGAAGAATTGACATCGGCAGTCGCGGTGCAGCAGAGCCAGGTTAACCTTGCCAGTACTTCGCTATCCCGTGTCGAAGTAAAAACCCTTACAGCTACTGACCAGGTGTCAGACAAAGCAACCGCCTCTGAAAGCAATGACAAGCAAGCATCAACAGCGGATTCGGAAAATGACTGGCCACTTGCGGCCCTGCCAGAGATTTTTCTTCCGGTGGAATTGCTCGTTGCCCAGGTCTCAATTGCGGACATTATGTTGTGGCTGAATACATCTTCGCAACCGCAACCAGACGTTGCTATCCAAGACTTTGTCCTGGCCCTGAACTGGTCTGGATATCAGCTTGATATTACGGAACTTGATTTGCAGGCCCGCGATTATGGCCATGCGGATTTAACCGGTAACATTGACTGGCAAACTCCCTGGGGCGTGAATCTTCAGGCTAATACTGAAATTAGCCATTTCCCCTGGTATGAGGAATTAGAAAACAGTAAGCAGACACTGCAGGTAAAAGGCAACCTGGCAGAACTTGAAGTTATTTTGCTGAATGCAGGAAATGTACCCGTCAGCCTAGATGTGCGTGGCAACCTGCTCGATAGTAAACTGCCTTTCGTTGCCAATTTGCAAAGCCAACGCATCGATTTAACCACATTGCTTGGCCAGCCCCTGATCATTAATAACAGCCAGTCGCAGGTATACGGTGATCTTCAGCAACAACAATTCAATACCGAGATTAAGTTAAATGGTTTTGGCTATCAGCAGGCTAAGGTTAACGTTACAGGCACTCATAGTGAGCAGGTTGTCGATTTAACTAAGCTTAACTTTGTCGATGCGGCAACGAAAAGTTCACTGTCAGGCCAGGTAAGCCTCGATTACAGTAGTGATTTCAGCAGCAAAGCCGATATTAATATTCCCTCGTTTCAGCTGCCCCAGATAATGGTAAACAAGCAAACCATCGATGGCAGAATTGAAGGGCAACTGCATTTATTTGCGATGCTCGACAAGGACGATTTACCGAAAAGCCTCGAGCAACCGGGAACCTGGCAGGTCTCCTCATATAACTCTCGCTTGAAGGGCCTTGTTAACGAACAACCGATTGCCCTGAATGCCAATTTTTCGATTGATAACGAATTGCGCCTTGAAGATGGCCGGTTAATGGTCAGCGTGGCCGAGTCTGAGTTAAATATCAGTGGTTACAGTGATGAAAACTGGCACTTGAAAGGGCAATGGCAGGGAGTCAGGTTGCAACGTTGGCTTGAACAGATTGAGGGACAATTAGCGGGCGATATTCAGGTCAATGGCGAGATACGTGACCCTCAAATTGAGCTGCTCGCCAGGTTGCAGGAATTTTCCATGCAAACCATACAGGTTCCCGAGGCCTTACTTACCCTCAACTATCGTCCAATCAGCAATCATCAGGCCGATATCGAAGTCAAATCCGCGGCTCTGCAGATACAGGAAAAGCAAGTGTCCGATATCAGCCTTAAGGTTAACGGTGATCTGGATAAGCAAACTCTGCAGCTCAACACCAGTGGTGATATACCAGTGCTTTTGGCGTTGGATAATCAGCTGGATCTTGAAGCACAACGTAGCCAACTTCAGGTCAATAGTGCCAGTGTTGGCTTTGAAGGCATCGATTGGCAGTTGCAGCAGGCACTGCTGGCGCAGATAGACATGCAAGACCCGAATGTCGAAATAGAGCCTCATTGCTGGCAGCATAATGACAATCAAATCTGTGTCACCCAACAGAGTCAATTAGGTAATGACGGTGATCTGTACCTGAACTGGTTTGTGGCGCTGGATGATTATGATGAATTGATGCTGGGTAAAGTGCTGGAGCTAAAATCCGCTATTAATGGTGACGCCCAGGTATCCTGGTCGGCGGGGCAGCTGGCAAAACTTTCAGTGGTTAACCATCTGCAAGGCGGGCAACTCACCCTGATTAGTGAAGATAAAACCGCTGATTTAATCCGCTGGCAGCAGGGCAAGGTCGAGGTCACAGGCAATGCCGAGCGGCTAAAGGTTGACCTGTTTGTCGATAAAGATGCTGGCAGTCGACTGTTAGCGGGCGATTTAGAGGTCGATTTACAACAGGCGTCCTACCCGATTTCCGGCAAGCTGGATATTGAACGGTTTCGCATTCAGTTACTGGAAGAGTTAGTACCCGGGATCAGCAAAGCCCGGGGCGACATCTCTTCAGCTTTGGTTATTGCGGGGACGGCTGAAAAGCCGGCGTTAACAGGCCGCCTGTCACTGCACGATGGCGAGTTTGAAACCTATCAAAGTCCAAATAGCATCGACAATATCAATATTGATGCAAATTTTACTGGCCAGCAGGCAGATATCGATGGCGGTTTCAAAATTCGCAGTTTCCCGGCAGAACTTAGCGCCACGGTTGACTGGCAACAGGGGTTAGTCGCCAATGCCCGATTGTTTGCAGAGAAAATACCGCTGTTATATCCCCCCAATCTCGATGCGGTGATCGGTACCGACATTCGCTTTGCCTTCGCTGAGCAAGAGGGGCAGATAAGCGGAGAAATTCAGGTATTAGATGGATTGATGACACTGGAAGACCTGCCGGAGGGAAGTATTGATGTCAGTGACGATGCGGTTATTGTCGATGCCTCTGGTGAAGAGGTTGAGCAAAAAAGTCGGTTTGCCATCGCCACCGATGTTGATTTACTGATTAACCCGGAGTTTCGTCTCAAGGGTCAGGGGTTTACCGGAAACCTTGGTGGTAAACTGAAGATTCGCCAAAAAGCGCATCAGCCGTTGCAATTATTTGGCTTACTGAAAATATTAAATGGTGAATACAAGGCATACGGTCAGGATCTGAAGGTAGATAGTGGCGAAATATCCTTTGCTGGTTCGCCGTCTAATCCAAACATCAATGTAAAAGCGATTAGGGAAATTAAAGATGAAAATGTGGTGGTTGGGCTGTCGATAGTCGGGCCAACGGAAGCGTTAAACCTGAGCTTTTTTTCTAACCCTGGCATGGCACAGCCGGAAATTATGTCGTACCTGATCCGCGGTCGTGGCCTGGATGCCAACTCCGGTGGAGGCAGTGCGGTCGGTGTAGCATTGGCTAACGCCCTGACCAAAACCACGCCGATTCAAAATGTGGTACAGAATTTACCCTTGTTGAGTGATGTCACCATTGATGCAGAGGTCGAGGATGACGTTACCCAGGCCACGATTAGTGGTTATCTGGGAGAACGAATCTTCTTAAAATATGGTATTGGCGTTTACGAGCCTATTAATGAACTTACGGTTCGCTTTTACCTGATGTCGAGATTATGGCTGGAGACCGTTTCCGGGCTGGAAAACTCCGCCGATATTTATTATTCCTTTGAGATTGATTAACCAATAAACCGGATGCCTTTGTTTATCGGTGTAACCAGCTTAGCAAACTCAAGCGTTTATCACCCGCCCATGGCGCGACCGGTTGCACCGCATGGCGCTGTGGAATTCTGAAGATATTCATGGTGTTAAACGATGGGATCAGGGCTTTGTCAATGTTTCCCTGCGAGTCATAAAAAGCCAGGTGGCCACCCCAGTTAAGCTGCCAGTTTTTCGTCAGTGAAAAGGTGCAGGCGGCAACCCTGTCATGCTTGGGGTGAATATCATCATGTTCGCTCAGGAAGTGACCCGGAGCATAATAGGAAGCATAGCTATCTGCTTTTGCGATTTTTCTTTCTTCGGTCAGAAATCGCATTTTTTCGAGATATTCCTCACTGTTTACAAAGGCCTCAAAGGCATGCAAAGGATGACCATCATTTTCTCCCAGGCTGATTGCCTGTGATATGTAGTATTGAAAAAATACATATTGAAAGTGATTTTGCGCCCGACGTTCGATATTGGCGCGAAATTTATGTCGTTGCTCATCGGTGAGCTTTTGTAAATCTTCTAACGAGCTTTCGTAAAATTGGTTGCCATTATTAAACGCCAGGTACCAGTCTTGATTCGACTGTAAAAGGTGTAATAAATATTCGGCAGTGTCGGCGCTGAAAAAGTCTTTGATTTGTAATCGGGATTCTCTTTGATATTCGCGCTTTAACGCGTCCCAATCCAGTTCTGGGTTTATTGTTATTGTTGTATTCATATGAAGGAGAAGGTTACTACAAACTTACCAACCATTCTCGCACGGCATTAACGCTATGGCTAGTTCACCCCCTCAACTTGTTGTTAAGTTGAGGGGGGCAGGTTTTCGGCGTTATTTAACCGTCTGATGCTGAGTAAGTGGCAGCGGACTGGCAAATACCGTATCGGACATGATGCGCTGTTGCATCTGTTGTTGGGTCAATCGCTGTTGTTCAGGTGTCAACACCACCTGTTCTGCAGTTTCTTTGTTGCTGGCAACGCTGTCGATTATTAGCTGCGAGTTAATGTCGGTAATCCTTAATTCGATACCCGGTTCGATATTAATTCTGGTTAGCGAATAAGGCGGGATGTCCAGCACCATAACACCTGCAAAGTTTTCAGTGGCGACCCGGTAAGTCGAGCCCAATCCCTGATTTTTATACACTGCCTGTAATTGCCCCTGGCCTAGTTTAATCTGAAATTTAACATCGCTAAGGGTTTTGGGAATACGCGGCGCAAAGGTGATTTCCTGTTTAATCAAATCCGGACGAATGCCGAGGAAATATTGATACCATACCCTGAGTTGCTCGGCATTTGACCAGGCCTGTAAATAGGTGCCGGTTATTTTCGCATGGGTTTGTCCGGGAACCGGATAAGCATCGGCGTTTTCCGCAAGCCCACCGACCACGCCCCGGGTTAATGCCTGCGCGTTCATATTTTCAAATAATTGATAGGCAAGTTCCGTATCGCCGGCCTCAATCATACGTTGCATGGCAATGCCGTTGTTCCATAGCCAGACCGTACCGTTATGGTAAGCCGAATCCTTGTGATAGGCATCAGTCAGGTGATATGGGTGGAAGTTCGGATCGCGATTGTCGAGAGAGGCGACGCCCCAGGGGTAGACCAGTTGTTGCCAGGCTTTGCGGGTCGCCCGAGTGGTAAATTCGTTATCGCGAACCATATCAAAGGCGTACAGTTGATTCGGACGTAACTGCATATCAGCGGAGTTGTCTGTGTTTAAATGATCGGCAAGCATATCCTGTTCAGTGAGCACAAAATCCTTGCGGAAATTCGCTTGCAGCTTTGCTAATGCCTGCTGCCACGAAGCCAGCGATGCCTGATCGCCAACTACGCTGGCAAAGTAGATGCCCGCCTGAAGTTGCTTGAACCACAATGCCTGAATATCATTTGCCCGGCTACCCCGCGGTGAATAGGGGACTTTATCTGGTTCGCGACGGGCATCCATCCAGGTTTCATTATCGGCGTGCAATAAATATCCCTGGTTATCCACCCAGTTTTTTAACGAACCGTTTATTGAATCTTTTACATTCGGATAAAGTTGTTCAATTAAGCTGGCATCGCCACTGTACTGCACGTAATGCAGCATTTCGATGACAAATCGCGGTGTACCATCTGTGGTGTGGTAGTCAATGTCTTCGATGCGCACTCGGTTTGGAACCCGGCCAAAGAATTTTGAATCAGGATCCCGGTCCTGAAATTTGGCAAAGGCGGTGATCATATCCCGGGCGAATTCAAATTGACCGGTTACCAGTGTCGCACCAGGTAGCGAGATAAAGCTATCGCGTCCCCAGTATTCATTGAACCATGGCAGGCCGGCGTAGATGCCTTTTCCATGCTGGTTGGTCATCAGCGAGTCGAGATTGAGTATCTGCCAGGCAATGGCTTTGGTTAAATTGCCATCACTGCTATCGAAGGACGTGAGGCTATTGATAAGTTTTAGCATTCTCTGTTGGCGCTGTTGCTGCCATGTTGCATCATGCTCTCGCACTTTGCTTAGTAATGCGTTTGCTTCACTCAGATCATCGGCAATCAGAACGTAGAAGCCTTGCTCCTGATTATTGCCAATATCTTTTGTCCGGATTATCGGTGCAACCGCAATCACCTTTTCCGGGTCTTCGCTACTCTGGTATAGCGATAATTCCCCGTCGCTGCCCTGCTTGTGGATTTGTTCTCCGGTTAAGGTCAGGGTTGCCTTGGACGGCCCACTGCTTAGACCGATGCGAACAATATCCTGGTTATCAAATAACATCAGGGTTTCTATGGTGTTGTCTGGATAACGGCGAACCAGCTTGTCCGGATACACACTGACACTCGCTTGCTGGCGGTTTAATAACTCTGAGTCCAGGCGAATTTGATAATCGCTGAACAAACGTTTCTGGGCCAGGTTATAGCCGCTAAACCAGGCGTGTTCAGGATGGTTATTGGCATGGGTCTGGGTGTGGTAATAACCGGAACGTTTATTAGTAAACGATACCGGGCGATTTTCTGCGGCACTAACATCGATAGCCAGTTGTTCCAGGCTAACCTTGGTGATAGCGATTGGTTGCGACTCTGTCTGGTCGTTACTATGATTCACATCTACGGTTGGCTGGCAGGCGAAAGTCAAAAAAACCAAGGTTAAGTATACAGGTAAACGAAAAGTCACCGTGAAATCTCCTGTCGGGAATTAATTACTTGTACTCAGGGATTGTCCCTGGATGTGGGCGATAAGCATAATATGATAGCGCAGTAAGGATTGGATTCGCCGTTGGCTCTTTATGGCATTTTGACTCTTGGCAAATGCCTTGAGCACACGAATCCTCTGATAGGCTCGATACACTAAGTCCTCGGTCGACTGGCTCAGGTATTGGTTAAACTCACGGATCTCCCGGGTTGTCGACACAGTTAGTTTTTGTTGGTTGAATGTGTTGAAATCATAACCTTGCTGGCAATAATACATAAATGCTGAATCACTTAAACTGGCAATCAGATCCGGACTGTCATTGGGGCTGTCCAGCGCTTCTGCCAGTAAGCAAAGATTGGTTTTCATTTCCTGCACTAAAGCGCGGCCCGCACCGCTGGCGAGACGCCGCGATTGCAGCTTGTGCTGATAAATATCAAATAGCTCTTTCCAAAAACTCATCGACTTATGCAAACTCCTTTGCGCAGCGGGAATGGTATTAAGGTACTGGCTGGCCATTTCTGGCCTGCAGCAATCGGTACCAGTCTTCGCGTCGATAATTAAGCTCCAGTGCCTGCTTGGCCATGGCGATACGCGCTGGGGTGGTCGAGCCGATAATCGGGCAAATATTGGCGGGGTGAATGAGCAACCAGGCCAGGGCAATGACCCATTTTTCACAGCCATAAAAATCGGCCTGACGCTGGTACTCTTGATTTATCCGGGCGATATCTGCATCGCTGAAAGTGTTGCCCCAGGCTTCATAGGCCACGGTGGCAATCGGACACCATGCCATTGGCGTGATCCCGTATTGCTGGCACTGATCTAAGGTGCCATCGGAAAACGCGCTGATATTGTGAATATTTATCTCAACCTGGTTAACCAGCAATGGTTCATCCATTTTTGACTGCAATAACTCCAGCTGCGACGGGCTAAAATTACTTACACCAAAATGCTTTACTTTGCCCTGCTGTTTCAGTTCATTCAAGGTGTGTGCGACCTGCTCGGCATTAAACAGATAGTCAGGACGGTGCAATAAAAACATGTCGAGCGCATCGATGTTTAAACGCGTTAACGATCCTTCTACCTGCTGGATTAAATAATCGTGAGAAAAATCATAACGTCCGACTTCACCTTGCACCGGTGTATCGGCAAAGCGAATGCCAGCTTTCGAGGTGATCAGGAGTTTATCGCGTAGATAGGGTTGCGCTTTTATCACCTCGCCAAAGACAGATTCACAGGCGCCACCGCCATAGATATCGGCATGATCGAAGTGGTTGTAACCTTCATCAATGGCGGCTTCTATCGCCCGCTTGCCCTTTGCCCGGTCTTCGGCAGAGTTATTACCGCTAATCCGCATACAACCGTATATGAGCCGGGAAGAATGCAATGGTAATTGTGGGATAGTTAAGGTTTGCATATTTGTTTGTGCCTCCAATGATTTTCATTTGAGAAAATTATGACTTATTTAGGGCCCGTAAGTTGTTGTGATGATCATTAAAATTAAGGCTGCATCCCTGTAGAAATGATGCAATACCTTTTTCTTTGTAAAGATCGCCTTTGCCAGGCTGATTAGGTGCCAGTGGTGGAAATGTACCGTAGCCAGCAAGCAGGCAATTCCAGGATATCGCGTCAAAATGGGTATCCAGGTTTTGGCGCTGAATTTCCTCGCTCAAATCGTTACGCTGATACCAACAATCGAGAATGCTGATTAATGATTGTGATAACTGGTCATTATTCCGGTTTGCTCGCCAGTATTCGCTGTCGTCACGGGTATTAAGCTTATAGTGTGCGACGATGTAATCCCTGACCCGTTCAAACCTTTCGCTTATTTTCTGGTTATATTCATGGGCATAGTGATGACTGAAATTGCCCTTCTCTAATAAATTGGCAAACAGTTCGATGCTAATCTGCACCAGATGCAATGCGGTCGCTTCCAACGGTTCGATAAAGCCTTGTGACAGTCCCAGCCCCAGGCAATTATGCGACCAGTGTTCGCTTAGCTGACCCACCTGCATGCTTAAAAAGCGGCATTCCTGCTCTGAATCCAGCATCCCCAAATGTTGGCGAAATTCTGTTTCAGCCTGATCCCGACTGATAAAGTCACTGCTAAATACATAGCCATTTCCGTAGCGGCTGGTCAGGGGAATTTTCCAGCACCAACCAGAACTAAGTGTCGTCGCTTCGGTTTCCACGGGAACGATGCGGTCGATTGGCGTTGGCATCACCACCGCAGAGTCATTAAAAAGATTTGATTTAAAACTTTTGTAAGGCACCTGCATGGCTTTTTGCATCAACAAAGACGAAAAGCCGGAACAATCGATAAAAAAGTCACCGCTAAAGACATTGCCCTGATCATCAATTAACGCCTCCAACTCCCCCGTTGCCGCGCGTTTCGACTGGCTGATATGGGCAGTTTGATAATTAACTCCGGCAGCTATCGCCTTTTGTTTTAAAAACTCTCCCAGTTTAGCGGAGTCAAAGTGATAGCCATATTCCATAATAAAGGGAAAATTGTTCGGTGTGATTGGTCCTTTGCCCTGACTTGCCAGCACGCCATTTAGCAGAAAGTCATCAGGTCGGGTATGAGTATCCAATCCCATGCGTCGGGTGCGACCATTGACTAAAAAAGCCCGTTTGGTAAAGGTATCGACCTGAGTGGTGAACGGATGTGAATAATCCTCTATGCCTGACTTAGGGCTCCAACCTTTAAAGCGAATATTGATTTTATAGGTAGCATCACACAGTGGCATCCATTCTGATTCTGGAATTTGCAGATCTTCAAAGAAGCGCTTCAATGTAGGTGTGGAACCTTCACCAACGCCGATAATACCAACATCCTTTGATTCAATCAGGGTGATTTTGACCGGGCGATGTTGCGCCTGATTCTGCCAGCGTTTGGCAAACAGGTTAGCCGCCATCCATCCGGCCGTTCCTCCACCTAAAATAACAATATGAAAAGGGTTCTGCTCTGACATCTTATTACCCACAATAGCGTTTTAAAAACTCATCATGGCTTGGGATCGAAGCCAGTGGCTCGTGTTTGATAGCTTTGATTTTTTGCAGCATGGATTTCACCTGGGCTTCTGGCATAGCATTGGCCATCGGATGATAACTATTCGGCACCAGCCCCTGTCCTAACATCACCTGTAACCAGGAACTTTCCAGGAATAAGTCGTTTTGATCCCGGAACAGGCGGCCATCCTGTTTAAATAATTCAATTTTGTGAGCCAGGGTATCCGGTATCGCCATATTTCGCATGTCTTGCCAAAACAGGCTGTCGGTACGCTGATTGACATGGTAGTGGAGAATTATAAAATCTCGGATTTGTTCAAATTCCAGTTTTGATTGTTTGTTGTACTCGTCGACAATCGCCTGATTGATGCCATGTTGCGGGAACAAATGGACCAGTCGTACGACCGCTGATTGAATTAAGTGGATAGAGGTGGACTCCAAAGGTTCAAGGAAGCCACTGGAGAGGCCGACAGCAATAACATTCTTATGCCATTGCTGATAACGACGACCAGTTTGGAATTTGATTATTTTCGGATCGGTTAACGGCTTACTATCGAGGTTACCCAGTAGTAAGTCAGTCGCTTCATCATCAGTGTAATAAGCGCTGTTATAAACTAAACCATTACCGTTTCTATGTTGCAACGGGATGCGCCATTGCCAGCCGCCTTTGTGGGCAATAGAGCGGGTGTAGGGCAAGGTCTTATCAAAACGTTCAGAGGCAACTGCAACTGCCCGGTCACAACGAAGCCAGTGGCTCCAGTCTTCATAGCCGGTCTGCAGGGTTTGTTGAATCAACAGACCGCGAAAACCGGAACAATCTAAAAACAGGTCGCCATCAATCAGGGTTCCGTCTTTTAATTCCAGCGTTTGGATAAATCCGCTTTGTTGATTCTGATGCACCCGGGCGACGGTGCCCTCGGTGCGTTTAACACCGATTTTTTCCGAGAATTTACGTAAATATTTTGCATATAGGCCGGCATCAAAGTGATAGGCGTATGGTACTTCCAGGATTGGGTCTTGATGGCGAATATGGGCGTATTTTCCGTCTTCCGCTAACAAAGCATTTAAGTCGTAATCCCAGAGTTTACTGTCATTTTCCAGCTCACCGGTACGTTTCAGGAAATGGTGAAAATGACAAAAGGCCATGCTTTTGCCCGCTGCTCCAAAGGTATGATAATAACTGTGATTTTCGTTCTTCCAGTTTTCAAATTTAATCGCCAGTTTTATCGTACCCTGGGTCTCTCGTAAGAACTCGGCCTCGTTCAAACCCAATACATCATTTAATAACTTAATTGGTGGAATGGTTGCTTCACCGACACCTACGGTTCCTATTTCATTGGATTCTACCAATTCTACGTCAATGGCATTACCCAGGAGTTTTTTTGTCAGGGCTGCGGAAATCCAGCCAGAGGTGCCACCGCCAAGGATGACCAATTTTTTTATTGGTTGTTGCATTGCCCGAAACCTACAATAAATCGCTTAGTGAAAGTAAGATAAAAAAAAACCTGTCAGGAATCATCCTAACAGGTTTTTCATTGACATCAGAGTTTATTAGAACTCGTAGTTGATACCTAACAGGTAGTTAGCACCATACGCTTGATATAGAGTAATCAAACGAGGATCGGTAGCGTCTGCCTGGATATCGTCTTCTTCGGTTAAGTTTTGTGCTTTAAAGGTTACACGTAAACCATTTAGAGCTTCGATACCTGATTCGCTGAAATCATAGCCAATCTGCGCATCCCAAAGTTCGCCGCCTTTACCAACGAATTGCTCTAACGCCAGACTCAAACCACGAGCTTCGGTTAAGAACTCATCACGTTTGGTACCTGAAAAACGGATTTCAAAGCCGTTGATTTCATAGTATGCAGTCAGAGAGTAAGACTCTTCTGACAGACCTGGAATTAATCCACCATCATCTAACTTTCCGTCAAGGAAAGTCGCGCTACCATACAAACCAAAACCATCTAGTGATTCAGCAAATACGTGGAATGGCAGGCTCGCCTGTAGCTCGTAACCACGAACAAAACCTTCGAAACCGTCGATGGTTGAGTTTACAAAACCTTCAAGCAGAACCGGAGCAGTACCGTCTGTTGCCTGGTGTAATTCAGGGATGTAAACGTCAGAGAAGTCAGTGACTACGTCTGCGGTACGATGCCAGTTAGTCAGGTCTTTGTAGAAGAACGCCGCCGCAAAATAACCGTCATCAGCAAAGTAGTTCTCATACGAGATATCAAACTGGTTTGCTTCAAGTGGTTTAAGGGTTGGGTTACCTACACTACCACTCCAAGGACCATTCTGGATATCTGAGCTTTTGATGTTGTTATCGTTAAACGCAAATGAAGCCTGAACGTTTGGTCTCATTTGGTCCATACGAGGACGAGATTGTACTTTACCAAGAGCAGTACGGATGAACTGATTCTCAGCGATCTCAAAACTTAAGTTCAGGGTTGGTAAAACGTCAGTATAGCTGTCACCACCAGTTACGGCTGTCGGGGCGATAGTACCATCGGCTTGTTGTGCGGTTGAGAAACCTGAAGACGACTGATCAACATCAATCACCTGCACACCGAAATTACCGGCCACATAGATACCGGCAAATTCGGTATCAATATCTAACTTACCATATAACGTGGTGAGTTCTTCATTGACCGTGTAGGTATCGCCTAAGCGATCAGCTTGCGTCAGCGACGCTTCAACTGCACTGTAGTAGCCTGACTTAAACAAGCCTAAAGAATCGTAGGCAAGTACACCATTGATGCCGATAAAGCTTAGGTCAGCAACACCTAGAATCTGGTCGTCAGTCAACAATGCATCACCAGGATACGTTGGAGCCGTTAAGTAGTCACCTTCGTTTAACTTAGACTTGCTGCGATCGGAATAAATAATACCCGCTTCAACCGCAGAGATTGGGCCCCATTCAACCACACCATCGATTGATAAGCGAATGCTATCCAGGCTCTCGTCAAATTCTGGACGGTTTACGAAACCATCTTGAGCATCAGGACCCGGAATGCTACCACCCCATGCCTGAGGACCGGCAAGGCGGATTAAGCTTGGATCGGTGTAATCGATCAGTGGCAGAGTTGGGTGTGCAGAATACATAACACCAGTAGAGGTCATTTCCCAAGAGCGTGCAGCTGCAGGACGGTTATCTTCGCCTTCAAGTATTGCACGGCCAACGCCAGAGTAGCTTTCCACATCAAACAGGGATTTCTCAACATCACCAGTAGAAATGTCAGCTTCTAACGTCCAGTTATCGGTTAATGCGTATTCAATGTTAAGACCGAACGTGGTTAACTCGGCTTCCTGACTACGGGCATCGTTACGAATAACTGAGTAAAATCCATCCCAGTAACCTGAAGTCACCAGACCGTCTTCCACTTCGTTTACGGTGTAATTAACGCCACCCCAGACTGGGCCACCTTCTTCCAGACCACGACGTACGTCATTTTCGTTAAAGTCGATGTAAAGAGCGTCTAACTGAAGTTTCAAATTGTCAGTTGGTGCCCATTCAACGATACCGGCAATCGAATCACGTTCTAGCATTGCAGAACGAACAAAAGAGTCGTGACCACCTAAAATTTTGCCATCATCGGAATCCGCATAACCCCATGCACGGAATTGCTCTTCCTGACGAGGAGTTTCCTGGGTAGCTACTGTTAATGCAACACCCAGAGAGTCATTGGCGAATTGATCAACCCAGTTAAATGATAAACGATGACCGGTGTTGTCATAATCAGGGTTCGCTGCATCTTCACCGTTTTGCTCGAAGTCGGCGTTAATGGTGAAGGTAGAATCTGCATTCAGCGGGCTAACGGTTTGTAAATCGATAGTACCACCGATACCCTGGGATACCAGGCCTGCTTCCGGTGTTTTGTAAACTACGATATTGGATACGATTTCGGTTGGGTATAAGTCAAATTCAACGCCGCGGTTGTCACCCATACCCAATAATTCACGACCGTTTAGTGAAGTACCTACGTAGTTTTCGTTAAAACCACGAACAGATAAGCCACTGGTACGACCGTTACGACGCTCACCAGCAAGACCTGGCAAACGAGATAGAGATTCAGCAACAGAGGTATCAGGTAATTTACCGATATCTTCTGCAGACAGCACTTCAACAATTGAGTTGGTGCTCATTTTAATCGCTTGTGCTTTTTGAAGACTGCCACGGATACCCGTAACTTCAATGACTTCGACTTCTTGTTCAGACACTGCTTCTTCAGCAGCAAAGGACACTGAACTCATGGTCATCAGGCCAGTAGAAACCAGCGCCAACGCCACCTTGTTCGGCTTAAAATTTAACATATTGTTTCTCCCCGTATACATCCTTGCATCATTATTTTAATAATCGTCCTGACTATTTATATGTGTTTTTTGTTTAAAAATCACCCACTTTTTGCGGATTCTGACTATGTTAATGGCAGAAGTCACATAAAAGAATTTTTTGCATACGTATTCATAACGAGTGCCCGATGTGCTTACAAGTTTTACATAAACTTAACAAGGGACTATTAATGTTTAATAAAAACAGTTGGTTATATCCAGTTTGTGGCATGAAATTAATTCACCTATTGATTTTGAATACGTATGCATTTGCTAATTTTCGATGCTTAGAGCATCCTACTTTGGAAATCTTCCAAGGCGCATTACCTTGGTTTTAAACACTATTTTGTCAGCTCTGGATTGGTGCTGGCAATGGTCTGGATCATTATATGAATATTGCCCCTACCCGCAGGTTTTTTGGGAAATCTAAGTCAGTTTCTATCCCTGCTTTCACTGTTACTCTGTCGCTGCTTAGCGGTTGCCTGGCTGAACCTGATTCTTCTTTGCCGCAGTTGGATAGCCAACAGCTTATTACCCAAACTCAAACCGCACAGGCGCACTGGTTAACGTCAGAAAATTTGTTGTTAGTTGCCGAAACATCACTAGCAATCGAAACGGACATATATCTTGCTACCAGTTCTGGCACCGGTAATTTAGATAATCTTGTAAAACTAAGTAAGCGCCAGGTTGACGATGATCTTCTCGACAATTTTCCTCATTTAGCCAGTTTCGACACGTTACTGTCATACCGGGTTGACCTGACCAACGCTGAGATTAAAGAGTTCGTTAAAGGACCCGTGTATCTGGTCAGTTTCGACGAACAACAGCAAGTGGCGTTCTCAACCGCTGTTCAATTTGGATTTTTGCTGGATGAGTTGTATACCCGTGCTGTAAATGATGCCGATGAATATCAGCAGTTTGGTGCCACTCATGGCATCGAACATGGCAAACCTTATGTGCAGTTTTCATTGTGGGCACCGACGGCAAAATCAGTCGCGGTAAATCTATACCAACAGGCAGATAGTTCGGCTCAGGCACAGCAGCTGCAAATGGTCGAAGATAAAAATAGCGGCATCTGGTCGGCACGCCTGCCTGGGGAATATCACGAAACCTATTATCAGTACACGTTAAGTACTTACCATCCCGAAGCCGGGAAAATAGTCGAGATCACCACAACTGACCCTTATTCCCTGTCGTTGTCGACCAACAGTGTCTATTCGCAAATCATCGATTTAAATGCGGCAAAAACCATGCCTGAGGGGTGGTCTGAGCATCTGGTACCAGAAGTAGAAAATATTGAAGACAATGTTTTTTATGAAACCCATATCGGCGATTTTTCAGCCCATGAGAAAAATCTCAGTAACCCGGCGTTCTCGGGCAAATACAAAGCCTTTACTGAGAAAAATAGTGATGGCATCCGCCACTTTAAGGAGCTACAAAAAGCCGGCTTGAATAATATCCATTTATTGCCCGCATTTGATATTGGTACCGTTAATGAAGATCCGGATTTGCGCGTTTCTTTGGCTGATACGGTTGCCAAGCTGTGTCAGTTAAAACCAGAGCACAGCTGGTGTACTGGTGAAGCCAAGCTAGGGCAGGAAAGATCGCAGGAGACCTTATTATCAGTACTTCAGTCATTTGACCCAAGAAGTGCAAATGCTCAGCAGGCGGTAAGTGAATGGCGTGATATTGACGATTATAACTGGGGTTACGATCCGTTCCATTACACCGTACCGGAAGGCAGTTACGCTACCGATCCGATGGGTGTTACCCGTATCATCGAATTTCGCGAAATGGTACAGAGCCTGCATCAATTAGGCTTTCGAGTGATTATGGATGTGGTGTATAACCATACCCATAAAGCCGGGTTAGAAACCACCTCGGTACTGGATAAAATCGTCCCTAATTATTATCAACGGCTAAATCCGATAAGTGGAGCCATCGAGCAATCTACCTGTTGTGACAATACCGCGACCGAGCGGGCGATGATGGCAAAATTAATGGTTGATTCTTTAGTGGTGTGGTCGCGCGATTATAAAATTGATGGTTTTCGTTTTGACCTGATGGGTCATCAGCCAAAAGATTTAATGCTTGAAGCAAGAGAAGCGGTCCAGGTAGTGGATCCGGATACCTATTTTTATGGCGAAGGCTGGAACTTTGGTGAGGTCGCCAACAATCAACGCTTTGTCCAGGCCAGCCAGCTTGAGCTTGCCGGTACCGAAATCGGTACCTTCAGCGATCGCTTGCGCGATGCGGTGCGCGGTGGAGCGTTCAATGCCTCCGGCGATGATATTCGCAAAGCCCAGGGTATCGGTAATGGCCTGGGTACCTATGGCAATGAACTGACAACCGACAGTCATGATCAATTTAACAATGCCATGGATCAGATTCGTGTTGGCTTGGCCGCTAATCTGGCGACCTTCCCGCTGACAAATTCAGCGGGAAAACAGGTGCAGGGTAAGGATATTTTATATGGCGATCAACCAACCGGTTACGCCCTTGACCCGGCAGATACGATTAATTACGTCTCTAAACACGATAATCAAACCTTATGGGACAACAATCAATATCGCCTGCCCTATGACATGAGCACTGAGGACAGAGTCCGGACTCAGATCCTTTCCCTTGCCTATCCGCTGATGGCGCAGGGCATCCCGTTTATTCATATGGGCTCCGAACTATTGCGCTCAAAAGCCTTTTTGCGGGACAGTTATGATTATGGCGACTGGTTTAATCAAGTCGATTTTTCCATGCAGACTAATAATTACAACGTAGGCTTACCACCGGCAGAAAAAGATCAGCAAAACTGGTCGTTGATAGGTGATCTCCTGAGTCGCAACGAAGGGCGAGATCTGGTTAAAGAGAAGCACATTCGCTGGAGTAAACAACGTTTCATCGAATATTTGTCGATTCGCATGTCGTCTCCCCTGTTCCGCTTAACCAATGCCGAAGATATCCATCAGCGAGTCTCGTTTGAGAATGCCGGGGCCGACCAACAGCCAGGAATTATCGCGATGAAGCTCAGCGACAGTATTGATGCGGGTACGGATCTTGATGCCAAGGTTAACGATATACTGGTGATCTTTAATAACCAGGCTGAGGCCGTTAACTTTGCATATGCGGATTTGGCAGGCTGGCAACTTCATCCTGTTCAACAGCAAAGTGATGATGCACTGATAAAGGCAAGCCGGGTAACTAAAACCGGCTTCGATATAGGCAAGTTAACCGTTGCGGTTTTCGTACGATAACGCCAATTCAACAGTAAAAGGAAAATTCATGAATAAGTTTACGCGAGTGAATAACAGCATTTGTTGCCTGATAGCAATGCTTGGCGCGTTAAGTGCAACGGCGTTGGCCAAAGAAGTAAAAGTTTCCTCTCCGGATGGACGAATCACTTTTACCGTTAGTGATGATGATAAAACCCCGAAATATCGAATCGACTTTGACGACAAGGAGATCATTGAGCCGTCGCAGCTGGGCCTGGTCTTTCGCGATAGTGAATATTTTGAAACCGGGTTTGAGATTAAATCTACGACGCGGAATCAGGTAAATGAAACCTGGCAGCAACCTTGGGGTGAAAGCAAAGAAATTGTCGATCATCACAATGAATTAAAGGTCGTTTTCTCGGCCGATCGCGATAAGGTAAATACCTATGGTTTACGCATCAGGGTGTTTAACGATGGTGTTGGTTTCCGATATGAAGTGCCACAACAAGCGGGATTGGATCAGGTAAACATTACCAATGAGTTAACCGAATTCGTGATGGAAAAAAATGCCGATGCCACCACCTGGTGGATCCCAACTCGTGGCTGGAATCGTTATGAATATGTCTATAACACCACCGCGTTACGCGAAGTTGATCGCGCTCATACGCCATTTACGATGAAATTAACCAATGGTGTTCATGTCAGCATTCATGAGGCGGCGCTTGTTGATTATGCCGCAATGAGCCTGGATCAACGGCGCCATGGTTATTTGAAAGCGGACCTGGCGCCTTGGTCTGACGGTGTTCTGGTGAAAAAGCAGGGAGCGTTCAATACGCCCTGGCGTACCGTGCAAATCAGTGACGATGCGACGGGCTTGCTTAATTCACACCTGACCCTGAATTTAAATGAACCCAATAAACTCGGTGATGTGACCTGGGTAGAACCGGGCAAATACGTCGGTATCTGGTGGGGAATGCATATCAATGAAAATACCTGGGGTAGCGGTGACAAGCATGGCGCAACCACTAGTGAAGTAAAACGTTATATGGATTTTGCCAGCAAATATGGTTTTGACGGTGTACTCGTTGAAGGCTGGAACATTGGCTGGGACGGCAACTGGTTCTTTAATGGTGATGTGTTTAGCTTTACCGAAAGTTATCCGGATTTTGATATCGACGCTATCTATGAATATGGCAAAGATAAAGGCGTACGTTTAATTGGTCATCACGAAACGTCCGGTAATGTGACCAATTATCGTAATCAAATGAAAGATGCGTTTGCGCTATATCAACAACACGGCGTTGCCCAGGTAAAAACCGGATACGTTGCCGATGGTGGTAATATCAAACGTATTGATGAAAATGGTGTTGCCCGCAAAGAGTGGCATGATGGCCAGTTTATGGTCAATGAATATCTGTACAACATTGAATTGGCCGCTAAACATAAAATCTCAATTAACACCCATGAGCCGGTGAAAGACACGGGTTTACGTCGTACCTATCCAAACTGGATTTCCAGGGAAGGGGCTCGAGGACAGGAATTCAATGCCTGGGGCAATCCGCCAAATCCACCAGAGCACACTGCAATTTTGCCTTATACCCGGATGTTGGCAGGGCCAATGGATTTTACCCCGGGAATTTTCGATATGACCTTTAATGGCCTCGGGGCAGATACTAACCGTCCACAAACCACCTTGGCGAAACAGTTAGCGCTATACGTAGTGTTATACAGCCCGATTCAAATGGCTGCTGACTTACCTCGCAATTATGAAGCGAACCTGCCGGCGTTCCAGTTTATCCGCGATGTGCCGACGGATTGGGAAAAGAGTGTTGCTCTGGCCGGTGAAGTTGGCGATTATGTTATCTTTGCCCGTCAGCAAAGAGACAGTCAGGACTGGTTTGTTGGTGGTCTGACCGATGAAGATGCCAGGGATGTGAGTGTTGATATGTCCTTCCTGAAACCAGGGGTAACATATCGGGCACAGATTTATCGCGATTCAGAGCAGACCAACTGGGTTGATAATCCGGCAGAGATTACCATCGAAGAAAAAATGGTAACGGCTAAAGATACTTTGAAACTGACGATGGCGAATAGTGGTGGCTTTGCAATTCGATTGCAGGCTACAAAATAAATAACGACAACGGGTTTTAAAATTTGGGGATGGCGCCTGCGCCAAAAATAGAAGTATGACAATGAAACAAAAGCCACAATTATCGTTTTGGCAAATCTGGAATGTGAGTTTCGGATTTTTAGGGGTGCAATTCGGATTTGCGCTACAAAATGCCAATGTCAGTCGCATTCTCTCCGATTTGGGAGCTGACCTGCATTCACTGTCTCTGTTCTGGCTGGTAGCGCCGATCATGGGCTTAATTGTGCAACCTATAGTGGGATCTGCATCTGATAGAACCTGGAGCCGCTTTGGTCGTCGTAAGCCCTATATTCTTGCCGGCGCGGTATTGGCTGCTTTAGGGATGATTCTGATGCCAAATGCGCCATTGTTTGTGGCAATTATGGCGCCAATGCTATTCGGTGCGATGATTCTTGCATTTATGGATGCGTCATTTAATGTCAGCTTCCAGCCATTTCGTTCGCTGGTTTCCGATATGGTACCAGCGTCACAACGTAATATCGGTTATTCAGTGCAATCCCTGCTGATTAATATCGGCGCGGTAGTTGGCTCGATCCTACCATTCGTATTGACTAATGTGATTGGCCTTGAAAATACCGCCAAGGCCGGTGAGGTAGCTCCGTCAGTAACCTGGGCATTTTATATCGGCGCCACCGTATTACTAGGCTCAGTACTGTGGACTTTTATTCGCACCAAGGAATATCCACCGGAAGAGCACTATGCCTATCGTGGTGAAGATGCTGCTGCAATTGCCGCTGAACATCAGCAAAAAACCAGCATTGGTCAAAGCCTGCGTAATTTTTTTGGATTGATGAAAACCATGCCGCAAACCATGCGTCAACTGGCTGTGGTGCAGTTTTTCTCCTGGTTTGCATTGTTTATTATGTGGGTCTATTCAATGCCGGCGATTACTCAACATATCTGGGGCGTAGAAGCCAAATGGTTTGATCCGGATTATCTGGCTCAGGTCGGTGCAGTGCCGCAGGCCATTTTGGATGCCAAAGGCGCAGCGGGCGACTGGGTCGGTATTATATTTGCCGCATATTCTCTGTTTGCTGCGGTGTTCTCGGTATTTCTATCGAGATTAGCGGATAAATTCGGTCGTAAACTGGTCTACTCATTGTCGCTGTTGGCCGGTGCCTTGGGGTACTTTGCCTTTATGTTATTTGAACCTTCAAATGCGGTAGAGGTTAACCTGCTGATCACTCAGGTCGAAGTCCCTCAGGCGGCGGTGTATTTATTGTTACCTATGGTTGGCATCGGCATTTCCTGGGCTGCAATTCTGGCAATGCCGTACGCTATTCTTGCCGGTTCACTCCCGGTGAGCAAAACAGGCGTCTATATGGGAATATTTAATTTCACCATTGCCGCACCGCAAATTGTGTCCGGTATTTTCTCCGGTTGGATCTTAAGTGCGGTGTTTGACAATCAGGCTATCTACATCATCATGCTTGCCGGCGTGTCAATGTTGTTAGCGGCGATTTCTGTTGGCTTTGTAAAAGACAACGAAGAAGCCTAACGGTTGTTGGGATATTATTCCCATCAACCATCCCAGTCAGTGCGCAGGATGCTCTATTTAGCTAATGCTTTTCGCTAGCTATTAGTGATTCTTAGGGGCACACCCTGCGCACCGCTTATTTATATCCTATACAAGCCTCTGAAGTTGGGTTAACATTTTCTCATTGAGTTATATCCAGACGGTTTAATGTGAAAGCAACTTCTTTTGATATCGCCTATCGAGCCGGTGTCTCACAATCCACGGTTTCAAGGGCACTGCGTAATAGTCCCCTCGTGAATGAGGAGACGCGTCGAAAAATTCAGGCGATTGCCAAAGAGTTAAATTACAAAGTCGATAAAAACGCTCGTAATCTGCGTTCCCAGCAAAGTAATACCCTCGCCCTATTGTTATTTGAAGACACTGACGTTGACGAGTCACAAATCAATCCATTCTTTTTATCCATGCTAGGTTCAATTACTCGCGCCTGTTCAAATGCGGGTTATGATTTATTGGTATCGTTCCAGGAAATGGATAACGACTGGCACGCAGAATATGCCGATAGCAACAAAGCCGATGGTATTATTCTGCTCGGCTATGGTGATTACACGGATTATCGGGAAAAACTGGTGCAGCTGCATCAGCAAGGCACCCATTTTGTGCGTTTTGGTGCCGAAGTTTCGGATATGCCGGTGACCAGTATTGGTGGTGACAATGTTTCTGGCGGCAAGCAGCTGACCGAACATTTAATCAGTCAGGGTTGTAAAACCATGGCTTTTATCGGCACGATTTCGGCGGCAGCACCGGAATTTCTCGGTCGTTACCAGGGCCACAAGGAAGCGCTTGAAGCGGCAGCTTTGACGATTGATTCAAATTTACAAATCAACGCCATTTCGACAGAACAGGCCGGTTACCAGGCAACCAAAGAACTACTAAAACGCGGAGTGGCGTTTGATGGTTTATTTGGTGCCAGTGATCTGATTGCTATCGGTGCCATGCGAGCACTGCAGGAAGCCGGACTGCAGGTCCCTGGCGATGTTGCTGTAGTCGGTTATGACGATATTCCCATGGCGCGCGTCTCAAAACCCGCATTAACAACTGTGAAGCAAGATACCTTGTTGGCGGGACAGTTGCTGGTAGACAACCTGTTGGCGATGATTGCCGGTTCCAAACCGAAAACCATTTTAATGCCAGTACAGCTCATCAGCCGCGAGTCGTCCGTTAAATAACTATTGCCTGAACCTGCCTATCACTGTTAAGTTAACCTCAAGTTAATTGCTTGTTGTCAGGTTGTACCGTGCAAAATCCTTTAATTTTTCTTCTCGCCTTCTCCGGCGGCTTTTCGATTATGGGCATTCAGTTGCTGGGCGGCAGAATCCTCGCCCCTTACTTTGGATCCAGTGTTCATGTCTGGGGTAGTATCATTACCGTATTTATGTTGGCGTTATCCATTGGCTATTTGCTTGGTGGGCGATTGTCCCTGCACAATCCATCGTTAAAGCGCTTTGGTATTATCTTTGTCCTGGCTGGGGCGACATTATTACCCTTGATATATTTTACCACTGATATTCTCGACTGGGTTTTTATCAATATAGAGGACAGCCGCTACGGTTCCCTGGTTGCCTCGACCATTTTATTTCTTATCCCGACCATTATACTAGGCATGATATCGCCCTATTCGATTCGCCTGTTGGTGACGCACCAGGATAAAAGTGGCCAAATCGCCGGTTTATTATATTTCGTATCAACCATGGGCAGTGCGCTGGGAACACTGTTAACTTCATTTTACCTGGTGTTATGGTTTGAGGTGAATCAGATACTCTTCTCCCTATGCGGGCTGCTGGTGGTGTTAGGTGCCATTGCCTGGGGGTATCAACAATTCTTCTTGCGTAAGTCACCAGAGGTAATGGTTCATGGATAGCGTTAATCGTAATCATTCGAAATGGGTATTCACAGCACTAACAAGCCTGTTGTTGCTAATGCCTACCGTCGGTGTTGCCAAGGTGATCAAAGAGCAGCGCTCACTTTATCGAAATATATTTGTCGAGGATAAGAAGAATATCCGCTGCTTAAAGTTTTCGGTAAAGCGCAGAGTTTCCAGCCAGTCTTGCATTGATAAGCAGGATCCTAATCGTCTGGTATTCGATTACACTAAATTTGTCTTTACTGGCTTGCTGGTGACGCCTAACCCTGAAAAAGTATTGATCATTGGTCTGGGTGGTGGAACCTTATCGAATAGCCTGCAAATGTTATTTCCTGATATTCAGGTAGACAACATAGAAATAGATCCTGCCGTCGTCGATGTTGCACGTGAGTACTTTGACTTTAAAGAATCAGAGAACATTCGTACCTTCAACCAGGATGGCCGGATTTTCATTAAGCGCGCTGCGATGAAAAAGCAACAATACGATTTGATTATTCTTGATGCTTTTAATGGTGAATACATTCCCGAACATTTATTGACTCGCGAATTTCTGCAGGAGACCAAATCTTTATTAACGGATAATGGTGTGGTTGTCGCTAATACCTTTTCCAGTTCCTTGTTGTATCACCATGAGACGGCTACCTACCATGACGTATTCGGTGACTTTTACTCGGTAGCTAAGGGAAACAACTCAGGTAATCGTATTATTCTGGCCGGTAAACATCTTCCTGATGAGGGGACGATATTAAATCGGGTGAAAGACTGGCAGGAGCCGTTGCAGCAATTGGATATTGATTTGAAATACACCGCTTCATTAATTGAACGCCAGGAGTATCAGGAATCGTCTTATCGGGTACTGACCGATCAATATTCACCAGCGAACCTGTTGCAATAACATCTGTTTTGTAAATAAAAAGGGCAGGTTTATAAACCTGCCCTTTTCTTTTATCTGGTGGTAACAAGTTTTGGCTTATTAATAACGCGTATATTACTTGGCTAGCTTGGCAGCCATTAGTAATAACTGCGGCTCTAATCTCACGCGGAAGTTAGGGTTCACATATTGAAAGTGAATGAGACCTTCATCATCAATAACGTATACCGCTGGAGCGGGTAGCACTAATCGTTCTTCTCCTGCTGCATTTTTTTGCAATGGATTTTGTAAGTCCAGTTTATCCAGATAGCGATCCGTTACCTTTTGTGAAGTAAAAAACGCTAAGCCAAATGCCTGGCTCATTTTTGAATCAAAATCTGACAGAAGCTGATAGCTGAGTGCTTCCTTGGTGATACTTTTTTGCAGGTCGGCTGGCGAGTCAGTAGAAACACCGATTAATTGATAGCCTAAATCAACCAGATCTTTTTCAATGGCCTGTAACTGTCCCATTTGCACATTGCAGAATGGACACCAACCACCGCGATAGAAGAATAGAACCGTAGGTTTGCCAGCAAGTACAGATTTTAATGAAACCTGTTTACCTTCCAATGTCGTAGTTGTTACTTCAGGAACTTCCTGGCCAACCAATAATGGCGCGACTAATTCAGCGGATTCTGCAATCGGCTTACTGAAGCTTGAGGCGCTCACAATAAGCATTAGACTTGCGATAATTGCGTTAACTAATTTCAAAATGGTTTCCTTTTTATATTCATTAATTGTCATTGTAATTGGAATTATTACCCGGATGACTTCTTTTGACCGTAGATAAGTTAATTTAATTACAGTTTGTTTGATATTAATTACTCGGGTTAGATAACATGCTTCTCCTAATCTACCCTCGGTTTTACGGGATATTTGCTAATTATTGTGCGCTTTTTATTCGCTTTGTTCTGTTTTTGAGCGAACGATCGTTTTTTTGCATTTTTTCTTGCAACAGGTGTTGACGGCGCCAGGAAAATCCCTAAAATGCGCATCCACTTCCACGGGACAAGTCAACGACTAACCAGGAAGGGTTTTGAAGCCAGAAACTTTTCGAAAATAATTTTCAAAAAGCGGTTGACATCAAAACTGGATGACGTAGAATGCGCATCCGCTCTGAACGACAGAGCAAACGCCAGACACGAGTGTGATGTCTGGTTAACTTCGAAAGAAGTTGTTCTTTAACAAGTAGTTATCAAGCAATTTGTGTGGGCACTCAAGTTAAGACAGTTTTACCATATAGCTCGTAAGA
>NZ_SWDB01000008.1 GCF_005116735.1 Thalassotalea mangrovi | reverse complement strand
GCAATATAAAAGTCTTAATGATTTGTGACACATGAGTCTTTATTAATTTATTTAATATACGTTTATATGTCAGTTACCTTTTGGGTAACAAGTGATTCATTGAGCATGACCCGCAAGGGTAAACAACTTTTTAATTGAAGAGTTTGATCATGGCTCAGATTGAACGCTGGCGGCAGGCTTAACACATGCAAGTCGAGCGGAAACGAAGAAGAACTTGTTCTTCTGGCGTCGAGCGGCGGACGGGTGAGTAATGCTTGGGAATATGCCTTGAGGTGGGGGACAACAGTTGGAAACGACTGCTAATACCGCATAATGTCTACGGACCAAAGGAGGGGATCTTCGGACCTTTCGCCTTTAGATTAGCCCAAGTGAGATTAGCTAGTTGGTGGGGTAATGGCCTACCAAGGCGACGATCTCTAGCTGGTTTGAGAGGATGATCAGCCACACTGGGACTGAGACACGGCCCAGACTCCTACGGGAGGCAGCAGTGGGGAATATTGCACAATGGGGGAAACCCTGATGCAGCCATGCCGCGTGTGTGAAGAAGGCCTTCGGGTTGTAAAGCACTTTCAGCGAGGAGGAAAGGGTGTACGTTAATACCGTGCATCTGTGACGTTACTCGCAGAAGAAGCACCGGCTAACTCCGTGCCAGCAGCCGCGGTAATACGGAGGGTGCGAGCGTTAATCGGAATTACTGGGCGTAAAGCGTGCGTAGGCGGTTATATAAGCGAGATGTGAAAGCCCCGGGCTTAACCTGGGAACTGCATTTCGAACTGTATGACTAGAGTTTTGTAGAGGGTGGTGGAATTTCCAGTGTAGCGGTGAAATGCGTAGAGATTGGAAGGAACATCAGTGGCGAAGGCGGCCACCTGGACAAAAACTGACGCTGAGGCACGAAAGCGTGGGGAGCAAACAGGATTAGATACCCTGGTAGTCCACGCCGTAAACGATGTCAACTAGCTGTCTGTGAACTTGATTCGTGGGTAGCGCAGCTAACGCACTAAGTTGACCGCCTGGGGAGTACGGCCGCAAGGTTAAAACTCAAATGAATTGACGGGGGCCCGCACAAGCGGTGGAGCATGTGGTTTAATTCGATGCAACGCGAAGAACCTTACCATCCCTTGACATCCAGAGAACTTTCTAGAGATAGATTGGTGCCTTCGGGAACTCTGTGACAGGTGCTGCATGGCTGTCGTCAGCTCGTGTTGTGAAATGTTGGGTTAAGTCCCGCAACGAGCGCAACCCCTATCCTTATTTGCCAGCGAGTAATGTCGGGAACTTTAAGGAGACTGCCGGTGATAAACCGGAGGAAGGTGGGGACGACGTCAAGTCATCATGGCCCTTACGGGATGGGCTACACACGTGCTACAATGGCAAGTACAAAGGGCAGCGAGACCGCGAGGTGGAGCGAATCCCATAAAGCTTGTCGTAGTCCGGATTGGAGTCTGCAACTCGACTCCATGAAGTCGGAATCGCTAGTAATCGTGGATCAGAATGCCGCGGTGAATACGTTCCCGGGCCTTGTACACACCGCCCGTCACACCATGGGAGTGGGTTGCAAAAGAAGTAGTTAGTCTAACCTTCGGGAGGACGATTACCACTTTGTGATTCATGACTGGGGTGAAGTCGTAACAAGGTAACCCTAGGGGAACCTGGGGTTGGATCACCTCCTTACCTTAAGTAAAACGCTTTTCTTGCGTGTCTACACAAATTGCTTTGATAACGAATAAAGACGATGACCCTGTACGTCAGAATTATGGGGCTATAGCTCAGCTGGGAGAGCGCCTGCCTTGCACGCAGGAGGTCAGCAGTTCGATCCTGCTTAGCTCCACCATTTGACTTACAGTACACAGTAGGTCTGTAGCTCAGCTGGTTAGAGCGCACCCCTGATAAGGGTGAGGTCGGTAGTTCAAGTCTACTCAGACCTACCAAATTTCGATTTACTCGGCGTTGTTTGTCGATTCGTTTATTGAGAAATAAACGTCATCACCAAACGCCTGGATTAAATGCGAAATGACACAGTCATCGAAAGAGACCAAACCTAAGTTATAGCGACTATAATTTACGTTTGGTTTTTTTAACCACGAAGTTGCCGAATGTGTGCAGT
>NZ_SWDB01000064.1 GCF_005116735.1 Thalassotalea mangrovi | reverse complement strand
ATAGCCCTTGACGAAAAATGCAGATCCCCACTGTTTTGGCCGTATCTCCTTCGTTACTCGACGAATTGGGACGATTCGCGTACCGTTGGAAAGCTAAATCAGAGACCCAAAACAATGTTGACCGGTCCAAATCACATTTTCAGTTCGTTGAAAAATTATCGGGCAGGTTGACCGGTAATCCACGCACCGAGCTATCTCGCCCTCCCGGCCCGAACCGAGATGCGGTCGGAGCGTGGTTGGAACGTCACTGTACGTTTCCCATGACATATGGGTTCCATAGGCGAAAGAATAAAGGCATTCCGACTTGTAACGTCTTTCATGATGGGGAACATGTGGTGAAATTCTCTCGCCGAACCGCTTCCGTGCCAAAATCGAGATTTCGGCTCCCCAAGGCACTTAATGTAGCTAAAATGGCCTTG
>NZ_SWDB01000063.1 GCF_005116735.1 Thalassotalea mangrovi | reverse complement strand
ATGGGTTCCATAGGCGAAAGAATAAAGGCATTCCGACTTGTAACGTCTTTCATGATGGGGAACATGTGGTGAAATTCCCTCGTTGAACCGTTTCCGTGCCAAAATCGAGATTTCGGCTCCCCAAGTCACTTAATGTTAGCTAAAATGGCCTTTGCGAACCATTCGCCCAAAAATCGACCGACACGGATTTCAATTCTGATCATGCTCCCACGTAACCAACCTAAAAATATTCCCAACGGTCTTTGAACGGACCAAATCAGACAATGGTAGGTTGGAAAACGAAGGGGACGTAGCGTCGTCCCCCGACGGACCGTTTTGCCAATATCTCCCTCGTTACACGTCCGAATTGCATGATTCTTGGGCCCTTGGTTAT
>NZ_SWDB01000062.1 GCF_005116735.1 Thalassotalea mangrovi | reverse complement strand
TGGAAAGGTTTGAAAGACCTTCAGGTGAGAAAATAGCATTATGTGCTGCTGAACTAACCTATTTATGTTGGATGATTACACATAACGGAACAGCAATCAAGAGAGCCACATTCATGAGCTATAATACTATCATAAGCAATTCGCTGAGTTTCGATATTGTCAATAAATCACTCCAGTTTAAATACAAGACGCAAAAAGCAACAATTCTGGAAGCCTCATTAAAGAAATTGATTCCTGCTTGGGAATTTACAATTATTCCTTACTATGGACAAAAACATCAATCTGATATCACTGATATTGTAAGTAGTTTGCAATTACAGTTCGAATCATCGGAAGAAGCAGATAAGGGAAATAGCCACAGTAAAAAAATGCTTAAAGCACTTCTAAGTGAGGGTGAAAGCATCTGGGAGATCACTGAGAAAATACTAAATTCGTTTGAGTATACTTCGAGATTTACAAAAACAAAAACTTTATACCAATTCCTCTTCCTAGCTACTTTCATCAATTGTGGAAGATTCAGCGATATTAAGAACGTTGATCCGAAATCATTTAAATTAGTCCAAAATAAGTATCTGGGAGTAATAATCCAGTGTTTAGTGACAGAGACAAAGACAAGCGTTAGTAGGCACATATACTTCTTTAGCGCAAGGGGTAGGATCGATCCACTTGTATATTTGGATGAATTTTTGAGGAATTCTGAACCAGTCCTAAAACGAGTAAATAGGACCGGCAATTCTTCAAGCAATAAACAGGAATACCAATTATTAAA
>NZ_SWDB01000061.1 GCF_005116735.1 Thalassotalea mangrovi | reverse complement strand
CTCTGTGCTATATCCCTATATAACCTACCCATCCACCTTTCGCTCCTTGAACTTGCATCTAAACTCGACCTCTACATCAACAGGCTTCCAATGCTCTTCAAATTTTACTGTCAAGTAGACCCATACGGCTGTAATATGCTGCTCTTCATAATGTAAGCTTATCTTTATCGAATCGTGTGAAAAACTACTACCGCGATAAACCTTTACGGTTCCCTGAGATTGAATTAGTTCCTTTAGTATATGATACAAGACACTTTTGAACTTTGTACGACGAATTTTGAGGTTCGCCATCCTCTGGCTATTTCCAATTATCCTGTCGGCTATTATCTCCGCCTCAGTTTGATCTTCCGCTTCAGACTGCCATTTTTCACATAATGAATCTATTTCACCCCACAATCCTTCATCCGCCTCCGCATCTTGTTCCGTTAAACTATTGACTTCATGTTGTACATTGTTTAGTTCACGAGAAGGGTCCTCTTCAGGCGGTAGCTCCTGATCTCCTATATGACCTTTATCCTGTTCTCTTTCCACAAACTTAGAAATGTATTCATGAATTATGGAGCACCTAATAACATTCTTCAAGGCGGAGAAGTTTGGGCCAGATGCCCAATATGCTTGACATGAAAACGTGAGAATGAATTTAGTATTATTGTGATATTCTGAGGCAATTTTATTATAATCTCGAAGATAAGAGAAGAATGCAGTGACCTTTGTATTGACAAATGGAGATTCCATGTATCTAAAAAATACGCCTTTAGGCCTTCTGATACCCTTTCCCCTGCGGTTTAGCGTGCCTTTTACATTAATATCTAAACCCTCTCCGATGGTGGCCTTTAACTGACTAATAAATGCAACCGATATAAACTGTGATAATTCTGGGTGATTTATGATTCGATCGAC
>NZ_SWDB01000059.1 GCF_005116735.1 Thalassotalea mangrovi | reverse complement strand
AGGTTGTCGCCTGGCATTACCATTTCTACACCTTCTGGTAACTCTACTGCACCAGTGATGTCAGTCGTACGGAAGTAGAACTGTGGACGGTAGCCTTTGAAGAATGGCGTGTGACGACCACCTTCATCTTTGGTCAGTACGTATACTTCTGACTCGAACTTAGTGTGAGGAGTGATTGAACCTGGCTTCGCAAGTACCTGACCACGTTGTACTTCATCACGCTTAGTACCACGAAGAAGAACACCACAGTTCTCACCAGCACGACCTTCGTCAAGAAGCTTACGGAACATCTCTACACCAGTACAGGTAGTAGTCGTCGTGTCTTTGATACCTACGATTTCTACGTCATCACCTACACGGATGATACCGCGCTCTACACGACCCGTTACTACCGTACCACGACCCTGGATTGAGAATACATCTTCGATTGGAAGAATGAAGTCACCGTCAATCGCACGCTCTGGCTCTGGGATGTAAGTGTCTAAGTGATTCGCTAGCTCTAGAATTTTCTCTTCCCACTGAGCTTCGCCGTTCAATGCACCTAGTGCTGAACCTTGAACTACTGGTAAGTCATCACCTGGGAATTCATACTCAGAAAGAAGTTCACGTACTTCCATCTCTACCAGCTCTAGTAACTCTTCGTCATCTACCATGTCACATTTGTTCATGAATACGATGATGTAAGGTACACCTACCTGACGAGAAAGAAGGATGTGCTCACGAGTTTGTGGCATTGGACCGTCGGTCGCCGCTACTACTAAGATCGCGCCGTCCATCTGTGCAGCACCAGTGATCATGTTTTTAACATAATCCGCGTGACCTGGACAGTCTACGTGTGCGTAGTGACGAGTCGCTGTGTCATACTCGATGTGAGAAGTATTGATTGTGATACCACGCTCACGCTCTTCTGGAGCGTTATCGATTTGTGCGAAATCACGAACTTCACCACCGTGAGTCTTCGTTAAAACTGCTGAAATCGCAGCTGTTAGAGTTGTCTTACCGTGGTCAACGTGGCCGATTGTACCTACGTTAACGTGCGGTTTGGAACGTTCAAATTTTGCTTTAGCCAT
>NZ_SWDB01000058.1 GCF_005116735.1 Thalassotalea mangrovi | reverse complement strand
TCCTTCCTTCCAACTCACTCTTTTTTTGCTGTAAACGATTCTCTGCCGCCAGTTCATTGAAACTATTGAATATATCCTTTAGAGATTCCGGGATGAATAAATCACCTATTAAAGCAGCTTGACGATCTGGTGGAACTAAAGTAAGCAATTGGGTAACGACGCTTACGAGCTTCATAACATCTTCTTCCGTTGGAGCTGGTGGGACTAATAACTGTGTACAATCCATTTTTCTCATGAGCATTTCGGTAGCTCTCTTCTTGTCTTTCTCGGGCAATCTTCCTATTATTATAGCAATAGATTTGTATAGTTGCTTTCTATTGTCTAACAGCTTGTTATTCTGTAGCATCAAATCTATGGCAGCCTGACTTGCTTCTTGTGAAGAGAGCATACCATTTCCAATCGAATCAAACCTTTCCTTAACCATCTTCGCAGCAGGCAAAATTACCTCAGCACTGGAGTCAGAAGATACGCTGGAATCTTCTGCGCTAGAATCAAGACCATACGGCCTACCGGTTGTGAGAGATTCCATGGGCCTTATGACATATCCTGGAAAGAGTAGCTCATCAGACTTACGTTTACTCTCTATATCAATATCTACATCAGGAGCAATCATTTCAATAAACAGCCGACATACATCCCAGACGCTATAAGCTGTACGTGCTTTTACCGTCAGATTCTTGGCTGTTTCAATGTCGTCCATTTTGGTTTTCTTTTACCAGTATTGTTCGTTTGATAATGTATTCTTGCTTATTACATTATAAAATCTGTGCAGATCACATGTCAAAACAACTTTTTATCACAAGATAGTACCGCAAAACGAACCTGCGGGCCGTCTAAAAATTAAGGAAAAGCAGCAAAGGTGCATTTTTAAAATATGAAATGAAGATACCGCAGTACCAATTATTTTCGCAGTACAAATAATGCGCGGCCGGTGCATTTTTCG
>NZ_SWDB01000057.1 GCF_005116735.1 Thalassotalea mangrovi | reverse complement strand
CGCAACTGAACCAAGTATCATCAACAACCAGTGGGTTAATGTTGTCAGCAGTATCAGTATGGATAACCGGGCTGTTTTGGTGGTTTTATTGTATTCAAAGCCCAGCCCGAATCGACGACTTTTCATATCCCGAAAACCTTCTTCAATTTGCATTCTCATGCGATAGATTTTCACTATTCGAGACGCTAGTTGAGAAGTCACTGGCAGTGATGTCGCTAATAGCCAGGGGTCACGAGCCGATTTAGTATAGGCTTTAGCTCGTTTGGATTGCTGTGGTTGTCCAGAGCGATTCAACGCTTGTCGGCCTTTTGAACGTCCCTTGTAAAGTACCAACTGACAAGGAAACGGGTTACTTCGATTCAGATGACCCGATAGTAACTTAGGGCGCGATGTCGCTTGTTTGTACAAGTTTGTAATGCATTGCCACTCGCCATCACCGGATTCGTAGAAATTCGGTAGCCTGGCCCGACCGACAAAATCCCACCCAAGGTTAAGCACCGCTCGAAACCAGGGCGTTTTGAAACCGGCATCCGTGACAATGATTGGCCTACAACCATCAGGAAGTAATGTGGACAAATTGGCGAGAAAGGCTTTGTGTGTCGCGGCTTTTTCTTTGGTTTTCAATCCATGGACTTCTTCATATATACAAAGCCCCCGACCATGAGATGCTAACGACGCTCGAATAAGAAAATGACGCTTGTACTCATCCAAATCCGACCAATCAATCAAGATAATGGGACGCTGGTTTTGACCAACCGTAAATTGACAAAGGGCTTTGTATATTCCGAGAGTTTCCCTGTGCAAGTTAGTATTGGACAATAAGCGGTCAGCTCGCTTGATATTGTGCTTTTCCTTGGCTCTGGAATCTAAACCACGGCCCATGCTGGTGACAGTAGCTGCAGAGCCATTGACCAAACTTCTTAACAAGGCGGTTAATGCATTGCGTCGTTTTGCATGCATTTTAGGGGTGACAAGAGAGATAGATTTCTTCAAAATATGTGTAACTTTCATGTGTTTTTTGTAGTTTGTGATTTTTGGCGATTGATCAGATCACAAAGAACCATGAAAGTTCCTTCGAATTTATCTATTTATTCCCTTGTTTTCTCTGAATTATTTGTGGGGATAGCTCAG